>NZ_LN831776.1:5284717-6602146 GCF_000981585.1 Paenibacillus riograndensis SBR5
GGAGTCCGGATTTTTGCCGTCCGCATAGAGCACCGGTGTTAACCCTTCGTCCAGCAGCCGGCCGCACAGGGCGGCAACCAATGCGCTGGCATAGCCCTGCTTGCGGTGGACGGAAGGGGTATATACATCATTAATCCGTGCATGTCTGGCGGAACGATGCGTGATTTTGGCCATCGATACAGGAGTATGCTCTTCCGTCCACAAATACAGATTGCCGGATGCGGCATCCTCCGCTGCAATCTTCAAAAAATCCTCCGCCCGGAGCCTTTCGCCAAACGCATCCTTCATGAACCCGGCCAAAAAACCGGCAATCACCGGAACATGCTCAGCCTTGGCCTGCTCCAGGCTCCCCCTGACTCCAGCAGGCTTCCGCACCATCAGGCACTGATAAGCCTCAAGCATCATATGCGTATGGTAGAGCTTGCCCTGGCCTCCGCAAAAAGCTTCCGCAAACGTCTTCGCCGTCTCCGGCTGTGCAGAAATCCCCGGAAATTCATAAGTCCGCACCCATTCCGCCAGTAGCTGCACCAGTTTGGTCTGCTGTCCTTCGTGAAGTTCTCCAGACACCCACAGCCAGGGATTATGTCCCTGGGATTGCGTAAAAATCAGCTTGCGGTCTGCCGTGGTCAGCCGGATCGCTTCGGGATATTCGGTAATCCGGTGGATCAGATTATACCGCACCTCCTCCTGCATGAACGCCTCACTTTGCAGCACCATATCCCCTGTCTCAAAGCTCACAAACATCACGGTTCCCCCTTAATTTTCCTGTTCCTCTCAATCATAGACCCCCCTTCCGCAAAAATAAATAGCCCGCCGCCAATGGATTTCCGGCAGCAGGCTGTTCCTGTCTGTGTTCATACGGGGGAGGGATTTATGCATCGTTTCCCGCCACCGCTCCCTTTTTTTATTTTTTCTTTTTACCCTTGGCGCCTTTTCCGGTCTGTGCCTGCAGGCCGCCATCGTAGGTATAGAGGATATGATCTTCAAGCTGCTTCCCCTTGAGCATCTTCCGCACCAGTTTTTTACCTGCCTTGGGCGTCATTTCCCTATACCATACGCCTTCCGGATAAGCGATCACGATACAGGCATCCGAACATCTCCCGTTGCATTCGGTTACGGTGGTATGTATTTTGCTTGCAGCCCCTTGCTTCTCAATCTCATCCTCAATGGCTTCCGCCACTTCTTCGCCTGCATTCTTCCTGCAGCTGCTGCCGCCGCAGATCAGCAGATGGCTGAGCGTTCCTTGCAAATTCCAGGTCGTCATGACTGCCGCGCCCCCCTTCTGAACACTTATACCCTGTTTACGGATCATTCTAAACTTTATATAAATTGAACTTGTGATTTTTAAATTTCGGGATTGGTCGTGACTACAGAGAATGTTTGGACTTCCGGCCACTGCCCATCTGCAGATTTCTTGATTGTTACCGCTGTTCGCGGTGGAAATCCGCAGACAAAGGCGGACGCATTCGCTCCTCCAGTTCCAAACTTCTCTTCCGCCACTTTTCCCTGTATGTATATTTTCAAGTTCAATTATATAGTGATTCCTTGGGGGACCGTCAAGTCGCGTGGTTTGGGGTTCCGCCTTAAATCCTTCTCCCGGAATGTTGGTTATCCGTCTCAATGATGGGGATAATACCGTTAACCCGCCAGATCTGAAGAAGGAGATTAAACCCCATGAAAATCCTTTTGATTTATGCCATGCTTGCAATACTGGGCTTATCCATGGTGATTTCGCTAGATTGGTTAACCGGAACCCCATTCTCCCAGTCCTTCAACTTCCTTACCAAAATCTTTATCACTACCACCTACCAGGAACTGTTGGTGATTATTACCTTTCTTTTTCTTCCGGTGATCCAAGTAGCAGTGGAGACCGGCAAAAAAAAGAAGAAGAAACACGGCCACTAAGGCTCCCTGTACCAGCCAAACCGCTTACGGATGCGGTGGACAAGAAACAGCAGAATCGGTACAACGGCACAAATAACAGGGAGGAAGTACTTCAAAAACAATTTTCCCTCATTCAAATGGCTGGTGTAATTCTCCACGCTGATAAACGAGGAGATCAATACAATGACACCCACTGGCACCACCAGCCTCCGGTAATCTTTAACCTTGAACAAATCCGCTGTGATTGCTGCCGCCGCAAAACAATAAATTGACATTTTGAAGAAAACCCCGATAATCAGGGTCAGAATCACAAGCGCATCCAGACGCTGGATAAAATTCGCAACATTCACCAGCGTTATTGTTGTATATATGGGAAAAGCTGCTCTGCTGTAAATGTCCAACCCGAGGACGGAGATTTCAATCGCATGGGTGAAGCAGAGCAGAAATCCGCTTAGAATGATCGCGGTGACGCCCATTTTTCTCGATATTCCGGAGTTCTTTAAAAAGGGCAGAACCGTTGTGAAGCATACCAGTTCGCCAAAAGGGAATATCCAGATGTTCGGATATGCGGAAGTCAAGGCATCCACCCAATCCTTGTAGTGCAAGGGGAACAGATTCTTAAAATCAACCAGGCCCGCGATAATCACCACTCCATTGCACACCAGGCCCATGACCATCATAATCCAAAAATAAATCTCTGCAGTTCTGGCAAACACCTCGATTCCCTTGTTCAGAATATACATAACAGCAATGACCATAATGGAGTTAATGATCAGGATCGGTGTTCTGTCGTAGGAGGCCGAGATCAGGAGATCTCCCGCCTCCCGCAAATTTCGGGAGCCGTTGAACATCAGCACCGGAATATACAGCAAGCTTAGCGGCCAGCCGATATAATTGCCAAGTATTTTCCGGGTATAGCCGCTGATGATCAAATTCGGAAATTGGCGGTAGAGATCATTGTAGATCAGATACAGCAGAACCCCGCCGGGCAGAGCCATCAGAATTGACAGCCATACCGCATGGCCGCTCTCCAGCCCAATAGGAACCACAATAGCGGTTCCCAGTTCAAACAGCACAATCATGGCAAATACCTGACTGGGGCCGATGACCTCTTTTTTCATATCGCAGTCTCCCTGTCCTATTCAATCAGAATCGGTTATTCCGGGGCCTTCAGCGGTGTCACCCGCAATCCTGTTGCCCGGATATAAGCATGAACCTGAAGCTTCAGCGTGCCTTTGGCAAAAATTTGATTCCAATCCTTATCAACTTTTTTCCATTCAGCCGGGTGCAGGCGTTTGAGTTCGTTGCCAAAGTTGAAATAATCGCACTCTGCCCTTTGTGCGGCTTGAAAGGCTTCCCGGACTTCCTCCTCCGTTAATTTCTCCATCCCCGTTTCCAGCTTTCTGATTTCATGGTTATCGCTCAGGTTTATAACGCTCTGCGTCTCATTGAGATTCCCTTCCTCGTTGATGTGGATATGGAATACAGGCAACCCGTCACGCATCTCGACCTTAACCTTGGTTTTGGAAAACACCACGTTTACGGCAATCGCCTTAGCCTGGTCCCCGGAATCTATATTCATATTGGTTTCGACAATTTTATCGAGTATCCACTGGGTGCCCCTCGCTTCAGGCCCATCAATCCAGTTCTGAAGCTTCCCCTTGTTGAATACCGCCTGGCCGCTGATCAGTATTGAGGTTTCCGCCTTCGTTTGTTCCAGGCTCGCCTTCTTTTGTCCTTCCTCCACGCTGCCAAGCATACGGACACCGCTGATCGTAAACCCTCCGCCGCCCGTTATTTCCTTGATCGTTTGAAACACACTGACCTTTGGGGTTTCCCCCCAGACCCTTGAGGTATTTTCCGCCTTTTTGCCCAGCCCGACAGAGGGCACGCTCTCCTGAGGCAGCAGCACCCTCAGAATGGACTCGGCATCCGTATCTCTTGACACCAGTACAGTTGTATTCAGCCGAAGCTCATGGGATCTTTCAAAAATATCATACACCTCATTCATACCGCCTTCTGCGAGCGATTCTCCTATCACCAGAAGCTGAGCATGGGCAAAAAAAAGCTGCCGGGTCGCCTGCTTAGAAGCTCTGCGGAGCGCCCCGAATACTGTCCGGTCATTGACCGTATAAATGGAGATGGGCGACTGGTTGGTGCTCGCCCCCTGGGTAGTGGTAGTGGACGAAGGATTCACAACCTGGAACGTAACCCGGAGTTTCCCCGTTTCCTTCACCCGGTCAATGCCGATCCCGCTTACAATCGCAAGCTCGTTCAGCTCTCTGCTGTTCCAGCATCCGGCCAGGTTAACAGACAGAAGGACAAAGAGAACAAGAACTGACAGACGTTTTGTCTTCATGCCTGGTTCCCCTGTCTGTCCTTGTCCGCTTTTTTGCGCACATTGCTTTTGTGTTCCAGACGCGGCCGTATCTTCATAAAATGGATGGGCGACCGGATCAGGGTATCCTTCTGGGCCTGAGGGTCAAAGGGACCCAAAGGAGACATATACGGAACGCCGAGCGACCGCAGGCCGCATAAATGCGCGACCAGCATCAAGGCCAGAATCGCTATGCCGTACAGGCCCATAAACGCGGAAACAAACACTATAACAAAACGCAATAAACGTACAGAAAGCGCCATATTAAAAGCAGGGGTAGTGAAGCTGGAGATCCCCGTTATAGAAACCACAATAACCATTGCCGGAGAAACAATGCCCGCCTGTACAGCGGCCTGCCCCAAAACCAGACCTCCAATGATCGAGACGGTCTGTCCGATTGGCGAAGGCAGGCGGATTCCCGCCTCGCGGATAATTTCAAAGGTAACCTCCATCATCAACGCTTCGACAAAGGCGGGAAAAGGCACCCCTTCCCGTTGTGAAGCCAAATTGATGAGCAGCGGAGTAGGAATCATCTCCTGATGAAAATTAAGCGCGGCAACAAAGATGGCGGGACCAAACATCGAAATAAAAAAACAGAGAAAACGCAACAAACGGATCAGTGTAGAAATATCAAACCGCTGATAGTAGTCCTCCACGGTATGAAAAAACATAAAAAAAGTTGCAGGGGCTATAAGTACAAAAGGGGTACCATCCACGAAAACGGCAATTCTTCCATCCAGCAAATTCCCGGCCACAGTGTCGGGTCGTTCTGTGTTGTACAGTGTCGGGAAAGGGGAGTACCCGCTCCCCTCAATTAACTGCTCGATGTAACCCGATTCCAGGATGGAATCCACTCTGATCTCCTTCAGCTTCTCCCTCAGCTTCTTGAGGACATCTTCGTCGGCTATTCCATGTATATACATAATCGCGATGTTCGTCTGCGTCACAGCACCCAGCTTCATCGGCTCTACCCAAAGATTCGGATTTTTAATTCTTCGCCGGACCAGTGAAATGTTGACACTAATCGTTTCAGTAAAGCTTGCCTTGGACCCCCGGATGGATACCTGCGTTCCTGCCTCAGAGACCGGACGGACCTCGCCTCCGCTTGTATCGCCGCTGAGTGCTTCCGGCATGCCTTCAACCAGTACAAGCGTGTTGCCGGACAAAAGGGCTTCAAAGAGTCCGCCTCTGTTTGTGAGCGACTGGCTTTTACCCGGAGTCAGCGCTTTTTCCTTGATATAGTTAAAAACCTCCTGGCTGGTTGAGAGCTTCTGCCCTTCCTCACTTACGGTTTGAAAAGACATAGCATGGGAGATGAAGTCATCCACTAACTCCTTATCCGTGAGGCCTTCCATATAAATAACTGCAACCTGAAGAGCTGCATTTATCAATTTGAAATGGCGGATAATCAGATCCATACTGTTCCCCAGTCCTTGCCTGATGTGCTGTAAATCATCCTTCAGATTCCCGGAGAGCGGGGAGCTTGTATTGCTATCAGCCGTTTGTGACTGTTTTTTTTCTTTGGTTTGAGCTGCCATCAGCAAGCACCTCCTGCACATACTATTTGCCCGCTATCCTTTTTTTATGCAGGTTATGGAAAAGAGGCTGACCGTGCAGAATTTCTGCATACGGCCAGCCTCAATTCGTGATTCCTTCATTAATAGCCTGCTAGTGTCCATCCACTACGCCAAGCGCCTTATTCTTCTCCTTAAAGCGTTCATTATGCGAGGAGACGTACGCCACCTTCGGGGCATCAGGGTCCATATACAGCTTGGCGCTGTTCAGAGCCAGTACCGCATCAGTGAACGTTCCGGCGATCAGCCGGACCTTGCTGCTGTAATCCACAAAATCTCCGGCGGCAAAAACACCGGGAAGGTTAGTCTCCAGCCTGCTGCTGACATTGGCCCACCATTCGCCCATGTCCAGCCCCCAGTCCTTAAGCGGTCCAAAATCACTCTTCAGCCCGTGATTCACGATCACTGCATCGACCTCAAGCTGCTCGGATTCGCCGGATTCTATATGGCTTATCGTAACCTGGTCTATCTTCTCCCCGTCGCTGCTATGCAGCTGGCTGACTGTATGCGGGACCCGCACCTGGACCGACGACGCTTTCATTCGGGCAATGTTCTTCTCATGTCCGCCGAACTGCTCGCGCCGGTGCACAATCGTCACACTTGCGGCAATCGGCTCCAGCTCGTTGGCCCAGTCCACCGCCGAATCACCGCCGCCGGAGATGAGCACCCGCTTGCCGCGGAAAGGCTCCAGCTCCTGTACAGTATAATGAAGATTCGTTACCTCATAGCGGTCCGCGCCCTCTATTTCCAGCTTCGCCATTTGCAGGATGCCATACCCTATGGTTAGAATAATTGTACGTGTCCAGTGCCGCTCGCCGGTCGCCGATGTCAGAATATAGGTCCCGTCCTCCTGCCGCTCCTGGCCAATAATCTGCTGGCCCAGTACGATGGTCGGATCAAAGGTCCGGGCCTGCTCGGCCAGCTGATCAATCAACTTGCGGCAGAGAATCGGAGTAACTCCCCCTACATCCCAGATCATTTTCTCGGGATAGATGAGCATTCTGCCGCCCAGTTCTTCCTTAGCCTCTATCAGCTTGGTTTTAAGATCCCGCATGCCGCTATAAAAGGCTGTATACATACCGGCAGGACCGCCGCCAATAATCGTCACATCGTATAATTCCAGCTCTTTGCTCATATCTTCCCCTCCAAGGTGTATTGGTATAGATGGCTAGTTAAGCTAAACTTCTGATCTACTAAAACGGCGCAGGTTTTAGCTCAGCTTATAAATATGCTTCAGCATGCTAAGATTTGGTGCGGGCCAGCAAATAAAGAAAATAAGGCGCACCGATTACCGCGACAACAATACCGGTCGGTATTTCAGACGGCTGCAGAATCCGGCGGCCCATGGTATCCGCCGTCAGGACAAGCAAGGAACCCAGCAGTGCCGAAGCAGGCAGCAGCAGCTGATGCTTCGGTCCCACCAGGCGCCGGGCCAGATGGGGGCCGATCAAGCCCACAAACCCGATTCCCCCGCTTACCGCTACATTGGCCGCTGCCAATCCTACGGCAGCCCCGGGCAGACGGAATTGTTCCTTGGTTACTGCCGCACCCAACCCGGTTACAGTCTGGTCGCCCAGATTCAACACATTCATGACTCTAGCCTTATAGATCACATAAGGCAGCTGAATGAGAATCCAGGGCAGCAGGGACAGCACGAACTTCCAACTGGTTCCCCAGATACTGCCCGCCAGCCAGGTGGCAACAAATTGGTATTTATCCGGATCAAGGCGCAGGGTCAGCACAATCATCGCTGCACTCATCCCTGCAGCAACCGCTACACCGGTCAGCAGCAGCATAACCATCAATCCCGCTCCGGCATTGATCCCGAGAATACCGGGGTCGGCCAGATCATTGCGGAAAACTCCTTGCATCACCGCTCCCGAAACCGCCAGACCAGCTCCAACCAGAATTGAAATCACAATCCGTGGCAGACGGAAATCGAAAAGAATGAGCTCCTGCTTGTCCGTCCCCCGGCCAAGCAGGGTATGCAGCAGCTCCAGCGGTGTCAAACGTATGTATCCTGTATTCACACTGATGATCAGAGCAGCAGCAATCAAGAGCGACAGGATGGCCAGCACTTGAAGTCCGCGCCTGCGTCTAACTTCATCAAAACTTATAGCCGTAGTCCTGCGCATAGTCACAGCTCCCTTCTTTCTTTGCGGGCCAGATAGAGAAAGAAAGGCACACCAATCAGTGCAAGAACCGCGCCCAGCGGCGTTTCATGCTGCGGGATAACCGTTCTGGCCGCCAGATCAGCAAGCACCACCAGCAGACTGCCCAGCACGGCAGAGCAAGGAAAAATCCACCTGTAATCCACACCGACAAGATACCGCGTCAAATGGGGGATAATCAGACCAATAAAACCGACGGCTCCAACTACCGATACCGATGAACCGGCAAGAATCAGAACGATCAGAGCGCCAGCCAGCTTCACCAGGCCTGTACGCTGCCCAAGGCCTCTGGCAACCTCATCGCCCAGGCTAAGCATGGTAATAGAGCGGGACAACACGATGTCCCCGAGGATCGCCGCAAAAACCCAGGGAAACATCACTTTCAGCTGGAACCATTTCGTTCCGGCTTTGCCTCCTGCATACCAAAGGGCCAGATCTTGTCCAATTTTATAATGCAAAGCCACGCCTTCGCTTAACGCCGAGAGCAGCGCACTTAAAGCCGCACCGGCCAGCACCAGACGGGCTGGGGTCAATCCGCCTTTAGCCAAGGACCCGACACCATACACAATCGCTGCTCCAGCGCCTGCCCCCGCAAAGGAATACAGAATCAAACTCATGAATGGCAGATTCGGCATAAATGCAAAACAAAGCGCCAGCGCAAACCCTGCCCCTGAATTAATGCCCATCAGCCCGGAATCCGCAAGCGGGTTGCGGGTCATGCCTTGCATAATCGCTCCTGCCACTGCAAAGCTCGCGCCAATTATCACGCCGCCAAGCACGCGGGGCAGCCGGAGCTCCCGGATAATCTAGTGATCCGTAATATCCGGATTGAAATGAAAAACAGCGCCCCATACCACCGGCAGCTTGATATCCGCAGCCCCGAACGAGACAGATACCGCAATACCCAGCGCCAGGGCAATCAGACCGCCAACCAGGATCAGTGTAGCCGCCCAAGGCCGCGAACGAAGCTTCACCTCATTTCGCCGCCAAGGGGACCTGTACCGGCTGCTGTCTGTTGACTCATATCTCACACCTTTTTCTTATGAAATTGATAATCATTATCATTATAACATTGTAAAGGAAAGAGTTGTATTTTGGCAATGGACAAATACAAGAAAGATTGCAATGCTGTCATTGCTCCAGAATAGAATCAACAGTTGGGGGGATAAAGTAGAAACGGCTACGCCGTCCTTATTAGGAGCCTATGCTTCCGAAGCAGCGATACAGTGTATCGCTATCAGGTACCCGTTTCAGAGAGAAATAGAAGGAACATTTATAGCGTGAAGCATAGAAATTCTTATATTTGGAATAAAAACGGCTGAGCCGTCCTCCACGGGACAGCGCAGCCGTCTTGGTTCTAGCGTTGCTTGGAGAACGACTTCCCGTGAACCCTACAACAACTCTTTAAGTGGAAAAAGGGACACTAATTTGCCGGAGGACCCTATCCTCGGGCAGATGAAGTGGAAAAAGGGACACTAATTCAGCTCATTTCACCATTGTTCAAGAAATGTAGCCCAAATAGGTTTACTTTTTCCACTTCACTCTCAGGATTTCTTAACTTCCGGAAAAATAAGTTCCCTTTTTCCAACTATATTAACTGAACTTGTGATTTTTCTATTTGGGATTGGTCGTGACTCCAGAGAATGTTTGGACTTCCAGCCGCTGTTGTCTGCAGATTTCTTGATTTTGTACCGCCGTTCGCGGTTGAAATCCGCAGACAAAGGCGGACGCTACCGCTCCTCCAGTTCCAAACTTCTCCTCCGCCACTTTCCCCTTAATTGTAATATTTTCAAGTTCAATTTATATAGCGCCTCCTGACGAAGACGCC
Organism: Paenibacillus riograndensis SBR5; assembly: GCF_000981585.1. Classification (NCBI taxonomy): domain Bacteria; kingdom Bacillati; phylum Bacillota; class Bacilli; order Caryophanales; family Paenibacillaceae; genus Paenibacillus; species Paenibacillus riograndensis. Next base: position 5,294,552 of record NZ_LN831776.1, read on the forward strand.
GGTATGCGAATACTGGCTGGAATGAGGATATCTAGACCGGCTACCGCCTCATAACTCGGCCCCCGCCGCCCCAACAGCGGTATTTCTGCCGTTGCTCGTTACAAATTCGTCCAATCACCTTGACGGGTGAATAGCAACCCTAGGCTTATGGCCGCAGGGATTCTCCACCGCTCCAAAATCAACGGGGGCATGCTGAAGACGGATCGCCCTATTCCTTCGCGAGCTATCCGCAGCCGTTACGGACAGGAAAGCCGTTATTGAAGGAAGATTCGTCTATACCGCAGGACAAACGGACTGAGTGTGCTTCTGTCAATAGAGTGGACACAGTAAAATCAGTTTGCTAGTGCAAGATTGCTGTAATATAGTTCCTCAAAGCGATCCGGTGAAAGATAACCCAGCTTACTGTGTATTCGTTTTCGGTTATAGAAGAACTCAATATACCGAAACAACTGGTTCTGCGCTTCTTTTTGCGTTTGGAATTTTGTACGGTAGATGAGTTCTCGTTTGAGAATACTGTGAAACGATTCAATGCAAGCATTGTCGTAGCAGTTCCCTCGGCGGCTCATGCTGCGAATCATATGGTATCCCTTGAGCTTTTTCCGGTACTCTACAGAGGCGTACTGACTTCCGCGATCGGAATGGTGATCAGTCCTTTCCCGGGCTTCTGTGCGCTGTAGGCCTTGTCCAGGGCCGCTGAAACCAATTCGACTTTCATTCGGTTGCCCAGTTGCCAGCCGACAATCTTGCGTGTGTATAAATCTAAAACGCTCGCTAAATAGACCGTGCCTTGGCGTGTTCGGATATAGGTAATATCCGTGACCCATACTTGGTTGGGCCTAGTACACACGTCGAAATGTTGGTTTAGCCAATTCGGGGCAATCGAGAAGTCGTGGTTCGAATCAGTCGTCTGAACTTTAAAATTCCCCATTGCTTGGGAACGAAGATTGTGCTCTCGCATGAGTCAGCCTACCGTTTTCTCTCCCACGGTAAACCCTTCTTGCTGGAGCTTCTTTGTGATTTTGGGGCTACCGTAAATTTCACCGTTGTCATGAAAGTGGTATTCAATGCGCTGTACGAGCCGTTCCCGATGCTTCTTGCGCTCACTGGGAGGAGTCGCCCGCCACTTGTAATATCCACTTCGGGAGACTCCGAGTACGCTGCACATCTTCTCAATGCGGAACACGGAGCGATGTTCCTCAATAAACTGGAACTTCAGTCCCGGTCTTTGCTGAAGATGTGCATTGCCCTTATTTGTCCCTTTTCCCTTTGTTCCAGGCTCCATCAAACGATATAACGGCTCCTGGGTCCGTAACTGCTGAAAAAGTTAGATTTTTGGAAAAATAAGGGCTCCTCTGTCCGCATCAGTCTGCGGATGGAGCCCAATCCTTCTGCATCGCTTATATCCTGTGCGGTTGCCAAGATATATCCACATTAAAATTCTTATATTTCAAAAAAATCCGCTTCCCCACAAGGGAAAGCGGATGAAAGAATCTTTGTCAGTGCTGGAGCACCTTATACATGCAGTTTATATTTCTCGCCGTTGATGATTTGGTTTCCTACATATACGATTTTATCGTTGTTCCCGTATACGACGCCATGGACCAGCAGCAGAGGACTATTCTTGCTGACCTGCAGATAGGAAGCCTCCTGCATAGTGGCCCGGCAAATCTCGATCGTACGTTTGGATTTGGATATCTGAATCCCTGTTTTTTCTTTCAAAATTTGAAACAATGAATGATCATTCAGGTTCTCTTCCAGCAAAAACGAATATTGAATGGAAAAATAGTTGTTTTCGATAACCATCGGATTGTTGTCCAACAGCCGGAGACGAGAGATATAAACGGTTTGACTGCCCGGGGGAAGCTCCAGCTGTTCGAGAATGTCATTGCCGGGGATCATTAGCTCGGAGGCCAGCACCTTCGCACTCGGGACCGCCCCAATCAGCTTGCTGGCTTCGGTAAAGCTGAGAATCTGGTTTAGATCCTTTGGATATTTGGCCATGGCGACAAATGTACCTTTGCCTTGCCTTTTCTCCAGCAGTCCTTCGTTCCTCAGCTCATTGGTCGCCCTCCGGACGGTGATTACACTGACTTCATATTTTTGAGCCAACTCCACTTCGGGCAGCAGCTTCTCTCCAGGCTTCAGCCTTCCTTCGGCAATTTCGTTCTTCAGCTTTTCTTTTAGCTGCTCATACAATGGTGTAGCGATTTTCTCGTCTAACATAATAGGCGTCCCCTCATAAACCGGTTTCTTTCCATTTTATGATAACCAATTGTATGCCCAGCGTCTAGTGCTCATCGTTGTATAAGTGGCATGAAACACTGTGGTTACCCTGGGTTTGCAGCAAAATCGGGACCTCTACCGAACATTTGTCCATCCGGTACGGGCAGCGTGTGTGGAAGGAGCATCCGGGAGGAGGATTGGACGGACTTGGCACATCCCCTTCTAAAACGATCCGTTCTCTGCTTATTTCGGGATTGGGATTCGGAATCGCTGACAGCAATGCTTTGGTATAGGGATGAAGCGGATTTCCATACAGCTCATTCCGGTCTGTGATCTCAACAATTTTGCCCAAGTACATCACGGCCACCCGGTCGCACAAATGATGAACCACACTCAGGTCATGGGAGATGAACAGATAGGTTAATCCCAGCTTCTCCTTCAGCTCTTTCATCAAATTTAATACTTGCGCCCGTACAGAGACGTCCAGGGCGGAAACGGGCTCATCGCAAACGATCAGCTTCGGCTCCACCGCCAATGCCCTCGCAATACCGATCCGCTGTTTTTGGCCGCCCGAAAATTCATGCGGAAACCGGTTAACATAATCTTTGTTCAATCCGACCAGCTCAAGCAGCTCGTTAATGCGTCTTTCTTTAGCTTCGCCTTGGGCAAGTCCATATATATCCAAAGGTGCGCCAATGATTTCACCGACAGTCATACGCGGATTTAACGCCGCACCCGAATCCTGAAAAATAATCTGCAGCTCTTTCCTCATCATCCGCTTTTCTTCCTTGCCGTACGCAAGGATGTCTTGTCCTTCGAAGACAATATTCCCGGAAGTCGGCTCAATTAATCTCAGGATCGAGCGGCCCAATGTGGATTTTCCGCAGCCGCTCTCTCCGACCAGCCCCAATATTTCCCCTTTGCGGATATTCAGGCTGATCCCGTCCACCGCTTTGACAACCGGTTTTTTCCGGCTCAGCAGACCCGATTTGGAGGTATAATGTTTTTTCAGCTCCCGGACTTCCAGCAGATAGGGACTGGGGTTTCCCATCGCGTTCACCTTCTTTCGATTTTTCCGGAATATAGAAAGCATCTGACTTTGCGTTGATCGACCTCATACAGCTCCGGCTTCTCCTGTTTGCATATCTCCTGGGCATAAGGGCATCTAGGCCAAAAGCTGCAGCCTTTGGGGAGGTCATACAGACTGGGAACGGAGCCGGGAATCGCCTCAAGCTTATCCTTGGGATCATCAATTTTCGGCAAGGAATTCATCAGGCCTTCCGTATAGGGATGCAGAGGTTTGTTATACAAGGACTTAACGTCACTGTATTCAACAACTGTTCCTGCATACATGACGATAACATAATCGGCCATTTCAGCGACGACACCCAAATCATGCGTAATCATCATAATCGAAGTGTGGAACTTGTCTTTCAGGCTTTTCATCAATTCCAGAATTTGCGCCTGCACGGTAACATCCAGCGCGGTGGTGGGCTCGTCAGCGATCAGCAGCTCAGGGTTGCAGGAAAGAGCCATGGCAATCATGACCCTTTGCCTCATCCCTCCGCTCAGCTCATGCGGATATTCATCCACTCTTTTATCCGGATCGGGTATCCCGACCAGCTTGAGCATTTCGACCGCCCTGCTCCGGGTCGTTTTCTTGTCCAGCTTCTGGTGGGTCCGGATAGCTTCCCCGATTTGATAGCCCACCGTATATGCCGGATTGAGTGAGGTCATCGGCTCCTGAAAAATGATTGAAATTTCGTTGCCCCGGATCCGGGTCATCTGGCGGTCGTTCAGACCGACCAGATCCTTCCCCTTGAACAGCACTTGACCATCCACAATTTTGGCTTCAGGCGCCAGCAGCTTTAAAATGGACATCGCAGTCACGCTTTTGCCGCAGCCGGACTCCCCGACAATTCCCAGCGTTTCACCTTTACGCACTACAAAATCTACACCATTGACAGCGGGAACCTGTTTGTTGAAATGATTGAAATAGGTTTTTAACCCTTTTACCTCCAGCAGATAATCACTCATCCTGTTCCCCCCTCACATGAAGCTGTTATTCACGGTTCTTCATCTCTTCGGCTACTTGCGGGAACAGGTTCAAGTAATAGACCATCGACTTCTCGAAATCCAGCACGCCTTTGACTGTACAGTACTCATTGCTGGAGTGCTGTCTTGAACCATGACCCATTCCTCCGGTTACGTAGGGGAGTCCCAATATTTTTCCGAATAAAAAATAGGGGGCGGACCCCGGATTCCACGGCCAGATCTGCGGACGCGCACCCATCAGCTCATACATTCTTTTCAGGGTCTGCACTGACGTGGAGTAGTAGGGAACACTGGAAGGATAATAGGCCTTCCCATACTCCGTAATCTCAATATCGGAATACCCGTGCTTGTCCAGATGATTTCTGATTTTGCCAAGCATCTTCTCCGGGTCCATGCCCGGAACAAGCCGTATATCCATCTTCACGGTGGTTTCATGGGGCAGCAGTGTTTTGGAGCCTTCGCCGATATAGCCGCCTTTGATGCCGTCAATATTCAGGGTTGGCACCGTCAGCATCTTTTTCCACAAGTCCAGGCCTTCCAAATCCCATTTGAACCGGTCGATTGCATATGCCTTTTTCCATTGCTCTTCGTCCAGCAGATCAGCCGATGCGTCCAAGGCATCTTCGCCTTCCTTCGCCAAAGGCAGAATGCCGTCGTAGAAGCCCTCCACCAGAATCTCCTTCTCATCTTCCCCGACCATGGTCGACAGAGCCTTCACCAGCCGCCAGGCCGGATTGCCGACCCAGGCGGCAAAAGCCCCGTGAATCCCTCTTTCCTTCGGGCCACCCCAGCTTCCGCCCTTCGCCTTCAACTCGAAGCTTACGATCCCCTTCACACCCATAAAAATCGAGGCTACCCGGTTTTCTTCACCGAATGACGGAAAAAACATGGCGTCGCATTCGGCAAATTTGTCTTTGTTGTCCACCAGAAACTGCTGCAGGGATTTGGAAGACAGCTCTTCTTCGCCTTCGATCAGGAATACCAGATTAACCGGCAGCTTTCCTTTGATCTTTTTGTACGCCTTGATCGTATTGAAGAACGCTGCTGTAGGTCCTTTGGTATTGACTGCGCCCCTGCCGATGATACATTTGCCGTAATCCTGAAAGTCATGAATTTCCGCCGCCCACGGGTCAGAGATCCAGTCCGGCTCTTCCGCCGGCAGCACATCGTACATGCTGTAAATCAACAGGGTATACTGTGCCCCTTCATCCAGTTTGCCGTATACAATCGGATGGCCCGGTGTTTCGATAATCTCTGAAGCGCCGCCGACCTCTTCAATCATCGCCTTGACAACCTGCGCCGTTTCACGGATGCCCTCACCTGTGGCTGAGATCGATTTTAACCTCATGAACTCTTGTGTCGATTTGAGATCCTCTTCAAAATGCTGCTCCAGATAATCAAAAACATCCTTCATTTCAGTGAGCTCCATATTCCAAAACCTCCAAATTGATTATTAGTCCCTGTGTACGAGATTTATTTGGCGATCTTCCATTTCCATGACGCGAAATTCATCCAGACGAAGTCCTCCATCGGCACGTCAGTCAGGCGGGAGGAATGGGCCCACAAATTGTTTTGATGGTAGAGCCAGATATACGGCTGATCCTTCACGAGGGCCTGTTGGTACTCATCGTATACCGCTTTTCGTTGGTCAAAATCATAAAGAGAAAAGCCTTTGGCGGCAATATCGTACCATTTGGAATCTTTCAGCAGGGAATAGTTTCTCGAGTCGCCCGGCTTCATAATGACGCTGCTTTCGCCCGGGTCAATATTGCTGCCTCCGCCCAGCAGGCCAAGGTCCGATTCCCCATTCTTAAGCATCGACAGGAGTGTGGCAAAATCATAGGTCTCAATCTTCACCTTTACCCCGATGGCCGCCAAATCCTGCTGGATCAATAGCGCCGACTGCTCTCTGACCTGGTTGCCCTGCGGGACGATCAGCAGATATTCACGCTTAAAGTCGAAGCCGGCCGCTTCCAGCATCTGCTTGGCTTCATCCGGGTTGTATGCGTTCGGCACCAGGCTCTGATTGTAGTAGGGGTGGTACTTCGGCATCGGCCCGACCGCAACTCCCCCTTCGCCTTTCATGAGGTTGTCGACAATCAGAGTTTTGTTGATCGCTTTGTCAAAGGCTGTTCTTACGTTAGAATCCTGGAAGGTGTCCTTGGACAAGTTAAACAACATGTACTGGTAGGAATAATCCGGGATGGAGGAAGCTACAATATCCGGATTGTTTTTGACCGTGTCCCAGTCGGACAGCGGAATGCTCCCCATCGCCACCACATCGATATCCCCGTTGATCAAACCTGCAGTAAGGTTGGCCGCCGGCACGACACGTACGACCAGCGTTTTGAAGCCGGGGCTGCCCTGATAATAATCAGTAAAAGCCTCCAATTGAAGCGATTCGCCTGCGGTCTGTTTGACGAATTTGAAGGGACCGGCGCCAACCGGGGCATTCCAGAACCCGGAGGTGTTGATCGAAGCCGGATCGCCTTGGCCCAAAATATGCTCAGGAAGAACATAAAGGAAGCTCAGGAACGCATTCAGGATTGTTTCTTCGGCCTTTGGTTCCTTGAATGTGAATTTGACAGAGGTATCGCTTACCGCTTCCACGCCCACTTTTGCCGGATCCTGCGCAATGCCATCTGCATCTGTGCCAGCGAGTACATTGAAGGCGGAACGGTAGTAGTTGTTAACAGCCGGATTGGTCATTGCCTGCACAGTGAAGACAATATCCTTCGCGGTCAGCTTTTCCCCGTCATGCCAGGTGACATTATCGGCAAGCTCGAACGTCATCGACAGATTATCGTCCGCCATGGCCCAGGATTTGGCGAGCCGGGGGATGACATTGCCGCCATGCTCTCTGAAAACGAGGCGTTCGAACAACTGGTCGGCAACCGCGTTGCCGTAATTCCCTGAAGTGTTGTAAATATTGAGTGTGTCCCAGGTAGAAATAATGGCCATGGTTACAATTCCGCTGGCTGCCCCGCCCTCGCTCTGCGGCTGCGGACTTGCCTCTGTCCCCGGCGGACTGCTGGCGTTTCCGGCAGTGTTGCCTGCGTTCGATGAACATCCAAACAAAAGAAGTGAAGCTGTAAGCATCATCACCAGCACGAACAGTAAGCGGTTGTTCTTCTTCATATCATTTCTCCTTTGTTTAAAGTCTGGTTTTGGGGTCCAATGCGTCCCGCAGGCCGTTGCCGACAAAATTAATGGATAAGATAGTGAGGATAAGCAGAAGTCCGGGAGGCAGCCACATCCATGGCCGTTCCGATAAAATCGTGATGGACTGCGCATTGTACAGCATATTCCCCCAGGAAGCAGCCGGAGGCTGAACACCCATGCCGAGAAAGCTCAGTGACGATTCAAGAATGATCGCCCCGGCAATCCGAAAGGTGATTTGAATGAGGATCGGCGCGATGGCGTTGGGCAAAATGTATTTGAAAATGATGGTTCTCTGCTTCTCGCCGATAGCGGCCGCACCTTCGATATAATCCTTTTCTTTGATGCTCAGCACGGTGCCAAACATGAGCCTGGCGAAAAACGGCCAGCCCAGTACGCCGATTACCACAGTTACCGTAATAATGGAAGGGCCAAAAATGGAGACCAGAAACAGGATCAGAATTATATTCGGGAAGGACAGGAAGATATCAGCTAACCGCATGGTCACCGTTTCGAACTTCCCCCGGAAAAAGGCAGCCAGCAGCCCGAGCGGAATCCCCAGCGCGACACTGATCAATGCGGAGAGAATCCCGACAAAAAGCGATACGCGTCCGCCGTTTAACAGCCGGCTCAGGACATCCCGTCCAACATCATCCGTCCCCAGGAGATGGCTGCCGCCGGGGGCTGCGCTGAAAGCGAGCGGGTCGATTTGGTCTTCGGCATATTGCAGGAACGGGGGGAGAAAGGCAACGAGCAGCCCGATCAGCACGATGGAGACCAGTCCTGCAATAGCCAGTTTGTTGTGACAATACCGTTTCATAAAGTTAAGGAAGACTGTCCGTTTTCTGCTGTTTGCTTTCACCATACAGATCGCCACCTAGTCATAACGAATCCTCGGATCCAACAATCCATAGACAAGATCCGTAATAAGATTAAAAATCAAGACTGCCAGCGCAACCAGCACCGTAACTCCCATAATGACAGGATAGTCACGGGCGGAGATGGACTGAATCATCAGCTTTCCGATCCCCGGCCAGGAAAAAACCTGTTCGGTAACGACCGCACCGCCGAGCAGAAGCGGAATCTCCATCCCCAGATAGGTAGCCACGGGGATCAGGGAATTCCGGAGCACATGTCTTACAATCAGCACACGCTCCTGTAATCCCTTCGCTTTGGCGGTCCGGACGTAGTCCTCCCGCATCACCTCCAGCATGCTGCTGCGCGTAAATTGAATCAGCGTCCCCATCATGTGAAAGGATAACACCAGGCAAGGCATAATCAGATGCGCCAATAATGACAAGAAGCTGTTAGCTGTCCCAACGGTGTACATTCCGCCGATAGGCAGAAGCTGCAATTTTACCGAAAATAAATAAAGCAGCACCAAGGCAATAAAAAAGCTGGGCGTTGAGGTGGCCAGGAAGGAAAACACAGCGGCCAGGTTGTCCCATAATTTACTTTGGTGCCTTGCCGACTGGATGCCTAACGGGATGGCAATCAGGCAAGCCAGGAGGACCGAAGCGACAACTAGAATGGAGGTAGCCCCCAAACCTTTAAGAATCATGCTGGTCACGGCTTCCATCGTCCGGTACGATTCGCCGAAATTGCCTGTAAGCATATTGCCCAGCCAGGAAAAATACTGCATATAGACCGGCTGATCCAAACCAAGCTTGATCCGCTGCCGCTCAATTTCTGCTTCCGAAATGTTTTGATTGCTGAGCAGCAGCTCCAGCGGGCTTCCCGACGCCAGGTAGGAAACAAAAAACACCAGTATGGTAATTCCCAAAAACGTCGGCAATGCGATGAGCAGCCGCCGCAATACATATGTTTTCATCATTCACCCCACCTACATTCTGCTTAATATTCCACCTTCCACATGTATCTGCGCATATTCATAGAATGATTTCTGATCTCAGCCATACGGGACACGATATCCCGTTCCACCGGGATCATGATGACGGAGAGGAAATACTCGGCAACGGAATCGTCAATGATGTTAATTCCCAGTTCTTTTGCATCGATGACAGTCACCCGCTGGGCATAGCGGGTCAGGAAGGTCAAAGCCCGTTCGTCGAGCGGACGGGTGGCGCCTTCCGACACAAAGAGGATGATCGGGATGTTTTTATCGGTCGTTTCAAACGGTCCATGAAAATATTCACCTGAATGCATCGGCACCGCATGCCTCCATTGCATCTCCATAAAGTGGCAATAAGCCATCGTATAAGCTGTGCTATAGGCCGGGCCGCTTGCCATGACGTAGAAGATTTCATCGTCCTTGTACTCATCCGCAAACCTGCTGGCGATACGTTTGATATAAGTGCGGGCGCTGGCCACTATCGAGTCCACCTTGGTGAATGCTTCGAGCGCCGCCTGGTAGTGGGCATAGGCTTCGAACTGATGCAGAATTTCAAAGCTGATGCGCAGTACGGAGGATTGGTTGCCTTGGCTGTAAATTTGCTGCTCTCCGTTCGAATAGACTACGGGATACATGCCGTTTGTGGCCATCTCTGTGGTGGGAAACCCGGTCATGGCGATTGTATAGGCTCCCCGCTCATTCGCCAGTTGAACGGCTTGCACCGTTTCAGCCGTGGCATTTAGCGAGCACAGCACCACAATGCACTGTTCATCCAGCATCGCCGGTGTCGCATGGACAAATTCACTGCTGTTATAGATCGAGGTTCCGAAGGTCCGTGCCTCTTTTTGAATGAGATAATGGCCGCTGAAGATTGCCGCCTGGGAGCCTCCGCAGGCAACAAAGTAAATATGCTTCAGTCCCCCGTTTTCCTTGAGCTTGCTTCTGATGTCACTGATAATGTCCTTAATTTCCATGGTTCTCCTCCGTTTGCCGGATAGGTGCCTATCCGCTTATTGTTGGGCAATTTGATATCCCTGCGGGGTCTGGATGATTGGCAGGCCATACTTCTCTTTCGCCTGCCGGATACTGATCTTCTTCTCAATGACGTCTTTCAGGACAAGTGAAGGGTCTCTGTCGGCCGGATTGCCGTAGCCGCCAGCCCCCGGCGTGTGGATGACGATCCGGTCCCCCCGGTTCAGGACGATCTCCGTACATTTGGAAGGGAGTCTTTCTACAGAATTGTCGGCGCGTTTCAGCTGATAGACGCCTCCTGCCCCCTCTCCGCCGCCATTCAAGCCCCAGGGGAGAAACTTCTGCCTGTCTCCAAGTCCTGTGAACGTAACCTGGTCAAACCGGGACTCGAACTCCCGGCGGATTCCCAGGCCTCCGCGGTACTCACCCGCTCCGCCGCTGTCTTCAATCAGGGAATATTCCCGCACGATTACCAGCGGAAACTCCATTTCCAGCGCTTCAATCGGTAAGTTGGAGGTGTTCGTCAAATGAACCTGCACACCGTTCAGTCCGTCCGCCCGCCGGCTGGCCCCCGAACCCCCGGCGATCGTCTCCAGATAGACATAGAATTGATCGGGATCACGGGGGTCATATCCGCTGAATACCGCCGTCGTACATGAACTGTTGCACCCTGCGATGGCCCTGTCCGGGACCAGCGGTGCCATCGCACCGAAGATGACGTCACTGACCCGCATGCAGGTGTCGATCCGCGCACCGACCGGGGCCGGATTGCGTGCGTTGATAATCAGCCCGGGTTCGGCCTTGATCGTAAATGCACGGTAAATGCCTGCATTGGAGTAGATATCCGGATCTATGAGCGCTTTGATCGAATAAAAGACAGTGGCCAGCAGCCCGTTATACGTGACATTGATCGGGCCGTTTACCTGCGGCTGTGAGCCCGCAAAGTCCAGTTCCATCGCATCTCCCTGAATGGTAATTTTTACGGTCAGCTTGATGGGATCGGGACTGGCCGCTCCGGCATCATCCATGTAATCGGTAAAGCTGTATTCACCATCCTGAAGCTTTTCGATGCCCGCCCTTAATCTGCGCTCTGCATAATTTTGCAGCTGGGCCATGCTTAAGACCAGTGTCTCCCCATATTGTTCATAGGCTTCCAGCAGCCTTCTCACCCCAACCCGGTTGGAGGCCATTTGCGCATGGAGATCGCCGTAACGTTCTTCAGGAATGCGGCTGTTGGTCATAATAAAATCTACAATCTCTTCATTGACCTCATCCTGGCGGCAAATTTTGGAGATGGGGATTTTTATCCCTTCCTGATAAATACTGACGGCGTCGCCGGAGGTGGAGCCCGGCACCTTTCCGCCTACGTCGCTGTGATGGGCCAAATTGGCCACCCAGCCGATGAGCCTTTCGCCCGCGAACACTGGTGCTACGATCGTAATATCCGGAAGATGGGTACCGCCTCCGTTATACGGATCGTTTCCGATAAACATGTCTCCCCGCTGTATGGCTTCCGGCGGATACTTGTTATACACCTCCTTAACGATGCTGAGCAATGAACCCAAATGCATCGGCACATGTTCAGCCTGGGCCACCAGATTGCCTTCCGGGTCAAAGACTGCGGCGGATATATCCCGCCGTTCCTTGATATTCGAGGAGTAGGCGCTCTTGATGATGCTGATGCCTATTTCTTCAGCAATCGTGAGCAGCAGATTCCCGACAATTTCAACCGTCACTGCATCGACCTTGTGCTTATTCATTTCCTTTCACCTCCCGATAAGCGGCCCTGATATTGCCCAGTTCATCGACATAAGCCTCCCAATGCGGAGGGAGAATGGTCGTGGAGTCCATTTCCTCGATGATCGCCGGACCTTGAATCTGACAGCCGATTTCTATCTCGTCCCTGTGGTAAACGTTAGTCAAATGTCTCACCGGCTCACCCTCAAACAGAACGTTGCGCACTTCCGCCGGCTCAGGCGGCTTGGCACCGGGGACCGCTTCCTTGACGGGCAGATCCGGCTTGTCAATTACGCCGATGGCGCTGACCCGGTAGTTAACCATCTGTATTTTTTTATTGTGATTGGAATAGCCGTACAGTTTTTCGTGTTCGGCATGAAACGTTTGAATCATCTGCTCCAGAACATCCCCCGTTAATCCGGGGTCGATTGAAATCGGAATTTCATAGTTTTGCTTCTCGTACCTGCATTCGACCGTACACTTGAATTCGCGTTCCGTGTCGCCGACCTGCTCTTTGTCCAGGAATGCACTGCCGTCGCGGATCATGCGGGAGAATATTTCCTGCAGGGCGGGTACATTGCTTGGATCGGCAATCAACATCCGGGAATGGCTGAGATCGAATTTGGTATCCGCCATAAGCAGGCCAAGCGAGCACAGCGTTCCGGGAGAAGGCGGGATCAGGACCCGGTGGATGCCCATTTTTTGCGCAACCTCACATGCATGCAGCGGTCCTGCGCCGCCAAAAGCCATCAGTGTGAATTCACGGGGATCGTACCCCTTCTCTACGGACACGACCCGGATTGCCCGGATCATGTTGGAATTGACAACGGATACAATTCCTGCGGCTGCCTCATCGGGGCTTAACCCTGATTTCTGCGAGATATGGCGGGTGATGGCTTGCTCGGCCAGCGGAGCCTTGATCTCCATTCGGCCGCCCAGAATGCGATAAGGGTTCAATTTCCCCAGCACCACGTTTGCATCGGTAACCGTGGGAAGTTCACCGCCCCGTCCATAACAGGCCGGTCCCGGCAGCGCCCCTGCACTTTGCGGGCCTACCTTTAATGCGCCGCCTTCGTCAATCTGCCCAATTGAGCCACCCCCGGCGCCTACGGTTGCAATGTCGATCATCGGAATCCGGGCCGGATAACCTTCAATCAGCCGTTCATTGGAAATTTGGGCCACGCCGTTTTCGATCAGGCTCACGTCAATGCTTGTTCCACCCATATCAAACGTAATAATCTTTTCGATTCCACACTGTCCGGCGATGTAGTTCGCACCGATGACTCCTGCGCTTGGGCCGGATACCGCCGTTTTGACCGGGCTTTCAATGGTTTCGGCAATCGAAATCACGGAGCCGTTGGATTGCGTAATATAAGGATCTGCCTCCACTCCCGCATCAGCCACCGATGTGCCGAATCTGTCAACATACCTCTTCATTACAGGACCAAGATAGGTGTTCAGCACCGTTGTGCTCATCCGCGAATATTCCCGGAATTCAGGAACAAGCTGGGAGGACAGGGTGATATAGGCATCCGGGCATTCCCTTAAAATCAGTTCCCTGATCTTCAGCTCATGGGCCGGGTTAATGAACGAAAATAAAGTGCATACGGCGAACCCTTCCACACCTTGGGCGGCCAAAGCGCGGACAACCGCCGAAATCTCTTCTTCGTCAATGTCCGTCTCAACCGTGCCATCGTAGAGGATTCTTTCTTTCACTTCATAGATCAGTCCGGATTCGATCAGGCTCGGCGGCTTCTTTTTGAGAAGGTCGTATAAGGACGGCCTTTTTTGCCAGCCGATTTCCATTAAATCTTTGAACCCCTTTGTCGTAATGAGTCCGATCCGGGCGCCCTTTTTCTCAATAAGCGCATTGGTCGCCACCGTAGTCCCATGGGCAAGATAACTTACGTCACCCGGAAGAATCGCATGCTCGCTTAAAATATGAATGACACCGTCGACAATGGCTTTCGATGGGTCCTCCGGGGTGGAGCTATGCTTGAAATGGCTCAGCTTGCCCTGCTTTTTATCGAACAAAGAAAAATCGGTAAATGTTCCGCCGACATCCACGCCAATCATATAGCTCATCAATGTTCACCTGGCCTTCTTAGGATGATTTGTTCGTCCGCGGCCGTTTCGGCAGCGGGTGCTGATATTTTTTGCCGTAGCCGAAGGCCCCCCGTTCCAGACAGCTTTGGGCCGCAAATGCAGCTGCGCTTGCGAGTGCCTGCCGGCAGGCTTCTTCCCGGTCATGCGTACTGGTATTCATCAGACCCTGATCTAGCTTGTTCTGACGCAAATAATCAACCAGAAACGCCGCCGCAAATGAATCGCCTGCCCCCAAAGTGTCAACCGGATCAACATATTGTGAGGCTTGGAACAATCTTAGTTCTCCATCATAGAACCAAGCCCCCCGGCTCCCCAATGTTGCGACTACGCTGCGGCAGCCCAGCGCATGAACCTTACGGCAGGTCTCCCCCGCCTCTTCATCCGTCATATCACTGCTGCATGAGAGGAAACCGTAGTCCAGGTGAGGGGCGATTTGCTCCACATCCCTCCAATTGCTCCAGCTTTTTGAGAAATCATAGGAGATGGCTACACCCAGCTTGTGAACCTTGGACAGTTGCTCATTGAAATAGCTGTTGTTGCTGGTATGAACAAGATCAAACTGCCTAATATACGACTCGTCCCGGCTGTCAAGAATGATGGGCTTGTCCTTCAGCACCCCGCCCCGGTTGCTACCCAGAAAAACCCGGTCCCCGTCTACCAGTTCCACCAGAGCATACCCATTCTCCCCTTGGACATGGCGGCAATGGCTGCGGTCAACTCCGACTTCATCCAGCGTACCGGCAATATGGCGGGCCACTGCATCATCGCCAAAAACTCCAATATAAGCCGATTCTGCCCCCAGCCGCTTGGCGTAGACGGAGAAGTTAAGGGCTTGTCCACCGGGGAACATCTCATAGGAATCCAAATAGATATCTCCGACATTGTCTCCTATGCCAATCACTTTCACCATGCGCATAACCCCTCTTATAAAAGTATACAAACTAATAATCGCTTATATAAACTTATATGTTTTTTTAATAATCTATTACAAATTTTAAGTGTTGTCAATTCAAATGTTAGATTATATGGCATTGATAAAGCGCTATCATTGAGATAAAAATTATTTTTCAGCAGATTTTACGTTTAAAATCAGCCAAATGGCCTTTTTATGTAATTTTTATGTAACTATAATGTTATGTTTTCAAGCTGCACTTTTCATATAATTTGCCATGTTTCCGCACAAAAAAGGATATCCCCGCCGCAAGCTGCGGCTGTGGATATCCTTCTTTCCATTCATTCAATATACAGTTACCAAGTTCATTTGTATGAGGGGGTAAGATAGTTGGCCAGCCCCCGGGAGATGCTTCCGTCCATAATCCGGGCTACCTTTGCCACAATCCAGGCCGGGTCAGAGTCCGCTCCTGCTTTTAGCCAATGGATCACCTGCCCGAGAATAGCCAATGTATAGAAATCAGCAATCTCTTGCTTGGCCTGCACGTCCGCCCGTTCCGGTTCCCGCGCATCCAGTTCTTCCACGACCTGAATCACTACCCCGTAGATCACCCCGTACAAAAAGCTCTCCAAGTGCTCCCGGCCCAGCGAATGGAAGGTATTCAGGCAAATGGTTTTGTTGTTTTGTGTATAATACAGTACGCTCAGGAACCCCTGCTTCCAGCCGGCGCAATTGCGGTACTGCTCAAGATCCTCAATGATTTCTGTCTGGTAGACCCAGCCAAGCAGTTCATAAATATCCTGGAAATGATTGTAGAAGGTATGCCGGGTCACCCCGCAATCATCCGTAAGCTGCTGAATGGTGATCTTGTGGAGCGGTTTTGTGAGCATCAGCTTTTTGAGTGAGTGTGCTAAGGCGTTTTTCGTGACTTGTGAATAGGACATCGCTTGCATCTGCCCCCTTGATGGATAAATGGATGATTATACTATGTAAAAAGTTTACTTCTTTTTCCAATATATGAGCAAAGGGTTGAAAATTCCCATTCCATTTATGCTGTCTTTCCGGCTAATATAACGATGCTCCTTCACCGGGGGTCAAAAGCCGCCGCGCCGGAGGTCATCCGCACACGTGCTGCACTGCTCGCAGGAGCAGGTACAGAGACTTCAGGCATTATGGGATGACAAGATCCGGGATCCGGGGCGGGGTGGCAGTGTTCAAGCTGTGAATAGAAGCACAAGAGTAGCGGACAGACATTCAAGTATGACCTTCAATGAATTCCAATGATATTCGGATGGCCTCAGATATGTAATTCAGGGTATCTAATTCTAATTCATCAAGAAGTCCAATATATTCATGCCGCTTGCCGTATTGGACTTGTATAATTCAGTATATCCGCATTCCCGGCAGCTGATGGTGATGAATTTTTTATTCTGGACATCAAAAAGCTTGGCAAAATTGCCGCCGGTTGCCTGAAACTGATCCACGGCATACTCTTTACATCCGCATTTACTGCAAATAAATTGTTTCTTAGCCATGGTACTCTCTCCTCCAAAAGGTTTCTCTGGTTCATCTTGAGTTGCGTCTGTTACGTATTACATCGGTTAAACCGGGGCGGAAAATAAACTTATCGCGTACATTGATGCTTAAGGCGCAGAGCTGTACTTGGATTCGCCCTCGGGTCTAGGCCGTTTTTCATTGACCCGCTGATAAGGTATCCCCATCATACCACCCATAATTTTCCTTAACCAGCGAACCGGATGAATAAGTAAAAAAGACCCACTTGCAGATGCAAGAAGGGCAGGGCATATATTTATTTTATTCCGAAATGTAACTGGAGTTCATTGATTTGTATCCGGACATATAAAATGACTCTCGCAGATCAGAATAATAATTATACGTTAAAAATCGTATTTTGTTATGGTAAGCGGCAAAAAACAATTTCCAATATTATCCCGGCAGCCGGTATTTACTGTGTATTTAGCTGGGGGACCAGTTGTTCAGCCTCAGTATCCCACCGCCACGGCACCTCACGCCCTTGCAGGTGCAGACCTCCATACCACTCGTCTATTCCTTGGACCAGGACGCGGTCCGCCGCCCCTTCCTGGACCTGCTGCCCCAGCGCTGTCGCCGCCACCCTGCGGTTCAGGAACTCCGGAATCTGCCGGAAATCCGTGTAACCCTCAACACCTTCGATGTGCAGTAGAGGATGCTCCCCTGCCGTGAGCGCACGCAGAACCTTCCAATATTCGAGATCCCCCATGCCGAGCACATGCAGCGTGTCAGTCACCTGACGGAATAATTCCAGCGGCGTATGTGCCCCGGATGCAAGTGCATCAAATGTGGCCTGTTCCACAATCCCGAGGCCATTATGCACCGAAGGCAGACGCATGAGATGCGTCCGGAAGGCTTCACTGGCAAAAGGCAGGCCGGATGCTGCGAGTTCTGCATTCTTTTGATCCAGTAAATCAGCCATCCGGGTGGGATCAGGAGAAGCATACGCCTGCCACAGCTCACTTCCCAGCTCTATTTCCGGCCGCCCAATCGTCCGCCAGGTCCCGGATAACGTTCCTAGCTGGGCCGGAGTAAGCTGCCCCAGACCATGGAACCGTTCAATTCCCGGAAACTCCCCGATGCACAGCAGACTAAGCTTGGTCCGGCCCAGCTTTTGCCCCTTGAACCAATGGAGCAGATAGGCAAGCATACTCTGGTCGAACAGGTCATGCTCAAACCACAGTACGACTTCATCGTATTGGGCATATTCACGAAGTTTCCGCTCTTGTTCCTCACAGCTTGTCATATACTCACCAGCCGGAATCCCGAGAGTTGCTTCCAGCACCCGGGCGCGTTCGGCCCGTTCCCGGGACCCGGAAAGGTCTGCAAATACCGGCCCGGAAGAGTAAATCTCCCTCCACACCAGTACCTCTCCTTGAACAATGCCATGCTTCAGCATGTTGCCCACAACATCTCCGTTCACAATATGCAGCATTTTTCCGCCTCCTTCATACAAAAGATTGAACACGGATGCCAGGTCGGCTACCGGGAGTGTGCCTTTCAGCTTTTGGCGGGCATCGTGAAGCCGCTTCTTGAGTGTCTGCACCGGAGTTCCCAGATATCCGGATATTTCCTGAAGCGAATAGCCGTAGAAATAAAACAGCTGCACCGGAACTCTGAGCTTGGCGGATAACGCCGCCACTGAGCTTTGCAGCACCTGCTCTGCTTCCTTCCGTTCCAGGATATCCGCTGCACCCGGCTCATTCTGCAAGCCTTGCAGAGCTTCGTCCAGAGGGAGCAAGGGATGGCGCTTGCGCCGCAGGGTCCGCTGGCATTGCCTCACTACAATCGTCCTGAACCAGCCCGGAAACGCGGCCGGCTCGCTCAGCTTTTGCAGATTCAGATAGGCTTCAAGAAACGCCTCCTGAACCGCATCCTCCGCCAGATGGACATCCTTCAGCATGTCGTATGACACCGCATACGCCATCCCCCGGCAATGCGCCATCAGCTGCGCGAACGCCTCCGCATCCCCCTGCCTCGCCTTCTCCACCCACTGCCGCATACGCTCGCCTGCCTCTTTTCTCTCATGTTCTTAACCTATAGGTGCCATAATGAGGGGGAAAGGTTACATCTTATACAGCCCCCAGAGTATTTCATCACATTTATTGAGCCGGTACCCCGGTTCGGTTAACCCGACTTGGTGCAAGCAGGCCAATCACTTATTTACTAAACAACTCAAGTCTATCTAACAGAAGAAATTGTAACGAAGACTCATCCACAGCACCGAACTTAATAAAGTTATCACGAGCCTGAGCAAGAGTCATGTGGTTGGGTGAACTATAGTGGCTTGGGTCTCTACTTCCATCATCTTCCCAAAAGCATACTGGGCAAATATCGTATTCACCCTTTGTTGGAAGGGTCTTAAATTCACAACACGGACAACTATAAAGTTCTTCCGGCAAACCTTCAACCTCCTGATTAGAATCCAGGATTGCTGACACTAATTTCGATAAATACGTATGCGAAAAACCGAACACATTGGGCAGGCGCGAGGTGTGCGGGCTGAATGTATGCGAAAAACCGAACACATTGGGCAGGCGCGAGGCGGTAGGGCCAAATGTATGCGAAAAACCGAATACAATGGGCAGGCGCGAGGTGTGTGGGCCGAATGTATGTGAAAAACCGAACACAATGGGCAATGCGGAGGTGGGCGGGCCAAATGTATGCGAAAAACCGAATACAGGATGAGACGGCACAATTGTCTCATCGGGTTGGAGTTGCCCGTGGTATAAAGCTGCCAGAATTGATTCCATGTTCATCCTCCCATAAATGTCATCGCATAGCTTGAATGAGACTCCTGCACATGGTAGGATATTTATGCAGTCTGCTTATCCAAGCGGTTGCGGGATAGGAAGTAGCGGTGTTCTTCTCGGGATGCTCGCTGCTTCCTTCTTTATTTTTGGAGCTCGTCATACACCTTTTCAATCCCTTTGCGGACAATTGCAGAACGTGACGTATTTAGCTTTTCAGCAGAAGCATCAAGCTTACTCATCGTTTCCTCATCGACACGTATCTCAATCGTTTTGCTTTTGGGTTTGTCAGATGGTGGACGCCCCATCTTTTTAGAGGACATCACTTCACCTCGCTTTTTGTCCTGACAATAATTTATTATTGTCAGGACAAAAAGTCAATCTGATTTCCCGCGCCGAACGGTAATTCTTTCTCGGCTGGTTAGGTATTTTTCACGAGATTTCTATCTCGAACTTACCTTTACAGTTCATTTTGTACTTCTTTAATGATAGTATCATGACCATAGACCTTCGTAGGCCGCCCCCATGTGAAGGTGGTCAGACCGACCTCACGGAAGCCATACTTTTCGTAATAACCGATCTCACCGGTGGTGAGGTAAACAAGCTTGAAGCCAAGCCGCCCGGCCTCCTTTCGCGCGTGTTCTAAGAGCATTTTGCCGTAAAGGTTGCCCCTTTCATCGGGATGCACTAATAAAGGTGTAATCCATGGGGAGAGGTCTTCGCTCACAACTTCTTCCTTCGCAAGCGTTCCTTCCCACCCGTACACTCTGCCGGTAACGGCTTCTTTTTCAAGAAGTCCAGTCCAACCGATAACCCTGTTGTCTTTTAGCATTAAATATCCCTGTGGAAATGGTTCGGCGCTTGCCAACACTTCCGCTGGATGTAATGATGTAAACTCGTTGAAATGTTCCAAAAGGAATTCACGGCATTCATCCGCCCATTCGGGGTGTTCGCGCAGGGATAAAATCTGCACCCCGTAATCCACTATATAGCTCCTGCAAAATTCTTTATCGGTTTCGGAATAGACGAAAAAACCAAACCTTTCGTACAATCGGATTGCCGCAGCCAATCAAGCTCAATCGTTATATTCATTCCGCACCTTTTTCCATTATGAAACACAGCGTATCCGCTTCGCCAGTGTACGGGCTTCCGCACACATCGTCAAATACGCCTTTTACCGTAAACCCAAATGGGGATACCTCTTCGGTCAGCTTTTGAACGGTATAGGCGGTGTCCCATATCAAATACTCTTTAAGCCCGTCTTTGCCGAATATCACATATTTATTGACGGCGACCGTATTGTTTTCATAGAGATACGTCGCTTCAAGGCATATATGCGGTTCGGCACTCCAAAAGCCGCCGTTTGTACATAATGCCCAAGAGGTTGAGCTTTTCTTGTTCTCAAACTGCTTCTCAGTGAAAACATCCAATATAAACAACCCGCCTGGTTTAAGAGCTTTATGGACCTTTTCCACAAGCGTTTTCCGCTCATCGGGCGTTAGCGCGGCATAGTCACCGTAAATCAGCGTAACAGCGTTATACATTGCGGTATACTCAATGTCCAGGTAGTTCTTATATATATATTCGGTTTTTGCGTCTTGACTTTTTGCATACGCGATAGAGCGTTTTGAAAAATCAACACCGGTTACGTCATACCACATACCCGAAAGTCTTTTTGCGTAAAGCCCCGGCCCGCAACCGAGGTCAAGGATTTTTCCATTTGCCGGGATGACGCCGGAGAGCCATTTCACGGAGCGGTTTATATAACTCTGTTTACGGCTGGCTGCGTCCCAATCGGGATTCAAGTGGGCTTCAAGCATCCCCTTTGAGATATGCTCGTCATCCCAAAAAGGTTCGTGGCTTCGCTGCCAAAGCGCGGGTTTTTGTAATAAGTGAAACCATTTATCCATCATTGATCATTTCTCATCTCATAGATTTTTTGCAGGGTATGAATGTGCAGCGTTCTCTGATTATCCGTTTCTTGGAGTTTGTCTCCAGACCCTGCGTTCATATACCACTCTACAAGCCTGTACCCGAACATAAGCAGAATCATCTCATAAACGCAGTTATCCGTTATGTGTGAAATATCCGCAGATTCCGAAAAGCCCTTGTAATACGCCGGGATACATCTGCGGTAGTATTCAACCATGTGTTCAATATCGGCTTCGTCCGCGATAAGACTTGCCAAATCTTCACCTAAATAGCCCCACCCGGCGGTATCCCAGTCGATGAGTATGGTTTTACCGTCTGAATAGAATAGGTTTGCTACCCAAAAATCCCTGTGGCACAGCACGATGGGCAGCTTTTCAATACGGTTGAATATTTCGTCTGCGCTTTCATCAATGTCGATGAGCATTTTACATAAGTGTTTCGGGATTTCGCAATCGTCTGAGCGTATATAATCGTACACTCTTTTCCATGACCGGTAATGAAGATAGAAGTTCTTCATATACTCCACTTTGCTCAGGTTGGTCAAATTCTGTAAAAAAGCCGGCTGTTCGGCATATACCTTGCCTTGAAACCGTCCTAATTCCTCGGCTGCACGTTCATACATATCGCCGGTTAAGTCTAAACCCGATATGCCGTCGATATATTCCATCCATATCTGCGTTTCGTTTTCTTCTTCGTTCATTTCGGCGTGATAACATTCAGGCCATCGGAATGATTCAGACAACAGAGCGCCGAAATCGGATTTATAAAAATCATATTCCCTGCGCCATGAATCGGGATCGCTGAAGCGTTCCCATTTCTTCTGCGTTTTTGAAACGATTGTATAGGGTAATTTCCCGCCGTCAGCGGTTTCGGCATAGCCCGTTACAAGCTGTACATCACCCAGTGTACCACCATGTAATGGTTTGGTTTGAAAATCGGCGCAGATTATTTTTGTACCGAGTATTTTGCTTAAAACCTGCGTCAGAGTTTCGGCTTTTATTTCGCTCATTATGAAGTCCTCCAATCTAAATACCGCGAACAAGCAGCCTCCTAAGAAGCTGCTGTTTCGCGGCGAAAAGCCAAAAAGCTGGCTTCTATCATAGGAAAAAAGTAGAAATACAATTTCACAACTACAGTGTGGCATAACCCATTGTGAGGATTCAAAAGAAAGTTTGATTATAAGCAAGTTTTCTCGGTCAGTTAACACTCCAACGATTTACAAAATTGTATATATCTCATCAGTTCCGCTATGCCGTTCATTTGCTTTTCCAATTGCTCATTCAGCTTTTGCAGAGCCACTTTGAAGGAACGTTCAATTGTAGTAAGATCATGGATCTCTAAAGCTTCAAGCAACTGCTTCATGCTTTCAATGAAAAAGACGGTTTTCCTTAAGCTGCTTAGCACAATAATCTTTTTTAATTCCCGGGATGTAAAGACTCTATATCCGTTTTCCGGATTCCGCTTGGCGCGGATAAGCCCCTCCTTTTCCCAATGCCGGATAGCGGACGGGTTTACACCAGTGATAGCGGCAACCTCCCCGATTTTCATTTCTTCCGTTACCTGCACATTTTTGTACTTGGAGAAATCGGTTTTTTGAATTAAGCTCATGACCTCTTCAACCCGTTGCTTCTCCATTTGGATGTTGTATTGATGTGAATTGATTTTCCAAAGTGCCTGTTCGACGTGACCTTTTTTTAACAGACTCATGACATCGTAGCTGACAGGAATACCGAATCCTTGTATCAAGGTACGTAAAGCAATGAATGCTTGAACATGGACCGGTGAATAAAATCTTCTATTACTGGCTGTTCGAGGTACGTCAGGTACCAAATCGAGATCTTCATATCTTCGCAAGGTTGTGGTGCTGACCTGAAGTCTCTTAGCTATCTGTTTTGGCGTAAAGGTTTTGTCCACCTGCGACACCTTCCTTAAAGTCAAACTCTAAAGTACAGCAACAATATTGTAAGAGACAATGGCTGTCCACACAAGGATTCCTGGTACAACAAACGAAATATTGCATGAATGTTGTATGATCGAAGCAGGAGGGTGAATTGTTCATGGAAAATTTGACAGCAGAAGAAAAGCAGCAGTCGGTTGAAGCGTTTAAGTCGATTATTCGTAAATCGGAAAAGGCGCTCTCGCATATGAAAACAGATGCACCACAGACGAGGTTGCTTGAGAAGCGAATGAAGGCTGCCCGGATTGGCGCAGAAACGCTTCTTGCCCGTTGGGAAGGCCGGGAATTGGATGTCTGCAAAACAGATTTAATCGAAGCAAAAAAGGAGCTGGCGAGTTTGCTGTTGACACTTCCTTCATTTCTTAAGAGATCAAAAGAGGGCAGCGGGCAGCGTACCTACATTATGAGAAGGATAGAGGCTATAAAAGTTGCAGTTTTCTATTTGGACGATTTGATTGAAAAGATCGAATAAGCGTAATCGGAGGTATGACATGGATTTCATTACACCAAACGAAGCGGTGCTAAAGGCGAAACAGTACCCTAAAAATACCATAACGGCGGGTCGCCGCCATACCGCACTGCTTAAATCCGACGGCACAGTGACAGCTGTGGGTGATAATAAATATGGCCAATGTGATGTGAGCGGCTGGCGCAATATTGTAGCGGTTGCGGCGGGTAATGTTCATATGGCAAAGAACACGGGTAATGCCCATACCATCGGGCTTAAATCGGACGGTACGGTGACGGCTGTCGGTTGGAATAAGCATAACCAATGCGATGTAAACGACTGGCGCGATATTGTAGCGGTTGCGGCAGGCTGGTGCCGTACCATTGGGCTTAAATCGGACGGCACGGTGGTAGCAGCGGGCCGAAATAATGAAGGTGAATGTAATGTAAGCGGCTGGCATGATATTGTGGCGGTCGCAGCGGGTGACTGGCATACCATCGGGCTTAAATCGGATGGCACGGTGACGGCTGCGGGAAATAACCGGTATCGCCAATGCGATGTAAACGGTTGGGGCGACATAGTGGCGGTAGCTGCGGGTTACCTTCATACCGCCCTGCTTCAATCGGACGGCTCGGTGGCGGCTGCGGGCTGGAATAAACATAACCAATGCGATTTAAGCGGCTGGCGCGGTATTGTGGCGATTGCGGCGGGTAGCAGTCATACCATCGGGCTTAAATCGGACGGTACTGTGGCAGCTGCGGGCTGGAATGAGTATGGCCAATGTAATGTAAGTGATTGGCGCGATATTGTAGCGATTGCGGCGGGTTGTGCCCATACCGTGGGGCTTAAAGCGGACGGCACAGTGGTTGCTGTAGGTGATAATGAATATGGACAGTGCGATGTAAGCGCCTGGCGCGGCATCCGACTGCCCGGTAAATAGTATTCAATATTTATAACAACTTTCCAAGCAGATAAAAGGGCCGAATCGCTGATTTTACTTGCATAGGTTTTGCTCATGATGGATACAAAGCCGTATCGATCCCGTTTGATAAAGTTCTTGTGTGATTGATAAATGTAATTTTGCTGAAATTCTATTTGACCCTCGCATCATTCCAACTGAATGTTAACGGATTAGGGAATGTTATACGGGGGTGATGCGGGTTAAGCCATTACTATATGTGCCGCCCAATTCATTCGGCATTGGGTGGGGGCAAAAGAATGACCTTGAGGAACTTATACCCCCAAGGTCAAATCTATTATTCTACTTGCTTTATTAAATCTTCAACATCATCAGTTACCCAGTTTTTAGCTTTCAACTCTTTAAGTACTTTTCTTGAAGCCTTTGCAATTGATCATTGAGGTTTCAATGGAATCAACTCCTCCCGATTGCTCATAACCTCAATGAGTAGGTTTGCTCCCAACCTGAACCCATGTAGAAAAGCAGCTTCCACATGCATACTATCCAATCTATCGCACAAGTCAAAATATTCCTCCAGTTCACGAAACGCTTCCTCACCTAACCGTTCACGCCATTGCATCGTCTGCGCTGACACTTGTCGGCTTACAGAACGGTATTCCGGCTGAGACGGAATAATCACCTCGTCGGGGTTAATTTGTCCACGGTAGAGGGCTTCCAATATAGTTTTCATGTTCATCCTCCCATTATTATCATCGCATCGCTTGAATGAGATTCCTGCACATGGTAGGATATTTATGCAGTCTGCTTATCCAAGCGATTGCGGGATAGGAAGTAGCGGTGTTCTTCTCGGGACTCACGCTGCTTCCTTCTTTATTTTTGGAGCTCGTCATACACCTTTTCAATTCCTCTGCGAATTACATCGGAACGGGTCGTATTCAGCTTTTTGGTGCAAGCGTCCAGCTTACTCAAAATGGCTTGATCGACACGTACGCGAATTAATTCGCTTTTGGGATTATCAGACGGTGGACGCCCCATCTTTTTGGACGACATCACTTCACCCCACTTTTTGTGTCCATAACAAGTATATTATTGTAGCAACAAAAAATCAACTCACTCATTAATCCTTGTGCTTGTTTTTTCTCGGCTGGTTAGGCATTTTACAACACAATGCTTCTGTCTTGTGTTACAGCAAGCACTGAATTTGGATATCCAAATTCGCTTGTTAGGGGCATCCGCCCTAAGACCCCTCTGCTTGTGTGATACTCAAAGCACCCGAACCTTGTCGATCACCACTTCAGCACATGTATCACCTCAAGTGAAAAAAGCCCTAAGTTGAATAAGCAAGGGGCTTTCCAGTGGGACACCTTTGACATGCGGGATACACTATAAAAGCAAACTTTTTGAAATTATGCCAACAATTATCCGTACCCGTCAGACAGACTCCTAAGATATAATATTCAATGTCCATCCTACATCTTCTAACCTTTTCTTTATTTTCTCATCTACAAACTCTATCGGCATTCAAGACATAAAAGCGCTTTCACTCGTGTCATAGCTACATATTGACACTTGAGACGACTATGATTAGCCCCGATGGATTTGGGTTTTCTTTTCCTTAAAGATACATTCAATCGTGACTGGGTAGGGATAAAAGAAAAAACCTTGAGGATTGCCTCATTCGTCAAATTTGTTAAGCCAATACATCGAATTTTCTGTACTAGACAAGGATTTAAGTAAATCTAATGTTTCTTCCTTTTTCAGTTCAAGTGCATCTTGTAGCTTTTCCGGAGCCATGTCTCGTATATCTTCCAACATACAGCATTCTTCAAACAATTCAATTATTTCTTTGTTGGCATTATTTTGTTTTAGAAGTTGTCCTACATAAGGACGGTATAGATACGAATATGCATCTTCAAATGTTAATGCTCCTTCAAGCAAGGAATCAAGCATGCCAAGATTTAATATACATAAAAACTTTTGAATTTCGCCTGAATGCTTCAATTCAATTTGTAAATTCAATATACCACTCCTTCATAAAGGCATTTGACTTGACGAGTTGCTCCATCCATTTTTCACCTTGATATTAAACACTTGTTTTACCAGATTCAATAGCAAGCTCGTAGTTCCGCAAGTAATCCTGAATCCCAACTCATATGTCTACTCCTTCATACGTATCCTCGCTGATAAACCGTCCAATACTGGAGTCAAAAATCCCGCGCCTGCGCATGGGAGTAGCCGCTGTAGTAATCACAGCCCAGGCTCGTGTAGCCTAACAAGTTCTCCGGGCCGGACCAGTTCAGGTCGAATTTCTCTGGAGCTTCGGCCACGCCGAATTCGTCGTAACGGTACCGTGCGGACATGTTGCCGCCTGGCCTTCCAGCCCGATGACGCTGCCCTGCGCATCACTGATAATTGAGTGTCTTCGGCTCTGCAGACTTGGCGCAAGCTCCGAATACATAAGACTTCCCCAGTACACAAAAAGAAACCACATATAGTTATAAACTACATATGGTTAGATCCATACTTTTATAAATATTCTTTCCAGATATTATAAAGTTCAAATAGTTGATTTTCATTTGAATTTTTTTCAACTATAGCTAGGGAACTATTATTGACTACTGAAATAGGATTTAACTCCATTTTCTTAAACCCTGTTATTACTGGTCGGTTAATATCCACATGATTTTTAGGCTTGTGTATTATTCCCCATTCCAATGTACGCATTTCATTTAAAAACACTGATCCAAAATAGATACCCACATCAATGATTAATGAGCTCGTAAATTCACTAAACTTCAGGGTGTTGTTAGCGACTTCTTCTTTTAACCAATCAGGAGCAGCATCTACATCTTCTTCTAACTCTTCTTTCGTCTTAGGCACCATCTCTATTCGTTGAATAAACCACTTCCATAGGTTAACTAATGATTCCTGAGATAAATCTAATTCCTCTTTTCCTCCCCCCAATGTTTCTACATAATGTGCGATTAATGTGTCTATTCTCGTTGGTATCTGTAAAACGAACCAATCAAAATATTGTTTGGCTTCTTTTTTTGTCATTATTTCAAAGGGTATAATTTCAAATGGTGCTACTAGCTTCGGATACAAAAGGGATCACCTCATATGTCATATATAATATATTTAATACCCCGTTTAGTTAATTCATCCATAAATCGTACATATTTCACATAACCTACTTTAGATTCGACCGATTCTTTAGGCACCGTATAGAGCTATAACTAATAAAAGAAACCACATGGGCATTAATCACATGTGGTTCTAGCTATATTATTTAAATCTAAATTCCAAACCTCACATTAGTCAATCGGCCATGGCTCAATCGTTTTCACTGCGCTTAGCGGAATTAAAAGCCGTGTATCATCATGGTCTTCCTCAGGCATTATCACGATAGTATTGTTGAATGAATAATAACTAATATACATTCCTATTACATGTAAATTATCAAGAAATGTTATCTTAATATATTTATCTAAATAATTCTCCATAAAAATCTCTTGTTTTTCCATGATACCCCTCCTAATACTACAAGTAAGTAATTTCCATCTTGCCATATCCAAAATTAAAGTAAAGTTATTAAAATTCTTTCTAGTAATCATATTCATTAATGGATCCAGGGAGCTAAAGTTTTTATTGCACTTAGCGGAATTAAAAGCCGTGCATCATCATGCCCGTCTTCAGGTACTAAAACTATGACATTATTAGAATAATAATAATCAACATACACTCCCGTTACATATAAGTTATCAAGAAATGTTATCTTGATATCTTTGTTTATGTAACCCCTCATAAACACCTGTTTATCTTCCATTAAATCCCTCCTAAATAATCGTTGGTTTTCTATCGTCAAAAAAGATATTCCCTCATTCGTCCAAACTTGAACATCATAACAGAAAGTTGTGTCTTTAAAATAATTGTATAAAATGGAAGGAGGATATTCCCCCGCCCTCCACAATATGAACTAATTCAGTTTTATTACAGTACCTGTTTGACTCTTGTGCTTATCTGTAATCCAGTTACCGTACTAGGAGGACTAAATTTGATTCTCAATTTCCAACAGTAATAAGTTTATCATATTGGATGTCATTTCTTGTTGCCTGTTGTAACACACCCGAAAAGTCGTCTAGCAATAATTGCGAGTAATAATCAACCTGTGCAATGTAATTGTTAAGCATCATTTAGGATATTAATAATTTCTCGATTTCATTCTTACTTACTGGTAATATTACTACTTTATCTGCCTGCTCCCAAGATGTTCCATCAATATTCTCAGTCCATCCACAGCTATTGCACTCTAAAATAATCTTTTTATTTTTCTTCGCTAATTCCTCTGCCAGAAGATATCTCATTTCATCGCCTTCACAATTAGGACATGCTTTTCCTCTAATGGTCACCATATCCCACAACCTATTTCCTAATATCATAGCAAAAACTTCTAAATTTTTTGGTTTATTTCTCTCGAATCTCTGCAGTTCGCTAGCAATCGGGAATCCTGGATCTTCAATGACATATATATTAGGGTTTAGATTCGTAAGTATATCCAATCGATTTTTTTTAAATAAAGCTTCCGAAAAATAATGTTTATTATTCCGTAACCATAAAGTTAATACTGAATAATAATTTATATAATTTTTTGTGCCCTCAGGATTCTCCAAACAATCCATGAAACTTTCCCACAAAATAAAATTCATAGAGCCCCCTCCTATTTTGGTGCTGGTACAGGATAAGTTGTTATCAAATTACCAGCCTTATCAGTAAAAATTTTAATCCAAGTAGTTTTCTTTCCACCAAACTTAAGAGCTGAATTCCCAACAACTTCGCCTGTATTTACAATTCTAACATACTGACCACCCTGTATAGCTGTAACCGGAGATTTGACTACATTAGGTCTTTGTAGTATACCTCGTAACGCAAGAAAGCGAAGATAACAAAAAACAGGTCAATCATGGTAGTATCTGACCATAATCGACCTGTAGAGCGTAACGGTATAGCGTTATTTAGGTTATAAAATTCAAGCTTTGATGTGCGTACAAGCAAACTGACAAAATCTTCATACGGGTCTTACATGGGTTATATGAGTTATTGGTTGAATGATGGGTTCATTCGGTACTGGGTAGCCCCACAAAATATAAACCTTGAGAGGCACGAAGCCAATCAAGGGTACTTTGAAATTCGATCGTCTATATTTGATTTTGTCTAATCATATATTCAAGAGTATCTTTTACTTGCATCTCTTCTTCATCTGATAGCGTACATACACTTACTAAACAAACATTCGAACAGCTATCCAGTCCAAAGCATACTCTACCTGAAATAACTTTCTTAACAATTGTATTTTTGGATAGTACCAGATTAACTTCAGTTTTGCTGAGCCAAATTTCAAATGCACCGTTTTCATCCAATCTTCCGTTTTCTGGCCAATTTGACACTTTAAATATTGGGGTACCTTCTTGAACTATATCAGGCCAATTAATACCTGTAGAATCGCTAATAATTTTATCTGAGTGTACAACTGTTACAGTACGAATTAAGCCTGATTCAGAAGAAATACCAATCTCAATTAGGGACTTTTTAAAATCACCAGTTCTCCAGTAAATAGTTGGGTCGAGTATTTCATTCCATTTTCCCCACCTAATCTTTATTGGAATGTATGGGTCAATTTCTAATAATTCTTCTACAATGTTTGCTAGTTTTCTTACGTTAAGCATTTTTATACCTACCTTTTAGTTAGTGGGGGACTTACATACTGTAAATCCCCTAGCACCCAGTTTAAATGATTATTTTCCCCATCCATTGAACTGAGCATGTATTAGTGCTGGCAACTGCCCCTGCTCTCTCGGTGGAGAAAATTTAAACTCCCACTTGCCCACATTCATCAATTCTCCATACTTAATACCATTTTGTGTTGCCTGTTGTAATGAACCTTGAAAATCTGTCAGCAATTGCTGAGAGTATAACTTCGGGTCTATTCCAGGAGTTTTCATAACTTTTGCAACGTCCTCATACATATGCTCTGTTGCATTCCCATGAACCCATACTTTTTGATTTCCGACACTAATCTCAAAAGATTTCGGTATTTGTGTGCCTTCGTATAATGGCTGCGTAGCTTTCATTGAATCCCATACTGTACCAGTTTTACCCGTCCCCTTAGTAACTACCGCCTCACTATCCGTCACCGTAGGACTTTTTATCTTAACGGTACTTACATGAGTTGACCCCTCCATTGCCATAGATGCAATATACGTTGCCAGATTTGCATCGAAAAATGCTGAAACTAGCTCTTCTCTTGCTGCGTTTGCGTTACTCGCGTTGTTTTTGCCAGAACTGTTTCCTGTTAATAACTTAAAGTAGTAACTGTACTGACTCTTTTCCATAAAGTCTTCAAAGCCGTACCGTTCCCATATTTTATTATAATATGCATTATACAGGTCGCTTCCTTTATTCAGTTTATGCGCTATTGCATCATTCAGTAAGAGTCTTAGTTCGTTTACATCATAAGGCTCCCATGGCTTGTTCCCACTTGGATCCGTATACCGCAGCGGATTGTTCTTAACATACGCATACAAATTCAAACTCAGCGGATCGTTCAGCTGGCCTTCATACGTATCCTCGCTGATAAACCGTCCAATGCTGGAGTCAAAATCCCGCGCCTGTGCATGGGAGTAGCCGCTGTAGTAATCATAGCCCAGGCTCGTGTAGCCGAACAAGTTGTCCGGGCCGGACCAGTTCAGGTCGAATTTCTCCGGAGCTTCGGCCACGCCGAATTCGTCGTAGCGGTATCGCGCGGACATGCTGCCGTCCTGGCCTTCCAGCCCGATGACACTGCCCTGCGCATCACTGAGATAAAAGAGTGTCTTCGGCGTGCCCGCCGCTGCGCTAGCACCGCTGGCCCCGGCCGCCGGTTCCCAATCGTTGCTCTTGTCTCCGCTGACCAGATAGCTCATGCTGATCCGCTCTTCACCAGCTCCGTAGACATAGGACTGCTTCCAGTTCTGTCCTGCAGCTCCAGTAGCCATCAATGGCTGCGGAAT
This sequence comes from Paenibacillus riograndensis SBR5, assembly GCF_000981585.1. Lineage (NCBI taxonomy): Bacteria > Bacillati > Bacillota > Bacilli > Caryophanales > Paenibacillaceae > Paenibacillus > Paenibacillus riograndensis. The sequence goes on from NZ_LN831776.1 coordinate 5,326,151, forward strand.
ACTCATAGTGATATCATTGGTAAAATAAAGCTCGAGCTGCCGTTTCTTAAACTGCGGCTCCCAACCGTCACGGTTACCCGCAGGGTTGCCGGGCAGGTAAGCATCCTGAACCGCACCGTCACCGACGGTGGTCCGCATGCTGACCCGGTTGCCGTCACCGTCATACTGGTATGTGGTGATGTCGCCGTACGTATTGGTGTTTTTGATCAGGCGGTTCGATGCATCCCAGCGGTTGCTCTCCAGCACCTGCGGACCTGCGGCCAGTGCAGCAGCCTGAAGCAGCACATCCAAGTTCAGGACATTGTCAGCTCCATAGACATCCTCTTAACTTCAGTGTCGGTAGCACCCTCAGCCTCAGGCAAAAGGGCGGAGGAGCCATCGTCAACGGATCTTGTTGGTACGTACAGAGAATTTTAAGAATATCATAAAGGAATGGATATTGGTCGCCCTCCGCCCATTGTCCTGTCGGGTCGAGGAATCGGATCATTGTTCGCATAGGTGTACAAATTCAGACTTAAAGGATTATTGTCTTCTCCCCAATAACTATCTTCTGACTTGTTGGAGCATCGAGTTCCTTTCCATTGGTGCATGTTCCTCCCTGTACGCGATAAAGTAAACAACTCTGATATGGGTAACGGTATGTCAAAGGCTACATCGCATCAAACAAACAATATGGCTGTGGCATTGTCCTTTAATGGCTTAAGCCAAGAATAGAAATGAACGAGACTATCAGGGTGACACTCGATTCTTAGCGTGTTCTTTCTCGACTTTGGAACGAAGGTTAATTGATAAGAGATATGCAGGTAATGCCCAACATCTCTTATATGCAAATGGTACTTAACCCCCTTCTCCTTCAAGCGAAGACTAGCGTTTAATTGCTCACAAAGACGTAACCGAAAAGGATTAAAAAAATCCCAATACACGTCTGTAAACTCTACTACAATACGGTCAATCGAATGTACTCCTTCCATGTAGCCCCCAACCGAAATTATTTAACGAATTCCGGACTATATTAACGTATCCTTACCTGTATATGTTGACTGGTAGTCACCAGATTGTGCCTACACGATAACCATCGTTACAATGGCAGTTAAGTTGCGAACAAATTGCCACGCTTCGCCGAATGATCTTACTATCAGTGGTCGTTCTATCCATCGTGAAAGTTGCAATCCAAGTTCCACCACCGCCAAGATAAGCACAATCTGTTACAGATGTGATAGATTTGGAAAAACTGCAAGAAATTGAACCTAACAAAAAACAGGTCAATCATGGTAGTATCAGACCATAATCGACCTGTTTTTTGTAACTCTTTAGCGTTAAGTAGGTTATATTTTCAAGCATTACTATACGTACAAACGAAATGACTAAATCTTTATACGGGTATTACATGGGTTATATGTGTATTGGTTGAATGTTGGGCTCATTCGGCACTGGGTAGCCCCAAAACCTTAAAGAAATAAGAATTCCTTGTTTAACGCACACTCGATCAAGATTGAAAGTGATATAGAATTAAGATACTATGAATTCCTCTATTGGTAATATATTCCCGTTATCATCATCAATATAGATGCCCCGTGGAAAATTGTCTTGGGATAATATTTGTTTCATCAATTTTCCATTCGTATACGTCATCATAATGAAATGAGGATTTGGAAAAGGAATTCGCTTTATATCATCTTCTTCATAATCATTAATGATATCTTCCACACTCTCATAAAACACATGATCGTTACCATAATCTACAACAAATCTATTCGTATTAAGACTGGTGATTGTATTCTCACCATCATGTTGCAGATCACGAATTAGTTTTAGATTAAAATGTTCATTGCCTATTAGAATTATCCATTGCACGTCTCATGCTCCCTTCCTTGTTATCTACCAACATAATTAATTAATTCCTCTTGATTTGTAAACACACGGAATCCTTCTTTTTGAAGCCCTTTTACAACAGCGGAATTTGGACTCTGATCAGGTAAATAAACAACAACTTCTTTACTCGTACTTGTGGCAGTATTAATTGCTTGCCGCGTCGCACCTTTTCCGCCACCTTGTTTAACTTGTATTATCGCATTATCAAGTTCAATATCATAATCAGTTAATGGAGTTCCATCCTGCCTATAAACTTTTTTATTAACATCGACAACTTTTCCTGGGTATCTTGCTTCAATTGCATTTGCAGTTTCGCCTACATACTTGTCGGTTGAAGTAAAAGTCCTAACTTTTACCCGTCCCCTTAGTAACTACCGCCTCACTATCCGTCACCGTAGGACTTTTTATCTTAACGGTACTTACATGAGTTGACCCCTCCATTGCCATAGATGCAATATACGTTGCCAGATTTGCATCGAAAAATGCTGAAACTAGCTCTTCTCTTGCTGCGTTTGCGTTACTCGCGTTGTTTTTGCCAGAACTGTTTCCTGTTAATAACTTAAAGTAGTAACTGTACTGACTCTTTTCCATAAAGTCTTCAAAGCCGTACCGTTCCCATATTTTATTATAATATGCATTATACAGGTCGCTTCCTTTATTCAGTTTATGCGCTATTGCATCATTCAGTAAGAGTCTTAGTTCGTTTACATCATAAGGCTCCCATGGCTTGTTCCCACTTGGATCCGTATACCGCAGCGGATTGTTCTTAACATACGCATACAAATTCAAACTCAGCGGATCGATCAGCTGGCCTTCATACGTATCCTCACTGATAAACCGCCCAATGCTGGAGTCAAAATCCCGCGCCTGTGCATGGGAGTAGCCGCTGTAGTAATCATAGCCCAGGCTGGTATAGCCGAACAAGTTGTCCGGGCCGGACCAGTTCAGGTCGAATTTCTCCGGAGCTTCGGCCACGCCGAATTCGTCGTAGCGGTATCGCGCGGACATGCTGCCGTCCTGGCCTTCCAGCCCGATGACGCTGCCCTGCGCATCACTCAGATAAAAGAGTGTCTTCGGCGCACCCGCCGCCGTGCCAGCAGCGCTGGCTCCGGTCGCCGGTTCCCAATCGTTGCTCTTATCTCCGCTGACCAGATAGCTCATGCTGATCCGCTCTTCACCGGCTCCGTAGACATAGGACTGCTTCCAGTTCTGTCCTGCAGCTCCAGTAGCCATCAGAGGCTGCGGAATACTCATAGTGATATCATTGGTAAAATAAAGCTCGAGCTGCCGTTTCTTATACTGCGGCTCCCAACCGTCACGGGTACCCGCAGGGTTTCCTGGCAGGTAGGCATCCTGAACCGCACCGTCACCGAGGGTGGTCCGCATGCTGACCCGGTTGCCGTCACCGTCATACTGGTACGTGGTGATGTCGCCGTACGTATTGGTGTTTTTGATCAGGCGGTTCGATGCATCCCAGCGGTTGCTCTCCAGCACCTGCGGGCCTGCGGCCTGCGCAGCTTTCAAGAGCGCTTCGGGAGTTAGAGCCTTATCGCCGTAGACATCCCCTGTTACTCCTGCTTTAACATCCGCATCCGGCAGACCGGATAATGAAGCTCCTTCAACATCGGTTGGTATCGTTCCGGCAGGGCTTGAGGCTGGATCTGGAATCGATGACAACGGATCTAAAAGCTCAACCAACGGATCTGTAGCCGCGGTTGTGGCTGCATCATTTGCGTCCGCATTTGTAGCAACGGCTGCACCTGCACTTGTACCTCCACCTGCGCTTGCACTTGGGTCTGCCTTGACCTTTGCATCCCCGCCCGCTTCCAGTCCGCTTGTCCCAGTATTCGAGTAGACACTGTCCGGCACTGTGGTCTTCTGCGCCCTCGTCTTCGCCGTGAACAGGCCCAGAGCCGCTTCGCTGTCGATACCGCTCACTTCCAGCAGATTGCCGCGCTTGTCGTAGGTGTAGTCCTTGTAGTCGCTGCCTTTTTCAAAATGGGTCAGCTTGTTCGCCGCATCGTAGGTGTATAGTTCCTTGATGGTGGTTCCGGCTCCGGTGGTTTCTTTCCCCAGCCGGTTGCCCACGGTGTCATAGGAGTAGACGACCCTGGAGCCGTTCTGCTTCTGCACTTGAACCAGCTGGTTCAGCGCATCGTAGGCATAATCCGCAATGTCCGCCGGACGCGGCGTTCCAGCAGGATTGTCCTCATCGCTTCCGCCTTCTTGGCGTTCACTGCGGATTTTATTGCCTGCCGGATCGTACACATAGGTCAGCTGCTCCAACAGTGCGCCGCCTGGGGCCGTATGCTTCATCTCCAGCAGTTGTCCCGCCCCGTCATAGCTGTAGGTGCTCTGACCTTTGTTCGGCAGCAGCTTCTCCTTCAGACGGCCGGCTGCATCATACAGGTAACTGGTGATCCCGTTCTGTGCATCCGTTACTTGCTTGATGCGGTCAAGCTTGTCATAGTCATAGCTGACCACGGTATTATCCGGATAAATGATCCGGCTGCGCTGTCCGGTTGCAGTCCACTCATAACGCACGTTGTTGCCCCGCGGATCTATCACCGAGGTTGGCCGGTTGAGTGCGTCATAGGTGTACCGGGTGTCCCCGGTGCTGTCAGTCATCAGGGAGCGGCGTCCCGCGAGATCATATTTATATTTTACCGTGAGATCGTTGCCGTACTGAATCTGTTCCACTTGATTGCCCTTATTATAGGCATAGACGGTTGTATTGCTGTCCGGTTCTGTGACCTTCTGCAGATTGCCGTTCTCATCATAGGCAAGGCTGGTTATCTCCTGCAGCGGATTCACCGATTCAATGACCCGGTTCAGTGTATCGTAGCGGTAGGATGTTACAGCTCCGAGGGCATTGGTTTTGTCCAGCAGGTTGCCGGAGGCGTCGTAGGAGTATTTAGTGGTACTGCCTTCCGCATTCTTTACTTCTGTTAATCTACCCAGCGGATCATACGTAAAAGCCGTCTCGTGATGATTCGCATTCACGATCTTCTCTACATTGCCCTGCGCGTCGTAAGCGTAAATGGTTTCGTACCCCAGTGCATTGCGCACCCGTGTATTCCGTCCCAAAGCATCGTATTCGTAAGTAGTCTTCTGTCCTGCCGCATCCAGGAATTCGGTCATTAGTCCGCGCGCATTGCGTGTGACTGCAGTTTCCTCTTTCAGCGGATTAATCGTTCCCGCATCCAGACTCCGGCTGTCATATTTGGTCGTCCAGATCGAATGGTTGGGATCAATCACTGCGACCTGGTTGCCGTTCTTGTCATACTGGTATTCAGTTACCGCACCAAGTGCGTCCGTTACCTTCACCAGTTGTCCCAGCGCATTGTAGTCATAGTAGGTGCTGTTGCCGAGCGCATCAGTCTCTTTGATAGTATTGCCTGCTGCATCATAACGGTAACGCGTCTTGGCTCCAAGCGGATCGGTTACGCTCAGCAGTTCATTGCGCTTGCTGTACGTGTAGGAGGTGATGTTGCCCTTCGCATCCTTTTGGGTGAGCATATTTCCGTTATCATCGTAGGTATACGTGTTGGACTGGCCTTCGGCATCTGTAACTTCCTCCAGCTGTCCGACGCTGTCATAGTTGTAAGCCGTGACTGCTCCCGCTTCGTCCTTCGCTTCTATGACGCGGCCGAGCGCATCATAGGTCTTGGTGGTGCTGTTTTGAAGCGCGTCCTCTGTGCTGCTCAGACGGTACACCTGATAATTGCTGACCGTCTTACTACCAGCTTCGTTAGTGTGTTCCACAGGATTACCGTTCGCGTCGTAGGTAACGCTGCTTGTCTGGTCCAGCGCATTCGTAACCGCAACTGCACGGTCTTTCTGGTCATAGTCGACAGCCTGCAGCTTGCCTTCCGCATCCGTGATCTTAGTTGTCCGGTGCAGAGTATCGCGTTCAATAATTGTCGTGTATCCGCTCGGGTCTTTGATTTCCTTGGCGAATCCGTCAGCATCGTTAGTGTAGGCCGTTGTGTGTCCTTCGGCATCCGTAACGGAGACCGGGACCCCGGCACTGTCTCTGGCAATGGTGACCACACCGCCGAGGGCATCCGTGCTTTTGACAAGATTGCCTGCTGTGTCATATTCATAGGTGGCCCGGTTGCCCAGAGCATCGATCTCTTCAACCGGACGGTTCATTGCATTATAGCGGGTGAGTGAAGAGTATCCGCTCTCGTCTGTCGTCTGCGTCAGATTCCCGCTCTCGTCATAGGCAAATTTGCCTTTGTTGCCGTTAGCGTCTGTAATTGTCTTTACGCGGTCGCTGCTGTCATAACTGTATTTGACGACGGCGCCATTGGCCGCTTGCCGCTGAGCAATCTGGAAATGATTATTCCATATATATGAAGTATCCTGATGAAGCGCATTGGTCCATGTAGTCTTGTTCGCGGTAGTGGCGATTGAAGAGGCTAGTCCGGCAGGGCTCGCCGCTGCAGAAATTCCGGAACTGGCACTTCTCGCGTTTTCGGAGCTTGCACTGCCGGCTTTCTCCGGACTTGCACTGCTGACTTTCCCAAAACTAGCATTGTTGGTGTTCACGGAACCAGCACTGCCGGCACTGCTCTGCGGATAAGTCAGAATCGTTTTGCCTGAGCCAACCCCGGTACGGACAACTGGAGTCTGGTTCGGGGTCATATCTCCCCCAAGCACGAACAGCCCGCCCGTCTGCACCTTCAAATTATTATTAACACTGACGTTGTCGCGGACGAACAGGTCACCGCCGGTCACGGTCAGATTCGCCGTCTGGTTGTTGGACACAATTCCGCCAACGGTCATTTCCTGGGCAATGTTCATCTCTACGCGTGTATTGATCGACAAGTCCCCGGCAATAAGAATCCGCTGGGCATCAATGGTCAGCCCGCCGCTGTTGTAGGTCAGGCTACCTGTTTGCAGCGTATCCCCCACTTTTACGGAAGAATCATTATTGAGATGGATGGTCCCCCCGGACCACAGATTGCCGTATAAGCCCTGAACCTTTTGCACATCGAGCGCAAGCTTGGTGTTGGCGTTAAGTCCCTGCTTCAGAATCAGCGTGCCGTATACACGCACGGTGATATCCTTGTTCGTATTCATCCCGTCCACGATCAGGACGACAGGCTTGCCCGGTGACCCGAACGTTACGCTCTCTTCAACATTCAAATGGCCCGAACTCACAACAGCCGGTGATGCGCTGCTGGCCGCTATCGCACTTTGAATGTCAGCAATCCCGCCCGGAGCGGCAACCGCTGAGGCACTAAAAGCATTCCGTTTGCTCTCGATCGTTCCAATGCTGCCTGCCAAATAGTCAGCTATGAGCGGCTTCAGCCCTTCAACCTTCCGGTATGCAGGTGCATGGGCCAGATTATTCATCGTCCCGGACAAAATCACCTCATTAGATTCCGGTATATCCCGTCCGTTCGCAGGATCAATTCCCGTCCCGCCGCCTTCAGGCTCTTCTCCCCGGACCACTGGGGCCACACGCCCCTCATAGGCGGAGGAACTCGTATTGCCATAGAAATCGGTGAAACTGGTCACGCGCTGATGGTCATCATAGGCAACACTCATCACCGCAGTTCCTTTGGCGTCGGTTACGCTCAGTACGTGATGGTTGTCATCATAGGTAAGCTTGGTTGTGGCCCCATCCACATCAGTAATCGAGGTCATGTCTCCGCTTGCCGGATCATAATGAAATGACATCTGTCGGCCGGTTAGATCACTTACAGCAATCAGTTTTCCTGCCCCGTCATAGCTTAAGCTTAGAGAAGCCCCGGCTGTACTGACTTCTTCCAGCTTCTTACCCTGATAAGCAAAAGCGATCTGATTCCCGTTTAAATCCGTGACCGATTGCAGCAGCCCTTCACCATTGAACCGGTAAAGATCGCCTTGCGGCGATGCAAGGGTATATTCCCCTGAAGAAGGGGCACTTAGCGTCCAGTCGGTACCTCGCGGTGTCAGATACTGGCCTCCCGCCAAAGGCACGTATTCAAAAAGCGAACCGTCCGGGCTCATGACTTCCACCTTGCCGCCGTTCAGCGGGTTCAGCTTCCATTCATAGCTGTGATGCCACCCCAGTCCATTAACCCCCTTGTAAGGGTCACGGCTTAAATAGCTCAGTCCGAATTGCAGCGGCATCAAGGCCTGCAGACTAATCGAATCGCTGGAGTAGACAAAATCCCCCCGGGCCGGATCAACCGGCGCCTGCCCCGACGGGTTCACGATCCGCAGCCGGTCCTGGATGGCCGCTTCCGTAAATTGCGTCAGATCCCCGCTGGAAATAGCACGGGCAGTTTGAGGATCTGTCAGCAGAATAGAGGTCAACCCGCTGATTGTTCCCGACGAGGCCGCAGACTGGTTCAGTACAGCGATGTCCTTGGCTTTTTCTTTCATTGCCTGAACAGAATCCAGCTTATAATAATAGGCAGCCAAGGCTTCCAAGCTCAGCGTAAAAGCGGGCATAGGCGCACGCAGCACCGCAAGCGGCTCCGAATACCCGGAGAACTTACCGTCCTTCTTCGCTCTCGCCGTAATATGCGCCGTTACGCCCGGTGTGATCCCGAGCTGCTGACTCCATTGTCCTGCGCTGTTGACTGCAACATTGGGGTACAGCTTGTCTTCTCCGCTGGAGGGATAGTAGAGCTCCACTTCCAGCAGCGTTCCGGGTTCAGCAGTCCCTGATACTACAGATTGTCCTGAGGCCGCAGGTCTGATCTGCAAGGCTGCCGGTGGCTGCACCTCGTCACCGCCAAGGATTTCGAAGCTGGCGATTTGGCCGTAATACACACCAGAGCCGTTATATTCAGCAGGAGAGATGCAGATGTTATAACGCCCTTCGTCCAGCGGCACGCCTCCGATCTTGCCATCCCAGACATATTTATGAACGATATATTGCCCGTCCTTCTTCGTCGGATACACGCCGCTCGTAATCAGATCCCCAAGGAGCGGAGCAGAACCGTCTTTTTGCGGAGTACACAGGTTGATGTTAGTCTCATGCTGGTCCTGGCCGTCATCCGCTGCGTTGAAGCTGAACGAAATTTCCACACTTTTACCGGGTCCCGGACTCAGCTCACTCGGTTCAATCCGCATATTGGTAGCCGCATAGGCAGACGATGTGAGCTTGGCAATTCCCGGAAGAACCGGGATGTAAGATATGACCAGCAGCAGCGCAAGCATGAGGTTCACACGCGCCTTCAAGCTGCCGCTGCGCCATTTCCTTTTTAATACTCGGAATTTCATAGACCGATCTCCTATCCGTGATAAGTTAGAGTAATTTCAGCTCAGCCAGCAGCTTGTACATAATGACTGCCGCTTCGGCTCTTGTGGAAGAATCCTTGGGCTTCAAAAACTGTCCGCTGCCCTGCACCAGCTTCTTGTCAACCGCCGCAGCTACGGATTCCCGTGCCCATTGGCTAATGGTGCCGTTGTCCTTAAATCCGGAGAGTACTGCCTGAAGCTTGACTGAGTCCGCAGCAGATGCCGGGCTGTGGGCAGTAGTGCTGTCAATCGCCCGCATCAGCATCACCATCATCTGTTCACGGGTCAGCGGAGCATTGCCGTGGAAAAGCCCTGCGTCTCCGGTTACAATTCCTGCCGCCGCTGCTGCTTCCACATACGGGTAAGACCAGTGCGCAGCGGAAACATCACGGAAGGTTGGCTTATCCGTATGTACCGGTTGGAGTCCAAGAGCTGCTGTCAGCAGCTTGGTGAATTCAGCCCGGGTCAGTACAGCTTTTGGCGCAAATACGGTTCCGTTCATTCCGTTCACGATGCCTCTTGCTGCCAGGACCTCCACATCTTGCTGTGCCCAGTGGCCTGAAATATCCGTGAATTGTGCCTCGCGCAGCATGACCGCGTACAGCCCAGAGGCTGATATCTTAGCCTGAACAAAACCGTCCTCCGCCGCAGTCACCCCGCCAATATAGCTCCAGATGCCTTTGTCCGGATTGTAGCTGTAGATTCCAAGCTTCTCCCGCTTGGACGTCCAAGGCTCCTCCTGCGGATACCGGACCGCCAACTTGGCCGGGATCAGGAATGGAGCGCTCGCTTGCACCTGCCAGGCGGAACCAGCCTTGAGCAGCTTTTTGCCGCTTGCATCCAGCAGTTCCTTCGTTTCCAGTTCAGCCTGGGCCAGGCTTACGCTGGTATTGTCCGGGAAGGTTCCAGCAGATATTTCCAGCCGTGCCCAACCATTCACTGCAGACAAGATGCCGCCTGAACTTCCAATAATCCGGCTGTCTTTGGCTCCGGTAATCACAGGGATCTTAGTCCCCGGAGCCGGACCCGGGTTAGCGTCTGGGCCTGGATTTGGGGTTGCACCTGGCGGTGGAGTCGTTTCCGGCCCAGGAGTCGGGTTGGGGTTTTCTTTTAAATCCACTGATTCTATGTAATCGTCCTTCTTGCTGTACAGCAGCTTGTTCCCGCTAATTCCGATCAGCTTCACCCCGGCATCTATCGGCAGCGGTTTTACTGCATATGTAGTGAGGTCTACCTGCTTCAGAGTGACAGCATCGTCAACCTCCTCCTGGAACACAGCTTGTTCTTCACCTATGGACATAAAGGCATATTCAGTTCCCCCGGCTTTCATCCCGGTGAGATCCACTGGCTGTGCCGTGAGGTCTTTGATGTTCAGTAGTACATATTTGCTTCCTGTGGCACTGTTTTTCTGCTTGTACAGCACGTGGCTGCCGTTAAAAACAAACCAGTCCACCGCATTCGCACCACCCAGGCTAACCAGTGGGCGGGTGACGCCACTGCTCACATCCAGCAGGCTAAGGCCCCCGTCACGGGCATTCTTGTAGACGACATTTCCGCCGGCCAGCACCGGGAAACGGCCTTCGCCCAGATCCGCTTCAACCCCGGTTGCCAGATCATGATAGATCATGCTGCCGTAATTTTTGCGTTCATACCAGACCACACCTGCGCCGTCAGTTGTCGGATTGCCGTATTGGCCGGCCTGCTTGTTGAGCTTCATCTTCTTGCCTGTCTCCAGATCGGCAGTATAGATATCCCAGTGAAGTGAAGATCCCGGCTCACTTCCCTTGTCCGCCCACACCGCAACTGCTCCATGCACATAAGGCGCATCCTTGGCGGATGGACCGGATGTAAGCACCGTATTTGCGCCACTGCGTTGATTCAGCGCGTGCACCTGCTTAACTCCGTCTGCATCCGGTTCCAGCCATAACAGCCGATCACCCGATACGCTATAGTCCGTTCTGCCCGGGTTGGCCGCCGTCACAGCCGCAGCCGAAACCGATGCCTGCCCTATGCCCAGACCACTGCCGGCAAGCCCCCCAAGCAAAATCACCGCCGCGCAAACAGCTGTAACCGTCTGCGTAAACTTCCTTTTCCTTCCGAACCTCATTCACTTCTCTCCCCCAGTGCTATTTGTAGGCACGTCAAAAAACCAAGTGCCTTGAGCGGCCCGGCTGCCCTGACATCCCTCCCGGATGAAGTAGGCCCGTGGCTTTGCGTCTCCGACTTTCGTACGGATTTGCCCTTGTTCCAAACTCGGTTTTCTGTCCTTGTATGCTTATGTAAATGAGACTTTAGATGTAGAGGACACTCTTATTATCGGAATTTATTCCTATCGACTTAAGATGTTCTATTTTTTCCTTTTTCAGGGATGCGGACAGGAAATCCGTTAATGGAGCGGAGCACGCATGGAAACTAGTAGAACAACCCGGAAGGCTAGATTGACGGATTCCTCGCCATCCATCTTGTAGATAATCAGATGGGTGCTTTACACTCGAACCTAAAGGGAACCACGACCTTACGGACTCCAGCGCCGTTATTTCAACAATCCGGGCTTTTTATTCAATCTAACGGACTCAGGAGACGCTAAGCTGGCATTTCCCGGAGCATAATGGTGGAATTGCATGAAATAGGGTCATCCGGGTCCGTAAGTGCCCGGCAAAAACCGATTTCAAGCAATTAACGGCATCTGGGTCCATTAGGGGAAGTCCCCCCTTTTTTTCAGGGGAGGCTGGGAGAACTCGATCCTCTGCTGTATGAGCCGTTTGGCTTTGTTCTCTCCTCTCTGTCCGATTCATTGCTGCGCCCCACCAAACCACACACAAAAAGCCGCCTCTCCCGAGGCGGCCTCCTACAACCGTTTATTTCACCCGTCACATTCACTGCTCATACTTACTTGCAAAAGCTGGTAACGTACTGTTTTCCTTACTTGCCTCCGCTGCCTGCTGCCTTACTTCCTTGCTCGCCTTACTTCCCGCTCGCCTTACTTCCCGCTCGTCTTGCTTCCCCCTCGTCTAACTCCCCGCTTGTACCCTGCCAGCCCATCTACTGCGCAATCTGCTCGCGGATGCTCGCGAGGATTTTCTTCTCCAGCCTCGACACCTGGACCTGCGAGATGCCGAGGCGGCTGGCGACTTCGGATTGGGTCTGGTCGCGGTAGTAGCGCAGGTAGACGATCAGGCGCTCGCGCTCGGTCAAGGCCCCGATGGCCTCATTGAGTGCGAGCTTGTCGAACCAGCGCTCCTGCGTCTCGTCGGCAATCTGGTCGATCAGCGTGATCGGATCGCCGTCGTTCTCGAAGACGGTCTCGTGGATCGAAGTCGGCGGCTTGTTGGCCTCCTGGGCGAACACGATTTCTTCGGGTGTGACCCCCAGCGCCTCCGCGACTTCGCCGATGGTCGGCAGCCGGTCCAGCGTTTTGGACATTTCGTCCTTCATTTTGCGGACCCTGTTGGCCATCTCCTTGAGAGAACGGCTGACCTTGAGGGTGCCGTCGTCCCGGAGGAAACGCTGGATCTCGCCGATAATCATCGGCACGGCATAGGTGGAGAATTTGACCTCATAGCTGAGGTCGAATTTATCTACGGACTTCAACAGTCCGATACAGCCGATCTGGAACAAATCGTCAGGCTCATACCCGCGGTTCATAAACCGCTGCACCACCGACCAGACGAGGCGGATATTGCAGTTGACCAGCGTGTCGCGGGCCAGATTATCTCCGGCTTGACTGAGTGCGATCAGACGTTTGACCTCCGCATCGTCCAAATAGGTCGGCGGAGCTTTTTTTGACTCTGCATCCATGGCTCCAACCCCTAATTGTATAAAGCTTTTTTCGAGACGATGGTTTTCTTCATTGAAATGGAGGTACCGCGCCCCGGTTCACTTGTGACTTCGAATTCATCCATGAAATTTTCCATAATCGTAAAACCCATGCCCGAGCGCTCCAGCTCCGGCTTGGACGTATACAGCGGCTGCTGGGCCAGCTCCAGATCCTCAATGCCCCGGCCCTTATCTTCAATCGTGAGATGCACAGTTTCATGCTCGATGGAGGCAGAGATGCTGACAATGCCTTCAGGATCACTGTCATACCCGTGGATAATACAGTTGGTGACCGCCTCCGACACAACCGTCTTCAGGTCATTCAGCTCCTCCATCGTCGGATCGAGCCGGGAGACAAAAGCCGCCACCACCACGCGCGCGAACGATTCGTTCTCCGACAATGCGGCAAACTGGACGTTCATGAAGTTACCCGCTTCGCTTTTAGTCATAACGCAACCTCCAAATCCGAGAGTGCAGCGCTCTCGTCGTCATATAGGGGCATGATTTTGAACAAGCCCGACATTTCCAGCAGCCTTTGTACAGGCGGTGCAGCATCACAGACGACCATTTTCCCGCCTTTGCTGCGGATCAGCTTGTACCGCCCGAGAATGACGCCCAGCCCTGAGCTGTCCATAAACTGCAGTTCCTTCAGGCTGAGAATCAGATGCTCCACCTGGCCCCGCATAATGGCTTCATCCATATCCATTCGTACATATTCGGCTGCATGATGATCCAGCTCTCCAGACAGCCGGACAATCAGCACACCCCGGTGATGCTCCATCTCCACATGAGAATTCATGCTTGCCACTCTCCTCTTCGTTGCTTTGAAAAACCGTCCTGCACATCAGTTCTTTCCCCTACAAGGACAAGGTTTTCTACGCGGGAAATCTATAATCCTGCCTCACGACAAAACTAGAAGAAAACCCCTACGAATCAACAGAAAGCCTGAGGCCAATCTACAAAAAAACCGAATTTAATCCACCCTGAACATAGAGCCTGCGGTCCTTTTGAACAGCTTCCACCAGCCTGCCTTCGGCACATCCGTGTCTGCTTTCAGCTCATATTCCTTGATCTTGTCCGTGCCCTGATATACGACCAGCTTGCCGACGGCTTGTCCTGCCTTTACAGGAGCTTTTATGCTTTCGGGCACAACCAGCTCATGGCGGATGCCTTCCTGGGTGATTCCTTTTTTCAAAAGCACACTATACGTTTCCTTTGCAGTCAGCGGCAGCTTTGTCTTTACACCTTTCTCAATCTTCACATTGCCAATGGCTTCTCCCGCTTTGTGGATCGTATGAACCTTGTACTGGGAAAAGAGATAATCGAACATCCCCGACACTTCGCTGTTGCGCGTTTTGGTGTTAGGTTCGCCTAAGACAACCGCGATGGCACGCAGTCCGTCTCTGGCAGCAGTTGCGGAGAGGCAAAACTTGGCTTCCGCCGTATAACCGGTTTTCAGACCGTCAGCCCCCGTATAAAAGCGCACCAGCTTGTTGGTATTCACCAGCCAGAACGGCTTGGTCGTATCCTTGCGCAGATAATCCTGGTAGGAGCCGGTGTACTTGATAATCCGTTCATGCTTCAGCAGCTCCTTACTGATGACGGCAATGTCATGCGCGGAGGAATAATGATTCTCGGCCGGCAGACCGTTGCAGTTGGCAAAATGCGTGTCCTTCAGGCCAAGCTCCCCGGCCCTTTGATTCATAAGATCCACAAAAGCGCTCTCCGATCCGGCCAGCTTCTCGGCCATTGCCACAGAAGCGTCATTACCCGAGGCCATCGCAATGCCCTTGAGCATTTCATCCACAGTCATTTCTTCGCCGGGCTCCAGAAAAATCTGCGACCCGCCCATCGACGCGGCATATTCGCTCGTCCGCACCTTATCAGTCAATTGCAGCTTGCCTTCATCCAGTGCTTCCACGGTCAGCAGCATGGTCATGATTTTGGTAATGCTTGCCGGCGGCAGCTTATCATGGCTGTTTTTCTCATAAACCACCGTGCCCGTGTTCGCATCCATCAGAATCGCGGAGCGCGCTCCGGGCGCGAGATTCACAACAGCGGCGTTTTTGCCGGTGTCCTTGGCTTTGGCTTTTTCCTCTGCATACGCGCCTGAAGCTGATCCCAGAACCGAAGCAGCAACACACAGCACGAGCAGTACATAACGCATTTTTCTCACGATGGTTCCCCTCCTGAACATTAACCTTCATTTCACAGGTACTGTGTTCCAGTCTGGTCAGAACGGGTGAAAATTATTCCATTTAACTGTAAAAATGCGCGGCAACATCGTTCAATCTGCTGGCGTGGAAATTTTGAAGGCTATTGTGCTTGTGTGATAAGCCAAGTGGAAACGGCTACGCCGGCCTTAAAAAAGCTTATGCTTCCGAAGCAGCGATACTTCGTATCGCTTTCAGGTACCCGTTTCAGCGAGAAATAGAAGGGTACTTTATGGCGCTCAGCATATAAAGCCTTATATTTTGAAAATGGCTGCTAGTCTCCGGGAGAAACACTGCTCCGAACCGCGGTTCGTTCACTGTAGCTGACGGCAGGACGGCTGCCTCCATGATGTCCCAGGTACAATTTGGACAGCAGCGGGAAGCGGCTGATCCACAGGGCGGCGAGCAGCGGGACACCTACGCCAACCAATGTAAAAGGCACGAGGCCGTAGTCTGCGCCGACCAGATATTTTAGCGCGTAATTGACCGGCAGATGCAGATACATGATGGCGATCGTATTGCGGCCCAAATTGCCCAGCCATTGCAGCTGAAAATGCCTGGATAACCAGTACACCCCGGCGCAAATGGTCAGGGAGACCAGCAGCGGAATGAAAAGATCCAGCACCACAGCATCATATTCCTTGTATTTCATATTCAGGCTATAGTGAATCATTCCGGCACGCTCCAGAGCAAAAACACCTGCACACAGCGGGAGCAGCAGCGGCAATGTAATCCGGCGGCGGATCAGCGCGGGGATCGCTTTTTTGCCATAATAGCCGACAGCATAATAAGTCACAGCCAATAGGGAAACGTCGATGTTCCAGGGAAGGTTGAAGGTGTGGAGCGAAGTGAGAGAGATCAGATGGGATAGTGAATAAGCGGCGGTGATCAGAAGGAGCTGTGTTCTCATCGGGTAACGGACGATATATCCAAACAGCAATTGGGTAAAAAGCAGACAGGTGATGAACCAGAATACACCGTACGGGCCGGTCAGCGACAATCCCCCGTAGAGCAGCCTGGCGATATTTTCGGCAAAGTCTCTAAAATTGAAGCTGAAGAGCAGCAGCACAGTGGCGATCAGCATTCCATAGGCTGCATAGGGTGTCATCAGACCTTTGGTCCGTTTGGCCGCCCAGCCCAGGTACCGGCAGGAATCTACCGGTTTGAAGACCAGCCCGCTGAGTATAAAGAACAACGGCATCCGGAACCAGGACAGATAATGGTTGGCTGCCGCATCGCCGGAGTGCCCCATGACCACAAAAATAATGCTGAAACCCTTGGCCGCGTCAATCCACAGCTCTCGTTGTTTATTCACTTTTATTCCATCTCCTCCCAGTTCAGATTTATATTTATTGTAATTATAGGGGAGTTTACTTTTCATTTCAAACCAAAAGTTACTTTTTTGTCATAATTGAATCAGAAGTCGCAGATGGAACAGGGGTAGGACCTTTTGTAAAACAGCCGCTTCTGGGTGCTTCGGTTGAGGGGTTAGAAATAGGCCTGGAAGTGGTCTATATAGGAGCGTTGAACTAAGTTTTTCAAGTTGCGGGAAGTCTCGCGAGTAAGCTGTGTGGTACAGACGGCGGGGTATGTGGGGCAGACGGCGGGGTGTATGGGGCAGACGGCGGGGTGTATGGGGCAGACGGCGGGGTGTATGGGGCAGACGGCGGGGTGTGTGGGACAGACGGCGGGGTGTGGGGACAGACGGCGGGGTGTGTGGGACAGACGGCGGGGTGTGGGACACTCGGCGGGGTGTATGGGGCAAACGGCGGGGTGTGTGGGGCAGACGGCGGGGTGTGGGGGACAGACGGCGGGGTGTGTGGGAAGAAGGGGGGATCCTGGCGCCAGTGCGGGATAATCAAAGGTCGTTCGACCTTTGATTTGAGTCCCGGGTAGTGTCCAAAAAAAGTTGTGTAAGTGAATTACCTTCTTGGCGCTTCATAAGCTGGTTAAGTTAGCAAGTTAAGTGGAAAAAGTATCACTAATATGACCGAGCATCAAGTAACTCGGTAGCTAAGTGGAAAAAGTATCACTAATTCACCCCAATTCGCCCCAGATAAAGGATTAGCGCTGAATTAAGTTCCCTTTTTCCACCTAACCCTCGCGATTTCTTGATTTTCGAGAAATTTAAGTTCCCTTTTTCCACTTGGCTTGCCGCCGGGAGGCCCCCGTGCAGGGAAATCAAAGGTATTTCTACCTTTGATTCTGTCCCTGGTGCCCCTACGGTGCATATCAAAGGTATTTTTACCTTTGATTCCGTCCCTGGCGCCACGGCGGTGCATATCAAAGGTATTTTACCTTTGATTCCGTCCCTGGCGCCCCGGCGGCGCAAATCAAAGGTATTTTTACCTTTGATTCTGTCCCTGGCGCCCCGGCGGCGCAAATCAAAGGTATTTTTACCTTTGATTCTGTCCCTGGTGCCCCTACGGTGCATATCAAAGGTATTTTTACCTTTGATTCTGTCCCTGGTGCCCCTACGGTGCATATCAAAGGTATTTTTACCTTTGATTCCGTCCCTGGCGCCACGGCGGCGCATATCAAAGGTATTTTTACCTTTGATTTCGTCCCTGGCGCCCCGGCGGCATTCAATTCAAAGAGCCACCCGTCTCCGGGTGGCTCCAAACTTACTGCTAGTACAAATGGCAGGATACCTGATGTCCCGAGTCCAGCTGGCGCAGCACCGGCTCGTCCTTGCGGCATTTGTCCATGGCGAAGGGACAGCGGGGATGAAAAGCACAGCCGGAGGGCGGTGTCTCCGGGTTCGGCACGTCGCCGGTCAGCACAATCCGCGACTTTTTGAGTCCCGGATTCGGCACCGGCACGGCGGACATCAGGGCCTGCGTGTACGGATGCAGCGGCTTCGCGAACAGCTCCTTGGTCGGAGCAAGCTCTACGATGCGGCCCAGATACATCACCGCCACCCGGTCGCTGATAAATTTCACGACCGAGAGGTCATGGGAGATGAACATGTAGGTCAAACCGTACTGCTCCTGCAGATCCTGCATCAGATTGAGCACCTGTGCCTGAATCGATACATCCAGCGCGGAGACCGGCTCATCGCAGACGATGAACTTTGGATTCAGCGCCAGCGCGCGGGCAATACCGATCCGCTGCCGCTGGCCGCCTGAGAATTCATGCGGGAAGCGGTGGGCCTGATAAGGCGATAGACCCACGACTTGCATCAGCTCCTCGACACGGCTTTTCAGCTCATTGCTCTTGGCCGCTCCATGCGTCCGCAGCGGCTCCTCCAGGATGCGCTGCACGGTCCAACGCGGGTCCAGCGAAGCATATGGGTCCTGGAACACCATCTGCATATCGGTGCGGAACCGTCGAAGCTGCTCGGTATCCAGGCTGCGGACATCTGTGCCGTCAAACAGAATCTCGCCGTCCGTCGGCTCAATCAGCCGCAGGATAGCCCGGCCCGTGGTGGACTTGCCGCAGCCGGATTCACCAACAACAGCAAGGGTTTCTCCCTTCTCTACAGAGAGGGTGATGCCATCCACTGCTTTTACAGCCCCCACCTGTTTGGCGAAAAAGCCTTTGCGGATCGGATAATGCTTCTTCAAATTGCGGACTTCCAGAATGGCGCTCATGATACCTCCTCCTGCTGCAGCAGACATCGGCAGCTGTGTCCTGGCCGGATTTCAAGCAGCTCCGGGCGTTCTGCCCAGCAGCGGTCAACCGCCGCCGGGCAGCGTGGTGCGAACCGGCAGCCGGATGGCAGATTGGCCGGATTCGGGACCTGTCCCGGGATCGAGGTCAAGCGGTCATTCTCCCCGGCAAGCTGGGGCAGCGAAGCAAGCAGCCCTTGTGTGTAAGGATGCAGCGGCTTACCGAACAGTGTCGCCACATCCGCCTCCTCGACAATCTGGCCTGCGTACATGATCACGACCCGGTCGCACATTTCGGCCACGACGCCCAGATCATGGGTAATCATCAGAATGGACATCCCTTCGGTCTGCTGCAGCTCGCGCATCAGATCGAGAATTTGCGCCTGGATCGTCACGTCCAAGGCTGTCGTCGGCTCATCGGCAATCAGCAGCTGCGGACTACAGACCATCGCCATGGCGATCATCACGCGCTGGCGCATCCCGCCGGATAGCTGGTGGGCATACTGCTGGGCGATTTTTTCCGGACGGGGAATTCCGACCTTGCGCAGCATTTCAACCGCACGCTCGTCCGCTTCCTTCTTGCTCAGCTTCAGATGAAACCGGGCGGATTCGGAAATCTGCCGGCCAATCTTGAACACCGGATTCAGCGAGGTCATCGGCTCCTGAAAAATCATCGCAATCCGGTTGCCGCGGATACCCCGCACTTCCTTCACCGGCATCTTCAGCATATCCTTGCCTTCAAAACGGATCTGCCCGGCGGCAATCCGGCTGATCCGCTTCGGCAGCAGCTGCATGATCGACAGCGAGGTGATGCTTTTACCGCAGCCGGATTCGCCGACGATGCCCAGCGTCTCCCCTTTGCGCACGGACAGGCTGATGCCGTCAACCGCACGGATCGTACCCGCAGCCGTTGAAAATTCGGTGCACAGCCCGGAGACTTCAAGCAGTTCTGTCATCTTTATCCCTCCCGGCATTAGATTTATATTAGTCTGTATTTGAGCAGGCGAGACACCTTCTATCCTGCAATTCATTTTCACGCTTCTATTCGCATTCTCAAGGGCGCCGCAGCGGCATGGAGATTCTGTTGTATTTTCTACAGCAGATTCCCCCCCATTTAGCCAGAAAACAGATTCTATTGCACTTTGTACAGCAGAAAGCAGCGAAAAACGCGTTTTTACTTATAAATCGATAATTCTGTTGCACGAAATACAGCAGATGGCGATTTCACCCCAAACAATGAACTTTCTATTGCACCAAATGCAATCAGTTACACAAATCCCTTACCATATATATCGTAACATCAATCCCACTCAGACTTTCGGCGTAAAATTTGTCAGTAAACTTCACGTTCCGAATTATTTTCCGCTCTCTTCGACTCCAAGATACTTCAGGGCGGTCAACGCATATACCTTGGCGCACTGGATGATCTGCCAGACCGGCGCTTTTTCATTGAAATTATGAATGGTGGACAGCTCAGCCGGGCCGTATTGCAGCACCGGAATCTGATGGGTCCGGAAATGGCGGGCATCGCTGGAGGCCCATTGCAGCACTCCGTAGGCTTCTTCGCCGCTTACCTCGCAGATACTCTCCACCAGATTGCTGACAATCGGCTCTTCCGTAGAAGTCCAGTTGGCATTGCCCTGGAAGCCGAAGCCTTTGACCTCGGACTCGATGCCCGCTTCAAGCAGCAGTGAACGCGCACGGTCCAGCACATCACGGTAATCGACGCCAAAAGGAACCCGCGAATCTACCTGCACCGTACACCGGTCAGCCACCACGTTCACTTTTGTCCCGCCCTGAATCGTTCCGATGTTGACCGTCACATGGTCGAACACCTGGTAAGCGATGGAGCCGTCCTGTTCACGTTCCTTCACATAATCCTGGGAGATGCGGATGATCTCCTGAACCTCCTCCGGAATATCGGGCTTGATGTCCCATAAACGCTGCAGGGCTTCAATCCCTTTGGCCGCTTTGACAATCGCGCTCTCGCCCACCACCGGGGCCAGGCTTCCATGTCCGGGAGTGCCTTCCACTGTGAATTCGAACCAGCAGCTGCCTTTCTGGCCAATGGTCGGATTCAGCGGGCCGGAAGGCTCAGCGATGACGGCAGCCGTTCCTGTGACCAGTTCACGCTCAAGCACCCACGGCACACCCAGGTGGCCGCCGGTTTCTTCATCCGGCACTACCAGCAGCGCCAGATCGCCGCGCAGGGGAACGCCCAGTCTGGACAGCAGCCCCATGGCATAGATCAGCCCGGCCAATCCGGCCTTCATGTCAGAGGCGCCTCTTCCCAGCAAGTAGCCATCGACGATGTCGCCGCAGAACGGATCGAAATCCCAGCGCGACCGGTCACCGGCGGGAACCACATCTGTATGTCCGCAAAAGATCAGTTTTTTATCCGAAGGCTCCGCAGCCCCGGTTTTCAGCGTTGAGACGAGGTTCAGCATCGTTTCGGTGGCCGGATGCACCTCTGTATCTATCCCTGCCTGCTTCAGATACTCCATGATAAAGCTGCTGATGTCCCGCGAGTCGCCCGGAGGATTCTCAGAGGGAAAACGGATCAGCTGTGAACACAGCTCCAGCAATTGCTCCTGCTCCGCATCAATCGCGCTCAGCACCTTGCTTTTCCAGTCTGTCATGAGTTCCAATCTCCTTTATGTCCGCTGTAATTTGGAAAAAGAGGGACCGCAGCCGCCAAGGCCCGTCCGCTCTTTTGTCAAAATATAAGTCTTGTTTGATCTGAAGTGCCGCTAATGAGCAGCATGGATGTCTGCTGTGCGTATTACTCCTGAATCGACAGCGGGTAGAAGCGGATGACTTCATCCGGATAGAACGCGTAGCCGCTGATCTTGTTGCTCATGCCGACAATGCGGTTGTATTCATACAGGTAAGCCCATGGTGCTTCCGTTGTAATGATCTCCTGAGCCTGCTTGTACAGCTCTGCGCGTTTGGCTGCGTCTGTCTCGGTATTGGCCTGCTCCCACAGCTTGTCTACTTCGGCATTCTGGTAATTGTTGTAGTTGGAAGAGCCTTTGCCGTACATCAGGAATCCGAGATGATAACCCGGATCGTTGACAAAAGAAGTCCATTTGGAGATATACGCGGTCAGGTTCTTTGTTTTCTGCTGCTCCAGGAACTGGGCGCGGGCCAGCTTGTTGATGTTCATGGTGACGCCGATTTTGGCCAGCTCTGCCTGAATCAGGACCGCATCATCTTCCCAGTCATCGAAGCCGGAGCCGAGCGTGAAGTCAAAGGTAAACCCTTTTTCGTAGCCCGCTTCCTTGAGCAGTGCCTTCGCTTTATCCAGATTATGCTCATAGACATAACCTGCATCCGAGAAGCCCGGCGTATTGCTGGCCACCGAACTCTTCATCTGCTTGGCCTGTCCGTACATTACACCAGTCAGCAGTTCGTCATAGGGAATCGCGTAGTTGATCGCCTGGCGGACTTTTTCATTGTCAAAAGGCTTCACTTTGTTGTTCATCGCAAAATAGAGAATCCGGTTGCTCGCATTGGAGGCTACAGTCAGATTGCTGTTGCTCTTCAGGGTATCAACATCCTTCGGCGGAATTTCAATCGCCATGTCAACATCGCCTTTGTTCAGCAGCAGCACACGGTTGGAAGCTTCCTTGGTGAACTTCATCGTCACCTTGCCGAGCTTCGGCGCACCCTGCCAGTAATCATCGTTCGGTGTAAAAACGGCCTCGGTGGCCGGGTCCCATTTCTCAAGGGTGAACGGACCGGAGCCGGCCGCATGGGTCTTGAGGTAGTCGGCGCCTTGGGCTTCAACCGTCTTCTTGTCCACAATGGAGAAGGTATACATCGCCAGAATCTGCAGGAAATTATGATTGGCATTCGTCAGGGCGATTTCAACGGTGGAATCATCTTTGGCGGTTACGGTTTTAATGGCTGCCATTCCGTAGAGAAAACTGCCGGAGCTGGACTTCGCCACACGGTCAAGAGAATACACCACCGAATCTGCATCTACAGGATTGCCGCTCTGGAATTTCACGCCAGATTTCAGCTTAAAGGTATAGACGGTATTGTCGCTGGACACTTCCCAGCTCTCGGCAAGCATGGGCTTAATGTCTTCGGTGTTGGCGATATTTGCGCCATTGTCGGACTTGATGCCGTAGGTGACGAGCTGGTCGTATGCCGCCAGCACCAGGGTATCCGAGGTCAAATCGTTGGCTTCCGCCGGATCAAGCGTTGTACCGCCTTCAGAATAAGCGACCGTCAGAAAAGGCTTGGCTGCAGCCGCCGGTGCTGCGGTGCTCTCAGCAGCCGTAGTGGCAGCAGGCGTCTGTGGATTGGCGCTGCTTGCGCAGCCTGCCAGCAGGATTGAAAAAGCGGTGAGTGTGGACAGCAGTTTTACTCTTTTCATCAATAATTCCTCCCTTTTCTATACACTGGCTACAAACAAGATGCTGCTGATTTATCTATACCGGGCTGTATATTCGGAGCACTGGCGGCACCGGCCACCGGCGCTCCTTTTATTTGCCCGAACGCAACCGTGGATCAAGCACATCCCGGAACCCGTCGCCGAGCAGATTAAAGCCAAGAATCGAGGTGGCAATCCCGAGGCCCGGGAAGGTGACCAGCCACCATTGGCCGGAGATAATATACTCCCGGCCTTCCGAGATCATCGCGCCCCACTCGGCGATCGGAGGTTTGACGCCTAGGCCGAGAAAGCTGAGGCTCGATGCCGTCAGGATGGCGAAGCCCATTCCCAGCGTGGCCTGTACCATCAGCGGGGCGAGGGCGTTTGGGAGAATATGCCGGTAAAGAATTACCGAGTTCTTCACCCCGATGGCCCGGCTCGCTTCCACATATTCCTTTTCCCGGAGCGAGACGGTCTGGCCGAACATCAGCCGCGCAAACTCCGGAATGCCGACGATGCCCACGGCGATCATCGCACTGGTCAGGCCCGCCCCGATGGAAGCAGCGATCGCCATGGACAGTACAAGCGACGGAAAGGAGAGCAGAACATCCATCAGACGCATGATAATCGTTCCGGTCCTCCCACCGTAGTAGGCAGCTACCCCGCCAAGCGGGACCCCGATCAGAAACGAGATGGCTACGGCGATGAGGCCGGTCCAGATGCTGATTCGTGCTCCGTAGAGCACCCGGCTGAAAATATCCCGTCCGAAGTTGTCCGTTCCGAACCAATGGCTGCCGGAAGGTGCCTGCAATTTGTTCGCCATGTCTGTCAGATAGGGATCATGCGGAGCAATCCATGGTGCGATCAGCGCGGTCACGGTCCAGATCACAATGAGGACAAGGCCGATTGCGGCAAGCCGGTTATGCAGAAGCAGGCGGATCAGTGTTTTGGGTTTGTGAGCAGCTGCGGGCGCTGAAGGACTGCCCTGGGCTGAGTGTGCTGCCGTGCTCAATCTAATCTCCTCCTTGTCTGTTTATTCATAGCGGATCCGCGGATCAATCAGGCCGTAGATCAGATCAACCGCCAGGTTGATGCCGCAGTAGAGGATGGCGCTGACCAGCGTAAAGGCTTGAATCGGCGCATAATCCGCAGCCAGAATGGAGTCCGTAACATAGCCGCCGATACCCGGCCAGGAAAAGATGGTCTCGGTGATCACCGCGCCTCCCATCAGATAACCAAACTGCAATCCGAGTACCGTCAGCGTTGGAATCAGAGCGTTGACCAGCGCGTGCTTGTAAATAACGGCGGATTCCTTGAGTCCTTTGGCCCGGGCGGTACGGACGAAGTCCTGATCGACGACCTCCAGCATGCTGGAGCGGGTCATCCGGGCCACAATGGCCATCGTGCCTGTGCTAAGGCAAATCGCCGGAAGCACCAGGTGGACGATACTGCTTTTTAGCGCAACCATATCTCCCGATAAAATGCTGTCCAAAACATACAATCCGGTAATATGCGACGGCGGATTCAAGTCCCCGCTGATTCGCCCCATCGGAGCAGGCGCCCAGCCAAGAATGGAATAAAAGATATAAATGAACATCAGACCGAGCCAGAAGATTGGTACACAAGCGCCTATCAGTGAAAAGACACGTGAGATATGGTCCAGAACCGACTCCTTGCGGGTAGCAGCGATAATGCCTACAGGAATCGCCACCAGAATAGCGATCAGAATGCTCGCAATCGTCAGCTCCAGCGTCGCCGGGAACCGCGTGGCCAGATCACTTGCGACCGAATGCCCCGTATGATAGGCGTAGCCGATATTCCCCTGGAACAGCTGTCCGAAATAACTGAAGAATTGAATGTACAGCGGCTTGTCCAGTCCCATGTCCTGGCGGATTTTGTTGACTGTCTCCTCCGGGGCCTGTTCCCCGGCCAGCATGATTGCAGGATCGCCCGGCAATACTCTGGAGAGAATGAACGTGATCACGATAATCCCGAGCAAGGCCGGAATCATCTGCGCCAGTCTTTTTAATGTGTAAGCAAACAATGAATCAACCCCCTTAAGGCTCTGTTATCTTCATATTCTCAGCCGCACCTGTGCTGCTGCCGCAGGCTCCATGTCAGGTACCATGCGGTTTTTTGAATCTCTGTAGTAGTTGTGCTAATTCTACATAGATTTTGAACCCCTCACTACGTCCCGTTCAGCTAAAAAAAAGCACAACCGTTTGTCGATTGTGCACTACAACCATGCTTATATGTCATCTTTTCTGACGCGAAAGCCATAAAAATGTCAATCCATTCTATTTTTCCTGCAGGTAGTAGTAGATCAGGCACAAATGACAGACAAACTGCTCGCGCGGATCATTCAGATCAAAGCCCGTAATGTCGCGGATGCGCTCCAGTCTGTATTTGACCGAATTGCGGTGGATATAGAGGCTGTTCGCCGTCTCAATCAGGCTCCCCCGGCATTCCAGATAATGATAAAAGGTCAGCAGCATGTTGCTGTCATGCTCCTGGTCATACTGCCGCAGCTTGCCCAGCTTGCGCTCGAACAAGGCGGCAAAGCCCTCTCCGCTCAGCCCCTCCAGCAGATGATATACCTCGATCTCTTCGTAGCGGGTCACCCCGCCCGTCCCCTGGCCCAGGCGTTTGGCGACGGACAGCGCTTTGCGGGCTTCATTGTAGCTGGTCTGAATATCCCAGAGGTATTCCGGTGTCCCCACTCCCGTCCGGTAGCCGCCCAGACCTTCCGCTTTGTCCGACAGCCAGCCTTCCAGTGTCACCGCCCACGATGTTCCCTTGTCGCCGGCAACGCCGAATTTGCGGCCTTCCGGCGTCGGCAGAAACAGCACCGCCCGGTTCGAACGGAATTCCGCATGGGGGGTGACGCCGCGTTTGCGCGCTTCCTGCTCCAGCAGCCGGTTCACCGTCTCTTCATTCGGCGCAGTCTCCCCTTCAATCACGGCTACCTCCCATTTATGCTCGGGATTCATGCCCAGCTGGCGCGCCCGGCGCTCCACCTCATGCCTGGAGGGCAAAGGAGGCGTAAGCAGCTCATCAATGAAGTTGCCGCGCAGCCGGAACTCCGTATCCTCGGCTACTTTTTTCCGCATCAGCTCCAGGGCGAACACGAGCCGGGCCTGCTCAATCCCGACCTCCTCCATATCATCCAGCTGTTCTTTATCCACCAGCAGCCTGGCTACCGTCCGCCGGTCGACATGAATATTCCAGCTCAGCGGCCGCTCCGCCAGCGACCAGTCGAACTGGGACGGCGAAGAAACGATGATGTTCCGCTCCGTATCCAACAGAGCTACGGGCGCTTTTAAGAAATCAGCCACATTGTCACTCACCGCCTGTATCCCGCTATTCTCCAGCACCATCGTGGTCAGTGTCCGGTAGACTTCCTCCGCACGGCGGAGCAGCATCGCCTGGCGGCCCAGCAGCAGCTCCATGACAGGCTGTGTAATATCCGTATAGGGGATTTCCGGCGGAATCTCCACAATCGGCAGTCCGCAGTCATTGCTCGCCTCAATCGCCCCCTGCGGAATTTCCTTGAGGAAACGCGCCGGCTTAATCGCCAGCGCCGCTGCGCCTAATTGGTCCAAGGTGTAGATCAGCTCGGTCAGCAGCGAAGGATCATGGCGGATAGAATACGCTGTGGTCAGCAGCATCACGCCTTCGCTGATCCAGCCCTTCAAATCAGGAACCTCCATAACATCCACAAATCTCACCACCCGGTCCAGCCCCTGCATCCCGCTAATCACGGTCGCTTTGGACAGAATCGGAAGCTGCATCAGCTCTCTTAAGGTTATGCCCCGGGTATTCATTGGTCCCTTCCCCCTTCTGCTGTCTTCAGTATTTCATGAATTTTCATGGAATATGCCAAACTTCAACTTCCGAATAGTTTATCAGAATTTGTCGAATTACCACAAGCAGAATCGGCTGTGCATTCCTCTGCAAGGGGAAATGTACGTTAAGAAGAGGAATATCAATCTATAATCGTGGTCGTGGTGGGAATACGAGGTATCAGATGGAGGCATAGGAAAACGATTAATGCGGACTCAGGAGACTATTTCGTTATTTCAAACCCGGAACGCGGCGCAAATCCTCAATTAACGGATTCTGAGTCGCAAAAACCCGCGAAAATCCTTTTAGAATCAAGGTTTTCCGCGGGTTTTTGTGTTGAATTCAGAGCCTGCCGGACTTCCCGACAATGATCAAAAAAGAAGCCATTTTTAGACGTTGGGAAGAACTCGGAAAGAACTACAGCAGAGCCAGCCCGCCCCTACCATTGACCAACTTCGCATCCATCCTCACCGCTTGATTGCTCCGTTTTCTCCAGCTCTTGTAATACCTTCTCTTTCTCCCAAATCGAGTTCAGAGCGTTCAAAAAAACTTCTTCAGACTGAGCACCTGAAATGACGTATTTATTATTAAACACAAAGGTAGGTAAGCTTGAAATATTCAAATTTCTTGCCTCGGCGATGTCTGCTTTAACCGAATCTTTATACGCATCAGATTTAAGCATTTCCGCTACATACTGTTCATTCAGCCCCGCCTCACTACCCAAGGCTACAAGTACGTTGTGGTCAGCGATATTCATGCGTTGTGAAAGGTAGGCGCGAAAAAGGCGTTCTGTTAACTCAGCTCCCTTTCCCGCTTTATCTGCAAAATGAACCAAACGATGACCATCAAAAGTATTAGCAATAACAACTTGATCATAACTGACATCGAATCCGGCTTCTTTTTTTATCATATTGGCTACATGTGCCTGCTTGGCTTTCAATTGTTCGACATTCATTCCCTTTTCCTGAGCAAGTTGTTCGTTACTAAGTGTCCTGTTCTCTGCATTAGGATCGAGTTGATAACTGCGATATACAACGTCTACTTTATCCTTCATCGTAAACATGCCCAGTGCATTCTCAAATTTTCTTTTACCTATCACGCAAAAGGGGCATCCAAAATCCGACCAAATATCGATTCTCATCGTCTATTCCTCTCAATCATTTAAGAATATTTCATCTCTTAAACCCAAAGCAATAATACATTCTTAAGCCGCTCTTCCAGCCTCAATTCTTTCTCGTATACATGTATTGATCTTGCAACCGAATCAGTACCTTGCCATAGCGTCCTCCCTCTTGAACGACAACTTTTCCTGATGGATAGGACTGCTCCAAATAGTTGGCTACAATTCGCATATTCCGCTCATCGGCAGGTAACCGGTGATGTCCTAGCCACGTCATGACTTCCTGCAAAGCCATCTCTCCAGGGATCTCCCTAGTTTTCCCTTCTGCAGTAACCAGCGTTTCGTAGGCATATCCTTTCAGATACAGTAGGTGTAGCAAATAACCCATCTCGGTAAGTTTCGATTGATAGGATTGACCGGTAACAAGCGGCCAAATTTCTTTAACTAGACTGTGCTCCGTATGAAGAACCGGCATACTGATATAACAGAACTTTCGAGCACACTGGAGTATCTTCTCCACGCTTTCCCAATTGTGAATGATTGGAATCATTGAAGCGAAGACAAGATCAAAGGTCTGGTTCCAGCCCATGGACGCTACATCAATGTCTTCAAACGGTTCGGGTACAATTTTCACTTGGCCTTCGGCGAAGTTTGCAACGTTTTCTTCCAGCAGCTCGATTAACGGGGGAGAGGTCTCTACTGCTGTTACACGGGCTCCCTTCTCTGCAAATGGAACCGAGAACACGCCCGACGCCGCGCCAATATCGAGTACTGAGGCATTTTCGAATTGTACTCCTTGTCCTTCGAGCCAGCTTATAATTCGTTTGGTTCGTTGTCTTCCTTTTTCGTTAAATGATTGTTCGTTGAATACCTTGGCTTTATGGTCAAATGACCGGGTAGGATCAATTCCGCTCTTTTTCATCCTATCGATTTTCAAATCTGACTCGTCTTTCCATACCTTTTCCCACATCGCTGCATTAAAAAAATCATCGTTCATGATTGTTCTCCTCGCTTTCCTTAAGATTTAGAGATTTCCCTAATGGATGTCCTGATTCATTCTGCCAGCTGTTCATGTTCTGGAGACTTCCCTTTACGGAGAAAAAGACCGATTCCTAACGCGATAAGCGCGACGATGACTCCAAACCAGAACGCATTGTTGATACCGGCTGCAAGTCCTTTGGTGATCTCTGACGAAGCCGATGGGTCACTTACTCCACTCAGGTACTGCTTCTGTCCTCCCGACATAATACTGATATACAGGGCCGTACCTATTGCACCGGCCACCTGCTGCAGCGTGTTCAAGATTGCTGTCCCGTGCGGGTGCAGATTCCGTGGCAGCTGGTTAAGCCCCGTTGTTTGTGCAGGCATCATGACCAGTGCGATACCAATCATCAGCGCAATATGAACGGAGACGATGAAACCCGTGCTTGTAGCTTCATTGAAACGGGTGAATTGCCACAACGAAATGACGGCAATAGTCAGCCCCGGAATGATCAAAATGCGTGGCCCGAACTTATCAAATAGCTTACCTGAAATCGGAGCCATAACCCCGTTGACAATCCCACCGGGAAGGAGGATTAGACCAGACTTGAATGCCGTTATCAAGAGTACACCTTGCATAAACATCGGAAGCATGATTGCCGATGAGAAAAATGTCATCATTAGCACAAATAGCAACACAGCGACTAGCGCAAATGTCGGGTAGCGGAACGCCCGTAAATCCATGATAGGTTGCTCTAATTTGAGCTGTCTCCAGACAAACAGCAGCAACGCAACACCGCCTACCGCGATCGTCCAGATGACTTCCGGAACCGCCCACCCATGTTCGCCAGCACTACTGAATCCGTAGACGATTCCACCGAACCCTATCGTTGACAACACGATGGATAAGAAATCTATTCGCGGTTTGGTGACCTCCGACA
The DNA here is from genome assembly GCF_000981585.1 of Paenibacillus riograndensis SBR5. NCBI lineage: Bacteria > Bacillati > Bacillota > Bacilli > Caryophanales > Paenibacillaceae > Paenibacillus > Paenibacillus riograndensis. Next base: position 5,356,174 of record NZ_LN831776.1, read on the forward strand.
CGTTTTTCAAAACTGCAGCTCCTACAAAAATGGAAATTAGTGCAAATGGTATAACGAGGTAAAACAGCCAGCGCCATGAAAGTCCGTCAACGATTAGCCCCGAGATAGTCGGGCCAATCGCTGGAGCAAACATGACAACGAGCCCTAACATCCCCATTGCGCCTCCCCGCTTTTCTGGCGGATAGATGGTCATAATAACATTCATGACAAGTGGCAGCAGCATACCCGTTCCCACTGCTTGAATAATCCGACCAATCAGCAATACACTGAATACCGGCGACACTGCGGAGATCACCGTACCAATAAAAAATAAACCCATTGCTGACAAGAATAACTGTCGGGTAGTAAACCACTGCTGCAAAATGGCCGTTATCGGAACGAGCACACCAACGACGAGCATGTAGGCGGTGGAAAGCCACTGAACCGTTGCTGCGGATGCGTCAAACGACTGCATTAATGCGGGGAGAGCATTACCCATTAGTGTCTCGTTCAAAGCGGCAACAAACATTCCGATGATCAGCGCAAGCATGATGGGACCGCGCCTGATGTTATTTAAATCAATCATTTAATTCTCCTCCAATTTTCTGTGTCTAAATCATTAATCCTAACCGTCATAATACGGGAGACGAAAGTGCCCTTCATTTTCTGAAACATATCCTTTATAGACTTATAATATCCATAATAAAAGCACAAGAAGCTTATCACTTCTTGTTTGCCTCATGGTTACACCGTTTGAATGCCTCATCCAATAACGATTGTATTGTTTGTTCCCGCAAATATTGGTACAGATGTTGTTCTGCACCATACATCACTTTTTCAATCAGGCAACCATTTGTTCCTAAATTTTTCTGATCTTGCAGTGTAGCCTCATCTTCTGCTAACAACCGATGCTGCTGTGAACTTGAATTGGAACATCTGAATAACTGCTGTCTTCCTTCAATTGCTTGAATTACATCAAGAAACGTAATCTGATCCGCTGGCCTTGCAAGCTCATATCCTCCGTTCACTCCTGGCACAGCACGTAAGATTCCATCCTGCCTCAGTTTGGATAACGTTTTGGATAAGTAACTTTCGGAGACACTAAGCGCTGAAGATAATTCCTTAATGCCGACATTGTGGCAACGCTCCGAGTGTCCCAGATGAACCAGGGCATGTAGTGCGTAATCTGTACTTTTGGAGAATTGCATGTAACCTCCCCCTTAAAAAATGAAATTAATATAGATCTATGTTATCTACAATAGATGATTAAACACCAATTTGCAATATTTTTTTAATTCAGCATTACACCGCAGCAACTTCTTCGCTATTTTTTAAATCATCTATTGACAAAAGCAAAGGAATACTGTTTATATAGATATGCAATATCTTTAATGTCTTTATTTTTTAGTCAGGGAGAGATAATATGAAGTAAAGAAGACATTTCTTTTGAAAATATGTAAAGAACAGTCTGTCATGCTTTGCTTAAGAAATATTACTATATCATAATTATGGATATTAAAAGCCTTTAATATACTTATTTAAAAATCAAAAAAGAACATGATAACGAAAATTACTTTAGGAATTTATCTCTATTGAGTATAGGCAGAAAATAGGAGGACTTATCATGAGTACATTGAACGAACAACTGGGATCGGAACCAATCAGAAAACTGCTTCTTAAATTTTCGATTCCAGCTATTGCTGGAATGCTGGTGAGTTCGCTCTACAATCTACTAGATCGCATCTTTGTTGGCAGGCTTGGCGCTCTCGCAATGACTGGGATCGGTCTCACATTGCCATTTATGACATTGCTCACAGCCTTTACCTCATTGGTTGGCATCGGCACTTCGGCTATTGTTTCCATGCGACTGGGTCAAAACAGGAAAGAAGATGCGGAAAAGGTGCTGGGCAATGCCTTCTCTATGCTCACCGTCCTTATGCTAGTAGTTACTGCAATTGGATTGATATTTAAGGAGCCCATTTTAACATTGCTTGGAGCTAGCGAATTGACAATGGGTTATGCCTCGGACTATATTACCATAATCCTAATAGGGAGTGTTTTCCAGGGGATTGGGGCGGGCCTCAGTAATGTGATTCGGGCGGAGGGACATCCAGCCAAAGCTACAATAGTACTAGTAATTGGTACCGTACTGGATATGATTCTTAACCCACTTTTCATTTTCACCTTTAATATGGGGATTGCCGGTGCAGCATGGACGACCGTCCTGTCGGCTACTGTAACAACTATTTTAGTCATTGCCCATTTTGTTGGTAAGAAAAGTGTTCTAAAGCTTCGTATAGTGAATTTAAAACTCAGTTTACCAATTGTTAAAGATATTTTGAGCATTGGGCTTTCCCCATTTTTCATGCAGATTTCTGCATTTATTGTCGGTATTATTTCAAATAACGCACTCAAAACCTATGGAGGAGATGTGGCAATCGGTGCTATGACTGTTGTCAATGCTGTTATGATTTTATTCCTAATGTCAGCTATGGGAATAACACAGGGAGCCCAGCCTATTCTCGGGTTCAACTACGGCGCACAGCAGTATGATCGTGTTAAGAAGACTCTGAAGCTGGAGTTAGCTTTAGTAACAGCCATCTGTGTACTCACCTTTTTAATGGTACAAATTTTCCCCACTGGTCTTGCCCGTATTTTGAGTAATGACTTGGAGTTGATCAACGCAGCAAGCCATGGAATGAAAATCTTCTTGCTGATGCTCCCTATTATTGGTGCACAAATTGTAGGAGCAAGTTATTTTCAAGCTGTCGGAGCAGCAAAAAAAGCTATGTTTCTTGGCTTACTAAGACAAGTAATTACTCTAATTCCAATGCTAATTATCCTCCCCAATTTTTTTGGACTGACCGGAGTTTGGGCAGCAGCACCAACTTCAGATTTCATCTCATGCAGTGTTGCCATTGTTTTTGTCGCAAGAGAGATCAAAAGACTTGGTAAAGCTGAACAACATCAAGCTGAAGTAATAGAGCATAGATCACTTTCATGATATGACCATGTGAAGACTGCTCAACTTGGACTATTGCCAAGGAAGGATTTTATTCGGGTATTTCTGCCTTCAACCGTTTTTTCATTTCTTAATTTTCATTCCTCAGGTCTTAATAAGGAGAATATGATGTTCATCAAATAGTGTTTTCGAACCGCCACGGTCTCCCACTCGATTTTGAGTCCGCAAGCTTGAACATAGGCAGATCCCGCACAATAACGCTTCTCCAGTCCGCAACATTCTCATTGCCGCCGGAGAAGCTCCGGCAGTGAGGCCGCAGATGCGGCCATCGCGCCGAGCGACAGGATCGGGTCCAGCGCGCGGATGCCGAGCTTCTCTTCCAGTTCTGCCGCCAGCCCGATGGTAGCGAAGCCTGTGCAGGCGAGAACAATGGCCTCCGCTCCGCGCTCCTTGAGCCGCGTAGCCGCAGTAAGCGCACCGGCCCGTCCGCCGGGCGTGTTCAGATCCAGGGTCGCCCGTACTCCGTCCGGACGGTCCATCCCCACGTAAGCTTCCCTTAGTATGCTTCGGATCAAGGGCGGAACCTCCTTCAGGATGGTCAGCACTCCCACCCGTGCGGAATAAGCCATCGCAACATGCGCGGCACAGGAGCCCGCACCCAGTACGGGCACCCGGACGGCGGCTCTGGCTTCCTCCAGCGCGGGATCAGCCGCGCAGCTGATCCCGATGGCCGTGCAGCCGCTACGCTCCAGCTCGCGGGCCAGTGCAATAATTTTGGGGACCGATTGTGCTTCTGTCTCCTCATCAAATACCCCCAGGGGCTGATCCTGAATGCAGCGGCTCATGACGGGCAGCCCGAAGCGGCGCTCAATCAGCGCGCCGTGCAGATGAACCGCCGCTTCCTCCTCCAGTGTAATGACGCGTATAATTCCCAGCATCCTTATCCCTCCTGTCCGGCAGCTTTTAGCCGTTTGCCGCTATTTCCATCCTACAGCAGTTCTCCGCCGCGCATAATCAGCTTGTTATCCAGATAGACATCCGGCTTCATCACCACAGCATCGATGTGCACCCCTGCGGCTACCACTCCGCCAAAGGTATTGTTGCTGCCAAAAGCCACATGAATCGTCCCGTACACCTTCTCATCCTCCAGCACAACGCCTGTGATTCTCGCCTTGTTGTTCGTCCCGATCCCGAATTCGCCGAGCAGCCGGCCGTCGCCTGCGCCCAGCAGCTCCAGCAGCTTGTCCCCGCCTTCACCTTCGGCTGCGGTCAGACGGCCCTGCTCCACGGTAAGCACCATCGGACTGCTTAGGGCGCCGATTCCGGCAACGGAGCCGTCTACCTTGATGCGCCCCGAAGCCGTGCCTTCCAGCGGTGCGATATAGGCTTCACCCGAAGGCAGATTGCCGGATTCCCCGGGATTCAGATACAGGCCTGTGCTGAGGATGCCTTCCCGTCCCTTAGTGGAGAAGGATAAGCTTAATCCATCCTTCTCAATGCGGACACTGCGGCTGCCGGACAAAAGCGCGGCTACCCGCTCGGTCAAAACTTTTACCTGCCCGTAGTCCGCTGTTATCGCCCCTTGACTGAACATATCATCGGTCATCCCCGGCATGGTAGCTACCCGGGTGCCAGCGGCTGCCGCCTGCTTGCGTGCCGCCGTATGGGTCATCGAATGAGCCGTAATGCATACTGCCACATCCGATTTGGCCATCGCTTCGGCAATAGCGGCCGGCGGCTCTTCGCCGGACCGGGTCCGTTCCTTCATAATCATCAGCACTGTCTCGGCACCAAGCCGTTTGCCTGCTTCGTAGACCGATTCTGCAAGCTCCCGCTTGTCGTCATCCGCAACTACAACAAGCTGCTCATGGCTGCCAAGCCCCAGACAGTCCTTCAGGACATTCATACTGATTGTGATCCGTTGTTCACTCATGTTAACTTCCTCCTGATTACACCATTTCAGCGATCAGCTTCCCCATCAGCGCATTGGACAGCACGACAGGGACCCCGGCTGATGCCGCCCACTGTCTATGCTGCTCCAGATAGCCCATACAGTCAAGTACAATCACATCTGCCCGGTCCTTCAGCTTCTCTGCCGCCGCACGGAAATCGGCTTCGCTTCCGGTATATGGGGAGACGGCGGCAAAAGGAAGGGCACTGCCTGACGCGGCAAACTTCTCGTTCAGGTTCTGCTCCTGCTCGGGCAAGGGGCCGATCAGGCCCAGGCGGCGCTTGCCGGTCAAAGCCTGCACCACCGGAGGAATAATCCGGTCCGGCTCGATCAAATGCGCCCGGACTGTGCGCAGACCCGGGAACTCGCCGGTACAAAGCAGCAGAATCGTCTTAATTCCTGATGCTTCCATGGCATCAATTTTCCCTTGGAGAACGGACTTTATCCGTTCTCTGGAGACAACAGCGGCCGAGCCGTCCCGCATCCGGGAGGTCAGGACATATTCTCCTTCACCGGGAGTGTAATATTCCCGGACCTGTGCCGGAGTGAAGCCGTCCAGCACCCCGGACTGAACCAGCTCCGCACGTCCCTCCAGGTATTTTTCCAGGATGGGTGCCACATCGGTCCTCGGGGCTTGCCCAATGGTAATCAGCCCTATTTGCTTCAACCTTGCTCCCTCCTTACGCCTCTGCTCCGGCCCCGTCTCATCGCTAAGAATGGATGCGCACCACATCAGGCAGTCGGGACCGCTGGCTTGCCGGAGGTCTGCAGTACTTTCATAGAGCCGTACAGCTCTGTAATGCGCTTGAATTCGGCAGGGTTATAGAACGAGCACAGGCCTTGGGTGAATTCCTTCGCCGTCTCAATGGCAAAACGGACCGCCGACGCGATATCGACCTCATGGCTGGCACCGGTTCCGCAGCCCGGAACCATGGACTCAGCGGTAATCGCCAGACCGACCACTGGAGCATCCGTAGCCACGGCAGGCTGAAGAATCGAATTAATATGGTAGAGGTCATTGCCGTATGGGGTGATGTCCTGGGTCGTCACCGGAAAGGTCACCGGAAGCCGGCCGGTCGTCATTTCCAGAAGCCGCAGCAGGTCTTCGCTCACCCGCAGGATGTAGCCTTCCTTGACGGTAGGCGAAATCGCAATTCCTTTATGATTGATCACGCGGTTGCCTTTGGTGGTGTCAATGGACAGAACGGCTTCCATCTCCGGAAGCACCTCATGCTCATTCATCTGCAGAATATCGACCGGAGAGTCCATGAAATCCACCGGCTCATGCGGCAGGGTCGGCGCATCCGGGCAAATATGTGTCGTGACCAGCACATCGCCTTTCAGAACATCCCCTTTGGACTGCATGTCGGCCAGCTTCAGCGCCGAAGCTACCGCCGCCACCGCGCCGTCCGCATCCGAGACAATCCCGATCCGCCCGGGACGCGCCCCGATCCCGCCTAGTCTGCCCACAATGCCGAACGTTGGCGCATTGCCGCCTGCTCCCTTGCCTTCACTGCCCGGGATTGTAATTTTCACGAATTCTGTGCTGCCTTTATCGCCTTCAACTTTCCTCACTTCTACCTGAACCGCAGGATACGCAGCGAACAGCTGCCTGATCTGCTCTCCATTCACAAAAGCGCTGTCCATCGTGTTCAAAACCGTAATCGTCTGATGAAGTGCCATTTATAATTCCTCCCCGGATGTGCTTTCTCTCAATCTGTTAGAGTTATACTATCTTAAATTCCAAACGCTCCACAATGTACCGTCCTGCCAAAACTGCACTGCTTTTCTTGTCCTTTGCAGATAAACCTTACTCAAGGCGTACGCTCTGCCCCGGACGGCGTTTTCTTGGGAGCAAACAGGAAGCAATAGAGCCAAACGGAGAGCATACGGGGAAGGCCCATGGAATTACATGGTATTACAGGCAGGAACTAGGTATACACTGGGGAGGCACTGAGTATAAACAAGGAATAAACCATTCTTAAAAGAAGTCGGTATATCTTATTCAGCAGGCAGCATGATATCGTGAACAAGAAGTAAGCGGATAAACGGACACCGGATACTGGTCACGGAAAGTTAGCAGGAGCCCGGAATTGCAGATGCAGGGCTTTCGATGTTTTCCCCCAGAGACATACAGTCACATATTGAAACACATACAGACACACTCTATTGCACTTCATACAGCAGATTCCCCTTCAAATCACTTAATAACAGAAACTATTGCACTCTCTGCAGCAGATCTCCGGGAAAGGGCGCTTTTAGCCCTCATTCGCGAAAATCAATTGCACAGAATACAACAGAAGGCGATTTCCCGCCGCAAAATGAGCATTTTACTGCAGAGAATACAATCATGCCAGCTTTTTCAGGCAAGGAAGCGGAAGATTTATCAGGAGGACAACAACATGACGCAGGAACAACTTCACACCATCATTCAAACTGAGGCTGAAGCAACGGGCTTTTCGGGAACTATATTAGTAAAAAGCGGCACCCATGCTGCAGTCTCCGGCGCATACGGCTATGCCAGCAAAGCAGACACAAGACCCAACCGTCCGGACACGCGGTATGGCCATGCTTCCGGCTCCAAGCTGTTCACAGCGATTGCCGTCTGCCAGCTGATGGAGCAGGGCAAGCTTGCACTCGACAGCAAAATCATGGATATTCTGGAGCAGGCAGAGTTTCCCCGGTTCAGCAGTGACATTACCGTTCATCACCTGCTGACCCACAGCTCGGGCATTCCCGATTATTTTGATGAAGAGACGATGGATGATTTCGCCTCACTGTGGACCACACGGCCAATGTATCAGTTGCGGGAGCTTAAGGACTTCCTGCCGATGTTCCAGGAGCTGCCGATGAAATTCACGCCAGGTACCAGGTTCCATTACAATAACGCGGGGTACATCCTGCTCGGCTTGCTGGTGGAGAAGCTTGGCGGGATGGCATTCACGGATTATGTGGAGCAGTTTATTTTCAAGGCTAGCGGGATGGCAGACTCGGGGTATTTTTCGTTGGATGCACTCCCCACTAATACGGCCCATGGATATATTGAGAATGAAGACGGAACCTGGACCACCAACATCTACTCTATTCCGGTAAAAGGGGGCGCGGACGGCGGCGCGTTCGTCACTGCTCCTGATATGCTCCTGCTATGGGAAGGGCTGCTTCAGCATAAGCTGCTGGGACCGGAGCTGACTGCCTTGCTGCTTGCCCCTCATATTCATGACGACAAAGAAGAATATTACGGCTACGGGGTGTGGATTACGAAGCGCGGCGGGGGGATTTATAAATATCATGTGATGGGCTACGATCCCGGCGTATCCTTCCACTCCGCTTACTATCCGGCCAGCGGCGTTACCACAGCCGTTCTCTGCAACCACAGCCGGGGCGCATACCGGATGATGCGGGCGATAGAAGAGTGCCTGAACTCCCATACGAATGTATGACACAGGTGAAACCTGGAGGCTGAGCTGACATTTTTTTTATAAAAAATGTGTTGTTTTTCATTTTAAAGCATCATAAGATGGGTTCAGGCATCGATGTACTCTATATGAAAGAGAAGATCATATGAACGTAACCGTTGAAGACATACCGTACTCTAAAATTGTATACATGAGACAGAAGGGTCCTTATGGAATGGCCAACTCACAGTTAATGGAGAAATTTAAAGGGTGGGTACAATCTAATTCCTTTACTGACAGTATGTCTGTTATCCTCGGGATTGCCCAAGACAATCCTGCCTTGGTGGAACCGGAAAATTGCCGGTACGATGCATGTCTGGTGGTACCTGAGGAATACAGTGTAAATTCTGATGAAGTCAGCGCGGGCAGTATTAGCGGAGGAAGTTATGCGGTATTTAAGATCCCTCATACTGCAGAAGCTGTTCAAAAGGCCTGGGTTGATATATTCACGGAGTTGGCGAATCAGGGGTTAACTCTGGACGAAACAAGACCCATCCTGGAGCGGTATACCGTTGAACTTGTTAATCGTCATTATTGCGAAATTTGTGTGCCTGTTCAATAAAAACAGCGGCAGTCCCGGACGTTTTCCCGTCCAGGGCTGCCGCTGTTGATTATCTTCAGCTAAATAGAGTGAACTTAAGATATTTACATTAGGGACTTCGTCGGGACTACGGAGAATGTTTGGACTTCCGGCCGCTGTTGTCTACAGATTTCTTGATTTGTACCGCTGTTCGCGGTGGAAATCCGCAGACAAAGGCGGACGCATTCGCTCCTACAGTTCCAAACTTCCCCTCCATCCCTTTTGCCTTTTGTTACTTTTTCATGTTCGCTTTTTATAATTAATACCGCGTTACCCCATCCTTGGTTACCAGCGCGAACACCAGCGGCTGCGGCGGCACCGGCTCGGCGGAAATCAGGTAGGCTTCCAGCACCTTGGCTTCGGCCTCCTGCACCTTATCCGCTCCGGCGTCGTTCACATGCAGCACCGCTATCGTTTCACCTGCGGCTACGGCGTCGCCGACTTTTTTGGACAGCTGAATGCCTACAGCCAGATCAATAGCCGATTCCTTCGTTTCGCGTCCCGCCCCTAGCAGCATGGCTGCGATGCCGATGTTCTCGGCCTGGATGCTTTCCACGTACCCGGCAGTTACCGCCTTCACTTCAATGAAGGTCCGCGCAGACGGCAGCGTGCCGGGAGACTCCACCTGAGTGATGTCCCCCCCCTGTGCCGCAACGATCTGCTTGAACTTGGCCAGCGCGCTGCCGTCCGCAATGTGGGACTTCAGAATCGCCCGTGCCTCCGTCTCGTCCTTTGCCTTGCCGCCGAGAACGAGCATCTGACTGCCCAGAATCAGGCAGACTTCCTCCAGGTCCGCTGGCCCTTGGCCCTTCAAGGTTTCGATGCCTTCCTTGATTTCCAGGGCATTGCCGATGCCGTATCCAAGCGGCTGGCCCATATCGCTGATGACGGCCACCGTGTTGCGGCCAAGATGTGTGCCGATATCGACCATGGCCTGCGCCAGCGCAATGGAATCGTCCAGCGTTTTCATGAATGCGCCGCTGCCGGTTTTGACATCGAGGACAATGGCGTCTGCCCCGGCAGCGATTTTCTTGCTCATGACGGAGCTGGCAATCAGCGGAATCGATTCCACTGTCGCCGTCACATCACGCAGCGCGTACAGCTTTTTGTCCGCTGGGGTGATGTTGCCCGATTGGCCGATCACAGCCGCTCCGATTTCGCCAACCTGAGTGAAGAAGCGTTCCCGGTCCATCTCTACCGAGAAGCCGCTGATGGATTCCAGCTTGTCGAGTGTGCCTCCGGTATGTCCCAGTCCGCGGCCGGACATTTTGGCGACCGGTACGCCGGCGGAGGCAACAAGCGGAGCAAGCACAACTGTAGTTTTGTCACCCACACCGCCGGTGGAGTGTTTATCCACCTTGATGCCCGCAATCGGGCTAAGGTCAACCTGATCGCCGGACATGGCCATTTCCAGGGTCAGATCGCCGGTTTCGCGCGCATTCATCCCCTGGAAATAGACCGCCATCGCCCAGGCGGAGATCTGATAATCGGGAATTTCGCCTTTGCTGTAGCCCTGGATCAGGTAGGCGATTTCTTCGCGGCTTAATTCCCCGCCGTCTCTTTTTTTCTGAATCAGGTCAACTGCCCGCATTATGCCTGTACCTCACGCACAAAGGCACGCACCAGGCCGATAAATTTCGGTTTCGTGAGGTTCGCTACCTGTACCACCTGCTCATGCGTCAACGGCTCCAGCTCATCTCCAATCGCCATATCTGTAATACAGGTAATGCCGAGCACACGCAATCTGCTGTGCCTGGCAACAATCACTTCCGGCACAGTGGACATGCCCACGGCATCTCCCCCGAGGGCTGCGAGCATTTTCAGTTCAGCCGGTGTTTCGTAGGTTGGGCCGCTGATTCCGGCATAGACGCCTTCCTGCAGCACCAGCGTTTCGCCGTTCACGCCTTTTACTTCACCCGCCAGCTTTTTGGCCAGCGCAATATATTCAGGGTCATACGCCCGGGACATGTCCGGGAACCGCACACCCAGCTCCGGATCATTCGGTCCGATCAGCGGATTGTCGCCGGTCATGTTGAGATGGTCGGTAATCAGCATCAGATCGCCGGCCTTGAACGAACGGTTCATGCCGCCGCCCGCATTGGTAATCACCAGCGTACCTATGCCGAGCTTGGCCATTACATATACAGGCAATACAACCTTGCGCATGGCGTAGCCTTCATAGTAATGGAACCGGCCTTGCATAATCATAACATCCTTGCCTTCCAGCTTTCCGATCACGAACCGTCCGGCATGGCCTTCCACCGTCGAACGCGGAAAGTGGGGAATTTCCTCGTAGGGCAAGTACACCGCATCTTCAATCTGATCGCCCAGATCGCCAAGGCCGGAGCCCAGAATCAGACCGATTGTTGGCGCGTAGGCCCCCAATTTGGCTTGAATATATTCAGCGGCTTCTTTCACCTGCATGCCGTAAGGGGTATTTGCATGTTGTTGTGTCATCAGTAACATCCTCCCGGATCTCAATTGTGTATGGTTAATAGGTTATATAGAGCGAACTTAAGATATTTACATTAAGGACTTCGTCGGGACTACGGAGAATGTTTGGACTTCCAGCCGCTGTTGTCGTAAGAATTTCTTGATTGGAACCGCCTTTTGCGGTTGAAATCCGGTGACAAAGGCGGACGCTACCGCTCTTCCAGTTCCAAACTTCCCCTCCGCACTTTTACCCTATTTATGAAGTTCTCAAGTTCAACTTATATAGTTCAGCCGGATGTTCCGGCCTACATCTTCGGAATCAGCGCCAGCACCAGCTTCAAAAAGTGCTCACGCACTCGATCCGCCGTCTCCATAACCTCCGCATGGTTCAGCGGCTGATCCAGAATTCCGGCGGCCATGTTGGTGATGCAGGAAATTCCCAGCACTTCGATACCGGCATGACGGGCTACAATCGTCTCCGAAACCGTGGACATTCCTACTGCGTCCGCTCCCTGGCGGCGCAGCATCACGATCTCGGCCGGGGTTTCATAGCAAGGCCCCAGCAGACCGGCATAGACGCCTTCCTTGAATTCAAAACCCTGTGCTGCCGCAGCTTCCTTGGCCACCGCAATCAGGCGGGGGCTGTAGGCGGTAGACATGTCAGGGAACCGCACGCCCAGCGCATTGTCATTCGGTCCGGTCAGCGGATTCCGTCCGGTGAGGTTCAGATGATCGGTAATCAGCATCAGATCGCCGGGTGTGAAGTCCGTATTCACGCCGCCAGCGGCATTGGTGACCAGCAGGCTGGCTACGCCCAGCTCCTTCATCACGCGAACCGGAAAAGCCGTCGTCTCCGGCCCATAGCCCTCATACATGTGGAAGCGGCCTTTCATCATCACTACACGGCGTCCCTCGATCATGCCGATCAGCAGTTCCCCTTCATGCCCTTCTACCGTGGACACAGGAAAATGCGGGATTTCATGATAGGGAATAACCACCTCATCGGTGATCAGATCCGCCAGGACGCCAAGGCCGGAACCGAGAATCAGGCCAATCTCCGGGGCGACGGGACATTTATCCTTGATATAGACGGCTGCTTCCTGAATGTTGCTCTGGGTTACTACGTTCATGGTTATATTGCCTCCTAAAGAGTTGTCAGAACTTCTTCTCTGAACAGTATCGTACGAATTCACATCGCAAGCATCGGCTTGATTACTTCAATTCCGCCAAAAAGCTTGTCCCGTACTGCGGCGCCTTCGCCCCGAAGTTGTCCGCAATCGTTGCGGCCACATCGGAGAAGGTCTGGCGGATACCCAGGCTGTCCGGATGCTTGAATCTTGGGCTATATACCAGCAGCGGCACATATTCACGCGTATGATCCGTTCCGCTGTGGATCGGATCGTTCCCATGGTCTGCCGAGATGATCAGGAGATCGTCCTCCGTCAGTGTGGAGAGCAGCTCCGGCAGCGCCTGGTCAAACACCTCCAGTGCATGTCCGTAACCCTCTGGATCGCGGCGGTGGCCGTACAGGGAATCGAAGTCGACCAGATTGGTGAATAAAAAGCCGTCAAACGGCTTGCGCAGCTCCGCAATCGTAGTTTCGATACCATGCTCATTGCTTTTGGTCGGGTAGGCTGCCGTAACCCCTTCACCCGTAAAAATATCGTTAATCTTGCCGACGGCAATCACGTCCTTGCCGATATCCTTCAGCGCGTTCATTACCGTTGGCTCCGGCGGCTTCACGGCATAGTCATGACGGTTCGGCGTGCGCACGAATTTCCCCGGTTCGCCGATATAAGGGCGGGCGATCACGCGGCCTACTGAAAATTCGGGAGCCATTGTCAGCTCGCGGGCGATTGTGCAGGCGCGGTACAGCTCTTCCAGCGGGATAATATCTTCATGTGCGGCAAGCTGGAACACACTGTCTGCGGAGGTATATACAATCCAGGCGCCCGTCTTCATCTGTTCCTCGCCGTACTCCACCAGAATCTCGGTGCCGGAGGCCGGCTTGTTGCCGATGACCTTGCGGCCGGTAGCCGCTTCAAATTTCTCGATCAGTTCGGCCGGGAAGCCGTCCGGGTAGGTATTGAAGGGAATCTCAATTTTGAGTCCCATCAGCTCCCAGTGGCCGGTCATCGTATCTTTGCCAACGGAAACCTCCTGCATTTTACCGTAATATCCGGTTGGGGCAGGCACGGGGGCAAGCGGCGGCAGCGGTGCGATATTCGCAAGGCCTAGCTGCTGCAGATTAGGAAGCTTCAGACCCGGCACCCGCTCCAAAATATGGCCCAGGGTATGGGCCCCTTTATCTCCAAAACCTTCAGCATCCGGCGCTTCACCGATACCTACACTGTCCAGTACAATAAATCCGATTCGTTTAAATGAGGACATTGCCGTCTTCACTCCTTTGATAGTATGCAAGTCTTTGGGGCACAGCTCAAACAAGAGAGCTCCACCAAGTGGAGCCTTAGGTTTAAGTATGATTCCATCATAGCGATCTTACTCACAAAAAGCATCTTTTGCTTGCTCCTAAGCATAAATAGGGTTAAGGTAAGCTGCTATCTCTCCACTAAAACCGGCTATCTCGCCCGAGGATGATAGCTCTCATAGACTTCCTTCATATTCTTGCGGGCAATTCCGCTATAAATCTGGGTAGTCGAAATGTCGGAATGCCCAAGCATCTGCTGCACGGAACGCAGATCCGCTCCCCCCTCCAGCAGGTGAGCCGCAAACGAATGTCTTAAGGTATGCGGTGTAATATCCTGCTCAATCTGGGCTTCCCGGGCGTATTTCTTAATAATCTTCCAGAACCCCTGGCGGGTCAGCCTTCCGCCCAGACTGTTCAGGAACAAGGCCGGTTCATTCAGATTGCCGCGCAGCAGCTTGTCCCGCATGCCCGTGGTATACTGGGCTACACTTTCAGCGGCCATCGCGCCAATGGGAACGATCCGCTCCTTGCCGGAAGCCCCGGTGCAGCGGACATATTTCATTTCCGTATGCACATCCTCCACGTTCAGCGAGATCAGCTCGGAGACACGGATGCCCGTAGCATAGAGCAGCTCCAGCATCGCCTTATCGCGCTTGCCCTGGGGAGTGTCGTCGCCCGGTGCGTTCAGCAGCCGGTCCATCTCTTCCACACTCAGCACCATAGGCGGCTTGCTGCTTGGTTTGATTTTGTCCATATCCAGCGTCGGGTCCTGCCCGATCAAGCGTTCTCTCAGCAAATAATGAAAAAAAGCCCGGAGTGACACCGTATTACGGTTCACCGTTGCGGCTGCGCGCCCGGCTCCGCGCTGTGCCGCGAGATAGAGCATAATATGTGATCTTTTGATGTCTTCCGGAGAGGACAACCCCCGCTCATCGGCAAAATCCATAAACTGCGAGATATCCCGTCCGTAGGACTCAAGTGTGCTTGGCGATAAGCCTTTGTCCTCGGACAAATACTGCATAAACGGCTGCAAATGTGACCTCATCAATCCACGCTCCTGTCAGACTCAGGCTGCTCTCAGCATTCTGCTGCATATTTGATACGGGACCCAGGGCGGCTATGTAAAAGCAGGCCATGCCGGGCCCCGTCTTAGCATTTTCGACGGACTCACAGCCATTTCCTGCTTGCGGCACATTCCTTACTCTCCGTACCAGTAATAAAACCGCAGCCTCTCTCCGGCGCTCAGCCCTTCGGGGGAATGCGGAACCTCCCGGAATGCCCGGATGGCTGTGCCTTCGGGGATTTCGCTCTGTTCAAAAGGATTAATCCAGCTGCTGATCCAGCTCATACCATAATAAGCAAGACAGCTCAAGGTCACCAGCATTGTCATAAAATACAGCCGGCGCATGGTTTTGGGCACCGAGACGATCATGGGGATTCCTCCTAAAAAATAGTGGAATGAATATGAGTTTCAGACTGCTCCGTATGCTTGGACTACCCACGGCAAAAAACTGCAGCCGTCAGCTCTGCTGACTCGTCCTACACTGTATGCGCCGGCGGCTTCTATTATGTATGAAGACTAACTGAATCATTTAAAAAGCCCCCTCCGGTAACCGTACCGGGGAGAGCTTATGCGGTAAATCCTCATCTACACAAGATGAACTTCTATTTCTATATAAGCTTATTCGGAAGGATTGCTGTCTGTGTTGTTCTTGTCCTTGCAACGGTAGCAAATTCCGTGAAAATCAAGTCTATGATCAAGTACGGTAAAATTAAATTCCTTCTCAAGCCGTTCTTCCAGCGGCCCAAGCCAATCCTCGCGGATCTCATCCATCGTGCCGCATTGCACGCAGATCAAATGGTGATGATGATGTTTCGCCGTATCTGTCCGCAGATCGTAACGGGCCACGCCGTCTCCGAAATTGATCTTCTCCACGACATGAAGCTCGCTGAGCAGCTCCAAGGTACGATAGACAGTGGCAAGACCGATCTCCGGAGCTTTCTCCTTCACCAGCATGAAAACATCTTCTGCGCTTAAATGATCTTCCTCATTCTCCAGCAGTACTCTTAACGTTGCTTCCCGTTGGGGTGTGAGCTTATATCCTTGGGATTGTAGCTGTTGCTTAATCTTATCTATCCGGGCTTCCATTGTCTGCCTCCCCCTTGGAAAATTACCGCACCGGGCTTCAAATCACTTCTTCCATTATAGGGTGAGTGCCTTTGAGAAGTCAAACGCTTTTGGAACAGGGCGGTCAGCAGAACCGGAGGAGCAAGCGAATGCGGCAGCAGGTCTTTTCTTGGGCACATTTCCCCTTATGTAAGCTGATTTCCAATTTCTAAAATGACGGGATGCAGCGTTCCTTTTTTCTTAGCCTTTGGAAACCAGCAGGGGTGTAACCCAACGCATCATGGTCGGGGTCACCCAGGCCTCGAAGCCGGAAATCCCCAGCACAAGCACTGCCAGTCCAAAAGATAACACCGTGTACATGACAAAAGGACGGGTAACCGGAGAGCGCCGCTGGCCCAGCACCCGGCTGCGGATCATCAGCAGGGAAAAGGCAATCGCTGCCGCGCTGCCTACCAGGAGCACCGGGATCAGCACGAGATTATGCGGCGCAACCGAGACCAGCGCGAACAGCATGCCGTGCCAGGAGTATTCGCTGACCATGCAGCCGACGGTGAAGCCGATCAGCACGCCTTTGAGAAAATCGAGGATCAGAATGCCCGGCAGGCCAATCACAGATAGTCCAAGAATCCAGATCAGAGCAATCCATTTCAGATTCAGCGCAGCAATGTCCCAGTAGGAGTCTGGCGCTGCAGGCAGTCCCTGCTGATCCACGGTGACAAAGAAATTCCCCAGGTAATCTCCAAGTTCCTGCTGCTGATCCAGCGTCAGCGCACTTACGATTAAGGCCCCGAAAACGACCCCAACCAAAAACAATACCGCGACAAAAATATAAAGAGGCGTCTGTTCCTTCATCATCAGCCGCAAACTGCGCATCGGGACGTTCTCCTTTCCGGTCATATGTTACACCATATGAGAAAACGCCCCGCTCTATGACTTGTCCTTGCAGGCCTGAACAGCAGCCGGGCTTAGTGTGTGAGCCAACAGCGTCTATGCCGTTGCTTTGGGGCCGTCTATGCCGAATAACCATCTCCTCTGCAGGCAGACCGCTTACGGCGAAATCAAAGGTACTTTTACCTCTCATTCCCTCCCATAACTCGCTAACGGCGAAATCAAGGGTACTTTTACCTCTTATTCCCTCCCATTGCTCGCTTGCGGCCAAATCAAGGGTACTTTTACCTCTTATTCCCTCCTTTAGCTCGCTTGCGGCGAAATCAAGGGTACTTTTACCTCTCATTCCCTCCTTTAGCTCGCTTGCGGCCAAATCAAGGGTATTTTTACCTCTCATTGCACGTTCCCCTCCGGCAGTGTTTTAACAACGGAGTCTCCGCCGTTGTTTCGCCTAATTCCCGCCAGCGGCCTCAGCAACGGCATTTCTGCTGATGAAACAAAAAGCTGCCTCACCCGCAGCAGATACACCTGCTCATGAAACAGCTCCATCCTACCCTTTTACTACCTTGCCATAAGTCCCGCCGCCGCCGGAGGACAGCTCCAGCGTGCCGGAACGGGCTTTTACAATATGCGCGGCCAGCTCTGCTCCGGCGACAGCAGCCAGCTCCGCCTCACCGGCAGCGTGCAGGATTCTCATCTCCGTGCCAAAAGCCGCCAGCAGCGCCTCCAGCTTACGTTTGCCAAGCCCCGGAATAAATTCCAGCGGCACCTGGTAGTGATACGGTGGCCGGTGCGCCGGGATCAGAGGCTGCTCGCGGTCGGCGATGACCAGAATCCGGTCGAATACACCCTGAACCAGCTTCTGGCTGCCGCAATACGGGCAGCGCTCCGAAGTAGCATACGCTTCATCGACTATGCTGCCGCAGCCCGCACAATAGGTGCGGTGATATTTGCCCAACCGGGGATTCAGCCCAAAGTTGCCGCTGACCCTACGTCCTTCCTGCCTCGCGAGGGCGAGCTTCAGCTCATTGAACGAAGGTTTTTCCATTTCGATTACATTATACTCACGGCCGATCTTCCCAAGGGAATGGGCATCCGAATTCGTCAGGAAGGTAAAAGGATCAAGCTCTGAGATATACCCGGCCATTTCCGAATCGGCGCTCAGCCCAAGCTCCACTGCAGCGATCCGCTCCAGGTCAAACAGCTCGGCCATCCGCTCGGCTGTACAGCCGTACAGTCCTTTATGCGGCGTAAAAATATGTGCCGGAATCAGAATGCCGCCCCGGCCGCAGATCTCATCCTGCAGGTCCCGGGCCGGAACATACAGCCGCTGGGAACTCAGATTAATGTTCCGCATATGCTTGCCCATCCAGCTGCTGAAATCCTCCATGGCTGCAAGGTCCGGCAGGAAGGCCAAGACATGGCACTCTTTTCGCCCAGGCTCGCGGATTTCAATTTCCGTCCCCAGCACAATGGTCGTTCCCTGGTAGGCAATACCGCCGCCTTCCGCTTCGCTCATCTCGCCGGAGGCGAGCAGAGCGCGGATATCCGCCAGCACTCCCGGCGCATGACTGTCGATGATGCCGATCAGCTCCATCCCCTTGCGCTGCGCAGCTTCCTTGGCGATTCCGGCGAAGGTAAGGCTGCTGCTGCCGCTGATTTTGACAGCTTGTCCTGCCGATGTCCGCCCGATATGCACATGCAGGTCGCAATAATAACTCCGCAGCTTAGCCCCTAGTGCCATTGGCCTGTAAGCGTAAATAGGTGCCAGGCGTAGACCGCCATCATTGTTTTGGCGTCGGCAATGCGCCCATCCGCAATGTATTGATACGCTTCCTCCAGTGTAAGCTCGGATACCTCCAGAAACTCATCCTCGTCCAGCGCCATATCCCCAGGCTGGGCATTATCCGTCACATATAAGTGAATGATTTCATCCGCAAAGCCGGGAGAGGTATAGAAGGACTTCAGCAGCTTCAGCTCCCCGCTGTGAAACCCGGTCTCTTCCTGAAGCTCACGCCCGGCCGCAGCCAGCGGGTCTTCGCCTGGATCGAGCTTGCCTGCGGGGATCTCTACTTCCGTGCGGTGCATCGGCTGGCGGTACTGCTCAACGACCAGCATCTTGCCCTGGTTCAGCGCCAATACGGCCACAGCCCCCGGATGCTTCACGACCTCGCGCGTTGCCGTATTGCCGTCAGGCAGCTTCACCGTATCCACCTGCAGTGAAATGATTTTGCCTACGAAAATCGGCTTAGTGGACAAGGTTTCTTCGTCCAGTGCGGGGTTGCGGGTAATTTCATCTTTTTTCATAGGTTTATGGTCTCCTTTAGCTTCGGTATGCATAGGGTGTATTATAGCAAACTTAAGAGGAAAGAAGGAATGCAGGCATGAATGATATCCTTGTCCGTACAAGCTCATCCGCCGTCACAATGGTAGGTAAACCGGAACAAATAAGGGCCGTCATGGCCGGGTGGATCAAGCAATATGGGCGTGATATGCCTCTGGCCTACATCCTGATGCTGCACTCTGAATCGCGGAACAGCGCCTCCAAAGCCGGATAGTCTCCCGCTTGGCAGCCGCCCTGATATGCATCAGGCCGCGTAAACACAAGGAGCTGTTCCCGGGATCTACCGGAGACAGCTCCTTCATGCATTTCACAGCAGCAGCCAATGCTGTCGCCCGTGGGGGTTAGCCTTTTACACTTTCTTTTACAATAGCTACAACGAGTTCGGCCACCTTGACGATATCCCCGGCTTTGATCCGCTCTTTGGTAGTATGAATATTTTCATAGCCGACCGCCAGGTTTACCGTTGGCACCTTCAATCCGTTGAACACGTTAGCATCGCTGCCGCCGCCCGACGGGAACCGCCGTGGGGTCAGCCCCATAGAGGTAATCGCACGTTCCGCCAGCTGCACCACAGGATCGTGCTCATTGAAGCTGAATGCCGGATAGATGATCTCACTGCGGAATTCGCTCTCTGCGCCGTATTCACGGGCCGTCGTCTCCAGCGCTTCACGCATGGAAGCGATCTGCAGCTCTACCTTCTCCTGCACAATGCTCCGCGCTTCCGCATCCAGCTGCACATGATCACAGACCACATTCGTCGGACCGCCGCCGGCAAATTTGCCGATATTGGCTGTTGTTTCATTGTCGATGCGTCCAAGCTTCATCGCCGAAATCGCCTTGCTGGCGACTTGAATGGCGCTGATTCCATCTTCAGGATTGACACCGGCATGAGCGGATTTGCCAAAAATCTGCATCGTTACCTTCGCCTGGGCCGGCGCTGCTACAGCAATGGCTCCAACCTCGCCGTTGGAATCCAGCGCAAAGCCAAACTCGGCATCCAGATGGGACGGGTCCATGTTCCGGGCACCCAGCAGCCCCGACTCTTCTCCTGCGGTAATGACAAACTGAATTTGTCCGTGTGCCAGCTTCTGCTCCTGAATGACACGGATGGCTTCGAACAGGGCTGCAAGTCCGGCCTTGTCATCCGAGCCCAGAATCGTGCTGCCGTCGCTGGTAATCCAGCCGTCTTCACCAAGGGAAGGCTGAATATTTTTGCCGGGAACAACGGTGTCCATATGGCAGGTGAACAGCAGCTTGGGTGCAGCCGTTCCTTCCTCGGCAGGCCAGGTCACGAACAGATTGCCCGCCCCGTGTCCTGTGCGCTCCCTGGAATCATCTTCAATGGCGGTAAGGCCCAGGGCGCCGAATTTTTCAATCAGCACGTCGGCAATCTGCCGTTCGTTCCCAGTTTCACTGTCTACACGGACAAGCTCCATGAATTCCTGAATCAAGCGTTCTTGTGAGATCATCGGACTTCCCTCTCTTTCACGGATACGTTACAATGATAGTATTGTGCTAAACATTTCATATGCTTTTAACTTACACTAATTCCAAAGGAGTCACTCATGCAACGTCAAAAATGGTTCCGCATCGTTATCTATGTTATGCTGCTCGCCATGATCGCCTCTACCGTGCTCTTCGTCCTGGAGCCTTTTCTGGCCGGTTAATTGCCGCCATGGCCCGTTATTAATAGCGTCCGGATGCTCCGGGCGCTATTTGACTTGACCGCACATGTCTGTACGCTTCTTAATCGGTCTGCAGCACATCCGTCGGTTCCACAGCAGCCGCTGCTTCATAAGGAAAATGCTTAAGAAAACAAGGCACCAGCTCCCTGGCTACTTCCCCCAGCTCAAAGGAACGCCCGGCACATTCCTCCAGCGAGGTAACGCCGTATTCGGCAATCCCGCAGGGAATAATCCCCTGAAACCCCCGTTCTCCGATCCCTGCGGTGACATTGAACGCGAACCCGTGGCTGGTGATGAACCCTCTGCGGTGTTTGCTCTTGTTGAATTTGACCCCGATCGCGCAGATTTTCTGATCCCCGACCCATACTCCGGTATACTCCGGCTTCCGGCTCCCCTCAATGCCATAGCTTGCCAAAAAATCAATAATGACAGCTTCCAGCCGCCGCAGATAGCCATGCAAATCCACCTTGCCGTCCATCCCCAGCTTCAGCAGCGGGTAGCCAACCAATTGACCGGGCCCATGATATGTAATATCTCCTCCCCGGTCAATTTCAAACAGTGCGATGCCTTTTTCCTTAAGCTGCTCAGCGCTGAGAAGCAGATGTTCGGGATGATGCTGTGAGCCGATGGTATAGGTCGGAGGATGCTGCAAAAGAATCAGCCGCTCCGGCCCTGTTCCGGCATCAATCGCCTGAACCGCAGCCTTTTGCAGCTCCCAGGCTGCTCCATATTCAATGAGAGGGAGATATGAAATTTCCAATAAGCTTAATTCTGTGCTGCTCATGCTCTCAGGTCCCCTTTGGATTACAGTCTCCTGTTACAGGGTGATACCATTCCTTAATACAGCTTCGTGTCCGGCGTATAGCCTTCCACATTATCCTTGATGCGCTGCAAAAAGCGGCCGCAAATCACGCCGTCCAGAATCCGGTGGTCCAGCGACAGGCAGATATTGGCCATGGAACGCACGGCGATCATATCGTTGATGACTACAGGCTTTTTGACGATGGATTCAAAGGTCAGAATGGCTGCCTGCGGATAGTTGATAATCGGGTAGGACAGAATTGAGCCAAAAGAACCGGTGTTATTGACTGTAAAGGTTCCGCCCTGCATATCCTCCAGGCGCAGCTTGCCTTCGCGGGTCTTCATCGCCAGCTCATCGATTTCGCGGGCAAGCCCCGCGACATTCTTTTGGTCAGCTTTTTTGATGACCGGCGTCATAACGGAATCCTCGGTGCCGACGGCAAGCGAGATGTTAATGTCGCGTTTGACGATGATTTTGTCCACGGCCCAGACGGAGTTCATAATCGGATAATCCTTAATGGCACTGACGACAGCCTTCATCAGAAAAGCCAGATAAGTCAGGTTAATGCCTTCCTTGCGCTTGAACTCATCCTTCAGCTTGTTGCGCAGGATAACCAGATTGGTCACATCGACTTCAATCATCGTCCAGGCATGCGGAATCTCCGAGACACTCTGGCGCATTCTTGTCGCAATGGTGTTGCGGATTGGCGTAACGTCAATCAGATATTCCGAGCTGCTGCCCCGTCCGCCCTCTACTTCTATTGTAGGGATACGCGGCGTTTCGCTGAGGTGCAGGCCGGAATGGCGAACCGGCTCCAGCGCTTCCTGCACTTCTTCCTGAATCACCTGGAAAGCAGGCTGCTGCAAAGCTTCCGGCGCCTGCTGTCCGGCAGATGCCGCCGGTACAGCGGCGGTCCCGGCTGCAGGAACAGGTGCAGCGGTAGCCACCGCTGCTGCTGCGCCGCCGTTATCCAGGAACGTCAGCACGTCCTTGCGTGTGATGCGGCCGCCCAGACCGGTCCCCGGCACAGCCGTGAGCTCGATGCCATGCTCCGCGGCAAGCGACTGCACCGCCGGGGAATACCGCGAGCGCATCGGTGCCGATGCGTCAAAAGCAGCGGCAGGCGCCGCCGGTCTGCCCGCTGCCGGAGCCGGGCTTAGCGCCGCCGGGCGGGAAGCAGCCGGGCGGGACGAGGCCTGCGCCGTAGGCGCAGGAGCCGCTGCAGGTGCGCCTGCGGCCGTAGCTGCCGGAGCGCTTGGCGCGGCAGGAGCTGCTACCGCAATGCGGGCGATCACTTCGCCCACGCTGACGGTCTGGCCTTCTTCGGCCAGCAGCTCTACCAGTGTGCCGTCCACCGTGGCCGGCAGCTCCGCATTGACTTTATCCGTTATCAGATCACAGAGCGGTTCGTACTGCTCGATGGCATCTCCGGGCTGCTTCAGCCATTTCCCGATCGTTGCCGACACCAGCGACTCTGCCAGCTGCGGCATGATCACATCAGTCAGCTTTGTGTTGTCAGACATAATGTCACTCCTTAAAGTTTTGTAAGCGATGCTTACAGATATGACTTCGTACAAAACTCGCTTCGAAAGCTTCACTTAAATTTTGTAAGCGATGCTTACTATCTATATAAGTTGAACTGGAGAACTTTCACCCTTGCGAAATGCACTGTAGCTCATCAGGAACATGAAGCTAGGTGGAAAAAGTAAAACTAATTTCGCTGAAATCCTGGCGACAGAAGGCTTTAGTGGGATTTTGTACACCTAATTCAGGCATTTTCATCTCAAATGGCCTCTTTCAGCCGGATTAGTGATACTTTTTCCCACATAGGCTTCTCCATAAGCCGAATGAGCCCGATTAGTGGTACTTTTTCCACTATATAATTAGAACTTAACAAACTTGAACGTAACAAATACGAAGGGGAGCAAGTACGCCCACCCATCCGATGCGACACTCTTTCCAAAACCTCTCCCAAGTAGGTCAACCCGTATTCTATCCTGCACATTCATTTTCACACTAATATTTGCATCCTCTAGGGTGCCGCGCGGCGGCATGAAGGTTCTATTGCACTTTATGCAGCAGATGACCCTTAAATCGGCCAAAAAGCTCAATCTATTGCACTTTGTACACTAGAATTCCCTGAAAAAGCGGTTTTTGACTTCAAATCCAGAAATCTGTTGCACGAAATACAGCAGAATGCGGTTTGACGCAGAACAGCCAGCATTCTATTGCACGAAGTGCAATCATACCAAAAACCTACTTACCACAATAAAGATTACAGAGCTTCAAGTTCAAACTATACAACAATGAGCGACCTTATAACGATAAACCGTCCTTCTAACGATAAACCGTCCTTCTAACGATGAAACTGTCCATATAATTATGAACTATCCTTCTAACGGTAACTATCCATATGACGGTAAACTTTCCTTATAACGAAGGACTGCCCTTCAATTTCTCAAATTCAATCTATCTGGAACGAAAGATCAATACTGCGCCAGGCGCAGCATTTCCGCTTTCACTTTATCCTTGCTCAGCATAAAAAACTTCTCCATCGGCGGGCTGATCGGCATCGCCGGCACATCGGGTCCACAGAGGCGGAAGATCGGCGCATCCAGCTCGAACAGGCAATGTTCGGCGATGATCGCCGCCACTTCACCGCCGATGCCCCCGGTCTTGTTGTCCTCGTGGACAATCAGCACCTTGCCGGTCTGGCGGGCGGCGGCAATGATGGCTTCGCGGTCCAGCGGCTGCAGGGTGCGCAGATCAAGAATATGCGCGGTAATGCCTTCCTCGCGCTCCAGCTCCTCCGCCGCCTGCATCGCAAAATGCAGCGGCAGACTGTACCCGATCACGGTAATATCGCTGCCTTCCCGCAGCAGGTTCGCTTCACCGATAGGAACCGTGTAATCTCCTTCCGGCACATCCTCCTTGATCAGCTTATAGCACTTCTTGTTCTCGAAGAACAGGACCGGATCAGGGTCGCGCACGGCCGCCTTCAGCAGCCCTTTGGCGTCATAGGCGGAATACGGAGCTACAATCTTCAGTCCCGGTGTGCCAAAGAAAATCGATTCCGGGCACTGGGAGTGGTACAGCCCGCCGAAAATCCCACCGCCGATCGGCGCGCGGATCACTACCGGACAGCTCCAGTCGTTATTGGAGCGGTAGCGGATTTTGGCGGCTTCGCTGATGATCTGGTTGGTCGCCGGAAGCATAAAATCGGAATACTGCATTTCAGCAATCGGCTTCATGCCGTACATGGCTGCACCGATAGCCACTCCGGCAATCGCGGACTCCGCCAGCGGCGTATCCATTACGCGCTCCTCCCCGAATTGCTCCTGCAGCCCTTTGGTGGTGGTGAAGACACCGCCCTTGACACCAACGTCCTCGCCCAGCACGAACACCGATTCATCGCGCTCCATCTCTTCCTTCATTGCCAGCCGGATGGCATCGATATATTCCATAATCGCCATGGGTTAGGCTCCTCCCTTAAGGTCAGATTCGCTGTACACATGCAGCAGCGTATCTTCCGGTTTCGGAAACGGCGCATTTTCAGCGTATTCAATCGCAGCCTTGAGCTCCAAATTGTATTCTGCAGCCAGATCGCTCTCCTGCTCATCGCTCCACAGTCCGAGTTCAGTCAGATAGCTGCGGAAGGCGGCGATGCCGTCTTTTGCCCAGTTGGCATCCACTTCTTCCTTCGTCCGGTACGCCAGATCATTGTCCGACGTAGAATGCGGGGACAGGCGGTACATCATCGCTTCAATCAGGGTCGGCCCTTCTCCGGCAAGCGCACGCTCACGCGCTTCCTTCACCACGCGGTATACCTCCAGCGGATCATTGCCGTCCACCCGGACCCCCGGGAAGCCATAGCCCAACGCACGGTCACTGACTTTACCGCCAAGCTGTTTGTGGGCAGGTACAGAAATCGCGTATTGGTTGTTCTGGCAAAAAATGATGACCGGCAGCTTATTCACACCGGCGAAATTGCACGCTTCATGGAAATCCCCCTGGTTGCTGGAGCCTTCCCCGAAGGTGACGAAGGAAACAAATTTTTTCTTTTGCATTTTGGCTGCCAGGGCAAAACCCACCGCATGCGGCACCTGTGTCGTCACCGGACTGGACCCGGTCACAATCCGCAGGCGTTTGCTGCCGAAATGGCCCGGCATCTGCCGCCCGCCGCTGTTGGGGTCCTCCGCCTTGGCGAATACCGAGAGCATCAGCTCACGCGTAGTCATGCCCACGGACAGCACAAACGCATAGTCGCGGTAGTATGGCAAAAAATAATCGTTCTCCCGGTCCAGCGCAAATGCAGCGGCCACCTGGGCTGCCTCCTGCCCGATGCCGGAGACATGGAAATTGATCTTCCCGGCCCGCTGCAGCAGCAGGCTGCGCTCATCGTATTTCCGCCCCAGCTGCATGGTTCTGTACATATCGATGACCTGGCCGTCACTAAGTCCAAGCGGCTTGTGTCTGTTGATGGTTTCTACAGTACCTTGCGATTCCATATGAGGTACCTCCTAAAAGTTTTGTCAGCATACGCTTCCTTGATCCACTTCATACAAAACTTGCTTCGGAAGCATATTCTTGTGTTGACTTAAAAAGCAATGCTTCCTGGATAAACTCCGGCACCTTGCACTGAAAAACATACATTAAGTCTAACCTATGCCCTGATCCTATAACCAGGTACTAAATTTGGTTCCAGTCTATTATAATCCCTTTCCCGTGAAAAAGAAAAGCCACGAAAATCCGTTATGCAGCTGTTTTGACGCCTACGGCGCCTTCAGCTCCGTCCGGCATTCCCGTGGAGGCTTTCATCGTGAACTAGAATCCGATTGCTCTTCCATCCACAGCGAGCATCGCTTCGCCGATGATCTCGGAAAGCGTCGGATGGGCATGAACCGCTTCCCCGATCTCCCAAGGGGTGGCATCCAGCAATTGTGCCAGCGCCGCTTCCCCGATCAGATCCGTAACATGGGGGCCGATCATCTGCACACCGAGAATATCGCCGCTGCTGCGGTCGGCAACGACCTTGACGAACCCGTCTTTCATCCCGTAGACAATCGCTTTGCCAATGGCTGAAAAAGGAAATTTGCCTGTGACCACATCCGCGCCAAGCGCTCTGGCCTCTTTTTCGGTGTAGCCTACACTCGCCACCTCCGGCCGGGTATACACACAGCGCGGCACCAGATGCGGGTGGTACGGATGGAGCGTCTCCCCTGCCAGATGGTCCACCGCCCGGATGCCTTCGTGGCTTGCGGCATGGGCCAGCTGCAGCCCGCCGATGCAATCGCCAATTGCGTAGATATGCGGCTCGTTGGTCTGCATATTGTCATTGACTTCAATGACACCTTTGCCAAAATGAATATCGGTATTCTCCAGCCCGATGTTCTCTATGTTGGCTACTCTGCCTACGGATACCAGCAGTTTTTCGGCAGACAGGCTCTGAGTCTGTTCGCCCTTGCGGGCTTCAATGGTGACTTCCGATTCCGTAATCACACAGGTTCCGGCATCAACAGTGGTCCCTGTCAGGACTTTGACGCCGCGTTTCTTCAGCAGCCGCAGCAGCTCGCGGGCGATCTCCTCATCCTCAAGCGGCAGCAGCTGGCCAGCGGCTTCCACCACAGTGACCTGTACGCCGAAATCCGCCAGCATCGAAGCCCATTCCACACCAATGACTCCGCCGCCGACAATAATAATGGAAGCGGGCAGCTCTTCCAGTGTCAATGCTTCCTCGCTGCTCAGAATCACCTTGCCATCCGGCTTGAGGCCGGGCAGCACACGCGGACGCGAGCCGGTTGCTACGATGAGATTGCCGGAAACGACAGTCTCCATCTCGCCGTTCTCCAGCTCCACAGCCACCGCGCCGCTGCGCGGAGAGAAAATCGAAGGACCAATAATCCGTCCTTTTCCCTTCAGCACCTGAATTTTATTCTTGCGCATCAGAAATTGCACACCCTGATGCAGCTGCTCGACTACAGCCTCCTTGCGGGCCTGCACCTTCGGGAACACCAGCTGTACACCTGCAGTTTCAATGCCGTAACTCTCACTCTCTTGTATTTCAGCGTATACCTCGGCACTGCGCAGCAGCGATTTGCTGGGAATGCAGCCGCGGTGCAGACAGGTTCCGCCCAGTTTGTCCATTTCAATGACAACAACAGACTTCCCGAGCTGGGCAGCGCGGATCGCCGCCACATAACCTCCGGTCCCTCCGCCAAGTATGGCTACGTCGCATGAAATCGTCATATATGTATCCTCCAGTCGTGACTCTAGTTCTGAATTAACCTATTACATTGTACTCTCTTTTATGTGCATTACAAAACTTACAAACGTCATATATCCATGGACTTTTCCCCGTTGAAGCGTTATCATAGGGGTGAATTCAAAGGGATGATGGATAAGGGGGACACTCATGAAACTGTTGACCACACGCTTTATTGCCATCCTGATTCTGGTTGTGCCCGGCCTCCTGGCGATGAAAGGCTTCCTGATGATGAAAGATGATATCTTCAACTATATTTCCATGCATGGGGACGAAACGGCAACCCCTGTTTTTGCTTGGCTGCACTTTGGCGGAGGGCTGCTCCTGTTCCTGGCCGGTATGAGTTTTCTTGGCGGCTGGATTCTGACCCGTGACCGGAAGCGCAATTATGTGGGCCCCAGATTCAGGGAGAAGCAAAAGACGCAGCAGCCCCCCTCTCCGGATGCCACCAGCTAATCCGATAAACTCCGGCGGGAGGGTCTTAATCACTCCACCTTTCAACCAGAAACGGCTGCGCAGTCCTTCCCCGGGCAACGTAGCCGTTTTGGATTTCAGTGTCGTGTCACTTCGAGAACTATTTCCGAATCCTTCGGCCATTTCAAGTGGAAAGGATAACTAATTCCCCTCCTTCACCCCATTTACCTCATGTGAAGTGGAAAAAGGATAACTAATTTGCCGCATTCCCACTATTCACCTCATGCGAGGTGGAAAAAGGGAAACTAATTCAGGCCATTTCACTCCTACCGAGGGAATATGGCCCTATTAAGTTTCCTTTTTCCACTCCAATCTCACAATTTGCTGATTTCGGGAAAAATAAGCTCCCTTTTTCCAACTATATAGAGTGAGCTTAAGATAGTTACATTAGGGACTTCGTCGGGACTACGGAGAATGTTTGGACTTCCGGCCGCTGCCCATCTGCAGATTTCTTGATTTGTACCGCTGTTCGCGGTGGAAATCCGCAGACTGCCTATGCTGAAGATAGCGAGCTTTCCTACGGAAAGCTTTCAGGCGGACGCATTCGCTCCGTAAGTATCCAAACTTCCCCTCCATCCCTTTTCCCTTTTGTTCGTTTTTCAAGTTCACTCTATATAGCTGCCCTCACCGGCTTATGTCTAAAAAGGCAACCTCGAGGACATTCGGGGCTGCCTTTACTAATTCTATCCTGCCGCTGAATCCGATGAACCCCGCACCAGTTCACTGTACAATCCGCCCTCCTGCAGCAGCTCTTCATGTGATCCCTGCTGCAGCAGCCGTCCGCCCTGGAGCACCAGAATGCGGTCTGCCGCGCGGATGGTGCCCAGCCGGTGGGCGATTACGAAGCTGGTCCGGCCTTTCATCAGCGTCTGCAGCCCCTCCTGAATCTTGATCTCTGTCACGGTATCTATGCTGCTGGTCGCTTCATCCAGCACCAGCATGGACGGATTGGCGAGAATCGCCCGCGCGATGGCCAGCAGCTGCTTCTGCCCCTGGCTGATGCCGCTGCCGTCAACCGACAGCATCCGCTCGTACCCGCCTTTCATCCGCATAATAAAAGAATGGGCGTTGGCCAGCTTCGCCGCCGCCTCCACTTCCTCGTCGCTGGCATCCAGCCTGCCGTAGCGGATATTGTCGCGGATCGTTCCCTTGAACAGAAACGAATCCTGCAGCACAAAGGCCATATGGCTGCGCAGGCTTTCCCGGCGGATCGAAGACAGCTCCCTGCCATCCAGCGTAATGCTGCCTTTGTCAGGATCATAGAAGCGGGACAGCAGCCCGATCAGGGTGGTTTTGCCTGCCCCGGTAGGCCCGACCAGCGCGATCATCTCGCCCGGCTTAGCCTCAAAGCTGATATCCTGCAGCGTATCCGCCCCGCCGTCATAGGAGAAGGATACCCCGGAGAACTTCACCGTGCCTTCCACATGGTCTAGCGATACGGCCGCCCCTTCATCCTTCGCCTCCGCTTCCTCATCCAGCACCTCGAACACCCGCTCCGCACCGGCAATCGCTGACAGCAGCGTGTTCCACTGGTTCGCGAGATCATTCAGCGGCCGTGTGAACTGGCGCGTATATTCTACGAATGCGATAATGACACCTACCGTGACCAATCCCCGGATGGCCAGCAGACCGCCGACACCGGCAACAATCGCAAAGCTGAGATTGTTCAGGCCGTTCATCAGCTTCGGGATGAAGCCGGAGATGGCCTGGGCCCAGTAGCCCGACAGCATGATCCGCGCATTACGCTCCCGGAAGCCGCTGATTACCCGTTCCTCTTGTGAAAAAGCCTTAATGATCCGCTGGCCGGACAATGTCTCCTCAATGAAGCCGTTCAGTTCACCCATGTTGCGCTGGCGCTCCTTGAACAGCGGGCCCGTCCGCCGCGTAATCCAGCGCATGCCGAGGATCATCAGCGGGACCACAATGAAGGTCAGCAGCGTCAGCAGCGGGCTGAGCCACAGCATCACCCCCACGGTGCCAAGCAGAGTCAGCACACTGGAGAAAATCTGGATCGCCGAGCTGTTCAGCGTTGAACTGATATTCTCAATATCATTGGTCAGACGGCTCATAATTTCACCTTGCTGCCTGCGGTTGAAGAACGAAATCGGCAGCCGGTGAAGGTGCGCAAACAGGTCCGTACGCATCCGGTATACCGTCTCCTGGGCAATTTCAATCATCCAGATGTTCTGCAGCCAGGAAGTCAGCGAATTCAGCAAATAGACAACAGCAAGCGTAATCAGGAAGATTCCCCAGGTCCTGCCCCCGTCCCCCTCCAGATAATGGTCCACTGCCCTGCTGATCAGATAAGGTCCAAGCAGCGCAAGCCCGGAACTGAGAAGCACCATGACCAGCACCAGAACCAGCTTCGCCTTGCGTTTCGCCAGATAACTCCAGATTCTGCGGAGCGTGGCGGACCAGTCCTTGGCCTTAGCCTTCGGCTTGCGTCCTCCCGGCGACCCGAAGCTTGCCGCGTCTCCAAGCCCTACATTCAGCCTCGGATGGCGAAAAGGCTCAAGTAATGCTTTGAACATGCTGCACCCCCTCCCTGTGCTGAGATTCATTGATTTTCCGGTACAGCTCCGAACGTTCCATAAGCTCTTCATGTGTGCCCTGTGCAATCAGTCTGCCCTCGTCCAGCAGCAGGATAAGGTCGGCGGATACGGTCGAACTGATTTTTTGCGTGATTAGAAAAGTAGTGCAGGACATCCCCTTCAGCTCGGCCAGCAGCCGGCTTTCGGTAACCGCATCCAGCGCGCTGGTACTGTCGTCCAGAATCAGAACAGCAGGCTTTCTTACCAGCGCTCTGGCTATCGTCAGCCGCTGCTTCTGTCCACCGGACAGATTGACTCCCCGCTGTCCCAGCATAGTATCGTAGCCATTCGGCAGCTCTTGAACCGTCTCATGAATTTGTGCGGCCATGGCCGCCTGTTCAATCTCATCCTGAGTCGCCTGCGGATGGCCCCAGGCAATGTTCTCCCGCACAGAGCCGGTAAACAGCAGAACCTCTTGAGGCACATAACCAATAGCTCCGCGCAGCCTGGATATTTCCATTTCCGCACCCGGTATTCCATCGACCAGGATATCACCGCTGCTCTGCTCATATAGACGGGGAATTAGTCCCACCAGCGAGGATTTGCCTGAACCGGTTGCCCCCATAATCGCTACCCGATCTCCGGGTTGTACCTTAAAAGTAATGTCCTCCAGCACGGCAATATCACTCTGCGGATAACGGAAGCTGACCTGCCGAAATTCAACCTTACCCCGGATTGGAGCAATCTCCCTTGCAGTAACCGCTGCCATTTCCTTGGCTTCCAGTTCATCTGCCGACATCACTTCCTGAATCCGCTGCGAGGAAGCCCTGGCCCGGGAAAAGGTCGCCATAATCCAGGACAACGCCGACAAAGCGCCAATCGTACGCAGGGAATAATTAATGACGGCGACCGTCTGCCCCAGAGTGGCCTCCCCGGTTGAAATTTCGATACGCCCAAACCACAGCACCAGCATAATTCCGGCATTTACAATCAGCATAATGAGCGGGGCCGAGGTTTCTGTGAGCCTCAAGGCTGCGACCGTGGACTTCATCAGCTCCCCGCTGAATGCGGCGAACCGGGCAATCTCATGGTTCATGCGCACAAACACCCGGATCAGCCGGATGCCGGTGAGATTCTCCTGAATCACACTGTTGACTCCGTCCAGCCGGTTCTGCACACTGCGGAATAACACCGATGCCTTTTTCATCACCCAGAGCAGAAAGGCAATAAGTACCGGAAGGGTCAGCGCCAGCAGCAGCCCCAGCTTCACCTGTACAACCAGCGCCATAACCACGCTCCCCGCTACAACAAGCGGCACACGGGTCATAAAACGGAGCCCCATGAAGATCGTATCCTGCAGCTGCGACACATCCGCGGTAAGGCGGGTGATTAAGGAAGAGGTCGTAAAGCGGCTGAACACGGCATAGGTGAAGGACTGGACCTTTTCATACAACTGGTCCCGCAGATCAAATGCAAACCCCTGGCTCGCATGGGACGCAAAAAAAGAGCTTAGCACGCCCGCAATAAACGCCAGAACCGCGCTTACCACCAGCACACCGCCCCACAGCCAGACGATCCGATTGTCTTGTGCCCTGATTCCGTCATCAATAATCCTGGAAATCAGCAGGGGTTGGGACAGCTCCACCGCCAGTTCGATCACCATCATCAGAAGTGCAGCGATTGCTGCGGCCCTATAGGTTTTGAGATAGGAAAAAATGATGTTCATCAGCGTTACCCCATTTGTCTATTCGTAGAGCGCATCCCGCAAGCGGGTTGACATCGTGGATTGTCCCTTCAAAATTACCCGGCGCAGCGCCTTGTTGCTGCGGTTCAGCTCCGCCATTTCGTCCAGCATTTCCATCAGCAGGCTCAACGTTTCCGCAGTCAGCTCCCCCTTTTCCTGCAGCGCCGCAATTTTTTCTGTGTAATCTTCCATCTTGTCCGTCAACTGTAAGCCTTCTTTCTGTAAACGTTCTTCTGTATAAATACACATTACCGCGTTAATTATAACATTCTTTATCTCTTACCCGAAATGTTTTCACTGGCTACTTTTACTGAGATTATGCTACTCTAATAAAGTCGCATTTTTCGGAAAAGAACTCATCAGGCTGATTAACGAAAGGATAGATGGACGTGGCACAGTTGTTTTTCAAATACGGGGCAATGAACAGCGGCAAATCCATTGAGATACTCAAGGTTGCGCATAATTACGAGGAGCAGGGCAAGTCCGTGCTTATTTTTACTCCTTCCATTGACAACCGGGACGAAGTGGGCTACATCTCCTCCCGTATCGGGCTGCGCAAGCAGGCCATCCCTATTGACGAGAATACGGATATATACAGCATTGTCAGCAGCAACCTGCCGAAGCCCCACTGCGTGCTGATTGATGAATGCCAATTCTTAAGCAAGGACTGCATCCTCCAGCTGGTGAGGATCGTCGACGAGCTGAACATTCCGGTTATGGCCTTCGGGCTCAAAAACGATTTCCAGAACAATCTGTTTGAAGGCAGCAAATATATGCTGATCTACGCAGACAAAATTGAAGAAATGAAAACGATCTGCTGGTTCTGCGAACGGAAAGCCACCATGGCGCTCCGCGTAGAGAACGGCAAGCCCGTCTACAGCGGCAAGCAAATCCAGATTGGCGGCAATGAAGCCTACTACCCGGTATGCCGCAAATGCCATAAGAATCCGCCGCTCTAAAAGAGAGGCCGCAGTACCCGGCTGAAGCAATTCCACGGTTTCTGCACAGCCAACAACGGATTCGGTCACAAAAAAAAGCACACATTGCGGAATCGTAGATTGCGCGTTAATGTGTGCTTTTTCTTGTAAAAAAGAAACGTGTTCCTCTAATGAATCGCCTGCGCTGCACGGTGCTCATCTTCCTTGCGCACGAAGAGATCATGCTGAACAGTAGCTTTTCCGCCATATTGGGCACGTTGGCCCAGGGCTTTCATGCCTCCGTTGATTTTGGAACGGTGAGGAATCCCTGCGGCACTTAGGCGGCCCTTTATTTTGAAATACTGGGTCTGATCAAAAGTCGTGTACACCAGTGTGCGTTCTCTAGGAATGAAGAAATGCAGTATACCCTTCAACAAGCCCATCAGCAGACCTCCCTCATTACCAAAAGTCCCCCATAATCGCGAAGCACGGCAAAAAGCTACTTCAAATACCGCTCCTTCAGGACACCCAGATGATGCAGCTCATGTCCAATAATTACACAGGCTACAGCTCTGACAGAAATCGGATTACCGCTGGCCGCCCCCATCCGGGTCCATGCCTCCTCGGGCAGACTTTCCAGCAGCGCAATTGTAGATTGGCGTACCAGCTTATAATGCTGCACCATTTCACTGAGCGTAAACCGCTCGAACTCTCCTGCCGCCGCATAGTCATTTTCCTCATATCCGGGCAGCGGAGCTTTCTCCCCTCTGGCAATTGCGAGCAACCGGTAGGACATAATGCGGTCATTATCAGTCAGGTGTCCGAGCATCTGCTTGATGCTCCATTTGCCTTTTGCATAGCGGTAACTGCCCTGCTCCTCGCTCAGCCCGTCCAACAGATCATACATCAGATTGGATTGTTCCCTAAGCACAGCCGCAAGCTCCCCTTCAGGGGGGACCAAAGAAATGTAACGGGCCGGAAATTCACTGTACTCTCCTGGTTGTGGACGCTGGTTCATAAGACTGCCCCTCTCAAACTATTTTTTCAAAAAATTGCCGAATAGTGTAAAATGCTGTTGTTGTATTTTAGTACATTATGTATAATATTTGCAAGAATACAAGTTGAATGATCCTGAGCATCGGGAGTGTAAGTATGCTGGAATTTGTGCTGTTTATGGTGTTTTCGGTACTGGAGACCTATGCCATGTTTTATTTGGCTTTCAAGGTGTTCAAGATTGATTTTTACCACAAAGAGATGATGTTTGCAGGTTGTATTATGGGCTTTTTCTCATATGTCATACGTGTGGAATATCATCTGGTGGAAATAGACATTATCGTTCAGTATCTCTTAATTTTCTGTTTCTTTTGGATGCTTTTCCGAATTCACTTTTTCTACGCAGCTATTCTTACAGGAATGACTTACCAAGCTTACACGTTCATTCAACTGATGTACATTGTTATCCTGGATAAAGCCGGCTTATTCTCTACCCAAGCTTTTTACGGAATAGACATCGACACTAATCTGCTACAAATCCTATCTTCTACTACTGCCTTAGGTATTGGTTACTACAGTGGACGTAGACGCAAAGGTTTCGATTTTGTTCCAGACAAACCCGATGGCTTGATTAAGACAACAAAACGTGAGAAATTCCTCTTTGTTCTTAACCTGCCTACTGCTGGGCTTATAATCTTCATCATGCATGTTTTTAACTCCAATTACTTTTTAGCTGCACCGCTAATATACGCTTTTCTATTATTTTGTTACATATATTTAGCCTATTCAAAGGATAGGAGCGGACATGAATATATTAAGTTATAAAATCGCATCTAGGATTAAGCAATCCAATCCTCAAGAGACTAGCTCTATTGAGATTATGCAATATGCCTTGAATATTATACTTAACAGTCTGTTGATTATCATAACTTCCTTATTAATTGGCTGGTTGACCTTGAGTTTGGCAGATACTGCTGTCTCGTTATTCAGCTTTGCAATTCTAAGATTTTTCTCTGGTGGCAAGCACCTAAAAACTGCGACAGCATGCAATATCTTTTCCATTCTGTTATGCTCATCCATTCCGCATCTATCCTTTCTGATCAAAGATCATCTTCTGATCATTAATGGATTATGCATAGTTATAATGTTGTTGTTCGCACCTAATCCAGATGTCAATGCACAAGTTTCAATACGCTGGTATCCTTGGATGAAAGCCATTTCTGTGACCTTAGTAGCTCTTAATTTTTTTATTCACTCGTCTGTCCTTGGATTAGCATTTTTAGCTCAATCCTTAACAGTAATTCCAAAGCAAGGGAGGAACTCCTTATGAAAAAGAACATTGCCCGTATTACTTCAAAGGCTTTGACTTCATCCGCTCGTCTATTCTCAGCGGTACTAAAACCATGGGCCCACAGCCCAGAAGCACCAAAAGAATTGCGTAAGTAATTAAAGGATGGGGAGAACATGCGAGTCTTGCTAAACGACGGTTCCTCCCGGGATATTGGGGAAGAAGATATATTGTATTTCTCCAGTTATAAGAATACAATATTCGTCCATACCAAAGAAGGCGAGTTTGTTCTCCCTACCACGCTTTCCGATCTCTTTGCTGCTTATAAGTGCAAAAACTTCGAACGCCTGGACCGCAGCAATGTAGTCAGTCTCAACCAAGTTGAAAGTTATGATTCCGAACGTAAAATTGTTACGTTTCACGAGGGAGAACAATTCGCTACAGTATCAGAACCTAATGAAACCAGGCTCAGAAGATATTTAGCTTCAAGAAAAGACACCTCCGAATCCTAACTTTTAGCCAAAAAAACAACCATCCCAAGCCTTACGGCTAACGGGTGGTTGTTTTTATTTTAATCCATTATATAGTAAATAAGTATTATCCCATATGTTGCCTTTCTTGTAAAGAATATTTCACCCGGCGAATGACAGGAGACGGGTTACCTTCCAAATGGTACCATTTAAATAGATTTGTAGTATAATTACACCTACTAAATAACCGATGGAGGAATCTAATGGATTATTACTTTCATCCTTCTCCGCGCCCCTCATCCTTAGAACTATTGTCTGACGAACAATTGTTGAACATCTACGATCTGGCGGTGGAGGCTAAAGCTTCACCCGATTTCATTGAGATTATTCAATCCGTTCTGACCGAGAGAAACATAAACAGTCCTAACCATTCTGAGGATTGATCTCGTTATTATTCCCACACTTCAACATATAACCTTTTCTTTTGCAATGTTTCATCCGCAACAAAAATAAAGAAGCCACCTCCACCCCAGGGAGGTTGGGCTTCTTATTTTTGTTCATTGTTGATTAGCGTGTTGCCCGCTGCTTATTTCACGGGAAGAGTAATTACGGAAATTTGGCTGCTGGAAGAAAAGATTGCAAACGAAGCCTCCCGCGTAGCTGTATCCCACCCGATGAAATGTGCCTCATGTCCGGAGGCTGGCGGTGCCTGCTGGTTAGACAGAATGCTTTTTCCAGTCAAATCATAGAGCGACCAGGAATGGGCAGACACATCCTTAACATAGAGCTGTGAACCAAAAAGCTCACTTTCCCAGCCCGAAGCTGTGTCGTATTTTTCTTCAAACTTTCCATTCAGTATTACTTTAGAAGCCGCGGCGGGTAAATCAATCAGGCTAAGCAGCGGCTGCGCCCTGGTGGAGTCCGGATGCTCTACGTTGGCAGGAAATGCCTGATACAGCCAGTTAGTTGTCACTGCAAGCTTGTTGCCCGTAATCTGCAGATCCAGATAAGGGTTCTGGTCAACCTCAAGGATCTGCTGTGACTTGTCATTCATATTTACAATGGCTATATAACGCTGGCTGCCCATAATCACGGAACCATCGTACTCCAGCACAAGATACGGGGAGGAAGAAGCCCTCCAATCTATAACATTTGAATACTCATAAGCGGTATCCCTGTACGTAGAGTCAAATGACGCTTCGGCTTGGTTCCAAGGTGCCTTATAGACGGAGAACAGCTTATCTCTCTGCACCCACACCTTTTCTGGCGTTCCTGCAGCTCCAGGTGTCCACTGGGCTTTTCCTTGATCGCCTAGCCGAATATTGATGAAGCTTTTTTGCTGCAATTTCCCGTCCATCCTGAAGCTGTACTTCAGAATCTTCTGCCCTTTGGAACGGGTCAGCACAATTATTTTATCCGGGTTACTTAAGGTCTTCACGTCAAGAATTTGCTCTTTTGCACCAATGCCCAGATTTACGGCTTGCTTCGTTCGGGTATTAAACAGCGTGCCGTTCAGTACTACCCTGCCTTCACCAGCAGGCACAATACTGATGCCATCCGTGTCCAGTACTGTGTAAGGAAGATTTACATCAGTCGCTGCTGCTGAGGAAACTGCTGATGACAGGATCAGAGTTAACAATGATAACAACGTCAAAGCTTTGAGTGTACGCATCCTTTTCTCCTTCTTCACCGGAAACAGGACAATGAAGGACTACTCGATGAACTCCGTCTTGAAAACATTCTCCAGTTTGCCGCCCAGTCTTTTTTTGAGGGGAATCTTGATGTCCCGGCTCAGTTCCTTAAAAAAAGTATCCGCATCACAATTCACATTCTGCGCCATCGCAACAAGGGTTCCGTCATTCACGATATTCTGGTTCACTTCAAGCGGGATATCCACTTCAATGTCGTATTTCTTGGTCAATGTTTTAATATATCTAGCGAAAATTTCCAGAAGTTCTTCGTTGTTGAAATTCTCAATTGCGGCTTTGCCTTTGGCGGTAAATTTGATGTTCACTCTCATTGTAGATTTCCCCTTTTCTGTCATACCATTTTGTTGTTCGTATATGGATCAAGATGAATAGATGGCTGTAAAAAAGGGCAACATTATTCTTTGCCTTCAAATGTATCGTTCCGTACATCGCTAAGGTTATATTTCTCAATTTTTTCTATTACCATTCCTGCCCGGAACGCCATCTGCTTGCTGAATCCCGTCCCGTAGATGTAGTCCTGTTACATCATAACACAACATAACCATTTGTGTTTCGTAATAACAATTATTCCCTCGAACAGTTTGTCAGGGGAACCCTAATTACTTATTTTTCCTCTCTATATTGCCGATATAGCTGTTATATGGAAATAAATCCTTAAAATTAGGAGGAATTCTCGTGTCAGCCATCTCTTCAATTTCCAAAAGCCCCGGCCCCATCCAAACTAACGGCAATCAAAATCCTGCCAAATCCAGGGACAAAGAAGTTCAAAGCCTGAACAACCAGAAAGCTAAGCTGAGTGAACAAATTGAAGCTGTAAACTCCAATGAAAAGCTCGATCAAAAGATAAAGCAGGAACGTATTCAGGCCCTTAGAACCTCAATACAGGAAATCGATGCGCAAATCGCTCAGATCCAAATCGAGGAAATGCAGGAAAAAATAAATACCAGCCAGTCCAAACCATCAGAAACCCAAAAACATGAAGCAGCTACCGAAACGAATAACACCGCCGATTCCATGAATGCTGTAGTAAAAAACCATACAACCTATGACCGTCTAGGGAAACTCGTTGGTCTTAGCAAGCACATGGAAGGCTCCATAAAGCTATTGGATACTGAAATTAAAAAAGAAGAGAATTGGCTCTCAGATAATCCACATCAAGATAGCGGCAGATCCTTAATGCTGGAGAACGCAGAACAGACTGTCCTAAAATCGAAACGTGAGCAAATTCAAGATATCAAAGCCACCGTCCGGGGAATCGATAACAAAATTGATGAATTGGTATCCGATCTGAATGACAATAAGGATACTTCACCACAAGTTAAGAACGCGCCTGCCTCTCCAGACTCTGAGGATACAGGTGTTAAAGATAAGTCATCCAAGAGTAAAAATAAAAGCGATACGACAGAGGTTCAAGCCTCCAATGTAAAAACAAACTCGATAACCGGCGCAGGCACCGTTCCACCATCGATTGATGTGAGGGTGTAAATAGAAGTTCAAGAACTGAGAACAGGTACATACGAGCAACACTATCACAAAAAACAGACCGCCGGACAGTGAAGCCCGGCGGTCTGCTTGCGTTACAAGCTTATACGGTGGAGCAGGAGAATCATTTCTGCAATTTGTCCAAAAGGTTCAGCAGCATCTGCGCGCTTTCAGCGCGGGTGCCCTGCTCTTGCGGCGCAAACTGCTCTTGGCCGCGCCCTTGCATAAGTCCTAGGGCGCTCGCTTCGCCAATCGCTTGGCGGGCCCACTGCGGCGCTTGACTGATGTCGGTGAAGGCGGCAGCCTGAGCATCTGCCGCCGCCCCGCTGCGCGCCGCGTAGCCGTAAGCGCGTACCAGCATCGCCGCCATCTCCTGGCGCGAGATGGCTTCATCCGGCGCGAACTTCGCCGCCGACTGGCCGGTGGCAATCCCTGCCTGGACAGCCAGGCCGACCGGACCGGCATACCACTTGTCGGCGCGGACATCCGCGAATGCGGAGGATGCCTTGCCGCTCAGCCCCAGCGCCCGGACCAGCATCGCGGTGAACTCGGCGCGGGTAATGGCCCGGCTTGGCTCATACCGCCCGGCCGAAGTTCCCTGCACCAGTTGTTTGGCAGCCAACTGCTTCACGGCTTTTACCGCCCAATGGCTTGCCGGGAGGTCGGCAAAGGTCTTGTCATATTGCAATACGGCATATTTGCTGAAATGGCTGACGGCTGCAGCCCATTTGCCGTCCACCCATTGCCCGCCGGCATATTCCAGCCTGCCGTCATCGCTGAGATAATACAGACCCAGCAGGCTTCTGTCGACATTTGCATTTACTTCGTAAGCAATCGTGACCGGCTGTGAGAATTGCCCAAGCCCGAATGACCGGCCTTGTTCTGTTACGATGCTGAGCGACCATTCCCGCACAACACCAACGGCCTGAAGCTCGGCTCCCGCCAGGCTACCGGCACGGGCCAGCAGGCTGCTGGCGGCTGCTCCTGGAACAGCTGTCGCTTTCAGTGAAATTTTGCTGCCTGCAAAAGCCCCGTCACCGGCTTTGCCGCGTAGCTCCGCCAATACAGCAGACGGAATGGTGATGCTCACATTAGCGGCATTTACTGTTAACGATGCCTGCCCCAGCAGCTCCGCTGCATTCCCTGGAAGCTGGAGCTCTTCCAGCTCCCCGTCAACGGTAATGGCAATCCCGCTGCTTGCGTTCTGGCTGCCGGTTAACTGGGCCGCCGTCAGGCTTACAACGCCCGGCGCCGACGATGCTGCCGGCGTTGCCGCTGTCGTAGCTTGCGCCGTCGGCGCTGCCGTCCCTACAGGCTGCCCTCCCGATGGCGGGGAGGTTGGCTCCGGCGTCGGAGCTGGACTCGCTGTCGGCCCTGGACTCGTTGTCGGCTGTGGCGTCGGCTCCGTAGTAGGGCCCGGCTCGCCTGCTGTTACCTTCAGCACATACTCCGCGCCCATAGCGCCGTACTCTGCGCGAATCGTTGCCGTTCCTTCGCTCATAGCGTGAATTTCACCGCTCTCGTCAATTACGGCCACCGTCTGATTCGAAGTGCTATAAACAACACCTTCGGTCAATTCCGCCGTGCTGCTGTCACTGTAAACGGCATGGACCACAGCCGTTCCGCTGCTTCCCGGCCGGAGTATATCCGGCCCCTTGATAGCAATGCCTGTCATGACGGCTTCACCGCCCTGCGTTACAGTCAGATCATAATGCGCGGTCAAGTCGCGGTAGGTTACCGAAATAACCGTTGCGCCTTGGCTTAACGCCTGCACCGTCCCTTGATCGTCGATGGACGCAACGGCCGGATTCAGACTGGAATACCGCAGACCTTCCGTAATGAATGACCGTTTGCCTGAAGCATACACCGCTTCTGTCACAGTCCGGTCGCTTTGGCCTGCCTGAAGCACGCCCTTGCCCTGTAAAGCGAGGGACTGCAATTGATCTACCGTGATTGTACTTTCCGCATAAATTGCCGGATATCCGTCCACTGTCGCTCTTACTTTGGCTGTTCCCGCCTGCACCGCAGTGACCAGCCCGTACGTGTCAACCGTTACGGAATTTTGCGGTGTTGCTGAAACAACGGACCAGTTCACCTTCTTGGTACTGGCGTCATCGGGGTGCACCTCGGCCTGAAGCTGTATACTTTGCCCAGGCTCCATATCCACCGCTGTACGGTCCAGTGTCACGGATTCCGGAGGCGCTTTGGCAATGACCAGACGGTCGATTTCGGCCCCGGCCACTGTTCTGGCGACAACAGTCAGCTCACGGTCCTTAATCTCAACTGCAGTAAAAATCTGCTCATCTTCATCATAGATTTTTTCCTGCCAGAAACGCTCGGTCAACGCATAGAACTTCGGCCCGGAAGAGCCGCCGATGACATAACGGGTTCCCTGGCCATCGGACACCTGCTTGCCGTCTTTCATCGGGAAGGTCCGCAAATAAATATGGTCATGCCCGTTCATCACAAGGTCCACCTTGTGCTTGTCAAAGACAGGCACCCAGGTTGCCTGCACGCGTTCATTAGAATAGATGCTGCCATAAGGCCCCTGGTGGAAAAAGACAACGGTCCATTTTTTGTCACTGGCCGTCAAATCGCGGTCCAGCCACTCCGCCTGCTCGGTCATTTCGGCTGCTCCGTGCTCGGTATTCATCACGACAAAATGCGTATCTTGGAGATCAAAGGAATAATTGCTGCCCTTAACGCTGTCCGCCCCATTCTGCGGATTGTTGAACTGGGCCAGATAGTCGCCGTCGCCGTTCGTGCCCATCACTTCATGGTTCCCGATAATGGGCACCAGCGTCGTGTTCAGCAGTTGCGGCTGCGCGGCTTCAAACCACCAGTTCCACTGCTCCTGCTCAAAGCCTTTGTCCACCATATCACCGGCATGGACGAGCATCTCGGCATCCGGCATATATTCGAACGCTTTCTGGAGGGTGGTGCCCCACAGCCCAAAGCCCGCTTTGCTATCCGCCTGGGAGTCACCGATGAACAGGAACTTGGTAGACTCACGCCCGCCGCCATCCGTTGTAAAAGTGCCTTGGCTGCTAGCATTGCCTTTTCCGTCACCAACACGGTAAACATACTTCGTTCCTGGCGCAAGGCCGGTGGCCTCTGCTTTATGGACGCGCATAGTCCCGTCATTGTTGGTGTTGTAAATGTAGCTGCTGCCTTCGATCCGCAGTCCCTTGCCCTCTTCAAAACCTGTGAATTCCGCCTGCTTGATCAGTTCAACGACGCTGTCCGTGGTATTCGGATCTGTCTGCCAGGTGAACTGGCGGGAGGTCGCGGTGTCCGCGCCCATCGTAACATTCACGTTGCGCGGTGCAGCAGTTCCGTCATATGGAGCCACCTTAAAGGTCATTACTGGACTGTAAAGACCGTCTTTTACCGCCTGTACCCTAAAGGTTCCTTCCGTCATGGTTGCCGCTCCTGTAATCAGCGTACCGCTGCCATCCGAAACAGCCTCTGCGGCGGTTCCGTTAATCAGCAGACTGGCCCCCTGCACGGCGGCACCGGACTCAGCTTCATTTACAGTAAAAGCCGCTTCATACCCTTTGGCGATATTATAATGGTTCCAGTTCAGCTTTAGACTGGTTTTGACGGATGCGGCAACAGGTGCCCCGATAAAGCTGATCGGCTGGCCGCTGCCTTCCGTCGAGATGACAGAGCCGGACGTATTTTCAATGACCAGCGCCTTTGAAACTTCATTCACCGTCTGCTCCAGGGTGTACGGGCCGACATAGTCCCCTCTTACGGTATAGCGGATCTGCCCGATCAGGTCGGAAGCGTCCAGCCTGGCCTCGTTCATGCGGTTCAGATTCAGGCGCACGGTGCCCCGCCCCGCATCAATAACCGGATTAATCTGTTCCTCTGACAGCTTGCTGCCCCGGATGACCTGCAAATCCGTTACAGCCGCAGGATCAAAAGCAAACTCGATATGTCCCTCCTTCAGCTTATCCGCATTCTCGGCCTTGATGTCCAGCGTATAGGTTCCGCCTGCAAACAAAACGTCCGGGGCCTGGTACACATAATACGGCGAACCCAGGTTCACCATGAAATACCATTCCTTAATCGTCTGGTTGCCGCTCATATCGCGGATAGCCAGCTTTACCTTGTGCCGTCCTTCCGCAAGAGCCGTCTTCGGTTTGTACGTAATTTGCCCTTTGGGCGGGTAGAATCCATGCTCGACCAGCTGATCGTCCACGTACAGCCGGGTTTTACCCGGATCAATCAGCGTAGTGCCGGGATGGGCGACCGGATCATAGCCTTCGTCCTCACCGTTCATGGAAAGGGTCGGCGCTGCCGTTTTCACGATCTCCCCGGCCGCAGGGTACTCATTTTTAATTACAGGAGGAGCCATATCCTCATTTAATGGGCCATATACCGCACGGATGTCGTCTACATAAATGGCGCCGGCGGTTTTATTCAGGTTGCTAGTCTCCATATAGCGGACTGGCAGGTCCATGGTCAGCGGTGTCATTTTCCCCTTCGGAACAGAGGCTTCAACGTATTTCCAACCCTTCCAGTCCACCCCTTGCACCTGATCGGTAAAATCGACTGCAAACGCTTTGTTGTCGGCATCACGCATCTGTCCGCGGAGCCAGTGCTTTTGCCCGTCCCCGTAGATCCACATGCCTATTTTCTCCGGATAGCCGGGAACTTGAATGCGGTTCGCAATCGAGCTTGCCCCGGCGTATGCTCCGGAAGTACCTGTAGTGTTAACAAAATCATATTCCAGCTTGAGCGCCTTATCACCACCCCGGATATAATCCTGATCCGTTACTTCCGAGATAGCCACGCTGTTGGCTTTTGCGCTGGAGGCAGCATATTTGCCGATTCCCGCTTCAAAATCCTCCAGCACAACCGGAGGCAGGCCTACATTCACTTCGAAGGAAGCCTCAACGGTGCCGTATTGGACGATGATTTTGCCGTTTTGGCCATTCTCGCTGGTTGCCTTGAATACGCCGTTCTCATCCACCGTTCCGATATTGCCTTCCACACTCCATTTAAAGCTGTGGTTATCCGCCTGGATGACCTGCCCGTTCCGCAATGCCTTCACCGTCAGCTTTGCTGTCGCGCCGGAGGTGTAGGTCTTGATAAGGTCAGGGAATTTCAGCCCGGTCAGCTCGTCTACTACTTCAATATCGCTGCTGCCTTGGACAGCCCCGGCTGC
Source organism: Paenibacillus riograndensis SBR5 (assembly GCF_000981585.1). Classification (NCBI taxonomy): domain Bacteria; kingdom Bacillati; phylum Bacillota; class Bacilli; order Caryophanales; family Paenibacillaceae; genus Paenibacillus; species Paenibacillus riograndensis. Next base: position 5,400,855 of record NZ_LN831776.1, read on the forward strand.
TGCGCTGATCTTGCCGGAGGCTGCAGCCGTACCGGCCGTAAAAACCCCTTTCTCGTCGATGCTCCCGAGGCCCGGATCAATCTGCCAATTCAGCGCTCCCGGAATTGGAGCCGGGTGCCCGTTAGCATCCATTCCCGCCGCCGTAAAGGTGAAGCTGGAGCCTTGCAAAATCCGCTCGGCACTTGGCTGAACAGCCAGTTTGGACGCCGTGTTCAGCTCGGGCGCCGCATTGACCAGCAGCAGGCCGTTGCCGGTCTTGCGTTCATATCCGTCAGAGCCCTGATTCAGCATTTTTACACCATTGGTTCCGGGCATTCTGGCCACGAAAGTAGAGGAACCGCCGCCATCCAGGTTCATGGCGTTGACTACGCCAAGATCCTTGAGGATTGCGGCCAATTCTTCCGTCTCGACACCTTCACTGAACCCCGGCGCTCTGCCGTCGATTTCGAACAGCACGATGCTTCCATCCGCCTTCGTTCCAACGGCTGTGCGGGGATGAACCCCTTCAGGTCCGACACCGGTCTGCACCACACCATCCTTCACCAGTGGTCCTGTGCCGCCGATAATAAGGGCAGCCTCGCTCCATTCACCGTCCAGGGCAAAGGAAGCCGTTACCTCATCTCCGGGCGCAAGTCCTGCCAGAAGCGGCCGCGATGCACCGCTTGCAGACAGCACCACTGTGCCTGGAGCCAGCGGCGTATCACCCTGATTGCTGCGGATTTCGGACACCTTGAGCTTCAGTGTCTGGCCGCTTTTCACTTCACCGGAAATGACATCCAATACGACCTCGTCGCCATCGTTGGCCGATTTCGTGCTGGTATTGTAATTCTCCGTGTACAGCACAAGCTGATCACTATTCCGGTAGCGGTTGATGCTGGTCAAATTGCTGGTTTTCCCGCCGATCGTAACGGTTTTGGTCAGCTTCGGTGTGCCGTAGAGGGAGCTGCCGTCCGCCTTTACACCGAAAGAATAGGTCGATCCGCTATTCAAAATAACACCGTTGTCCATAAACATGCCGTTAGGCACACCGGTGGCAAAGCCGGAGATTTCATAGAAATCGCCGTTGATGCCGGCAATAACGCGGCTTCCTGGCGCATCAGCATAAGCCGCCATTTCGGTCACGGCTTTCATACCGTACACCTTGCCGCTCTTCGTTCCCGCCCGCAGCTTCAAATTGGCATTGGCCGGATTGAATTCCACAGTATGTATCTTTTGCGGCCCCCGTTCATTCTGTAAATCCATCCATGTGTACACGGCCCCCGGCGCAAGCTCTGTCTTGCGCGCATCAATGACCTTGCCGTATTCCGGTGCCGTCTGACCGGCGAACGCCGCTCCTGCGGGAAGCACAGGCTGAAACAATGAAAGAAGTAACAGAAAAATGATTGCCACAGTACTCTGTCGAAAATGCCTTTTCACTTTGCAGAATCCTCCCTAAGATTGTCGTTTTTTGTATAAATATAGACAACACAATAGGGTACATCATATCTGCCAAGCATAAAGGGATGATAAATTCTTGTGCGGTTTATTGTTAAACAAGGGTTTTACAGCAGATTTACAACAGATTTCCAGCCGGATACGTATCCTCAGGGTTCTGGCGGCTGATGCTGTCCATGTTGCCCCTCGGGCCGAAAGGGATTTATGGTTTTTCTAACTACCTACTCTCACCATTTCAATACAAATAATCCATCTCCTCTCTCTTAAGCAACACAAAAAAGAGCAGCATAATCTGCCATTCATCTATCAGAATATGATATAATCGAACAAGCAATAGAATAGGCTTAAAAGGGTCGGTCGGCTACCTCTCGATAGAAGGGAGGGTTGCCTATATGACAGTTAAAGACACACTGACGCTAATGATCTCATTCGCGACTTTGGTTGTTCTTATACTTTCATTCCACAACAAAAAGTAGACCACCCTCGGCAAAGGTACATGGTCTACTTTCTGTCCATTATTATTCTGTCGCAGCCTACCGCCCTTAAAAGCGGCTATTGCTCGAGGAGTCGTGCCGTATGTACGACTCCTTTGGTATCTATAGTATACAGCATATAGCTTAATTTTCAAATCGCAGTTTATATTTTTTATCCTTAAACAAACTATCCTCTCCAGTTCATCCTTTATCTTAATTTTGTGATGAAGCAAATCGCCCGATCATAATCCTTGGTATCATCAATGTTAAATAGGTTATTGTTGACAGCCATCCACAAACAGTAGGCTAGGCTTGCTGTAGTAAAACCTAACTGGCGTGGCTTTAAAATAAGATTATATTTACCCGATTCGTTAATAAAATATCGCTGCTGAATAAACGGGGTAAGCTCTCCGACATTGTACCATTTACAATTTCCTTTTATAAAAACAACGCAAATAAGAGCGGAAAAAAATGCCACTCATCTACAAAATATGATATAATTGCTGAAGCAATAGAATAGGCTTGCAAGGGCGGTCGGCTGAGCCTCTCGGAAGGGAGGTGATGCGCGTGAGCGTTTATGAAACACTGGTACTCATGATTGCGTTCGCAACATTAGTTGTCCTTGTCATAAATAGCAATAAACGCAAATAAGGCCGCCCTGCCAAAAGGATGCGGTCTTATTTGCCAATTTCTTAATCATTACGCCTGTCGCCCTTAAAAGCGGCTATTGCTCGGGGAGTCGTGTTCACAGCACGGCTCCTTTGACTTATAGTATACAGCAATTAAACGTGCTTTAAAACCTCTTTCATTACTATTTTTACTTTTATAGCTCCAAGTCATCATCTTCAGCCTCATCATTTTTACTTAACATCCTGGCTGCATCCTTAGCATATCCTTTCTTATTCATATATTTTTATATATTTTATCCCGACTGAACCATAAGTCATTTTGATGCTAACATGATCATCATATAATGTATTCTCTGTTAGCTCCTAAAATACAACCTCTTCTGGTTTTTAATCCTCTTCTCTCTGGAGCTTTCTTGCTCCGTTTGATCATCATTAGCTCCTCTTTTATCTCAAATGACAAAAAAATCCACCTCCTGATTTGCCAAATTACTCGACCAATCAAGTGGCGGATCTATACTTATCTTCACAATTTAATAGTTGGCTCTGACCCAAAAATTCTCATGTAAAATCAAGAAATTTATTAGTTCCATCTACGTATCCTGATCCTTACCCCTTCAAGACACCTTGTGCTCAATCCGCAGCTTGTCGGCGACCATGGCAATAAATTCGGAGTTGGTTGGCTTGGATTTGGAGATATTAATCGTATAGCCGAACAGGTGGCTGATGCTGTCGATATTGCCACGGGTCCAGGCGACTTCGATAGCGTGGCGGATAGCCCGCTCTACACGAGATGGCGTTGTCTTGAATTTCTCGGCGATGGCCGGGTACAGGGTCTTGGTGATGGCGCCCAGGATCTCGATATTGTTGTACACCATGGTAATGGCTTCACGCAGATACTGATAGCCCTTGATATGTGCAGGTACACCGATTTCATGAATGATGGACGTGATGTTGGCATCGAGGTTTTTGCCCTTGGACAGCGGCACCACATTGTTTGATCTGGACCCCGTATAATTGGACATGCTTGATGAAGTGCTCATACTGCCCTGTGTTCCGACGAGCTGACGCACGCGGTTGGCAAGTACCTCCATATCGAACGGTTTCAAAATATAATAAGAGGCGCCAAGCTGTACAGCACGCTGAGTGATGTTCTCCTGACCAAAGGCGGTCAGCATGATGATCTTGGGTTCAGGCTTCAGATCCATATCGCGGAGTCGCTCCAGGACACCCAAACCGTCCAGGTGCGGCATTATGATATCAAGAATAAGTACATCGGGAATTTTGCGGGCTTCGCTCAGCATTTGAAGCACTTCTTCCCCATTGTAGGCGATGCCCGTTACTGTCATATCTTCTTGTTCCGTAATGTACTCGGCAAGCAAATTCGTAAACTCCCTGTTGTCATCGGCCAACAACACTTCAATATTCTGCACTGGCTGCTTCCTCCTTATTTATATCTGCTATTCGAAAATAATCATTTATCTTCGCTCCCTTACAGTTTCGACATGCCTGTTCAATATCCTTCTGTCGAAAATTATTTTTCTTTATTTTTTTTCGGTGTTGGATTATAATTAATTGTTTTGTTTCAAGGTTCGATATTTATCGTTATGCTTCGACAAAAAATCTTAAGGCTAAACCGCCTTAAGATTATAGGGAAGAGTATTCTCCAGCTGCACTACACCGGAATCCTTTAGCATCCATTCGATAAAACAGCCATACCCGGACTTCGGATCATTAACGAATACATGGGTTACCGCACCGATCAAACGGCCGTTCTGAACAATCGGACTGCCGCTCATGCCTTGGACAATGCCGCCGGTCTTATCAATCAGACGGGGGTCCGTAATACGCAGCACCATCCCTTTGGTCGCCGGCGTCTCCTGATGCGCTACATGAATAATGTCTACATTGAAACGTTCTACCCGCTGCCCATCGACGACCGTCAGTATTTGCGCCGGCCCTTCCTTCACTTCATTGCTCATGGCAACCGGAATCGGTTCCTGGTACAGGCTGTGATCCGGGTTGCGGGTCATTTTGCCGAAGATCCCGAAATCCGTGTTGCTCTCCACATTCCCCAGAACCTGGCTCTCTTTATAAAAGGTTGCCCGCTTCTCGCCGGGATCGCCATCCTGGCTTTTGGAAATGGAGGTTACGCTGGATTGTACGATGTGTCCACTGCCGACAACTATGGGTGTACCGGTGTTCATGTCTGTGATCACATGACCAAGCGCACCATATACACCCTGCTTCGGCGCATAAAAGGTTAAGGTGCCTACACCCGCCGCAGAATCGCGGATATACAGCCCTAACCGCCATACTTTGTCATTGCGGTCGTAGGCCGGCGTCAGCTTGGCTATATGCTCTTTGCCGCCGCGTTTGAACACAATGGTCAGCGGTTCGCGGGCCCGGCCTGCACGCTCCACCAGCTTCGCCACCTTGGAGACCTCGTCCAGCTTCACTCCATCGATGGAGATCATCAAATCCCCAGGCAGAAGTCCGCTGTTCTCTCCGGGTGAAAGTTTGGACTGCTGTGATACTTCAATCAGATGATGGCCAACAACAAGTACGCCTGCGGACTTCACTTTTACACCAATTGTCTGTCCCCCCGGTATTACCCTAAGGTCCCGGTTTTCTCCCTGAACGGCATGGTCAAGCGGGTTATCCTGAGGCGAGGCATAGCTCTGGGAAGGTCCCGTTATGCCTGATAAGCTGAGAAAAAAGGCGAATAAAAGGCCGGGCATTAACTTCCTGAGGTTCGGCTTCAATGGCTGTCACGCTCCCTTTTGCTTCTTTCGCTTGACGAAAAAGGTGGTCGCCAATTGCGTACCTATAAGATAACCTTGCCCCCAGGCTTTTATTACTGTTAATCATTGTTCCGCTTACCCTGCAGCCGCCTTGCTGGCCTCGGCCAGACCGAGCATCTCCTGTGCGTGGTGCAAGGTTTTTTCGGTTATTTCCACACCGCCCAGCATCCGGGCCAGCTCCATCACCCGGCCTTCGGCTGTCAGTGACTCCACTTCGGTCATCGTTCTCCCGTCTTCAACCTTTTTACGGATAAGGTACTGGTGATCAGCCATGCAGGCCACCTGCGGCAGATGGGTAATGGAGAACACCTGACAGGTCGACGACAGCTTGTACAGCTTGTCTGCAATCGACTGGGCGGCCCGTCCGCTGACACCGGTATCCACCTCATCAAAGATCAGAACAGGGATTGCGTCATGGCGGGCAAAAATGCTCTTCATCGCCAGCATAATCCGCGCCAGCTCGCCGCCGGAGGCGATTTTGCTTAAAGGTCGCAGCGGCTCACCGGGATTGGGGGAGATCATGAACTCCGCACTGTCGATTCCCTGCCGGGTCAGCCGGTACCGGCGGTCCTGGTATTCAACGCCGCGCGGGTCCTCCAGGATGTCCATCTTGACCTGAAGCGAGGTCCGTTCCATCTGCAGGTCCTTCAGCTCACCCTCTACCTGAGCGGCCAGATCAGCCGCACACCGCCGCCGGGCCTGGCTCAGCGCTTCTGCCGCTTCCATAAGAATGTTAAGCAGACCATCGCGTTTCACCGTCAGCTTCTCAATATATTCATCCTTATTCTCCAGCAAGTCCGTCTCATGGCTGATTTGTTCATAATAGGCAAGAATCTGCTCTACACTGTCGCCGTATTTACGCCGGAGCCCGGAGATCAGGTCCAGACGGTTCTCAATATCCTCCAGCCTGGCCGGGTTGAATTCGATCTCCTCGCGATAATCGCGAAGCTGAAAGGCGGCATCCTCCAGCTGGTAATAAGAGGACTGAAGCTGGTCGAGCACGCCTTTGAGACCCTTTTCGTCATATCGTACCGCATCCTCCAGCCGGGAAATCACATTGCCGATGGATTCCAGCCCCTGTCTGTCATACAGCAGCTCATAGGCGCCGGATACCGAATCCATCATTTTCTCGCTGTGGGATAGTTTGACCCTTTCTTCGGCAAGTAATTCATCTTCGCCCGGTTTTAGTCCTGCGGAAGAAATTTCCTCCAGCTGAAAGCGGTATAAATCCAGCATCTGATAAGCCTTCTGGCTGGTTTCCTGCAGCTCGCGGAGCTCTTTTTCCACCTTGGCAAAGGCGGTATATTTCTCTTGATAATCGGCCTTGAGCGGACCAATCACAGCTTCGCCGTACGTATCCAGCAGGCCCAGATGACGCTCAGCCTTCAGCAGATTCTGATGCTCATGCTGACCATGAATATTGACCAGCTGCTCGCCGATTTCCCGCAGCATGCTGAGATTGACCATTTGCCCATTGACGCGCGATGTGCTTTTGCCCTGGGAGGTGATCTCACGGCGGATAATCAGATGCTCCTCCGGCTGCGCCGTAATGCCCAGACGCTCCAGCGTTTCCCATACGGGATGTGCGGCCGGCAGGCTGAACAGCGCTTCCATCTCGGCTTTGTCCGTACCGTAGCGGATGGAATCTGCTGAGCCCCGGCCTCCGACAACCAGCCCAAGAGCATCTATAATAATCGATTTACCTGCACCGGTTTCCCCTGTAAGCACATGAAAACCCGGATAAAAATGCACCTCCACCGCTTCAACCACGGCAAGATTGCGGATCGATAACGTTTCTAACACGGATACAGCACCCCCGAAAAGATGATTGCTTAGAAATCTATGGCTCTAGGATATATATCCCATAATTTGCGAAATGACGTCATGGCTGTCTTCCGGCTGCCGGCAGATAATCAGGATCGTATCGTCACCGGAAATGGTGCCCATAATCTGCGGCCAATCAATATTGTCGATCAGCGCGGCTACAGAGTTGGCAGTCCCCGGGAGACATTTCATGACCACGAGGTTGCCGGAGGAATCGATATGCACAAAATTGTCCACCAGCACACGCTTCAGCTTCTGGGTCGGATTGTAACGCTGATCTGTCGGAAGGGAATATTTATATCTGCCATCGTCCATAGGGACTTTTATTAGTAAAAGCTCTTTAATATCCCGCGACACGGTGGCCTGGGTGACCTGAAAACCAGCCTCGCGCAGCGCCTCAACCAAATCATCCTGTGTCTCAATTTCCTGCTGTGTAATGATTTCACGTATCTTAATGTGCCTGTGACCTTTCATTGTTGCCTCCCAAATGTATAAGTATATAATGCTTAAGTAGATTCCCCGTCGTCCTTGCCCAGCCGGATCTCATGAATGGCAGACGTGACGGTGTTGACATACAGCACTCCGCTGCATTCCGGATAGATCAGCAAATAGGGCAAAAGTGAATCCCGGAGGCTGCTGCCGGTGAATTCCAGCGTTTTGCGCGGGCGGGAGAGAATTACCAGATAGAACGAGTCCTCTTCCTTGCTCGCAACATAATCGATGAACAGCCTGCTGTACATGGAAGCCCCATTGACTGTAAAAGACAACGGAATCTTCAGCTTGCCGCCGATCACCTCATAACCTGCCTCTTCCAGCAAATCGATGGAGGGATGAGGCAAAATATCTTTATTGAGCGGCAGCTTGTCCTTAATGAACGAACGCGGGGAGCTTTGCAGCCATATGTAAATCCGGTAAATGACAAATATTGCGACTGCCAGTCCAATTAACGCCATAACGGCCTTATCAGAGCTCGCCAATTCCATCACCTCGGTGAATAATTCGCGCGAGGCCCCTTGAAATCCTGCTTCTGCCGCCGAAATCCAGCCAAATCTGACAGTTACAGACGGCCTCTGGAGGAAGTTAAGGATAGACTAACTTATTCCTTGTGATTTTGCAAAAAAGTGCCTATAAAAATTGAACTTGTGATTTTCTATTTGGGATGGGTCGTGACTCCAGAGAATGTTTGGACTTCCGGCCGCTGCCCATCTGCAGATTTCTTGATTATATACCGTTATTAACGGTGGAAATCCGCAGACAAAGGCGGACGCTACCGCTCCTCCAGTTCCAAACTTCTCCTCCGCCACTTCTCCCTTCATTGGAATATTTCAAGTTCAATATTTCCAGTCAAAAAGAAACTCATCGTTTCGATGAGTTTCCAGGGGTGACTTTAAAGGTCGCTGCCGCTTCCTGAATCACGGTATCGGCGAGCGCCGCGAAATCTTCGGGCGTATTCTGATCTGAGGATAGCTCTGTCCGGGATGCACCAGTCTCCGTAGCGTCAGGAAGCAGCTTCCAGTGCGCCAAAAACTCGATGTTCCCTTCACCCCCCGTAATCGGGGAAAAGGTTAAGCCTTCCAGCCGGTAGCCCAGCCCGGAAGCCATGCCAAGCACACCCATCAGCACCTCTTTGTGGACAGCAGGCTCACGGACCACACCGGATTTCCCTACCTTTTCCCGCCCGGCTTCGAACTGCGGCTTGATCAGGGCAGCGATATCGGCGGGACGTTCAAGCAGCGCGATCAGCGGCGGCAAAATAATCTTCAATGAAATAAAAGACACATCAATGCTGGCAAAATCGGGAACCGGACCTTGCAGGTCCGGCGGGGTCATATAACGGAAATTCGTCTGTTCCATTACGCTTACCCGCTCATCATTGCGCAGTCTCCAGTCCAGCTGGTTGTAGCCGACATCAATCGCATAGACATGGCTCGCCCCGTTCTGGAGGGCGCAATCGGTGAAGCCTCCTGTAGAAGAGCCGATATCAAGCATCACGCGCCCGTTCAGATCAATGCCGAACTGCCGCAGCGCCTTCTCCAGCTTCAGGCCGCCCCGGCTGACATAAGGGTGCACAGCTCCTTTTACCCTCAAAACCGCGCTGCGCGGTACCTTCATGCCTGCCTTCTCAATCCGTTCCTCATCCGCAAGCACCAGTCCGGCCATAATGGCGGCCTTGGCCTTCTCACGGCTCGCAAAAAAACCTTGTTCCACTAACAGCACATCAATCCGTTCCTTAGGGTGTTCCATGGTCATCTCCCGGTTATTCTTAGGGTTACTGCTTCGACTATCCTGTTCAGGAGGTTGAAGTCGTCTTGTAGGCAAAAGCGCTCGATGCCTTCATCGCTTTGACACGGCTGATTACCGCTTCAACGGTCAGCCCGGTTTGCTGGCGCTGCTCTTTGATCGAGCCATGCTCCACAAAGATATCCGGCACGCCCATCAAATGGACCCGGGCATCATAAATTTCATGCTCCGCATAAAATTCAAGCACAGCGCTGCCCAAACTTCCCGCCTCACAGGCTTCCTCCAGCACAATCATCCCTGTTCCCGCATGGGCCAGGTCCAGCAGCATGGAGCTGTCCAGCGGCTTCAGGAACCGGGCGTTGACAACCCCCAGCTGAATGCCTTCACGTCTCAGCAGCTCCGCCGCTTCCTCCGCCACCTGTACCATCGGCCCGCAGGCCAGCACCGCGTAGTCATCGCCTGGACGCAGCCGCTCCCAGGTGCCTATCGGCAGCGGCTTCAGCTCGGCGTCCAGCGCCACGCCAGTGCCGTCAATACGCGGATACCGGTAGGCAATCGGACCGTCATTATATTCAAGCGCCGTCTTCATCATGTGGCGCAGCTCATTCTCATCCTTGGGCATCATCATCACCATATTCGGAATGTGGCGCATAAAGGCGATATCGTATACCCCTTGATGCGTTTCACCATCAGCCCCCACAAAGCCTGCACGGTCGATGGCGAACATGACATTGGCGTTGTGGCGGCAAATGTCATGCACAATCTGATCGTATGCCCGCTGCATAAAGGTGGAATAGACGGCATAAACCGGCTTCATCCCCTCCATGGCCAGCGCTGCGCAGAGCGTTGCCGCATGCTGCTCGGCAATGCCGACATCAATCATCCGGTCGGGAAACTCCTTGGCGAACGGGAACAAGCCCGATCCGCCCGGCATTGCCGGTGTAACGGCGATCAGCCGTTTGTCCTCACGGCCCAGCTCAATCAGCGTCTCCCCGAACACTTCGGTGTACATCGGATTGCCGACAGCCTTCAGAGACTGGCCGGACTCAATTTTGTATGGTGAAATGGCGTGTGACTTATAAAAATCGGTTTCCGCCGGTTTATACCCCTTGCCCTTGGTAGTCAGAACATGCACCAATACAGGGCCGGATACGTTGTCCGCCTGATGGAAGGTATCGATCAGCTTCTCTACGTCATGGCCGTCAACCGGCCCCAGATAAGTAAAGCCAAGCTCTTCGAACAGCACGCCGGGCACCATCATGTATTTGAGGCTGTCCTTTACATTCTGGGCTGTCTTGGCAAGTCTTCCGCCGATGGCCGGAATTTTCTTGAGGAGTCCTTCCACTTCATCCTTGGCGCGCAGATAATGGCGGTCCGAACGGATTTTGCTCAGATAGTTATGCATTGCCCCTACGTTCGGAGCGATGGACATTTCGTTGTCATTCAGGATAACCATCAGCTTGCGGCGTTCATGGCCGATATGGTTAAGCGCTTCAAACGCCATCCCGCCGGTAAGCGCCCCGTCCCCGATTACAGCGATAACCTTGTTGTCTTCGCCCTTCAGATCACGGGCCATCGCCATTCCCATAGCCGCAGACAGGGAGGTGCTGCTGTGTCCGGCTTCCCAGACATCATGCTCGCTCTCCGCCCGCTTCACAAAACCGCACAACCCGTCTTTCTTGCGCAGCGTGTCAAAACGGTCCTGGCGGCCGGTAAGGATCTTATGGACATATGCCTGATGCCCTACGTCGTATATCATTTTGTCCCGGGGACTGTCATAACAGTAGTGCAGGGCCAGCGTGAGCTCCACTACCCCCAGATTCGAGCCGAGGTGCCCGCCGGTCGCTGTAAGCTTCTCGATCAGAAACCGGCGGATTTCCTCCGCAAGGGTAGCCAGCTCCTCAACTGACAAAGCTTTAAGTTGCTGAGGATCATTTATTTGTGGAAGCAGCACGAGTATTCCCCGCTTTCCTAGATGTTGTAAAATATATATAAACCCCATTATAACACAAACGAAACGGCTGTCGAAACACAGCCGCTCCGGAATTTGCTCTAATGATCGCGCTTCATAAGGTAGTCTGCAATGTCCAGGAGACGTGTATTGTCCTGAAAACCGCCTTCAAGGACAGCGCTGCGGGCGGCTTCCGTCAGCCGCTTCACCTCATCGCGGGAAGCGTCCAGGCCGATAAAATACGGGTAGGTGACCTTCTGCTGTTTGAGGTCGCTGCCTGTTTTTTTGCCGAGCTTGCCCTCGTCCCCGACCAGATCCAGGATATCATCCTGAATCTGAAAGGCCAGGCCGATATGCGTGCCGAAATCGCGCAGCGCTTCCAGCTGCCTGCTGTCCGCCCCGGCAATGCGTCCCCCGGCCGTCAGGGAAAAGACAATCAGATCCCCCGTCTTGTGGCGGTGGATGTATTGAAGCTGCTCCAGGCTGGTAAGGCCCTGCTCGCCTTCCATATCGGCGATCTGCCCGCCGACCATTCCTCTCGGGCCTGCCATTTCCGCCAGGTCCTCCACAACGGAAAGCGCGTGTTCTGCGGGCACGCCATGCTTCCGCGAAGCCTGCACAACACTGTAGAACGCATGGGTGAGCAGCGCATCTCCGGCCAGTATGGCCGTAGCCTCGCCGTACACCTTGTGATTGGTAAGTTTGCCGCGCCGGTAATCATCATTGTCCATAGCGGGCAGATCGTCATGGATCAGCGAGTAGGTATGTACCATCTCAATGGCAGCGGCTACCGGCAGCGCGGCCTGGCGGCTGCCGCCCAGCGCCTCGCAGGCGGCGATGACGAGCAGCGGGCGCAGACGTTTGCCGCCCGCCTGCAGCGAGTAGTTCATCGCGTCCTTAAGATTGCCGGGTACGCTCCATTCTTCAGGCAAGGCCGCCTCCAGCTCGCTCATCACCAGGCTGCTGATCTCGGCTATATATTCCTTCAGCGGCTGCCGCAAGGATGTCCCGGCGGGCTCCGCTTCCTGCTTCGGCTCAAACGGGCTCATCACTGTCACCTTCCAGCCGGGCACCGAACGGTTTCTTGCGCAGCTCGCCGTCCATCTCGGTGATCATTTCGATTTTGCGTTCCACCTGCTCCAGCTTGTTCCCGCACAGCTGCGAGAGCTTCATGCCCTGCTGAAACAAATCGATTGCCTTTTCCAGAGGAACGTCGCCGTGCTCCAGTTCCCGCACAATTTCTTCCAGCCGCTCCATCGCTCCCTCAAAATCCAGTTCCAATTCAGCTTCCTTCGCCATTCGTTATGCCATCCTCCCTCATTCCCCACACCTGGCAGCTTAGCTGTCCGTCATTCAGCTTGATGTTGACCACATCGCCAAGCTCAACTTCCTTCAGCGATTTGATTAAATGCTCTTCCTTCTCATCGTAGACAAGGCTGTAGCCCCGCGACATCACCTTCAGCGGGCTGAGCGCATCGAGATGGCGCAGCTCGGCGGCGAAGCGCGAGCGCTTCTCCTGCAGGCGCACCTGCATGGCACCCGCGAGTTCGCGGGTGAGGCTCTCGGTGCGCCGCCGCGCAGCGCTGACACTCGCCTGCGGGTGGAAGCGCTGCAGGCTGTGGTGCAGCACGGCCCGCTGCTCGCGCGCGCGGCCGTGCCGGTCCCTCGCTGCGCGGAGCAGCCCGGCGCGCAGCATGTCCAGCCGCTGCGCGTGCTGGGCCAGCTGGCGGCGCGGGCCGACCAGCGCCAGCGAGCGCTGCAGCGAGGCGAGGCGCTCGCCGCTGCGCTGCGAGCGGCGCAGCAGCCCTTGGCGCAGGCGCTGCTGCGCCGTGCGGAGCTGCGCCGCCAGCTCGGCGGCGTGCGGCACCGCCAGCTCGGCCGCCGCCGTCGGGGTCGCCGCCCGAAGATCGGCGGCGAAGTCGGCGATCGTGAAGTCGGTCTCGTGGCCCACGGCCGAGATGACCGGGATGCCGGAGGCCGCGATCGCCCGGGCGACGGCCTCCTCGTTGAAGGCCCACAGCTCCTCCAGGGAGCCGCCCCCGCGGCCGACGATGAGCACATCGGCTTCGCCCATCGCGTTCAGATTCTGAATGGCCTTCACAATAGACGGCCCTGCCCCCTTGCCTTGCACGAGGACAGGATAGAGCACCACCGCCACCTGCGGAAACCGCCGCTGCAGCGTGATGATAATGTCCCGCACAGCTGCGCCGGTCGGGGAGGTTACGACCCCGATGCAGCGCGGGAACCGCGGAAGCGGCCGCTTGCGTGCCGCCGCGAACAGCCCTTCCAGCTCCAGCTTGTTCTTCAGCTGTTCATATGCCAGGTATAGGCTGCCAATCCCGTCAGGCTGCATATGCGTAGCATAGAACTGATACTGCCCGTCCCGCTCGTAGACAGTCACATTGCCTCTCGCGATAACCTTCGTCCCTTCCTTCGGAACAAAAGGCAGCCGCTGGTTATGCGATGCGAACATGATTGACTTGATCCGGCTGCTCTCATCCTTCAGCGTGAAATACATATGACCGCTGCCATGATGGGTGAAATTCGAGATTTCCCCGCGGACCCATACATCGGAGAGCACCACATCGGAATCCAGCTTCATGCGGATATAACGGTTAAGCTCCTTTATCGAGTAGACCTGCCGTTCCGGTGCCATGAATGCGGCCTATTCCTGATCCAGGCCGCGGCGGCGCTTAGCCGCAGTCAGCGTGTTGGCCATCAGCATGGTTATGGTCATTGGTCCGACGCCGCCCGGTACCGGGGTGATATAGCCGGCAACTTCCTTCGCACTTTCATAATCCACGTCTCCGGCAAGCTTGCCGTTATCCAGGCGGTTCATCCCGACATCGATCACCACGGCGCCCGGCTTCACAAAAGAGCCGTCAATAAAGTTGGCCCGGCCGATCGCCACCACGAGAATATCCGCCTGGCGGCTAAGCTCGGCGATATTTGCGGTGCGTGAATGGCACATAGTCACTGTTGCATTCTCGCGCTGGAGCAGCAGGGATACCGGTTTGCCGACAATGTTGCTGCGTCCGATAACGACCGCGTGCTTGCCGGACATTCCGGTGCCTGTGCGTTTGATCAGCTCGATCACACCTGCAGGCGTGCAGGGGAGAAGACTGTCATCCCCGATGACCAGATTCCCCACATTGATCGGATGGAAGCCGTCCACATCTTTTTCTACAGCAATGGCATTAATGACAGCCTTCTCGTCAATGTGCTTCGGAAGTGGAAGCTGAACCAGTATTCCATCAATCTCATCCCGGCGGTTCAGCTCAGCCACCAGCGCCAGCAAATCCTCCTGGCTAGTTGCCGCATCCAGTCTGTGTACTTCCGAATGGAACCCAAGCTCAGTACTGGACTTCTCTTTGTTGCGCACATAGACCTGGGAAGCCGGATCTTCACCGACCAGCACAACAGCAAGCCCGGGCTTTACGCCCCGTTCTGCCAGTTGGGCAACTTCCCGGGCAATGCCCGTACGAATTTCGTCAGATACTTGTTTACCGCTGATGATTGCTGCTGTCATGTAATTCTCTCCCCTTTATCTGTTTTGAAAGTTGGACTGAAGTTGGCACATCATGTCTGGGTCAGGCAAAAAAACAAACGTCAACAGCTGCTACAGTTCGGTCTTAAGCGTATCGATCTCCTGAATCATCTTGCCCAGCACACCGTTAACGAATTTGCCGGAATCTTCAGTGCCGAAATGTTTGGCCAGATCGATGGCTTCATTGACAGCAACCTTGGCAGGCACGTCATTCGCAAAAACCATCTCAAAGGTGGCCAGACGAAGAATCTGGCGGTCCACCCGGGAAAGACGGCTCATCTGCCAGCCCTTCAGGTAATGCTCCAGCATATCGTCAATCGCCATCTTATGCTCCCACACGCCGTTGACATGCTCGACTACATAAGCCTTCAGCTCGACTTCATCTGTAATCACATGTTCAGATTCATTCTCTTCTGCCGCTTCGGCAATCAGCATCTCCACCGCATCCGCGCTTTCTACATCATTCATTTCCATCTGATACAGGCTTTGGACAATAATTTCTCTTGCTAAACGTCTTTTCATATATTTCCTCCTACAATCTTATCTCGTATACTTTATTAGATGTTTCATTGTTTCTTATAATCAGGCAGAAGCGGCTAATTGTATTTCATGCAATTATTTTCAGCTTAAAGGAGCAAATTCTATCCCCAATTGTATTCCGTACATTTAAAAATCAGAAAAAAGTTTATTTTTACGTTAGTGGCTAATTTTAATTGTACGAAATACAGTTAAACCAGCATCGAAGCATTATAACAGGTTTTTAATTGCACAAACTGCAACACACTTGCTCCATAATGCAAGAGGCTTTACCGCACTTCGCACTGCATTTACTGAACGTTTGCTCAGCAAAGCAGGGGGTCTATCGCATTTTGGCAGCGTGGAGAACCCGCAATTCAGGTTTGTTCACTCAGAAGTGAAGGTTTCAGAAACCCGTACAACATAGCGGACAGCAGCGAAAAAAACCGCGCAGCCCTTCTTCCGGCATCAGGAAACTCATACGTATGGGCTTCAGGCTCCGGGAGAAAAGCTATCGCGGTTCATTTGAAGGGACGCCAGCGCCCGGACAGCCGCTGCACCAGCTCCTGCCACTGAAACAGCGGCGGCTGGGCGGTATCCTTCCTGTGGCCAAGCGTATATCCTATGAACACAACCAGTGCAAAGAACAGCATATCCCAAAAACCGCTAATCAGATAAATCAACCCGAGAACGACACCGAAGGTGACTCCGGCAATCCTACCTCCGTGACTTTCCCATACTGCTTTCCAGAACATAAGGGAAACTCACCTCTATTCCACTCGACTTTTGAAGCTTGGAGACTGTGTGAGGTTAGCAATGTATACAGACACGTCCGCTACAGGAATTCCGGTCGTTTCCTGCACAAATTCATGCACCTGGCGCTGAACCTCGGTTGTCAGCAGCGGCAGGGAATGCTCCCCGTCGACAACGGCGCGGATCATAATCTCCAGGCCCGCCTGGGAGACGCGGATGCGCGACTTGAGATCCCGGATGCCTTTGACTTTGCCGGCAGCCTTCAGGCTCAGATTCTCAATCGTTTCCATGGAGATTTGAATATCTCCATATTCTGTCCGCTGATCGACCGAAGGCAGGGAAGCGCGGTCACGGCGCAGCGAAATGTAGAAGAAACGGATGCTGAGCAGGAACAGAATAACGGCCACAGCGATTGCAGCTATATATGCCTCTGGTCTGTCCAGCGCTTCATAAGAGTCTGGAATGGCACCGCTTAACAGGAGGATGGCAATTACAGATAATATTCCGATGCATAAGCTGTAGAGGAACAGCAAAAGCCTGTCCAAAATTTTGGCCACGAGTCACATAACCTCCTTAAATTAGAGTAAACCCTCGACGGTGCTGTCGGGGGTTTATGGATGAACTGCTTCCTTATTTCACGCGGAGAACCGCATCCGTCTCTTCGGTCTTCTCTGCAGTATTGTTGCTGCGGAACTGCACATCATGGATATGCACATTCACTTCAACAACGGTCAAGCCTGTCATCGTTTCGATGGAACGCTTCACGTTGCGCTGAATTTCAGCCGCCACTTCCGGGAGACGGTTGCCGTATTCGATGATCACAGACACATCCACCGCTGCCTCGCGTTGTCCAACCTCTACCTTAACGCCTTTGGACAGGTTCTTGCGGCCAAGAAGCTCAACGATGCCGCCGGCGAAACCGCCGCTCATGCCTGCCACACCCTTAACCTCCACGGTTGCCAAACCTGCGATAACCTCAATCACTTCAGGAGCGATCTGGATTTCACCGATTTCCGTACGTTCATATTCTGTCGGCAATGTACTCATTGTGGTCCTCACACCTTTCAAAGAAAAAGTTGTTCAATAATCCAAGCGCAAAGCACGTCTCTTATTAAACATACTATATCATTTGGCGAACTTTATGACAAACAAAGCAAAGCCGTCCTAAATTTCATACTCTTCCAGGAATTTGATGTCAAAATTGCCATCTAAAAACACCGGATGCTCCAGCAATTTCTGGTGGAATGAAATCGTGGTATGTATGCCTTCCACAGCAAATTCGGAGAGCGCCCGCTTCATCTTGGCGATAGCTTCCCGGCGGGTAGGAGCCCATACAATCAGCTTGGCAATCATGGAGTCATAAAAAGGAGAGATCGTGTACCCCGGATATGCCGCACTGTCCACCCGCACCCCGAGTCCTCCCGGCGGCAGATAAAAGCCGATTTTGCCCGGTGAAGGCATGAAATTCCGCTCCGGATCCTCCGCATTGATACGGCATTCCATGGACCAGCCGTTGATCTTGATGTCTTCCTGGGTAAACGACAACGGATTGCCCTCCGCCACGGAAATCATTTCTTTGATCAGGTCAACGCCGGTGACCATCTCCGTTACCGGATGCTCGACCTGAATCCGGGTATTCATTTCCATGAAATAGAATTGACCGTCCGGTCCCAGCAAAAATTCAAGCGTCCCTGCGCCGGAATAGTTCACAGCCTGCGCAGCGCGGACGGCAGCCTGGCCCATGGCTTCGCGGATTTCCGGGGTCAGCACGGAGCAGGGTGCTTCTTCAATAAGCTTCTGGCGGCGGCGCTGCACAGAGCAGTCCCGTTCCCCCAGATGAACCACATTGCCGTGATTGTCGGCAATAATCTGGATCTCCACATGCTTCATGCCGGTCAGGAATTTCTCCAGGTAAACCCCGGCATTGCCGAAGGCTTTTTGCGCCTCCTGCTGGGCAGCGGTAATCTGCTTCACCAGGGATTCCTCATCCTCGGCAATGCGGATTCCCTTGCCTCCGCCGCCTGCGGTAGCCTTGACGATGATCGGGTAGCCGATATCGCGGCCCAGCATGACAGCCTCCTCCACATCGCCCACAAGCCCGTCAGAGCCTGGAATGATCGGGACGCCGGCCCTCTTCATCGTTTCCTTAGCCACAGCCTTGTCGCCCATCCGGGTGATGGCCTCCGGCGAAGGGCCGATAAAGGTAATGTTGCAGGATTCGCAGATCTCCGCGAAATCCGCATTCTCAGCCAGAAATCCGTAGCCGGGATGCACGGCATCGCATTCGGTCAAAGTGGCCACGCTCATAATATTGGTAAAGTTCAGATAGCTGTCCTTGGACGGCATCGGGCCGATGCAATACGCTTCATCAGCCAGCCGGACATGCAGTGAATCCCGGTCAGGCTCCGAGTATACCGCAACGGTGGATATACCCAGTTCACGGCAGGCTCTGATAATGCGGACTGCAATTTCGCCGCGGTTGGCAATCAACACTTTTTGAATGTTCATGCGTTTCCTCCCAAAGTTTTACGAAGCTTGCTAGCTCCTCATCTCATGATTCTCAGGGCTGTTATTCCGGTTTCACCAGAAACAGCGGCTGGCCGTACTCCACCAGCTGTCCATTCTCTGCAAGGACGGAGACGATTTCGCCTCTCACTTCCGCTTCCAGCTCGTTCATCAGCTTCATCGCTTCAATGATGCAGACCGTTGACTTCTCGCTGACCCGGTCCCCTACATTGACAAAGGAAGGGGTTTCCGGAGAAGCGGCACTATAGAAGGTCCCAACCATGGGAGAAACAATTTTATGCAATGCGCCTTCAGGGGACGCCGGCTGCTGCGGAGCTGCCGGAATTTCGGTAACAACCGCCGGTGCAGCATGAGGCTGCGGGGTTTGCGGCTGCGGGGCTGGCGTAAAGGGATAGGCATAAGGAGTCGCCTGGATTGCCATACCGTCAGCCTCGGCGCGATCCGGTTTGCGGATCGCCAGCTTCATTCCTTCGCTTTCAATCTCCAGTTCATGTACGGAGGAGGTTTGGTCCAGCAATTTAATCAATTCCTTAATCTCGCTTAACTTGAACATTTAATAGTTCACTCCTTCAGCTTTCTCTCGAAGCCACAAGCAAAAAAGGCTTCTCCGTTCTTCTCAGGAAGCGTATCCCAGATAACTTTATGTATTATATCATAAACGCTAAAAATAGAAAGAGCCCGGGGAAACCCGAGCTCTTTCGGCAATTTCTGCTATTTTTTTGACGGGAATATTATTGCTCGGAAACATATTGGACTCTGATCTTATTCTGAGTAACGCTGAGTTCCTTCATAACGAGGTCCACAATGCCAACCGCCTGCTTCACATCCAGCTTATTGCTGAGGACAACAACGGTATAATTTTCGCCGGCTTCCTCTTTCACAATTGCTTCACCGTACTTTTGCTGCAGCTTTTCTTCGATGCCTGTGATTTTGGATTCCTTT
Organism: Paenibacillus riograndensis SBR5; assembly: GCF_000981585.1. NCBI lineage: Bacteria > Bacillati > Bacillota > Bacilli > Caryophanales > Paenibacillaceae > Paenibacillus > Paenibacillus riograndensis. Next base: position 5,420,492 of record NZ_LN831776.1, read on the forward strand.
TCCTCCAGCTTGCTCAGCTGCTCTTTGGCTGTTGCATTCTCGGCAGGAGTCTTATCCATGTCATTGATTAATGCGAGCAGATCATTCTGGTCTTTCAGGTTCTTCTGCTCACGTTCATAGAGATAGTTGGTGAACAGGCTGCTGGCCGATACACTCTGTGATGCGACTTCATCCAGAATGGCGGCGTCGTCTTTGGCCGGCGTTTTCTCTGTGTTGGCTGCTGCGGTGTCTTTATCCGCCTTCGTGTTGTCTTTGCCTGGTTTGGACGCATCTGCAGTTTGGTCTGCACCGCTGCCGGTTTCTGCTGTAACCGCATTGGCTCCGGTATCGCCGGTACCAGCGGCAGAGGTGCCTCCGTCTGTACCCGCAGCGGCAGACTTGTCTTCTGTTGCGGCTTTTTTATCGTCCGTTCCTGCCTTGCCATTGTCGTTGTCAGCTGTAAGGGCAGCTGAGCTGCTGTCCTCATTCACAGCGGCTTTGCCGGAGTCCTTGGCAATGTCTTGTGCAGATACTTCGTTAATGACAAGTCCGCTGTCCAGAGCAGGGGATTGCGCCCCGTCGGCTCCGCTTTTCATATTGTCCACCTGAACGCTGCCCGCTGTTTCCTTGGGAATGGACGCTCCGGAGTCTTCCGTAAACAAATAGTAAGCGGAAAGGACCACCATCAAGCTGAGCATGGAAACCAACCAAATCGTTTGTCTTTTGCCCTTCATTCTGAATTCCTCCTAAAGTTTTAATACATATCCTTCGTTAAAAAATGAATCTGAATCGGCTATTCCTGCTTGCGCGGAACGACGGATATGCGGTAGTCCGGCACGTTCAGGCCTTTTTCGACCGCTTCCTCAATCAGCCCCCGGACGACTTTGTTCTCCGCCCCTTTGGCGACAACCAGCACGCCGCGCACCTGCGGTTTGATCCGCTTGGTGATAATCGGGGTTTCATCGCCCGACTGGCTGTAGGTGACGATTTCGCCATCCCTTGTGTACTGTGTGGTATGACGCTTGCCGCCGCTGGCATCGGTTTCTTCGCTCTGCTGTTGGGAGTCGTTCATATTGCGCTGCACAACGATTTCCTCTGTAGAATCCACCGTGACCATGATATCCACCGTGCCGACACCGACGATTTTCTCCAGAATCTCTTTGGTCCGGTCTTCCAGCGCCTGCTCAATGCCGGCAAAAGAATTGGGGGCTGCTTCATTTCCCTGCTGCAGGGCCGCCTGCGAGCTTTCGGTCGGCGGCGGCTCACGCCCCGTATTCTCGCTGTCCAGCTTCTTCACATTCACAAAGGAGTTGAACAGCATGATCGCTGCACCAAGCAGCCCGAGTATGATCAGCCAGCGGAAGGTATGACCCCGCTTCGGACTGCCCGAACCTCCTCCCCCCGCCCATTGCTCCAGCTTTTTCAGCCAGTTGCCCATCTCTTATCCCTCCTGCCGTTTGTATTGGTTTCCTTCTGTATTTCTATAATTTCTCTGCTCCGGCACCGCTGCTCTGTACCTGAATGACGTCCCGGGTCAGATTCCAGTTCTGCTCCAGCAGCTTAATGACCGACTCAACATCCTCTTGGTTTGCTCCTTCTCCGGAAGCGGACCTGCTGCCACCGGAGGTTTCGGGCGGAGCTGCCGCTGTTCCGGCTGCTGCCGCAGCCTCTTCCTTGCCGGTACCCAGGCTAACCTGCACCGGTTCCACAGGTGTAATTACAATCGGCTCCGAAGCCGGGCCGGCGGCTGTCCCCGCCGCCGGGCTGCCCCCGCTGCTGCCTGCTCCAGCAGCCGGGACAGCTGCCGGGAGGGCAACCGTCACCGAGGTAATCACAGGCACTGTCTCGTCCCCAGGGCTGCCGGAGGCACTGCCCATACCCAGCTTCACAGTAACCTTGGTTCCCTGCAGACCGGTACTTCCGGCAATCTGGTCACGCATCTGTCCGGCCACCTCTTCGGCAGCGAGCTTCAGGCTCTGCTCCTGCGCCCCGGCGGCCAGCATCCGGCCGTCTGCCAGAATCTTCTCCAGAGAACCGGCCCCTTTGCCTGCTCCTGTCAGCATGCCGCCCTGCTGCTCCTGCTGATTCATAGCCAGGCTAAGCGCACCGGTCGCGTCGCCCTTCAGCATAGATACGATCGGGCTTAGCAGGGTCAGCAGGACCAGCAGGCTGAGCACCAGCCGGGCATACCGCTCCATGGATTTGCTCGGCAGCAGCATCTCTACAAAAGCGGCAAGCAGCACCACCAGAATGAGCTCCCGCAGCCAATCCCCCAACCAGGTCATCGCTTGCCTCCTAAAAGTTTGTATTGCACCGCTTCCTGCATCGTCTTCGTACAAAATCGCACCGGAAGCATAAGCGCCTTACCTCATCATGACGGTAACGTTACCGGCGGTCAGCATGATTGTGACGGCCAGGAAGAACATCAGCGATACGGCGGCCAGGGCCGCGAACACGTAGATCATGCTTTTGCCGATCGTCTGCAGACAGACTACAATCGGTGTCTCGCCCAGGGGCTGCATGACGGCGGCAGCCACGTTGTAGATCAGGGCAAGCACGAGTATTTTTATCGCCGGAAACGCGCAGAGGAACAAGATGATAATGACACCCGAAAGCCCGATGGCGTTCTTCACCAGAAGCGATGCCGAAATCACCGTATCCGTGGCATCCGCGAACATTTTCCCGATCACCGGCACGAAGTTTCCTGTAATGTATTTGGCAGCGCGGAGAGTCACTCCGTCCGTTACTGAGCTGGTTATTCCCCTGACAGAGATCACGCCAAGGAACACAGTCAGCAGCACGCCCAGCAGTCCGGCACCCACATTCCGCAGCAGATTGGCCAGTTGGGTCAGCTTGTATTTATCCGACATGGCGCTCACCAGGTGCAGCACCGCCGAGAAGAAGAACAGCGGGAAAACCACCGTATGAATGAGCGTGCTCACCGTATGGATCATGAACACAATCAGCGGATGGGTGACGGAGACCGTCACAATGTTCCCCATGGAAGCCAGCAAGGCGAACAGCAGCGGAATCATCGCCATCATGAAGTCGGTCATGCGGTCGATGGCATCCTTGGCATAACCAATGGCTACATTGAAACTGTTGACGGCAATGACCAGTACGACCATGTAGCAGAGCATATAGGCGATTTTACTGACGGATTTCCGTTCAAAAGCGGTCTGCAGCGTCTCCAGAATCATGCTGAGCACACTGATCATCACAATCGTTACCAGCAGCTTGCCGTTGAACATCACCTCATGCCACATAAAAGAAGTGAGTCCCTTCAACACACTTTTGAAGCTGAGGCCATCCTCGCCCGGCAGCAGCATATCCATCAGCGACGGGGTTTTGCCTTCGGGAAAAAATCCGCCATAGTCCTTCATCAGCTTATTCCAGTACGATTCCACTTCGCCTGTAGGCAGGTTCTGCACCTGCCCCTTCACCCAATGGTCTACTGCGGAAGATGAACCTCCCTGGGGAGCGGACTGCGGCGGCGGCGATGGAGAGGGCACTGCCCCGGCGGCGAAGGCGGTTCCTGAACACCACAGCAGCAGCAGGGCGGGCAGGAGCAGCAGAATGATTTTTAATTTTGGTGGCCGAAAAACACCGCGCGTCCGCATACCCTTTCCCCCGCCCCGCTTCTAACTTTGCTTATGCCCCTATACTTGTCAGGTTGGCAGCAGCTTCATCACCGTCTCGATAATAATGCTGATAATCGGCACGGCCAGCACCATGATCAGCACCTTGCCGGCCAGCTCGATTTTGGAAGCAATCGATTCCTGTCCGGCATCGCGCACGATCTGCGCCCCGAACTCTGCGATATAGGAAATTCCGATAATTTTGAACACCGTTTTGATATAGATCATTTCCATGCCCGAGGACTCGGCCACCCGCTCCAGCGTCCCCAGAATCGTTCCGATCTTGCCGATCAGGAACAGGAAGATCAGAATGCCTGCGGCCGTGGTCAGCAGGAAGGCGAACATCGGCTTTTGTTCCTTCAGTACGAGTATGAGGACCGTCGACAAGAGCCCAATTCCCACCACTTGAATGATTTCCATAGCCTTGGCCTATTGAAAAAGAAAAATCGTTTTGATTTCCTGGAGCAGGCCGTCCAGCATGCGGATGACCATAAACAGCACGATGATAAAGCCGACAATCGTTACCCAGTGGGCGATGTCTTCCTTGCCCATCTGTTTAAGCACCGTGTGGATCATGGCGATAATAATGCCGATGCCGGCAATCTGGAAGATCGCGTTGACTTCAATATTCATTCCTGGCACCTCGCTAAAAGATCAATATGACGATCAATGCTCCAAGCAGCAGACCCAGGCTTTTGTTCATTTTTTCATATTTGCCCTGATCTTCTCTGGCCGCTGTCTCCTCCTGCTTCAACTGCTGCAAAGCCAGCGCGATGTGAGTGCTCTGATTCGAACGGTCGCTGGTACCCAGCGTGCAGCTGAGCTGCCGGAGTATTTCCTTCTCCGTCCCTTTCAGGGAAGCCGTCTTCCAGTGCTCTTCCATGGCCTTCGAAATGGCAGCTTCGGCGCTGCGGTCCAGCGGCGGGCTCATCTCATCGGCCGCTGTGGTGAAAAAAGCCTTCAGCGGATCCTTCGACTGCATCCCGATCCGGCGCAGCGCTTCCGGCAGCGGGGTGTAGCCGTACTGGATCTCCGTCTCCAGCCGCTGCAGGGCGGCGATCAGGCCTCTGATGTGCCTGGGCCTGTCAGCATACTGGGCGGCCCGCTTGAACCCGGCCAGCGTGCCTGCCAGGACGATCAGCACCGCTCCGAAGAGCTTAAGCATGGCGTTCACCGCCCTGCCGGCCTTCAGGAGCGACCAGCAGCAGGCTGCGCCTCTGCCCGTCCAATATGCGGAAGGACAGCCCCGCCTCCGTCCGGTGGAGGATCACATAGCGCTCAAACATCCGGTGCTCCAGCAGTCCGCCGAGTCCGGGCCGCCGGGCCAGCTCGGACACCTCCTTGCCGTGCGCCGAAGCTACAACCGTAATGCCGGCGTGCAGCGCTTCGGTCACCGCTTCAGCATCCTCCGGCCGGCCGATCTCATCGGCGATCAGCACATCGGGCGAGAGCGAGCGGATCATCATCATGAGGCCCTCCGCTTTGGGACATCCGTCGAGGATGTCTGTCCGCGGGCCGACATCAAAAGCAGGAATCCCCCGGCGGCTGCCGGCGATTTCGGAGCGCTCATCGACAATGCCGACCTTCAGGCCCGGACGGCTGCCCTCGCGCCCGCCTCTTGTGCCCGCCGAGATCTGCCGGGCAAGATCGCGCAGCAGGGTGGTTTTACCGTGCTGCGGAGGCGAGAGCACCAGCGTATGCATAATCCGCTGCCGCCCCTTGTCGAGCAGGTACGGCAGCACACCGTCGGCGATGCCCGGCAGCTCACGGGCGATCCGCACATTGAAGCCGGTGATGTCGCGCAGATGCTCCACGCCCCCGCCGCTCAGCACGGTCCGGCCCGCAAGGCCAATCCTGTGCCCGCCGGGGATCGTAATGAACCCCTTGCGAAGCTCTTCTTCCATCGTATAGAGCGAATGATTGCTGATCAGGTCCAGCAGCCGGTGCGTATCCTCCCGTTCAGGCTTGTACGCTTCTTCTGGACTCAGCGTCAGGCTGCCGCCAACACCGAGAAAATGGTATTTGCCTCCGGAATAATTAATCTCCAGCGGGCGGCCTTCGCGGATACGGATCTCTTCCACCTTGTCGAGCAGGGGAGCGGGCAAGCCTCCCAGCAGTGCTCTTATTCGTTCAGGAAACAACAGCATCCAGTCATTAGCCATACAGAGTACCCCCAAGCTGTCCTCTACTTAAAATAGCTTTAATCCATATTTATGCTTGTACGCGTACATTATGACTATCATCTATCATTTTTTTAGAATCCCGATTAAGAGAAAAGCCACCCCGCAGCCAATCCAGCCCAGCTTGCCCCACGACAGATCCTGTGCCATCCCCGTCAGCCCCACCGCTGTGGTCAGAATCAGAATCGTCGGCCCGACAAGAGCCAATCCGGAATTGACTGCCAGCGCCTTATCCACCTGGTTCAGCTTCAGCATAATCAGCGCCGCCGCTATTTCCACACTCCCCGACAGCAGCCGCAGCGCCGCCATCCAGCTCACATACTTGTCCAATCCGCTTCACTCCTTTTACAAATCTATTGCCGGAAATCCCGTAATTTTCTTGCTGTTATCCATGGATATGCGGGACGGGCCCACTTTAGACAGAAGAAATAAGCGAATATACCAATAGGAGTGTGAAAGAAATCATAGTGAACCCCTCTATAAAAAAATATCATCGGTATGATAAAATATATTTTGCGCATTTTGAACAGATTGATCTGGAAAATATAAGTGCAGGCTCTTGGTTAAACTATGGGCTCCTTATCTTTTCAGGCACCATCCTAGAATGCAGATACAGACATCCGAAGAAGAGGGGATTTATGTCATGCAAGTTCGTAATGTTGTAATGCCGCTCGTTTCAGGGCCGGTTGCCAAGCAAGTGAAAGAAGTCGCCATCATTATTTTCTCGGCCTTTCTGGTCGCGAGCGGGCTGCGCCTGTTCCTCATTCCGCACCAGCTGCTCAGCGGCGGGGTTGCGGGAGCGGCATCCGTCATCGGCTACCTGACCAATCCGAAGTACATTTCGCTGTATTATTTTGCTATTAATCTGCCTATCCTGATCTGGGGTTTTGTGGCCGTGGGCAAAAAATACATCTTCTATAGCCTGTTGTCGGTCGTAGCCACCACCTGGTTCCTGACCGTTATTCCGCTGATCAAGCTGACCAAGGACCCGATTCTGGCCAGTATTTTCGGGGGAGTCATCATCGCCGGCGGGGTGGGCTTCTCTCTTCGGGCCGGAGGCTCCTCCGGGGGATTTGATATCCTGGGCTCCATCATTACGCGCAAGCGCGACATTCCGATGGGCACCGTTCTGTTTGTGCTGGATGGGCTGGTCATTCTGAGCCTGGGCTTCTTCAAAAGCTGGGACTCCGCCCTCTACGCGATGCTCTGTATCTTCGTCAAAAGCCGTGTGGTCGATATGATCCATATCCGCCACATCAAGCTGACCTGCTTCATTATCACCAAGGAGCGGGAAAAGATGCTGAACCGCCTCACCTGCCTGCCCCACGGCATCACTGTGGTTAATGCGGAAGGCGGGTACAGCCACGAAGGGAACACCATGCTCATGACCGTAACCACCCGTTACGAGCTGGCCGAGCTGCGCAAAACGATCCTCGAAACCGACCCCAAGTCGTTCGTCAACGTGCTGGAGACAGTAGAAATTGTCGGCCGGTTCAGACGGCTGGGGTAGAATCTTTTTTTGACTAAAAGAAGTGCCTTGCAGCCGAGAGCAGAGCCGTCACGTCCGCCGCAACATTGCTCAGGTGAGCCTGGCTGAGCCGGACGTGGCGAGACTGCTAATTTAACGGCATTTCTGCCGTTGTTGCTGGACTTTCCGGGCCAATCGGGTGAACTGGACCCATCCAGAACAAAGCAACGAGTCACAGCTTATAACAAAACAGTCCCATCTACCGCCTTTCTGCGGGGATGGGACTGTTTTGTTATTTCATGTTAATTGACCGTTCATAAGCTACCGCCACAGCCTGCATTCCCCAGCTACAAAAAAATGCCCCGCCGCCATATAGGCAACGGGACATTTCATCTAAGGCAGGCTTTTAGCGGCGGTCCTTCGGACCTCCGACAAACGCCTGCTCTTCTGTATCCAGATTGTAGGCGGTGTGAAGCGCCTGGATAATCTTTTGCAGATTGCCGGACTCAATTACGCATGATACTTTGATCTCGGAAGTACTGACCATCTTGATGCTCACGCCTTCCTTGGAGATCACATCGAACATTTGCGCCGCTACCCCGGGATGGCTGACCATACCCGCGCCGACAATCGACACCTTGACCAGATTATCCTCGGAAGTGACTTCACGGTAAGGAAGCTCGCTGTGAAGCCCCTCGATAACCTTTTTGGCATGCGCCAGCTCGCTCAGTGCAACGGTGAAGGAGAAGTCGGCCTTCTCGTTCTGCACACCGCTCTGCACGATGATATCAACGTCCACACCCTCCTCGGCCAGCTTGCCGAATACCTGGGCGAGAACGCCCGGCACATCCGGCACCCCGAGAATACTGATCCGCGCCACGTTTTTGTCATATGCAATTCCGCTAACTACCACACCCTGCTCCATGCTTGCTTCCTCCTTCACAACAGTACCTTCATTATGATTAAAGCTTGATCTGACGACCAGCTTCACCTGATAGCGTTTGGCGTATTCCACAGCCCGCGGATGCAGCACAGCTGCCCCGAGATTAGCCAGCTCCAGCATTTCATCATAGGAGATTTCATTCAGCTTGCGCGCTGTCTTCACGATACGCGGGTCCGTGGAATATATGCCGTCCACGTCCGTATAGATTTCGCAGACATCCGCTTGGATGGCTGCTGCCAGTGCTACGGCTGTAGTGTCCGAGCCGCCGCGGCCCAGTGTGGTGATCTCCCCGTCCACGGTCATCCCCTGAAAACCGGCTACGATCACAATCTGCCCGCGCTCCAGCGACTCCAGAACCCGGCGGGGATCGATTTCATTGATTCGTGCCCGGCCATGCGTCTCATCGGTCCGGAATCCGGCCTGCCAGCCGGTATAAGATACAGCGCTGCGGCCAATCCCACTCAGGGCGATGGACAGAAGCGCAACGGAGATCTGCTCCCCGGTTGTCATCAGCATATCCATTTCGCGTGCAGGCGGCTGCCCGTTCAACTGTTTGGCCTGATCGATCAATTCATCCGTGGTATCTCCCATGGCGGATACAACCACAACACAGCGGTGACCCTCATCCTGCTTATCTGCGATGCGCCCCGCAACACGTTTCATTCGTTCAATGTCGCCGACGGAGCTGCCTCCGAATTTCATGACATAAAGTGACAAAGTCCATTTCACTCCCTATTTCGGTCTATGTAACAGCTTATAATTTGGTTTCGTGCTTTAAACCAGTATAATACGAAAAACACCTCATGCGTTAATAGTTTCACAAAAAAATCCGCTTATTTTCTGAACACCAATTTTTCCCTGTCCAGAACCCGCCATGAATCCTGAGCAAGTGGAAAAGGTTAACAAAATCGCATAAGCCCATGTGCCCCACAGGATAGGTGGAAAAAGTACAACTAATCCGTTCTCGTACCATGTGCTCCACAGAATAGGTGGAAAAAGGACAACTAATCCGCTCTCGTACCATGTGCTTCACAGAATAGGTGGAAAAAGGACAACTAATTCAGCACATTCAGCCCCTGATGGAGTAATTTCGCCCAATTAAGTTTACTTTTTCCACTTAAATCTTACGATTACTGTCATTTGAGGAGGATTAGGTTCCCTTTTTCCAACTATATAGACTGGACTTGAAATCCGTAGTCTTCATGGGGGATAACCATAGTGGATTTTTTTGTATGACTGTACTTTGTGCAACAGAATACTACATAATTTCCTACACAACTAAAAAAACCCCCGCCGCAAACGCGGGGAGGCTGAAAATATCACTTCGTCTGACAATCTACGCGCGGGAGATGTATTTGCCTTCGCGGGTATCGATCAGCAGAACGTCGTTCTCGTTGATGAAGAGCGGAACTTGTACCGTGAGGCCTGTTTCCAGCGTTGCCGCTTTGGTTGCGCCCTGAGCCGTGTTGCCTTTAACGCCCGGCTCGGTTTCCGTAACCTTCAGCTCTACGCTGGTCGGCAGGTTGATCCCGAGGATTTCACCCTGGTAGCTGACGATATTCACGGTCATGTTCTCTTTCAGGAAGTTAAGCTCCCATTCCAATTGCTTGGCGGACAGCTCGAACTGATCGTAGGTTTCGTTGTCCATGAATACATGGTCCGATCCGCTTGCATACAAATATTGTACACCACGGTTTTCGATGATGGCGCGGCCGATCGTTTCACCGGCACGGAAGGTGCGCTCAACAGTGTTGCCGTTGCGCAGGTTCTTCAGCTTGGAGCGCACGAATGCGGCACCTTTACCCGGCTTAACATGCTGGAAATCGAGGACGGTAAAAATATCCCCATCCACCTCTACGGTCAAGCCTGTTTTGAAATCGTTAACTGAAATCACTAAAAATCCCTCCTGGAATCAATTTACCTGTTTACCTGATTATTAACACCTTACAATACTAAATAATCCTTTGAAGAATGGGTCAGCAGCTTCATGCCGCTTTCGGTGATCACGATATCATCTTCGATCCGCACACCGCCCAGACCCGGCAAATAAATGCCTGGCTCCACCGTTACAACCATACCCGGTTCCATAATTTCATCCGCCAGCTTGGACAACCGCGGGTTTTCATGAACCTCCATACCCAAACCGTGTCCTGTACTGTGTCCGAAATGTTCACCGTAACCGTAACGGGTGATGATGTCGCGCGCCAGAGCGTCGCATTCCCTTCCGGTCATGCCCGGCTTGATATTGGCCAGCGTGTGGAGCTGCGCTTCAAGCACAATATCGTAAATTTCTTTGAGCTTGGGGTCCGGAGAGCCCAAAGCGATCGTACGTGTTACATCCGAGCAGTAGCCATCCAGCAGCGCGCCGAAATCAAAGGTCACGAATTCATTGTTCTGAATGACCTTGCTGCTTGCCACGCCATGCGGCATCGCTGACCGTTCACCGGAAGCCACAATCGTATCGAACGAAGAAGAGGTTGCGCCGTGGGTGCGCATGTAGAATTCCATTTCCAGATCCACGTCACGTTCGGTCATGCCGGGCTTGATCACATTCAGGATGTGGCTGAACGTGGCATCCGCCAGATCCGCAGCACGCTGCATCACTGCAAGTTCGCCTTCATCCTTGAACGCCCGCAGATTCTCAACAGCCTTGGAGACCGGCACCAGCACCGCAGGCTGCAGCGCAGCCGCATATGTACTGTAGGCACTGAAAGTCACATCATCCTGTTCGAAGCCGATGCGGACATTCGCGCCCTGCAGCAGCTCGCGGACCGTCTCAATAAATTTCGGACCATGCTGTACCACCTTCAGGCCTGTAACCTGTTCCGCCGCCTGTGTCATATACCTGAAGTCAGTCAGCAGATAGCTGTCATCGCCGGTGACCAGCACATAACCGGAAGAACCGGTGAATCCGCTTAAATAGCGGCGGTTAATGCCGCTGGTTATTAAGATCGCATCCAATCCCTGTTCCTGCAAAACCTTGCGCAGCTTGGAGACACGCTTGTTGCCCATTTTCATTCTCCTCTCGAAATAGCCACATTGTATTTTAACATAGGGTCATGCCCTTGAGAAGTTTTTTCGGGCTGTCAGGCGAGCTTTGTCTGCTGTTCGCGTTTCCGTTCATCTGTGTATTCCATTGCCGCCGTATATCCGATGAATAATCCCCAGAGCAAAAAGATGCAAAATTCACTGACCACAGAGTTCCACGGCAGCCTGAACATCTTCTGCTGCAGGAATTGCCAGGATCCGGCAAGGAAGATCGCCGACCAGCACAGCACCCCGAAGATCATCCCCGGCCACGGCCCCTTCAGCTTGCGCAAGATCAGCACATACAGCACGGACGCTACCACCGAAAAAACAATAAAACATAAATAACCTAACAGATGACCCGCCGGTGTCATCAGGAACTCATGCTTAAAAAAGGGCTCGGCCAGAAATCCGGGGATTACCTTGGTAAAATGCAGGACATAGATCAGCCAGCGTACCCCACCCCAGATGAATCCGGCGAAAAAGCCCAGCTCTATGCTGAAAACAAAGGGGTTGGTATGTTCCGATTTTTGCTTAAGGGATTTGCTCATTTTGCTGCCTCTCTTTCCATGGATTGGAATTGCCTTCCGGCTCTCTCCTCCCAGTTCCTAGTATGTACAGTAAAAGGCAATCCAACTAGCAATGTCGCCATAAATTAGTTACAATGTATTATATAAATCACATTAAAACACGGGAAGGTGAATTGGTTGTCCCAAGAAACTCCAAGTTACGGCGGCCAAGCCGTCATTGAAGGCGTTATGTTCGGCGGCAAGCACATCAACGTAACTGCCGTAAGAAGGAAGAACGGGGAAATTACATTTTTGGAGGTGCCGAGAAGCGATAAGAGCTGGGTCGTAAAACTGCGCAGGATACCGCTTCTTCGCGGCCTTGTCAGTATTATAGATTCCAGCGCCAAAGGCTCGAAGCACCTGAATTATTCGGCGGAATCCTATGCCGAGGATGAGACGGAGCCGGAAGATCAGGCTAAGCAGCAGGAGAAAGCCAAGAAAAAGGAAGAGGGCTGGAGCCTGGGGATGATTTTTGGCGTAGCGATCATGGGGATTTTATCTTTCCTTGTCGGCAAGCTCATCTTTACCCTTGTCCCCGTCTTTGTTGAAAATTTTCTGTTCAAAAATGCATTTGATAACTACATTCTGCACAACCTCGTAGAAGGCGGAATCAAACTGGTTCTGTTGCTCGTCTATCTGTGGGCCATCTCTCAGACCCCTGTAGTGAAGCGGCTGTTCCAGTACCATGGCGCCGAGCACAAGGTCATCAGCGCATTTGAAGCCGGTGAAGAGCTGACAGTAGCGAACGTGCAGAAGTATAGCCGTCTGCATTACCGCTGCGGAAGCAGCTTCATGATGCTGACGATTATCCTTGGCGTCATTATCTATTCGGTGTTCCCTTGGGATAACCTGGTTGAACGTGTAGTGCAGCGGATTGTGCTGCTGCCGGTCGTAATCGGCATCTCCTTTGAGGTTCTGAAAGGAACCAATGCCGTAAGAGACATTCCGGGACTGAAGTACCTGGGCTACCCCGGACTGTGGCTGCAGCTGCTGACAACCAAGGAACCCAAAGATGAAATGGTCGAAGTCTCCATCGCCTCATTTAACCGGATGCGGGAGCTGGATGCCGCAATCGAAGCAGGGGCATATACTGAAGCAAGTGTGTCAGGCGGAATATTGGATCCTGCGAAAGGATGAGTGGTCTATGATCAAGCATGCTTTGATTTTTTGGATAAGTGTAGCGCTGGCGGTACTGGGTTTGGTTACACGGTTTATGCTGGTGGGCTTCGGGGCGCTGACGTCTTTGATTATTCCGCTTTTGCTTTTAGGAATTGTGTTTTATGCGAACCGGTCTTTCAAGGCCGGCTATGGCCGGGGTTCCGGCAGATCCCAAACGAAAGTCATTCCTTCCCAAAAAACCATGGCCAAAGTCGCTGGCCTGCGTAAAACGCAGCCGGCAGCTCCCGGCAAACGCAAAACCTATCCGTTTCAGGTGATCGAAGGCAGCAAAGGCAAAAACGATGAGCAGCTGCCCAAATATCATTAAAAAAAGCCTTCCCGCACTGCAATACGCGGGAAGGCTTTTTTATGCAAATGGACTTAGAAAATCGTAGGCTTCGGAAGCGGCCGCCAATTTTTGAAAAACGCCTCCCCCGCCTTATATCCGGCCGCATACAGCTCGTCACTTCTCTCCGGCGCGAGATTGAACTCCGTCATCGCGATGCCCAAGGTGGGAATCTTAACGGTCCGGATAAATTTCTCCGTTTCAATATACCGTTCATCATGGGCAGACAGCATGGTGCCCACCATAGCCTGCAGCATGCTGAAGGGACCGGTGATCCTGTGCGGCTGCGGTTCGGTTTTGCCGATCATCTGATACCCGACCGTGGGGATTCTGCGGCCCGGGCTTTTGAAACCCTCCTCCTTCTCGTCGAACAGCCACAACGGAAAATTGCTTAACAAGCCGCCATCGACCATATAGACAAACTGCTCAGCAAAAGACTTTCCTTTAGCCGCCTCATTGCTCAGCCGCAGCATTACCGGATCAAAAAAATACGGGATGCTGCAGCTCATCCGCACCGCTTTGGCTACCTCGAAGCCGTCCGGGGAAATCCCATACTGCTTCAAGTCGTCAGGCAGCACAACCAGACGGCCGTTCGTAATATCGGAGGCGATAATGGACAGCTTGCCACGAGGCAGATCTCCAAAGGTGACAAGCCCCTTTTCCTTCAAAATCCCGCGTATCCACGACTCCAGCGCCTCCCCGGAATACAGCCCTTTTTTGATCAGCACCCGAAAAGCCGGTCCCACATAAGCCGTATTGTAGAGAAAGCCCCTTTTTAGAAAAGAGGTAAAAGCGGTTGTCCGGATGATCCTGCTCATTGCTTCACCGTCATACCCCACCGCAAGCAGCGAGGCGATAATGGAGCCCGAAGAGGTTCCGGCCACCCGCTTAAACACCGCCCCCGCCTGCTCTGATGCCTGAACCGCGCCCGCGAGCGAGATCCCCTTTACACCCCCGCCTTCGAATACGGCATTGATCTCCATAGACAGTCATCCCCCGTTCCATAGACCTAATGCTTATCTATGAGCACGGGGGAAGTTTCATGACTTGAAATAAAAGGTCAGCAGGCTGTTGAGTCCAAACGGATCGCGGCTTACAATATCGTTCGCTCTGAACATAATGCTGCCGGCTACTTCATTGTATTTCTCATTATATTTTAACTGGTTGATAATCTGTTCGCTGCTTTGCCACTCAGCGCTTTTGTCGGTTCCTACTTTGTAGGTGGCCTGTCCTATGTAGAGCTTGACCCCGGAACCCTTCACCTCGTTCACCCACCAGTCCACGAGCTTGTCGTACCGGGCCGCATTAAAGGAGAGGCTCCAATAAATCTGCGGGGCAATATAGTCGATCCAGCCGCTGCGTATCCAGGTCCGCGTATCAGCGTACATGTCGTCATAGGCAGATACCCCTGCCGTGGTATCGGAACCCGTGCTGTCCGCCTTCTTGTTGCGCCAGACGCCAAACGGGCTGACACCGAAGGAGACATCCGATTTCACGCCATGAATGGATTGGCCGAGCCGGCTGATGAAATCATTGATATTGTCCCGCCGCCAATCCCCCTTGGAGCTGATGGACTTGGAATTATAGGTCTTGAATGCCTCATCATCGGCAAAAGATCCGGATGGATAGAAATAATCATCCAGATGGACCCCGTCAATGTCATAGCCCTTCACTACTTCCATTACGGTATCGATGATGTGCTGGCGGGCTTCCGGAATGCCCGGATTAATATAGAGCTTGCTGTCCGCTTTGACGATCCATTCCGGATGGGCTTTTGCCACATGATTGCCCGCCAGATTGGCCGTGTTGGCATCTGTTGTCGCGCGGAACGGATTGAACCAGGCATGGAACTGCATGCCCCGGCTGTGAGCGGCACTGATCATAAATTCCAGCGGATCATAACCCGGATTCTTGCCCTGCGAGCCGGTCAATACCTTGGACCAGGGAACAAGCACCGAGGGATACAGGCTGTCCCCGGAGGGTCTGACCTGCACGAATACGGCATTGAAGCCGGTTTTTTGCAGCTTGTCGAGCAATGTGTTGAATTCCTGTTTCTGCTTGGCCTCATTGCCCGCTGAGGAAGTAGAAGGCCAGTCCAGATTGAACACGGTTGAGATCCAGGCGCCCTTCATTTCTTTCGGGGCCTTCGCTCCAGGAACCGATGGAACCGTCGGTACAGGTACTGTTGGTGTCGGCACGTTCGGCGTTGGCACGTTAGGTGTTGGCACGTTAGGTGTTGGCACGTTAGGTGTTGGCACAGGGGTTGGTGTCGGCACGCTTGTCGGTGCAGACACCGCCGGCGCGGACGGTCCGACAATCTCCGTATTTGAATACAGCGCAATGTGTTTGGTTGCCTGATTCCAGACGACCTGCAGCCCTAGCTGTTCACTTACAAAACGCAACGGTACTGTCACCCGGCCCTGCACAATCTGCACAGAGGTATCCAAGGCTACCGGTGTTCCCCCTACATCGGCTGTCTTTTTGCCGCTGGTAAGCTTCAGCACATTCTCCCCTTTGCTGATCGTCGCAGTCTTATTGCTTTGATTCCACTCGACCGCTGCACCCAGCCCTTTGCTGATGACACCTACAGGCACCATAGTCACGCCTGAAGCGGTAATAAACGGCGGTACTTCACTGTTCAAGGTCACACCATCCAGCTCAATGGTTATCGGTACGGCCGCCGCCTGAACGCCGGTCATACCGAGCGGGAGACATAACAGCAGCACTAATAACCCTAACATCCATTTACGGTAATTCATAATTCCTCCCCGGTATACAGTAAAATTTTGCGCAGACACCAAAAAACGGCCTTCTCGTCCTTATCAAAAGGGAGACGGCCGTTTCTCTTGCCAAACGGAGTCCTGAAACAAAAAAGAACGATACCGTTATGACGTAAAAAAACTGGAAAGGTTGCGGTAATCACACAAAAACAACATCATTTATGAGTCGCTGACCAGTTCAAGATGAATATCGTATAAGGTCTGCAGACGCGCTTCATCACGGCGAAAATACTCCACCAGCGTCTCAATGCGCGTAATGGAGTCCCAGCTCAAATGATGCTCGATTCCTTCCACATCCTTATAAATATGCTCCTGCTGGACTCCGATCAGGCCGAGGAATTCCTCCAGCAGCTGGTGGCGGTCAACGAGACGTTTTCCCACTTTTTTCCCTTTGCTTGTTAGGACAAGCCCACGATATTTCTCATAGATGAGATATTCGTCCTTATCCAGTTTTTGGATCATCTTGGTCACAGAGGAGGGGTGGACTTCCAGTCCCTCGGCAATATCCGAGACCCGCGCATAACCCTTCTCGTCGATGAGCTTGTATATGCGCTCCAAATAATCCTCCATGCTGGGTGTTGGCATTCAACTTTACCTCTTTTCTATAATGAGCGTGGCGCCGGGGCGGACCTTGCTTTAACAATGATACATGTTTCTGCCGCTCCTTGGCAAGTCCTGCGGCACAGTTCCCGCAGCGCTTAGCGATGTTTTCCATGGTTTTCACCGGCCCGATCTCGGCACAATAGCCTTATCCTCATTCATAAGGAGCGTGAATTCATGACCACGGCAGTAACCGAACGCCCCTCCGCCAAAAAACACCGCAAGCCCACCAGCCTGTTTATGCCTGAACTTGTTTTTTTTGAGCCGGAAGCGCTGAAGTATCCCAAAGGTGAGCGGATCATGGAATGGGTCAAAGCGCAGAATATCCCTTACCGCATGACTACTTCACACAACCGGATTACCAATCTGCCGGGAGAAACGGAACTGGAACAGTACAAGATTGCCAAACGGACCCTTGTGGTGGGCATCCGCAAAACCTTGACCTTTGACCAGTCCAAGCCCTCTGCTGACTATGCCATTCCGATTGCCACCGGCTGCATGGGCCACTGCCATTACTGCTACCTGCAGACAACTCTTGGCGCCAAACCGTATATCCGTGTGTATGTCAATACAGGCGATGTGATTGATGCGGCCAAAAAATATATTGAAGAGCGCGCACCGGAGATCACTTCCTTTGAAGCGGCGTGCACCTCCGATCCGCTGGGATTGGAGCATATCACCGGTTCTCTGGCCGAGCTGATTACCTTCATTGCGGACGAGCCACTGGGGCGGCTGCGTTTTGTCACCAAATACCAGCATGTTGAGCCGCTGCTCCACCTGAAACATAACGGCCACACCCGGATCCGGTTCAGTGTGAACGCCGATTACGTGATCCGGAATTTCGAGCCGGCGACGGCACGCTTCGAGGAACGGATTGAAGCTGCCGGACAAATCGCCCGGGCCGGGTATCCGCTTGGCTTCATCATCGCCCCGATCATCTGGCATGAGGGCTGGCAGGAAGGGTACGCCGGGCTGCTGGCGAAGCTGGCCCAGGCGCTGCCGCCGGAGGCGGGCAAAGGCCTTACTTTTGAAATGATTCAGCACCGGTTCACCAAGACGGCCAAAACCGTTATCGAGAAACGTTATCCGAAATCCAAACTGGAAATGGACATCGAGAAGCGCAAAAAGAAATGGGGCCGCTGGGGCCAGCACAAATACGTCTATCCCGATGAACAGCAAACCGCCCTGCGGGAATTCATCACAGAGCGGATTTTTGAACATTTCCCGGAAGCGGGAATTGATTATTTTACCTGATTGGAGGACGGTTATTGGGATCAGCAGTTAGAACTTCAGCCAATCCGGCGTAATTCCCTGCAGCCATATGGTGATACGGAACATCTGATCCGTAAACAGCAGAAGTCCCATAAAAATCATCAGTCCCCCGCCCACCTTCATCAGCAGATTGGAGTATTTGAGGATGCGCCGGGCTCCGCCGAGGAAGAAGGCCAGCACAATGAAGGGCAGCGCAAAGCCGATGCAATAAGCCGTAATCAGCGTAAACCAGGCCCCTTGGTCGCTGGCCGACAGCGCAATGATTGGAGTGAGGATCGGGCCAATGCATGGAGACCAGCCTGCCGAGAAGCCGATGCCCAGAATGAATGAGCCCAGATAACCCGCCGGCTTCCATTTCAGATTGAGTTTGCGTTCACGGAGCAGGAACTTGGGCTGAAAAATCCCCAGCAGGAACAGCCCCATCGCCATCACAAGAATGGCTGATAATTTCCGGATTAAATCCCGCTGCTCCTGAAATACTTCTCCAAACAGCCCGGCTCCGAAGCCGATGGTATAGAACACTGCCGACAATCCAAGAATAAAGGCCAGCGTATGGCTGATGGTCCGGAACCGGGCCTTTCGGGTAGTGCTTCCGGCCTTTAATTCCTGAACGGACAGACCGGTGATATAGCTCAGATAGGAAGGGTACAGCGGCAGACAGCAGGGCGATATGAAAGACGCCACACCGGCAGCAAAAGCAATTCCTGCATTCAGGTTAGACAAAGTGGCTTCTCTCCTTCCGGGCTTAAGGGTCACTTCGTATGAATGGATTACATTACTTTTAATTCAACCTTCCACTCTTCCGTTCACTTTACGCTGGCAGCCCTTTTTTGCCAATCAGGGTTAAGGCCAGCAGCGCAATCAGCAGCAGAACAATTGTGGCGCCAGGGGCCAGATTCCATATTCCTGCCACCACCAGCCCGCCGACCACCGCAATCTCTGCAATGATGACGGACAGCATCACCGAAGACTTGAAGCTGCGCGACAGCAGCAGACTGATTGCCACGGGAATAGTCAGCAGCGCCGACACCAGCAGCGAGCCGACGATCTTGATCGCCGTGCTGATCACAAGCGCCGTCAGCACCGTTATCAGCATATTCAGCAGCTTCACGGGCAGCCCGCTCACGCTGGCTGCATCCTCCTCAAAGCTGAGCAGAAAAAATTCTTTGAAAAACAGAGTTACCACGACCACCACCGCCAGGGTGACGATCCCCACGACGATGAGATCCGTGTTGTCGAGCGTATAAATGCTGCCGAACAAGTAGCTCATCACATCCGCATTATACCCTTTGCCCAAGGTAAAAAAAAGCGAGGCCAGCGCCACGCCGCCCGACATAATGATGGCGATCGACAGCTCGGCATAGCTTTTGTATGCCTTGCGCAGCTTCTCGATCGCGAAGGACGCCACGACCGCAAAGATCAGCCCCGCTCCCAGCGGATAAAAGCCGGTCAAAAAGCCGAGCGCTACCCCGGCAATCGTCACATGCGCCAGCGTATCGCCGATCATGGACAGGCGGCGCAGGACCAGAAACACGCCGATGAGCGGCGCAGTAATCCCGATCATCAGTCCGCCCGCAAGCGCCCGCTGAAAAAAATCACTGAATAGAATTTCCAAAATTTCAATCTCCTCTGAGTATCAAATACTTAGCGAAACTTCAAAAAGCGAATTTCAAAAATCTTTTCCAAAACCTTTTCGATCCCTCCCAAACCCTCCCTTCCAAGGGAGGGCCCCTAGGGCTCCGCCCTCTGGACACCCGGCAAGGGCAACTTGCGTGAGAGAATCGGTAGATGGTGCTTAGAGACGGGGATGAAGGATCGCTTTCCGTCCCTTCGGGACACGCTTAACGGATGCGGGATCTAGATACTGATATCACAAACCCAAACCGGGCTCTGACCAGCCCACCATACGCCTTAACGGATGTGGGATTTAGGTACTGATACTTAAGAACCCCTGTCTTTATCGTATGACCAATCACAACTCGTATTTACGTCTTTTAAACATTACGTTTTTGCGTAAACATCTTTTCGCATCAAATGTTATAACTGTATTTGCTGCAACTATTTGATATATAAAATGTTGTTTGGAGGTTTTAAATGTACTTCGTACACTTAGAAGCGGGCTAACCCGGCGTTTGATCAACATTCCGCATATATAAGTGTACGAAGTGCAATTAGCTCCTTATGCGCACGAAAAAGTTAGTTTTTAACTGCACAAAGTACAACTAAACTAACCTTAGCATGCAATTATTAATCCCCTGCGCAAATTAACTATATAGAGTGAACTTAAGTGACGCCCCTGTCAACACAGGGATTCCTCGGGGCGCATACCTGATTCTTAAGTTCAGCTTATACAGAGTCAGATTATGAGATTGTATGCTGCAGGTTATCTACGGCGCAATCCTGGGCGTCATGGGAATGGCGGCAGTAAAAATTGATTTTGCCGTTCTTTTGCACCGGCTCCTCGCCCAGATAGTTCTTGATCATGTCAATGTCATGCGACACCATCAGGAACGTCATGTGGTGATGCGCATGCATATGCATAATCAATTCGAAGAACCCTGCCTGCGTCTCGGCATCAATGCCGACCGTAGGTTCGTCCAAAATCAGCAGATCGGGATGATTGATCAGCGCCCGGGCCAGAAAAACGCGCTGCTGCTGGCCGCCGGACAGCTGGCCGACTCTTTTATCCGCTATATCCTGTATCCGCATCACTTCCAGCGCATCGTCGCATTTCTGCTGCTGTGCTTTGGATACTCTGCGGATCAGATTTTTGTTATTGTATAATCCGGACATCACGACCTCGCGCACAGTTGCCGGAAACAATGGGTTAAAAGCGTTTTTCTGCGGCACATAGCCGATCCGCTCCCAGTCCTTGAACTTTTTGACCGATTGTCCGAACAGCTTGATTTCGCCGCTGGTTGCGGGGAGCAAACCGACGATCATTTTCAGAAGAGTGGTTTTGCCGGCCCCGTTGGAGCCGATAATGCCGAGGAAATCCCGTTCCTTCACCGTATAGCTGAGGTCCGTTATTACCTTCTGTTCGCCGTAGGAGAAGGATAGGTCCTGTATTTCGATTATATGCTGATGGCAGTCCAGGGATACCGGTTGCATGTAAGTACCGCCTTTCACTTATACTTTCTACTTATACTTTCTTTATTATTGTAAGGCCAGAATCAGATTTTGCAAATTTTTCTCCATCAGGGTGAAATAATTGTCCCCATTCTTCTCCTGTGCTTCCGTCAGCCCTTCTACCGGATTAAGCACCATGGTGGATACCCCGGCTTCAGCCGCAAGAGTTTTGGCCAGCTTGTCCGACACCAGCTCTTCGAAGAAAATATAGCGGATGCCTTCCTTCTTCACCAGATCAGCAAGCTTCAGCAGGTCCTGGCTGCGCGGTTCCGCATCGGCGGACAGTCCCATAATGGCATGCTGGGTCAATCCGTAATCACGGGCCAAATAAGCAAAAGCCTGGTGGGATACCACAATCTCATGATTAGGCAGCTTGGCAAGTTCTGTTGCAAATTTACTGTCCAGCGCCTTCAGACGCTCCGCAAGCTTGTTGTAACGCTCTTCGTAGCCATCCTTATGCGCAGGGTCAACAGACTGCAGGCTTTCTTTTATATTCTCCGCCATAATAAGCGCTGATCTGGGGCTTACCCACGTGTGGGGGTCGGTATGCAGAGTGTCTGTGTGGCCTTCTGCTTCTGCCTCTGCTTCCCCTTCTCCACCATGATCATGCCCGTCTTCCTCGTCAGTCATGATATAATCAACGCCTTTGCTGACCTCCACCGCTTTGGCTTCACTGTCCGCATCCAGGCTCTTCAGGAAATTCGGCACCCAGCCTTCCAGCCCCGCTCCATTGTACAGGAACAGCTGAGCTTTGGAGGTATTGATAATATCCTGGCTGCGCGGTGTCCAATCATGCGGCTCTACACCTACCGGCAGCAGATTGATGGCATGGATATCCTCCCCGCCAATCTCGCTGGCAAATTCATATATAGGATAAAAAGTAGTAATTACGTTGATTTTACCTTCCACGATACTTCCGCTGCTCTTCGGACCACAGGCTGCAAGCAGCAAAAATACCAGCAAAGTCAGCGTAAGCAGCACGCCCCTGTGCAGGCTCTTGGTTAACATTGGATTGATCGACTCCTCAAATCGTAAATTTTACTATTTGAATTATAATAGTAATAGTTACGATAAGTCAACAAGCCCACTACAACCTATCCATAAAAAAAGGGACAACTGCGCCATATCCCGCAGGTTGTCCCTTTCTCTAAGCCAAGGCCGGATCAGCCCGGCCTACTTTACAATCGCGCCGTTCGGCATGCTGTCCGGCACGGTGGCAATGGTCAGCTGGTCGCCTTTGGAGGCGGCCAGGATCATGCCCTGCGACAGCTCGCCGCGCAGCTTCACCGGCTTCAGGTTCACAATGCAGATCACCTTGCGTCCCACCAGCTCCTCCGGTGTGTAAAACTTGGCAATGCCGGAGACCACCTGGCGCTGCTCATAGCCCAGATCCAGCTGCAGCTTCAGCAGCTTATCCGCCTTCTTCACCGGTTCGGCCGCGATGACCTGAGCCACCCGCAGCTCCGCTTTGGCGAAATCGTCGATGCCGATTTCTTCCTTGTGCTCCTCCTCCGGCCCGGCTGCTGCGGCTTGTGCGGCCCCGGCTTCAGGAGCCGGCTCCGCCTCCGCTGCCGCCGGTTTGCCGGCGCCCATCGCTTCGGCGATGTAGGCCACCTCCTGCGCCACATCCAGGCGCGGGAAGAGCGGATCGCCCTTCGCAAGCTTCGTGCCGGCCGGAATCAGGCCGAAGGACTTGCCGCTGTCCCAGGTGGTCAGCTCACCCGGCTCAATGCCGAGCTGCTGCCAGATTTTGGCCGGTGCCTCGGTCAGGAACGGCTGCAGCAGAATGGATGCGGTGCGCAGCCCTTCCACGAGATGCCTCATCACAGATGCCAGCTCACCATTACGGCTCTCGTCCTTCGCGAGCACCCAAGGCTGGGTTTCATCGATATATTTATTCGTCCGGCTGATGAACGCGCCAATCGCTGTGAGCGCTACAGAGAACTCCATTTTTTCCATAGCTTCTTCCACTTTGGCATATGTGCTCTTAGCCGCTGCCTCAAGCTCACCGTCAAAAGCAGTCACATTGCCCGCGTAGGCCGGAAGCACACCAGCGAAATACTTTTCCACCATAGCCCCCGTGCGGTTCAGCAGGTTTCCAAGGTCATTTGCGAGGTCATAGTTGACACGGTCGACAAAGCTCTCCGGGGTGAAAGTGCCATCCGAGCCGAACGGAACCTCACGCAGGAGATAGTAGCGCAGCGCATCCAGGCCATAGCGGTCGATCAGAGTTACCGGGTCAACCACATTGCCCTTGGATTTGGACATTTTACCATCCTTCATCAGCAGCCAGCCATGCGCAAATACCTTCTTCGGCAGCGGTTCGCCAAGCGCCATCAGAATGATCGGCCAATAAATCGTATGGAAACGGACAATTTCCTTACTCATAATATGAACATCCGCAGGCCAGAATTTATCGTACAGGCTGCGGTCCCCGGAGCCATAGCCCAGAGCTGTGATATAGTTGGTCAGGGCATCGATCCATACATAGACCACATGCTTGTCATCGCCTTTGACCTTGACGCCCCAATCAAACATTGTCCGGGAGACGGCCAGATCCTCCAGCCCCGGCTTGATGAAATTGTTGATCATTTCATTTTTGCGCGATTCCGGTTGAATAAATTCCGGGTTCTCCTCATAATACGCCAGCAGCCTGTCCACATATTTGCTCATCCGGAAGAAATAGCTTTCCTCCTTCACCAGCTGGACGGGATGACCGCTATCCGGACTTTTGCCCCCGATCACTTTACCGTCCGCATCACGCTCGATATCCACCAATTGAGTTTCTGTATAAAAGGTTTCATCCGAGATACAGTACCAGCCTTCATATTCCCCTTTGTAGATATCCCCTTGCTTCAGCAGCCGGTCAAAAATATCCGCCACCACCTGTTTATGGCGTTCCTCCGTGGTACGGATGAAATCGTCATTAGAGATGTCCAGCTTACGCCACAGCTCCTTGATTCCCACCACGATGTCATCGACGAACGCCTGCGGCGTCTTGCCGGCCTTTGCTGCCTTTTCCTCAATCTTCTGCCCATGCTCATCGGTACCGGTCAGATAACGGACTTCATAGCCGCGCAGCCGCTTGTAGCGGGCCATAGCATCTCCGGCCACCGTCGAGTAGGCATGGCCGATATGCAGCTTGTCGCTCGGATAATAGATCGGGGTTGTCAGATAAAATGTTTTCTTGTCGCTCATTTCCTGGTCATCCTTTCGTCTTGGCAAACACAAAAAACTCCCGCCCCGATATGGGGCGAGAGATTACTCACGCGATACCACCCAAAATTCCCCGGCTCCTCACAGAGCACAGGCTTCGCCAGTTCCCGCCTGGGAACTGTCCATTAACGCTGGATCACGCCGTAGCCTTACGCATCCGCCCTTACACGGCCTGCCGCTCGCCTACAGTTCCTCCCGGACCATATTCGACCTGCGTACCATACCGGTTCCCAGCACTTCCGGCTCTCTGTAATGGTCGTCCTGATCTACTTATCCGTTCTTTGGAAATCATCGTATTATTCAAAATATACCCATGTGCAGGCTTCATGTCAAGTTGGCTTGACTGATTTATCCCCGGATAACCGTTCATCCCGCGGCGGCACCGGATCAAGCCCTCCGGGATGGAAGGGATGGCATCTGGCGATCCGCTTGGCGGCAAGCCACGAGCCCTTCACCGGACCATGGACCTCGATCGCCTCCAGAGCATAAGCTGAGCACGTGGGATAGAAGCGGCAGGTTGCCGGTTTGATGGGAGAGATATACTTGCGGTATACACGGATTGGCGCCTGAATGGCTCTGCGTCCCGCACTCATGTCAGTGGCCTTCTCTGCCGTGTGCGGCCATAGCTGTCTCTTCTTCACGGTGCTGTTCACATTCCTTGCAGTAGCCGAACACCTCGAATTTATGCTTAACCACCCGGAACTGATCGGGCGTATCCGTCAGATTCATCGGGCAGAAATGAATCGGGTAAGTCTTCATGCATTGAAGACAAATCATATGGTGATGGTGATGATCCTGATTACAGCTGCCTTTGAACTTCACCCCGTCCTCAAACACCACCTGCTCCAAAACCCCCAGCTCCTCCATCACCCGCAGATTGCGGTATACGGTATCGAAGCTGAGTCCGCTGTATTTGCGGCCCATATGCTCATATACATCCTTGGCGGATAAATATCCCGTATTCTCGCCGAATAGCTTGGCAAGCGTTTTGCGCTGATCGGTGATTCGCAGTCCCTGCCCCGACATGGCTTCCAGTATTTGATCTGTCGACAGCATTCGCTCATCTCCCATAACATGGTCTTTGTGTTGCACTCTCTTTATAATGCCCCAAAACCAAAGCCCCGTCAATGAAGCCGCGCTTTCGGGCAGCAAAAGGCCCGCCAGCCATTCCCTTATAGGAAGTGCTGACGGGCCTGCTAGTGAAGCCGCCGGCTTATTTAGGAGCCGGAATCGGTGTAAAGACAAGGTTCACCGGAAGATTGCTGCCGGAAGCAACCGAGAATACGATATCCACCGGACCTTCGTAGTTCCCCGAGCGGTAGACCACTGCATTCATATCGGAGCTGGCCAAGTTTCCTTTGTTCGGCAGGTTGACAATCGTACCGTTCACCATGAGCGAGCCCAAATAATTGCCTCCTCGCGGATTGAACGTAATCAGCGTATTCTTAGCGACACTCTCCAGTCTGATTTTGTAGAGCACACCGAAGTTACCAGCGTTCGAAGCTTCTGTTCCGCTCATCGGATCAGTACCAACCAGATTCTTGTCTTTGTCGTTGTCGCCAAGCACCAGCTTGGATTGTGTGGCCCCAACCTGATCGAACACACTGATGATGCGGGTCGAATCCGGGTAAGTTCCCCGGTTGTGCACTCCATCCCGGTC
Organism: Paenibacillus riograndensis SBR5; assembly: GCF_000981585.1. Lineage (NCBI taxonomy): Bacteria > Bacillati > Bacillota > Bacilli > Caryophanales > Paenibacillaceae > Paenibacillus > Paenibacillus riograndensis. The sequence continues at coordinate 5,446,457 of NZ_LN831776.1, forward strand.
CAGCAGTGGAAGCGTTGGCAGCAGCGCTACCGGATCTTTACTCTGCTCAACCATCACTACATCATACTGCACAGCTAAATCACTGAACAGATCCGCGCTCAGCGAGAGCACTTCACCGGGCTTCATAGCGATTTTGCTCACGTCAGTCATAATAGGAATACTTTGTCCCGGCTGAAGCGTAATGGTTCCATAGCTGGAGTTGGTGAGCATGGAATTAAAATACTTCTGGATCGAAATTTTGCCTGTATATTCCGGCGATACGGCCGGACCGGCAATCCCCACATACTGGGTTGTAATTGTCGTTGGATACAGATTGCGGTTCGTTGCAATAACATACAGCTTCTGTCTGGTAGACATATTGTTCATGTGATGGACCAGAAAACGGGTGGAGCCAAGTGCAGTTTCGCGGTACAGCACGCCCTCGGCGTTGACCGTTTCCGGACTGTTGCTGCGAATCAGCATATAAGGCTCGGAAGATAAATTATATGACAGGTTAGGCAGTCCCGGAATCATTCCGCCGTCCATAGAGATAATGTCTCCCGGAACAGTGAACAGCTTCGCTACCTCATCCTGGGTATACAATTGTTCACTTGTAATATTGATGGTTTTTTCGAACGTACTGCTCAGTCCGTGTTTGTCTGTCACTTTGAGCTGAATCGAAACAGGTCCCGGATTAAAATAAGCCAGTGCGCGGTTCGTCCATTCAACCGTCAGCTCTTCTCCTTCAGGGTCCGTACTAAGGTCGGTAAGGGTAACCGGCTCACCCATTTTGTATTCATCTTTATCCGTTGAGAAATTCGCCACTGGCGGCTGGTTCGGCTGCAGCACTTGAATGGTCGCGGAATACGGATCACTCCATAGTCCGGCTGCATCCTGGACCGAATAAGTAATTGTATAAAAGCCCGGCTGATCGTACATGTCTTTTTTATTTTCATTCCAAAGCTCTTGTACAATGGCAGTGCCGTTTGGCGATGAGCTTTGGGTTACAAAAGTCACCGGTGTTACTCCGGCGTAGATTTCTGCAGGCTGTACCGTAAAGGAAGCCGTTGGCTTCGTGTTCAGCTCAAGAATGACACGTTTCCCCACATTATCTACAGAATATTTTAAGGATAATGCTTTGGTAATCGAGGTCAAAGGAATCATGAACGTGCCCTTGAACTGGTATGCAGGCCCTTTCATGGTCTCCTTGCTGCCATTTACCGTATAAATCTTGCTGTCCGTCTTAAAGCGCATGATGCTGTCGCCCTTGGTTACAATAACTTCCTTTGTTTTGTAATCATAGGTATATTTCACCTTAACCATATCCACCATGGCACGGATCGAAACATAGGACACCCCATTTTTGACGGCCATTGGCTGGTTGGCCAAATACTCTTTGCCGTTCATGTACATTTTGTTGCTGTTCATCATGAGGATGAGCTGGTTTGCTCCTGCTGCAGGGATATTCTGTCCTCCGGTGGCAAGCGGTGCAACCAGGCCAGGAGCTTCAGTAGGCAGCGCTGACGCTCCTGGGAGCGGAGTCATTGCCGGATCCGGGGTTGCAGCCGGCAGTGCAGAACTAGTCGGCACCGGTGTCGCATTAGGTAAAGAAGTAGTTACCGGTGCCGTTGTTGGTATAGATGTTGGTACCGGAGTAGGCGTAGGCGTTGCACTGCCCGGTGACACCAGCGGGGGCAACGGATCAGTTGATTCAGGCATTAGGGTCGCCGCAGGCGTCGGGGTAGCCTCAGCCGCTTGAACTACTGTACCTGTTATAGTTGTAGTGCTTACAGGGGCGGCAAAAGCCGGCACTGCCGCTGCAACCTGCGATACAGCCAGGATTGCAACTAAAGATAGTTTTTTCAAATTCATGGTATAACTCCTTCTGCTCCCATTTGTATTATATAAGGAAATAAAGACTTTCTGTGCACGCCTTATATTCCCGCAAAAACACAGCATCCAAACGGATCAGCCGCTGCGGTTTTTGCCACGTTCATTTTACAAAACATAGTATTAGACGCATGACACCCCAAAAAGTTTCATTAAATATTAAGAAAAGATCAAAATCACAGCCCCTTTTTTAACATTCCCCGGGCTTCCTTCCCATACGTTCACTTTTGAGCTCTGCTGCTTATTATCGCCGGATTGCCTATTTCATTCTCACGGTTTTCTTTTTTTCTCCATACAAAAGAGACGCTTACCATTAGGAACAAGGTAAGCGCCTCTTTTCGTGCATTTCCTGTATATTTGCATAGCTTATATGGCGATTAGTTATGGACTTCAGACCCTTTCCCCGTCCACATAGCCTCCATTTGCTCAAGCGATCTGCCCTTCGTTTCAGGAACGGCCCGCCAAATAAACAGAAGAGAGAACAAAGAGGCAATCCCGAAAATCCAGAAGGTATTAGCAGGACCCGCCGAACTCAGCAATGGCGGGAAAAGCTGGGATACCAGATAATCGCCGGCCCATAGGGCCATCGAAGCGATTGCGACCGCTTTGCCCCGGATGCGGTTCGGAAAAATCTCCGACAGCATCACCCATACAACCGGCCCAAGCGATATGGCGAAAGAGGCGACATAAATCAGAATCACGATCAACACGAGCGGCCCCGTAGTCAAGTCCATTTGAAAAGCAGCTCCGATAATCGCCAGACAGAGGGTCATTAATGAGGTTCCGGTCAGAAGCAGCGCTTTCCTGCCCACCTTGTCAATGAGCCATACTGAAATAATGGTGAACAGCACATTGATCAGTCCAATCCAGATGGTCTGTGTCAGAGAAGCATCCGTACCAAGTCCCATTCCTTTGAATATTTCGGGGGCATAGTACAAAATGGCGTTGATGCCGGTAATATGCTGCATTACGGCGAGCATGACACCGATGAAGAGTGCACTCCGGATGCCGGGAGTGAACAATTGCTTGAACGAATCGTTTTCATTATTGAACGACTCCTTGATATCGAGAACTTCCTGCTTAGCGGCTTCTTCCCCATGGATTTTCACCAGAATCGGCAGCGCTTCATAGGGCCGGTTCCGTTTGATGAGCCATCTGGGACTCTCAGGTATGAACAGCATCAGGATCATGAACAGCAGCCCCGGAACGGCCCCCACTCCGAACATCCAGCGCCAAGCGGTAGAAGCATCCCAAGCTTCGTCTCCCATGCCGACAATCCACAGATTCAAAAAGTAAACCAGGAATATGCCCGAGACGATAGCCAACTGGTTCAGAGCAACCAGACGTCCCCGGTATTTGGCAGGGGCGATTTCCGCATTATAGACAGGGCAGATGGTGGAAGTAATCCCAATGCCGATGCCGCCGATCATGCGGGCGATAATATACCCTGTAAAAGTATCCTGTAGCGCCGAGCCCACCGAACCGACAATGAACAGAATGGCTGCGGCTAACAGCACCTTCTTTCTTCCAAATCGTTCACTCATATACCCTGAGAGCGCAGCACCTGTTACACTTCCCACAATCAAGCTGGATACCGCCCATCCCACTTGAAATTCGCTGAGTGCAAAATGCTGCTGCAGCAGACCGACCGCCCCCGAGACGACCGCAATATCAAAGCCAAACAAGATGCCTCCTAGCGCCGCAACAATCGATACCAGCGTAACAAAAAGCATATTGGGCTTCTCATTTTTAAGCGCTTTCGTCTGAGATATCTCTTTATTAATAACAATAGCCATTTCCGTTAGTCTCCCTTCCATGTATCTATCTCTAACCCTTCAAGATAGTTCCTGTGAAGAAGTATAGCACGCGTTTTGCCTGCGGAAGCCGGCTATCGTCTTCACTAAATGGGCGATTATAAGCACTATCTTGACCTTGAGCCGGGAACGGAAGAGGGCTGTGAGGAGACTAGCATTTTTTTGACTGTATACCTCAAAAAAATCCATGCCGGGGATCCGGCATGGAACTTCAAAGGACTATTGCTGCTTCCCCCGGAACTCGGTGGGCGAAACGCCGGTTATCTTTTTGAAGACGCGGCTAAAATAATTGGGGTCCTTGTAACCCGCTTCAAAGCTGACCTCCTTCAGGCTCAGCCGGCCTTCGCCAATAAGCGAGATGGCTTTGTCAATCCGCAGCCGGGTTACGAAATCTATGAACGTTTCTCCGTACTCCTGTTTAAATATTTTACTGAAGTAGTGGGGATTCAAATGGACGTAATCGGCGACCTCCTCCAGCGAAAGATCGTCCGTGTAACGCTCCCCGATATATTTTTTGGCCCTGCCCAGCACCGTCAAAGTCTGCTCCTCCCGCTGCTCGCGAATCCGATGAAGTGCCGAAATGACGTAGGACTGCTGGGGAGCGGTGCTTATAGGCCCAGGGTCATGCGGTGAGCCTATCCGCTTCAGCTCTTCAAAGTGACTATAAGCTTCTCCGTGTTCCTGCAGCGTTGAAGCAAATACCGCTTCGAAATATGACTCGCGGAACCCCTCCTCTCCTCTTCGCAGCGATCCAATCCCGACGGCAGCCTGAATTCCCGTCTGCTGGGAGGCAAGCTCGAAAAGCTGCCTGGCAATCTCTTTATTCCTTTCACGCCAGTCGTTCTCACCCATGGAGAGAGGCTTCCGTACAAAAATGACGAGGTGATGGTCGATCAAGGAGCTTACAATACTGGCAGAGCTATGGATTTTGACAAAGCTGCGGAAATGGTCGTAAATCTTCTTCTTCTCCTGCAAGGAGGGGTGCCCCTCGAAGGCCACAACGATGGCGCTTCCCTGATCAAGCGGGAAATCGAGCCACTCCGACAGCTGGGATGCGGTGGAATCCGCCGTCTGGTCAACCATTAATATCAATGCCAGTTCATTTTCAACGAGAGGCAGCAATTGGGACATTTTGTGGCGGAGCTCCAGCTCCTCAGCACGCAGCTGCTTCTCCCGCTCGATCTCGGAGATCAATCTTTTCAGCGTGCCGATAATCTGTTCACGTTTGGCAGGCTTCAAAATATATTCCTTCGCCCCCAGAGAGAGCGCCTCCTGGGCATAAGCAAAATAATCATAGGCGGTAACAAGCACGAACCGGGTATCCGGCAGCCGCTCCTTCAGCTCGCGAAGCGCCTCCAGTCCGCCGATTCCAGGCATATTGATGTCCAGAATGACGATGTGGGGACGATGCTCCTCCGCGCATTCGATTGCCTTGCGTCCGTTGCCGGCATGAATGAAGCGGAATATCCCCGGCATGGACCGCTCCACGGTTAATTCCAGCCCCTCTCTTTCCAAGGGCTCATCATCCGCGATCAGAAGCCTGTACATAAATGTTACTCACCTCCCTTTCCTGCAGGAATTCTAATGGTTATCGTTGTTCCTTGACCAAGCCTGCTGTGGATTCGGACCAAATCCTCCTCTCCAAAGAACAGTTGAAGCCGTTTCAATACATTCCGCGTACCGAGTCCGGTGGACTTGCCGCTCTCAGCTCCGGCTTCCAGCCGCAAGATGGACTGCAAAGTCTCTTCAGGCATCCCGACCCCGTTGTCCGAAATCTCTATCCACACCTCGCCGCCGGTTCTCCGAAGCACCAGGCTGATAACAGCTCCACTCTCCATATTGGCTACACCGTGCAGAAAAGCATTCTCGACAATTGGCTGAAGCGTCAGAGCCGGTATCTCCTCCTGCAATACAGACGGATCGAAATCCATTTCAAACCGGATGCGTTCCCGAAAGCGCGCCTGCTGGATCGCGGCATATTCCTGGATATGGGCAATTTCGTCCTGCAGCGTAACAGGCTTGTCCAGCTTCTGCAGGCTGTATCTGAGCAGATTCGACATTGAGACGATCAAATCGCTTGTCCTATCGGCTCCTTCCAGCAGTGCCAGTCTGGAAAGAACATTAAGAGTGTTGAACAAAAAATGGGGATTGATTTGGCTCTGGAGAGCCTGAAGCTCCAGTTCCTTCACAAGACGCTGCATTTCCAGGCTCTTTTTGTCCCGTTCAATGAGAACGCTAAGGTCAGCCGACATTTGCTGGATAGCATTCGAGAGGATGCCGAGTTCGTCATCCCTGCTTGGCTGGGGGCCGATGTCCAGATTTCCTGTAGCGATTCGCTTGGCCAGACCGACCAATCTGCCGACAGGCCCCGTAATGCTGCGCGAGGCCCAGACCGCGAGCAGCACCCCCATAAGCGCATTCATCCCGAATAACGCCGCACCCAGCCGGTTCATCCGATCGTTCTCCTCCCGGATATTCTGGATGATCGGTCGGTAAAACGCCAGCTCTGCATCGACCAGCTGCTGACCTTCCTCACGGATATAACCGACGATCTTCTCAGCTTCCACATAATGCTCAAAGGCGATCTGAGGGTCTTCCGAGGCGGAAGCTTGGATGGCAGCCTGCTTCTGTTCAAGAAAGCTGGCGGTCATACTGATGTAATCCTCCATTGTGAACGAAACGTCAGTCTGCCCGCCTTCCTGTTTGATTTCGCCACTCAACCGCTCCAACTGGCCACCTGCAGATTTCATCTCCGCTTGATCTATTCGCGGATCAAGCAGAAAGGCATACAGAAGCTTTAGATTAGTATCCGCCCATTCGGTGCTCTGCTCGATAAGAAGAATCCGGCCCAGCATTTCATCGTAACTCCGCTGAACAACCTTTCCACTTTGGAACACAAAAAATGCAATGGTGTTGGCCAGTACCACAAGGAGGGGGATACCAATCAGCAGCTTGGCTCGAATCGTCATTCCGTACCTCCTCCATCATCCGGGTTCAGAGACTCCTTTGTGATTACATAGGTTTTGGTATACATCAAGGTGGGAGGGGGGCTTCCGCTGAAATAATCATGGAGCTGTTCAATGGCCTGCTCCCCCATCTCAACGGGCTGCTGCACAACAGCTGATTCGATCTTCGATTGGCGGATGGCATCCACCGTTTCTTCCATATCGTCAAATGCAAAAATATGCAGTCCGGTTGCACCAAGCCGCTCTTTGGCCTCCAGGAATCCCAGGCCGTCCATGGAACTGAACCCGACCATGAAACGGATATTCGGACTCTGGATAAGCATCTTCTGCGCCTGCTGCGCAGCCTGAAGCCGCGAAATGTCTGAAGATCTGATTTCCACGATTTGAAGTCCGGGATAGCGTCCGATAACAGAGCGGAATCCGGCTAGTCTAAGCCGCTGGTTCTCGGCCTGCTCATTGCTGATCAGCACTCCGATGTCGCCCCGCTCACCGGAGGCCTGCACCACAAGCTCTCCCATTTGTCTCCCGGCCCGCTCGTTATCCGTTCCGACGTAAGCCACTCTTTCGGATTCCGGTTCATCCGTATCCACCGTGATGACAGGGATGCCAAGACCCGTCGCCTTGTCGATCAGCCGGCGGTAATCCGGATTGTTAAGGCCCTGAATCAGAATGGCGTCGGGTTTGCTTGCAATTGTCTTGTCCAACAGCTTGATCTGCTCGGCCGGATTGATGCGGTCCGGGCCGATATAATCCAGCCGCATGGCGTAGGAGGCGGCAGCTTTGCGGGCGCCCTGTTCAATAGACCGCCAGAAATAATTGTCCAGCTCCTGGGAAATCAGCACAACCTTTGGACCGGATCCTGCGGCACTCGGCGAAGCCGCCTTCAGCGGCTCGACCAATCGATGAATCTGGAGAAAGGACAGGGTGAATTGAGCCAGCAGCCAGGCGAACAGCAGAAAGAGTGGGATAAGAGCAAAGATCCATTTACGGTTTGACATGCCTGCGCTCCTTTTATCCGGTTATTATAAGATTGGTATAACTCATTATACACGAAGATATCCATTGGTTAACGAATCATAGGGGCGCAAGAAGAAGCCACCACCTCAAAGGAGCTATGCCCTTATAAGTGATGGCTTGTTTAGTTATATACGTGTCGCACTGCGTCATACTCACCGTATTTCCGGTACCTTATGAAGATCCCTGTATTCTTTGGGAGTCATTCCCGTCTGCTTCTGGAACACTTTTGTAAAATACCGGCGCTCCTGATAACCCACACCCGTGCTGATTGCCGCTATGCTCTTGTCGCTGCTGGCCAGCATGAACTTCGCTGCCTCCATCCGCTGGAGGGTTACATACTCCACAAAGGTCATGGCAAACCGGTTCTTGAACAGCAGGCAAAAATAACTGCTGCTGATCCCGATCTTATGTGCCACTTCCTCAATCCCGAGATCAAAACTCAGCCGCTCCGAAATATATTGGGCCGCCTGGTTCATCAGCTGATCCGGCGTTTTTTTGGCTGAGTCCTCTGCCGGGGTAAGTTCCTGAAACAGGGGAATACTGTTATAGAGCTTATCCTTATACTGTTTGCTGCGGATGCGTGTGCCGATTTCCCGCACCTTGTTGCCCAGCTCCTCATAATGAATCGGTTTGCAGATATATTCCTTCACACCCAGCCGGATGGCTTCCCGCGCGTAATCGAATTCCTGATAGCCGCTGAGCAGCAGAACCTCGCTGTCCAGCCCCATCTCGCGCAGCTTGCCGACGAAGGTTAACCCGTCCATGACAGGCATGCGGATATCGCACAGCACAAGGTCCGGGGCCTGTTCCTCGGCAATGCGCAGTGCCTCCATGCCGCTGCGGGCCATGCCGTATATCTCCATCCCCATTTCCTGCCATGGCAGCACGCGCCGCAGATTGCCCAGAATCGGGGCTTCATCGTCAACCAATAATACTTTTAGCATAATGATCTTCCCCCTGCCCGTATTTAGGGATGACGCATTGGATGATAGTGCCTTCCCCTGGACTTGCGCAGATAAAAATCCCATATCTGTCGCCATATTCAATCCGGATACGGTCAGCTACGCTGCGGACGCCGAGCCCGCGCCGTTCCAGATGAATGCCGTGCCCTGTTATATCCCCGGAGTTCCGTTCGGCTGACTCCCCGGATTCACCCACCATGTACTGGAACATCCCGAGCTGGGCTGAAGTCATCCCGATTCCATTATCCTGGATTTGCAGAATCAGATTTCCGCGGTTCTCCCAGCCTTTTACCCGAACCAGACCCTTGTAGTCAATGCCTTCAAAACCATGCTGGATACTGTTCTCGACGAGCGGCTGGAGAGTCAGCTTAAGGATTCCGCAGCCCATCAGCTCCTGGGGAATCTCAATTTCATAATCGAATACATCCTCGAAGCGGAATTTCTGGATATCCAGATAATTGCGCAGATGTGTGACTTCCTCTTCCAGCGTAATTTCATCCCTGTCCTGAATGCTGATCCGCAGAATACTGGCTAATCTGTAGACCATCTCACTAACCTTGCGCCCTTCATTCTGCACCGCGAGCACATTGATCGACTCTAACGTGTTGAACAGAAAATGCGGTTTGATCTGCGCCTGCAGCACCCGCATTTCAGCCTGATTTTTGCGCCGCTGCTCCACATGGACCCGATTGAACAAACTGTTGATTTTGTCCATCAGATCATTGAAGCCTTTGGCAAGCAGGGTCATTTCGTCGCTGCCCTTCTCTTCCACGCGCGTAGTGAGATCTCCATCCTCAACCCGGCGCATAAACCGGACAATCACAGCAATGCCGCCTGTAATCCGGTTCATAAAAAACAGGTTAAAAATCACTGCGCCCAGCAGGCACAGGAAAATCACCACCACGAACCAGCGGGCAAACACAGTCACCTCACGGGACAACGAATCCCACGAAGTCACAGAGACCAGGCTCCAGGGATAGTCCTTAAGATGATAGACCGACAGAATGCTCTTCTCCCCGGCGAATTCGGTTTTGAAGCTTTGGAATCCTTTTTGAAAGGCGAACTTCTTATTCGTAAATGAACGGAAGTCCTGTCCGTCCAGCTTGCGGTCAGGGTCGAACAGAATCATTCCGTCATCATTGACCAGCATAAAGGAAACCTTCTGGCCGCTGTCCCCGATTTTCAGATTGCGGAAGATCGATTCGAACTCCCAGTTCTTGATCTGCACCACCAGAATGCCGATATTCTGAAAAAAACTGAGCTCCTTCACCAGACGGATCTGTGTAAATACAGGCTCCGTTCCCGTCAGTTCGGGATATTCATGCGGTGCGAGCCATTTGGGCACACCATTAAGCTCCATAACCTCTTGGTACAGCTCACTTCCCTTGAATTTGTCATAGGGCAGCGTCCGGAAATTCTCCTTATTGAACACCGAGACGATCTCCGAGCTGCCTTTTCCATTGAAATTGTAGAGAAAAGCGTAGCTGATCGAAGGATGATTGTACAGCAAACTGCGGAAATTGCGCTGGCTGGCGTTCAGGCTGAGCTGCTCGGCATCCGTTAAATCCTGTTTGGACGGGTCCTCTGCGCTAAGGGCCATATGAAACACAGAGGTGGCAATTCCGTTGTCTGTGACATTGTCCATGTCCTTGAAGACGCTGGAAATGCTGTAGCTGATCGCTTTCAGCGAATATTCGGATTGCTGGCTGTACTTCTTTTCAATAGAATTATAAGTCACAAAAAACATAATCATGCCAAGAATAAACAGAGGAATGATAATGAGGCCCAGAAACGCCGTAAACAACTTGTAGCGCAAATTCATCGGCTAATGCCCCTGACTGTGAATAGGATTATCCTTTTACGCTGCCCGCTGTAACCCCTTCAATAATCTTCTCCTGCAAAATGGCGTAAATAATCACGACCGGAAGCACACTGTAGACAATGCCTGCGGACATCTGCGCATAATTCATCTGATACTGATCACGGAATTGGACCATTCCCACCGGAAGCGTGCGCAGCTCGTCATTCGAAAGAAAATAATTGGCCAGCAAAAACTCATTCCAATTTCCCAGGAAATTAACAATGAATACTGTAACCATGGCGGGAACCGTCAAAGGTACAATAATTCTAGCAAAGATACCCGGTGCCTTCAAGCCATCCACAACCGCCGCTTCCTCAATTTCACTGGGCAAAGAACGCATAAACGCCGCCAAAATAATGATCGTAAACGGAATGGCATTGGCAATATAAGGGATGATCAGCGCCCAGTGCGTATTCAGGATATGCAGCTTGCGCACAATCGTATAAATCGGAAGCATCAACGCATTGTTCGGGATCAGCATTCCTATCAGAACCAGCGAAAAAAGAATTTTATTCCATTTGCCCTGACGCATCCGCGTAACTGCAAAGGCAAACATCGAAGCCAGCAGAATGGATACCACCGAAGATAATATTGAAATGTATAAGCTGTTAAAAAAGTACGTGCTGATCTTGGCATTTACCCAGGCTTCAACATAATTGTTAAACACAAATTCCTTTGGGATGCCGAACGGGTTCAGCGCAATCGCATTATTGTCCTTCTTAACGGAAGAGAATAAAACAAACAGGAACGGAAACAGCACAACTACGAGATAACCCAGCAATGCGGCATGAGGAATGCCTTTTTTCAATGAGCGCACCATTAGTATTCAATCCTTTCATTACGCCGGGCGAACAGCAGCTGGTACAGCACCGTGACCACAAGCGTGAATATAAAGATCAGAACGGCTATGGCGTTCCCGTATCCGTATTTGAAGTTGGTAATTGCGTATTTAATCATATAGGTGGCCATTACCTCTGTTGAGCCTGCCGGTCCGCCTTTCGTCATAACAATCACGATATCCGCGGCCTTCATGGCACCGGCGATGGACAGCATAATCACAACGGAAATGATCGGTACGATGAGCGGCAAAGTGATGCGTGTAGCCCGCTGGAAGCGCGAAGCGCCGTCAATCGCTGCAGCCTCATCCAGTTCTCCGGGGATGGACAGAATCGCTGCCAGCACCATTACAATATAGAATCCGGTCCACTGCCACGCATTGGTGATCAGAATGGACAGCATAGCGAACCTTTCATCTGACAGCCAATATACCGGTTCGATTCCCACGATCCCCAGCACTTTATTGAACAATCCGATATTGGGCTCATAGATGAATCCCCACAGAATGCCAATAACCGCTGTAGACATAATGGAAGGCATGAACACTGCTGTTTTATAGAGTCCCTTCAGCTTTTTGACATTCGCAATCAGCAGCGAGAACAGCACAATCAGGGGAACCTGAATGAATACAGAGAATAAAATAAACCAGCCGTTATTTTTGACTGAAACCCAGAAACGGTCATCGCCAAAGGCTTTTTCAAAGTTGCTCAGCCCTGTAAATTTAACGGTGTCTGATACACCGTTCCAGCTGGTCAGGCTGTAGTAAAGCGAGCTGAAAATCGGATAAATAAAAAATATTAAAAACAGGAGTAATGCAGGCAATATAAACAAAGTGAACACCAGTGGATTTCTGAGTGATTTGTTCATGTCTTTCCTCCGATTGCTTGAGAATCAGGGTGCTGGTTAGATCTGATAAAAATGTACCCTGGAGCAAGCACCAGGGTACATTCCGTGTACCGTTCCTTATTCCACTGCCGCGTTGGCTTCTTCTTGGACTTTTTGCAGAGCCTCGCCCATTTTTTCAGGGGTCGTCTGTCCGCCGATCAGCTTCTGAATCTGGATATTGCTGATTTCAGTAGTCACATCCGCCTGTACCAGCGAGTCGAAGGCCGGGAATGAAGATTCGGAGTTGTTCAGCACAGCCACAATTTCACTCATCAAATCGTCGGTAATATTTTTATTCAGTACAGCCTGATCAATCTTCATGGCCGGCAGCACGCCATCTTCAACCAATCCGCGAATCTGCATTTCCTCATTGTACATATTCTTAATGAAAGACTTCACTGCCGCAAGCTGGCGTTCATCCTCACCTGCAGAAGCCGAGAAGCCATATCCATTGTTCACGTCGCGCATCAAGGCTGTCTGATCGCCAACCCCTCCGTCCACCGGCGGGATGTTGAAGAAGCCAACCTTGCCGATCAGGCCTTCGCCGGATTGGCCTGCCTTGAATACGGAGGACTTCCAGGTGCCGTCATACATTAGAATCGCTTCGCCGCTGGTGAACTGGGTAGTGTACTCAGCATATTCGAAGCCAAGCTCGCCTTTTTTGAAGTAGCCTTTGTCTTCCCATTCCTTATACTTGGCAAAACCTTTCACCACATTCGGGTCACTCCATTTGGCTTCTCCGGTGGCGAATTTTGCCGTCACATCCGGTCCGGCATAACGCGACCAGAGATGGTTAGCCAGCATCAAAGGCACCCAGCCTGCTTTGGAGGCTCCGGCCAGCGGCACTTTGCCGTCAGCTTTGATATCTGCAAGCTGCTTTTCTAATTCCGCAAAGGTTGTAGGTGCCTTCCAGCCTTTGCTGGTGTAGTATTCTTTATTATAGAAGAAACCCTCACCGGAGCCGCCGATCGGCAGTCCGTAGATCTTACCTTCGTACGTAAACGGATCAAGATTAGAGAACTTGTCTTTGATGCCCAGTTCCTCCAGAATCGGTGTCAGATCAAGCAATTTGCCTTCCTTGGCGTATATTTTGGAGTCAGGGCTGCCGAAGAGGTCAAAAATCTCCGGAGGGTTGCCGGCCGCCATTTCACCGCGCAGCTTCTCCTTACGGTTGACATCCGAGTCCACACCGTCCAGCTTAAAAGTGAGTCCAGGGACTTCGGCCTGCACTTTCCCTACAACATCCTCCAGGATCGCGAGCCGCTTCTGTTTGTCGGCCCCCACCTGCGTATGACGGATGGTCATTTCAAAAGGCTCGCTGCTGGCCGGCTCCTCCGTAGCAGGTGCATTCGTAGCATTCCCGGCGTTAGCCCCCTTCGTTGCGGCTGCCTCACCGTTATTGTCTTTGGAATTGCTGCCGCCGCAGCCAGCCAAAACTGCAGAGCTTACGAACAGCAGGGACAAGAGCAATGTTACACTTTTCTTCATTGGGGTGACCCTCCCTATATGTTGATTTCCCTTACATCTCTTATTATAGAAAACAAGGTTTGTTACCGTAAGGTTAAGATTCATCCACAGCAGGGATAAAAACCTCTAATGTAAGCGGCACCATATAGATTGTCTATCTCCCCATGTTATATAACCTAACTCCTTATTACTGCAAAAAACCGTCCCAACAGTTGTTTCACTATTGGAACGGCTTGGATAAGGCAAGCAGCTTAGACCAATGCAGTTTGCTTGCGGCCTTCTTCAATCAGCCGGTAGGCGCGCTGCACTTCTTCTTCGGTTGGGGAAGGGACACCCTCAAGTTCATAAGGTCTTCCGAGCACTTCCCATTTATAGATACCCATTTGATGATAAGGAAGGATTTCGAACTTTTCCACGCCATTCAGTGTGCCAATGAAGCGTCCCAGGTTCAGCAGGTCCTCTTCACGGTTATGAATGCCGGGCACATATACATGGCGAATCCACATCTTGCGGTTATGATCAGACAGCCACCGGGCCAGCTTCAGCGTACGCTCATTGGATTTACCGGTAAGCTTGATATGCGCTTCATCATCAATGTGCTTCAGATCAAGCAGCACCAGATCTGTCAGTTCAAGCAGATCATTGATTTTATCGCCTTCATTATAACCATTGGTGTCAAGTGTAGTATGCAGGTTCCAGCGTTTCTTCACTTCGGTAAACAGCTGTTTTACAAAATGCGCCTGTAGGGTTGGTTCACCGCCTGAAACCGTCAGACCGCCACCGGACGTACGGTAATAATTCAGATACGGCTCAATTTCAGCAAGGACATCTTCAATACTCATTTCTCTGCCTTCATTCAACCCCCAGGTATCGGGATTATGGCAGTATTGGCATTTCAAGAGGCAGCCCTGCATGAACAAAACAAAACGAATACCTGGTCCGTCAACGGTTCCAAAGGTTTCTAAGGAATGTATATGTCCGTTAGCCATATGAGGTCATCCTTTCGGAAACTTAAAATTTTAATCAATTTTAAACAAGATATTACCGCCCTTGACTCAAGGGCGGTATCACCTTGCAGCTATTTCACTGTATACCTAGAACCCAAGCTACCGCTTGTGTATTACATTGCACCGTGGAATGTACGGTTGATAACATCCATTTGTTGTTCACGAGTCAGCTTGATGAAGTTAACAGCATAACCGGAAACGCGGATGGTCAATTGTGGATAGTTCTCTGGGTGTTCCATAGCATCCAGCAATTGTTCGCGGGCAAATACGTTAACATTCAGGTGGTGACCTTTGCTAGCGAAGTATCCGTCAAGCATCGATACCAGGTTAGATTTACGTCCTTCTTCTTCTTTACCCAGAGCTTTTGGCACGATGGAGAAGGTGTTGGAGATACCATCCAAGCTATCTTCGTACGGCAGTTTGGCAACGGAGCTCAGGGAAGCCAAAGCGCCTTTCTTGTCGCGTCCGTGCATTGGGTTCGCACCTGGAGCGAATGGTTCGCCTTTTTTACGTCCATCAGGAGTAGTACCAGTTTTCTTACCATATACTACGTTGGAAGTAATGGTCAGGATCGATTGAGTCGGCAGCGCATCACGGTAAGCGTGGTGCTTGCGGATCATCGTCATGAACGATTCAACCAGTTCTACTGCAATGCTGTCGACAGCATCGTCATTGTTACCATAGCAAGGGAATTCGCCTTCAGTTTCGAAGTCTACCGCGATGCCTTGTTCGTTGCGGATTACTTTTACCTTAGCGTGTTTGATGGCGCTCAGGGAGTCAGCTGCCACAGACAGACCGGCAATACCGCAAGCCATAGTCCGCAGAATATCGCGGTCATGCAGAGCCATTTCGATACGTTCGTAAGAATATTTATCGTGCATGTAGTGGATAACATTCAGCGTGTTCATGTAAGTCTTAGCCAGCCACTCCATCATCGGTTTGAAGCGTTTCATTACTTCATCATAGTCGAGATATTCGGAAGTGATGGCCGGATACTCAGGACCTACCTGCACGCCGGATTTTTCATCCACACCGCCGTTGATTGCATACAGCAGAGCTTTGGCCAGGTTGGCGCGTGCTCCGAAGAATTGCATTTGTTTACCGATGCGCATTGCGGATACGCAGCATGCAATACCATAGTCGTCACCGTAGATCGGACGCATCAAATCGTCATTTTCATATTGAATCGAGCTGGTTTCGATGGAAACCTTAGCACAGTATTTTTTGAAGCCTTCAGGCAATTTTTCCGACCACAGTACAGTCAGGTTTGGCTCTGGAGCTGGTCCCAGATTGTACAGGGTGTGAAGGAAACGGAAGCTGTTCTTGGTAACGCGTGTTGTTCCGTCTACAGACATACCGCCGATGGATTCAGTAACCCATGTAGGGTCTCCACTGAACAATTCGTTATAGTCAGGAGTACGCAGGAACTTGACGATACGCAGTTTCATGATGAAGTGGTCAGCCAGTTCTTGTGCTTGTTCTTCAGTCAAAGTACCTTCTGCAAGGTCACGTTCTACATAGATATCAAGGAAAGAGGATACACGTCCAAGGGACATTGCCGCACCGTTCTGTTCCTTAATAGCTGCGAGGTAACCGAAGTATACCCACTGGAAAGCTTCCTTAGCGTTGTTAGCAGGCTTGGAGATATCCATTCCATGCATTTGAGCCATTTGTTTCAGTTCGCCGAGTGCACGAATCTGTTCGGAAAGTTCTTCACGAAGACGGATAACGCTATCGGTCATGGAATCCACTTCAAGATTCGCAAGATCTTGTTTCTTTTCTTGGATCAGGAAGTCAACGCCGTAAAGAGCTACGCGACGGTAGTCACCGATGATACGGCCGCGGCCATAAGCATCTGGAAGACCTGTGATGATACCGGCTTTACGGACAGCTCTCATTTCAGAAGTATATGCATCAAATACGCCTTGGTTATGCGTTTTGCGGATGTTCGTGAACATGTCAACAATGCCTTGCGGAAGTTCGAAGCCATAAGCTTTAGTGGCATCGATCATCATCTTGATTCCGCCAAACGGTTGAATGGAACGTTTGAAAGGCGCATCAGTCTGAACGCCGACAATTTGTTCCTTGTCTTTGTCAATGTAGCCAGGTTGGTGGGATACGATCGTGGATACTGTGTTAACATCCACATCCAGTACACCGCCATTAGCAATTTCCTGCTTGGTCATTTCGGAAATAATCTTCCAAAGTTCAGTAGTGTTTTTAGTAGGACCTGCAAGGAAGTCTTCCTTGCCAAGATAAGGTTTGATGTTCTTTTCGATAAAATCATTCACATTTACTTTTCTGGACCATTTTCCTTTTACAAAACCGCGCCATCCAGCCTTAACTTCTTGTACATCTTTTTCAATCACCGACATGCTAAATCCCTCCATTTATATTTATTATATTTGTAGAGATCGCGGGCTTGAAGGTTAATCCCGTGTCTCGTGATCCCATAAAAGATCTCATTGTTATAAAATTCACAATTATATCTTCAAATCCGGGACCGTTGTTTATATAAACATTTTAGTTTATTTTCTGAAAAAGAACTGTGACAAATATCACTATTTCGGTGATATTTGTCACTTCCATCCAGTCCCATATTAACCTTTAACCATACTTTTTCCCATACAACCGTTAATTAGTTGTCGAATCTGCCGTAGAAAGCATTGCGGTATACATCAGCAAGTTCGGAAACCAGCGGGAGTTTAGGGTTGGCAGTTGTACATTGGTCTTCAAATGCACGGTCAGCCAGATAATCTACACGGGATTCGAAATCCTTAGGATCGAAACCAAGTGCCTGGAACGACTCTTCGATGCCGAGTTTTTTGTTCATGTCGCGGATAGCGTTGATCAGGCTTGTTACGCCTTCTTCAGTGGTGCGGGCAGGCAATCCCAGAATGCGGGCGATTTCGGCATAACGTTCGTCAGCTACAAAGTGCGAATATTTAGGGAACGAAGCGAACTTCGTAGGTTTCTTAGCGTTGTAGCGGATGACATGCGGCATCAGAATGGCATTGGTACGGCCATGGGCAGTGTGGTACTGTCCGCCCCATTTGTGCGCCAAGCTGTGGTTGATGCCCAGGAATGCGTTGGCAAAAGCCATACCAGCCAGCGTAGATGCGTTGTGCATTTTTTCGCGGGCAAGCTTGTCGCCTTGCAGTGCCGATTTTTCAAGGTATTGGAATACCAGTTGGATAGCTTTGATAGCCAGACCATCCGTATAGTCGCTTGCCATAACCGAAACGTAAGCTTCGATGGCATGTGTCAGAACGTCCATACCTGTATCGGCAACAGCTGTTTTTGGCAGGCTGTATACAAACTCAGGATCGATGATCGCTACGTCTGGAGTCAGCTCGTAGTCAGCCAATGGGTATTTCGTATTGTTGGCAGTAGTTTTATCAGTAATAACCGCGAAAGATGTTACTTCAGAACCGGTACCCGAAGTAGTTGGAATCGCTACGAATTTCGCTTTGTTTCCAAGCTTAGGGAATTTGTATACACGTTTGCGGATATCCATGAACTTCTGTTTCAGACCGTTAAAGTCAGCGTCCGGATGTTCGTAGAACAGCCACATGCCTTTGGCAGCATCCATTGGGGAACCGCCGCCGAGTGCGATGATGCAGTCCGGCTGGAATCTGTTCATCATAGCTGTACCTTTTTCTACAGTTGTGGTCGACGGGTCCGGTTCAACTTCCGAGAACACTTCGATCGCTACTGGAGTCTGGCGTTGACGCAGGTAGTGCTCAACTCTTTCTACATAACCCAGTTTAACCATCATTGGGTCAGTGATAATAGCTACGCGTGTGATATCAGGCATTTTGGCCAGGTACTGAGTGGCACCTTTTTCGAAGTAGATCTTGTCAGGTACTTTAAACCATTGCATATTCACGGTACGACGGTTCACCCTTTTCACGTTGATCAGATTGACAGCAGTTACGTTCTGCGATACAGAGTTGCGGCCGTAAGATCCGCAGCCCAGAGTCAGTGAAGGGATATTCGTATTGTAGATATCGCCGATTGCGCCATGTGTGGAAGGCGAGTTGACGAGAATACGTCCGGTCTGCAGACGGTTCGAGAACTTCATGATCACTTCTTCGTTATGGGAGTGGATGGCCGAGCTGTGGCCCATACCGCCAAATTCAACAACCTGTGCCGCACGTTCGATACCCTGGTCAGCATTTTTAACTTTGTAGCAAGCCAGAACCGGGCTCAATTTTTCTGCGGACAGCGGATATTTGGTGCCTACGCCTTCAAGCTCTGCTACCAGAATCTTAGTGCCGGCAGGAACCTGAATTCCGCACATTTCAGCGATTTTCACTGCGGATTGACCTACAATTGCAGGGTTTACTGCGCATTTTTCCACGTTCATTGCGCCGCTTGTCAGTTTGGCAGCTTCTTCTTTATTTACAAAGTAGCAGCCGTTGGCAATCATTTTCTTCTTCACTTGGTCGAAGATCGCTTCTTCAATGATAACTGCCTGCTCGGAAGCGCAGATCATACCATTGTCGAATGTTTTGGAAAGGATGATGTCCGTTACGGCCTGATCGATATCGGCGCTCTTCTCAATGAAGGCAGGCACGTTACCAGGGCCTACGCCAAGAGCCGGTTTACCGCAGCTGTAAGCTGCCTTAACCATTGCCGAACCGCCTGTTGCCAGGATCAGCGCAACGTCCGGGTTGTTCATAAGCGCGTTTGTTTTGTCCATCGTAGGCAGCTCGATCCACTGGATGCAGTTCTCAGGAGCGCCGGCTTTTACGGCTGCGTCATGGAGAATTTTGGCTGCTGCGGCACTACACTCTTGCGCAGATGGATGGAAACCGAATATAATAGGATTACGTGTCTTAGCGGCGATCAGTGCCTTAAACATCGTGGTGGATGTTGGATTGGTTACCGGTGTGATACCCATTACGATTCCGACCGGTTCGGCAATTTTTTGGAAACTGTCATATTGATTGTCTTCTACTACGCCTACTGTCTTGTCATACTTAATGCCGTGCCAGATATATTCTGTTGCGAAGATGTTCTTCGTGATTTTGTCTTCATAAACGCCGCGGCCTGTTTCTTCTACGGCGAGCTTTGCCAGGTACATGTGCTTGTCGAGTCCTGCCAGAGCCATTGCATGAACGATTGTGTTAACCTGCTCTTGATCCAGCTGCATGTAAGCTTCTTGAGCTTTCTTTGCTTTATCCACCAAAGTCTGAATATACTCTTCAGCAGTGGTTTGTTTCACTTGGGCGGCGACTTCGTTCTTAACTGCCATCTCCCTCGTCCTCCTGTCAATTTTTAGGTTGTTTTTCTCTACACATTCATCTTATCACATCGCATCAGGGTTGTATAGTGAAATCTTTCACAAAGTATAAAGTTTTTTTTGATTTGTTTTCAAAGCGCTTTCATTCGCTCTTAATCAGGATTATGTTCCATTTTATGTATGTTTTCTCCGTTATTTTTGTCTTTTTTGCAAACGTGAATTTTTTCACTTGACATATTTCCCCTTCAAATAGCTTTTTCGTCTTTGAATACACGCCCACTGCGATGTCCCCGAATCCCTGTCTAAAATGGAAAAAGACCGGAAATTTCCCCGGCCTTCTTCTCAACTATTTGGTTATCTTCACGGACTGCTCTTTCTCCGCACTACTCAACCTTAATCGTATCAAAGAACTTTTCCTGTACGGTTTTAGCTGCGGCGTCAAGCTGGGCTTTGGAGTCCGTGCCTTTTTTGGAGAAAAGCTCCTGAATCACATTGGACATCGTTGCATAGTAATCCTGTGTGTTGTATTGCGCCTCCGGCTTGCCATCCAGCAGCCCCATAATATCCGGGTTGTATTGATAGACAATATCGTACTTGTCATAAATAGCTTTGGTTTTCTTGCCAAAATCAGAATCGGCGGCATAGTAGTCCAGAAGCGGCGGGATGAAGTATTTGCCGTCCGCTTTGCGCTGCTGCAGAATCGCATCCAATGCTTCCAGCCCTTTGTCGGAGAAGTAGTCAAAAGTGATATAGCGGAAAGCCATCTCCTGCTCGTCCGGGGTGGCATTCGGGTTGATGACCAGATAGTCGCCGCCGAGTACGCCCGTGTGCTTGCCGCCCTTTTCCGCAGCGGGCATTGGATAAGTGAGCACATCCTCCGGTTTCAAGCCGCCCTGGTTCAGGGCTTGCTCGATCACACCGTCGGAACCGGCCATGACCATCGCTGTGCGTCCTTGCTGGAACGCGCCTACAGCGTCGCCCCAGCCCAGTGCCCAGTCCTGAGGAATGGCATTGGCTTCCCATCTCAGCTTCTTATAGAAATCCAGCGCCTTCACACCTGCCTCGGAGTTAAAGGTTGCTACCACTTTGCCGCCGTCAACCTTCTGGATCTCCCCGCCGGCTTCGAACAGGAAGTTGGTCCAGTTCCAGCCCGCTTCATTGCCTTTGCCCATCGGGGCGATACCGGAGATGCCTTTTTTGGCGTCAGCCGCTCCTTTGGCGGTGTTCAGCATATCCTCCCAGGTCCAGTCCATGGGCGGAACAGCTACACCTTTGTCATCCAGCATTTTTTTATTAAGCATCGTTGTGGTGACATAACCTTTTTGGGTGATGCCATACACCTTGCCGTCAATGATGAACTGGTTTTGCAGGACGGGATTGATCTGGTCCTTGTACTCATATTTGTTCCACAGACCGGTGATGTCCGCCACCCAGCCCTTTTCGACGAGGAATTTCGCTTCCGTGGCATACGTATTGAAGAAGGTCGGGGCTTCATTGGCAGCCATTTTCACACCGATTTCACTAACGTTGTACTGCCAGTCGTCTTTGACAATCTCCACATTCGGGTACTCTGCCTGGAAACGCTTGATCTTATCATCTTCCTGCGCCCGCACTTCCGTCAGGTCCGGTGTAGGATAATGGATCTTAATGGTGACCTTGCGGTCTTTAATATCATCTGCCGGCGCATTGGTGGCTGCACTGTTGTCTGCCGCTTTGTCCGTGGCGGCCGGTGATGCTTCTCCCCCCTCTGTTCCCTTGGCGCTATTGTTGTTATTGTTGCCGCTGCACGCGGATAACAACGATCCTGTCACCAGGAGACAGGCTAGGACGCTGGAAAATTTACGCATTGAAACTCCCCTTTTCCATTCATAGTTAGCTTACAGATTTATCTTAAGAGAGAACCCGTGTCCGCACGAGGTGCATTTATATTCCTTTCATGTGCAGGTTTACGGTCTGTGGTTCAAACGCACACCCCGTGTTACCCCTTCACTGCCGACAAAGCCACACCGCGCATAATAAATTTCTGGAACAGCAGGAACACCAGAATCGGCGGCAGAGAAACCAGAAAGAGAATGGCAAATTTGATATTGGTGTTGAGCGCCTTAACGGCGATTACATATTTATAGATCGCTGTGGCGAGAGTGTATTTATCCTCACTGTGCATAACAAGGGACGGCCAGAACCAGTCATTCCAGGCAGTTGAGAAAATAAAGATCGCCAGTGTGGCAAAAATGGGAATGGACAGCGGCACAGCTATCGAGAAAAAACTGCGCGGCTCCGAGGCCCCGTCAATCCGTGCGGCTTCAAAAATCTCCGGATGGATTCCGTCAAAAAAGTTCTTCAAAAGCAGGAAGTAAAACGTATTCGCTCCCGCCGGCAGCCAGAATGCCGCATACTGGTTCAGCAGTCCAAGCTCCTTCAGATTGACGAAGTTCGGAATCATATAACTGGTCGCCGGGATAAACAAAGTCATCAGGAAGAAAAAATAAAACACCTTGCGGTAAGGCACGTTCATCCGGGAAATGCTGAAGGAAGCAAGGCCAAGTACAATAAGAGTCACAGCCATATTCCCCACGAAAATATAGAGTGTGTTTCTGAGGAACACCAGCAGATCGATATAGTTCAGCGCATCCTTCAAATTGCCGAAATGCCACTCCTGCGGAAAAAAATGCGGCGGAAAGGAATTGACCTCCGTGTTGGATTTGAGACCGTTGAACATCGTCATCAGGATCGGATAGAGCATGGTAAAGACCATGACCAGGATGAAAAACACCATAATCCCGTAAACGATTTTGTTGCTTGTTTTTTTCAGATCATGTTCGGAAAGAATGCCTCTGTCTGCGCTCTTCATGTTAGTTGTCCTCCTTGTTCAGCTTGAACTGCACAATGCCCAAACCGCCGAGAACAATGAACATCAGCATGCCAAGCGCCGTCGCCGTTCCGTAATCCAGCCGGGTAAAAGCATACTTTACAATCAGCAGCGCGTAGGTCAGCGTGGTATTATTCGGGCCTCCATCCAGCAAAGCAAGCTGTGACTGGTAACCCTGGGAGGTGGCAATAATCTGCAGAATCAGCATCAGGACAATCAGATTGCGCAAAGAGGGCAGTGTGATATGGCGGATACGGGCCCACACCCCGGCACCGTCAATTTCAGCAGCTTCGTACCAATCGCGGGGAATACTGAGCACAGCCGCCAGATAAATGAGCATCCCCGAGCCAAACTGCTGCCAGGTTTCCATAAAAACTAACGAGATCATCGACCACCTGCTGTCCGTCAGAAAAGAGATTTGATCCGCCCCCATTGTCCCGAGCAGCGCATTGATGGGTCCGACCGGATCGTACAGCCATCTCCACAAGCCATACAGCACGACAGCCGGCAGTACAAACGGCAGATAAGCCGCCACACGGACAAAGCCGCCGAATTTCCGCAGCTCGGAAATGGCGATGGCAAAGGCAATCGGCACCCAGAAGCCGATCACCAGGCAGAGCACCATGTAATACAGGGTATTTTTTACAGCAATCAATACATCCGGGTCCGTAAGCGCTCTGGCATAATTATCGAGGCCGGCAAAGGTATTGCCCTTTACGAAGTCCACGGTATAGAAGCTGTACATAAACCCTTTAAAAATTGGAACCCACATAAACAATACAAAAATAATAATGGCGGGTAAGAGAAACATATATCCCCAAAAGTTTTTTTTCCAGCGGTTCTGTTTGTGCGGTTTGCGCTCAAGCTTCGCCGGCATTGTCTCGTGGATTGAAGCGGTTTGGTTCATCTGGCTCCCTCATTCCTTTTGTCTTTCAGCACTTGCACCAAGCGCTGCCTGCATTAATTGTAGAAAAGGAGCCGAAGCCTGAACATGTCTATATCTACCGCAATCGTAAGCGTTCTTACTTCTTCAGTTCGCTGGGGCTGATGCCGTAATATTTTTTGAAAATCTTGCTGAAATGCTCCGGGGACTCATAGCCCACCCGCTCCGCAATCTCGTAACGGCGCAGGTCAGTATGCAGAAGCATCTCGCGGCTGTCCTCCATCCGCAGCTTGATGACATATTCCCACAGGTTGTGGCCTGTATTTTTTTTGAACAGATAGCTCAGGTAGTTGGGGCTGACGTGATTTTTTTTGGCCACCTCATGGATCGTCAAGCCCTTCTGGGCATAGTTCTCGTCGATATACTCCTTGGCCTTCTGCACAATCAGGTTGCTGTGCGTATGCAGCTCCTCGGCTGAAGGATCGGCGGCATAGCTGCTCCAGTTGAAATCACCGTAGTAGAACACATAGTAATCGGAGTGCTCCTTGTTCCACTGAATGGCCTTTGAGGCTTGGCGGTTCAGCACATCCATAAAGGACAAGCCCTTAAGGATCTGGCTGATGCCAATTACGGCATTCAAATGCAGGTACTTATGGATATTTAAATGCAGAGTGCGGCCCAGCACATCCAGCCGGTTGATCTGACCCGCAGCCGATTCCTCATAGGTCTTCTCATCCCACTGGATCACAACGGTGATCTCCTCCTCCGGAGAATAAAAAGCCACCGTACTCCACTCCTGGTCCAGCAGCTCTTTGGCAATGTTAAGCGCGGCATAACGCAGCAGCTCCCGGTCGCGGAAGGTGTATTTTTTCTCCCCGTCTTCTTCCGGCAGCGGCAGTTTGATCTTGATTACGGAGAAAAAAGGCCCCTGCAGCTTCAGCTCATCCAGCTTCCGCAGCTTCTGCTCATCGCCCAGCACAGAGGCAGGCTCTTCAATGAGCGCGTTCAGCAGCCTGCTGTATTCGGGCAGCGGCTCCTCCAGGCGGAAGCTCTCGCCAATCCCGGCCATGAAGGTGGCCAGCTCCGGGGAGGGTTTGTCCATTTTGAGCAGCACATTCCGTACCGAATCGAGAAAATGCTCGCTGTTCAGCGGCTTGATCAGATAATCCTTCGCCCCCAGCCGGACGGCCATCTGGGCATATTGGAACGTCTCATGAGCGGAGATGATAATGGTCTGCACCCATGGTTTGGCCAGCTTGGCGTGCTGCATCAGCTCAATGCCGCTCATGGCCCCCATCTGGATATCCGTCACCAGCAGATCAACCTCCTCCATGCGGATAACATCCAAGGCTTCAAAGCCGCTGTTTGCGGTATAAATATGGCCGATCTCCAGTCCCGAGGAAGCCAGCAGGCTGCCCAGCCCTTTGCAAATCAGCGGCTCATCGTCTACAACCAGTACATTAAACATCTAAGAGGCCACCTTTCTATTGTTGATTCTCCGACTTGGGAAGTTTAACCGTGACGACTGTCCCTCCACCCTGGCGGGGTGCGTAGCTGATTCCATATTGGGAGCCAAAATGCAAGTGGACCCGCTGATTGATATTGCGGATGCCGTAGCCGCCGGCCGGACTCGTGCTCTCATCATTTAAGATCTGCTCAATGGCCCTGCAATCCACCGGCTTGTAGCCGTTATCCGC
The DNA here is from genome assembly GCF_000981585.1 of Paenibacillus riograndensis SBR5. Lineage (NCBI taxonomy): Bacteria > Bacillati > Bacillota > Bacilli > Caryophanales > Paenibacillaceae > Paenibacillus > Paenibacillus riograndensis. The sequence goes on from NZ_LN831776.1 coordinate 5,471,839, forward strand.
TATGGTAATCAGAATTGTGTCCTCCTGAAGAACCGAAGTGATCAGGATTTCCCCGTCCTCAGCCATATTTTTGACACCATGGATGATGGCATTTTCGATCAGGGGCTGGAGGGTGATCTTGGGAATGAGATTCGTTTTGGTCTCCGGGGCAATGTTCCAGATGACCGTGAATACGTAGTCATACCGGTGCTGCTGCAGCTTGATATAGGCACTGGCATGCTCCAGCTCCTCCTCCAGCGTAATCAGCTCCCGGCCCCGGCTTAAGCTGATCTTCATCAGCTTCGATAGTTCCTTGATCATTTCCGCGGATTCGACATTGCCTTCCAGCGAGCTTTTCCAATAAATGCTCTCCAGCGTGTTATAGAGCAGATGCGGATTGATCTGCTGATAAAGCAGCTGCAGCTGGGATTCCTTCTGCTTCAGCTCCATCTGGTATTTATACATGATAAGACTATTCAGCCTGCGGGCCATATCGTAAGTAGAAGCGATCAGTACACTGACTTCATCATTGGTCCCTCTCTGCGGGGTCTCGGGAACACGGTTGCCCGGCTCATATTTGCGCACAAAAAAAGCCAGCTTCTGCAGTGGAGTCATGAGCGAACGCCAGAAATAAGTAATAATAATCAGCCCGAAGAGCGCGTAAGCAACCGTTATGTATTGAATCACCCGCTTCATTTCCTTCTGCTGCTGGAGCAGCGCTTTGACCGGGACCTTGTAGACCAGCTTCTGGGCAAACGCATGGTTGTTGTTCACAACATAGATGAAGTCATCCGTGATAATGTCCTCGGTTCCTTCGGGATCACCGGTCTCAGCCCCCTCCGGCAGTTCAATAACCTCTCCAGTCGCATTGGTGGTCGAAGCCAGCACCTGGTTGTTCATATCGGTCAAATAGATCTCGCCTTCCGGCAGGGAAATGGATTTCAGCGACTCGCCGATTTTGGACTCCATCTTGGTGACCACCAGCACGCCGATGGTTCCTGCCCCCCTGTAAATGCTGTTGACCGCCCGGACGTAAGTCAGTGTCTTGAGATTCTCGGCCTGCGGGCTAAGCTTCTCTGCGAACATTAAATATCCCCTCCCCTTCTGCTGCACGACCTGGTCAAACCAGTAGGGCTTCTCACCTGTGGAGAAAAAATACACGCCCGCCTTCTTCACCTGCGGAAAATTGGGAGCAAAAAAATAATAATTGTCCGGGTCGTACACATACAGCGAGTAATAAATCCCGTCGCCCCGTCCGGCACCCTGCGAGTAGCTGCCCAGCAGTTTTTCTATGGTTTCATAACGTTCCACCCGCTCCATCACAGGCTCGCTGCCGCTGACATGCAGCTGCTGCAGAACCGGATTCTGAATCACGGTGGTGGTAATCTTGTTCACTGTATCAATGTCTCGATTGATAATCGCAAAGTTCTGCTTGTTCAACTCCACATAGGCATTGGTGACATGGCGCTTCAGAATTTCCTCCGCTTTGTAGTTGCCATAGCTGTTCAGGATCAGTATGGGCGAGATCATTATCAGAAACAGCAGAATCAGCTGCTGCTTGACGCTCAGTCTGACGATGGGCTTGATAAAAGCAGACAACATCTGGATACACCTCCAGTTTTAATAATATAGCAAACGGATAAGCGCTTACATAGGTTTATTTTAATGGAAATGATGTTCAATTATATGTATTTTTCAGTTAGCAGCGGATTGGAGAGGCAAGGGGGAGTCACTAGTTGCTATTTCAAGTCCGCTTTATATAGCACTGCTCAGCTACTTCTTCAACAGGCGCTACTTGGAAAAAAACTATTAAATTCCACTGACAAAAAAAGGAACTGTCATTAGACAGTTCCTTTGCATGATCATCTAGGAACGATGATGTTTCGAATATTCTTTAGAAAAGACTTTTACCTACTTCGTGTAGCCGTTCAACGCCAGCCAGGAAGCGCAGGCCTCAGTCCAGCTCCGGGTGTGCGGCTCCCCGTCGGCCAGGCCAAGCCCATGCTGGCCATGAGCATACACGTGAAGATCAAACGGAATGCGGTGACGGCTTAACGCAGCAGCAAATTGCAGGCTGTTCTCCACAGGCACCGCTCCGTCATCCGAAGTATGCCACAGGAAGGCAGGCGGGGTAGCTGCCGTAACCTGAAGCTCGCTGCTGAGACGCTTCACCAGCTCCGGATCGGGGTCTGTCCCCAGCTGATTCTCCTTGGAACCCTGATGGGTCACTCCTTCAGCCATGGATATTACCGGATAACATAGAATCAACAAATCCGGACGTGAGGACTTCCGTTCCAAAGGCTCTGAAGCTTCTTCATCACCCGCATCGAACAGAACACCGGCAGCAGAAGCTAAATGTCCGCCTGCCGAAAATCCCAGGATTCCCAGTCTGTCAGGATCTATCCCATACTCTTCAGCGCGGTAACGGATCGTGCGGAGCGCACGCTGAGCATCCCGCAGCGCATGGGGGTATCCATAAGGCGCTACGCGGTATCGCAGCACAAAAGCCGAGATTCCCAGTGTATTCAGCCATTCAGCCACCGGTCCTCCTTCGTGGTCTGCACGCATGCCATACCCGCCGCCCGGACAGACAAGCACAGCGGCGTTCTTGTCACCTTCCACCAGATAAGGCGTAATCGCCGGGCAATCCTCATCGCTTGTTCCCAGTGCGCCAGGCGCCCCTTCCGGCCATAACAACATTGTCTTCATGTTCATCCCTCAAGCTTTCTTCCATTGGATAGAATTATTTCATACAGGAAATCGCTTTCTTTCCCTGCAATAAGTCTACCAAGGTCCTACAATTCATGCAATCCGGTTATGACGACGTCGGCTGCCGCCAGCTTTTCCCGCTTGCCGATGCCAACCACCCGCATCCCTGCCGCTTTGGCGGCGGTAACCCCCGCTTCCGCATCCTCAAAAACCACACAATCCGTTGGCTGCAGCCCGAGTCTGCGGCAGGCGGTCTGAAAGACCTCGGGGTCCGGTTTGGCGCGGGATACGGTGTTGCCGTCAACAACCGCATCGAACAGCCCGGTTATCTTCAGCTTATCCAGGATGAATACGGCGTTTTTGCTGGCAGAGCCCAGAGCAATGCCTATCCCCCGCTCCTTAAGCCTGCCGAGATATTCGCGGACACCCGGCAGCAGCTCCGAATCATCCAAGCGCGAGATATAGTCTACATATCGCCGATTCTTACGTTCGGCCATTGCCGCCTTCTCCGCTTCATCGAATTCCAGGCCGCCGATCTCCAGCAGAATATCAAGTGATCGCATACGGCTGACCCCTTTCAGCCTTTCGTTATGCGCCTCCGTGAATTCGAACCCAAGGTCTGCGGCAAGCGAGCGCCAGGCCAGATAATGATATTTGGCCGTGTCTACAATCACACCGTCCAAATCAAAGATTGCACCCTTCATATGCTCCAGCATGTATATTCTGTCCTCTCCATTTAGATAAACTTTCTGGCTTTTATCAATTTTCTGCCGCTGCCGACTCCGCCATGCGCAGCCGCAGCTCTGCACCCGGTCCGCACAGCTCAGCCGGGCCGCCGAATCCGGCAAAAGCCAAAGCCTCACGGTTGCCCGCTGCCGCTGTAATCACGATTTCATCACGAGTGACACGCAGCCTGTACTGACCTCCGCGCAGCGTAATCGGCAGTTCGACCGACTGCCAATGCTTGGGCAGCGCCGGCTTCAGGCAGACGGCAGCTCCGTCGAACTGCACCCCCGCGAAGCCAAGCACCGCGGCCATCCACGCCCCGCCATTCGCTGCCGGATGCGTGCCTCCGATATAGAGATCCCCCACATATTGCTTCGATTCACCGGTAAGATCAACTGTAGCCGTCCGCATAAAATATGGATAACCCCAATCCGGCGAGCCGATCTCAGCCGCCACCAGCGCGTAGATGCATGGGCTAAGGCTGGAGCCATGCTCGGTGCGCGGTTCATAGAACTCCCAGTTCGCCTGCTTCACTTCCTTAGTAAAAGCTGATTTGAACAGGTTCAGCATCAGCACAACATCCGCCTGCTTCAGGATTCTGGTGGTGGTGGCGAGCCCGTTGCCGCCGCCCCAATATTCGTTTTTGTTAATCACCCGTGACCTCAGCTCCGGCAAAGTGACCTCTTCGAGCTGGAAATAACGGTCAAATTGTTCAATCAGGAGCGTATCCGGGTCCGGCCGGGGAAGATACAGCCCCTCCAGCAGCGTCTGGAATTCTGTCAGGAACGGGCCACCTGTAAATTCCCTATGCAATTCGCGGTAAGCTTCCGGGTACCTGCTCTCCAGCAATTCTGCACTGCGCAGGGCAATTTCCAGGGTTTCTTTCACCAAGGCATTGGTAAAAGCGTTATTGTTCACGCGCTCGTGATATTCATCCGGACCGGTAACATCCAGAATCTCATAGCGCTCTTTTACCGGATTATAATAGGCATAGGAATAGAAGAACCGCGCACATTCCCAAATAACCTCGGCCCCGCCGTCCAGCAGCAGGCTGTCGTCACCTGTAAACTGAATGTACTGCCAAATTCCATGCACCACATCCGCACTGATATGGACCTGCTTATCACGGAAATACGTCCGCATAGGGCGGCCCGTAAAGACATCATTCACATTGAAAAGAGTGCAGGCATCATCGCCCGAATCCTGACTCTCCCAGGCATAGAACGCCCCAAGATATCCGTATTCAGCCGCTTTGCGCCGCGCGCCATCCAGCGTGTGAATCCGGTACATCATCAGATTGCGGGCAACTCCGGGATCGCTGTGCAGAAAAAAAGGCAGCATGAACATTTCTGTATCCCAGAATACCGCGCCTTTGTAGACCTGGCCGGATAAGCCCCGTGCCGGGATGGATACCTTCTCCGACGCCGTAGGCGCGATAATCATCAGCTGATACATGCTGTATCTGAGCGCTAACTGTGCGGCAGCGTCACCTTCAATGAGGCAATCGCAGCGGGACCAGCGTTCCTCCCACACTCTGCGGTGAGCCTGCAGCAGTTCCCGGTATCCTTTCTCTGCCGCTGCCTGAACCGCTTGCTCTGCCAATTCCTCTGGAGCACCTTCCATGTCCAGACCGGTATATACAGCTGCATATTTGAACCATTCATAGATCTCTCCAGCCTTGGCATCAAAAGTAACCTTCCGCAGGGCTCCCGCCTTGGAGAGCTTCAGCCCGCCAAATCCGAACACTGACAGTTCAGCTACAGCAACCGGGAGCTGCAGCTCCCCCGTGACCGCAGAAGTCAGCAGCACCCCATTCTTGAATATTTCCTGCTTATCCTGCAGATGGGGGCCGTTAATATCCCACACTTCACTGTCGATGCCCGTCTCAATCGTGATCCGGCAGTCCGCTGTACACTTCACAGTCTGCCTGCTGGCCAGCACATGCAGCTCAGCCATACTGGCAAAACGTTCAGCCGTGTAGATCAGCTCGCCGCCCTCCGGGATGCGGTAAACCGTCTCTCTCCGGTGAACCGCACTGCGAATATCAAGCTCCTGCTTGTGATCCAGTGGTTCAGTCTCCAGAACACTGAGGCGCTGCCCGTTGCAGACCAATGCCGTGTACAACCCGTTAGGAGCATTAACCGGCTCCCGCCACCGCTCTCCGGCCTGATCGTACACCCCCGCGAGCGTCACCGCAGCCAGTTGATTCCTGCCGAACTCCTCCAGGGTGCCGCGATAGCCCATATAGCCATTTCCCGTCATGTATTTGTTGCCGTTGGTTATGATCCGGGCCTTGTCAAAACTTGAATCGCGAACGGTCCAGCTCATCATGCCAGCATCCCTTCGCCCAGCGGAAGCACTGTGCCTGCGGCATCCACCATAATCTGCTGTCCATATACCAGAATGCTGGCTGTTCCGCCTCGTAGAGCTTTGAACCTTACACGCTCACTGTCCACTGTAATGCCCAGCAGCACCCCTTCATACATCACCTGGAAGCTGTAAGAGGTCCAGCGCTGCGGCAGCGTCGGACGGAAGGAGAGACGTTCGCCGTCTGAACGCATGCCTCCGAAGCCGTACACAATATTCATCCAGGCCGCAGCAATCGATGTGGTATGCAGGCCTTCGCGGGTGTTCCGGTTGTAATTGTCCAGATCAAGCCGGGTCGCGAACTCGAAAAATTGATAAGCCTCCTCTTCTTTGCCGATCTCACAGGCCAGAATAGAGTGGATCGACGGTGAAAGCGAGGATTCATGAATGCATCTCGGCTCGTAATATTCGTAATTGGCCCGTTTGGCTTCCCTGGAGAATTCTCCATTATATAAGAACATAAACATCAGCACATCGGGCTGCTTGATCATGTCATAGCGGTACAGCCGGTCGTAGGACCAGTTGGAATACAGCGGGAAATCCGTCACAGGTATGGAATGAATATCGATGTGCGGCAGCTCAAAATAACCGTCATGCTCCTCGTACACCCCGCTGTCCGGGTCAAGCGGTATCCGCATATGCTCCGCCTTGCTGCTCCAATCGGTTAATTCTTCTGCCCGGAGCCCTGTCTTCCTGATAAGTTCAGCGTAGGCATCCGGCACCTGTACCTCCATCCCGGCAAGCGTCTCCAGCGTAAACTCGAACATCTTCTTCGCCATAAAATTAATGTAGCAGTTATTATTCACCATCAGCTGGAATTCGTCAGGACCCATCACGCCAAAATAACCATATTCCCCGCTGCGCTGCCCCCACTGTCCGCGGGTGGCGTAGAAACGGCTGATCTGAATCAGCATCTCAGCACCTTTGCTGTACAGGAAATCCCTGTCGCCTGTGTTCTTCACATAGTGCCAGATGCCGTAGGAGACCGCCGTGCCGACATGAAGCTGGAGGTTGGAGTGCTGCCACAGGTCGCAGCTTTCGGTTCCGTCTATCGTGGCAATCGGGTAGCAAGCCCCCTCGCAGTCCACCTCCTTCGCGCGGTCCACCGCCTCCGGCAGCGTTTTGTAGCGGAATTCCAGCAGGTTTTTAGCCGCTTTGGGGTTGTTGAACATATAGAACGGCAGACAATATGATTCCGTGTCCCAGAAAGCCAGCCCCCGGTAGGCTTCACCTGTCAGCCCTTTGGCTCCGATATTATAGCCGGGATGATCGCCATGATATGTCTGATAGAGCTGAAAAATACAGAAACGGATGCCCTGCTGATTCTCGGGATCACCTTCAATACGGATGTCGCTCGTCTCCCATATTCCGCTCCAATAGGCGGATTGATCCGCGAACACCTCAGCATCATTGCGTTTGGAGGCAGCTGCCGCCAGCTCCAGCCCTTTAGTCCAGAGCGCATCCTCATGAAGGGGAGCCTCATGATCCCGGCAATGGACAGCAAGCTTTGTATAAGAATCTTTTGTGCCTTGGGTTAATTGCAGCCTAAAGGCCTGCCCGATAAAACGGTCGCGTTCTACCTTTGCGGGCTGCAGCTCCTGGGAGGATTGCAGAACAAAACCGGAAAACAGCTTATTGCCTGTGTTCAAGGTGCTCGCCATAATGGCGGTAACACCGCCTTGTACGCCGCTGCGCAGACTTCTCCACATGCTCTGTCCGCGTTCCTCATGGATGCTGCCAAAATCAAGTCCGGTGCATACCTCCACAGCTCCTGAGAAATTCAGCGGCTCGAACACAACCTGCTGCAGGCCCAGATGGGAATCCGTCATGCTGACCAGCCGTGTAAACGTGAGCTTCAGCTTCTTGCCGCTCCCCAGCAGCCAAATGAATTGGCGGCTATAGGTGCCTGTGCGGAAATCCAGCCTGCGGCTGTAATCCGATATCCGGCTGTGGGCCAGATCCAGCTGCTCCCCCTCTACCGTAAGGCGCGTATGCAGCCAGTCCACCGCATTTACCATGTAGCGCAGCGAACGGATCATTCCCTTGTAATGATTGCCGATCTCCAACTGCTCATGAAGGCCATTGAAGTAGCTGCCCGGCAGGGAATCACCGCTGTAGCCCTCCTCGGCATAGCCGCGCACTCCCATATACTCGTTGCCTACCGAAAAAATCGACTCCGAGGTCCGGTTCCGCAATGGATCGAAGCCTTCCTCGATAACCGCCCAGGGATCAACCTTCAGATATTTGTCTGCTACTTTTGCCATGAATGAACGCTCCTTCTCCCGAGTTGTGTCCTCCGGCTTCATGAATTAGAAACCGTAGGACGCTCACTTCCAGCGTAGCTCTCAGAAGAAAGAAGGCCAATGTCAGCCGATAACAGAGTTATGTGCATTTTTACGGAGTTGAAAGAAATCAACAGATTGCGTTATGCTAGAAAAGACTTTGTCCCCGATTAAGGCCAAAATCATATTAAATCTCACACCTTTGAAGTGAAAATTATCACAATGTTAAAAATTCGACACTTTTTCGGGAAAATATTCACCCATAAAGAGGAATTTCAATGTATAATTAATTTAAAATTTACTGAAAAACTGAGGGAATAAAGGGGATGTCGATTATGATAAAGGAACATTATAATGTTATCGAAGCCCACGGAAATACAAACTGTTTCTCCGAACAGAACTTTAACCGGCTTCTGGTCACAATGAAAGAGCGTATGGTGCCGGAGGGCTCTCACCTGTTTTGGGAGGGCGACTACTCGGATAAATTGTTTTATATCAAACGTGGACGTGTGAAATTAACCAAATCTACCGACGAAGGCAAGGAACTCATTCTGTATATGTATCAGGCAGGCGACATGGTAGGTCAGGCAGACCCGTTCTTCAGCACCAAGCACAGCTTTACCGCCGAAGTGATTGAGGAAAGTGAAGTTGGCGTTATCGAGCAGAAGGATCTGGAGATTCTGATCTGCCAGCATTGTGATTTTGCGATAGACTTTATGAAATGGATGGGTATCCATCACCGTCTCACCCAGACCAAATTCCGTGATCTGATGATGTACGGCAAGCCAGGCGCACTCTGCTCCACGCTGATCCGGCTGGGCAATACCTATGGGGAGAAGTCCGGGGACAGCATTCTGATCAACAAAAAAATTACGCATACGGATCTCTCCAACATGATCGGTGCTACCCGTGAGAGCGTCAACCGGATGCTGAGCGATCTGCGTAAAAAAGATGCTGTGGAATATGAGAACGGCATGATCGTCATCAAGGATCTTTCGATGCTTCAGGACATCTGCCACTGTGAATTATGTCCGAACGAAATTTGCCGCATTTAATTTCCTAATACTAATACCCTCTATTCTCCTCAATGAATCATATATGACCCGGAATTATTGCATAAACTAATAGAGTGGTCAAAGGCGCCTTGTCCGGCGTCTTTTTTTATGTAATTACCACGGAGCTGCCCCTGTCCTTCATTCAGTGACTGGACAAGTTTTCAACAGCGCTCATACCAAAAAAGCCCTGCGGTCATTCGACCACAGGGCTCTGCTAAAGTGCTAGCTTACTTGTTTTTTGGTCCCGCTGACAACGCCTGGCCGTGCGGCCCGCACCGGGGAAATCAGCCAATAGGCCATGCCGACAAATACGCCGCCGCCAACAATATTGCCTAAGGTCACAGGAATCATATTATGAAACCATCCGGCCAGGCTGACCGTTTCCGGGTGGTTAGGCAGCAGCACCGCTACGCTCAGCAGCGTCATATTGGCCACACTGTGCTCATAGCCGCTCGCGATGAAGGCGAACAGACACCACCAGATCAGCACCAGCTTAGCGGTTTCACTTTTGGCGCGCGAGGCCATCCATAGTGCCAGGCAGACCAGCCAGTTACAGAGAATACCGCGGAAGAACAGCTCAGAGAAGGGCAGACTCATTTTTTTGGCGGCTGCGGTGAAGATCAGATGTTCTGCCGGAGCAGCGCTGAACAATCCTGTGCCCCGGATCAGCAGAGCCAGAACCACAGCACCGGCTACATTCCCGATAAAGACGATGATCCAGTTCTTCACTGTATCCCACACGCTGGTCCGGCCGGCAAGGGTGCTTACGGTGAAAAACATATTGTTCCCGGTGAACAGCTCCGAGCCGGCGAAGACCACCAGCGTCAGGGCAATCCCGAAGGACGTCCCCATAATCAGCGGCTGAAAAGGCGATTTGACCGCCGCCAGCGGTGCTCCCAGCGAAAAAATCAGAATAATACCAATACCTACATATGCTCCGGCCAACAATGCGGCAAGAAAATATTTCGGCAGACTTTCATTCATTTTGTCACGTTTGGCTGCTGCCGTCTCTACGATATTTTCCACACTTTGCGTAAACACCCGTCCACCCCGCCATTCCTCATTAAAATAGTTGATGCCAGCCTACAAGCAGACCTTTACACGATCTCCGTCCAGCTCTACCGGGTATACCTTCACCTTGCCGTGATCCGGGGCCTGCACTTCGCCGCTGCGCAGATCGATCTTCCAGTCATACAGCGGATCATACAGATAGCTGCCGGAGACGATACCCTCAGCCAGCGGACCGCCTTTTGGATGCGGACTGCGGTTCTCTATGGCATGAATCTCTCCGTCAGAGGTGCGGAATATTGCCAGCTCCACCCCGCCTGCAACGACAACCCGCCCAATCTGCAGCAGGAAGTCCTGCGTCTTGCCTACAGCATATTCTTGTGTCGCAGTTTTCATCGTGCTCTCTCCTCCTCAAGTCGGTATAGGTCAGACTCTGGTCTGTTCAAACAATGCGGTACGCGTCTCTTGGTCATCCAGCATTTTTTTCCACGGATCTGAAACCTGTGCCAGGGCAAAATCAATCCGGGCCGCCAGCTCCTTGCGGTTGTCTTCGTTGTCCAGAATCACCCGCTGGATCTGCTCAAGCCCGATGCGTTCCACCCACTCGGAGGTCCGCTCCAGATAATTGCCGGTCTCCCGGTAATACTGCATGACTGCGGAGCAGACCTCAATCAGCTCTTCATCGGTTTTCACTTTGCAGAAGGAGTCAGCGATCCGCGGCTTGATTCCGCCGTTACCGCCAATAAAAATCTCCCAGCCGCCATCGTTGCCGACGATGCCGATATCCTTGGTGCAGGATTCCGCACAGTTGCGCGGGCAGCCGTTAACCGCCATCTTGAACTTGGCCGGAAAATCAAGACGCTCGTATTTGCGCTCAAGCAATGCCCCCATACCCATAGAATCCTGAGTGCCGAACCGGCAGAACTGGGAACCTACACAGGTTTTTACGGTACGGAGCGATTTCGCATAGGCATAACCCGATGGCATATCAAGCTCTTCCCATACTTTAGGCACATCCTCTTTTTTGACCCCAATCAGGTCCAGGCGCTGTCCGCCGGTTACCTTCACCACTTTTACATCATATTTCAAGGAGACATCGGCAATCCGCTTCAAATCCTCCGGTGTGGTAACCCCGCCGTACATGCGCGGCACAACCGTAAAGGTGCCATCCTTCTGAATATTCGCACTCATCCGTTCATTGACAAAGCGCGATTCCTTCTCATCCTCATGCGTATCCGGGTAAAGCATACCCAGATAATAGTTCACAGCCGGACGGCATTTCGAGCAGCCCTCAGCTTGCTTCCAGCCCAGCACATTCATGACTTCTTTGGTCGTTTTCAGGCCTTTCGCGGTGATTTCGGCCACAATTTCATCCCGGCTCAAGGTGGTGCAGCCGCAGATTCCCTGCTTGGCGCCCTGCTGGAAGCTGTCCCCAAGGACAAACTGCAGGATCTGCTCAACGACCGGCTTGCAGCCGCCGCAGGAACGGGTAGCTCCGGTGCAGGCCTTGATCTCATCCACAGTCGTGAAGCCATTCTCCGTAACGGCATCTACAATGGCCTTTTTGGTCACGCCGTTGCAGCCGCAGACAATCTCTTCATCCGCCATCGTCTCTACCGACAAGCCCTTCTTGGCTCCGCCTCCGCCGCAGCAGCCGGTGCCCATAACCTCGCTGTAAATCTCGTCGGTCATCTCTGCACCCTGCTTCACCAGCTTTTGCAGATTTGCCGATTCCGTAACATCACCGAACAGCACTGCACCGACGATAATGTTATTTTTGAGCAAAATCTTCTTGTAGGTCCGCTTCCATTCATCCTTGGCCGAAATGACCGTATGCTCAGCGGTTTCCGTGAATTCACCGGCAGAGAAAACATCCACTCCGGAGATTTTCAGCTTGGTGGCTACAACCGATCCTTCATAAGGCTGAGTCGGTACGCCGCAGAGGTGCTTCGCAAGCACACTTCCCTGCTCGAACAGCGGTGCTACCAGACCGTAGCAGGTTCCTCTGTGTTCTGTACATTCGCCGACGGAATATACACCCGGGATCGAGGTTTGCAGATAATCATCAACGACAATCCCGCGGTTAACCGTAATGCCGCTCTCTCTGGCCAGCTGCGTATTCGGCTTAATCCCAACAGCCATAACGACAAAATCCGCTGCCAGCTCCGTTCCGTCACTGAAACGCAGTCCGTTGACACGTTCGTCCCCGGTCAGTTCAACCGTCTGTTTGCCCATGGCAAATTTCACGCCCTGGCGCGCAAGCTCCGCCTGAAGCATAGCTGAAGCATTGTGATCCAGCTGCCGTTCCATCAGATCCTCCAGCAGATGTACGACTGTAACATCCATGCCGAGGTTCACAAGCCCTTTGGCTGCTTCCAGTCCGAGCAGTCCGCCGCCGATCACTGCCGCCGTGCGGTACGTCTTGGCTGCGGCAATCATTGCATCGCAATCGGCAATATCGCGGAAGCCCACTACCCCTTCCTTGTCGCTGCCCGGTACAGGCAGAATGAACGAATTGGACCCTGTAGCAATGATGGCCTTGTCAAAAGGAACCGACATCCCGTTATCTGTGATAATCTGCCGTGCCGCTTCATCGATTCGGACCACGGTCGTTCCTGTGTGCAGCGTAATATTGTGATCCGCATACCACTGGCGGTCATTCAGCACGATTTCTTCTATGGTTTTACTTCCTTCAAGCACGTAGGACAGCATTATCCGATTGTAATTGGGATGCGGCTCGCTGCCGAATACAGTAATATCATAAGCGCCGCCAAGCTTCAAAATCTGCTCTACCGTCCCGACACCTGCCATACCGTTACCAATGAGTACTAGCTTTTCTCTCTCCACTGTCATTGTTGTGCCCCTCCTCAAACCATCTGCATTTCATCACAATACATCTGATAGTGAAATTATACTGGTGATTTTCGAACAGGCTTTGTGATTGCAATCACATTAAATGTGAAGATTTTCACATAATTTCAGTGAGTTAACCATTTGCCTTTTTGGACAAAAAAATACCAGATTCCCGAGCATATAAGCAAAAGAAATCTGGTGTTATACTCTTCCACTAACGCAGCACAAGTGCTACCTCCAAGGTATCCTGGGGCCTAAGCTTCATATCGATTCCACTGTCCAGCAGCTGCTTGCCGTTGACCTTCAGTGTCCATGCCTCATTGCTGAGCGGCTTATAATCCATTATGCTGATCACTGTCTTATTGTCTTCGGCCAATAGAACCATACCGCTGCTCTTCAGCACACCCCGGACGGACAGATCCTCAGAATACGGCAGCACATACGAATGAGTCATTTCCGGCTGCTCGCTTCCGCCATTCACAGTAAAAATGACCGGCTGCTGCTCGGCCCCGGCTGCCTTGGGTTCTGCCGCAATAAGGATGCTGTCGCTGCGGTCAACGCTGCTGTTCCAATCCAATATTTTTTTGCCGTTCAATTGTATTCCCCAAATCCACTCGGGACTCAGAGATACTTTGTTGACTGTCAAGAGGCTGTTCCCATCTTCCGCCAATGTGGCTACCCCACTCCTCTTGAGCAGTTCAATCAGCGGCATGCCATCCTTATAAGCCTCGCTTATCTGTCCCCCCGAGCTTCCGGCCAGCTCGCTGTCACCGACACGCACCGAAAACGCAGGTCCTGCATTCCCGGCTCCGCCGTTGTTCCCTTCGTTCTGGGCGTCAAGCACCGAAGAGCAGCCGCCCGTTACTGCGATTATTAATATTCCCAGCCAAATGCGCCACACCCATTTCGCGGACATTTCCGGCACCGCCTTCTTCCGCCCGCTCTCAGTCTCCGCTGCTGCTCAGGCATGTCTTGATGAAATACATAGTCTTTTTAAGAATAACGTAATCGGATGCCATTCTCAATTCTTCCTGCCCCATTGCTAAAAAAAAGTCCCCGAAGGGACTCGTGAAACTGCTCAAGCTTCTATTGGTAACGCAGGAACAGGATATTATTCTCCAGATGGACATGCTCAAAGGTCATTCCCTCCAGCTCTTCAAGCCGGGCATAGGTGAGACGGTAGGTTGTGCAGGCGTGCTCCGGCGGTGTGTAATCATTGGTAACTCTCCGCAGCTCGCGCAAAATATCGCCCGCCCCGTCATGCTCCGCTTCCAGCGTACGCAGAAGTCCGCGCAGCTCGGTCAAGCCGTCCTCTGTAGGATTTTTTTCATAAGCAAGCATTTTGGGAAACTCGCTTTCTTCTTCCTTGGCCGTATGCTCCAGCAATTCCTCCCGCAGCGTATGGAACAGCCGGTACACTTCCGCCAAATGCGGGGAGTCCTCGCCGTGTACCCGGAAGACCTTGGTCACATTCTGGGCAATCAGCGGCAGCTCCTCGCGCAAATATCTGTGATGCTTATTGATAATGTAGTCGGCCAGCTCTTCTGATGAAGCTTCGTTCCAAGCCGAATCTTCTTCCAGCACCGGATGCTCGGCCAGCAGCTTGTTCAGATCCTGGAGCACTGCTCCTGTATCAAGCCCTTTTTCTGCTGCAGCCTCTACCAGAGGTTTTGCGCCTCCGCAGCAGAAATCAATCCGCTGTGCCTTGAAATAATCCGCCGCTTTGGGGAATTGAAGGACGATATCCCTTACCATCGCTTCACCGGAAAAATGGACGGAACCTTCCGTCACTGTATTGTTCAATTGTTTGGCCGTCATGCTGGCCCCTCCCTTACGTTGTTGGTTTAGGTTTTCTTTTACCCTCTTACCTTAACGCGGGCAGGTGTGGCGGCTTGTGATTGTACGCACTAAATATAAAAAATTTTAATGAACGTCAGGATCTCAAACATAGTTTAGGAAGATAAGTTCAACGATGACCCTCTCTAACTCTGCATATGTAAAATATATTTGACATTAAGAATGATATATATTACATTTTAGACGAGGTGATGGAATGGGGAAAAATTTAAGGCTGAAGGCCTCCAGAGCGGCAAAAGATATGTCGCAGAAGCAGCTGGCAGACGCTGTGGGAGTGACCAGACAGACGATTATCGCCATCGAGAACGGTGATTACAATCCCACGATCAGGTTGTGTATTGAGATTTGCTTGACCTTAGGGAAGACGCTGGATGAACTTTTTTGGGAGGGTGATAAGCATGGGGAGAACTAATCTGGACGAAAGACAATTGCAAAACAAGCACAAGGCGGGGAATCAGGCGTTTATCCTGCTGGCCTTCCTGCTGCTCGCGGATATGGGTCTGCAAAATTACGGAATTCACTGGCTTGAATATCCCATGAGCAACTACGTTATTTTTCTTATCGGTGTGGGTTCTTACCTGGTACGGATTATCTGGAACGGTTCCTATGCAGGGCCGGGCAGCGGGAATCTGACGGCTAATGGCCGAAGCATATTGGGTGCAGTTCTGGCCATTCTTGTCGCGTTATGCGTCATCACCGCCGCCTGGATGGGCTCAACCGGAAAATCCTCTCATGGCACCGGTACCGGACCGGCCATTCTGATGATTTCCACAGCTGTCGGACTGATCATCCTGGGTACGGTGTTCTGGATCAGAAGAAGAAACAACCGGGATGAAGCATAGTTTTACGATTGTGTTCCTAAACACAACAAATACACACGAGATGCATACAAGTGGAAACGGCTACGCCGTCCTTTTAAAGGACGGGGGGGTTCAGCGAGAAATAGAATGATAATTTATAGCGTGAAAAATATAAATTCTTATATTTTCAAAAAAACACCCCTTAATCGAGGTGTTTTTATTACGATATCCCCTTATTCATGACACTATTTCACATTTGCCCGCATATACGTCCGCTTGCCCTGTGCATCCTTCAAATATGGTCCCAGCCCGGCAAAACGCGAGTGGTCGACATAGACGCCAGTCATCCAGCGGCCTTCGGTCAGGCCTCCGTTCCACTGCAGCACCAGATCGGGAGCAGCGATCCACTCCTGATATACCCGGATGTTCGATTCCTGATATTCTTTGCAGCGCTTGCCGTTTTCAGTCAGACGCTGTTTGCTCAGGTAGGTAGGTACGAAATATGTGGAAATCGTGTCCAGATCGGCTTCATTCAGAAAAGCTTCCTCACCCAAATAGGGCTGGAAAAGCACTGTATTTTCATACATCGACCAAATCACTGCCTGCAGCACCATGCTCTGCCGGATGCCATTATGATAGGTGAATCTGCGCTGCTGTCTGGAGGATGGAAACGCCGGACCTGCCGAAGGCTCCAGGCAATGGCGCTCACAACCGATGCATTTCCAGCCCGCCTCGCTCTGAATCCATTTTTGAAAAACACTGCCGCTATCGTTATCGCCTTTATATAAGGAAGAGATAATCTCATAAGGTACCCCGATCCAGTCGTTCCACAAGGAATCAGGAAGGTGGCTGTGAAGCATGAACAGCACTTTGTCATAAATTAGCTGCACCCTGATTGAAGCACTCTCCAGTTCGGCAACGTCTTTTTTTCCATAGGTTATTTCCCGGGAAAACAAGGTGGTTGTCATCTTCCTCGCCTCCTAAAAGTTTGGTTGGCATTACTCCCTGATTTAGCTTCGTACAAAACTATTTTCGAAAGTATATGCTTAGTTTTGTTGGCTAAATTCACTTCGCCCAGTAAACATATACTTTTTCTGTTGGTGTTGCCATATTAAACCTATACCCCATTATCACACGGCTATGTGCCATACGACAGAGTTAGGCAGCAACTTTTTTCTATTATATTATATTCTGACATGTTATGTGCATTTTTATTTTACGGCTGTTTGCAAAAAGCCCCGCTTTCCATCCGGAAAGGGGGCTATCCACAGGACATTTAAGCGGGTGCTATTCGACCCAGCTCTCCGCCCAAGACTGAATCTGCTGCATAACCGGCTCAAGCGCACGGCCTTTGGCTGTCAGTTCATACTCGATGCGTACGGGGGTTTCCGGGTACACATGGCGTACCAGAATTCCTTCACACTCCAGGTCCTTCATTCGTTCGGACAACATCTTATCGCTCATCGACGGGATTAGACCCGAAATATCCTTAAACCGTTTGGGTCCGCTCATCAATGTCTGAATAATAAGTCCATTCCAACGTTTACCTAAGAAGGAGAAGGCCGATTCGAATCGAGGGCACATCGTCAATTGATGTTCTTCCATTATTCTCACCTCTCACTTTCGAAACTTACTATAAGTTAGTATATATAATTTTAACACATTTATAACACAATGAACATCGTTTGGCAAAAAAAAGTTCAACCCTCTGAGTCTTGCCGCGTTTTCCTCCCCGCTATTGCCTCAGACACAACGTATGCGAGGTCATCATTGCTGTACAGGGACAATACCCCAAGCACGGTATCGTCGGAAATAAACCCCGCTTCATCAATAGGGACAGTCAGTGACAGCGCATGGCTCAGCGCCGCATTTCCTTCCTGCTGCGGATAGGCCTCAAGATACAGCGCATGCGGGTCCAGCTTGTTGTTCACACACCACTGGGCAAAAACCAGGATCATCATTTCCTCATCCCGCTTGTAGCTCTCGATAATTTGTTCTTCCGTTGATTTGCGGTAATCATCCATGTTGTTTCCTCCTTTCTGCTCCTTCATCAATCGGCTAATTTCGCCGCCAGCTCATGGCTGGACAGGACGGCTGAAGCGGATATGCCGCACTGTAAAGGTGTGTCTATACTGTTCAAAAAATGATTCACCGCGCCGCTGAAGCCCCTGCGTTCAAGCACGGTATCCCAGCTCCCGAAATGCTGTATGCGCGGCAGTGAACCTGTCTCGTACAGCGTTGCCTGTTCCATATCCGCAACCTCTGCAGACCTGCCATTGCCGTGCAGCTCCAGCTTCTCCAGGTCCGCACCCGCATCCCGTACCATGCTGTACATACCGGTCGCCCCCTGGCTCCAGCCCAGCATCCCGGAAGATTGCAGCATCCGGCCTGCATCGTCAGCTTTCAGACTGCTGTGCAGCAGCTCGGCATCTTCCCCGCATAACCAGAGCAGCAGATCCAGGATATGGATCAGGTCGTCATGGACAGTCTCACGGCTGCTGCCGGATTGCAGCCTGGTCCGGTGCTTGAACGCCTGGCAGGCGCTGATGCCGCCTGTTGTGTCCAGCCAGGCTTTGGCAGCCGTATACATGGGCGCGAAGCGGCGGTTGAAGCCCACACCCAGCAGCAGCCCCTTCTCTTCAGCAAAGCCGGCCATCCGGCGGGATTCTTCCAGATCATAGGACAGCGGCTTATCCACATATACCGGTATTCCATGATTTAGACATTTCATAACAATATCATAATGTGTGGGGGTTGGGCTATGCACAAATACTGCATCCGGCCCCCAGGACAGCAGCTCCTTCAGATCTGTAGTGCCTCTGGGAAAACGGTAAGAATGGACAACCCCCTGCACAGTGGATGGCGAATGGCTGAGCACCCCCACCACCTCTACCTGATCATGGCGGGAAAGGAGCGGCAGATAAACTTTGCGGGCAATGTCGCCTAGGCCGACTATCGCCACCTTTGTGCGTCCGGTAATTTTCATTAGCATATCTCCCTTGACTGTGTGCAGTTCCTTTTCCTTTTAGACGTATTATACCGTGACAAGTCGCGGCAACAAATGATCTTTGCTTCATTAAAAGCTTTTTTTTCAGTATGATGAGATGAATGAGGGATAGAAAGGGCATAGTAGAATGAGAAAATGGCTGACGGTACTGCTGTATGTTTCGGGGATTTTCCTCGCGTTTATCTACAGGTATGACATCCTGGCCTGGCTGCGCCAGGACCACAATGCGTTTCTGGGTCTCAGTGCCGCCGCTCTACTGGCGCTGTTCCCTGTGGTTCCTTACAAGCTGATCATCGGGATATACGGTTATGCCTATGGAAGTCTGACCGCTGCGCTGATCTGCTGGAGTGCCTCCACCCTGGCCGGGGCGGTTATCTATGCTGTTGTTAAATACATGTTCAAGGAAAAAGCCGGGAAGTATCTGACTTCTGTGTCTGCCCTGGGCAAATTCACTTCCGCCGTGCAGCGGAGGCCGTTTGCCGCCGTGGTGCTGGCCCGGCTGGTTCCTGTCATCCCGCAGATGGGGGTTAACATCTACGCGGGGGCTGCCGGTTTACCCTTTTGGAGCTATCTCGCCGCATCCGGACTCGGCAAAATCCCCGGCATCGCCTTATATGCTTTTCTTGGAGGCCAGCTCTTCGACCATCCACGGAACGGGCTGATAGCGGTCCTGGTCTATGTGGTTGTGCTCGCTCTGGCTGTATTGGCGCTCCGCCCGCGGTCGCTTTGGACCAAGGAATGACTGAGCAGGCAGGAATGGCGGTCCGCTGGCAGGCTGTGCCTTTTTGTTTTATAATTACATTGTGATCTATTTAATTGCAATCTATGAATGGAGGGATATTCATGAGTGATATTCAAGCTGACAATATAAGCGGTAAAACAGAAAAAGCCACATTTGCCGGGGGCTGCTTCTGGTGCATGGTATCTCCTTTTGAAGAACTGCCGGGGATTGTGGAGGTTGTATCCGGGTATACCGGCGGACATACCGTTAACCCGACCTATGAGGAAGTCTGCTCAGAAACTACGGGTCATGTGGAAGCGGTGCAGATCACCTTTCAACCCGATATTTTCCCATATACCAAGCTGCTGGAGCTGTTCTGGCAGCAGATTGACCCTACCGACGCCGGCGGGCAATTCTATGACCGCGGAACTTCATACGGCACCGCTATCTTTACCCACTCCGAAGAGCAGCGGCAGCAGGCGGAAGCCTCTAAGGCGGCGCTGCAGGCCAGCGGACGTTTCTCCGCTCCGATTGTGACGCCTATTCTGCCGGCCAAGCCGTTTTACCGTGCGGAAGAGTACCACCAGGGTTACCATCACAAGAATCCCGGCCACTATAAACGCTACCGCCAAGGCTCCGGCCGGGACGCATTTATTGAGAGTCACTGGAAGCACAAAGAGGATAAAGCAAGTCTGAAGGAGCGCCTGACGCCGCTGCAATATGAAGTCACGCAAAACAATGCGACCGAATCCCCTTTCCGCAACGAATTCTGGGATCATCACGGGGAAGGCATCTATGTGGATATTGTATCCGGAGAGCCTCTGTTCAGCTCACAGGACAAATTCGATTCCGGCTGCGGCTGGCCCAGCTTCACCCGCCCGATCCGCGACTATTCGGTCAAAGAAAAAACGGATCTCAGCCATCTGATGATCCGCACCGAAGTCCGCAGCAAAACAGCCGATTCCCATCTCGGGCATGTCTTCAACGACGGTCCCGGCCCGAACGGCCTGCGTTACTGCATTAATTCAGCGGCATTGCGTTTTGTACCAAAGGAAGATCTGGAAAAGGAAGGATACGGCGAGTACCGCGCGCTGTTCCAGCATGCTTAACCGGAGTGGCTGGGAGAAATGCCGTTGTTTCCGGGCAAACCAGCCTTCGGTGCTTTAACAACGGCATTTTTGCTTTTGTTTCCGGGCAAACCAGCCTTCGCGGTGCTTTAACAACGGCATTTTTGCCGTTGTTTCGGGGCAAAACGATGTTCAGGCCCACATTTGTTCTTTAGACGAACCAAACTAAAAGCCCCATCTCTTTTACACCCCTTATCCACAACAGGAAAACTCAAAATTTCCTATTCAAGAACAAACCGGCTACGCCGTCCAAAAGTGGACAGTGCAGCCGGTTTTGATTTTAAGATTAGCCTCTTCCCGGTGCCCCCAAGGCCGCCCGCCCCCCCCTTTCTTTGACCCTGCGGCAAGTTCAAGTGGAAAAAGTAAACTTAATTGCCCGTCACCCCGCTTCCCCGTAAGCGTTAGTTGGAAAAAGGACCACTAATTGGGCCGATACCCGGCCTTATCGCCGAATTTGCCTGGATTAACTCTACTTTTTCCCACTAATCCCTCTTCAGTAAGCTGTTTGCGCAAATTTAAGTG
Source organism: Paenibacillus riograndensis SBR5 (assembly GCF_000981585.1). Lineage (NCBI taxonomy): Bacteria > Bacillati > Bacillota > Bacilli > Caryophanales > Paenibacillaceae > Paenibacillus > Paenibacillus riograndensis. The sequence goes on from NZ_LN831776.1 coordinate 5,492,852, forward strand.
TACTAATTCCAACTAGCTTATCCGGGAGGCGGTGCAGACGTACAAACTAACTGCGGGAGTTCTGCACAAAAGTTATTCCGGCTTCCTATCCTCAAGCTCTCCTTCAACCTGAGCAGGCTGTTCATCCGGCTTTTGCGGCAGCGGCAGCGGCTGCTTCAGCTCCCTGTTGGCCATCTGCATACGATCTGCCCTTCCGCGATCCCGCGGCTTGGCTTTTCTGCGGAACCAGAGCACAATCAACACCACTATGGCAGCTATAATCAATACCGGGAATGCTGCCGCCAGGAATATGATGATCCACTGAAACATTACGGACAGCGCATGCAGACTGCCCTGAAGCGCCTCCGAAGCCCGGTTCATCAGCGGGCCTTGCTCTTTGGCTTTTGTAATATTCAAGCTTTCATCGGTCTGATACAAGCGAAGCTCAACCGTTGAAAAAGAGACATTCTGGTCAATATAGCGCATTCTGCCCTTGATCGTCTCAATCTCTTCCTGGATGGCGCCGAGCTGGTTGGCAAACGCTACAAGGTCGGCGGATTTGGTTGCCTTTTTCATAAACTCGATGTATTGGCTCTCCATCAGCTGCTTGGCTTTGAGGCGCGACTCCAAATCCACATATTCCTCTGAAACATCCTGACCCTGAATCTGACGCTGAAGCTTTTCGTTTTTGATTTTTTCCAGGCTGCTCAGAAAGGAAGAAAACCCGGACGCCGGCACCTTAAGAATAAATGTTCCGCCCCGCTCATAACCGGATGTGCTCTCCGAAAATTCAATAATATAGCCATTTGCAAGGGTCACCATATTCCGGACCTCTGTCTGCGCCGCAGCGTAATCCTTCACTTCCATGGTGAGATTGGCGTGATAGATCAGTTTTTTGTTCAGTCCTGCCACAACGTCGCTTCCTGTAAAACCAGCCGTTCCCTTTGACGTCTGTGCTGCGTCCGTGCTGCCGACTGCTGAATTTCCGCCCCCGGCCTTGGTCCCTTCAGCGGCAGGCGCCTCAGCTTTAGAGGCCATAGACTGCTCTGCAACGTCTGCTGATGCATTCTGCGCCGCACCGCCGTCTACGCTTGCCTCCGTACTGGCCGTATCCGCCTTCATAAGCGAATTCCCCGCAGCATCGTTGTTTCCTCCAGACCCGCACCCTGCCACAACCACAGCAAACATCAGTAACCCCAATAGATAATACAGATAATGCAGACCCCTTTTTTGCATCCTCATTCCTCCAAAAGTGTAGTGGAAACTCCGCTTCTTTTGTGCAGATTGCTGACGCAGTAAGCTCTTTATCTCTAGGCTCTCCGCGTTATACTCTTTGACGTTCCAAAAGCTGGAAGGTTGCAGTCAAGCGGTAATTTTTCCAGTCCGGCAGTGCCAGTTCCCCCGTTTGCGGGCGTTTGCCTTATTTGCTAAAATGAAGGTGTCTGTGAAGACGAAAAACACCAAAAAACCCTATATCCGCAAGGAATAAGGGTTAGGTTCTGCCCGGACAAGCTCCACCTTGCCGGCCAGATCAGGCTTCAATTCGGCTGCTGCCATTCCACAACAAGGGGAGGTGAAACCCTCATGGCAAAAGACGTACAATGCGCAGTGAATTCCTGCACCTACTGGGCGGAGGAAAACAAATGCAATGCCGAATCTATCTTTGTTGCTTACCACAGCTCAAAACAGCCTTCAAATGCTGAGGAAACAGACTGCAAAACCTTTGAAAGAAAATAAGTCAAGGTTGGAAGGGACCCTCCACGGTCCCTTCTTGCTTATTCCCATTCTAGCAAGATTGAGAATGATTATCAAGCGTTATTCTTCCGCACATTTGCCGCCGCCAGCACCATGTTGCGCAGCGCCGCTTCCGTCTCCTCCCAGCCCCGTGTCTTCAATCCGCAGTCCGGGTTAATCCAGAATTGTCCGGCATCCAGCACACGCAGGGCGCGCTCAATATTGTGAGTCATCTCCTCGACCTCCGGGACACGGGGGCTGTGAATATCATAGACGCCCAGACCAATGCCTTTATCATAGTCATCCTCTTCAAAAGCGGCGATTAGCTCCCCATGGCTGCGCGAGGTTTCAATAGAGATGACATCAGCGTCCATGGCCGAAATGGCTCCGATCATATCGTTGAACTCGCTGTAGCACATATGGGTATGGACCTGCGTAGTATCCTTCACATGATTGGTAGCTACCCGGAAGGACCGCACTGCCCAATTGAGGTAATGCGCATGGTCCTCCGCCTTCAGCGGCAGCCCTTCCCGGATCGCCGGCTCATCCACCTGGATCATCTCAATGCCCGCATCCTCCAGCGCCTGCACTTCATGGCGGAGGGCAAGGGCTATTTGCTTGGCGACCTCTTCCCGGCTGAGATCATCGCGGACAAATGACCAGTTCAGAATCGTTACCGGTCCGGTCAGCATCCCTTTTACCGGAAGCCTCGTCAGCGACTGGGCATAGACGCTCTCCTTGACGGTCATGGGCTGAATAAAAGCGACATCCGCATAGATCACCGGAGGCTTCACACAGCGGGAGCCGTAGGACTGCACCCAGCCATTCTGGGTGAACAGATAACCGGCCAGCTTCTCGCCGAAGAACTCGACCATATCTGTCCGCTCGAACTCCCCGTGGACCAGCACATCCAGGCCCAGCTCCTCCTGAAGGGTAATCGCCTCCGCGATTTGGCGGCGGACGAACGTGTCATAGCGCTCTTCATTCCATACGCCTTTGCGCCATTTAAGACGCGCCTGCCGCACCTCTGCCGTCTGCGGAAAGCTGCCGATCGTTGTCGTTGGCAGCAGCGGCAGCTTCCACTTCGCCTGCTGCAGCTTCACGCGCTCTGCAAAAGGCAGGCTGCGGCTGTCCGGAAGCGCGTCCAGCCGGCGGACCTGCTCCGCTACATCCTGGCGCCCGCGTTCAGGAAGGGCGCGGAACGCGGCCAGCGCTTCACGGCTCTCCGCAAGCTGGGCCGCAGCGTTACTGTTCCCGCCGCCGGCAGCTGCGGCGAGCAGCCCAAGCTCTGCCAGCTTCTCGTCAGCGAAGGCCAGCGCCTGCTTCACGGCAGGCTTCAGCTTGCCTTCGCTCTGCACGGTTACCGGCACGTGCAGCAGACTTGAGGACGGCTGGAGAATCAGCCGGTCCAGCGGGACATGTGCCGCCAGCTTCTGGATCAGGCCGAGCTTGGCATCAGGGTCGGCGCGCCAGATGCTGCGCCCGTCGATAATGCCCGCACCCAGCAGCTTACCGGCCGGCCAGCCAAGGCGCTCAATCGCTTCCAGGTTGACGCCGCCATCGTGGACGAAGTCGAGGCCAATGGCCTGTACCGGCAGCTCCAGCAACGCTTCCAGCGGTTCAGCCGCTTCAAAGTATGTCTGCAGGATCAGCTTCAGCCCGGGCACCGCAGCGGAGATCGCGCCATATATGGTCTTCAGCAGTGCAATCTCTTCTGGAGTCAGCCCGGTAACAACCGCCGGTTCATCGATCTGCACCCAGGCAACACCTTCCTGCTCCAGCTCCTGCAGCAGCTGAATATAAACCGGCAGGAACCGCTCGGCAACTTCTCCGATTTCCGCTGCCGGGAATCCCTTAGACAGCTTCAGGAAGGTATAAAGCCCGACTATAACCGGCTTGCCTTCAATGCCGGCCTGCGTTTTGGCGAAGCGGTAGGCGGCCAGCGGTTTGTTCTCTGTAAGCTGCGGGGTAAGGCTGCCGATTTCCGGCACAATGTAGTGGTAGTTGGTGTTGAACCATTTGGTCATCTCGCAGGCCGGGGCGGATGCGTTGCCGCGGGCCATGGCGAAATACAGATCGAGCGGAACGGCCCCGCCGTTATAAGCATACCGCTGTGGAATAATGCCGAACATTACAGCGGTGTCCAGCACATGATCGTAGAAGGTAAAATCATTCACCGGAATTAGATCAATGCCGGCCTTTTGCTGCGACTGCAGATGCTGAAGCTGAATTCCGGCCATTTGGGCAAGGAAATCCTGCTCATCTATTTTGCCGGACCAGTAGGCCTCCAGCGTTTTTTTCCACTCGCGGTTTTTACCGATTCTCGGGTACCCCAGATTGCTGGTTGTAATCTTGTTTGTCATGATATTCTGCTCCTCATCTATCCCTTTTTGTTCGATCCAATCCAAAGTGTGCTGTACTTCAGCCCTTAATCTGATGCCATCATACTGTACCCCTTTCGCCATCCGCAACAGATTCCGGCGTCTCGGCGTTATACACATTGGCTATAGCAAAACAGAAAACGGCAGGAAAATGCTTTTCAACCTGGACAGATACCCGCACCAAAATCCCCCCCGCAAAGTGCTGCCTTTGCATGGATGCTGATTCAGCTACTTTGCGGGGACCCCGTTACAGACTTATACAAAAAAGGCGGCACCCTGCGATGAGGGTGCCGCCTTTTTTTGCTCTTTTCTATTCTATATAGTTTGAACTAAAGAAACGACTGACTAGAACCTGACACAGAGTCGGTCGATGATGGTCAAAGGCACTTTCATAATCTCCTCCATGAATTGCTGTACGTTGGTTCGAATTTCAGTGACCGTGTGGTAGAAGACGTTGTTAATCACGTCCGATTTAAGCCATTTCCACAAGCCTTCGACTGCATTGAATTGAGGGCTATAGGGAGGTAGGAACACCAGCTCAAGTCGTTCTTTCATCTCCGTCAGGAACGGGGTTAGTAGCTCCGCATGGTGGATTCGCGCATTGTCCAAGACCATCACGATTTTACCTGTTGGGTATTCATCGATGACTTTTTTCAAAAAACTCAAAAAGGTTTCTGCGGTATACTGTTCATCTTCCTGCCATACGATTTTGCCTGTTCCATAATCAACGGTTGCCAGCAGTTTGACGCCGCGATGTTTACCTGTGGTTGGAATGATCCGTTGCTTACCGCGGAGAAACCACGTTTTCTGAATGGCTTGATAATCTCGAATCATGGATTCATCTTCGAATAGCAAATGGTGAATTTCGTCCTTCATATATCTTTTTTTAAGTTGGGAAACGTGGTTTCTGTAAAAAATCTTTGTTTTTCTTCGTCCGCTGCGGCCAAGGTATACGTTGGCTTGGTGTAGCTTAGCCCCTGTCGCTGCATCATTTTGGAGATACCCCGAAGCGAATACGTGACTCCAAATTCCCGTTTGATCAAGGCTGCAATGATCTCCAGTGTCCAGTTGTGCCGCGCCGTAAAGCCAACATCATGCGGAACCGAACCCACAATGGTCTGTTTCAGCTTTTCTTGTTGTTCTTTGGTTAATCGAACAGGCGCTCCTGGAGAATGATTCATTTGAAGGCCTGAAAGCCCTCCGGTTTCATACGCCCCAATGTAACCTTTTACGGTTTTTGCACTTCGATCGATGGTATGGGCAATTTCCTCAATTTCTGTTCCTTGTAGATACAAATACAGGGTCTGGTATCGTTCGTACATCCGACGTTTTTTGGCTTGCTTCATCGCGGTTTGGATCTCTTGAAAGGATGCTGTATGGTCCATTACATTCCCCTGCCTGTCTGAAGTCGTTGTCTATATTACTTCGACATGTTGCAACGAAATCCTTACCATAGTTTTCTAATCTTTAGTTCAACTTATATAGAACCATACGAAGTAAACCACCGCAGCCAGAATAATCCGGTAGATGGCGAACGGCATCAGCTTGATCCGGTTGATCAGCTTCAGGAAGAAGCGCATGGACAGCAGCGCGAACAGAAAGGCGCTGATGAACCCGGCAATGAAGAACGGCAAGTCATCCAGCGTGAAATACTGCCAGTTCTTCAGCAGTGAAATCAGGCTGGCTCCGGCCATGATCGGTACCGCCATGATAAAGGTGAAATCGGCAGCGGCCCGGTGGCTCATGCCCAGCAGAACGCCGCCGGAGATCGTTGATCCGGACCGCGAGAAGCCCGGCCAGAGCGACAAGCACTGGATCAGTCCTACCGATAGCGCCTGTCTATATGTAATTTGATCAACACTCTCTGTTTTGATCTTTTTGGGGGCAAGCAGGTCCGCACAGATCATCAGAATAGCTCCAACAACCAGGCCGATCAGCACCGTAGATGTCGAGAATAAGTGCTCATCAATATAATCCTCGAACAGAAATCCCAGCACTCCGGCAGGAATGAGTCCTACAATGACCTGCGCCAGCTTCAGCCGGCCCGTAGTTTCCACTGCGGGCTGGCCCTCCGGCACCGCTGTCAGCTCCTTGCGGCTGAAGCGCTTCAGGCCCAGCAGATCGATGAACCGGTTGCGGAAGATCACCACCACGGCCAGAATTGAACCCAGCTGGATCACTACCTTGAACGTGTTCGCGGCGTATTTTCCGAGAAATTCCTGCGATTTCAGCCACATATCATCGACAATAATCATATGGCCGGTGGAGGATACCGGAGCAAATTCGGTCAACCCTTCTACAATTCCGAGAATGATAGCTTTAATAATCGTTAACAGTTCCATGAATTCTCCTCCTAAAAGTGTGGATCTATGAAATCGCTGCGGACAAAACTCCCTTCGGAAGCATTAACTTGCCCCGTGTCTGCTAGCCGCGGGCTTTGCCTTCGGTATGACGTTTGCGAAGGTACAGCAGGCCCAGCACGAGGATTCCTCCGGCAAGCAGAATATATACAATACTGGAATACGTGCCGATATAACCTCCAATATCCTCCCACGACTCGCCGAGTGCCGCCCCCAGAAGGATCAGAAGCGTATTCCAGCCCAGCGTGCCGATCGTCGTAAACAGCATGAAGAGTCCGAACTTCATTCCCGACATGCCTGCCGGAATTGAGATCAGGCTGCGCACCAGCGGCACCATCCGGCAGAACAGCACGGTCCAGTAGCCGTATTTATCAAACCAGGCATCCGCTTTGCGGATATCGCTTTTTTTGATCCGGATCCATTTGCCATAGCGGTCGACGATCCGCTCCATTCTGCTGACCTCCAGCAGCCGGCCAATCCAGTACAGGATGGCTGCACCCAGCAGCGAACCTGCCGTTGAGGCGATCAGCACACCGGGAATGGTGAGCCCGGAAGTCGTGGTCATAAATCCGCCGAACGGCAGGATGACCTCCGATGGTATCGGCGGGAAAATATTCTCCAAAGCCAGCATCAGAAAAATTCCGGCATATCCGAACTGCTCCATGATATCTGTAATCCATGTTTTCATTCGAGTCCCTCCGTCTAGATAAGATTTTTCTTGAGGTTGCGCAAATAGCGGCTGCGGATGAAGAAGAAGTACAGGGTCTGGGCAGCCAGATAACCGGTCAGTACAGCTCCGGTCTCGGCCGCGATGGATAGATAGAACATCCGCTGCAGCGCAATAAAAGCAAACAGGCTGTGCAGAACCGCCAGCAGCACCGGAACAAAAAACATAAGTGCCAGCTGCAGCGTGGCAATGCGGTCCAGCTCCCGGTCGGTCAGGCCCATTTTGGACAGGGTTGAATACTGCAGACGGTCATGATCCAGATCCACATAAAGACGGAAATAGAGAAAGCTGCCCGCAGCAATGAAGAACACTGTCCCGACCAGCAGCGAAGCGAACAGCATCGTGCTGTACAGCGTGCGTTGAATTTCGAACAATGTGCCGCTGATTACGACAGCATAAGAAGACTTCGCTTCATAGGGCACTTTGCCTGTGGCGGCCAGCTCCGGGGCTATCCCTGCCGTCCGGGGAAAATCCTCCATATAAAAACCGGTATACCAGTCCTGGTGCACGGGGACAATTCCGCTGTACAGGCTGTCGCTGACCACCAGTCCGCTGAAGTCCCCGCCGCCTCTGCCGTCCAGCTCCGGAAGCAGGTATTCGGCAATGGGCACATGCTGCGTATAGCCAATCTCCTGAATCCGGGTTCCCTGCTTAAGCGTGTAGGTTGCCTTGAACCGCGCTGCGGTCAGGCTGCGGTCACGCTGGGAACCAATCATCACCAGTCCTTGGTTCCCCGCAAGCGGCGGCTCATCTGAGCTGAAGCCTGCATGCCGCAGGGCAAGCTTGTAATTGCTGTATGACATCAGCGGGAGCTGTTTCGTATGGTCAGGACCGGTCTGTGAGACAATAGCCGCGTATTTGAGCGGAATCCGCAGGGTTTCGTAAGGCAGGCCCAGCCGTTCCAGCGCTGCGGTAATCCCCTGCAGGTCCCGCTTTTCCGAGGAAGCGTACCCGCCTCCCTTAGCTACATAACCGACAGCCGCAGGATAATCCAGCTTCAGCTCCCGTGACAAGGTGTGGATTGAGGCGAACACCCCGACTGAGGTGAAGGAGACCGCAGATACAATGGTGACCATAAAAAACATCCGCCCATTGTCCTTCCAGCGGTACGACAGTCCCGCGAATGTCAGGATGTGCGTATGCTTCCAGTAGAAGCGGCGGAGCTTCCGCAGCATCCCCACAATATACAGGCTGAGCTGTGTGTAAAAAAGATAAGTGCCGCAGATAGTTATCAGCACCACCGGGAACATCATGATCTCTATGGTAGCGGCTGTTGTTACAGCAGCTAGACCATAGCCGGCCAGCAGCAGCAGACCCGCTAATAGCGCAAGTCCGCCCGATACCTCCGGCTCTGCTTCCCCTCTGCCCCCGCCCCGGAACAAGCCGCGTGGCGATTCATTGCCGATGAAGGCAAAGGTCAGCAGGGAGATCAGCATGAACAGCAGGACAAAGCTGCAGATCGTCAGCACCGGCGCCTGCCAGGACAGGTGGAATTCCAGAGGTTCGATGCCCAGAAAGCCGGACCCGATCATCAGGAACAGCTTGCCCAGCAGCAGCCCCAGCAGCGTGCCGGTGAGGATGGCTGAACCGCCGATCATCATATTTTCCAGAAAAACCATCAGCTTCAGCTGCCGCTTGGTCATGCCGTGCATCAGCAGAATGCCGAATTCCAGCTTGCGCGATTGCAGGAAGGAGCCAACCGACACAAGGACGAACAGGGAGCAAAAGACATAAATGATCCCCTCGGCCGCCATCATCGTATCCGCTGCAGTTCCGAGAATCATATCCCGCGAAATTGCCGGATGGTAGATAAACAGCGCACAGAGAAAAAAGACCATGACCGAAAAAGCGCTGCTGACGAAATATGCGGCATATTTCCGTTTGTTCCGTGCTACATTCCTATAAGCGAACTGCCGGAAGGTCATGTCCCCCGCCTCCCAGCAGCGACAGCATGTCGATGATGTTCTGGAAGAAGGCTGCCCTGCTGCTGCCCCGGTACATCTCGCTGTGAAAGCGCCCGTCTTTGATGAAAATTACCCGGTGACAAAAGCTCGCAGCTACAGCGTCATGTGTGACCATAAGCACTGTCGTCCCTTCGGTGCCGTTCACTTCTGCAAGCAGGTTCATGACTTCGCCGGCGGCCTTCGAATCTAGGCTTCCTGTAGGCTCATCCGCCAAAATCAGCGAAGGCCGGTGGATCATTGCCCGGGCGATGGCCACCCGCTGCATCTGTCCGCCGGAAATTTCGTTGGTCCGCTTATCCAAAAGAGCACGGATGCCAAGCCGGTCCGCTACCTCCCCAAGCCGATACTCCATTTCCTGCACGGTGAACCCGGCAAGCGTCAGCGGCAGCACAACATTCTCCTCCACGGTTAATGTGTCCAGCAGGTTGAAGTGCTGGAAGACAAACCCCAGCTCTTTACGGCGGAACAGTGCCCTGTCCTTGCGCCCCAGCCCCCTCGGGTCCCGGCCATTGATCATAACTTCGCCTGAGGTCGGTTCATCGATGGTGGCGATCACGTTGAGCAGTGTCGTTTTGCCGCTGCCCGAGGGTCCCATGATGCCCACGAATTCCCCTTGCTCCACAGCAAAGCGGATATGGTTCAGGGCGTGAATCGAAACCTTGCCTTCATATATTTTGGATAAATTGTGGACGTCTAATATGGGCAAATGCTTCCGCTCCTTCGTTCGCCTGGATTGCTTTTATTATATAAAACTGTAAACTGCAGCTGCCATTTCTGAAACTTACAACCACCTTACAGTTTTGTAAGCCGGAAATATTATAATCACATTCAAGCTGTCGAGGAAACTGGTTGACATCCCGCCACAAAGCGCTTATATTACATGCATGAGCATACATTTATTATTTTGGAGGAGAGATTAATCATGATGAAGGACCTATTCACCCCCTATGCGCTGCAAAATTTGAAGCTGAAGAACCGTGTCGTTATGCCCCCCATGTGCCAATACTCCGTTACCGATAAGGATGGCATCGCCACGGATTGGCACTACAATCACTATGTAAGCCGCGCGGTCGGCGGTACAGGACTCATTATTATGGAAATGACCGATGTCGATCCGGATGGCCGGATTACCGATTATGATCTTGGCATCTGGTCGGATGAGCACATTCCAGCCCTGGCTAGAATCGTTGAGGCCTGCCACTCGTATGGCGCCAAGGTAGGCATCCAGATTGCCCACGCCGGACGTAAAGCCGAGGATGCCCAGCTGCCGGTGGCCCCTTCTGCCATTCCTTTTAGTGCCGAGTACAAAACTCCGCGTGAGCTGACCACTGAAGAAGTAAAGGCTATGGTTCAGAAATTCCAGGCTGGCGTCGAGCGGGCCGTTCAGGCCGGCTTCGATGTCATTGAGCTGCATGGAGCACACGGCTATCTGATCCACCAGTTCCATTCCCCTTTGACCAATAAACGGACAGATGAATATGGAAAGGACCTGACGCTCTTCGGCAGAGAAGTTATCCAGGCGGCCAAAAAAGTAATGCCGGAGGGAATGCCTCTAATTATGCGTATTTCCGCACAGGAATATGTGGAAGGCGGCTATGGCATCCGCGAGAGTCTGGAGATCGGCAGAGCCTATAAGGAAGCCGGAGCTGATATTTTCCATGTCAGTGCCGGCGGTGAAGGTGCTATTGCTGCTGAAGGCAAACCGGGAACTCACGCTGCCTATCAGATTCCGCTTGCCCGTGCGTTTAAGCAGGAGCTGAATGTTCCGGTGATCGCTGTCGGACGCTTGGATGAGGCTGTGCTGGCTAACGCCGTTATCGGCAACGATGAGGCAGATCTGGTTGCTGTCGGCCGGGGCATGCTGAGAAACCCGTACTGGACGCTGGAAGCCGGTGTACAGCTGGGCAAAGACGCGGGTCTGCCGAAGCAGTATGAGCTTGGCTTCCCCCGTTCCCGGAGATAAGACTTACACCGGTAAGGTAAAGTTCTAAAGCCGTTTCTTATACAAAACGGGGCCCGGGGTGTTATAATAGACAAAATTTATTAGTCATCCTTTGGCATACATCCGGGAGAGGAATGGTTTAGATGAAAAATCCCCTTGAAGGCGGGCTGATCACCAGTTGGTTAAGCTTAACTTATATACAAATGAAGGTCGCGGGTGAACTGGAAGCGAAATTGCAGGAGACCTTCGGATGGTCGCTCAACGAATTCTATCTGATGTACTTCCTGTCCGAAGCGCCGGAGAAAAAGCTGCGCCTGCAGCAGCTGGAGTCGATGGTCGGGCTCAGCCAGAGTGCCGTGTCCAGACTGGTCAGCCGCTTTGAAGCGAAGGGCTGCGGAGCGCTGCAGCGGACGACCTGCGATGACGACCGCAGGAGCATCTACACCTCTCTAACCCCGATCGGACAAGAAAAGCTGGACCGTGCACAGGTGACGGTGAACGAGGTGCTTTTTGAAGCTTTTCCCCGTACGGAGGTTAAAGAGCTGCTGGAGGATATGCTGAGGCTGAAGCCGCAGCAGCAACCCTAAGCCAGTCTTGAGGATTACCTATAATCAGCCTGCCCCTTATCCCTTAAGGAGGCAGGTTTTTTTTGTTTTCCCGCTGCGTTCCCGTGAACTTCAGACAGGCTGCATGCATACTACAATAGAAAAGAACGCGGGGTGTATGCATGTTATTTTCAGTGATGCAGCTGTTGGGCGGTATGATTCTGTCATTGGGCTGGATTCCGCAAATTGCCCGTATCTTAAAAACAAAGTCCGTTGCCGATCTAAGTCTGAAATCCTATCTGCTGATGCTGCTCGGAATAGCCCTTATGGAAGCCTATGCGGTTAACCTGACGTTGACTGGAGCGGGATTGGCTTTTTTGATTACGAATACTTTGTCTTTGTGTGTGGTATCCGCGGTTATCGTGCTGATCCTCCGATATGCGGGCCGGAGCAAGGGATAGGACGTGAACTGGCTGATGTATGCAAGGAATGTGAGTTTTTTCATGCCTCAAAAAATAATCCGCACCGCCGTCCCCTGCCCCACCTCAGAGGAAATTTCCACCTGATGTCCCAGCTTGCCGCAGATCTGCTTCACCAAATACAGGCCCATCCCTGTGGATTCCTGGAAGCTGCGGCCGTTGACCCCGGTAAAATAGGCATCGAACACACGCGGCAAATCGCCGGGCGGAATCCCTACCCCCTCATCGCGCACCTCCAGCACAGGTCTGCCCTGCTCCCCTGCGTATCCGTGAAAATGCACGAACCGTCCCTCCTCCACCGTATACCGCAGCGCATTCGTAATAAGCTGGGTCAGCACAAAAGACAGCCATTTCTCGTCCGAGGTAATGAACAGTCCGTTCTCTACCCTAATGGCCGGAAATACGCGTTTGCGGATAAACAGCCGTTTCTGCTCCGAGGTCACGCCCCGCACAATGGCTGCTAGCTCCAGCCGTTCGACATAGAAATCATGCTCAAAGGTATCCAGGCGGGCGGTGTAGAGTACGGTATCCAGCCCTTTTTTGAGCCGGTCCAGCTCATCCCCGATAGCCGTAAACGGAGGCCCGTCCTTGTCCTGGATGATGAGGTGAATGACCGACAGCGGGGTCTTCATGCCATGCACCCACTGGTTAATAAAATGAATATGCTCCTCCAGCTTGTGGCGGTAGCTGTGCAGATCATTCTGGTACAGGCGGAACTGGTGGGCCAGGACGCCGCGCAGGCTCTCCGCCAGCGGAGAGCTCTGGGCAGGTCCGCCGGAATCATCCAGCGAAGCGGGCAGATTCAGCAGCCGTTCGTAGAAGGAACGGTTGGAGAAATAGCGGTAGGCTAAATAAGCCAGCAGCAGACAGGTGCTGAGCAGGCCCGCATACAGGCTTACGTTCATTCCGCTGCCCCCGTCCAGCCGGTAGACCAGGGTGATCATCAGGAGCTGGGCCAGGTAGATTACAATGAGAGGCGTCTGTTCACGCAAAAACAGCTTCATGCTAAGCCTCCTCCCAGTTCTCGCACAGCCTGTAGCCTTGACCCCGGACGGTCTGGAGCCCGTCCGCGATATCCAGCGCCGCCAGCTTTTTGCGCACCCGGGTCACGTACACATTCAGGGTATTGTCATCGACAAAAGCCTGGTCGTCCCAGATTTTTTCCAGCAGCCGGTCACGGGTGACGACAGTGCCCGCTTTTTGCATCAGCTCGTCGAGAATTTTGGCTTCAGTGTGGCTGAGGTCAATCTTCGCGCTGCCCCGCGACAGGACCAGACGTTCAACATCCAGCATCAGCCCCGCAACCGTAAGGCTGCGCTCCGTGCCGCCCCCGGCATAGGAGCCGTAGGCCCGGCGGAGATGGCTTTTGATTTTGGCGAGGGCAATCTCATAATCGAACGGCTTCGTGATGTAATCATCAGCTCCGTTTTCCAGCGCCATCACCTGATCCATTTTGCCCTCACGGGCAGAGATGAACAGGATCGGGCAGGTGGAGAGACCGCGGATTTGGCGGCACCAGTAATACCCGTCGAATTTCGGCAGATTCACATCCAGCAGCACCAGATGGGGGGCAAACGACTCGAACTCCGCCCGCACCGCTTCAAAATCGTGAACCGCCTGCGTCTCATACCCGAATTTATGTAAATAATCCTGAAGCAGCATTACCAGTCCACGGTCGTCTTCGATAATAAAAATTTTGAACATTTCAGGCCTCCGGTTTGCAGCATAAGCCCGTTTAGGGGTTTGCCCCATAATATATACAGTCCCTGGGTAGTAGTCAAATAAGGGGTATAGTTTTTACTATGATTTCTAGTATGATGGATTTAGTTGGGACTACGGAGAATGTTTGGACTTCCGGCCGCTGCCCATCTGCAGATTTCTTGATTGTTACCGCTGTTCGCGGTGGAAATTCTGCTGTACAAACTGCAATAGAACAGATCACAAACATTAATACTTAGCAGCTTTAACCCTAACCCTTTCAATTTTTCACTGGATAGGCGGGAATTCTACACTGTGTTAATTCACTCATGCCAGGAGGCGCTTTAAGATGAAACAGAACAAATACGATGAGGCCGGATTTTTTGCCAAATACAGTGCTATGCCCCGCTCCACCGGGGGACTGGAGGCTGCCGGAGAATGGAGCACCTTCCGCTCCCTGCTTCCCGATTTACACGGTACAAGAGTACTGGATCTCGGCTGCGGCTTCGGCTGGCATTGCCGTTATGCCCGTGAGCAGCAAGCGGAATCTGTGGTCGGCATCGACCTGTCCGAAAATATGCTGGAGCGGGCCAGGGCGATGACCGATGATCCCGGGATTGAATACCGCCGGGGCGCGATTGAGGACATCCGGTTCGCTGCGGGCGAATTTGATGTGGTGATCAGCTCACTCGCCATCCACTATGTCGAGCGGTTCGATCTGCTCTGCTGCGAGGTTCAGCATTGCCTGCGGACGGGCGGCAGCTTTGTGCTCTCCGTGGAGCATCCCATCTACACTGCGCTCGCCGCGCAGGACTGGCACTACGGCCCGGATGGCGCGAAACTCCATTGGCCGCTGGACCATTATCATGATGAGGGCCCGCGCGAAGCCAGATTTCTTGAGGATGATGTGATTAAATATCACCGCAATATAGCGACCTACCTCAATACGCTGATCACCTCCGGCTTCACAGTCACCAAGCTCTCCGAGCTTCAGCCGACCCCGGAGATGCTGGAGCAGAACGCCGCCTGGCATGAGGAACTGCGCCGCCCCATGTTCCTGCTGCTCTCGGCAGTGCGAAATTAGCAGCGCTGCGGATGTGGTTGCAGACATAGGTGGAGGTGTAGATGCAGACGTATTTGCAAACGTAGTTGCAGATGTAGTTGCAGACATAAGTGCAGATATAGGTGCAGACGTAGTTGCAGACGTAGGTGCAGATATAGGTGCAGACGTAGTTGCAGACGTAGGTGGAGACATAGGTGCAGACATAGGTGGAGACGTAGTTGCAGACACAGGTGGAGACATAGGTGCAGACATAGGTGCAGTCATAGTTGCAGACGTAGGTGCAGACGTAGGTGCAGACATTGTTGCAGAGCACTGGCGCAGGCACAAAGCACCTGCGCCGTCCTTCAGCTTCACTGGACCGTGCTGCCGTCTTTGATTTCAGTCTAACGTTACCTGGAGAACGACTCGCATGAATCTACGGCAACTGCAAGTGGAAGAAGGGGAACTCATTTGTCCTCAGTCGCCCACTTCCGGCCAAATTAAAGGTATTTATACCTCTCCTTTCACCCCGCTGCCCACTTCCGGCCTAATCAAAGGTATTTATACCTTTCATTTCATCCAACTGCCCACTTTCGGCCTAATCAAGGGTATTTATACCTTTCATTTCACCCAACCGCCCACTTCCGGCCTAATCAAGGGTATTTATACCTCTCATTCCACCCAGCTGCCCACTTCTGGTCAAATCAAAGGTATTTATACCTTTCATTTCACCCAACTGCCCACTTCCGCCCTAACCAAGGGTATTTATACCTCTCATTCCACCCAGCTGCCCACTTCCGGCCTAATCAAGGGTATTTATACCTCTCCTTTCACCCGGACGCTCACTTCCGCCCTAACCAAGGGTATTTATACCTCTCATTCCACCCAGCCGCCCACTTCCGGCCCAATCAAGGGTATTTATACCTCTCATTCCACTCAACTGCCCACTTCCGGCCTAATCAAGGGTATTTATACCTCTCATTCCACCCAGCTGCCCACTTCCGGCCTAATCAAGGGTATTTATACCTCTCCTTTCACCCGGACGCCCACTTCCGGCCTAATCAAGGGTATTTATACCTCTCCTTCAACTTCTATCTTGGAATCCGCTTTTTTTCGTTTAACAAGGAGCTAAGAAGTCTACGAGCTAAGGGAAAAACACCCCTGAAATACTATCACAAAGACAACGTGCATTGAGAGATTGAAGTCTAATGATCCTGTTCGCCCTTTACACCACCCAATCATAGTGCTATGATACGAACATGACGTTAACGTTATATTTCATTTTGAAAGGAGTGATCCATGATGGACCGCATGCGCATCGGTGAGTTGACAGAGCGAGCAGGGGTTACCCAACGCACGGTCCGCTATTACGAGAGCATCGGACTGCTTCCTTCAGGCGAACGCGAAGGCAACGGTCATCACTACTATACGGAAGAGACGGTCGCCCGTCTGCGGAAGATTGATCAGTTGAAGAAGCTGGGCTTAAGTCTCGAGGAGATTGGGGACGTAATCGAGCTCTACTTTACGGATCCTAGCGGGGTGCAGCCGAAGCGGAAGGTTCTCGGCCTGCTGCGCCGGCATCTGGCCGACACGGACAAGAAGCTCGATGCACTGGGGCAGTTCCGCGACGATCTGCAATCCCACATCGAACGCTTCGAACAGTGGCTCGAGACCAATGATCGGGCCTAAAATTTTTTTATTCAAAACATGACGTTAACGTAATGTTTTGAACATTTTGAAGGAGGAATGATATTAATGAGCGAAAACATTGGATTTATCGGACTCGGCCTGCTCGGGCTGCCCATCGCAGCCAATCTGCTCCAAGCGCGGTACGCGCTGACCGTATATAACCGCACCGCAGACAAAGCAAAGCCGCTCGTTGCCCAAGGCGCATTGCAGGCAGCCCGTCCCGCCGACGCCGTGACGACGGGGGGCATCGTCGTCACCTTGGTGTGGGACGATGAAGCACTGGAAAGCGTCGTCGGAAGCGAGGATTTCCTGGAACGGCTCGGGCCGGGCGGCATTCACGTGTCGATGAGCACGGTGTCGCCGGATACTGGCAGAAAGCTGGCGGACTTGCACGCGCGGCACGGCTCCGTTTATGTCGAGGCGCCCGTCTTCGGGCGGCCCGAGGCGGCGGCTGCCAAGCAGCTGTGGATTCCCGTAGCGGGTCCGCAGGAAGCGAAGGAGCGGGTGCGGCCGGTGCTGGAGGCAATGGGAGCCAGAGGGATTTTTGACTTCGGTGAAGAGGCTGGTGCGGCCGTGCTGGTCAAGCTGATCGGCAACTTCCTCATCGTCTCCGCGGGACGCTCGCTGGAGGAAGCACTGGGAATGGCCGAGCGCGGCGGGCTCGATCCCAAAGCGGTGGTCAACATGCTTACGAGCACGCTGTTTCCTGCCCCCATCTATCAATCCTACGGCAAAATGATCGCTGAGAAGACGGCAAATATCTCCGAAAGCAAAATTCCGCAGAAGGATGTCGGCCTCTTTCTGGCGGCGGCGCAAAACGCGCAGTTCCCCGCCCCGCTCGCCGGTCAGCTGCTTGACATGCTGGAGAGCGGGAACCGGAGCAGACCATAGCTTGAACCGATTCGCAAAATAAGAAGGGGCTGTCCTCAAGGTCACGTGAATGACCTGAGGGCAACCCCTTTTTTTCATTGTAAAACCAAATGAAACCGTTCTTTGGAAAATGGATGCGACGAGCAACCATCAGAAAGAGAGGAGGCTAATAAAGTGCAGACCGGAACAAAAAATTATTTCATTGTCAGCTGCAGCCGGCACCAACGACCAACGGCTACTCATCGCCCAAAGCCTCCCTGGCCGCCATAGGACCGGCCTCAACCGGAATTGTTCATAATCATTGGTACCCGTAAACAGTCAGTTGTCGGCGTCACGCAAAACAGCCCGATAACAGAGCCGGATGCTGCACTCGGCGCAAGGCTTTATCTTCCGTCCAGCAGATTGCCCAGGCCGCCGAGAATGCTGCCTTCTTCCTTGCGGCCGGAATTGCCCGCAGCCGACAGAATGCGGTCTGCCATCCGGCTGAACGGCAGTGATTGCACCCATACCTTGCCCGGCCCGCGCAAGGTGGCGAAGAACAGGCCTTCGCCGCCGAACAGCGCGGTTTTTACGCCTTTTACAAACTCAATGTTGTAATCTACCGATGAAGTCATCGCCACGAGACAGCCGGTATCGAGCTTAATCGTCTCGCCGGGCTGCAGGGTACGCTCCATAATATAGCCGCCGGAGTGGACGAAGGAAAGTCCGTCCCCTTCAAGCTTTTGCATAATAAAGCCTTCACCGCCGAAGAAGCCCGCGCCCAGCTTACGCTGGAATTCAATCCCGATCGAGACTCCCTTGGCTGCACAGAGAAAAGAATCCTTCTGGCAGATGATTTTGCCGCCGTGCTGCTGAAGATCCAGGGGAATGATTTTGCCCGGATACGGGGCGGCAAAGGTTACACTTTTGCGGCCATAGGCTCCGCTGTGGGTGAAGACAGTCATGAACAGGCTCTCACCGGTCAGCAGGCGTTTGCCTGCGCCCATCAGCTTGCCCATCAGCCCGCCTCCGCGTGAACCTGTGCCGTCGCCGAAGATCGTTTCCATGGAAATTTCCGGGTCCATCATCATGAAGCTGCCAGCCTCGGCAATCACGCTCTCGCCCGGATCAAGCTGCACCTCAACACACTGAATTTCCTCACCCATAATCACGTAATCAATCTCATGTGCGCTCAATAGTATTCCTCCTAAAATTGTGGTGAGCACTGCTTCATCAGCTTATTCTCACTTTGCTATGTAATCCTATGTCTGAACAGCTGAGATATATACGCGTCCCGTTCTTCACTGGTTTCAGGATGACTCCAAAAATATTTTCACACCAAAACCTGATACAAAAAAGGCCAGCCCGTTGTTCATTTGGCTGACCTTTTCGCTTATCCCTGAAACAGGGGCTGATTCTGAACTTGTCACATTACGGTGCCGTCGTGCGGCTTGCTTAGTGTGGGCTGAATGGTTGGAGCTTTGCCCAGCTTAGGTCTGCCAAGTGAGGTTGTAAACGTAATAACGTAGCCGGCTACGACTACTGCCATTACTGTGTACAGCGTTTCCTTGAGAGGCATGTAGAAAAGCGATAATGCCAGAACGATTACATCCATCAGGATAAATACGGTTCCTACCTTAATCCCCTTCCATTCACTGATCAGCAGCGACAAAATGTCGTCACCGCCGCTTGCCCCGCCGCCGCGCAGGACCATTCCTGCTCCTAGACCTGTCAGTACACCGGACAACAGCGCCGCGAGCGGCAGGTTATCCTGCAAATTGATCACCCATCCGGAATACCGTTCCATCAGACTGTAGAATACCGTGAAGGCCCCTACGGAGATGAAGGTGTTCAAGACGAACGCTCTCCCTTTGAAGATCATCGCAATTAAGAGTACTGGAATGTCTAAGATTAGAATTGTTAAAGAAGGCGAAATGCCTAGCACATATTTGCCAAGCAGCGATAAGCCTACAAATCCGCCCTCGGTCAAATGATTCTGATAATTAATGTGATAATAAGTAAATGCAAGCAGCAATGTTCCGGACAAAATGATAGTGAGTCGTAGCGGCATTCCCATGCCACTGTCTTGTTTCCTCATACAGGTCTCCCCTTATCGTATATGGCGGCTTAGACATCTGCCAAGCCTCTACGACGGGTCTGACCGGAGGAAGTGTTACTCCTTCGCATACAATACTCCCTTCCCTCGCAGAGGCGGCTAACGTCAATAAACAACGATTCGCGCACTTTCTACAGGGAAGCTAAGTATAAGACAGATCATAACGTTTCCAAATCGTCCTTTGGGGAATCGTCCTTCGGGGACACATGGTATCCTGATCCTTTCTCTAATTTGATATGTTCTGAATAGATTATACCACGCGGAAGTACCAGTCTAAACAAGTTTCCATTAAAAAGCATAAAGAATCATGTAAAAATTCTGTAAAAACGGCATTTAACCCGGATTACGCAGCAGACGGTTGACCGTCTCCCGCCGCACGCCAATCAGCTGCCCGATCTCCTCCTGTGTCAATAAATCCGTCAGCTCTGCGCCATGGGAATATTCAAGAAGCCAGCGTTTCAGCAGATCCAGCCGCTCTCCGGGAGTGCCAACCGTAAGGTGGTCCAGGCGGGTCTGCATGAAACGCACCTTCTCTTGAAGCAGCAAGGCGATCTCCATCACCTTATCCGGATCTTCGCGCAGCTCCCGGTACCATTCCGCTGCCGGGACAAGCTCCACTTCACTTTTCATCATCGCTACAGCCGTTCCATGCGCCTCCTTCGGTGAAATGAGTGAATGATGGGGGACGGTCTCCCCGGGGTACAAGAGATTGAACAGCACCATGTTCCCATTCTCATGCAGCCGGATTACCTTAAAGAGTCCGCTCTTCACCTGAAACAGATTCTGGCAGGCATCCCCTTGGCGGAACAGGACCTCTCCTTTATGCAAAATCATCCCGCTCTCTCCTTTATATTCTCAGTATGTATTACTCTATTCTACAAAATGTAAAGAAACCCTGTACCAAATTGCAGGCAGGGCACGATTTAGTCAAATTTACCAGAAGTTGAGCCATATTAAGCTAAACTCACTCCTGCCCTTTTATTAGTTGAACGTCCCGCTTAATAGTGCGCTCTGCCGGTTCAATGCCGACTGGCCTACCCTTGCTGCTGCCGTTTCTCCAGCCAAGCCAGCAGTTCATCAGCACAATCCTCCGGCGGATGTTTGGCCGTGTATAACGTAAGCTCGGGGCTGGCAGGAGCCTCATAAGGATCGGAGATGCCGGTAAAAGAGGGAAGCTCGCCACGGCGGGCTTTGGCATATAAGCCTTTGACATCCCGTGCTTCGCAAATCTCCAGCGGACAATTCACGTACACTTCTACGAATCCGGGCAGCTGCTGCCGGGCATGGCTGCGCATTTCGGCATAAGGACTGATCAGCGAGATCACCGTTATCACACCATGCCGGTTCAGCAGCTCCGCAACATAGACCGCCCGGCGGATGTTCTCGAAGCGGTCTTCCCGGCTGAATCCGAGTCCGCGTCCGATGCTGCGCCGCAGCTCATCCCCGTCCAGCCATTCCACGGCCTGCCCGGCTGCCCGCAGCCTGTCTGTAACCAGCGCGGCAACCGTAGATTTGCCGGCCCCGGACAGCCCCGTGAGCCAGAGGGTAATTCCCCGGTTGACACTCATTCTTTTCCCTCCCGTACCCCGCAGGGGATTCGTTCCAGCAGCCCGGCTCCGTACACCTGCTGCAGCTGCAGCTCAGGCATATGGATATACCCGATATAGCAGTCACAGACCTTCATGCGGCAGCTCCGTTCCGCCGATAAGCCTTCCAGCCCGTCCCGGTAGAGGTTGCCGATAACTCCCCTGTCCTTATAGCAGCGTTTGACCTGGCCGGGACCCTGCACATAGAACACACTGCTGCCTGCACCGCAGGCTTTGCCCAGGCTTTCGTAGTCCCTCGCATTGAGCATGAAATACGGATCTATGCCGCTGAGGAAGGCTATATCTTCCCCCGTATAATAATTGGGCTTATCCTTGTAGGCATTCACCCACAAATAGACTTCTTCCGGCAGGGCTGCACGAAGGGAAGCTATGGCCTCAAAGCTGCTTCGAATCCCGACGCTGCCCACACTGAGTGGAATGCCCTGCTCATACACAGCCATACATTGAGCAAGAAACCGCTGCTCCGTGACCTGACCCGGATGGTAGGTTGCCCAGAAGGCGGCCTTGTGCGGGTTCAGCCGGGCAGCGAAATCAAGCCCGGCCGACAGATTAGTCTGAATGGCCACCTTGTCGATATGGTCCAGATTGGAGAGCGTGATCATGGCCTCTTTATACCAGCGGTGAATCAGCGCCTCGCCGTAAGGATTGAAGAAGATAGACAGGCAGTGGCCTTCGGCTCCCTGGGCGGAAGCCCAGCGGACAAACGCCTCCAGCTCCTCGCGGTCCTTGGCAAGGCGCTCCGCACTGTCTCTGGTTTTGCCAAATGGACAATAAGGGCAATCATAGTTGCAGGAGGTGAGTGCGCCCCGGTAGTAAAGAACAGCTCTCATGGCAAAACAAACCTTTCCATCTGTTCCCTGATTTCGCCTGAAATAAACCAGTCGCCGATTGAATCAGAGTAGCCGAGGCCTTCCGGGGTCAAGCGCAATCTGCCTTCTTCTTCCCTGCCCAGGCCGCTCTGCAGCAGCAGCCCCAGCTCCGGGTGATCCCTCCACAGGGAAGATCCAAACCGCCCGCTGTAGTCCGCCAGCTTCAGTCCTTCGCTGTGCAGAACCGCCTTCAGAATATACCGCCGCTTCTGCTCTTCCAGGCTTAACACAATGCCATAATCTGCCGTGTCGTAGCGTTCAGCCGCAACGTAATCGGCGATAATGCTCTCCGTAGCCTTGCGGCTGACTCCGTAACGGGACGCATAATGCACATTCCGGGTATAGGATCTGGCTCCGCAGCCCAAGCCTACCATCCCTTCCTCCTGGCAACTGTAATCTATGATTGATTTGTGCGTTCCGGCGGTTGCCCTGGCAAAGCGGCGCATGGAATATTGAGTGTAGCCATGCTCTGCCAAAAGCTGTTGCGCAGCCCTATAACATTCATGGCGGATGTCCGTCTGCCGCCGGATATCCTCCGGTTTCACGATCGTATGATCACGCGTATACAGCGGATAAATAAAAATTTCCTCCGGCTCATGGTTAACCGCCTGCTCCAGGGAATACAGCCAGGAGTCTACAGTCTGACCCGGGAGACCGTAGATCAGATCCAGATTCAGAACAGGAAAATCATACAGCTTCAGCAGCTCCAGCGCCCGGTATACCTCATCGGGATTCTGCGGGCGGTAAATGGCTGCCGACTCGGCAGCGACAAAGCTCTGGATGCCCATGCTGACCCGGTCCACGGTATGCTCCTTCAGGATATTCAGCTTGTCCTCTGTCAGCGTCTCGGGAGAGGTTTCTACCGAGATCGAAGCCGAGGCCGGGTCCAAACCCATGATATCCTCAGCAATCCGGAACAGCCTGCGGAGCTGTGCTGGAGCAAGCAAGCTGGGGGTGCCGCCCCCGATGGCGAACCTTGCAAACGGCTTGCCGCCGGTGAATGCTGCCCACTGCCTGGCCTGGCGCTCCAAAGCATCCACATACACGGTATGCACCTCCGCCCGCTTGTCAGGCAGGGTGAACAGGTTGCAGAAGCCGCAGCGCGCGCCGCAAAAAGGAATGTGCATATACAGAAAAAAGCTCTCCGCAGGCTCCTCCCGCCAAAGCGGCTCCAGCGGAACCGGCGGATTAAGGTCGCGGTAAGCGGTTTTGTGCGGATAGGAATATAGATAGTTGCGGTAAGGATCAGCGGTAATGTGTTCTCTCCACTGCGTAACGTCCTCCGAAGGGAATGGTGTTCTTCCGTCATCGCGGAGATGCAGGGGAGGCTGTGTTGACGTCATACGGTCTCCATCCTTTCGGTAAAATCGGGTGAATGGCTAAAGGAAAAACTCCCGGTAAGGGACATTCCACACGGTTTCATGCGCCAGCCTGTGTCCATGGTAGCCATCTTCGCCGAAAGCCTCGCCATGATCTGAAAAAGCCAGGCAAAAGACCGGATTGCCGCGTTCACGAAAGGCCCCGAACAGCCGGCCCAGCTCGCCGTCGACATAACGCAGCGCAGCGCGCTGGGTGTCTATGGAATCTTTGCGAGCACCCGGCACAAAATAGTGATTCGGCCCGTGGATCGCCGAGACATTCAGAAACAGGAACAGCCTCTGATCCAGCGGGGTGTCCTTCAGCAGCTTCAGGGCATGGTTCACCTGATGTTCTGTGGACCGGGGATTCGTGACCCCGAACGTCATCCGCCAGTAGCTGTGCTGGAAATAGCCCGGCAGGACCCGGGCGAGCGGTACTTTTTTGCTAAAAAAAATCACGCCCCCAATGCAAAGGGTCCGATAACCGGCAGCGGCAAGCCCTGACACAACATCCGGCGTATCAAACAGCCAGGTGTCGGGATGGGTCTTCATCCCGGTGTTCCGCGAGTGGAACAGCCTCACATGCCGGGATTTGTCCGTGGTAGCCGGGGTAGGCAAAAAACCGCCGAAAAAGGCATGATGCGCGGCATAGGTGAAGCTCCCGGGGGTATGCCTTTTTTCCCAGGAACCGGTCCCGCACAGATTGGGGCAGTTCGCTTCCTCCAGAACCGCAGCATCATAGCGGAGCGTGTCGAGTGTAATCATCAGCAGATCGTGGCTGCCGACAACAGCATTCATGTCTGTCATAAGTGTCCTTCCTTTATGAGTTGCTTCAGTTCCCATTCATAGGTGCCAAATCCTTGATACTCTACGTCATAGAGCAGATCTCCAAAAGGATTGACATCCGCGGCATAGGTTAGTTGAGAGCCTGCGGATACCAGCACATCTATACCTGCAACACATGATCCGGGAAAAGCCGCCAGCGCCCGGACCGCCGTCTTCCGCACCTGTTCCTGAGTCTCCACGGAAAGCCCGGCCGCTGCCGGGGACATCCGGCGGCTGCGCAGATGAAGATTGGTGATCGGTGTGGTGCTTACCCGGGCAATGGAGTGGCAGGCTTCGCCCAGTACCACCAGCTGGCGGATGTCAAGCGAAGCACCTTCTGCACCTGTTTTGGGAATCCACTGCTCGGCATATGCCCCATGGCGGCAGAGCCAGTTGATCAATCCGGCAATCGTTCGGCTGTCCGTATAACGCCGCAGCTTGCCGGAATTATAATAAATGGGGGGACGGGTAATATAATTCTCAACCCCCACGGTAGTCACCGCAATCTCTGCCCCGGTGGACGGATTCACCTGGTAGGCAATGACACCGGAAGCAGCGGACCCGCAGGCCAGCTTAATAAAAACCCGGTGCATCCGCTGTCGGATCATCTGTTCACGGATGGAGCTGTAGTCTTCAAGTGTCTGCTCTGCGCTAAGCGGACGCGGAATTCTGACACCCGCAGCGGCCAGAAGCTGCTGGGTACGCCGTTTGTCGGTCATATCCGCGATATCCTGCGGATCATTCAGCCACCGCGAATCCGGCAGAAGGAGAGCCGCGTCCTTCCGAAGCCTGGCCAGCAGGCGGCAGTAGCCGCGAAACCACTGGGAAGGATGATGCAGCACACCGGGCATGTCCTGAAGCCTGCCGGCGGTTCTGCAGCTTAGCGGAAACGGATCAGGCCTCTGCCCAAAGGGATGCAGGGCATCACTGCAATCCCCGGCATCCGGCGCTCCGAGCGTAATTAAGGCCCGCTCTACCTCAAAGCTGCCGCCCGGCGAGTCCAGCCGGAGCAGCGGCGCGGACGGTCCGGCGCAAGAGGCTGCTGTCCGCTGCGGGTACCCCGCCGCCTCCAGCAGCTCGGCCAGCGTCCGGCCGGCCAGCAGGCCGGTATACGGCAGAATGACCGCCGGCGGCAGCCCCAAACGGCTTCTGGCCTGTTGAATTCCGCCAGTCCGCTTGTCACCGGGAATGCCGATGACGATCAGCGGCCGGGTCTCCTTCATCACTCTGTAATAGAAGGGTACCGCCAGTCTTCGTCATCATCGGTGGTCTGGCGGTCGCTGACATCGGCAGGCAAGCCGCTGCTCTGCCAGCGCGCAAGCATTTCATCAGACATATAGTGATGGCTGAGGTTCAGCGCCTTCAAGCTTTTGATCCGCTCGCTGGCCAGAAGCACCTCCGCACCTTCGTCACTAAGCGTTCCCATGGACAAGTCTAGTGTATCCAGCTGGTCCAGAATAGGGGCATCAGCAACCGCTATGGCAATTTCATCCTGGATTTCGCTGTTTTTCAGGGCAAGGTATGTAAGCTTGGGGAATTTCCCCGGCTCCATAAGCGGAATAAGATCTGCAAGGCTGCCGTCAAAACCATAATCCTCCACACCAAGGTACAGCTCCAGCTTGCGCAGATTCGGCAGCTCAGAAGCCGCGATTTGGGCCAGAACGGCTTTGCCCAGTCCCCCGGTAATAATAATTAGTTCTTCCAGCTTGTCATGCTGCAGCTTACTCAGGCTCAGCCCGTTCCCGCCCTGAATCGTCAGCGATTGAAGCTCCGGAAAAGCCGGCAGCAGCGGAGAAAGATCACTTTGCGTAATCCACGAAATCTCACATTCCTCATAGCCCATCTCACCGATGAACAGCTTGCGGAGCGCCGGAAAGCTGGCGCTGTGTTTTACGAGCGCTTTTACAACATCCTCCGAGCTGTTCTCATATGCCTGGCCCCAGTCTCCGATAATAAGGCTGCTCAGCGATGCAGCTTCGGGACTTGCGCTTAAGCTTTCAATCGCTGTTTCTATCCGCTGGCCATCCTCAAATTCATCGTACCCAATCGCAAGCTTTACTTCCGACATGAATAATCCCTCCCGGCAAATTTTGGCTATAAATCACCCTAACATCTTCGGGGACGGTTGGTCAAATGAATCCAATTGCTGCCGGTGAAGCCGGCTCTGTCAAACCGGTAGACACTGGTTGTTAAGTACCTTTTCAGTGAAAAGAGCATCTAGCTCCTTCTATTCCTGTCCGTGTAGCGAATAATGCAGATAAAGCTGAGAGAGTTTCTGACACTTTAGTATAAGCTATGTTCTGTCCGGGCATTGTGCTGGTCACTAGGGTAGAGGGAATTGGGCGCAAGCGGCACCTTCCTGCCTGAGCAGCAACCCGCGCAAAGAACGGTATTTCTGCTGTTGTTTTCAACACTTCTCGTCCTAAATCGCTCAACTACGGCAATTGCTCTTGGGCCGATTGCACCTGTATTTCTACACCTCAGCACCGGTTTTACCTATAACAACGGCACTATGCCGTTGTCTTGTCTAAAGCCACTAATCTGCTTATATCTAGCTATTCAAAAGTACTTCTACCTCTCATTCCTCCCTGTAGCCCAAGAACACCTAATTCAGAGGTATTTATACCTCTCATTTCACTTCGTAGCCCGGAAACACCTAACTCAAAAGTATTTTTACCTCATTCACCAATATGCTCGTTGGTGGGATGGTGTATAGGTAGTGTGTAAAGGGAGAACGTGCCTATAGCGTTTCATTAGCTGGCTTCATCAGTTGGTCAGGTGGAAAAAGTATCACTAATTTGCTTAAGCCTCCAGTAAACCGGCAAGCTAAGTGGAAAAAGGTACACTAATTTAGCCTATTTCACCCCAGGCAAGGGAATATCATCGAAATAAGTTCCCTTTTTCCACTTAATCCTCGCGATTGTTGATTTCTGAGGAATTTAAGTTCCCTTTTTCCACTTAGCTGGCCAATGGGATCGCCTAACAACGGCATTTCCGCCGTTGCTTCTACAACTGAAGCGGAGAACCTTGCGCCTTATGCATAAAATAACCCCACAAAGCGGGGCTTTTGCATGAAAGTTGATTCAGATACTTTGCGGAGGCCCAGATGTACGCTTTCTGACACTTTGCGGAGACCCTAATGTCTGCTTTCTGACACTTTGCCGAGGCCCTAATGTATGCCTTCAGATACTTTGCGGGGCCTAGATGTATGCTTTCGGATACTTTGCGGAGGCCCTAATGTATGCTTTCTGTACGCTTTCTGACACGTTAACAAAAAGGGCTGCCCTCACCCGCAGAATAAACTCTGCATAAAGATGACGATGGGCAGCCCCTTCAGATTTGATTATACTCAGCCGGTCTTGAGCGGCTTCTTCCAGAGGCCGAGTGTCAGACCGGAGATGACAGAGCCGATCAGCACGGCAAGGATGAACAGCAAGGCATTGCTGGAGAGCGCAGCCACGAAGATACCGCCGTGCGGTGCGGGAACGTTGAGATTCCACAGCTGGGTCAGGCCGCCTGCAACGGCTGAACCTATGATGCAGGAAGTCAGGACACGCAGCGGGTCGGCAGCAGCAAAGGGAATCGCCCCTTCGGTAATAAACGACAATCCGAGCACATAGTTGGTCAGGCCTGATTTGCGTTCCGTTTCGGTGAACTTATGCTTGAAGAACGTAGTAGCCAGTGCGATGGCCAGCGGAGGAACCATACCTCCGGCCATTACTGCCGCCATCATCAGTCCGTTGGTGTTGCCGCTGGAGGTAAATACGCCGATGGCAAACGTGTAAGCGGCTTTGTTGAACGGCCCCCCCATATCAATAGCCATCATTCCACCAAGAATCAATCCCAGCAGAACGGCATTGCCTGTTCCCAGGTGGTTGAGCCCGTCGATCAGACCTTCATTAATCCAGCTGAACACCGGATCGAACAGGTAGAACATAATCCCGCCGGTAATCAGCAGGCTGAATACGGGATAGAGCAGGATCGGCTTCAGTCCGTCCAGTGTCTTGGGCAGACCGGCAAACGTTTTGCGGAGCAGGATGACCACATAACCGGCCAGGAACCCGGCAGCCAGACCGCCAAGGAAGCCGGCGTTGGAATTAAGGGCCATATACCCGCCGACCATACCCGGCATCAGGGCCGGACGGTCACCGATGCTGAGCGCGATGAAGCCGGCCAGGATCGGAATCAGGAAGTGGAAGGCGCCGTCGCCGCCGCCAATGGTCTGAAGCAGCTTGACGATCGGATTATCCACACTCGCCACCTGTTCAATCAGGAAGGAGATCGCCAGCAGGATCCCGCCGCCGACTACGAACGGCAGCATGTGCGAGATGCCGTTCATCAGATCCTTGTAGATTCGGCTGCCGATGCTGCCCGATTTGACTGCCGGAGCCTCATCGCCGCCGCGCCCTTCGCTGCGGTAAATCGGGGCTTCCCCCTTCACCGCTTTGGTGATCAGCTCTTCAGGCTTGCGGATGCCGTCACTTACCGGTCTTTGCAGCACCGGCTTGCCGGCGAAGCGGGCCATCTCCACATTTTTGTCCGCAGCGATGATCACGCCGCTCGCCCGGGCGATTTCGTCCGCGGTCAGCACATTCTGGGCACCTTCTGAACCATTCGTCTCGACGCGGATATTGACGCCCATTTCCTTGGCTTTTTTCTTCAGTGCATCTTCCGCCATATAGGTATGGGCAATCCCTGTAGGACAAGCAGTTACGGCAACGACGAAGCTCTGGGAAGCCGGGTTGCCCACAATCACACGTTCGGGTGCCTCCTGTTTGGTTCCGCCGGCGCTGGCTGCATTGGCTGCTTCCTCTGCCTTCGCCTTAGCTTCAGCTTCAGCCTGTTTGGCATCAAACAAAGCCACCACCTCATCCGGTGTCCCGGCATTCATCAATGCTTCGATGAAGTCGCTTTCAATAAGCAGCCTCGACAACGCAGCCAATGTGCGCATGTGCATATTCCCCGCTCCCTCAGGTGCGGCAATCATGAAGAACAGCTTTGCAGGCTCTTCGTCCAGAGAGGCAAAGTCTACGCCCGCTGCGCTTTTGGCAAATACAACAGTCGGTTCGTTGACAGCTCTGGTTTTGGCATGCGGCATGGCGATTCCCCCGCCGATACCGGTGCTGGACTGCGCTTCGCGTTCCAGAATCTTTTTCTTGAACAAAACGGGATCATTAATCCGGCCGCTGGCCGCAAGGCTGGCGATCAGTTCATCAATCGCCGCTTCCTTGGACACCGCCTGAAGATTCATGATCATCGTTTCTTTTACCAACAGATCAGTAATTTTCATTACAATCCACTCCCTTTAATCACAAGTGTGCTGCTTGACTTATAGCTGTTCAATCTGAATCTGGCTCTTCAGCTGCCCGATAAGCGCTCTGTCCGCGAGATCATCCGAGAAGGCCGTTGCACTGCCTGAAGCCACGCCTGTCCGGAAGGCCTCCAGCACATCACCGGTAAGAGACAGTGTACCGACGAATCCGGCAATCATGGAGTCCCCCGCTCCTACCGAGTTCTTCACCTGACCCTTGGGTGCATTGGCACAGTACACACCCTGATCCGAAATGAAAAGCGCACCCTCACCTGCCATAGACACCAGAACATATCGTGCACCTGATTCCATCAATCTGCGGCCGTAGGTAATAATCTCATCTCTGGAGCCGATGCTGACACCGAACAGCTCTGCCAGCTCATGATGATTGGGTTTTACCAGCAGCGGCTCCTGAGCCAGCGCATCCTTCAAGGCCTGACCTGTTGTGTCGATTACAAACTCAGCCTTTTTGCTTTTGCATTCCGCAATCAGCCTGCTGTAGAAGCTTCCGCCCAGCGAAGGCGGAGCGCTTCCCGACAAAACCAGAATATCTCCGGCCTGCAGCGCTTCAAGCTTAGCCAGTAAAGCTTCCGCCTCCTCCTCACGGATCACAGGTCCGGTTCCGTTAATTTCCGTTTCCTCAGCAGCCTTCAGCTTGATGTTAATCCGGGTGTCCTCGGCTACCGTTACGAAATCACTGGAGATTTGCTCTTCATCCAGCCATTGCCCGATATATCTTCCGGTAAAGCCCCCCAGGAAGCCAGTTGCGGTATTGCTTACTCCAAGCTGGTTCAGCACACGGGAGACATTGATTCCTTTGCCGCCGGGGAGCTTGAGATCGCGTTGCATCCGGTTTAAACCGCCGAGCGTCAAATCTTCAACTTCCACGATATAATCGATGGAAGGATTAAGCGTTACAGTATAGATCATGGTTATCCCTCTTTATTGTGGTATTCTGGCCCTCACACCAAGGTATAGTCGAGGTCCAGGCCTTCCAGCCCGCGAATGAAGCCTTCAGGTGCCCCTGTATCCAGAATGCAGTGATCGATTTCCTGCAGGTCACCCACTTTGCAAAAAGACACCTGGCCAATCTTGCTGTGGTCAGCCAGCAGGATAGCCTGCTTGGCGACAGAAATCATTTTGCGTTTGGTAGCGGCTTCCAGCATGTTCGGTGTGGTGATGCCTTCATGTATATCCAGCCCGTTCGTCCCGATAAAAGCTTTGTCTACCCGGACCATTTCCAGCGAACGCTCCGTCATCGGCCCGACAAAAGCAAGTGTATCCGGCCGCAGCATCCCTCCGGTGATCGAAACCTCGATATTGCGGCAATCCTTCAGCTCATTCAACGCAATCATGGAATTGGTGATGACCTTAAGGTTCGAGAACGTCTTCAATGCTCTGGCGATCTGCAGTGTTGTGGTTCCTCCATCCAGGAGGATGGCGTCACCTTCCTGAATCATCTCTACAGCCTTGCGGGCGATCCGCTGCTTCTCTTCAAGAAACCGGTCGGCTTTGTCCGGAAACGCCGCTTCAAAATTCACACTCTGCAGCGAAACCGCTCCGCCGTGCGTGCGTTTCAGCAGCCGTGCTTCTTCAAGCTCCTTCAAATCGCGGCGGACGGTGGATTCAGACACGCCCAGATCCTGGCTAAGCTCCTGTACGGACGCCCGGGTATGCCTTTCGACAAACTGGACGATGCTCCTTTTGCGTTCTTCTTCAAACATGGTGCCCGCTCCTTGTGAACAGCACAGATTAGGAAAACAACGGTTTTGCTATCTATCGATAATCAAAATGATCAAATTCACGCTCACAAAGTGATCATTATTGACCGTTTGTGCTCATTTATGATTGTAACAGCGTTTACATCTGGTGTAAAGTGATTTTTCTTTGGCTTATTTTCTCTTCACGCAGCACAAATATACCCTGCCCCCAAAGTTTGTTTGTCCGCGCAATGAATCCCTTTTTTATGCAAAAAATCAGGCTGCTCATTTCCGCTCATTTTTGCTCATTTCCGTCCGGCTGTTTAGAAAAACTCTGTTCAGAAATATCCTCTCATTCGCCTATTCCCCCCCGGCGCCGTTAGACATATTTTATATTACATATGGGAAAAAGCAGGTGAACAGGAGATGGCCTATAAAAACAATAACTCTAGATCCAGTAATAACGGGAATGGCGGCAAAGACGGCAATAGTACTAAGGGCAGCAGCGACACCCTCCCCGAAACCGAGGAACTGGATGCGGAAGACTATGCCATTATTGCAGCCGGGCTGACAGCACTGGGCGACATCTTCGCCTTCTTATCTCTCGTGAAAGCCAAGCAGGTAACCAAAGAAACCGGGGGCCAGGCCGGCATAGATCCGCTTCTGTTCATACGATCGAAAAAAAATAAAGCAGCGAAACGGAAAAACCGTCCACTGCTTTGATCTTCGGTTCAAGTGTGCTCAGGGAGAGCCTGGCGGAATGGCGTGATGCTGTTCAAACAAGGTGCTTACCGCTTGCTGGTTCTGCTTTTCTTCCAGGGTTACAATGACAATAATATGTTCCTTGCCGGCATGGCGGGCGTAGATTTCCGCATCCTCCTGCGGAATTCCGATGCTGATCAGACTGACGGCGAGACCATCCCCTTCCAGATCGGCTCCCGCCAGCTTCCGGGCTGCCGGACCGGCCGCTACAGCTGTATCAGGCAGCATTTCCAGTCCGACTCCCAGCGCTTTGGCGGTTCCGAACAAGCCTTCATTCCCCTCGCCGGATTCTGTCCGGCCAATCCCCGTGTCGTGGCTGATCCTCTTCAGCGTATTCTTTTGCTTCGTCACCACCGAGATCTGCTTCGGCTTGACTCCCTGTTCCCGGACAGCCTCAATCGCCAATGCAGCGTCGCTCGGATGTTCAAAAATCCCCACAACCAGTATCGTCATCTCTCATTCCTCCTGTTAAAGCGATATTAACCTCAGCTTCCCGCGGCTAACCAGAGTAATCACAGGTTCCAGGCAAGCGATACCCTGAATCATTCTACCGGAATTCGGTTATAAAGATAGAATCGATACATATTGCTATAATTGAGAGATCAGGGGGTGCCGTTATGCTGCAAAGCAAATATTTTAGGACATGTCTGGCCATTATCGCTTTTTTGACAATTCTGTATCTGGGCTCCAAAGTCGTTTTTCTGATTACACCATTGGTAGCTATCTTCAATCTGCTGCTTGTGCCGATGATGCTGTCAGGCTTTATGTATTATTTGTTGCGTCCGCTCGTCAATTTCCTGGAGAGCAAGAAACTGAACCGCATGCTGTCTATTCTGCTGATCTATGTCGTGTTCATCGGATTGTTTGTCCTCTTCTGGGTGCTGGTCTGGCCAACGCTGCGCGAGCAAATCCAGAATTTTATCGACAATACTCCTTATCTTGTACAGGGAATTCAGGAACAGTTCAATAAGCTGCAAAGCGATCCTTACTTTTCCCGCTTCTTCAAGGGGGACGCCGATCTGACAGCACGGATATCGGGTTACTTGAGCGATACCATCACCTGGGTGACCAATTCCATGTCCAATCTGATCAGTGTGGTATCAAGCATTGTAGTGGTCATTGCTACTCTGCCTATTATTCTCTACTACATGCTGAAGGATGGACATAAGCTCTCCCCCATTTTGCTCAGCCTGGTGCCAAGAAAGTACCGCAAGGAAGGACAGGACATGCTGCAGGATATCGACAGTGCGCTCAGCGGATTTATTGTTACAAGAGTGCTGCTGAACGTGGTGCTGGGGGCCATGCTCTATGTGGGGTTCCTGATTATCGGGCTGCCTTATTCCCTGATGCTTGCCATCATTTCTATCCCGCTTAATTTCATTCCGTATGTCGGCTCGCTGCTGGCAGCTGTCCCGGTTGTGATCGTGGGCTTTATTGAATCCCCCACGATGGCTATCTGGTCGGTGGTGGTTATAATCATCGCCCAGCAGATCCAGGATAATGTGCTTTCCCCGATTATTTACGGCAAATCGCTGGATGTGCATCCGCTGACCACTGTAGTGCTGGTGCTGGTGGGAGGCGATTTCTACGGGATCATCGGCGTATTAATCGCGCTTCCGGTCTATATGATCCTCAAAATCATTTTCCTGCGGATTTACGAGATTATCATTGCTGAGCGTGTGGAAGAGGTTACGGTTGTCAAGGAAGAGCAGCTTTGACCCGGGCCAGCCAGGTTATACGCGAACAAAAACGGCTGTGCCGTCCTCTCACGGGACAGCGCAGCCGACTTGGTTCTAGCGTTACCTGGAGAACGACTCCCCATGAATCCTACGGCAACTTTTTAAGTGGAAAAAGGTTATCTAATTTGCCGGAGTACCCTACCCTCGGGCAGATGAAGTGGAAAAAGGGACACTAATTCAGCCCATTTCGCCATTGGAGCAGAAATGTGGCCCATTTTATACGAAAATAACTTTGTCGCTTCACAGCTCGAAAGTAAATTTTGCTTTAAAGATCCCCTATATCGGAACTTCATTTTTTTAAAAAGTGGGTATCATGTAATAGGTGTCAGTTCCACTTGGTAGCCTAGCTTTTGAAGTTTTTTAATCAGGTAATTTGCGGTCTGCTCTGGGGTGTTCAGATATTCCGTCCCCAGCTCGGTATAGGGGACTTTATCCCGAAGCATCACATACATGATTCGGATCATCGCATGGGCTAAAGCGACGATGGCTTTCTGTTTTCCTGCCCGTTTCACGATCCGACTGTACATAGCGGAAAGCCGATTATTCTTGGACTTGCTCGCTGCCCAAGCGCACTGGACGAGTACGGCTTTCAGACCTCGGTTCCCGCGTTGGTTCTTTTTACTTTTTTTTTACCGGCGCTCTCATGGTTGGCTGGACACACCCCGACCCAAGAGGCCAGATGAGCTTCACTTGGAAAAGGAGACACGTCGGTACCCAGTTCCGCCACGATGCTCGCCGCGGCATCCGTGCTCACGCCTGGAATGGTATCCAGCAGTTCAATTTCCTTCCTGTATGGTTGCACCAGTTCCTCAATTTCAGCTTCCAACGTCTGCATTTCACTCTCCAGATACTGCAAATGATCCCAATGACGCCGGATCATCTTCCGGTGATGCAGACGTAGTCGGCCGTTCATCGCTTCGACCAGTGAAGGCACCTTCATCTTCAGCCGGGTATGCACCAGCTTGCGGACCTCATGCACCTCCAGCACTTCGCCATTCACAATCGAGTCCAGTAGCGCACGACCGGAAACGCCAAAAAGATCGGAGACATACGTGGTCAGTTTAATGTTGGCATCTTGTAGAATTTTGTGAATCCGGTTCTTTTCTTGCGTCGCGTTTTGCTTAAGCTTGCGCAGATACCGGGTAAGGTCACGCAAATCGCGGATGGGCTCGTCCGGGACAAAGCTTCCCTCAATCAAGCCGCAGCGGTGGAGCTTGGCGATCCACTCGGCATCCTTGACGTCGGTCTTCTTCCCGGGCATATTGCGGATGCGTTGCGGGTTGGCCAGCGTGATCGTACAGGTGCTTTCTAGAATGTTCCACACGGGTTTCCAAAAGACCCCTGTACTTTCCATGGCAATCTCGGTACATCCCTGCTGCTCCAGCCACTCCTGTAATCTCAAAAGCTCGCGGGTCGTGGTTCCAAACGTCTCGATCACGGACTTGGGTTTCTTCTCCAGGGGGCCACTCAGTAGACAAACCACCACCGTCTCCTGATGAATATCCAACCCGGCACAGCGTTCACGAATGGCATCCATATTCCCTACCTCCAAGCTAAAAGTATGCGTGGATCATGCAACCTAAAGAGGTGAAATTTTATACACGTGCTCGTGGCAACACTCGGCGATCCTCGTCGTTGCAGTTGGTCAGATTAGGTTACGGGATGTTTCACCAATATTGAATCGACCTCTGATCCACAGCACGATTTTACCAAATATATACTCTGACTTCACCTGATTTTCATGACCGACGGTGGCCGCCAGGCCATGGGTGATTAGGTTTACTTTTTCCACTTCAATCTCAGGATTTCTTAATTTTCGGAAAAATAAGTTCCCTTTTTCCAACTAGCACCTGCGAAGAAGCCGGTAAAGACGGATCGCCCTATTCCTTCGCGATCGATCCGCAGCCGTTACGGACAGGAGAGACGTTATGGATAGAAGCTTCGGCTATTCCGCAGGGCTAACGGACAGAGATGCCTTTATTTGTCCCTTTCCCCTTGATTCCAGGCTCCATCGAACGTGATAACGTCTCCTGAGTCCGTAACTGTAGATAAAGTAAGATTTTTGGCAAAATAAGGGTTCCTCTGTCCGCTTCAGTCGGCTCCTTGGAGACCCTAGGTTAAAAAAGACGCAAGCCTCTCTCACGGAGAAACCTGCGTCTTTTGCTGCTGGAACCGTTCAGCCCCGGAGGGAACGTACTACAAAGACATGGCTGCCTTTCAGCAGATTCTGTCCATCCTTCAGCGTAACGGAGCCCTTGGTATGAGAAGTAATTGTTGTATTGTAAGCAATCAGCTGATCGCCCTTCCAGACGGTTACTGCCGATTTGAAATAGATCGCATTGTCGAACTGCTGGCGTTCTCTCATGACGTATCCGACCGCATGCAGCGTCGGGGCCAGGGCTCTCTCCTTGGGGGCCAGAGCCTTGATGAATACAATGTCACGAAAAGGCACCGTGATTTCCTGATGGCCAATTACTGCCACCGAAGCCGCCGGGTCCCATTTGCGCAGAACACCCTTCATGATCGTGTAGGGTTCTTCGCCGCAGTACATAATGACGGGCCTGCCTACCCAATGCTTCATGGCCCCACCCCCTTTGCTGTGTCTGAGCTGACTATATATTCGGTATGGACCAATCTATTCCCTGTAAG
The DNA here is from genome assembly GCF_000981585.1 of Paenibacillus riograndensis SBR5. Classification (NCBI taxonomy): domain Bacteria; kingdom Bacillati; phylum Bacillota; class Bacilli; order Caryophanales; family Paenibacillaceae; genus Paenibacillus; species Paenibacillus riograndensis. The sequence continues at coordinate 5,529,177 of NZ_LN831776.1, forward strand.
CCATGCGACTCCAGATACTGGTTGGCCCGGGAAAACGGCCGGCTGCCCAGAAACCCCCGGTGCGCCGAGAATGGGCTGGGATGCGGAGACTGGATTACCAGGTGGCGGCTGCGGTCGATATAGGCCCCTTTTTGCTGGGCATGGCTGCCCCACAGGATAAAAACCAGAGGCGCCTTCCGCTCATTCAGCTTCTCCATCACCGCATCGGTGAAAGTCTCCCAGCCCAGCCCTTTATGGGAGTTCGGCTGGCCTTCCCGTACGGTCAGTACAGCATTCAGCAGCAGCACCCCTTCCTCTGCCCAATGCAGCAGCGAGCCGTGGTTCGGAATGGAAACACCCATGTCATCATGCAGTTCTGTGTAGATATTGCGCAGGGAAGGCGGTACCCGCACTCCCGGTTTGACCGAGAAGCTGAGTCCATGTGCCTGTCCTGCTCCATGATAGGGGTCCTGCCCCAGAATAACTACCCGCGTGCTGTTGTATGGCGTCAGCTTAAGTGCCGAGAACAGTTCCTCCTTAGGCGGGTAGACCGTGTACTGCTTGTACTCCCGTGCCAGCGCATAACGCAGCTCCTGAAAATAGGGCTTCTGCGTTTCTTCCTGCAGGATATCATCCCAATCGTTGCCAAACATCTCCGTTCTCCTTCCGCTCCCATGCGTGTTATTCATTCATTACCTGTTATTACCCAAAATATAGCCGGCTCCCGGCAGATTATTTCCGCCCGTAATCCGCCTTGATCTCTCCCCATTCTCTGGTTTGCCACTTCAGGATTTTGTTGGTATATGTATTCGTCTGCAGCCAGCGTTCCGCGCGGTCGATCAGTGTCCAGATTTCCTCTGTGGAAGCATCGCGCGGCAGTGTGGTGGCCACCTTCTTCTGCTTGACCCATTTCATGGCATTCACGGAATCGCTGTAGATCGTCCGGCTGCTGCCCTCTTTCTTCAGCAGGGCCAGCGCGTGGACAATCGCCAGGAACTCGCCAAGATTATTGGTGCCTTTAGATATAGGTCCGCAGGAAAAAATAATGTCTCCGGTCTGCGTATCCACACCCTTATATTCCACAGGCCCGGGGTTGCCCCGCGTCCCCACATCCACGGAAATGCTGTCATACTCAATCTCTGCCGGGGCGGCTTCGGCTGTGCTGCGCTTATAGGAGCTTGCCGGTTTGCTTTTGCCTGCTCCGGCTGCGGCTGCTCCGCTTCCCCAATTGCCCTTCCAGCCTGCTTTGTAGGCGGCATCCGCTGCGGCCCTGGATTCATAGGATTTATATTTTGCACCCGTATAATGATCCGTCTGTGCCTGGCATTCCGCCCATGTTCCGTATACACCCGGCTTTTTGCCTTCCCAGACTACATAGTATTTCTGCTTAGCCATTGTGATTTCCCCCTTCCTCCCGCAATTGCAGCTCAAAAGAATATTGTAATCCAAACAGCGGCGAGTTTGAAGTCCAAAATAACGAAGCCTGAAGCCGCAGCATAATCCGGCGGATAATAACCCGGCTAGGGGTTCATAATATCCCCATGGAAATTAGTCCAGCACCGCAAGTGTAGTATCGGCAATTCTCTGCAGCTTGCTTGGGTCCGGGTTGATTTTGACCATGACCCGAAGCCCTACCAGCGCATTATGCAGGAATACCGCAAGGTCAGCCGCCCGGTGATGTTCAGCGATTTCTCCGCTCGCCTGCCCGCGGGTTATCAATTGTTCCAGCAGCCGCTCCGCATTGAGAAACGCATCGTTTACCCTGGAGGTGGTCTCCGGGTCGTGATTGGCCAGTTCAACAGCCGAGTTCACAAGCAGACAGCCTGCGGGGTCCATCTCCTGCTTATAGATGATCATATCGAACAGCCGGCGGATGGCTTCTTTGGCGGAATCCACGCCTTCTACGCGCCCTTCCATTCTGCTGGCCGTCATGTCTGCAAAACGTTCCATGGATTTTATATATAAAGAATGCTTGTCACCAAAAGTATCGTACATGCTCCGCTTGTGAATGCCCATACCGGCGACCAGATCCTGCATCGAGGTTTTCTCATAGCCCTGCTGCCAAAAAACATTCATCGCCTTGCCCAGCACGTTGTCGACATCAAATTCTTTGCTTCTTGCCATGATCATGCCCCTTTCTGCTTTTATTTTATCATTTATAGAACGTTCGGTAAATATTAACCAGAGGGAGGACATTCACATGAAAAAGCTTGCAGCCTTAGCGGCGATATTCGTTCTAACCCTGCTTGTCGGATGCGGAAGCTCAGCTAACAACAATAACACGGCAGGCACAAATACGCCGGCAAACAACGGGAACACCAGCACTGCCACCGCTGCACCAGATGCTGTAACCTCGGCTTCCGTGGTTGACAACGGCGAGGATTTCAAAAAGGCGATCAGCAAGGAGGGCACCTGGATTGCCGCCACACTGAAGGATCTGAGCTTTACGGAGGATCTCGTCGTCGAAGGAGAATTCAGCAACAAGGGTAAACCGGCACGCAAAATCGCGCTGTACACGCAGGATGCGGATCACAATATCACCAACTCTTTTAGACTGGCGGCTCCCAAAATTACGATCAAAAGTGAAAATACCCAGATCCAAGGCGGCACTTTTGTTGGCGATGTCTATGTGGAAGCGAACGGCTTCAAAGTGGTGAATGCCACCATTGAGGGCAATGTCTATTTCTCCGATGATAAATACCAGGCCACCTACAGTGCAGCAGACCAGGGGAAAGTAACCGGTGTAACCGAGGTCAAAAAATAATTACAACATCACCGCAAAGGTGTGCTTCCTCATGGCTTAACTGCCGGGGGAGCACCTCTTTACGGTTATGGGAGCTAACGAATTTACAAAGCTTCAACAATTATAGCCAGTATTTTTGCTACATAAATACAAATTTGTGAATTTCCGGGTGTCTTTATGCTGTGAGAATGGATGTTGTTGGAAATCAAAATGTTTAGGAACAGGGGATTGCGTTTAAGTTAGGGCGGTAGGATACACACTTCTGCTGAAGCGCTAAGAAGGATGACTATTCAATGTTCCAACGCATGGATGAGATCATGATCGAGATTCCCGATGTCGAGAAGCCGGACCCTAATGCCGCAGCCGCCGTACAAGAACTGCTCGGAGGAAAATTCGGCGAGATGTCCACACTTAACAATTATCTCTATCAATCTTTTAACTTCCGTTCCAAAGACAAGCTGAAGCCCTTCTACGATCTGGTAATGAGTATAACGGCCGAAGAGCTGGGCCACGTCGAGCTGGTATCGCATGCGGTAAATAAATGCCTCAGAGGCTCGACAGCGTACAAACAACCGGATTCTACCCCGCTGCATGCCGTAAAAGATGCCCGTCTGTCCTATCACTTCCTGGCCGGAGCCCAGGGGGCGATGCCGTTCGATTCCATGGGCAATCCATGGACCGGGGCCAACGTGTTCAACAGCGGCAACCTGGTGGAGGATCTGCTGCATAACTTCTTCCTGGAATGCGGAGCAAGAACACACAAAATGAAGGTCTATGAAATGACGGATCATCCGGCTGCGCGTGCGGTAGTCGGTTTCCTGCTCGTCCGCGGCGGAGTCCATGTGGTGGCCTATGCCAAAGCGCTGGAGATTGCAACGGGCGTCAACGTAACCAAGCTCGTGCCCGTCCCTTCCCTCAGCAACAAGTCATTTACCGAAGCTGCCAAATATGAAGAAAAAGGGGTGCACACCAAGCTGTACACTTGGAGCAACAAAGATTTCAGCTCTATTGGACAGATCTGGAAGGGCACCCATCCTGAAGACGGCCTTCCGCTGGAGGTAATTCAGGGGGTACCTGAAGGCGTGCCTATCCCTGAAGCGCCAGAATCCAAGGAAGAGTTCGCACCGGGCATTTCCGCTGAGGAATTCAAGGAAATTGCCAAACGCCTCAAGATGGCGGGGAATATACATGATTAGGCCGGCATGAGTCTAACGGTTAGTCTGATATGGGCAAGCAGAAGCAGCCTCGCAATGATTAAAGAACGCCACTTGTCCAGCTAGTAGAGACGGCTGCGCCGTCCTCCCCGGGACAGCGCAGCCGTCTTGGTTCTAGCGTTACCTGGAGAACGATTCCCCGTGAATCCTACGGCAACTCTTTAAGTGGAAAAAGGGACACTAATTTGCTGGAGTACCCTATCCTCGGGCAGATGAAGTGGAAAAAGGGACACTAATTCAGCTCATTTACCCATTTTTCAAGAAAAGCAGCCCAATTAAGTTTACTTTTTCCACTTCAATCTCAAGATTACTTAATTTTCGGAAAAATAAGTTCCCTTTTTCCAACTAGTACCTGCGAAGAAGCCGGTAAAGACAGATCGCCCTATTCCTTCGCGATCGATCCGCAGCCGTTACGGACAGGAAGCCGTTATGGATAGCAGATTCGTCTATTCCGCAGGTTAAACGGACTGAGATGCCTTTATTTGTCCCTTTCCCCTTTATTCCAGGCTCGATCGAACAATATAACGGCTCCTGAGTCCGTAACTGCTGAAAAAACAAGGTTTTTGATAAAATAAGGGCTCCTCAGTCCGCTTCAGTCCGCTGCTGGAGCCAAATCCTTCTGCATCGCTTATATCCTCTGAGGCTCCCAAGATATCCACATTTTGATTTCTTGATTATTCCCGCACTTCGCGGTGGAAATCCGCAGACTGCCTATGCTGAAGATAGCGAGCTTTCCTACGGAAAGCTTTTAGGCGGACGCATTCGCTCCGTATAACTCCTCCTAGATTCGCAGCATAGCGGGGCAGCGGAGTCTATTCGTAATCATAGCTCCAAGTCTCCTTTGCGCTGCGGCTTCAGTACAAGCACTGCAGATGCGGCTTCCCGGCCGTTCACCAGCAGGGTGATCTTATGTTCCCCCGCATAATGGCGGCGGGTGGTCAGATCCACCCAGCGGTGGGTCCGTTTTCCGGATAGCCGGGTGCCTCCCGGAACCGTTTTATCCGAGAGCAGGAACAGCTTGCGCGAGGTTTTGCCCCCGGCTTTTACAAAATCAATTCCGTATTCTATACGTATACGGGCCTCATCCCCCTCGCGGACGGCAAGGGCATAGGCCAGCTCACAGCTCCCGCCTATCGGCAGTTCCGCAGGCTCCACAGACAGGACGGCGCTGACGGCAAGCGGGGATTCGTCCTCCTGGCCTGCATAACCAAAAAGCGCCATAATCTCAGGGTTCGCTTTGCGGATCAGCGTGCGGCAGCCATGCCGCACGATCCAGTCCGTGTGCGCATTCACGCCCTTCCAGCGCCGGACAATATCAATCACGACACCGGGGTGATCCTTGGCGATGTCATTGAGATTGTTCGCCACACTCTTGCGCACGTATAGCGAAGAGTCTGCCTTCAGCTGCTCCAGCACCGGGAGCACCGGCGACGGGTCATGCTTGAACATGGGCAGCGCCTGGCCCCAGGGAAGGCGGGGCCGGCTGCCCTCGCTCGACAGCCGCCGCACATGCTCGTCCGGGTGCTGCGACCAGCGCAGCATCTGCGCCATCATCCGCTGCGGGTCCCGCAGCAGAAACGGCCGGACGGCAAATTCTGCCGACGATTTGGGCGTGAAGCGTTCCAGCGCCGACATCGACAGCTCCCAGTGCTCTTCGCTTCCTCCGAATACTTCAACGAAATCGGGGAAGATCAGATACGGGAAGCCTACACATTCTTTATCTATCGCAAACAGAATTTCCAGAGCATCCTCATACCGCCGGGGCAAAAATGTTCCCAGCGTCTCCGTGATCCGCCGCATCCGGCCCTTCAGCTCCAGTTCCTCCCAAGGGTCCTTCATCGCCGCAGTGACGAATCCCTCCAGATCAAACCCGCTATATACGGACTGCAGCTTCGTGCCGAAGCTGCGCAGAAATCCCTCATTGTACATTGCTTTTAACGGTTCCGCCATTTCTGTCTCCTCCTGCCGGTTACTGCCTGCGCAGTGTATTGCACTTCTGGTACAAGTGTAGCCAGAACACAGCGTAACATAAGTAACCGGACAGCTGAATGTCATATTTGGTCCGCAGGATTATGAGTAATGTTTAAGCTCTGTGCTTTTTCTGGCCCTGTCCACGATCGGACCTTGCAAAATATTTACAAAAGCAACATTGCTGGAACGGATGCTTAACAGCTCATCCTGTATGCTGATACCCATGGCTTCCATAACATTTTCAGGAAACGAGATAACATTTCGCTCATCCAGGTAAACCCAGCTGAATATTCTCTGTTTGGTACGGTATATGTAGCCTTCCTCAGTCTGGTTAAACAGGACAGGATCCTTTTTCAAAACATCAAGGAGGTAGGATTTGTGGACTTCCAGCATCCCTCTCGACATTACACTGAATCCTCCTGAGGTTCCGCTCCCCGACATTATAAAAAGCTTGCTGCATCTCTGTATCCCATACTCTTCAAGCGGCTCGTCCGGCAAAAACAGCGTGCGGTCTTCTTTTACCTTAAGCCAGCCGTATATGTACTTGCCTCCTGGTGTGATTAAAGGCATCCCGGCACCTCTTTCCCCGATTTATAACCAATCCCATTTATGAATGGACCACCAGGGTCCAGCCTTCAACTGGCGGTGTTACCTCATAGCAGGCTTGTAGTCAGTTCCAGCAATCGCAACTGTACCACTTTTCAAATCCACAATGCGGCTTCGTGTGTCAGCGTGTGATATGTACAGCGGTTGCCCGTTTGCCGTTATACAGTAGGATATAGGGATAGACACCCCACAGTTCCGGTAGGAGCCGTCGGCATGGCTGGTTCCAATGATGGGGCATTGGTATTTCACAGCGATCCGCGCTGCCTCCTCCGTCCACAAGGCGAACTGTTCTTCACTGAACATTCCCACTCCTATCGGATGGGCGATGAAATCCAGAGTTCCAGCATGCCCTTCCAGCCCGTTCAGCCCCTGTAAAATCTCCACACACAGCAGATAACCCATCCTGATAGCACCTGCCGCAACTACAGAAGGAGCATACAGCTCTCCTTGCATCGGTGACTTCGGCCGTTCCAATACAATCTCTCCGTCTGGACCGATCACTAGCGCTCTGTCTTGGCCGTTATCATTTTTGTAGCTGGTAATCATCAGCTTCCTATACTGCCCGGCAAGACTGCGGAGTGTCTGCACACTGCCGGTATCGGCTACATACCCTTCAGGGTAGAGCACTGCATCGCAATATTCGGACCACTGCTTAAGTTCTTGTTGCATCCTCAATAACCCTGACTCGTGGTTGGGTTGGGAGACCAGCAATCTCATTGGGATTCCTCCATACATTTACTTTCTGCCGCCTAAAATTCTTCAATTCAGCAGCACTTCTATTTGTGCAAAATAGGTATAATCCGCCTTTGTCTGCAACAGGAAAGCGTCATTTTCACATATTTTGCAAATTAAATCTTGTTTTCAAAATGCAATGCCTGTCGTATTATAGATAAAAAGCTTTTGTAGACACCCGCGCTAAAGCGAACGAACGGAGGAATGTCAGCCATGCCGCAGACACTTGTCAAAAATGTTGATTTTTTTGTCGCCGCCCTATCGCAGACCTATGTGTCCGCGCTGCAGCTCGACCCGGACGGCATGTATTCTCAGGTGGGCATCGGAATCGTCGAGAAATTTGCTGAAGACTATGTACGGCTCAAAAGGTTCGACGGCAGCGTCTCCCATTACGACCGGGAAATCACGAAATTCCAGCATAACAAAGCCTAATTCATCCCTAAATACATTCCGCTTTGAGTATAATTTTCCTGCTTACTCCAGATAAAAGGCTGCCAGCCCTTAGCATTACGGCACAGCCTTGATACCTTTCTCCCCTGCATGGTGGTTCAGTTCCGCCCATTTGGTTAATCGTTACATAAGATGGGCATTATGGACATATCTTAACTTTTGCAGAGCAGAAAGGAATGAGAGACATGAGCGACAAAGCGGATTTCAGAGACGAACGAACCCCCGGATTCAGTCAGATTCCTGATGCCAGCATCAGGCCTGGACAAACCGCATCTACGGACAAGCTGGACGATATCGTCGGAGGTATTATGGATAATGTGCAGGAAACCCTGACCGGCGATTCCCCTGAGAACTCCGGCAAGAATCCGGCCGGGGAGAAAACCGGCGACAAGTAAAATACATTTAAAAAGGGACTTGGGCCATTCTATTGTATTTTGTACAGCAGATCATCCCAAAATAGTCCGAAAAACTGGATCTATTGTACTCTGTACAGCAGAATCCTGTGTAAAGAGTGCTTTAGGCCAGAATTCCAGAAATCAATTGCAGCAAATACAATAGAATGCTATTTTTCACAGAATACTGGCCATTCTGCTGCACAAAGTGCAATCACCCTGCGCGTCTTCACGAGCATAGCAAAAAAGCCGTGCCCATATACTGACCTTCCAGCCATACCAGGTGCGGGTAGGTTTTTTTGTGCCAGAAGAATGCGCCTCCAGAGGTGTCCGGTCCCATTGTGCCAAAGAAGACGCAGCAGCTTGAGCCCTTTCAGAATTACTCCGTAGTCGTGCAATCTCCTTCACATTCATTGCCCCGACACGGGCGAGCAAAAAATTATAAAGCCCGAGGCAGCATTCCGCCACAAAATTTTAACGTGTGCATTTTAATAATTTCTTGACTTGACAGTGCGGAGGCCGTAAACTGAAATCGTTAACAATTCTATTTTTCCGGAGAGATATTATGATCACCATCAAAGACATTGCACGTGTCGCCGGCGTCTCCCATACCACCGTTTCCCGGGCGCTGAACGGCAGCCCGCTGATCAAGAAGGTCACCCGGGACAAAATAGAAAAAATCGCTGCAGAAATGAACTACGTCCCCAATTACAGCGCCAAGAGCCTGGTGACCAAAAGATCCTTCACCATTGGCCTGTTCTTTTCCAGCATTGAGCAAGGGACCTCGGCCAGCTTCCTAGTGGATGCCATCAAGGGAATCAGCCACATCCTGGATGAGAACTTCAACCTGACGGTCAACGGTATTGACGGCGTTCATAACTTTGGCAATATTCAGCCGCAGCGTTTTGACGGCATTCTGGTCATGAGCCAGAGCGACGAGGACAATGCCTTCATCTATCATGTGAAGAAGATGGGCATTCCACTAGTGGTGCTCAACCGCCAGCTTGAAGACCCCGGCATTATGAACGTGGTGGCAAATGACCGCGAAGGCGTGAAGGAAGCCATTGACTATGCCGTCCGCCAGGGACACCGGAAACTCGCTATTATCGAAGGCAAACCCGGCTTCAAGTCTTCGAGCGAGCGCAAGCAGGGTTTCATGGACAGCCTGATTGCCCATCGCCTCCCGCTGAACTCCGGTTATTTTGCGGCAGGTGACTACAGCATTGAGAGCGGTTATGCGGCTATGGCTGCGCTGCTCCAGCTGGAAGATCCGCCGACAGCCGTTTTCTGCTCCAATGACGACATGGCGATTGGCGCGATGAATGCCTGCTACGCCCACAAGGCCGATGTTCCGGGGCAGATTTCCCTGCTTGGATTCGATGATATTATGTTCTCCCGGTATACGAATCCCGCCTTGACCACGGTCCGCAAACCGATTACGGAAATCAGCGAGCTTGGCACCAAAATGCTGGTCCAGCTGCTTCAGCAGCCGGAGACCCAACCCCAGCAGCTGTTCGTGAACACATCGTTAGTCATACGCCAGACAGTAGCTGAGGTATAAAAAAAGAGCCTCTCTTTTTTTGAATAAAATGTTCACGTGTGCATTATTCCAATACCTTATAAAAGGAGATTATTGAACCTTATGACACAGCGTTTATCCAGAACCACTCAACCCGGCCTGCCGCAATATCCAGAACGGATGATTCAATTTGGGGAAGGCAATTTCATGCGTGCCTTCGTAGACTGGCAGCTGCAGCAGATGAACCAACAAGGCCTGTTCAACGGAAGTGCGGCGGTTGTCGTGCCGATCGGCCAGGGAATCGGCGGACTGATGGCCGAGCAGGATAATCTCTACACGGTACTGCTGAACGGCATCATGCAGGAGCAGCCAGTCAATTCGCGCGAGATCATCACCAGTGTCAGCCGGGTGATCAATCCCTACAGCGACTATGAAGCGTATCTGGCTCTGGCCGAAAATGATGAGCTGGAGTTTATCACCTCCAATACGACCGAAGCCGGCATCGCCTATCAGCCGGAAGACCGTTTGGAGGATGCGCCTCCCTCAAGCTTTCCTGCCAAGCTGACCGCCCTTCTCTACAGACGGTTTGAGCTGGGCAAAAAAGGTTTCGTCATCATTCCCTGCGAGCTGATTGACCGCAATGGGGAAAAGCTGAAGGAAATTGTCCGGCAATACGCCGCAGCATGGAACCTGGGTGAAGCGTTCCTGCAGTGGCTGGATGACGAGAACACCTTCTGCTGCAGTCTGGTTGACCGGATTGTTCCGGGCTATCCGCGCGGCAAGGCCGCTGAGCTGGAAGCGGAGCTGGGCTACCTCGACAAGCTGATGGTAACCGCAGAGCCGTTCCTCTTCTGGGTCATTGAAGGTCCGGCATGGCTGTCCGAGCGGCTTCCGCTGGCGAAGGCCGGACTTAACGTAGTCGTTACGGATGACATGACCCTCTACCGCGAGCGCAAGGTTCACCTGCTGAATGGGCCGCATACGGCCATGGTTCCCCTCGCCATGATGGCAGGGCTTGAAACCGTGGAGGATGTGATGAACGATGAAACGTTCTACCGCTTTGTGCGCAGGCTTTTGGATGAAGAACTGATTCCGGTGCTGGATCTGCCGCAAGAAGAGCTTCTCTCTTACGCTGACGCTGTGCTGGAGCGCTTCAAAAACCCGTTCATCCGCCACGAGCTGGCCTCGATTTCACTGAACAGCATCTCCAAGTTTAAAACACGGCTTCTCCCTGTGCTCCTCCGGTATCAGCAGGAACGCGGCCAGCTGCCGCCGCTGATTACACTGGCTTTTGCCGGGCTGCTGCTAAGCTACCGGGGCGACCGCGTGAAGCGTCAGGACAGTGCCGAGGTGCTGGCGGTTTTTGATCAGGCCTGGAGCCAGCCCTCCACCTTCACTGCTTCAATTCTTAGAGAAGTCAGCCTGTGGGGCCAGGATCTGACACAGGTGCCTGGTCTTACTGAAGCTGTTGATGCCCGGCTGCACCAGCTCCAGAGCTCCGACAGCCGTGCCGCACTGCAGCAGTTGGTCCGTTCAGAAGTTTAATTTATCATTTTTATAGGAGGGACAGCATGAAACGATTAATGAAAATGAATCCCCGGGATACAGTAGCCGTCGCGCTGCGTCCGATTGCCTCCGGTGAAGTACTTTCCTTTGAAGGGCTTAGTCTCACAGCCGCCCAGGATATTCCGCAGGGCCATAAAATCGCCTTAACAAGCTTCGCCGAGGGCGATGTCATTACCAAATACGGATACCCGATCGGGCATGCGGTGGAGGAGATCCGGGCGGGTGACTGGATTCATACACATAACATCAAAACCAATCTGTCCGGAGAAGAAGAATATGAATATCTTCCCGACCTGCATCCGGTTACCTATCCAAAACGCGGCCTGACGTTCCAGGGCTACCGCAGGGCGAACGGCAAGGTCGGCATCCGCAACGATCTGTTCATCATCCCTACAGTTGGCTGCGTGAACGGCATTGCCGAGCAGATGCTGCAGGAGTTCAAGGCAGAGCACCCCGACCTGGGCGGTTTTGACAACTTCACTGTGCTTAAGCACCCTTACGGCTGCTCGCAGCTTGGCGACGACCACCGCATGACCCGCAGTATCCTGCTGGATGCCGTTAACCATCCCAACGCCGGGGGCGTGCTTGTCTTCGGCTTGGGCTGCGAGAATAATATCGTCTCCGAATTCCGCAGCATGCTGGGCGACTATGACGGGAGCCGGGTCAAATTCCTCGTCGCCCAAGAGGTGGGCGATGAGGTAGAAGCCGGTCTGGCCCTGCTTGAAGAGCTGTACGAGGCCGCAAAAAATGATGTCCGCGAGCCCGTTCCGCTCAGCGAGCTGAACATCGGGCTGAAATGCGGCGGCTCCGATGGATTCTCCGGCATTACTGCGAATCCGCTGCTGGGCGCTTTTTCCGACTTCATTATCTCCCAAGGCGGAACCTCCGTGCTGACCGAGGTCCCTGAAATGTTCGGAGCGGAGAAGATGCTCATGGCACGTGCGGAGAACCGTGAGGTCTTTGAAGACATCGTTTCCCTGATCAATAACTTCAAGCAGTATTTCCTCTCATACGGTGAACCGGTGTACGAGAATCCTTCTCCCGGCAACAAAGCCGGAGGAATCAGCACGCTCGAAGACAAATCGCTGGGTTGTACGCAAAAGGCCGGCAGCTCGCCTGTTGTGGATGTGCTGGATTACGGGGTGAAGCTGCGCCGCAAAGGTCTCAGTCTCCTGCAAGCCCCGGGCAATGACCTGGTGGCAGCCTCCGCCCTCGCCGCTTCGGATTGCCAGCTTGTGCTTTTTACGACCGGCCGGGGAACACCGTTCGGCAGCTTTGTGCCTACGGTCAAGGTGGCGACCAACAATGACCTTTTTGCCAAAAAGGGCCACTGGATGGACTTCAATGCCGGACCGCTGCTGGAGCGTCCGATGGCCGATGTGCTGGAGGAATTTATCGCCTACATTATCGATGTGGCCAGCGGCCAAAAAACACGCAACGAGCAAAACGAAGTGCGCGAGCTGGCCATTTTCAAAACCGGAGTTACGCTCTAATCCTATTCCAATCCAAGCAAAGGGAGAATTGCAATGTTTTTAAATGACGATTTTCTGTTGACCAGCGAAACGGCGCGCCTGCTCTTTCATAATCATGCCAAAACCATGCCGATCATCGATTACCATTGCCACCTCGACCCGAAGGAAATCTATGAAGACAAGGCCTTCCGCAACCTGACTGAAGCCTGGCTGGCCGGGGATCATTACAAATGGCGGCTGATGCGGGCCAACGGGATTCCGGAATCCCATATCACCGGAGAGGCATCGGATTATGACAAATTCCTGGCCTGGGCCCGTACGCTCCCCAAGGCTGTCGGCAACCCGCTGTACAGCTGGACCCACCTGGAACTGCGCCGGTTCTTCGGGATTAACGAGACGCTGAATGAGGCTTCCGCCCCTGCCATCTGGGAGGAAGTGAACCGCAAGCTTGCTGAGCCTGCGTACACCCGGCGGAGCCTGATCCGGAATTCCAAGGTTAAAACCGTCTGCACCACCGATGATCCGGCGGATTCCCTGGAATATCACCGGCTGCTGAAGGAGTCGGAGCAGGACTTTCAGGTCTTTCCGACCTTCCGCCCCGATAAGGCGCTTAATATCGATGCCGATGGCTTCACCACTTGGCTGACCCGGCTGGGGGAAGCTGCCGGAGTAGCTGTAACCACGTATGCTGCGCTGGTTGAAGCCTTGCGGAGCCGTGTGGATTTTTTCCATCAGAACGGCTGCCGGCTGTCCGACCATGCGCTGGATGTGCTGCGTTATCAGGCGGCAGGTGAAGCTTCACAGCTGGAGCGGATTTTCACCAAACGTCTGGAAGGCGCGGTGTTGTCTCCGGAAGAGATTACAGTCTACCGGACAGAGCTGCTGTCGGAGCTGATTGGAATGTACCATGATAAAAACTGGACCATGCAGCTGCACCTGCACGCTTTCCGCAACAATAATACGCCGATGTTCCGGCGGCTGGGCCCGGATACCGGTTACGACGGAATTAACGACCTGTCATTGGCTGAGGCGCTCTCGCAGCTGCTGGACCGGGCCGAATGCGGCAAGGGATTGCCGAAGACCATCCTCTATTCACTGAATCCGGGGGATTACCCTGCCCTGCTTGCGCTGATGGGCTGCTATCAAAAGGATACCGCAGGCAAGCTTCAGCTCGGCTCCGGCTGGTGGTATAACGATACCCGCGACGGGATGCGCCGCCAGCTGACCCTGCTGGCCGACAACAGCCTGCTGGGCAATTTTGTCGGCATGCTCACCGATTCGCGCAGCTTCCTCTCGTATACACGCCACGAGTATTTCCGGCGCGTGCTCTGTGAGCTGCTGGGTGAACTGGCCGATCGCGGGGAAGCGCCGGACGATCTGGCCCTGCTTGGACAGTTGGTCGAGGATATCGCCTACAACAATGCCGCCGGCTACTTTGGCTTCGAAGCCCGCAGCGCAGCCAAGCTGCAGCACAGGTAGACAGAAGCGGGCATGGCACCCTTTTGAAGATATCCGTTAAAGGCGCAAAGCATCAGGAAAGGAAGTATATTATGCCTACGCTGTATATTGCCGGTGACTCCACCGCTGCCCAGAAAGGCGGAGGCGAAAAGCCGATGGCCGGCTGGGGTGAATTCCTTCAGGAGCATTTCAGCCCTGAGATTGCCGTAGACAACCGGGCGGTTAACGGACGCAGCACCCGCTCCTTCCTGGCGGAAGGACGGCTTGAAGATATCGGCAAGGACTTCCAGTGCGGCGACTACCTGCTGATCCAGTTCGGACACAATGACCAGAAGGTAGAGGACCCCGCCCGTTATACCGATCCCGCTGCGGAGTACCGCCGGAATCTGCTCACGTTCATCGAATTCGCCCGCAGCCGCGGCGGATCCCCTGTTCTGCTGACCTCGGTCAGCCGCCGCCGGTTCACTGCAGGCGGCGAACCTGACCCGCTCGCGGTCGGGCTGTACCCGGAAGCGGTGCGTGAGGTTGCAGCGCAGACCGGCACGCCGCTGCTTGATATTTTTGCCTCCTCCCAGCAGTTGTACCGCGGGCTGGGAGTGGACGGCTCGCGGCAGCTGTTCATGCATCTGCCTGCAGGCGGGCATCCCAATTATCCGCAGGGCATCACGGATGATACGCATTTCTGCAAACAAGGCGCCGCCCGCATAGCTGACCTGGTCGCGGAGGCGATCTCGCAGTCGGCAGAGCTGGCCGCCTTGCATGCACACTTGCGGCAGCCAGGGTCTTGGAGTCCACGCATATACTTAGGATTTCCCGTATAAAATCCTTATTTGATTACAAGGAGGCTTTTACCATGACTGCCCCGCTTCATTTAGGTGTACGCGCCCATGACTTTGGACGGCTGCCTTTGCCGGAGCTGACCGCCAAGCTTAGCCGGTATCGTTTTTCGCATATTCAGCTCGCTGTACATAAATCCTTTCCCGAAAGTGTCCCTGCGCTGACTGCATTAAGCCCGGGAACCGCTGCTTATTTTGGCGAAGCCTTCCGCCAGGCAGGAGTCCGCATTGCCGTACTCGGCTGCTATGTAAATATCGCCGATCCTGATCCCGCCAAAAGACAGCTGGCTTTGAACGCATTCAGCACCCATCTTCGCCTGGCCCGCGATTTCGGCGCCAGCCTGGTCGGTACTGAAACGGGCAGTGTAGGCAACGGCTATACCCCGGAAAATTTTACGGAGGAAGCCTTCCAGCAGGTTGTGGTCTCAGTACAAGCTATGGTGGCAGAAGCGGAGCGATTTGGCGTGACAGTAGGCATTGAAGCAGGGATCAATCACCCGCTCTATACTGCACAGCTAGCACACCGGCTGCTCACACTGATTCCCTCCAATAATCTGCAGATTATTCTGGACTGTGCCAATCTAATGACCGGGGACAATTACCGGCAGCAGGATGCCGTGATTGGGGAAGCGCTGGAGCTGCTGGGGGACCGGATTGCTGTCCTGCACCTGAAGGACTTCACAGTCAATGACGGACAGATCGGGATTGTGCCTGTCGGCCAAGGGCTGCTTCACTTTGCTCCGCTGCTCCAATACATGAAATATAAGCGGCCGCATATTCAGGGCATTCTGGAGAGTACCCCCGAGGACTATATGCAGAGCAGCATCGATTTTCTGCAGCGGCTGTATGATGAAGTCTGACCTGCTGCAGGAAACTGGGGCAGAAAGAAGCGATATATAGATTGAACTTGAAAAACTAACAAAAGGGAAAAGGGATGGAGGGGAAGTTTGGAACTGTAGGAGCGAATGCGTCCGCCTTTGTCTGCGGATTTCCACCGCGAACAGCGGTACAAATCAAGAAATCTGCAGACAACAGCGGCCGGAAGTCCAAACATTCTCCGGAGTCCCGACGAAGTCCCTAATGTAAAGCTCTTAAGTTCACTCTATATAGTTAAAAAACTGAGCCGCAGACCGCGCGAACCGCCCCCGATTCACTGCGCCTAAGCGGCATAACAAACGGGCATCCCCTCACCTGCCGTGAGAATGGGATGCCTGTTCTTAATGTCCGTGCGGCTAACTATGCAAGCGCCAATACTCCAAGATTAACCGGAAAACCTAACAATAAAAGTACTGATTTCATAAGGCTTGATTTCACAGGTAACCGCCCCGCCGGGCTTGATTTCGCCCACCGGCCGCTCCATCAGGTCACATTCCTGCCAGGAATGGACTGGATAATCGCTGCTGAACGTTACGGTGCTGCGGGTGCCTGTATACTCATGCAGGCGGACGATAAAGCCTTCGCCATTTTCCGCCATTTTGAGGGCGTCAACGGCAATGCTGCCGCAGTCCGTCTTGATCAGCGATCTGCCAGCCCCGGCAGAATAACCGCCCTTGACCACACGCAGCGGATTATTCAGTGACCAAGCTTCCTGAACCGTGTTTGCTGCTACCCAGTCGCCTTTATGCGGCAGCAGAGCATAGGTAAACCTGTGCTCCCCCTGGTCCGCCTGCCAGTCAGGCTCTGTGGCCGACTTGATCAGTGACAGCCGCATCACATGATCCTTGATGTCATAGCCGTATTTGCAGTCATTCAGCAGACTGACGCCATAACCCCGCTCGGACAGATCGGCCCACTGATGGCCGACACTTTCGAACCGCGCATAATCCCAGCTTGTATTCCAATGCGTCGGCCGCTTCACGTTCCCGAACTGGATGTCATAGGTAGCCTCCGTAGCCCGCACCGCAACCGGAAAAGCGGTCTTCAGCAGCTGATGCTGCTCATGCCAGTCGGCCAGCGTCTCAAAGTCAATCCGGGCGCTTCTGCTATACACCTTGACCTTCTGGACAATGGAGGAGTCCATATACTGCCATGTGAATTCCAGCACCGCCGCAAGCGCGCCGCATTCCGTCAGCTTTACCGAGCGCAGGTCAGTGATTTCTCTCTTTTTTTCCTGATAAAAGAGATCAATATCCCAGGCATCGTACATCTTCGGCTTATCCTCAAAAACCTGGAGCACGTTGCCGTTCTCACCCGGAGCCAGCACCTCCCGCTGTTCCCGGCGGTCATAAATACGGCTCAGCTGCCCCGCATCGTTCCATTCCAGCACATAAAACGGTGTCGTAAGCCGGGAATCCTCCCATTCGAACGGAACCGGGTCGCCGGGCGTTAAGGCGTTGCCTTCCCGCGCCTCAATCTTGCCTGCGGCAGAATCAGCAGAACCCGCTGAATCTGCCTCAACCGCAAATGCTGCCACAGTTCCGGCCTTAATGACTGTGCTGCCCAGCATCGGAACCGCCGGGACCTCGATCAGCCACTCCCCGCCAACACGCTGGGAAGATAACTGCCGGCCGGCCGCAGTGGTCCACACCATATCCTCACCTGCTGCTTCATAAGGAATAGCTGCCAGCTCTGTCCGCTCGTAGAAAGCTCCATTGAAGACTGTGTATTCAGTCTCCTGCCGGAAACCGGCCCCTTCAGCCAGTTCTTCTGCCAGCCCTTCTGTCATCTCTTCTGCCTGCTCTTCTGCCAGCCCTTCTGCCAGCTCTTCGGCCCGCTCTTCGACCAGCCCTTCCACCAGCCCCGCAGCCGCTGCCTCCGCCGCCGTGCTGCCGATCCGCTCCGCTTCCGCATATTCCAATCTTGAATCCTCGTACACCTCGCGGATGGAGGAGCCTGGAATAATATCGTGGAACTGGTTGCGGAGGATGGTGTGCCAGCCCTCCAGCAGGAGCTGTGCCGGATAGCTGCTGAAGCTGCCCTTTTCCACAGCCAGGAGGACCTGCAGCCACTCCGCTTCACGGTACAGCAGCTCCAGCTTCCGGTTCATCCGCTTGTTGTAGGCCTGGCTGGTATACGTTCCCCGGTGGAACTCCAGGTACAACTCCCCGTCCCAGGTATGAACATACTGGTCAGTGCTGCGGACCGCCTCATTCAGGCGTTCAAAATACTCATCCGCCCGCCCCGTCCGGACCGCGGGAATCCCGGGCATCTTGTCAAGGCGCCGGCGCATTTCCAGCATTTCGCGGTTGACGCCCCCGCCGCCATCACCATATCCGTAGGAGAGCAGCAGCTCACGGTTCAGATTCTTATCCCGGTACTGATCCCAGATGCCCTGAACGGAGAAGGCTTCAATCAGGCCGTTGTAGGTATAATACCAAGCGCCGGAGTCAGGCCCTTCAGGCGTGGTGATAAAGTGAGTCAGCACTTCACTGCCGTCAATACCTCTCCAGCGAAACGTATCATGCGGCATACGGTTATACTGGCTCCAGCTGATCTTGGTGGTCATGAACGTATCAATGCCCGATTTGCGCAAAATCTGCGGCAGCGCCCAGCTGTAGCCAAAGACATCGGGGAGCCACAAATATTTGCAGTCCACGCCGAATTCCTCCCGGAAAAACTTGGTTCCGTACAAGATCTGGCGCACCAGCGATTCCCCGCTGGTCAGATTGCAGTCCGCTTCCAGCCACATCGCACCTCCGGCTTCCCAGCGGCCTTCTTCCACCCGCTTGCGGATTTCAGCATAGATTTCCGGGTAATCCTCTTTGATGTAAGCATACAGCTGCGGCTGGGTCTGCAAAAATATATATTCCGGGTACTGCTTCATCAGCCGGAGCACTGTGGAGAAAGAGCGGGCTGCTTTTTCCCGCGTATGGGTAAGCCGCCACAGCCAGGCAACGTCGATATGGGTATGGCCGATTGCGGTTACGGTTACCGGAGGCTTCGCCTCAAGCAGCGCCAGCTGCTCCAGCAGCAGCGATTCTGCCTCACGGACGGAACGGTAAAAGCCTGCGCTGCCCGGTTTCGACCAGTCCAGCTTGTTGAATGCCCGGTTGAGCGCCATCAGCAGCTCCTGCTTCTCCGGCTGCTGGTCTGCAAGCTGCTTGCAGGTGGACAGCGCAGCACGGCCTGTATAATACAAATTATCCGCCGCCTCATCCAGCCAGGCCAGCTCTGACCGCATAATCCGGTGCTCCTGGGGAACCGGACGGCCCCCGCCCTCCAGCCCTGACCACAAGCGGAAGGTGAAGTCCAGCGCACGGCCCGCCGCATCCTCCTCCAGAAAAACCTCCTGGTGGTTGGAATCCACCCCCTGATAAGGCTTGCCGTCAAGATACAGCAGCGACTCAAAACCGCTGTTGTTGCCCCCGCCGGTCCGGCCGAAGTCAAAAAGCCCGACCACGCGTTTCCCCTTCCACTCCGCAGGCACTTCTATGGTGCTATGCAGCCAGAGGTACGCATCCCGGCCGGTCCAGTAATCCCCCAGCTGAAGCCTGGTGTCTCCTTCGAGCTGCGGAGGGTACTTCCCGTTCGCTCCATCCTTATCCTCTACTGCCAGCCAGTCACTCAGTTTGACAACATCACGGTAACGATACCCTTCCAGTTCACGCAGCCGCGCCCCCAGCTTTTCCTCCGTCCAAAACATTTGCTTTTCCTCCTTTTATAACACGTGTTATATCCCGAAAAAAAGCACGCTTACGCGCTTTCTCCCGCCCTTAAAACCGCGGGCAGCCATATTTTCCCGGCCGCTTCCGGTGCTGCTCCGCCTTCAATCTGCTTGAGCACACATCTTACTGCCTCTACTCCCATACCCACATAGGGAATTTCAACACAGCTTAATGCCGGCAGGCTCAGACGGTGGCCCTGGATCGTGTTGTCCGCCGCCATCACCCGCAGCTCTTCGCCGATGCGCAGGCCCAGCTTATGGGCGGCCCGGTACAAATCCGGGACCCCGCTGGACCAGTTCACCAGCAGCGGCGGCGGCGGCTTGCTGATATCCGCCAGCTTCAGGAGCCATTCCTCCCAGTCCACCCGCCCTTCCCGCTCGGGAAGGCGGAAGAAAAAGGGATTCATGCCCCGTTCGCTGCACCAGCGGATATAGGCGTCCCGGCGTGTCCGCTCCGCCCAGCTCCGGATGCTGCCATGATACACCTCAGCATATACCGGAGTCTGGAGCTGCGGAGTTCCCGGCCGCAGCAAATAATCCAGAGCCAGCTCCACACTGCCCTTGTAGTCGGCCAGCACAGAGCATACCCCCTCCGCCTCGGCATAACCCTCCACGGATACATACGGAACCCCCGCCTCGCTGACCTTGGCGGCCCATGCTTCATCGCGGTAGCTGGTATTATCCAGCGTCACGATGCCGTCGATTTTCCGCTGGTGGTAGAGATCCACCAGCTCACTCCTGGCTTCGCCGTCCGGCCGGTGGCCCGGCGAGCAGAGCAGAATGTGATAGCCGTGCGCCTCACATTCCCGCTGCATGCCCTCCAGCAGCCGCATGAACAGCGGGTGCCGTGTGTCGCCGAACGCGGCCAGACTCATGGTGCGGCCCGTCTTCATGCTTCGCGCCTGGGCGTCCACATGGTAGTTCAGCTCACGGATCGCAGCCAGCACGTTCTCCCGCGTCTCCCCGCTGACGCCGATGCCCGGCGTGCCATTCAGCACAGCAGAGACGACGCTGCGGGATACACCGGCCAGCTTGGCAACATCGCGGCTGGTTACTCTTTTTTTGTCCATATCAGCACCTCGGCAAAAGTATAACACGTGTTATTTTTGTTGTATACCTTTTTATGGAAATGGTGGCTCCGGTCCATTCAGCCCTTTCTACTTGTTATGGATACCCTATCATGGGTACAATTAATGAATAGCAGGTGTCATCATACAAAGGATAGGTGAAACAAATGCAGAATTTCGGATTCGCAAGAGTCGCCGCCGCATCCCCTGAACTGCGGGTTGCCGACTGCGAGTATAATGCAGCACAAATTATGGAGGTGATCGGACAAGCGGATGAGAAGCAGGTGGAATACCTGGTGCTGCCGGAGCTGTCTATTACCGGTTATAGCTGCGCGGATTTATTTCTGCAGCCGGTGCTGCAGGAAGCCGCACTGGAAGCCTTGCAGAAGATCACCGCCGCGACCAAAGGGCGGAATCTCATCGTCATTGCCGGTCTGCCCATTTCGATAAAAAGCAGGCTGTTTAACTGCGCTGCCGTATTGCAGCAGGGTAAAATTCTGGGTCTTGTAGTGAAGACCTGCATCCCCGGTTATAGCGAGTTCTATGAGCCCCGCTGGTTCGCCGGAGCCGAAGAGCTGGAGATATCAGAGCTGCGGATTGGTGAAACGGCTGTACCGGTCGGCAATGATCTGATGTTCACGAGTGAAGGCAGCGGCATCTCCTTTGGTGTGGAAATCTGCGAGGATCTCTGGGTTCCGGTTCCTCCGAGCAGCCTGCTCGCCCAGGCCGGAGCTGTCCTGCTGTTCAACCCGTCGGCCAGCAACGAGCTGGTAGGCAAAGCGGATTACCGCCGCCAGCTGGTCACCAGCCAATCCGCCTCCTGCGTGGCAGGTTATGTCTACGCCGGCTGCAATACCGGCGAATCGACAACGGATGTCGTGTTCGGCGGCCACTCGCTGATCGCCGAGAACGGGCAGATGCTCGCGGAATCCGAGCGCTTCACCCATGAGAGCCGCATCATCATCGCTGACATTGATGTGCCGAGAATCCAGTATTCCCGTACGGTGATGGGCACCTTCCGGGCTGGCAAGGGCGGCCGCAACTACCGTGAGGTGCTCTATGCGGCACCGGGCGCCCTGCTTGAAGGACGGGAGCTGGTCCGCAGCATCGCCGTGAACCCGTTCGTTCCCGGCAATCCGCAGCAGCGCGACGACCGCTGCCGGGAGATTCTCTCCATCCAGACCTCCGGCCTGATGAAGCGCATCCGCCACATCGGCACCAGGCAGGCGGTGATCGGCATCTCCGGCGGCCTGGATTCCACGCTGGCGCTGCTCGTCGCCGTGCGGGCGATGGAGCTGCTCGGCCGTCCGGCCAGCGATGTGCTGGCGGTCACCATGCCGGGCTTCGGCACGACGAACCGCACCTACGATAACGCCGTCGGCCTGATCAAGGCACTCGGCGCTTCGCTTAAGGTCGTTGACATCAAAGCCGCCTGCCTGCAGCATTTCGAGGATATCGGCCATGACAAGGATGTCCACGATCTGACCTATGAGAACGTTCAGGCCCGGGAACGCACGCAGATCCTGATGGATCTGGCCAACAAGAATGGCGGCATTGTGATCGGCACCGGCGATCTGTCGGAGCTTGCCCTTGGATGGTGTACCTATAACGGTGACCATATGTCTATGTACAGTGTCAACTCGGGAATTCCGAAGACGCTTATTCAATATGTCGTCGGCTGGTATGCCGATCACGAGGCCGACGAGACTGTGAACAAGCTGCTCTATGACATCATCGACACGGGAATCAGCCCCGAGCTTCTGCCGCCGTCCGCTACAGGCGAGATTGTCCAGCTAACGGAGAATATCCTCGGACCTTATGTAGTGCATGATTTCTTCCTGTATTACATGCTGCGGACAGGCGCTTCTCCTGCAAAAATGTTCTACCTTGCCCGGCATGCTTTTGGCGACGCCTACCCCAAGGAGCAGCTAGTGAGCTGGCTCAGGGTATTCGTGACCCGCTTCTTCACCCAGCAGTTCAAGCGCTCCTGCCTCCCGGACGGGCCGAAGGTCGGAACGGTCAGCCTCTCGCCGCGCGGAGACTGGCGTATGCCGAGCGATGCTTCTGCGGCGCTTTGGCTGCGTGAGGTCGAGCAGCTGTAAGCTTCATTTCAGCCGCGGGACCACATGAAAGTGCTGAATACAAACAGCAACGGCTGCGCCGTCCAATAAGGACAGCGCAGCCGTTGTGATGTAGTATGACTTTTGGATCGAGCCCGGGGACGGGGGCCACGTGGTCATGGAGTGGAAGCAGGGAGTTAAGTGGAAAAAGTGAACTTAATCCGGGACAATCCGGCACCCGGACCATCGTTAGTTGCAAAAAGTACACCTAATCCGGCTGATTCGCTCCATGAAGAGTGAATCCACATAAATTAAGTAGACAAATTCGTTACCTCTGCTTTTCACGGACCGGATACTCATAGACGTTGTTCAGCACAAGCACCTGGTCGCTGCCAAGCGGGGTATGAACCGTTACCGTCTCACCGGGCTCAGCCAGAAGCAGCGCCCTGCCCATAGGGGAGCAGAGTGAGATCGAATACTCATCCAGACTGGATTCGCCGGGAATCACAATACGGTACGCATCCGTCAGCGTTTCCGGGCCGATCCTCAGCGAAATCCAGGAGCCGATCAGCACCGCAGAGCGTGTAAGCTCATCGCTGGCTCCGGTCAAAATACGCTGCACACATGCCTGATACCTCTCAATCAAAGCACGGATCTCCGCACGGTCCGCAGGGGATTCCGTTGCCGTCCGTTCCAGAATGCCATAGGTATTCTCATCAAGATATACAAGCTGGCGCACCAGTTCCTCACGCAGGGAATCCGTAATCAGACTATGGTTCATAGTAGATTTCACCCGCCTTCTTCATCCGGTCTTGCTCGAAAACCTGCACTTGTCCTCTCATTTCGCTCATTCCTTCCGTATAGTAAAATAGATCCCGCTATGGGGATCTATCTATAACATATCATCTTTTGTCAGAAATACAAGGCCCATCCGCCTTTACCACCGCTTGCCGCCTATTGATTACCTTTTACCGGCTTCTGCTCTGCTGTACATATTCAGCTCCTGCAGCCGGATCAGCACCTTGCCGAAGCGTCCTCCCTGCTGAACCTGCACCTTGCCGTCAGGATACGTGCGGTGCACATATTCCGTAACGGTCCGGCGGGCCGCCTCATCTGCGGGCAGCTTATGATGCTTCAGCAGCATCAGTGTCTCCTCGATCGCCTCCCCGCTGGAGAGCTCGGTGGTTTTCATCTCGCGTGTGATCAGCGACTCAAACGAATAGCCCTTCAGATAGAGCAAGTGAGTCAAATAAGCCATATCCGAGCTTTTTGCAGGCAATGTCTGCCCGTTCAGCAAAGGAAGCACCTCATTCAGCAGACTGAACTCTCTGCCTCCTGCATTCAGGCTGATGTAACAGTACTTGCGCGCACAGCTAAGCACACTCTCCACACTCTCCCAATCAACCACCACCGGAGTCATGGACGCAAAAACAAGATCGAAAGCGCCCTTCCAGCCTTTGGCGTCAAGATCTACATGTTCGAACAAATCATGCACCAGCTCCACCTGCCCCGGACCGAACCTGGCGGTATTCTCGATGAACAGCCCGGCTAATGGATGGTTCGGCTCCACTGCGGTAACCTTCGCCCCTCTATCGGCAAAAGGGACCGTGAACCCGCCCGAAGCCGCGCCCACATCCAATACAGACAGTCCTTCAAAGTCGACACCCTGGCCTTCAAGCCAGCCGATAATCCGCTCGCTTCTGCGTCTTCCCCCTTCACTGAACACTTCTTCATTAAACGACTTCGCTTTATGGTCAAAGGCGCGTGCCATGTCCATTCCCGACTGCTTGAACCTGTTGCCCATCGCTGCCGGGTCCTCCTTCCAGGCCTTTTCCCATACATCGGCATTAAATAAATCGTTCATCATTACAGCTCATCCCTTCCCGGATTTAATAATTTTCAAGCTTTTACAGATTTAAAAGACTGTCTATATCTATAATCATGCCGCCAAAAACGGCGGATGATCAGTCCACCGTTATTTTTTCGGCAAGCTCGGACATCTTCTTGTTCTGCAGATACTGCTCCATCTGCCGCTCCGCTTCGACCATCTCCTGCTGAATCGGACACTTGCTGGAGTGGTTGAGGGTACAATCGAACAACGATGCCGTGCCTTCAATGGCATGAATGATGTCCAGAAAAGAAATCTCTTCCTGCCTGCGCTTCAGCCGGTATCCGCCGTTCGCACCGGATGCGGACTCAATGAGATCCGCCTTCACCAGCTTGGTCAGGATCTTCGACAGATATGTGGGAGATACCCCCTGCCGTTCCGCCAGCTGCTGTACGCCTATAGGCTTGTTCGGCGCAGCAGCCACCAGATAGAGCATGGTGTGCAGCGCATAGTTGGTTGCCTTTGAGTACTTCATGAACACCCACCTCAATCAAAGACTTTATTAATCTATAATAGCGCTAAAAAAAGCAAAAAGCAAACGGAGACTTAAACAGCCGCCCGCTGCCGGAATCCGTTTGCTTCCTTCTTCGTTATCCCCGGCTCATTGCGCGCCCAGCTTATAAGAAAACTTATAGTCCCCGGAGCCCAGTATTACTTTCACCTCATGCTCCAGCTGCTCTGTAGAATGTACGCCGGCGGCATGCTCAAGCGGCACATCACCCTCCAGCACACGGGGCAAATCGGCTTTCGGGAGATACAGCGTTGCAGAGGTGTTCGGCGGCACCGAAACGGACATTTCCAGCTGATCCGCAGTTATATTCCATTCGGAGCGAATACGCCCGTACATCGTTTCAAGCGCAGCTGCAGTCCAGGTCAGGTCTCCGCCCGGCTGCGGCTTGATCACAAATGCCTTGTAGCCCGGGTACGCTTCATCCAACTCAATACCTGCAACATGGCGGTACAAAAAATCCCCGATGGCTCCATACGCATAATGGTTGAACGAATTCATATCCTTGCTCCAGAAGCTTCCGTCCTCCTTTATCCCGTCCCAGTGCTCCCAGATGGTCGTCGCTCCTTGGGTCACCTGGTACAGCCAGGAAGGATAATCGGTCTGCAGCAGCAATTTATAGGCCGCGTCCGTATGCCCCGCTTCACTTAACACAAGGTTGAGATAAGGTGTGCCCACAAACCCGGTGGTGAGATGATGGCCGCTTTCTTCCAGGAGCTTCAGGAGTTTGTCTGTTGTGCGTTCTTTCGCCGGCCCTTCTACCAGCCCGAACATCAGGGCCAGAACGCAGGCTGTCTGTGTGGGTACGGATAAACGCCCCGAAGGCGTGATAAATTCCCGGTTAAAAGCTTCTTTAATACGGCTGTGCAGCTTCGAGTACTGCCGGGCGTCTTCAGTTCTCCCCAGTACACCGGCCGTCTTCCCCGAAGCTGAACGGAATACGCATAAAAGGCAGTCGCGATCAAACCGGTATCCGTAGCACCTTTGTAGCTGTCCGGTTTGGCATCCAGTCCCAGCCAGTCGCCAAAATGAAAGCCCGTGTTCCACAGAAGCCCGTCATGCCCTTGCCTCCTGATATACTCCACCCAGCCTTGCATACTCGGGTACTGCTCCTCCAGGATACGTTTATCCCCATAGCATTGGTAGATCGTCCAAGGACAGATGACGGCAGCATCGCCCCAGGCTGAAGAAGAATGCTCATTCTCTCCCAGGACATTCGGAATCACGAACGGAACACCGCCGTTGTCCAGTTGATCAGCAGACAGGTCTTTGAGCCATTTGGTGAAAAACGGGGCTACATTCATCAGATACGCAGAGGTGCGGATGAACATCTGCGCATCCCCGGTCCAGCCCAGCCGCTCATCCCGCTGCGGGCAATCCGTCGGCACATCGACAAAGTTGCCTTTTTGGCCCCACAGGATATTGTGCTGGAGCTGATTGATCAGCGGATTGGAGCAAGCGAAGAAGCCTGTGCGCTCCATATCCGAATGAAGTACAATGCCTGTGAAATCCTGGAGCGAAGGCTCCTCGCCGAATCCGGTCAGCTGCACATAGCGGAATCCCTGGAAGGTAAACCGCGGCTCATAGCTTTCCGGGCCTCCGCCTTTGGCAATATACGTGATCTTCTGTCTGGCGCCTCTCAGATTATCAGTATAGACATTGCCATCACGGTCCAGCACCTCGAAATGAACCAGCTCCACCTGCCGCCCGCGCGGGGCATCCAGGGAAAACTGTATCCAGCCGACCATGTTTTGCCCCATATCAAGCACGGTTTCACCGGCGGGTGTCTTAAGCAGCTTAAGCGGCTTGATCTGTTCTATTTTCCTTACTGGAACATTCGCCTGTGCGACCAGCATTTCCTTGGAATGCGTGATGAGCTCAACCCGGGACCAGCGGCTGTCGTCATACCCGGCCCGGCTGAACCCGCTTAACTCCAGACGGGCATCATAGCTTTCGCCGTGATAAAGCTCAGACATCAGAATCGGGCCGGCTGCCGCTGTCCAGTTCTCACCCGTCGCAAATATCTGCTCGCTCCCATCCTCATAGGTCAGATGGATTTGCATCAGCAATGCGGTGCGGCTGCCAAAAAGATGCCTGCGGTTATCCCAGCCCAGGTTACCTTTATACCAGCCGTTCCCCAGCCACGCGCCCACAGCATTCTCTCCTGCTGCAATCTGCGCTGTAATATCATAAGCCTGCACCTGCAGCCGTTGACCGTAGCTGGTCCAGCCCGGGGTCAGATAACCATCGCCTACGCGCGAGCCGTTGAGTTCCAGCTCATACAGTCCGAGGGCGGTCGCATACATTCTGGCTTTAACCGGTTTAGCAGCGGTGTGAAAGCTGCCCCGGAGGAGCGGACACTGTTCCGATTCTACACCAAGCAGTGACAGCGGAGCGCTGATCCATTCAGCCTGCCACTCCTCCTGTGCCAGCAGCCCCATCTCCCAAAATGCAGTTTCCGACCATTCCGTACTCCGGTCCTCCATATCCCACACTCTAACCCGGTAATAATAACGCTGCCGTGAACGCACCATCAGTTCCGCCAGTTCCACATGAGACGATTGCTCCGAATACACCCTCCCGGAACTCCATAACCTCCGGCGGAAGTCCGCTTCAGCAGAGACCTCGATCTCATAGGACTGCTGCAGCACATCCCGCTTCTCCGATTGAAGCTGCCAGCTGATTCTTGGGAAGCGCACATCAAGCCCGACCGGATTTTCTTTATACTCCACACGTAGCTTTTGAACCGTTAACATCCTGTCCACCCCGTCTTTTCTTGGATTCACCCTATAAATTCGAAGCGCTTTCTATTACAATTATAAGAATTCAAATTCAATCTATTACCTGTAAAAAAGACATTTCACCTGCGCAAAAAGGACTTTTTGTCCGGCGGAGAAAGGGGAGGACGGGTGAACTCTGCAAACCATACGCTGAAAGGCGAAAGCTTTTTTGAAAATAATCTGCTGCTGTATGTGAACCGTGCTACGGAGACTTATCAGCTTCCGCTTCATTCCCATGATTTCATCGAGCTGGCCTTCGTTGCGGAAGGCAAGGGGTTCCACTATATTGAACAGGAGGTTCAACATGCCTTCAAAGGACAGTTGTATTTCATTCCCGTCGGCGTCTCCCATGTCTTCCGGCCGTCGTCGCCCGCTTCCCTTAAAGAACCGCTTGTGGTCTACAATTGCTTATTTACCCCCGGGCTGCTGGAAGGATTGACTCCGGTTATTCCGGACCCGGCGATTGCCGGATACGTGGCACAGATCCAAAACCACCAGGTTTCTCCGTTCACAGTCACCGACCTTCATGGTTCCATCGAGAGCCTTTTTCTCTCGCTGCACCGGGAGTACAATCTGCCGCAGACCGGCTCCGGCACCTATTTATTGTCCCTGTTCATTCAACTGGTGGTCACCCTCTACCGCTTCAAGCATGATGAGCTTCAGTTTCCGGTCAACAAGCAAACGCGATTCCTGCATGTTCTCCGCTATATCCAGCAGGAGTATGCCCGGGATATCACCCTGTCCCATCTTGCCCGGGCCTTTGACTGGAGCGAACGTCATTTGCAGCGGTTGTTCCAGGCGCACACCGGCCAGACCTTTCACCATTTCCTGCAAAATGTCCGGATTCAAAAAAGCTGCGGGCTGCTGGCCCGGCAACCAAATACCCCCATAGCGCTCATTGCCGAGCAGGTGGGGTACCGTGATACCAAAACCTTCAGCCTGGTCTTCAAACGGATTATCGGCAAAACCCCCGGCGGGTACCGGCAAGAGGCGGAATCCGCTACGGCGGCGGCACCGGGCGGGATCAGCAGCAATAGTAACGGTACTAGAAATGTTAACAGCAAATCGCAATAGCAACTTTCCTTATGAAAAAAGAGGCCGTTCCATGTCATTGCAGCCAATGACGGAGCAGCCTCTTATATTCGACTTTTTACAGAAGTCTGCATAGCCACTTCACATGTATGCCCGTTCTATTTCTGCAGTTCGGCATCCTTTTGCTGGAGCAGATCAGCGTATTCCGCTTTATATTGCTCCAGCTTGTCCTTCAGGTCGCCACTGTCAGGGTCTGCCTTCAGCTTGCTGCTTGTGGACAGAATGTTGTCGACAACGGCATCTATCTTGCTGTCAATCGCTTTGATCTTGCCTTTGGTCACAGCTGCTGCGGAGTCTGGTGTCAGCGTGGGCACCGGGCCCATTGTAATGCCTGCATTCCTATCAGCCAGCGATGGCAGAGCCGCCGCCTCTTTCTCGTCCAGACTGATGGTCTTGCCTGACAGGGAAACCTTATATCCTGCCAGCTCCCCGATTGCCCGGACCGGTGCATAGCTTTTGCCGTCAATTACAATGGCCGGGACCGCCAGTTTCTTGCCGTACACGTTTACGGTGTATTCTGCTTGAATTGTCTTGCCTACTAGACTCGTAGAAGCCCCGATCGCCTGGGTGCCTATCATCAATACCGCACCGGCCAGGAAGCCGGCAGCAAGCTTTTTCATAAGAAGTTCACTCCCCGTAAAATACTATATTTCCTAGTTTACCATTTTACGGCGATAGATAGCGAGCTTGCTGCAAACTGTACTTTTCCAGCTTTTTATATCAAATTTTAGCGAAATCATGTCAGCTTTTCTGTAAAAGAGTATGGTATAGTCAGAACAGCGGGACGCAATCAAGAAATTAAAATGAAAGGTGTGAACGTATGACAAACGATCAGAAGCTGTATTACGGCAAAAATATCACGGTGAAGTTCCAGCCAGAAAAATGCATTCACTCCGGTGTTTGTGTGAAAGGTTTGCCTGCGGTTTTTAATGTTAGCAGACGTCCTTGGGTTGAGCCCGATGCCGATGCCGCTGAGGCCATTGCCCGGCATATTGACAAATGCCCGAGCGGCGCGCTCCGATACGAGATTCTTGACCAGGAATAATAACATACAGAAAGAGGTGTCACAATGCACAATGTAGTTCACGATAAAGACAACAAGCGGTTTCTGATCCGGGATCAGGACTCCATCGCTGCTGAAATGACTTATGTAACCTCAACAGCCAGCCTTTATATTATCGATCATACCTTCGTAAACACCGCTTACCGCGGACAGGGGCTTGGAGACCTGCTTGTTGAAGCGATGGTGGAATACGCAAGGGAGAATGGGATCAAGATTTTGCCCTTATGCCCTTTTGCCAAAGGCAGATTCCAGCAGCGTGCCGAATTTGGAGATGTCCTCCATCAATAATTGCAGCCCTGCCCATCGGCTATTCATCAGCTATTCCTCAGCTATTCCTTTACCGCGCCGATCATCACGCCCTGATTAAAGTATTTCTGCACAAAAGGATATACACACATGATCGGCACTGTAGCCACAATAATGACGGAGTAGCGCATCATATTCGCCAGCCGCAGTGCGATTTGCGCCGCTTCGCCCGTTCCCATGCCGGACTGCATCTGATTGGTAATCAGAATATTGCGGAGGATCAGCTGCAGCGGATACATGTCCGGGTTCTTCAGGTAGATCAAGGCGTTGAAATACGAGTTCCAGTATCCGACGGCAATCCATAAGCCAAGCACGGCAACAATTGCTTTGGACAGCGGCAGCACAACCCGGGCAAAGTAGCGGAGGTTGCCGCAGCCGTCGATCTGAGCCGCCTCCCATAAATCCCCGGGAATACTCGTCTGAAAAAAAGTCCGGGCGACAATAATGTTGTAGACCCCCACGGAGAAGGGCAGCACCATCACCAGGAAGGTGTCATACAGCTGGAAGTCGCGGATCGTCAGGAAGGTGGGAATCAGCCCGCCGTTAAAAAACATCGTGAAGATGAAATACAGCGAGATATACTTGCGGCCTGTCAGGTCTTTGCGGGACAGCGCATAGGCTGCCGAGATGTTTACGGCCAGACCGATCACCGTTCCGACGACCGTGTACAGAATGGTATTGAGGTAACCGGTCCAGATGTTGTCATGGCGCAGCAGCTCTTTGTAGCCGTCGAGGGTAAAGCCCTTGGGGAACAGCCAGACCTGTCCTCCCGCTACAGCAGACGGATCACTGAACGAAGCGATGACAATAAAAAACAGCGGATAGATCAGAATCAGCAGAAACACCGCTGCAATAACATACATAACGAACTCCATAACCGCATCCGAGGTGCGGTTATTTTTTATTTTTCCTGTTTTCTCTTGAGCCGCAGGCTGTAGTACTCCCATGATGCTGCTCCCCTTTCTACCACAAGCTGTTTTCGCTGAGTTTTTTGGAAATCTGGTTGACCATAATGAGCAGGATGAAATTAATGACTGTATTGAACAGGTTGATGGCTGAGGAGAAGCTGTACTGGCTGCTGAGCAGCCCGATTTTGTAGACATAGGTGGACAGAATTTCGCTTGAGGTGGCGTTCAGGTCATTCTGCATCAGATAGACCTTCTCGAAGCCGACGCCCAGCAGGCCGCCGACGCGCAGGATCAGCAGGGTGATGGCGGTCGGCATCAGCATCGGAATATCGATGTAGCGGACCTTGTGCCAGCGGCTGGCCCCGTCCACAGTAGCAGCCTCATACAGGCTCGGGTCCACCGCCGACAGCGCCGCGATGAAGATAATGCTGTCCCAGCCGACATGCTGCCACACATCGGACCAGACATACACGCTGCTGAACCACCCGGCTGAACCCATGAGATCGGGAGCTTCTTTGCCGAACAGACTGTACAGATTGCCGACAAGGCCGGTACTTGGGGAGAGCAGTATCATCATCAGGCCGACCATAACCACTGTGGAAATGAAATGCGGCATATACGATACGGTCTGAAAAAAACGTCTGAACCGGTTCGGGCGCATCTGATTGACCATCAGCGCCAGCATGACCGGAATCGGGAAAGTAATCAGACTGTACACGCTAATGATCAGCGTATTCTTGATCGTGGACGAGAATTGATAGGAATGAAAAAACTTCTCGAAATACTTGAAGCCCGCCCAAGGGCTGTCCGTGATTCCGAGCGCCGGACTATAATCCTTGAAGGCAATAAGCACCCCGTACATCGGCTTATACGCGAATAATAACGTGAGAACCGCCGCAGGAAAAAGCAGCGCATACAGCCCCCAGTTCCGTTTGATCTGTCCCCAGGTCCGACCTGGACGGCGATGACCGGATTTCATGAAACCCCTCCTAAAAGTGTTGTGAGCTATATGGAAAATGCCGTCCTGCAAAAAGCTGGCGCGGGACGGCATTTGCTCAAACCGATGAAGAATACTCTTCTCCGAAACTGGTTATTTTACGCTCATATACCGGGCATAAGCGTCGGTGCGGATTTGGAGCAGCTTTTCCAGGCCCATATCGTTCAGCTTCTTCACATAGGCATCCCAGCCTTCATCAATCCCGCCTTTGGTAATAAACTGGGCACGCATCGTGGTCACATAGCTGTCGATGTCCGTGGTCAGGGTTGGCAGCTCCTGGAATTCCTCGGAGGTGTACATCACGTTAGGGAACGGCGTGGTCACGTAATCGCTGCCCAGCTTATCCAGCTGCAGCTTCAATCCGTCGCCGCTGCTTTGGCTCAGCACAATATTCTTCTCAAAGGACGGGCTGACATATTTCGGCCCGAAATCACGCAGCGACTGGTCCCAGTACCAGGCATCCGCACTCGTTCCCGCCGGCGGGTCCATCAGCGTGTAGGTGCTGTCGTCATTCTTTTTGAGCACCGTTCCGATAGCCCCCCAGAAATTTTGGATGCTGGCTTCATTGGTATAGAACTGGTCGGCCCAGCGGGCGGCGACTTCCGGATTTTTGCAGGAGGTGGTAATCAGCAGCTCGTTGCGGGCGAGATTCATCCCGATGGGATTGCCGATGGTATAGCGCTTGCCGTCCGGCCCGGCCACAGGCGGAATGGTTTCATACTGCTCGCTCCATTTGCCGAAGACGGCGTCCGGCGTCCATTGGTACGAGAGGCCTACGATCGGCGCGTCAGGATTCTGGAACTTGGCCGAGATCATGGTGGCGTCCTGGGTGAACAGCTCTTTGTCCAGCAGGCCCTCGCTGTATAATTTGTTTTCCCATTTCAGGCCTTCCTTGTACTCTTCGGAAGTAGGGTAATATACAGCTTTACCGTCCTTAACCAGCATATTGTTGCTGTTGAGATCAGTGATGCCGAACGGGCTGATGAGGTCATTGCTGACTTCGATATACGGAATTTCATCTGCCTTGCCGTTACCGTTCGGGTCTTTTTCCTTGAAGGCCTTCATCACATTGTACAGATCATCCAAGGTGTCCGGCGTCTTCAGGCCAAGCTTGTCGAGCCAGGCCTTGTTGATGACCGGCTGGCGGGAGCTTTTCGGGCGTGAAGGCAATCTGGTCGGCAGAGAGTATATCTTCCCGTCGGGGAAGGTGCTGATTTTTTTCATCTCCGGCGTTTCTTCCATCGCGGCTTTCAGGTTCGGCATATATTGATCGATATACTCATCCAGCGGACGGAAATAGCTTAAGTTGTTGACGATATCGGAATCGGAAAAGGTCTGGTCGCCCACTACCACATCCGGCAGCGTGCCGCTGGCCAGCAGAATGGACTTCTGTTCCGCCCAGTCATTGGAGGACATGACCTGCCAATCAATTTTGACATTCGTATTCTTCTCCAGGTCCTTCAGCCACTGGTTCTGGGTGAAGGTATCCCCCATGCTTCCCCAACGCACAGTCAGCACCTTCAGGGTGACCGGTTCGTTGACGATCGGCAGGCCTTCTTTGTTGAAATCACCGGTATCCGCCGGAGCGTCCGCTTTCTCCTTATTGCCGCTGCAGCCGGCCATTCCCATAACCATTACGGCCGACAGCAGCAGCAGCGGCCATTTCTTGGCTGCTCTGCTTTTGCTGTGTATACCCATTCTGTAATCCCCCATTTCATTGGTTGCATCCGCTTTACACCTCTAATGATAGCTTGCTGCATCTTTGCATTCCGGACCCATTGGCGGCAGTATTCGGACTTCTGCATCCGCTTACATCGATTTGAAGATTCTACCGTAATTTCAGCTGTGCAGGTATGACGGTATTCAGACTTTCGCTTGCAGTTTCCGGACTTTGTCAGGGACTGCCGGGAATAGTGCATGTAATTTCTCCCGGGAGGTCTTATAATGGCTTTGTTAGCCATACAACCGCTTTCATCTAATGAACGCGCAGGAAAGGACGCGGCATGTAAGACTATGATCAAACGAAAAGCAGGCAGCAAACCGTATCCCATCCGCCATTATGTACGAATCATGATCCTGGTCTCGTTCGCCGTACTGGTGCTGGACCTTGCCATCAGCCTGGCCTCCATTTCCATTGTGAAGCAGCAGTCCACACGGTATTTGCAGGATACAGCCAAGCTGTACATCGACCGCATCAACCATGATTTTGCCTATATTAATCATTATATGGGCTGGACGCTGGCGAACGATGAAACCCTGAATATGATGAATGCCTATGAACCGGACAGCAGCGAGTTCCTGAAATCGAACAGTAATCTGTACAAACGGTTTTCCGAGCTGCAGAAGAATTACGGGCAGGAATACAACTTCTTTTTTTATTTGAAAAATCAGTCTTTCTTTCTGAACTGCGCACCGATCAGCGTCAGCTATACGGATTATCTGGAGCTGAAGAAGCTGATCTATTCCTATATAGAAGATAAGGATGTGTATGCGGAGTTTTATTCCCGGTGGACACCTATCCTGGTCAACGGAAAATACTATATTATCAACATCGTCCCGTATTACAACCGCTATCTGATCGGTCTGATCTCCGCCGACAATCTGATCCGCCCTTTGCGGCAGATTAACCTGGGGGCCAACGGCTATGCCTCCCTTGTGGATGAGAACGGCACCCGCATTTCAAGTCCCCTATCGGGCAGCGGGAAGCTGGTGCAGCAGGAGCAGGGCTGGCCGGGCCTGCTCCGGTCCCGCACGACGATCAGCAGTGAATTTTCCAATACTACATTCAGCGCGGACATGGTCATTCAATTCGGAGCCTTCGAGAAAATCATGATCGCCCAATTGCTGATTATGCTCCTGTTCTTCATCGTGACCTCCACCCTCTGCGCCGTAATGCTATTCTTCAATAAAAGAGTGCTGGGTCCGATCCAGAACTTCTCGGAGAATCTGGCGCACATGAATGAGGACGGTCAGCCCGCCGGCTTCAAAAGCAGTAAAATCATCGAGCTGGAGCAGGCAAGCGACCAGTTCAAGGACCTGATGGAGCAGGTCAAAACCTTCAAAATCGCCATCTATGAGCAGGAGCTGGAAAAACAGCGCATTCAGCTGGACTATATGAAGCAGCAGATCAAACCTCATTTTTTCCTGAACTGCCTGACCAGCATCTACAGTATGGCCCAGATCCAAATGTACGAAGAAATCGAGAATATGGCCATGTCGACCTCGAAATACTTCCGCTATACGTTTCAGGACGGCGGGAACTTTGTCCGGCTGGAGGATGAGATCGAGCATATCCGCATTTATCTTGAAATCCAGCGCAGCCGGTACCGGGATGCCTTCAGACATCATATCGTGCAGGACGAAACAGCGAAAGATGTGCAGATCCCCCCGCTGGTGCTGCAGACCTTTATTGAGAACTCCGTCAAATATGCAATTTCCCGGGACCCTGAAGTCCAGATCAGCCTGACGGTTACCCGGCGTGAATCCGAAGAGGAACAGGTGACGGTGATTCAGATCTCGGACAACGGACCCGGCTTTGCCCCCGAGGTACTTGAGAAGCTGGTGCGGGGCCAGCCCCTGGATCAGAGCAAAGGAACGCACATCGGCATTATGAATACGCTTAAACGGCTGGAATACCTGTATTATAAAAAAGCGGCGGTTCACTTCTCCAATATAGAGGGCGGCGGCGCTTCTGTCATCATAACCCTTCCGGATCTTCCGGCTACTTCAACATGAATGGAGAATTTCCTATGAACGTATTGCTGGTCGATGACGACTATTATGTAGTAGCGGCTCTGCAAAAGAAAATGGACTGGACAGCACTGGGCATCGAAACCGTATATACGGCCAACAATGTCGCCCAAGCCCGGGAAATTGTGGAGAACCACTCCGTGCAGATTCTAATCTCGGATATAGAAATGCCGCAGGGCAGCGGATTATCGCTCCTGGCCTGGATCCGGGACAACGATTATCCGATTCAGACCATTCTCCTGACCAATTATGCCGACTTCAATTACGCGCAAAAAGCCATCGAGCTGCAAAGCTTCGAATATTTTCTCAAGCCGATTGAATTTGACAAGCTGATGCTTATTATCCAAAAAGCGGTTGCGCGCGCCAAGGAGCAGCAGCATAACGAAAAAGCCATCCAAGAAGGCTATTATTGGCAAAAGAACCAGGCGAAAAATCTGGAGCATTTCTGGCGCAGAATGGTGAGCGGAAGCAGCTCTTCCCCCATCAGGCCGTCGGCAATCACCTATGCCATCAAGGAGCAGAATCTCGCCTATCATATGGACGATACCCTTCAGCCGCTGTTGTTCAATGTCTTTCCCTTCAATGGCAGCATGGGCAAGGAAGAGAAGGATCTGTTCGATTTTGCCCTGCTTAACATTCTGTATGAGCTGTTCCGGCATCCCGGCTTCGGGATCGAGAGCATTCTGGAGATTAAGGATTATCACTGGATCGCCATCCTAAAATGGAATGAGATTCCGGATACCGGTACGCTTGAGGAAATCTGCGCCTCCCTGATCCAGAAAACGAACCCTTATCTCAAATGCGATGTCTGCTGCAATATTGGCCTGCACGGCGAACTGGGCGGGATCGGCACGGTCCTGCAAAGCCTGACCCGGATGGATGAAGAAATCACACGCTGCCGAAATCATACTTATACGGTAGAAATGTACCAGAAGCAGAGTAAAGCCGCGTACATCCCCCCGGATCTGGCCCATCTGGAGGAGCTGCTGAACCGGAACAGGCTGGCCGCTTTTCTGGAGGAAGTGAGCCGTTATCTGAAGGGGCTGCTGGTCAACCGGACCGTCGACACCTCCATCCTCAGCCTGTTCCGGCTGGATATTGTGCAGCTCGTCTATTCTTTTCTCAAAATGAAGGGCATTCAGGTCCATAAATTGTACAGTGGCAAGGTGAATGACCGCCTGCAGCTGCATTCCCTGACTTCTATCGAGGACATGGAGGAATACCTGGAATACCTGGTGAACACGGCCATGAAATACCGTGACCTTACCGCGCAGCCCAAATCGGTGGCCGAAGAGATCAAGCAGTACATCCATGCGCATTACGGAGATGAGCTGACGCGGAATGATCTGGCGGAGATCGTCTATCTGAATCCCGATTATCTCGCCCGGCTATTCAAGAAGGAGACCGGCGTGGCCTTGGGCAGCTATGTGATTCAAGTCCGGATCGCCGCCGCCAAGCAATTGCTGGAGACCACCCGGCTGTCTGTGTACACCATTGCGAACAAGGTGGGCTACACCAACTACTCCTACTTCTCCAAGCTGTTCAAGCAAGAAGTGGGCCTGTCGCCCAATGAGTATAAAAAAGAGCGGCACGATCAGCCTGCATCATTACATAACAATCAAAATATATTGTAAAACGATAAATTTTATGCTAAATTCAATGTAACAATAACTAAACGAGGTGCATTTTATGCAACGGGGAACAACACTTTTTTTAAAGGCAGCTGTGATTCTTATGGGCATTCCGGTTCTTGCTTTGTGTATATTTGCGGTGCCTGCAATCGCGGATTTTGCAGCCGAATTGTATCCGGATATGACTTTTATTAAATATCTGGTTTTTATCGATTTGTATGCGTCAGCGGTCCCCTTTTACATCGCGCTGTATCAAGCCTTTAGACTGTTAGGCTATATTGACAGAAACAAAGCTTTTTCCGAATTATCTGTGCGGGTCCTTAAGAATATAAAATACTGTGCCATCGTCATCAGCGGCTTGTATGTGGCAGGCCTGCCTCTCTTCTATCTCATGGCGGAGAAGGATGATGCTCCGGGCATCATCGTCATCGGTTTGGTCATCATTTTCGCCTCCCTGGTAATTGCCGTTTTTGCTGCTGTTCTCCAGAAGCTGTTAAAAGAGGCTATCGAACTAAAATTAGAAAATGACTTAACAGTCTGAGGTGAAGACCATGGCGATTATAATCAATATTGATGTAATGCTGGCTAAGCGAAAAATGAGCGTCACCGAGCTGTCCGAGAGGGTTGGCATCACGATGGCTAATCTTTCCATACTCAAAAACGGCAAGGCAAAAGCGGTCCGGCTATCCACTTTAGAGGCGATATGCAAGGCTTTGGAGTGCCAGCCTGGAGATATACTGGAATACAGAAGCGACGAAGAAACTTAACGCTTAACAAGCGGACATATGCTAACAGGGCACCATTGGTTAACACAAACAGCGGAAGCTGCGGACTCTTCTTCCCGTCCATGGCTTCCGCTGTTTCTT
Source organism: Paenibacillus riograndensis SBR5 (assembly GCF_000981585.1). Taxonomy (NCBI): domain Bacteria; kingdom Bacillati; phylum Bacillota; class Bacilli; order Caryophanales; family Paenibacillaceae; genus Paenibacillus; species Paenibacillus riograndensis. The sequence continues at coordinate 5,567,634 of NZ_LN831776.1, forward strand.
TTATAAGATCAGTCTACTCCTTGGGATGCTTCACCAGCAGTGACACAGCACTTTTGGGTGCCATGCTGAAGGTCAGCGGTTCCTCTCCCGGCAATCTCACCGCCACGGTCTCAAGCTCCTCCCCGTCGTTGAACAGGACTGCTCCCACCGATCCGTCCAGGTTGCGGAAAGCAGCGGTAGTAACTGCAGGATGAGTAGAATGGGACTCCAGCCGCAAGGCCTTGGGCCGGATGACTTTGCTGAAATGAGCCAGCGCGTAGTAGTCGAGCGTATACGTTAGCTCCCGGGTCTGCTGGTCGATCCGGACAATGCCGCGGCAGGTGCTTCTGCCGAAACCCGGCACCGCCGGCCCGTTCTGCTCATCCAGTGCCATATTCCACAGGACAAACGATTTGCTGTGATTGCGCAGAATCTCTATCCCTGTGCGGATCACATTGGAGAAGGCCTGTTCAAAAGGCGGAATCCATTCGCCGCCGGAGCCTTCGGTGAAATGAACTTCTTTATCTTCAAAAGCCAACTTCACCCGGGACTGCGCCGGGGCCGTGCCGCCATACCAGTGCCAGGCGACCCCGTCCACCGCTTCTCCGGCAGCCGCAAGCACGGCGAGCGGATAATCCGGCCGGTCCCAGTTATGGTCATAGCAGAGAATTTTGGCGTTGATCTTATGCTTTACAAACGCAGGCTTCAGGTACTCCCGAACAAACATGGCCTGCTCTTCCGGCAGCATAAGCATTCCCGGGTAATGATGCGGTTCGAACAGCGGCTCATTCTGCGGAGTGACGGCATAAACAGGAAGCCCGTGCTCCGCGTACGCCTGAATGTATCTGACAAAATAACCGGCATACACTCCGTAATATTCCGGCTTCAGCCTGCCTGTGATCATCGACCCGCTGGTCTTCATCCAGCCCGGCGCGCTCCAGGGCGAAGCCATCAGCTTAACCGCCGGATTCAGCGCCACCGCCTGCTGCAGCAGCGGAATGATGTCCTCTTCATCATGGGCGACAGAGAACCGGTTCAGTTCCATATCGGTTTCCCCTTCAGAGAGATCATTATAGCTGTACACCGTTCTGGCGTAATCCGAGGCGCCCATCGGATTGCGCAAGACGGATAAGCCAATTCCGGCTGCCGGATCGAACAGTCTCTTCATCAGCTCCGTTCTTTGCTCCGGGCTCAGCACCCGATTGATCAGATACGCCGCCGAATCGGTAAAAGAAGCCCCAAAGCCATCCATCTCCTGGTAGGTCTGACTTTCATCAATGGTAACGGTGACGGTCGCCTGCTCTGAAGCGCCTACTTTCTGCTGCTCAGGCGGCTGCTCGATGAACAGCCCCTTTTCGCCTGTGGACCTGTACATGATAAGCTCCTGCAATGTGGTTCCCCCTCCAAATGTATAAACTGAAGTTAAAGTTTTCGAATTTTGAACAGTCGTAACTACGGTGAATGTTTGGACTTCCGGCCGCTGTTATGTTTGAATTTCCTGATTTAAACCGCTGGTAGCGGTAGAAATTCAAACATAATGGCGGACGCTACCGCTCCTCCAGTTCCAAACTTCACCTCCATTACTCCTTTCAAATTCTCAATTTTTTAACTTTACATTTAAGGCCCTCCAAAGAGGGCGCATTTCCGTCACAGTTTACTTCAGCCCCAGCTTTTCCTTGTTCTTCTTCATCTTCTCCGTGCGGATTTCTACAATCTTATCCCAGTTGTTATTATCGAGGAAGGTTTTGTAGTCGGCCAGGAGGCTGTCAAAGGTTGCATCATCCTTGGAGCGGAGCATACTGACCATGGTTGTGTTCCACTTGGTGTTGATAGCGCTTAGGGCCCGTGCTTCCGGTGTACCCTGATCCGGATTGATGTTCTCCAGAATAAAATGCGGCTTCAGCTTGCCTTTGCCCCATTCCTGCATCTGCTTGATGGATTCGGGAAAGGCATCTTCACTCAGGGCTTTGTCGCGGTCATGCCCGAAGAACATGAATTCGCCCAGCCGGTAATCCTTTTTGAATTTGTCAGCATTGTTTAATTGCAGATCCTTCACCGCAGGCAGCAGCTCCACCTTGCCGTTCGCGTTGACCTGGTAGGTTTCGCCTTCAATGCCGTAGTTCATCAGCTTCTGGCCTTCATCACTGAGCAGGTAGGTGAAGATCTGCATGGCCTTGGCCGGGTCTTTGCATTTCTTGGTAATGAAGCTGATCATCCAGCCGGTAATTCCGGACTGGTTCAGCGTTGGCGCATGGCCCACTGTGCTCTGCGGCCCGTCGATGGCAATATACTCTTTGCCGGGATTCGCACTCATGTAGATCTGCAGATTGCCGCCCTGCTGAGGCGTTCCGTCAAGCAGCATGGTGGCGTATTTGCCGGATTTGACCTTTTCTTCAAAAGCCGTTCCGTCATCGGCAAAGCTGTCATCGCTGATTGCGCCGCCCCTATACACGGCATTTATCGTTTTCAGCCAGGCCAGATAATCCTCATCCAGATTGCGGTTGTAGAATCCGCCGTCCGTGGTTTCCATCGGCACGCCGAGGAAATCCTGCAGTACATCCCCCAGCGAGCCGGTGCCTTCACCGATGGAGTTGAAGCCGAATGGAATCAGCTCCGGAAACTTGGCTTTGATCTGGCCCATCACATTTTTGAACTCTTCCGGCGTGCCGGCCGCAGGGCTTCCGAGCGCTTCATACACGTCCTTGCGGATCACAAAGGCAGTCTTGGCCGGGATGTTGCCGCTGTCATAATCCGCCTGTGTGTTGGAATAGTTCGGATAGCCATAGGTTTTGCCGTCTACCAGCTGGAACCAGTTCAGCGTATCGGCAGCCGCCACTTTATTGAAGTAAGGGTCATATTTCTCTGCAAGATCATTCAGCGGCAGGGCCCAGGTGGCAGCCTTCTGCACCACCGGCGAGTTGGAATCGAAGATCGTCAGCAAATCCGGCATATCCCCGCCGGCAAAAAACGTATTCAGCTTCGTATCATCCCCGGTGATGAATTTGATGTTGACGTTCAGATCCTCTTTGATTTTTTTCGTGACCACATCTTTGCCAAAATCGGTATTCCACCAGTCCGCATTCACGTACCAGGTCAGTTCAGTGGTCTCCTCTTTTTTGTCCAGCTTCCAGGCCGGAGTTTCCGCGTCAACCGTATAGCGGTCATCTGCCGAAGGCAAACCGGCTTTGCCGGAGCTTGCCGAATTGCCGCCGCCACAGCCCGGCATGACGAGTACAGCCGCCATCAGCACCGTACAGAGCTTGAGTCCTTTTTTGCCGAATGTTTTATTCATGTATTAGTCCTCCTCAAAGTTTATAAATTTCCGATTTGGGTATTATCGTGACTACGGAGAATGTTTGGACTCCACACATTATTGTTTGCGCTTTCATAATTTCCCCCTATCCCCCTTATTCCTTCACCGCCCCCAGCATCATTCCGGAAATAAAGTACCTTTGCAGTAATGGATATATCACAACAATCGGCAGAGTCGTAATGACAATCGTTGCGAGTTGAACCCCTTTGGTGGTCGTTTCGATAACCGCTGAACCGCCGATGTTCTGCATGGACTGGGTTTGCGACTGGACGATGATTTCGTACAGCTTCATCTGCAGCGGATACAGCGCCTGATTGGTGATGTACAGCTTGGTGGTCATAAAATCATTCCATTGCCCCACCCCGTTGAACAATGCGATGGTTGCCATGGCGGGCATCGACAGCGGGATGAAGATTTTCAGGAAAATGCGCCAGTCGCCTGCACCGTCGATCTTGGCCGATTCCTCCAGGGAATCCGGGACATTACGGAAGAAGTTCATCAGAATCACGACATCGTAATAACTGAACAGCGCGGGAATAATGTACACCCAGAAGCTGTTAAGCAGACCCAGCGATTTGATCAGCAGGTAGGTTGGAATCATCCCCCCGGAGAAAAACATCGTAATAACACCCATGGCAACGTAAAGTTTGCGGCCTTTTATGTATCTTTTGCTGAGTCCGTAGCCGATCATCGCGCAGAAAAACACATGGGTAATCACGCCGACAAAGGTTTTGGAGATGGAGACGAGAAAGGACTGCCAGATCGTGTTGTCATTGAACACCGCCCGGTAATTTTCCAGGGAAAATTCCTTGGACCAAAAGATGAATCCGCCTTCGGCGAGCGCCTTGCCTGAGCTGAGGGAGGAGATGATCACGTTCCAGAGCGGAACCACAATCACTACCGTTACGAGAAACAGCACGATGATATTAATGGCATCAAATATCCTGCTGTCGACATCCTCTTTAACCACTTTTCGATTCACGGCGAATGCCTCCTTTACAGCACAGATTGATTGTCATTTAATTTGCTGGTGATCTTGTTCGCGGCGACCAGCAGGATCACGGAAACGATGGAGACTCCGAGTCCGACAGCGGTTGCATACGAGAAATCACCCTGCGTCATCCCCATCCGGTATACATAGGAGTTAATGACCTCGGCCTTCTCCCGGTTCTGGGAGTTCATGAGCACCAGTGTCTGATCCAGATTAGAGCCCAATAAACCGCTTACAGTAAGGATCAAATTTAAGCTGATGATCGTTTTCATATTGGGCAGCGTGATATTCCAAATCTGCCTGATCCGGCTTGCACCATCGATTCTGGCCGCTTCATAATACGTCGGATCAATCTTGGACATGACCGCCAGATACAGAATCGTTCCCCAGCCGGCCTCTTTCCAAATATCCGACAACGTGGCGATCCACCAGTATTTCCCCGCATCCAGCAGAATGTTGGACGGCTTCGAGATCAGCCCCAGTTCGAGCAGCAGCTGATTGAACAGCCCCGAGGTTGAGAACCAGGTAATCAGCATGCCCCCCAGCACGATCCAGGACAAAAAATGGGGCAGATACGAGATGGTCTGCACTATTTTTTTGAAGCGTCCCCTGTTCAATTCGTAGATCATAATCCCCAGGATAATCGGAATGACGAACCCGATGGCCAGCTTCAGGAAGCTGATGCCCAGCGTATTTATAACCGAATCCCAGAAATATTTGTCGGACAGGATGATTTTGAAATTATCCAGACCCACCCACGGAGCCGAGGACAGCGTATCAATGACCGTGTAATTTTTGAAAGCGATAGTTAAGCCGTAAATCGGAATGTAGCAAAAAACAATCATAAAAATAATGCCCGGAATGACCATCGACTGAATTTCCCATTGCCTTCTGAAATCCGTCACCCATTCCTTAATCCTTTGCCCGATAGGCCTTTTACCCATTTGCTGCAGTGCCGGTGAAGGCATCAGGTTCAGTTTATCCACGTTCATCACGCTCCCCATCAGCATCCCAAATCAATAAAAACGTTTTTATTTTTGGCAAAAAAATCCCCCCTAAGCATGATTACAAGTGGAACGGCATTCCGTCCTATTAAGGACGGTGCCGTTGCCCGGTGCCTTATATCCGCTCATTCCGGCCTAACTTCACATGGCTTGAGCCTCTGACGATAAGCTCACCTTTCAGTTTTTGCGCATTGCCCTGCTCCTGCTTCTGTATCATGCGGACCAGATGGTCGATGGCCAATATCCCCTGTCTGGCGATCTGATTCCGCACCGTCGTTAACGGGGGTGAATAGTACTGGGCGATATCAATATCATCGAAGCCGACCACGCTGATATCGTCCGGAACCTCGTAGCCATGGGCTTTGAGCGCCTGGATGCAGCCGATCGCACTAAGGTCATTGCCCGCCAGAAAAGCATCCGGGAGCTTCTCGGGCTGCGCCCGGATGAAGGATTTTACCACGTTATAGGTGCTCTCCTCCTCGAAATATCCCTGCAAAATATACTCCTCGCTCACCGGCAGACCGTACTGGCGCAATGCCGCCAGGTACCCCTCCCTGCGCTGTACGCTGTCAAACATCGTATCCACGCCGGAGATGTAGGCGATTTTCTTATGCCCCAGCCCGATTAAATACTTGGTCGCTTCATAACCGGCCTCAAAGGAGTCAAAAATAATACTGCCCATGTTCTCGTTCTCCAGCACCCGGTCCAGAAACACCGCTTTGATCTTTTCCTTGTTCATCGCTTGAATGTCTTTGTCGCCGATGCCCAGCTCTTCATAAATAATGACGCCGTCCACGCGCCTGCCGAGGATATTGCTCATCACAACCTGCTTATCCTTCGTGACAAATACGTTCAGCCCGTACCCCAGACGGTCGCACTGCCGGGACATGGCCTCCACAAGCTTATAAAAATAGGGGCCAGCCACACTTGTTGTAAAAAAGCCAAGCATCATGGTTTTTCCTGACTTCAGCTGTTTGCCGTTCAGGTTAGGGACGTAATTCAGCCGCTGCGCCACCTTAAGCACATGCGATTTGGTCTCCGGATTCAGCACATCCACATCATTTAACGCATTCGATACGGTTGAGATCGAAACCCCGGCCTCCCTGGCAACGTCCCGGATTGTAATTTTTCCCATCTTCATTTATCCTTCGCTATAAAAACGTTTTTATAGATTATAAAGTAACATAAAACCGTTTTCAGCACAATAGTTTTTCTTGTGAAGGCGGACGCCGCCGCTCCCGGTTCCAAACTTCCCCTCCGTGCCTCGCCTGTTTGAACAATATTTCAATATAAGTTGAGGTTGGGCCAGAACCTCCAGTCCTCCCTCCCCGGTCAAACCTATGCTCTCCCGGTCCTTCCGGACACTTTTGGACTCGGCAGCATGGCTGAAGTGGAAAAAGTGAACTTAAATCCTCCCCATCCCGCTACTTCGCAGGCATTAGTTGGAAAAAGGACACTTAATCTGGCCGATTCTACCCCTCCCGGGCGAATTTGCTTATATTAGGTTCCCTTTTTCCCACTATTTCCTCTACAGGAAGCTTTTCTAGCCAAATTAAGTGTACAAATTCCCACTAATCCCCGCTAGTACCGCTGAAAGGGCAGCCTCCTTATCCCGCCAATGTTCCACGCAAGTGGTTATGCCGATGGGGCCGCCGGGTTGTCCTCCGCGACCACCGTTCTGTTTCTTCCGTTGCTCTTGGCACGATATAGCGCCTGATCCGCTTTCTTCAGCAGCTCCGCCTGCTCTGAAGCATGCTGCGGATAGTGGGCGATGCCCTGCGATACGGTAACTTGCGTGGGAATCGGCCCCTTCCTCTGCTCCAGCGCCCGGCGGACTCTTTCCGCCACATTGAAGGCTTCGGCCGGGCGGGTGCGGGCCAGCAGAATGACAAATTCTTCACCGCCAAAACGGTGGCACACATCATCCGGGCGAAGCGAGGAGACGATCACTCCGGCCACATGCTTCAGCACCTCGTCGCCGGTGACATGGCCGTAGGTATCGTTCACGAACTTGAACCGGTCCACATCCAGCACAATCAGTGAAAATGGAATCCCTGAGGCAATCCACTGGCTCAAGGTATATTCCAGCGACCTCCGGTTCTTCAGCCCGGTCAACGTATCGGTCGCTGCCTCCTGTGTCAGTTGATCCGTCTGCTTCTGGATGTCCGCTACCGCTAAAAACACAGCCTTCGTCAGCAAATCGGCCTCCCGGCTCCAGTGCGGCTTGACCGGCGGAAGCACGATCCTTTCCTTGCCCATCTTGCTCACCAAATCGGCCAGATAGGCAAACGGCCGAGCCAGTCTGTGGGCTATAAGAATCACAGCGCTCAGCAGAATAATGAACGGAATCAGGGAATAGGCGATAATGGTCTGAATATGGCCGATCAGCTGCTGATGGATCAGCGCCATCGGTGAAACGACCACAATTCCCCAGCCGCTCTCTGGAACACTGGAGTATCCGGCGAGCAGTTCATTTCCATTAAGGTTGCGGACCTGCTGTTCCCCGCTTTGCCCTTTCATCAGCTTCTGCACAACCTCGTTGCCGCTGACATCCTTCCCGAAGAGGTGCTTGTCCGGGTGATACAATAAATGTCCGCCGGAATCCACAATATAATAATAAGATCCAAAATCGTCCACTTTGTTATTTCCAAAAATACTGGACAGAACGTTATTCTCCTGCAGATAAATGGTACCGCCCAGTATACCAAGATATGTACCGTCATTGCTGAAGATCGGCTGACTCAGGAACACGATTAGCCTGTTGGTGTTCTTTGTCATATAAGGAGCAGAAGTGTAAGGCTGTTTGAGCTCCAACGCTTCTTTGGCCGCTTGAGAAGTGATATGTTTGCCCGCAGTCCCTATTGAGGTGGGTTCCACGTTGCGGACCAGCCCGTCTTTACCGATCACAACAATGGAATTAAAATAATTGCTGCTGTTACGCATCAGCTCCAATTGATGCCCCACTTGCTCAGGTGTCATAGCATCCACATTGGAAAGCATCTGCGCATTATGTGCCAGGCTGCTGCGTATGGATTGAAATAAGGAATCCATGGTCCTCGCCATGCGGTCGGCATTGGAGAAATTCAGGTGGAGCGTTGTTTCCATCAACGATTGTTTCTTGGAGTCATAAGAACCCACCATAATTATAGTTGTGGTTAGCAGAACCACCAGCGTTACAAGACCCGTAAAAAGCGATGTTAGACTGAGCTTTTTACCTTGACGCAGCCCGGCCTTTCTCTGTATATGCAAACTATTACCCTCCTTGATACTGGAAAACGGCTTAGTTCCATAATACAACAAACCATAATGTTATTCGACAATAAATGAACATATTTCCCCATTTCACAGCTTATATAGCAACATGCAAAAAAGCGTGCAAATAGTCATCCTATTTGACACGCTTTATGAAGGTAACCGGGTCTTCAAGAAATCGTAGACTCCTGCTATTTATTGATCGGCAGGCTGCCGCCATCCGGTTTTTCACCCGGCAGCCCGGGCTGTGGTTGTTCTTCCTGCAGTTGTTCTTCCTGCAGCAAATCTGCCTCCTCAGTGCCGGCTCCCTGAATCATCGTTCCATTGAACAATGAGGTGATCTCGGATGCGCTGAGTGCGCGGCTGTAGATGATGAAATCATCGACGGCCCCCTCCAGATTAGGATCGCCGTATTGGGATTTGCCGATATAGTTTTGAGTAGTATTGCCAAGGCTGGACGGCTTCAGTGTCATGCCGGTATTCGTGGCGACCTGCACGCCATCGACATAGAGTCGGCCCGTTGTGCCGGACAGCGTTACCGCAACATGCTTCCATTGTCCGGTTGCAAGCGGGGCAGAGGCCGTAAGCCGCTGCTCGGCGCTGTTGCCGCTGTTGGTAATGGCAAAGCGCAAGCCCCCTCCGTCCCCGGTCTGGGGAGCCAGGAACATATTAGCAGTCGTATCCGAGCCAAAATCAAAGATTCTCGCCCAGTCGTTATTTGTGGTAATACGCACCCAGGCTGAGATCGTGAAATCATTCAACTGGCTGACGATTCCGGCAGGCAGAGCAGCATAAGCGTTGGTGCCGAGGCTCAGCGCATTGCCTGCTCCTGAGCGGCCGGCAATCCAGGAAGGCGTTCCCGTTACTGTGGCGTGATTTCCTGCGGTTGAGGAATCGGTAACCGCCGTTCCCGAGGTCTGGTTCATTTTGTAATTGGCAATGATGCTTGGCACCGGGGTGACTGTTCCCTGCTCGATCTTCACTTCATAGGCTGCAGCCGTACCGATATTCAGGCTGGCTGTTGCCGTCTGGCCATTTACTGCAGTAAAGCTGCCGGAGGCCACATTATTGACCATTACATTATAGGTGCCGGCGGCAAGGCCGTTCAGCGCTACCTTTGTCACGTGGGCTGTACCCGGTGTTACATTGCTTAGGGTGAAGCTGACACTGTTCTTCGCTTTGGCGACTGTTGCCAGACTGTATCTGTCGCGTTCCAGGTTCATGCCCCATTTTTCCGTGATCAGATTCAGGCGCTGGAACACTCCGTCTTTGGGAACAACAACATAATTGCCGCCGCTCTCGGTGACCTCGCAGCCGTAACCGTAGAGGCCAAAGATCGGGTCTACAGCCACATCGGAGCTAAGAATCTTGATGGCCCCGAACAAACCGAGGTCGGCTTCTCCAGACATTCCGCGCCAGCCGTTGAACAATGGGCCGCCGTCAAGACCAAGCGCGCCATTGTTGCCTTTCATGGCCTGATACGTCCAGGATACCGCCCCAATATCCGCCGGATCGGAGCTGATCTGGCCAGAGTTGATGGCGTTAATGTTCGCAAGCTTGGCTGCATAACTCAGCCGCTGCTCTACCTCCGGTGTGGAAGAATTGTTGCGTACCCAATCATCCATAGCCGTGCCGGCCAGCGATGCCGTGTACTGGAACTGCCACCAGGGTTCCCCGTTGATGGTTACCGGATTTGTGTAGTAATACCAGACAGGCATTTTTCCGCGGACAGCGCGGGTTTTGGTATTGATTTTGCTTTTGATCGCGTTGTTGTTCTTCATCTTCGCCAGCATATAAACGGCTTCCTCGCCAGTATTGTCATAGTTGTATTCGGAGCCGTACGGGTAAGTCGTACCCGCAAAATTGTTGTATTTGGTGTTCATTTTCGCAATGATGTCATTGGCCTGGGCGGTAAATCCTTCATCCTGCAGTGCTTTGATAATTTCCGGTGTGGTCAATTCTCCCATCAGGCCGGTGTTCCAATTATAGGCGACTGGCCCGTCATAGAGCGCTTTCATAATATTGTAGGCCCGCAGCAGATAGGTGTTGCCCGGCTCTTTGTAGCTGATAAGTCCAGGGTAGAGCTTGGAAATCTTATACATGCTGAAATAGGTGTTGTAAATATGCGGGTAAGCATATCCCCGGTAGGTTGGAGTATCATTCGGCGGCGCCATGAGGAAGTCGGGCACCAGATAATCGGTATGATGGCCAGCCATCAGGTTGGTCCAGATCGTGGTGTCCAGATATTGGTCAAGCGCTGTGATTTCCGAGGCGACGGGCTTCTGGACATTTTTCTCGGCAAGGTATTGAGCATGTGTGTAACCCCAGTCATCTCCCCAGCCCCAGTACCCTGCAAAGTTGTTGCGTTTGGCGTTATTCTGCATCATCCAGTCGTCAAATGCCTTGTCCCGGATATCTCCAGGCACATTCCACTGCTGGTTGTTCACCATAAAGGTCGCATGGCGCTGAAGTGCGGCATCCACGGCTTCAATGGCGTAGAACTGCAGGGTGGTCTTTTCTCCGCTGCCGTAATTCACCGTAATATTGTTGGGACCCAGGTGGTTCATCTGCAGTGAATACAGCTTGTGGTCACCCGGGGTTGTCCCAAGCGAAGTCACGGTCGTTTCAGAAGGATATTGCGCAGTCACGGAAGTAATGGTCTTAGAGGTGCGGAGATCGAATTTGGCGGTCTGATTGACCGGCACTATCATGCCCGGGACTACAGTGGTATCAATCAGCCCTTCGGAATACAGCCGGTCCTTGACGGCTTGCTCACTGGCGGCTTTGAAAAATTTGAAGGCATAGGTCTTGCTCGCTCCAGGCTGCAGAGTCAAGCTGCTGTTGGGCAGGTATCCGCTGCCGGTGCTTTTGATCACATTGGAATGGATGTAATAGACGGAAAGGCCTTCGATCCAGCCGCCCTGGTCGCCAGCCCATTTACTGCCGGGATGCTGCTGGATGCGCCAGTTATCCATATACTCAAAACCCGCGCCGGTTGTGCTGTCCGGGACAAGCAGGAGAGACGGGCCAATGCCGCTTGGTCGCTGTGCGGTAACATAAGAGCTGTTATTGCCGATGAACGATTGCGTGACCACCCGCGATTCATAAATCTGCTCATTGCCTCCTCCGGTCCAGAATTCGTTGAAGGGGAGCGGCAGGCCAAAGTCTCCGATTTCCAGCGTCTGAGTGCTGGTATTGGTCACTTGAATCTGCCAGAGCAAGTAATCGCTCACAAGAGAATAGCTTTCATTCACCCGGAAATTGCGGATTCCCTCCGTATTTGCAGAGTTTTGATAGGTGATGTTGACAGTGTTGCCGGACTGGCTTTGGGTCCTTGCATCGGCCGACTTATTGGTCCAGGCCTTGGTCCAGGACCCGTTGTTCAGCCGGTAAGTGAACATCAGCTCACCGAGCCATTGATGATCCGCTGTGTTCTGGTTGGGGGCATTGCTTGCATTCATGACGTAGTTGGTGGGGAAATTGTCTCCAGTTAGCTTCAGGCTGGATATGTCGCCATTTGAACCTGTGCTGACCTGAAAATTGCTGTTCGAAAGATCATACGCATAGGCGGGCTGGGCAGCCCACAGAAATCCCAGAGCTGAAGCTATGAAGACAGTACTCAAAATTGTCCTTTTCACAGATGAGACCCGAAACTTCTCCAGCATAGATTTAACCTCCTGGTTAAAGCGGAATGTACAATACGTTTCTGCGCCTCCCCTTGGCCTCACTCTCTCTAAAGTCTGTTGTCCCCTTCTATCAGCCTGCTCTTTGCCTCCCTCCGCGAAACTTCAAAATTATAGTAATTCATCTACAATAATACATGCTCTGCGGTAAAAGAAAATCGTGATTTCCAACCTCATTTTTAATTATTTCAACCTATATGAGTTAAACAGCTTATTAACTGACAATGCGTCATGACTTCAAATGAAGGTTTCGGCGTGTTCTATTGCACTTTATGCAGCAGATGTCCCCTTAATCGGCCGGAAAACTGAAGCTATTGCACTTTGTACAATAGAATCCCGTGAGAATGGTGTTTTTGACCCACAATCCCTAAATCTATTGCACGTAATACAGCAGAATGCGATTCGCCGCAGAATACTGAGAATTCTATTGCAGAAAGTACAATCAGCAACAAATCTTCTATTGGATCGGACATCAATGTTACAGATTTCAGGTTCAATCTATATAGCGATGGATGACTTTTAAAAAAAATAATTAAGATGAATTCTAACGATTCGGGCTGAGATATACGGTAGTTCAATAAGGAATTACTACGGTCACGACCGTTCCCACCCCGGGCTCCGATTGGATCTGCAGCTCCGCCAGTTCGCCATACATCAAATTCAGCCTTTTTTTCACATTTCTAAGCCCGATACCTCCTTCGTCCCGGATAAACAACGCATCGATGTGCGCCTTGGACATCCCTCCTCCGTTATCCGCGACCGAAAAATGCAGCCGCTCCCCGGCTTTTCTCCCGGAGATTATAATCCGCCCGCCCCGTTCAACCGTCTCCATACTATGGATAATTGCATTCTCTACAATAGGCTGGAGGAACAGCTTGGGGACCACTATTCCGGGAGGCAAATGCTCCAGGTCGTAACCAATCTCAACCACTCCTGCATAACGTTTCCCCATAATATGCGTGTAGCTTTTCAGCCAGTTCAGATCCTCCTCCAGCAAAACCTCCTCCCGGCCATTGTTCACGGTGTACTGGAGCATGGTAGAAAGACTGACAATCATTTGACTGATTTCCGTTTCCTCCCGCGCCAGAGCCATCCAATTGATGATATTAAGCGTATTGTAGAGAAAGTGCGGGTTCAGCTGGAGATTGAGCGCCAGCATCTCCGCCTCCTTCTCGCGTCTGGTGCTTTTGTAATTTTCCTCGATCAGTTCAAGTATCCTTTCGTTCATCTGGTTGTACCGCTTCACGAGAATGCGAAATTCCAATTGCGACGGTTCAGGAATTTTGGTGGAGAAATTACCGGCTCCGGTTAATTGAATTGCCGCCATCATTTTTTTGATCGGCTGGGTCAAATGGCTGGAAATCACATAGGCAACAGCAACAGACAGCAGCAGCAGCGCCAGCGTAATGAACAAATCCGTATAGTTCACGGTCGGCAAGTTGCGCAGCAGCTGGCGGTACGGGACAACATATACGGTTACCCACCCGGTTACGCCGGATGCGGCATAGCCGATCAGCACATCCTCCTTCCCCGCCTTGACAAGTGAAGTGCCGGCAGCAGACTTGAATTGATCCTGATGCCACCTGTTCCCGTCAGACATCCCCAGCAGTGAATGGTCCGGGTGAGTGACGATCTGCCCCGCTCTGGATACGACATAGAAATAGGAGCCCTTCACGGCAGGCGCCTGAGCCATATTTTGCCGGTAATACTCCTCGTTGAAATTGATCAGCAGTACAGGCCGCTCCACCGTCTCAGGCCAGCTGCGGCTCATGCCGTCAATGATGGGTGAGATGTTCAGCACCCTCCCCGCAGAGAAAACCATGCGGAATCTGGCGTCCATTCCCCCTAATTCCGGCTGACCGAATATCCGGGTCCAATCATAGGTGGGGAACCACTGCAGGCTCCCCTTCGCCTCTGTTATCTTTTGATAAATATAGGATTGTGTGAAGCCCTTGGGAGGAACCGATACGAACGTGGGATTGGTAGTATAGCCTGTAGCGCCTCCTCCGAAGCTGTAGTAGCTGGTAACAAGCTGCACCGTATAGAAATCCTGCCCGCTCCGGAAGTATTTGTTCAGAATCTCCGTGGCTTTGCGGTCCATTTTCAACAGCTCATCATCATTTTGCGGCTGCTGCCGGTCAAACAGGTTGAATAAATCCGGGTCTGAAATCAGGTCAATGGTCCGGGCTTCGATATGGTTCAGCAGCAGATCACTGATCTCTGTTTTCTTTTTGACGATCTCCAGGATGCTGTCTTCGGCATTGCTGACTATGATGTCCGAGCTTGTCTTATAGTTGATCACGGCATTCGTTACCGAAGGGATCGAAATGAGCAAGACAAAACATACGATCAGCTTTGTTCTCAGCTTCATATTTTTCCACGAATGGCGAAGCGCACGGTTCATCGGGGGGTACCCGTTAAAGAGCGGTATTCCTCCGGCGTAAGCCCTGTCTCTTTCTTGAATACACGGTTGAAATACTTGACATCATGATACCCGAGCTGTTCCGCGACCCGGTACACCTTTACATTTGAACTTTTCAGCATTTCTTTGGCTTTATTCAGTCTCAGACGGGTCACATATTGATTAAAGGTCATATGAAGCCGGCTCTTAAAAAACTGGCAGAAGTAGCTGGAACTGAAATGAAACATGGCGGCAACCGTTTCCTGGGACAGGTCCTCCATATAGTGGCTGTCAATATAATCAAGACACCGGGACATCACCCCCTCCTTCCTCTCCCGCTTCGCTTCCGCCACAGCACAGGCAATGTCCTTCAACAGCCCGGCTGTGGAATCAATGAGCTCGTGATATACAGTGATCCCCTCCGCAAAGCAGGAAGCACGCTTCAGCAGACCCGCCAGCAGCTCCTCCCGTACACTTTCCAGGTCATAAATCACTTTGTACAAAAGCTGTTGGACTCCCCGCACCAGTTCTTCCGGCATCGGCGGAGCCCCTTCTCCAAGGATTCGGCGGACCGCCTCAGCAGCTGCGGACTGGAACGCTTCATGCCCGTCCCAGCCATCGATGACTTCTCTTAATCTGCCTGGAAGCCGCTTGTCGAAGGTCAGATTCCGGCCTGCATCCAGTCCGCCTTCCGCGGCCCAATAGACCTGCGGCTCAGCCGGCCGCGCATAAAAGCGCCGCTCAGCCGCATGGCGGGCCCCGGCATAGGCATTGGCTGCCTCATCAATGAAGTGCTCTAATGGAGCACTAACCCCGACAGTCAGCCCTAGCCGAACAAGACCCTGAAGCAGGCCGGAATCAGGCTCTGCACCGCCCGCTGCCACCAGCAGGCCGGGGTCCTGCCGTGAAGCAAAGGCAGTGCACCAGCCCTGCTGGCGCAATAATGCCATCCCCCTTTCCTGGGCCGCTTCCTCTTCCGTATGGGCTACCAGCAGGCTGCCTCTGCCGCTGAAACCGAGAATGCCGGCAATTTCAGCTTTTTCGGCTGCCATCAGCTGTTTGCCTTCGATCCATCCGTTAAGGAGACGATGACGGTATGCCGGTTCCGCCACATCCAACCGGACGGCAAGCCGTTCATATTGCTGCCGGGCGGCAAATTCCTGTTCCAGGCTTTTTTCCGTCTTCTCCAGCACGGCAATGAACTTCTGCGGGTCCAGCGGCTTCAGCATATATTCGAACGACCCCAGACTCATCGCCTTTTGCGCATATTCAAAGCGGCTGTAGCCGCTCAAATAGATGACCCGCCGCGGAGTGGCCGAAGGCGATATCTGTTCCAGGAAATGCAGTCCGTCCATCTGGGGCATCCTGATATCGGTGATGATAATCTGGAAGCAGCGCCCGCTGCAAATATCCAGTGCCTCCCGGCCGCTTCTGGCCGTGGCAATGCCATAATCCGGACGCAAGCGGCGCAGCATGCCGGATAAGCCCGACAGGTGTGCCGGTTCATCATCTACCAGCAAAATATCATACATGAGGTCCCCCCCTTATCAGCCTTTGATCCCGGTCATGGCAATCCCTTCAATGAAATGCCGCTGCGCAATCAGAAAAATGACCAGTGAAGGGATCACAATAACTGTCGTCGCCGCCATCATCAGATTCCACTGCGCTGAATAGGAGCCTTGAAATAACGTCAGTCCCTGCATCAGCGTATAGTTTTTCTCGGAGGTAATAAACGCAAGCGGCCCCAGGTAATCATTCCAATTGGCCAAAAAGGTCAATAAGCCGATCACAATCATCGCCTGTTTGGCAAGCGGAACAATAATCACCGCATAAATCCGCAGATGCCCCGCTCCATCCACCTTGGCCGCTTCGTCCAGCTCGCGGGGAATGCCCAGGAAGAACTGCCGGAGCAGAAAAATATTGAACACCCCACCGCCGAACCAGGCGGGCGCTACTAGCGGAACAAAGGTATCCGTCAAGTGGAGCGCGTTCCAGAATACATATTGCGGAATCATGACCACAAAGAAGGGAATCATAAGTCCGGTTAAAATCACCCCGAACACTTTGTCCCGCCCTTTCCAGTCGATACGCGAAAAGCTGTAGGCACATAATGAGCTGGAAAGCAGCACGCCCAGAATTGCCAGGGAAGTAATAATTACACTGTTCATAAAAAAGCGGCCAAACGGATAGGCATCCAGCGCCGTGCGGAAATTATCCCAATTCAAAACTTTTGGAATGAGTCCCGGAGGAATCTGATACAGCTCCCCCATGTCGATCAGGGAAGTGCGGACCATCCAAAAGATCGGGAACAGGCAAAAGAAGCTCCCGGCAGCAAGCAGCAGGTATATGATTGCTTTGCTAATCCACGATTGCTGTTTCAACGCTGCTCCCCCTTCCCTTCGTAATACACCAGCGATTTGGAAAAGAAGAAGATCAAAGCGGTAAACAGGGCAATGACCAGAAACAGCAGTACGGAAATCGCGCTGGCGCTGCCCATCCGGGAGGACTTGAACCCTTCGTTGAACAGATACAGCACATAAAAGAGGCTTTTATTATTCGGCCCGCCCTGCGTCATGACCGAAGGCTGGACAAACGCCTGAAACCCGTTGATGAAAGCGATCACCGTGTTAAAAAAGATAATGGACGAAGTCATGGGAATGGTGATATAAAACAGCTTATGAAGCCGGTTCCCCCCATCGATCTCAATCGCCTCATACAACTGGGAAGGGATGCCCTGCAGCCCGGCCAGAAAAATCACAATGGTATTGCCCAGTGTCCAAAAGCTGAAGAGAATCAAGGTCGGCACGACCGACCCCGTATCTCCCAGCCATTGCGAAGTCGGAAGATGAAGCTGCTCCAGCATATAGTTCACAATGCCAAAATCCGGCTGCAGCAGCCACATCCATACCATGGAAGAAGCGGCTAACGGAATAATGACCGGCAAATAGAATATTCCGCGAAAAAAAGCTCTGCCTACAATCTTCTGGTTCAGCAGCACGGCGGCAAAAAAGGAAATGATAATGCCGAGCGGCACACTGGCAAAAACATAATAGAACGTGGCTTTGACGGCCGGATAAAAGAAGGGATCGGCACCGGTAAACAGTGTCTTATAGTTGCCGATCCCAATCCATTCCGGCACCATTCCTACACTATAGTTGGTGAAGCTGAGATATATGCTTGTGGCGATGGGAACAAGCACAAACAGCAGGTATCCCGCCAGTACAGGCGAAGCAAACAGAAGTCCGTAACGCAGCTCCTTGGCAGCATGCGGTCTTCTGCGTGAACGCCGGACAGGCTTCAGGGTCTGTGGCACACCCGCTGCCCGGTCAAGGGGAGACATCATAACGCCCTCTGATTTCCGGCTGAATCTTTGCTTCAAGCTCCTTCATCGCCTCCAGAGCGGTTTTCTTGCCCAGCCATACCTCATCCATGCCGGAGAAGGTAATCGCATTCACTTTGGAGAAATTTTTAATGTAATACGACCCGTTCGGTACCCCGTTGTTCAGCAGATTATTCATCATCGCATCCTTGAAGCCGGAGGGGTGAGCCGGATTATTTTCCGCCCATTTGGCTACCAGTTCAGGATCGGTATACCATTTGGTCATTGTAGGCATCCACAATCCGCCTTTATACAGATCAATGGCGCCTTCCGGATTCTCCAGAAATTTTGTCAGCAGCCAGGCTTCTTCCTGATGCTTGCTTGATTTATAGATGACAGAAGCTCCGCTGATTCCCATGGGAACGCTGCGTTTCATTTTGGGGAGCACACCGATGTCATAATTGACCTTGGCGGCACCGAGATCCAGATTGATCCATTGGCCGTGCATCGACATCGCTGCCAGCTTCGATTGCAGGGCAACCGCCTGGGAAGGAATCGACTTCATTTGCACCGGTGACGGGGCCACATGGTACACGTTGATTAAATCCGCCAGGCGCTGGATCGCTTCCGCCGCTTCCGGCTGGCTGAACCCGAATTTGCCGTCTTTGGTCACCCATTCCCCTTCATTGTTAATCACTGTGGCGTGGACAGGTCCGTGCCAAGTTTCAAAGGAAACGCCGAACTGCTTGATATTATCAGGATCAAATCCCGGATCGGCGGCGTTTTTACCATTTTTATCGAGAGTCAGCTGCTGTGCGACCTTCACGAATTCATCCCAGCTCCAGGCCATTTCCGGTTTGGCAGGGGGATATTCCACCTTGGCTGCATCAAAAAGATCCTTGTTATAGAACAAGCCGAAGGTTTCACCGGCCGTACTGATTCCGTATGCGAAATCCTCGGAGGACTTGAACCAGATATAATCCAGAAAGTCACTCCGCTTCAGCTCCTTATCGGCATCCAGCAGTTCAAACATATTGACGAACTTGCCGTCCTTTTGCCACGGATCTGCCAGCTCGCCATGCATATAGCCCAGATCCGGTGCTTCGTTACCGGCCACCATTGCCGTAATCTTGGCATCATAATCCGCTTCCGGAATATGAATGGCGTCCACCTTAATATTCGGATATTTCTCCGTAAAGGCCTGGGTCGCCTTTTCTATGGCCGCCTTCTCCTGCGGACTGCCCCAGAACGTAAATTTTAGCGTTACGGGCTTCCCCGACTGCTCTGCGTTTCCTTGATCCTTCGCTGCATTTCCCGAATCGGCCCCATTTTTGCCTTCAGAGCTTGAACATCCTGCCAGCAGGGCGGCCAGCAGCAAAATTACTGTCAGCAGCCCATAGAATACTTTTCCACGCCCTTTTCCCTTGCGCTCCATCATAACCCTCCCTAAAAGTTTTGTAGCATACGCTTCCTTGAATCCCTTCGCAAAACTCGCTTCGGAAAAATATGCTCAAATGCGTTGATTGGATTCCTGTTTCCATCATAGGAAATGCGCTTTCAATAATAAATTCCAAATTTTTTATAATGGTGGATTTTTTCGGATGCAGGGTAGAAAAAAGAAGGTGCCTGGACCCTGGACCCATGTGCACCTTCTTCATTCTGTGGAAATATCCTGTGTTTAGTTCACCGCACGTAAAAAGTTATACATTGCCTGCGCGCCCTGCGCCCGGGACACGGGTCCCTGCGGGTCAAACCGCCCGTCACCTGTCCCTTGCATCATGCCGTGAGCGACTGCTTGATCCACTTGTGCTTTAGCCCAGACCGAGATTAGGGCACTATCACTCAGATTTTTTAATCCGCCGCGCGAAGCCGCCTGACCTTGTTTGTATTCGTAGGCCTTGATGAGAAGCACAGCCATTTGCTCACGGGTCATCCTGGCATCCGGTGCAAATGCGGTTGCTGATACCCCTTGAACCAGTCCGGCTTCATAGGCCGCCGCTACGGACCCGGTGTACCAGCTGCCGTCCTGCACATCCTGGAACGGAAGCTGCCCGCCAGTGCTCTTCAGATTAAGCGCTCTGACCAGCATAGCAGTAAACTCAGCCCGTGTGGTCGTTTGGGCAGGAGCAAACAGGCTGTCCGGGAGCCCTGTGACCACATGTTTGGCGCTGAGCGATTTCAATGCTGCAAACGCCCAGTGGTCAGGAGGAACATCCGTGTATGTGGCATCATAGGACAACACGGCATAGGTGCTGAAATGGTCCAGCATAAGCACAACCTTCTTGCTGGTCTTGTCTGCTGTTCCTCCCACATAGCTCCACTGCGAGGTGTCTCCGTGCTTCAGGTACACCCCAAGCAGTTCCACGTTCACAGCCGAATCAGCGTAGGGAAGCATGGCACGGACCGGCTGGGAAAAGGAAGACAATGTAATTTCCGATCCATCCGCAGCACGCAGCACCAGCCCGAATTCATAGGCCGTCCCTTCCTGACGGTAGATGCCGCTGCCATTTCCGGCAGGGGCTGCTCCTTCCGGAACCGGAGCAAGCTTGATCATAATTGCTGCTCCGCTGCGCTTAGCCTCTGCCAGCTTCGTTCCAAGCTCTGTCAGAACAGACGCCGGAATCTGCAATGAGGCTTCACCGTCCCGGATCACCAAGGCTCTGGTGCCCAGCAGTGCTCCGGCATTCACCGGCAGCGAGGCCCGGGCCTGTCCCTGACCCAGCGTGATCTCTACAGCAGCGGCCGCCGGCCCGGCGGTGAATGCTTCTTCGCCAACCACCTTCAATCCGGAGGCCGGGGCTGCAGACGCTGCCGGTGCCGGTTTTGGCGTTGGTGTCGTTGCCGGATTTGGGTTTGACGTTGGTGTAGGTGCCGGCGTTGGTGCCGGTGTGACCGTTGGTCCTGTCACGGTAACCTTCGCTCTGGCCGCCAAATCCGTACCTTCCACTGCACCGTTCACGGTGAAGCTTCCGGCGCGGGCATACTGCTGCGGGGGAATCGTCTGCCAGACTACGGGAACCGCACGGGAAGACGAATCACTGTATACTGCCGTGACTACCGACGGCAGCAGCGGTGCATTCCCTGCTGTGGTCACAACCTCCACATCCTGAAGGCTGACAATGACAGGGGCCTCTGCATCAAGCACGGAAACCTTGGCTACAGCGGGCTGATCCGTTCCGCCAGCGGTTCCGGTCACGGAGAAGACTCCCGGCGCCGCATACAGAGCCGGGTCAATGGCCGGCCAGATGACAGAGGTTTCGCCAATCGTATGGTCGGAGTACGTAGCCTGAACTACCGTAGGCAGCACAGGGGCGACTCCTGCTGTTGTGGTAATGTGTACCTCCTTCAGCTCAACAATCGTTCGTTCCACTGGGTCAGTTACGGTTACCGTCGCTGCAGCAGGCCATGCTGTGCCTTCCACTTGTCCCGCAACCGTAAACTCTCCAGGCAGTGCATAGTCCTCCTCCGGCACACTGTTCCAGCTGACCTCAGCTGTCCCTTCGCTTCCGTTCTCATATTTCACTTGAACCGTGTCCGGCAGGACAGGTGCAACGGCTGCAGCCGTCGTTACGCTGACCGGTTCTACACTTTGAATGTCCTTGTCTTCATACAACGCTTTTACCTGCGAAGCGCTCATTACCCCGCTGTAGATGCGGAAATCATCAAGTCCGGCATTCAGCTGTGCCCCGTTGCCATAACCGGAGACCCCGATTTTCTTCACATCGTTTGTAGCTGTAATGGAGCCTGGGGAACCATCGGTGTCAACCTGCTGGGCCACACCGTTTCTGTAGATTGCTCCGGTCTTGGTCGCCGCATCAAAGGTGAAGACCACATTTGTCCATTCATTCAGCGGCAAAAACGCCTCAGGCGACTGCTTCACATAGAAGCCGTTTACTCCATCTACGTACACAATACTGGAGTTGCCGTTGTAGGTGATAAAAAATCCGTTGCCCGCGTAGTTGCCCTCAGGCTTGAACCACAGCAGCACATTCTCCTTGTCATTCATGGCTCCGGTGCGTTTGACCCAATAGGACAGCGTCATACTGCCTGGCTGGAGGGCCGGATCAGTGCCGGCAGAGATGTAATTGCCGCTTGCTCCACTGAAGGTCAACGCCCCGTTCTTATGCCCCTGCGCCTCCCAATCCAAAGCGCCCTGAACTTTTCCTTCATGTCCGTTCCCCGAGGCATCGGCAACAGTAGTTCCCTGCCCTTCGTCGAAGTTATAGCGGAGCACAAGCTCGGGAAAAGGAGCGATAACCCGCCTGGTTACTGTAACTTTAGCCTGAACCGCCGTTTGTGTTCCGATAACAGTTCCGTTTACGGTAAAAGCAGAACCCTCCTTATCATAGAGTGCAGGAGCAACCGATTCCCACTGTACAGAGACCACAGACTGGCTTCCATCCTCCAGGATGGCGGTAACCGTTGACGGAAGCTTCGGCGCCTGCTTGGCCGGTGTTGTAAGCACTACATCCTCTACCGAGACAATGTTGCCTGCAGGTGCAAGAAGTGCAGTGATTTCGTCCGGACTTAGCGCTCTGCTGTAGATCCGGAAGTCGTCGATCAGACCATCAAAATACGGGTCGGCAAACTGTGATTTGCCAATGTAGTTGTTTTTGGTTTTGCCGAGATCCGAAGGCTTGAGTGTCATATGGTTATTTCTGCCCGCTTCCACCCCGTCGATGTACAAGATCCCGAGAGAGCCTGACAATGTCACAGCGACATGCTTCCACTCGCCGGCAGGAAGAGCGGGACCGTCAATGGTCTGCTCTTGACCGGGGGCATTCCCGCCTGTAGAAATACCGAACCGGGTAATGGAGCCCGCTTTGGGGGACAGGAACATATAGGTGCTTGTTCCGGTGCCAAAATCGAAGATCCGCGAATAGGTTCCAACGCTGTCCATCTTCACCCAGGCAGAAACCGTTACCTCAGCCGCACGGCTCAGCAGGCCTTGGGGCATTTTCACATAGGCGTCCTGTCCGCTCAGCTCAAGCGCATGATTGATTTTGCCCGGAAGCCAGGAGGCGGCTCCCAGCACATTGCCGTCATTTCCGCTTCCGGAATCATCGGCTGCCACCGTACCGGATGTTTCATCGAAGCTATAATGCGCAAGCAGCTCCGGCAGCGGCGGCGGCGACAAGGCTGTCACCGCAACCGTATCACTGCCCTCCAGCTCCGAATCGCTTACGGCCAGCTTGAACACATACGTTCCCGGCTTCGTTGCCGTGAACGAAGTGAGCAGCGCCGCACTATTGCCAAACACAGCTTCACCGTCTTCCGGTCCGGACACAAGGGTCCATTCCGGGTTCAGCGTCCCCTGCGGCAGACCATCGTCCTTAGCTTTGCCGCGAAGCATGGCATCGTCCACTTGCAGCGTGTACGTGAAATCCGCTCCTGCATCCACGGCAGGGGCCTGATTCTCATCCGGTTCCGTTGCACTCAGCTCTACTGTATAAGCAACCGCCGGTCCGGCTTCAATCGTCAGCTTCGCTTCATCGCCGAACGCATTCAGCTTGCCCGCAGGCTCACCATCAATAGTGATGAGATAGGCTCCTTTTACCAGACCATTCAGGGTAAGCGTCGTTTCATGTGCGTAGCCAGGCGTCAAATTGCGCAGGCTGAACTTGGCATAATCCTTATTGGCAGACAGTCTGACCTCCGTAAACTGATCCTTATCCAGCTCGGCATAGAGCTTTTCGGTAATCAGATTGATCCGTTTGAAGAGACCGTCCGTAGGCGTAATATTGTAATAGACGGAATCCGTGACCGTAACATCCGCCCCGTAGCCTGTTACTCCGAAGATCGGATCGACGGCAATGTCCGCACTGAGAATCTGCAGCGCACCGAACAGCCCCAGATCGGCTTCTCCGGTCATGCCTTTCCAACCGTTCAGCAGCGGAACGTTCCGGCCGCCGCCGGTTCCATTGGTGCCGTTATTGCCCTTCTCAGCCTGGTAGGTCCAGGCTGCAGCCCCGTAATTCGCCGGATCATCGCTGATCTGCCCGGAGTTGATGGCACTGAGATTAGCCAGCTTGGCTGCATAGGACAACCGCTGCTCCTCTTCACGGTTGGCTGCGGCATGATAGCGGATCCAGTCGTCCATCGCATAACCGGCCAGCGACACGCTGTACTGGAAGTTCCACCAGTTTTCCCCCGTAATGGTTACCGGATCGGCGTAGTAGTACCAGACAGGCATCTGTCCACGCGAAGCTCTTGTCTTGGCGTTGATTTTGCCCATCATCTCCAGCGCCTTGGCCTGCTCCGAGCTGTTGTCTTTTTGCATCTTCGCCAGGGTGTATACGGCTTCCTCCCCTGTGTTGTCATAGCTGTATTCCGAGCCGTAAGGGTACTTGTTATTTTTAAAATTATTATATTTGCGGAGCATTTTGGCCCTGACATCATTGGCCTCATCCACGTAGCCTTCATCTTCAAGCGCTTGAATGATATCCGGTGTGGTCAGCTCTCCCATAAGTCCGGTCTCCCAGTTGTAGGAAACGGGGCCTTCATACAGAGCCTTCAGAATATTATAGGCCCGCAACAAATAGGTTTCCTTGGGATGCTTGTAGGCAACCAGCTCAGGGTAATTGGAGGCAATTTTGTACATGCTGAAATACGTATTATAGATATGAGGATAGGCGTATCCGCGGTAGGTAGGTGTTGTGTTCGGCTCCTCCATCAGGAAGTCATGGATCAGATAATCCTCATGATGGCCATTCATCAGATTGGTCCAGATGGCCGTTTCCAGGTATTCATCCACTGCCGTAATTTCCGAAGCTACAGGACTCAGGGCATTTTTTTCGGCCAAAAACTGTCCATGTGTCAATCCCCAGTCATCTCCCCAGCCCCAGTACCCGCTGAAGTTGTTCCGTTTGGACTTCGTGTTCATCATCCAGTCGTCAAACACTTTGTCACGTATGTCCCCGGGAAGATTCCACTGTGTCTGTTCGACCATAAAGGTCGCATGATCCTCCAGCGCCCGGTCCACCGCATCGATGCCGTAAAATTGCAGCACGGTTGTGAGACCGCTTCCATAATGGACCGTGACATGCTGCGGCCCCAGCTTGCCCAGGCTGAATTCATAAATATGGTGATCTCCGCTCTTCTGCTCAAGCAGGGGAACATCAGTCCCGTCATCCAGCTTCACACTGTGAATGTCAGCCTTGGTGCGCAGATCGAACTTGGCCTTCTGGTTGATTGGCACAATCATGCCGGGGACCACAGTTACATCAATCAGCCCTTCCTGATACAGCCTGTCCTTGGCTTCCTGCTCATTGGCAACAGCAAACAGCTTAAAGCCGTAAGTTTTGCTCTCCCCGGCAGCCAGAATCAGGCTGGTATGAGGCAAATATCCCCGGTTGGTGGATTTGATCACATTCGAATGAATATAAAAGACATTCAGGCCTTCGATCCATTTGCCTTCATTGTCAGGGTTCCAGGCCCACTTGCTGCCCGGATGCTCTTCATTGCGCCAGCGGTCCTGATACTCAAAGCCCGCGCCGGTAACGGCATCCGGCATCAGCATCAGATAGGAGCCAATCCCGCTGGGTCTGCCTGCAGTAATATAAGAACCGCTGCCCCCAACAAAGGAGTGGGTGACCACGCGGGTCTCGTAAATGGCATCCCCGTAAGTCCATTGTTCATTGAAGGGAAGCGGAAGCCCAATATCTCCGAACTCCAGGCTTTTGCCGCTGATGTTGGCGACATGAATATCCCACTGGAGTGAGCCGTCCGCTTCCATCGTATAGGTTTCAACCAGCTTGAAATGGTGTATTCCGCCAGCGTTTGCGGAGTTTTCGTAGGTGACCGTCACCTTGCTGCCGTCCTTGTCTATGATCCGGACATCCCCGGACTGATTGGTAGACGCCTTGATCCATTCGCCTCCATCCAGGCGGTAGGTGAAGAGCAGCTCTCCAAGCCACTGATGATCAGCTGTATCCTGCTCCGGCGATACTGTCTTGTTCATCACATACTCGGTCGGGAAGGCGTCTCCCTTGATTTTCAGCGATGAAATTTCACCGTATTGCCCGGTTTCAATGAGCAGCTTGTCGCTTGTCAGTTCATATGCGCCGGCCTTTGACGGAAGAAGAATAACAGACAGCACTGCCAGCGTCCAAAAGACCGCCCCTGTAAGTATCCTGTTCGGTGTCAATCTTGGTTGTGTTCCATCAGAAGTCTTGAATATCATGCTTGGATCATCCCCTTCGGTGTAGGTTGTGGACTTCTATGCGTTTGTCACGGATACCCGTAAGATAAGAACGGCTTCACCTCCTCTCCGGGACATGCCGAGGTCCAGAACTGGCCTCCCGGAGTACATTATAAACTTCCCATATCACAAATTATCGTTGTTATACGTATTCATCTTTGCTGTTCTTCCCCAATCCAGACGGACATTTCACCGATACCGCGATTGGCCCAGGCAAAATACGGAATGAACTTCAGCTGCACCTCCCGGCTCTTCAGGGATGAACTACTGCCATACAGCTCCTCCCCCCAGCCCGGTTCCGGCTGCATTCGTTTACCTGGAACCGAAATCGTCCGGATGCCCTCGGGAAACCCCGGCTCCTCCCCTAGTGTACTTTCACTATCAAGGGGCAGCCGCAGCTGGTACAGTCTTTTTCCGTTATCGGCCTCCTCCAGGCAGTAGACAAACGGACCGCGCTGCAGCGCCACTTTCGAAAACGTATGGCGGATCAGCGGATGCCCTTTCATCCGTTTGACCGGCATTGAGAAGCTCAGCTCAATGGTATCGCCGGGTACCCAGCTGCGGGTCAGGCGGATATATCCGTCCTCATTCCCGCCATGCCGGACCCCGGTCTCACGATTGAGCGCCACCCGGGCCTCATCGCACCAGTCCGGCATGCGCAGTGCAACCGTAAATTCCCCGGCCTGTTCAGGGGTTACGACCAGGCGGACGGTGCCATCCGACGTGTAATTGGAGAACTGTTCAACCACTGCCGGAATGCCTTGAACAACCGTTTCCATGCGGCCCCCGATATAGAGCTCGACATACAGGGTATCCCCCTGCACCGTATAAATATAATCCCCGAGCGAAGCTACAAGACGGGCGACATTCGGCGGACAGCAGGCACAGGTGAACCAGCCCTGGCGTTCGGCCTTCACATGATTGTAGTTTTTATTCTTACCCAGCACTTCCGGGTACACCTCAAGCGGGTTCACATAGAAGAACTTGGTGCCGTCCAGGGACATTCCGCTGATGACGGTATTATAGAGCGCCCGCTCCATGACATCCGCATATTTGCTGTTGTGCTCCAGCTCCAGCATGCGCCGGGCAAAAAAGATCAGCCCTACGGAAGCGCAGGTTTCTGCATAAGCCAGATCCGGCGGCAAATCATAGTCAGCGGTAAAGGCTTCCCCCTGCTCCATGGACCCGATGCCGCCCGTAATGTACATCCGTTTATTTACAATGTTGTCCCACAGCTTCCGGCAGGCCTCCAGCAGGCCGGCATCCTTGGTTTCAAGGGCAATGTCGGCCATCGCCGTACACATATAGACCAGGCGTACCGCGTGTCCCTCCGCTGTGGTCTGCTCCCTGACAGGCAAATGCGATTGGCTGTACGGATGGTCATGAACCATGGAGAGCTGCGGAAAATGCAGGGTCCGGCCGCGTTTTTCCCATTCCTGTTCGAAGTAATGCGGCTGGCTTCCCCGCTGTTCCAGGAAATACCGGCTTAACTGAAGATACTTCTCTTCGCCTGTAGCATGGAACAATTTCACCAGTGCCAGTTCAATCTCCTGATGGCCGTCGTAGCCCTGCAGCTTGCCGGGCTCCGTTCCAAACACATCGGCAATATAATCCGCATACCGGCTGGCCGCATCCAGCAGCTTTCTTTTACCGGTGGCCCTGTAATAGGCTGTGGCGGCTTCGATTAAATGTCCGGCACAATACAGCTCGTGGCATTCGGCCAGATTGGTCCACTCCCTGCCCGGTTCTTTCAGCATAAAGTAGGTATTCAGATAGCCGTCTTCCCTCTGGGCCAGAGCAAGCAGCTCTATGACGCCGTCTGCAATTTCCTCAAGCGCGGAATCCCGTTTCGTTTCCAGTAAGTACGCCACAGCCTCCAGCCATTTGCCTACATCACTGTCCTGAAAAACCATTCCGTAAAACTCGCCTTCCTCCTGGCCTGCCGCAATCTTAAAATTACGGATCGCATGGCTCGGTTCGGCCCCTTCAATACGGTCATTCAATGCTTCCCACTGATACGGAACCATAACTTCACGGACCAGACGGACATATTCCGACCAGAAGGGATCATGGATTTGAACCTTGCCCGGAGCCGGTGTGGTTTTATCATTCATTAATGGAACTCTCCTCTCATCTCTGTGACAGATCACCTGCCCGTTCAGCCTTACCCCTTGATTCCGCCGACGGTCAAGCCTTCCATGAAAAAGCGCTGGAAAAATAAGAATAGAACTAAAATAGGCAAAATGGCTAGTACAGCTCCCGCGATCAGCGCCTCGTAGTTATTTCCCAAAGGGGAGACAAAGGAAGCCAGCCCGATCGGCAATGTGAATTGCTCGGTCGTCCGCAGCACGATCAGCGGCCACAGGAAGTTGTTCCAGCTGTTCATCGCCTGCAGGATGGTAATCGCCCCGAACGCCGGGGCCATCAGCGGCACCATAATTTTGAAGAAAATCCCGTATTCCGAGCAGCCGTCGATCCGGCCCGCATCCATGAAATCCTTAGGCAGGCCAAGCGCAAACTGGCGGAAGAAGAAAATCGGCAGCGGCGCGACGATAAAGGGCAGAATGACGCCCCAGATCGTATTGATCAGCTTCAGGGAAATCAT
The DNA here is from genome assembly GCF_000981585.1 of Paenibacillus riograndensis SBR5. NCBI lineage: Bacteria > Bacillati > Bacillota > Bacilli > Caryophanales > Paenibacillaceae > Paenibacillus > Paenibacillus riograndensis. The sequence continues at coordinate 5,596,381 of NZ_LN831776.1, forward strand.
TAACTTATAGAGCGGCAGCAGAATAATTTCTACGGGAATCATCATCACCACGAGCACCAGGGTAAAAATAAGATTCCGGCCCCGAAAGCGGTACATCCCCAGCCCGTAGCCAACCATGGAAGAAAACAGCAGGCTGAGCAGGGTGAACAGAACGGTAATGATCAGACTGTTCTTATACCATCCAAAATAATTGCCCGCCGCCCCCAGGCCGGAAAAAATGCTTTTATAATTGTCAAGACTCATCAGATTAAAATCCAGCCGGACATTCAGGCCGTAGCGGAATAACTCTGTAGCCGGCTTCAGGGAGGCAAGGAACAAGGCATATAACGGAAATAACATCAGAGCGGCCAGCATCACAAATAAAAGCACTAGCAGCAGGGAGGGGACGCTGAATTTGGTTTTCTCTGTAGTCTGCATGCGCTATTCCTCCTTCTTAAACATGCCGGTGAGCGTTAATTGCAGCAGGCTGACCAGGAGGGTAATCCCCAATAAGGTGATCCCAATGGCCGAACCAAAACCGAGATTGAAATATTGAAAGCCCTGCTGATAGATATAACCGACAATGGTAAGGCCGATGTTCTGCGGCGAAGGTTTGCCTGCCCACAGCATATAGCTCTCGGTGAACATGGCATAACCGCCATATATAGTGATCGTCACGACATAAATCGTGATTGGCTTCAGCAGGGGAACAGTGATCCTGATCAATTTCCGGAAGGCTCCGGCCCCATCGATTTCAGCCGCCTCGTACAGTTCGCCGGGGATGCTCTGCAGTGCGGACAGGAAATATAAAATGTTGATGCCGATCCACCTCCAGCCGGCCAGTACAAGCAGGGCAAACATTCCCAGGCTGGAGCTGTAGAGCCAGCGCTGGCTGGATATCCCGAAAAGATGCAGAACCGAATTCATTAATGCGCCGTCAAGCTCGCCAAAAATGAGGCGGAACACCACACCTGCGACGACTACGGATGTAAGCGCCGGAATAAACAGGGTAGATCTGAAGAAATTGCTCCACGGCATCTTTTTCGAATTCAGCAGAACAGCCAGAATCATCGGCACGGGTATCAGCAGCAGCAGTGTCCATACGGTGTAACGGCTGCTGTTGTAGAGTGCCGCTCCGAAATCCTCATTCCAGAGCGCCCGATAATTATCCAGTCCGGTAAACGTAACTTCTCCCGGGAGCACTTCCTGAAAGCTCATCACTCCCGCGTTGATCAGCGGATACGCAAAGAAGACGGCGAATGACAACAGAAACGGGAATACGAACACATAGGGTGCCAATTTTTGCGAATTGCCCAGCTGGTAGCTCCTTCTAGGGTTTTTGGTCAACTCTCTTTCTATCTGCATAACCAAACCTCCACTCTTTTCTGTGGTACATGTGTACGGTAAGTATATGGCTGTGAAGGGAGCGGGCTCCCTTCACAGCCTGTGCACGCTTTCATATGTGCTTTTATTTCAGGCTGGCCTGCACTTCCTTGAGCACCTGTGCCGGGTCCTTCATGTCGATGAAGATCTGCGGCATGGCTTTGTTGCGGATCGCATCGAACACTTCAGGTGACTTCTCACGGATATGGACGGGCGCAATTTCATCCTTGACGCTAAGCAGCGTATCGAAGATATCCGTACCAAAATAATCGGTGAATTTGTTCGACTCCTTCATGGCCGGGTCACTCCATACATCCGTGCGGATCGGATCAAAGCCAAGCTGCTTCCACACCTGCAGGTTGCCTTCCTTTGACAGCTTCGCATAGGCCAGGAACTCCTTGATCAGACCGGGGTTTTTCGCCTGATTAGTGATCGAGGTAGCGGTTCCGCCCATCCCTGCCGAACGGTTGCCGCCTTCTTCCCAAGCCGGCATAGGCCGGATGATGATATTCCCCTTGAGGTCCGGCATATGGTCGGTGAAGCGGTTCATGAACCAGAAAGGCATGAAGACCGATGCCGCGCTGCCCGAATCCATATAACCGAAGTATTCTTCTGTGTCATGGCCGGCACCCGGAGCGACTGCAGCCACGCCTTCCTTCACCATCTTCTGGAAGAATTCCATCGTCTTCACATTGACCGGCGTATCCACGGTAACATTGCCGTTCTCATCCACCTGGTCGGAGCCCTGCTGGCTGATCGCCGGCCACCAGGACCAGTTGCCGTTGCCTTCAAAGGTGATCATCGGCTTGCCTGTCTTGTCCAGTACCTGCTTGCCTGCCGTTTCGAAATCAGCCCAGGTCTTGATGGTGTCCGGATTCACTCCTGCCTGGTCAAGCATTTCTTTGTTGTAATACATCACGGTCGCACCTACATGGTAATCAATGCCGTAATACGTATTGTCTTTGCTATAAATCTCAACTCTTGACTTCACAATGTTTCCAAGCTCGGGTTCCACAATGTCATTCAGGGACACGAGCTGTGGTGTTCCCTTCATGAAGTTCGGGAATTTGCTCTGTTCAATATCCACCAGATCCGGTGCGCCTACCCCCGATTGCAGGGCAACGAGCAGCTTGGTATGCATGTCGTCATAGGGGATGGTCGTTGCCTCCAGCGCAATGGCCTTGTCCGGGTGGCTCTCGTTCCAGCTGGCCGCCATGCTCTCATAAAACTTCTGATGCGCGTCCACAAAGGTCCAGAACACTACCTTTTCCGCTTCGGCAGGAGGTTTTGCTGTTTCACTGCCTTCAGTTGCCTTGCTGCCGCTGTTGTTTTGTGCCGGCTGATCCGACGGGGATGTCTCTGTATTCCCGTTTCCACCGCAGCCGCTGAGCCCCATAACCAGAATCAACAATAATACCGTCGTGCACAGAAATGCTTTTTTCATTCAGCTTCCTCCTTGAATGATATATACTTAGCCCTTGCGGGAATAAGCCAGCCATTACCCTTGCGCCAAAGGACCGGGCCCGGAAACCCGTTTCATTCTATCAGTTTTTCAACATTTCAGAAAGCGCTTTATTAATAATAATACATGTTGTATCATGAAAAAAAACGCAGGATTCCAACCTTATTTTTAATCATTTCAACCTGCTTGGAGGAAATTTAAGATGAACTCGCCTATTCTCCACTTTATCTCGCCGCCCATCCCCTACTTCGTTGATTGCGGACATGCCACCTATGCCTCCGGGGATCTTCATATCAACCGTAACTGCATCGGTGTCTTTGATCTGATCGTTGTGCTGAAGGGAACTCTTCCGGTCGGTGAGGACGGCAAGGTGTGGGAGCTGCATGAGGGAGAAATTCTTATTCTCCGTCCTGACGGCCACCACTACGGCTCCGCACCCTGCACCGGGGACACGAAGATCATCTGGATTCACTTTCAGACTTTTGGCAGCTGGAAGGAATGTGCCAGTATGGACGAATGTCTGGACAATCAGGGGGAGCTGATCGAAAGCCACAAGCAAAAGGCCTACCTCAATCATGCCGATGTCTGCTCCATTTATATTCCCAAGCATATGAAAATCACGGGAAAAGCGATGGAGGTGCTGGACCTGTTTTTTGAACAGGAGCATGAGCCGCAGTCCCTGCGCAACTGGAAACGCCAGGCTTCCTTCCAATCCTTCCTCCAGCACCTGGACCGTGATCTGGCCTCCCCCTCCGATGCCACCGCCATTCAGCTGGCCGAGAAGGTAGAGCTCTTCATCCGCCATAACTATACACGCGACATCAACAACCCTATGCTGCAGAGGGAACTCAACTACCACCCGAATTATTTGGCCAAAAGCATGCTCAAAGCCTACGGCATGACGCCTATGGCTTATCTGCAGAATTACCGCGTGGAACAGTCCAAACGTCTTCTGTTGCAGACCTCCTGGTCTGTAACCCGGATTGCCGAGGAGGTCGGGTTTCATCACGTTTCCCATTTTTCCTCTTGCTTCTCCAAAAAAGAGGGACTCTCTCCCTCAGGCTTCCGCAGCAAATTTATTCAGAAGCGCTAACCCGCCGCAGCCGGGTTGTATTCACCTCCATGTTTCCATACATGATTTGGTTTGCCGCGGCCTTCCGATGGAAATAATCATACTGACGGCATGCGAAATCAGATCATATGGAGCGGATACTGTGCAAAAAATTTCTGCCTATCAGTTATTTACCATAACCTTTATTTTCCAGTTGGGGACTACGATTATTTTTGGCTTTGGGGGTACGGCCGGCCGGGAGGCGTGGATCGCCGAACTGATTTCCTGTTCTCTGGGGGTAATCCTTATTCTGATCTATACCGCTTTAATGCGGATGAATCCGGGGCTATCTCTTGTGGAGTGGTTTCCTGCACAATTGGGCCGCTGGATCGGCACACCCATAGCATTTTTATACCCTCTATTGTTTCTGTATACTGTAGGACGTGTTGTTGCGGATATTAGAGATATGGTTTCAACAACCATTTTAAACAACACACCGCTGCTCCTGATCACAGGGCTGTTTGTCATCATCATCGCCTATTGCGTTTATGGCGGCGCTCTGATCATTGCCCGGCTGGGAGAAATATTTTTCCCCATTGTTATCCTCATCTTTAGTATTGAGATTATCCTGCTTTTCAGCTCCGGGGTCATGCATATCAGGAATATACAGCCGGTGATGGAACACGGATTTGGCCCTATCTGGAACGTAGTCTATCCAGCCGGTATCACTCAACCCTTTGGAGAGACGCTGGCTCTTGCCATGATCTGGCCTCTATCCAAAACCCCCTCAAAAGTGATGAAGATAACGGTTCTCTCCACTTTGCTGTCAGGAATCATGATAGCCTGTCTAGATATATTTGTGATTTCCGTTTTTGGGGGCGTCTTTTCGCGTTTCCTGTATCCCCTCTACACCTTATTGAGTTTAATCAGTGTCGGAAAGTTTATTGAAAACCTGCAGATGTTCGGAGTGCTTTATTTTTTAATGACGGCATTATTGAAAGGTGCCATTTATATGTATGCCGCGCTGAAAGGGGTCCAGCAATTGACGAAGTTGAAGAGCTACCATACACTAATGATCCCCGGATGCATCATCGCATGGCTGCTGGGAATGACAATGTCGCGAAACATCGCTGAACACATTTATTATCATCATTTTAAAATACTGGTTCCCTATGTGTGGGTCCCCTTGTTTATTATCCTGCCAACGGTCCTGCTTCTGGTTGCCTGGTTCCGGCAATTCAAGAAATGAATCTTCACCGTTTTATTTCGTCATCCATTAAATGCACCGATGGCCCTGTTACACCTACCCGCCGGACCTTCAAATCTGCTTTTACAAATATTTCAGCTTTCGAAAACTCCTGATCCCATTTATTCTTCAAGGATTTCCACTGTGATGGAATTTTATTGTGAATGTCATCCCCGAATCCAAAGACATCTGTCCCATACTTTTTTTGCACTTTGGTAATGGTTCGAAGAACCGATTCTTCAATATGTTTGTTGAATGTGTCCTGCAGCAGGTTTACATTGCCCGTTTGTGTCAGGTCCAGACGTGTATTGTTTTCACGGATGTCTCCTTTCCCCGTTAACGTGACAAAGATTTTTATCTGGTTTCCGCGGATTACAGGCTGAATCTTGCTGCCCGGATTAATCACCTCCATACTGGCGTTTCCTGTTTGATCCGGTATTTGGGTGGTAATGGTCAGCTTCTGCAATTTTCCGGTTATCCATCGCAAAGCCCGTGCTTCTGTTACATCCAGGAATCCCACCAATTTCAGGTCCTGATCAAAAATCCCTGATCCTGCAATACGGAAGCCTTCTGCATCCACTTTTTCGGATTGATCCTGGTCCTCTCCTTCCTGTGATAAATCCGAGTTCAAGCCGCTTACCAGGACAGGGACGGTCGGACTGCTTCCTTTGCTGCTTGCTGATACCAGAAAATTTATAAACCCCATCTCCATTAGCGTTCCGATCTGGTCATATTCCCCTAAAGCCCCGAGACCAGGTATAGTTTCCAGCGGATACGATATGTTCAAAAACTCCCTCGCCGTACTTCCCTTGACAACAAACAGATCGGTCCGCAGTTTGAGGTTCGGATCCCGGGTATAGGTATCTAGTACATCCTTAATTCCGTGTCTGGCCAATGACTCTCCAATTATAATGACCCGCCGGTGACCGCGGAATACCCTCCGGGAAAGTTTGGTCTGCATCTGCTGCACAGCATCCAGCGTGTTCATGCCGGAGCTGGTTACGACAAAAAAAGGTTTCTCCTTCCCTCCTCCTGGTTTACCGCCGCTTTGTCCACCGCTGATTTTTGACGGGACAATGACCTGCGCGCTAATCATTACATCACCGTCCTGCCCTTTATCGATCCCCCAGGCAAGTTCAATAGCAAGCTCGTTTACCTCTGTACTGTCCCAGCAGCCTGAAGTAAATATAAGTGAGAGGAGCAGGCAGGAAGAAACGATCCGTTTTTTATTCATCTGTCTCCCCTCTTTCGATTCGGATTGGGCTGCTGGCCTTTGGGGATGCGCCTTCTGTTTGCCCCGGAGAGGTATGCCGGACGCACATTCATGCTCCATCGGGGTGCGCGGACAAATACATCCTTCAAGCCCCGGAGGGCTTGTGGAGCGACCGGGCTCATATACGGAACTCCAAATGAATTTAGACCCAGAAGATGTATGATCATAATGAATAATCCGCAGATTACACCGTATAAACCCAGCACCCCCGCCAAAATCAGCATAGGAAACCGGAGCATCCGGTACGCAGTCCCAAAATTGTATCGCGGAATAGCAAATGAGGAAATCCCCGTTACGGCTACCACAATCACCACAGGAGCAGATACGATACCCGCTTGCACAGCAGCTTGTCCAATGACAAGCGCCCCGACAATACTGACAGCTGAACCAATGGCCTTGGGTAAACGAATCCCCGCTTCACGGAGCCCCTCAAACATAAACTCCATCAATAAGGTTTCAACAAAGGTTGGAAACGGGACGCCTTCCCTGGAATCGGCAATACTGATGAGCAGGTTGGTTGGAATGAGCTGTTGATGGAAGGTTGAAAGTGCAACATACAAAGACGGCAGCAGCAATGACATGTTGACCAGGGAATAGCGGATCAATCGAATAAAGGTATTATAGATTGACCGTTCGTAATAGTCTTCTGCCGCCTGTAATCCAGTCCAAAAATTCATCGGAACGATCAGCACAAATGGAGTATTATCTACCATAATCGCAATTTTGCCCTCCAGCAGACCTGCGCTCACGACGTCAGGGCGTTCGGTATTTTGAATTTGCGGAAATGGAGACCAAGGGACATCTTCGATAAATTCTTCAATAAAATCCGATTCCATGACTCCGTCAATCTCGATTTGCCTGATTCGATTACGCACTTCCTCCAGGACGGTATCCGAGGCAACTCCATGAATATAAGCAATTACGACTTCCGTCTGAGAGAATTGACCCACTGTAACGGATTCCATTTTCAGCTCCACACTGCGGATTCGTCTGCGGATCAGGCTGGTGTTGGTTCGTAAGGTTTCTGTGAAGCCGTCTCTCGGTCCACGGACAGAAACCTCAGCCTCCGGTTCTTCAATCCCGCGTTTCTCAGACTTTTTGAGACCCGCAAGTAAAACCTGCTTTTCTCCTTCAACCAATATGGCGATATTCGCCTTCAATATTCCATCGGTCACCTCATGAAGCGCAGAAACCGTCTGAACCTTTGCAATGGCTACAAGCTGCTGCTCAATGATTTCTCCCGGCGTGTAAGCGTGGTTCAACCCGTCAGTGTTCTTATCAGACAGGATGGGTTGCAGCACAACCTTTTCCAGGTTTTGTGTATCGGTCAATCCGTCTATGTAAACCAAAAGGACTCTCGGATCGACGTTGAATGTCCGAAATACGATATCGGAACAATCCTGAAAAATTTCTCTAAGTGTCTGTTCGTTCATTGCGAGGTCAGTGCTCCATTCGGTAAAACGCATAGCTACCCTCCATCTTTTTCAAAAGATGCCTAATCTAATTTCCCGATGCTTATCGCAGAGAACTGCTTTAAGATCTCGATTGCCTTATGCGAATCGCCTTGTTCGCAAAGAATAATCAGCATGACAACGGCTTTTGTACCTGCCGCTGTAGGTTTCAGCCCTTTTCCGGCTATAAGAAAGAGGATCAAACTGGCGCACACCCCTAACGCCAATCCGATAAGGCCCCACGGAATAGGCCCCCACCTCAGTTCAAATCCGAAGGAAGCGCCCAATACTGCAAAGATGGTGCCCAGAATTGCAGCCATATCGATTACGCTAACTCCCTCGGCCCGGCAGATGGACTCGGACAGGCTTATGCTGCGCGTTATCGGTTCCATTGGAACAGCAGCTATGCTCTCTCTGCCGAACCCATCCTGTTCCAAAGCCAGAATTGCCAATTCCACATACACTGAGGACTCAAAAGAAGAGAACACATGCAATTAAGATCCCTCATTTCCTGTCGATTCAAGCAGCTTATAGCTCCGGGGCTGAACATGTTCCCGGAGAAATCGAAGCTGCTCCTGCTCGTACAATTTGTTATGCTGGACTGCTATTTTGTACGACTCATAAGCCGCAAAACAAAACATCGACGGATAGTAACAGATCCATTCCGGATCAAGTACAGCCTGGGCTTGCCCGAAGGAACCGTTAATCATATATATACAGGCTTCAACAAGATGTGAATAATAAGAAATGAAGATGCAGCACACGAAGAGAAATGATCCGCTCAGCAATTTTTGCAAATATAGATGGCCCAAGCCCGGGAATAACAAGGACCAGACCAGAGCAACCTCCGGCAGCCGCTTATCCAGCATATTCAGGCTCACCCCGTTCATCTTGAATAGCGTTATAGGTGCAGCCTCACGTTCAGCCAGCAAGCAATGCTTGTTCAGATCGGCCGTTTTGCGGTAACTGTCCCATATGCAATAGATGTAGACGGGAATATATAGAAGCAGCCATCTTGGGTTCAGTACGCCTTTCGCGATATCAAACCTTCCATTAAAGGAATAAACCATCGCTTTGTTAATCCCTGCACCGTTATTAATCACGATTTCCCAAACAATTAACATAAACCCCTTCAAATAATATCCCAGGTTCAGATGGCCAAAACCGGGAAAAGCCGCCGACCACCACGCCACAACCCAAGGGTTCCTTAAATAGATATGGTTGTTATTGTATATCGCCATATAGCTGTTATACCTGCGGATATGCTTTGCTTCCGTTTTATGCTCCACCTGGATTGCCCCCGCTTAATATGTCTTTTTAACCTCTTCCCTGCGGTTCCTCTGCCACCGGCTCCTTGCAAATGCCATACGGTACAAAATAAGTTGAATACTTATCAGGAACAAGTAGATGGGGAAGGAATAACCGGTATAGTAGCCGTGTTTGTAATGGAACACTCCAGCCTTAGAGGCCAGCCATTCGAACCCGACAGACACCGCCGCCCAGAAGAGAATATACACAACCGTCATCAGTTCGAACATCCGCAGCCGCTCATAACCGTAAATGAACAAATACCCAAACGGCGAATACATCAGATAAGTAAAAAAATCAAACAGCTGGTAGGTGGACTGGTCTCCCACATCGTAAAAATCAAACGGCGGCAGCCCGATCGAATGGTCGATAATGTGCCCGAAGGTAATGCCAATAAGCAGATTAAAGATTGTCTGGGCGGGAGAATATCGCCGGGGCAACAACCAGGCCACCGCGAAACCCAGGACAATAACCCCGATGACGAACCACTCATTCCCGTTAAAATGATTGTCATAGACGATTTTCTCCATCAGCGCATCCACCCTTCCTTTGAAGCGATTCGTTGAAAGAGACGCCCCATCAGCAAAGCATAGATCATTAAGGTTATGATCATCACCGCCTCCAAACCTAAGTTCCACCCCGTATAGATAAGTACGGAGTTCCACCTTAGCAGCGCTCCAGTGAACATTTGGAAGAGAAAAGCATAGACCGATATTCCCCAGCGGATACTGGCTTTGGAGGTAGTTAAAAACACATTGGCGAAGGTAAGAAGGACAAATGCAATGGTGATGTCATTGTGCATGATCATGGACAGGTAGTGAGGGATACTCCTTGTATTGATTTGGAGCAGATTTAGATTGTAAGTCAAAACCGTTAATTTGTTGATCAGCATAATTTCAATAACCATAAGCAGAAGAAGGTTGGCCACCAGCGGCAGCTTACTCGGCAGGCAGGCCATAACCCCAATACAGAACCAGGCAAACACGAGAAATATGATGACGACCAACGTAAAAAGCCTCCCCTTCTCTGTCAAGCTTTGACTTCTAATTTTCCCCATACACATATGGACTATGCACGAAAAAAAGAAGAGCGGAGGCCGTCATGGACTCCACTCTTCTATCTTCTGCTGATATGCTGCTCGCTGATCCGCTTCAATCTATTTTCGCTCCATAAGAGCGCAGGAACAGGACAGCCTGCTCCATATCCATCCGGACGCCGGTAACATCCAGAGCTTTCAAATTCATCCCATCCAGCTTGGCTCCCCGCAGATCGGCCCCCTTCAGCTTGGCCTTGCTCAGCGATACCCGCGTCAAATCACAGTCCCGCAGATCAGCCTTTGTCAGATCACTCTCCGAAAGATCAGCTTCATGGAAACGGACCCCGCGCAAATCCTGCTTTCCGAGCTTGGCATACCGCAGATTCGTATACGACCAGTCGCCCTGGCTTAGCGTAATGCCGTCTATCTGAGCGCCCGAGAAGTCCGAGCCGGTCATTTTGCAGGAGATAAATTTGGTGACGAAGAGATTGGCACCGCTGAATTTACAATTTTCGAACGCGGATTCAGTATGGATAGAAGCGTTCAGGGCAGCGCCTTTAAAATCACATTCTATGAAACGGCAATGGCTGGTATCGATTTCTTCCATTGAGGTATTCATGAACGTGCAGTTTGTAAACGTGCAGCGGATCAGCTCCCCATAACGTAAATCATGCCCGTCAAATCGGACATCCACAAATTCCCGGTCGTTGTACTGATACATATGATTCCTCCGATAATAAAAAGTTCAACACATCCTTAATTTTAACATATGCATGTCAAGTACATTTACCAGTTTGTGTCATTTGCTGAGTGATTATCGGATGAGGTTTCCCCCCTGAATTTTTTTATATAGCCGGTTTGCTTTGAAGAAGAAGAATAGATAAAGAATAATTACCGTGGGCAGGAGGTATATGCCCAATCCCCTGAAAAGGGCAAACGGTGTTTCGAACAGAAAGGCCCGCCAAAACGAACTGCCTGTCTTCTCCCATAACCCGGGTGTCAAATAGAAGGCTTCAGGATTCAGCAGAGCGGACGGCTTAAAAGTGCCTGTTGTCCCCAGCGCTACACAGACAGGAAAATAGGCCACCGAAATCGAGAGCCACATCTTTGACAGACGTTTATACCGCCCGGCTTTGGAATCGGCATCCGAAAAAATATCCTCGCTCCCCTGACCGCTCACCTTCCTGAAGTATTGATACCCCGAAGACTTCGAGCCCTGGATATGCTTCCAGCCGCTGTCCTCAAAGAGGGCCCGGTAATCCTCGAAATCCGCTTTTCTGGAAAAAGGACGGTAATCCATTTTAATGACAGCATCCTCTGGTTCAGCCTTTTGAAAATGGTAGCAGATAGACTTCCCCACAAATTCCCAGCCCTGTCTGGCCATATGATTCAGCCATTTCTCTTCTTGGTCAAAATTCAAAAAGAACTTAAATTTCCGCATTACGTTCCCTCCCGTCTGAGATCCAGATTCTCCGTGTCGTTTCGATCATATGGTTCATCCGTTCGAAGTCAAGGCTTAGAACCGCTCTTCCTGCTTCCGTAATAACATAGACCTTGCGGCGGCTGTCGACACTGCCAACAGGTTCAATGAACCTCAGCTTAATCAGATTCTCTATCGCGCCATACAGCGTTCCCGCTGCCATTCGCACCTGCCCTCCGCTCAGCTCCTCTACCTTCTGAAGGATCAAATAGCCGTGGGCCGGCTCATGCAGAGCAAGCAGGATATAATATACCGTTTCCGTCAGCGGCAGATGTTTGTCTCTCCCCATACCTCTTCTCCTTTATTTGAAATGAATCCGGGTACTCCGGGTACTCCAAGTGCTCTCAATAATTCAGTAGAATCATTTATATAGAGTGAACTAAAGATATTTACATTAGGGACTTCGTCAGGACTACGGAGAATGTTTGGACTTCCGGCCGCTGCCCATCTGCAGATTTCTTGATTATTACCGCTCTTCGCGGTGGAAATCCGCAGACAAAGGCGGACGCATTCGCTCCTACAGTTCCAAACTTCCCCTCCATCCCTTTTCCCTTTTGTTCGTTTTTCAAGTTCGCTCTATATAGCCATGAACTACTTAGTTCAACTGTATAGTTAAACTATATACAATTTGACTGTATATTTCAACTGTATATTTACCCTTACTGTAGAAAAACGGATGTATTCGCCACACAGCCCAGTTTTGTTGAATTCAAAGGTACTTATACCTCTCATTTTGTCCAGCAGCTCGCTTTTCCCGATTTCAAAGGTACTTTTACCTCTCATTTCATCCAACAGCCCACTTTTCCCGATTTTAAAGGTACTTTTACCTCTCATTTCATCCAACAGCCCACTTTTCCCGATTTCAAAGGTATTTATACCTCTCATTTCACTTTACGCGATCATTGAGACTGCACACGTCGTAAACTCCACTTCTCGAAGCATGCCTAACGTTGAGATGGCTTTAACCCCCTAATCAGCACAAAAAAGCAGCTATCCCCTCAAAAGGATAGCTGCCTAGCCGGCAACCATACATCTTGCATATGGAGCAATAACCGGTTTAATTCTCCAGACCTGCTGATGGCAGGAACTGAAACCACCTGAGGTCGAACCGGCTGCCTGGCAGGAACAAGAACGTTACGGTCTGTTTCCCGCTTACCGGCTCCAGGACAAATTCGCGTTCCGTGTAGCTGCTGCTGCCGGCAAACTCTACAAGCTGCTTGGATTCGCCGCCGGGACCGCTGAACAGCAGGTGAAGCGTGTTGTTCTCCAGCGGAGAACGTCCGCAGATGACGATCCGCGGGCTGCCCTCTTCCCCGAAGTCCATCCCCTCAAAAATAAGCGAGACATTGTTGCCGATGCCTTCAATTGCTGCCTCCGTCACGGTGTAGGCATCTCCATAAATCCGGCTGTTCTCAAGTGCGCTCAAGCGCTCATAAGCCTTGCGCTTTTGGATAAATTGAAAGCCCTTCAGATGGATCTTCCGCCGCAGGACAAAGGACAGGGACGTAACGCCTGTCAGACGTCTGGGCAGCTTATAGGTTTCTTCCTGATAGACATTCCACCTGGAAGGCTTCTGATAGCTTACTGTGATCAGCAAGTTGGCTCCGGCCTCGCCCGCAATGCCTTCCCAAATTTCAACCGGGAACTCCTCATCGTCCAGAGAGAAGATCGGAAGGATGATCTCATCCGCTCCATAGCCGCCAAAATCAATCCGCTCGAAACAAATCCGGCTCTCCCCTTCCCGCGCGGTAGCTACTCCCCGTTCATTTCCGTTGGTCAGGTTCGTGCTGGCACCGCTGTGATAGCCGGAGGATACAAATTCATACGGGTCCAGATATGCCTGCCCCAGCCCGGTAAGCTTGAACTCCATATGGGAATACAGCCTGATCCCATCAGCGCCGTTCGCGGTCCCGCAGCGGACGTACACTTCGCCATCCCCCAAGCCGGTAATGACGGCTTCGCGGCCTTTTACTTCAATAGAAGCGATATTGGCACCGATCCCCGCAGCGGTGGTAATCCGCCACTCTACAGCCTGGTATGCGGCATTCTCCGGATGCAGCTTTACGCAGACCGGGAGCGAAGAACGCTCCGGCGTCAGGATATTGCCCCCGGGGCAGATGATTTCCAGCTTGCGCACAGGAATTTCCCCAGCCTTCCTGCTCTGTTCCTCCCCGGATTGTCCTTCCAATGAACAGTCGGCATACAGGAACAGCTCATCTTCATTCTTTGCATCCGGCGCCGGAGCAGCCGCCTGCAGGATAAGCTCGGCGGAAGCAACCTCCGGTGAAGATGCGCGCAGGGTGATGGTGCCAGGCTCCAGCGTGCCGGCAATAACCGCAAGCAGTTTGCCGCTGAACAACCGGCGGCTCACGCCTTTGTAAGGATCATAGTCGGTGCTGTCCCCGTTATCCAGTCCGATCAACCGTCCAGGCCCTTCTACGCTCAAGTGAATCCGGTTGTTGGCATTTTCTACAGGAAGTCCCTGCCTGTCCGCTGCGGTAACCGTTACGAAGATCAGGTCCTGGCCGTCCGCCGCCAGTACGTGCTTGTCCGGCGTGAGAACCAGGGAAGCCGCATCACCGAATGACGATCTCTGCGCCGAAGCAATCACGTTCCCCTGTTCATCATAGGCAACGGCACGAAGCACACCCTCCGTATACGGCAGCTGCCACTCGCCCAGCAGCTTGCCGCCGTGGGCATGGTCAATGTCATAGATACCCTGGGATATGTCATTGAAGAACAGCTCGATCCGCGGGGCATTGGAGCATACCCGCACATCAATGAGCTGCCCCTCCGAGAAATCCCAGTACGGGAAGATATGGATCATCGGACGGGTTCTGTAATCGGTCCATTCCGCCTGGTAGATGTAATAAGCATCCTTCGGAAAACCTGCCGTGTCCAATTGTCCGAAGTAAGAATTCTTGGTGTGGTACGGTGTCGGTTCGCCAATATAGTCGAACCCTGTCCACAAAAACTGCCCCAGGGAATATGCCGCATCCCGGTCAGACGTGATGCAGGCCTCCGTGCTTGGGGCGCCCCAACTGGTGGAGCTGTTGCCCAGAGACGAGCACTGCTGGTCATCGTCGGCCAATACCGGCTGGGCCAGCGGAAAGTGATAGACCCCCCGGCTTTGCACGGTAGAACAGGTTTCACTGCCGTAGATGATCCAGTCCGGATGTTCCTCATGCTGTCTGTCATAATATTTCTCGCCGTAATTGTATCCCGCCACCTTGACGATATCGGCACATTTCTGCGCATTTTCCCATGGCATATAATTAGAGCCGATGGTAACAAAAGCATTGACCCGGGGATCATGGGCCAGCACTTCATCCCGCAGCATCCGCGTCAGCTCCTGCCCGCGGGCACCGGCATGGGTATCGTAAATCTCGTTGCCGATGCTCCACATGATCAGGCTGGGGTGGTTGCGGTCACGACGCACCCAGCTGGCCACATCCTTTGTCCACCACTCCGGGAAAAACCGTGCGTAGTCATAAGCGGTCTTGCTGCGCTCCCACATGTCGAAGGCTTCCGAGACGATCAGCACACCCATCTCATCCGCCAGCTCCATCAGCTCAACGGCCGGCATATTATGCGCTGTGCGGATAGCGTTAACCCCCATCTCCTGCAGCAGAACGAACTGCCGCCGCAGCGCAGCTTTGTTGACGGCTGCCCCCAGGCAGCCCAGATCATGATGCTGGCACACGCCATAGAGTTTGACGTGGCGCCCATTCAAAAAGAAGCCCTTCTGGCTGTCCAAGGCCACAGTGCGGAATCCGAAGGTCTGCTCTTCCACTTCGGTTGTCTCGTCCTGGTCCCACAGCTCAGTACGGAGGGTGTAGAGATGGGGACTGGCAATATCCCAGAGCTGGGGCCGTTCTACGGTCAAGCGGCTGTGGGTATGTACAGGCTGATGTCCGGCCTCCGCATGAACTACGGATTCCTCCTGCCGGATCACTGTTCCGCGCGCATCCAGAATGGTGTGCCGCAGCTTCAGCCCGGAGGGTTCCCGGCCTTCCTCCACCCGCAGCTCACAATCCACATCCACCGTCCAGCACCCGCCCCCGGCAGGCCGGGCCGAAATATAAATGCCATCCGGTGCAATATGTGTCTTCTGAGTGGTCTTAAGCCACACCGGACGGTAAATTCCGGCCCCCGAATACCAGCGGGAATTGGGAGCTTCATGGATGACCCTCATATAAATCATATTGTCTCCCACGGTCAGATAGGGGGTAATATCGAATTCAAAGGTGGAGTATCCATACTTCCATTCACCAGCTACATGTCCGTTAACGTATAGAGTAGAGTTCATATATACGCCTTCAAAACGCAGGGACATTAACTGGTTGGCAGGCACTTCATCCAAGCTGAGAACGGTCCGGTACCAGCCCTCTCCGTTTTCATAGAGCGCATGAGTGTTGTAGATCAGCCAATCATGAGGCAGCGATACCGGCATCCATTCCGTGTCCGCCGCCACGTTTGCCAGCTTTGAACCCAGCGGCTGCTTGCTGAAGTCCCAGCCTCCGTTCAGTTTTCTTTTGATACTCATGGATAAGGGTCCTCCCGTGTGTGTTATGAAATCGATCAGCCCTTCAATGCTCCTACCATAACGCCCTTCACAAAATATTTCTGCAAAAACGGATACAGCAGCAGAATCGGTGCCGTCGTCACGATAATGGCCGCATATTTCAGGGTTTCGGCTACATCGCGGCTCTGGATAAGCGTCGTAGTGCCCAGCATGCTGGCATTGTCATTCTCAAGAATAATGTTGCGGACCACGAGCTGGATCGGAAACAGATCCTGATCCCGCAGAAAAATCATCGCATTGAACCAGCTGTTCCAGTGGCCCACGCCATAATAGAGAATCAGTACGGCGACAACCGGCATGGACAGCGGCAGGAAGATGCGGAACAGAATCGTGAAATGGCCGGCGCCGTCCAGGAAGGCGGACTCCTCCAGCTCCTTGGGGATCGCCATAAAATAGGTGCGCATAATGATCAGATTAAAGGTGCTGACCGCCGTAGGCAGAATCAGTGCCCATAAGGAGTCCAGCAAACCGTAGGATTTGACGATCAGATAGAATGGAACCAGTCCTCCCTGGAAGAACATCGTAAACACGATGAAGAACATGATCGGCTTTTGCAGCAGAACCCCGTCTCTGGACAGAAAGTAGGCCCCGAGCGAGGTCAGCGTCATATTGATCCCCAGCCCGACCACCAGAATAAAAAACGTATTCTTGAAGCCCGAGAGGATCACGGGATTGTTAAGCACCGCCTTGTATCCCTCCAGGGAGAAGCCCTGCGGCCAGAGCAGAATGCCATCGAACGAAATCAGCCGGTTCCCTTCGCTAAGGGAGGAGAACAGAATATACAGCATGGGATACAACGTCAGGATAATCATCAGCACCATTACAATTACATTGCATATATCAAAAATACGTTCACCGAGTGACGTTTTAATCATCGTTGTCCCCCCCTTACCAAAGACTGTTTTTAGTAGCGCGTTTACTGAAGGAATTGGCAAGCAGCAGCAGAGTAAAGTTGATGACGGAGTTGAACAGCCCTACCGCCGCACTGTAGCTGTAGCTGAATTCCAATATCCCTTTCCGGTAGACAAAGGTTGAGATGACATCCGCTGTCTCATAGATGCTGGCGCTGTACAGGAGAATGATCTTCTCGAAGCCGACATTCATAATGTTCCCGATGGCCAGAATCAGCATAATCATTACGGTTGGCAGAATGCCCGGCAGTGTCACATGGCGGATCTGCTGCAGCTTCGTTGCCCCGTCTATCTTGGCGGCCTCATACTGCTGCTGGTCAATCCCGGTGATGGCCGCCAGATAGATAATGGTGCCCCATCCGATCTGCTGCCAAATTTCACTGACGATATAAATGGGGCGGAAGGACTCCGGCTGCTGCATAAAGGAGATCCGGGCACCGCCAAAGAAGGCAATGACATCGTTAATCAATCCATCGGATAAGGTAAAATAACGTATGATTCCCGCCACAACCACCAGCGTAATAAAATGCGGCATGTACGTAATCGTCTGAGTAATCCGCCGGAAGATTGGACTCTTCAATTCGTTCAGCAGCAGCGCCAGAATAATCGGTGCGGGGAAGCCGAACAGCAGGTTGAAAAAACTCAGCAAAATTGTATTTTTGATGACGCGAAAAAAATAAATGCTGGAGAAAAACTCCTCAAAATGCTTGAATCCCACCCAATCACTGCTCAGGATGCCTTGGGATGGAACAAACTGCTTAAACGCAATGACCGTGCCATATAAAGGTACATAATGAAATAATACATAATAAATGAGTACAGGAAGAATCATCACATACAGCCATTTATTGCGCAGTAAGTCTTTTTGCAATCTGGTTTTCAGCATATCTTTCTCTCCTTTGCCGCGATGCTCTCAATATCAAGGGCCGCCTATAAGTGCTCTATACAGCGGCCCTTGCTGTAACGGGTTCTAGCGTTTCATGTAACGCTCGTACGCTGCCTGCTGAATTTCCAGCGCCCGCTCAATCCCCATGTCCTTCATCTGCTGAACATATTTATCGTAATTCTCAACTGGTTCCGTCCCCAGAATAATCTTGAGCTCGGTTTCCTTCACAAGTGCATTGATGTCGTTCATAATGCTGCTCATCTCATCGGATTCCTCGGCTGTTGGTGTAATCGGCGGAAGCAGATGGCTTTCATGATTGGTTTTTTTCCAGATATCAATAGCCTCGCTGGTTTGTGCAAATTTGGCCGGCAGATCGTTGTCCTGTTGAATCATCGGGAAATTAGTGCCGTGCGAGTATTTCAGCATCACCTGGTCGCTGCCGAGCCCTTCCGGGTTGTTCACCACAAGATCGGTGTACTTGGCTTTACCGTTTTCCATCGTGTACGTGGTGCCTTCAATTCCGAACGTATTCAGCAGGCTGCCTTCCGGGGTATAGGCATAATCCAGCCAGCGCATAGCGGCTTCAGGATTCTTGGTTGTGGCCGAAATCGCAGCGGAGCTGGTACCCGCATAGGCGTTGTCAAGCTGGCCAAATTCAGGGGTTTGTCCCTTGGCGGCTGCAGGATAAGGGGCAGCTACAAAGCTGGCCTTTTTGTCGGTTTCCTGCATAGCTGAATTGTAGCTTTCGATATAGAACTGCCAGCCGATGGTGGCGCCGCTTTCGTTCGAGGTCATCTTTTTATCTACAGTAGCAGCATCAATGGAAGCGAAATCCTTATCGATCAGCCCCTCTTTGTACCACTGGGCCATCGTTTTCAGATAATCCTTGTAGCCCGGCTCCAGGTATCCGTATACCACTTTTCCGTCATTCACATAGAAGTTCCCCATTACACCAAAGGCCCCGGCAAAACCTCCGGTCCGTTCACCCAGAAACATCGTTCGGAAAGTTACCGGTGCGCTGGCGTTTTTCTTCTCTTTAAAAGCGGTTAATACGGTATGCCATTCGTCAATCGTTTGCGGAACCGTCAGCTTCAGCTCGTCCAGCCAATCCTTGCGGATAATCGGCCCGCCATAGACCCGTCCCGCTTCGGAACGGATGAACGGAAAGGCATAGTAGGTTCCATCGTCCGTTTTGATCATTTTGTCGATTTCAGGATGCTCTTCAAGTGTCCTCTTCAAATTGGGGGCATACTTATCCATCAGATCATTCAGCTTCAGGATATAACCTTGTTCTACCGCTTTATCGGGACCCCCCGGATACTGCAGCCACGTATTCAGGAAAATATCCGGCAGCTCGCCCGACGCCAGCATCAAGCTGAATTTCTGGTCCGTCATTGGCGTGCCGCCCAATTGCTTGATTTTAATTCCTGTACGTTTTTCATATTCATCATCAATCGGCAGACGTTCCGGGGTTCCGCCCAGCTTTTCATTCATAAAGGTGAGTTCTACATTTCCAGCCATCGGATAAGAGAAATCGGCTGCGGCTGCTTCATCTGATGCAGGACTAAAAGCGCTTTCATTATTTCCGCTGCTGTTGCTTGAATTGCTTGAATTGCTGCACCCGGCTGAGAGCAGTGTAAGACCGAATAGCAGGAGAAGGGATTTGTGGATTTTTTTCTTGGTAAATGATTTCATCAGGATGACGACCTCCATATAGTGATATTTAACCGGCTTGATGCCTCTACAATGTAAGCTGATTCTTGTATGCAAGCAATGTGCAATATGCAAAATCCATTGATCAAAACGCAAAAAGAGGATCAGCATTTTGTGCCCTATCCTCTTTTGCGGAAATGGTCTAGCCCATTCACTTATTGCAGATTCTTAAAACGGCCCGGCGTGATGCCTTCATATTTTTTGAACACCCGGATGAACGCACTGCTGCTGGAGAAACCGACACGGGCGGAAATCTCCTCAATGGTGATGCCTTCCTGCAGATAAGCTTTGGCCGCTTCTGTGCGGACCTGGCTGATATAATCATGCAGGCCTTGTCCGGTCTGCTCCTTGAACAGCTTGGAAACATACTGGGGGGTAATGCCGAAATGGGCGCCGATCATCGATACACTGAGGTTAATGTCCGCATAATTGTCTTTTACATACGCCGATACCTCTTCTCCGATTCCCGTATTCGAGATCAGTGTGAGCTTCTCATTCGCCATGCCGCAGGCCATCGCCGTCAGCTCCATCAGCTCCTGCCGGAATTCCCCGCGTGTGGTGCAGACGAGCAGCCGTTTCATCGGACGCCATTCCTCCCACAGCTTCGACCGCTGGGTTTCCTGGGGAACCGCCTTCATGATCGAGCTGGTCATATCAATCATCGCATACCTGACAAGCTCCACAGAAACCTGGGAACCAAAAAACCGGGCAAGGATGTCATCCACCATCCCGGAGGCCTTCTCCAGCTCCCCGCTTTTTATCAGGTTGATGAAGACCACCTCATCATTGAGGGAGAGGTAATAATCGGTCGGCTGCGGTTGAATCTCCCCATACCAGACCGGACCATTTTCCTCCAGAACCAGCCGGTATTCCTGAGCCTCCAACGCCTGAAGATATCCCTGGTGCAGGCTGTTCAGTCCGGTGTGCCGCTCGCTTCCGGCCATCACGATCTGCAGACGGTATTTGTGCGCGATGAACTCCATCGTTTGGGCCAGTGCTTCCTCCATATCCTCTTTCCAGCTGTCTGCACGGCCGGCCCGAATGTTCACCACAGCCGCCAGCATCCCGTCCATTTCAGTGAAGCTTAAGCCATGATGCCCGCCGGTGAAATCCTTGAGAATATTAGAAACAATAAAGTTGGCCAGGCTTGGCGAAGGCCCGCCTTCGCTGCTCCCCTGAATATAAAACAGCAGCACGGCAAAGTCCTCCGATTCCCATTCGAAGTGATGCAGCCTGGCCGCTTCCCCTACGGTTAAGCCATCTTCAATTTGCCCCCGGAGCAGGCGTGATAAATAATAGGTCTGCAGCACGCGCAGCTGCCGGAATTGCCGGCTGTTAATATCATCTCTTTCCCGGATCGTAGCCAGCGCGCTTTCTCTAATAAAAGCAAACTCATCCAGCACCCGCCGGGACTGTTCATCCTTGGCCCCCGAGAACAAGTTCACCAGCTCACGGACCGGGTTATAGTTCTTGCGGGCAAAATAGGAAATCACGCCGCCCCCGATAAAAAAGCAGAGCAGCAGTCCGATCAGATTCAGATTACGGATTTCCCGCGCCTTTTCCCAGAATATGCTCGACGGAAACACGCTTATATATTTCCAGTCCGTTGTGTCTGAAGCGATGAAGGATACCATGTTTTCTGTGCCGGCAATATCGATAAAAGAAGTCCCCGCACCCTTCCCGCCTTCTTCGGCCCAAGGCACGCTTTCCAAGCCCGCCATACTGTTATTTTGAAATAAAACTTGATGATTCCTGTCTACGATATATACATCGCCATTGTTGACCCAGTCCACATTTTTGAGCATATTTTGAATTTTGCTGCCGTTCAGCGGAAGGATGAGAGCTCCCCTGAGCGTATGCTCCCCTCCGGCATTGGAAAAAGGTTTCATTAAAACGACATTCGTCCCCCAGCGTTTAAATTCAATCAGCGGAAGCGCATCTTTTCCCTTCCCAGCATCTCCCTTAAGCGCAGACAGCCAGTCCTCATAAGACAGCCCGATCATCTGGCGGTTGATTTCATAAAAGGTTTTACTGTCTGTATAGGTTTCATCCGTCAGCACTTTGTCCAGAAGGCTGGAATACAAATAGATCCCGCTAACAAAGTCATTGGTGGACTTATATTTGCTCAGCTCCTGCCGGGTTTTGTAGATCTCAAACGCCTGTGTGCCTTCTTCCCCGGGAGTCAGATTAAGGTATTTGTTCACATCATTATGAATGGACAATTGCATGGCCAGCTTTTCGGCCTGATTGATCTCGCTGTCAACCGTGTTCTGCATCTGCTTCAGCATCGCATGACCCGCCCGCTCAATCTCGTATTCGACAATTTGCTTCGTCTGCAGATAGATGATAGCGCTCACAACAAGCGGAATCAGCATAATTACGGCATAGGAGACAATCCATTTAAAGGCCACGCTTTGGCTGAACATCAATTTCTTGTGCTTCATCTTCTGCACTCCCTTAAGGTGACTTTGCCTCTACCCTTGCTAGAATACTACTATATGTTATAAGGGACCCGGAGGGCAATCTACAATATGAGCCTGATCGACCATTTGCAAAAAACCTCTTTTTCCGCAAGAAAAAGCAGGGAGGCTTAGGCTCTCCCCGCTCTTTTTGCCTCCAAAGAGGTTTCGATCATTATAGAACCCGGAACACCGGCGGGTCCGCAATAAAATGAACCGGCACACCGGGAAACTGCGCGGACAATAGCCCGGCCAGATGTTTCATACCGGGTGCTTCGCTTTCTGCATGGCCCAGCATGATCAGTGCCTTATTCCGGCCCTGACGGGCAGCGTCCCGTATGTACTCCGGTGTCTCCCATTCCGGTCCTTCCCCGGCGATGATGACATCGAGGGAATCTTGATCATACAAGGGAATTGCCGTAGAGCCGCCCCCTCTGTAGCCAACGAGTATCCCCACTCTTGCACAGGAAGCGGACAGATTTCCCGCAACCCGCACGCAGGGAATGTGCAGCCGCCGTTTCAAATGTTCCGCGATTTCTTCAACCTTCATCTCAGGAAGGGTCAGAATGGAAACCGCCGGCCGGTGCTCGGCCACATATTCCTGCCAGCCCAGCTCCCGGAGAAGCCCGTCCATGATCCCATCCGGTGTGTAGCGGTGCAGATAATCATGGAAACGGTAAATCCCGAGGTCCGAGCCAGCAATCAGTTCAGCTTTTTGCCTATACACCGGGTCCTGCTCCAGCTCAGGCCCATGCTTCTGGTGGCTGTAAAATACACCTTCGTGCGTGATAATCAGGTTCGCTCCAAGCGCTATGGCCTGTTCGATAACAGCCTGTGAGGCCGAAAAAGCCGTAACAACTCCCCGTACCGGGGTCTCCGGGCACCCCGTCTCCAGCTTGTCCACGGTCTGTTCCGGCCCGGCGGTTCCGGCTGTCAGGTAACTGATGACTTGTCCGAACGTGAGCATGATCATATCCTCCTTGTATGAATTGGACTTGAAAGGACTTTAATGGAACTGAAAGGATTTAATAGACTTGAATGGACTTCAATGATGATGCATCTGATGGGTGACGCAAAAGAGCGGTATGAGCAACCACTGCACTTTGTACAGCAGATGACTCCAAAATTGAACGAAAAACTAAATCTATTGCACTTTGTACAGCAGAACCCCCTGGAAAAGCTTCTTTTGACCCAAAATCCACAAATCAATTGCACGAAATACAACAGAACGTAATTCCAGCGCAGCACACATAGCATTCTATTGCAGGAAGTACAATCATGCAGCAAAATCTCTATTGTTACCCGGGCCAGGCCGGGAATCCATGAAGATATCTATGAACCACGCTCAGTAAATCCCAGCCCCGCATATCCAAGCTCAGTATATGGTGCGTTGGCCGGCATCGCCAATGCCGCTTTTCCGGTAAAAGTACGTATTGATCTGATCGCGCCATTCTTTGGCATGGTCTGCCTGCTCTTTCAGCCGCTCCTCTACTTGAATGTACAAATCCTCTCTGATGCTTCCCTTCAGGCTGCTCCAGGCAGCCAGCAGCTCCGCCGCACGCTCCGCGCCTTCGAAGTGGGTATCATAGATATGCTGGATCACGGTTTTGCCGGAATGAAGCACATGGGTATAAGGGACATGATGGAAGAACAGCAGCAGTTCATCCGGGCATTCTTCCACAGAATCATAACGCTCGGCATTGGTGCCTATATATTGGGCACTGTACCCGGTGCCGGTCTTCACCGTCCGGTCTACACCGATTCCCTTATGGTCTGCATAATGGTATGTGCCCCACTGGGAATATTCATAACCGTCCACATTCGGTCCGTAATGATGTTCGGGGTTAATCATCCAGCCTACTCCAAGCGGTGCAGTATAGGATTCGTAGATATTCCACGAATCCAGCAATATCCGGCTAATCACGCCGGAGACGGCCGGATCTGGACCGAAAGTCAGGGAGATCCATTCAGCGGCAATAGCCTCTGCCGTCAGCTCCGGATTCCAGGCGAGGCGGCCGTAGCCGTACAGATTCGCCTGGGCCAGCAGGTGGCCGGTCCAATTCCGGTCATTGCCGGTATTGGATACGGCCGCAATGCCGCTGTGGCGGCTGCCCCATAGGGACCCGTCCACGATACGCTTCACCGGAGAGGCTTCTCCTTGGGCATAAGTGTTGAAGTCCAAGACCTCTTTCCATTGGGGTACCAGATAACATACATGGCGCTGCTGCCCGGTATATTCCTGGGCAATCTGAAATTCAATCACCTGATTGGTCTGCTCAAGCGCCCCGAACAGCGGGGATACCGGCTCTCTGACCTGAAAATCCATCGGCCCGTTCTTGATCTGCAATATTACGTTGTCGTTAAATTTGCCGTCAAGCGGTTTGAAATGGTCATAGGCTGCTCTAGCCCGGTCTGTCTTGCGGTCGCGCCAATCCTGCTTGCAGTTATACACGAAGCATCGCCAGATCACAAGGCCGCCGAACGGTTCAAGCGCTTCAGCCAGCATATTGGCCCCATCGGCATGGTCACGGCCATAGGTGAACGGACCCGGACGGTTTTCTGAATCGGCCTTAACCACAAAGCCCCCAAAGTCCGGTACCGCCGCATAAACTTCGGCTGCCCTATCCTGCCACCACTTGCGTACTTCCGGGTCCAGCGGATCAGCGGTCCCCACTTCTCCTTCATGCATCGGCCCGGCAAAGTTGACACTCAGGAACAGCCTGATGCCATACCGTCTGAATACGTCAGCAATTCCCGCCACCTCGGGCAGATACTTCGAGATAAACAAGGTTTCCAGGGCATGGACATTCACATTATTGATGGCAATGGCGTTAATTCCCACGGAGGACATCAGGCGCGCATAATCCCTGATCCGTTCAAGTTCGCCTGTAAATTGGTTGTTCTCATAAAAGAAGGATCTTCCCGCATATCCCCGTTCCACGCTGCCGTCAAAATTATCCCAGTGATTAATCATCCGCAGCCCGTTCACCGGGTTCACCACTTCGTCCAGCCCTTCAATATTCTTCAGGCTCCCGATCAGGCGCAGCAGGTGAAAGACCCCGTAGAGAACTCCCGCCGGTGATGCAGCGCCAATGGCGATGCAGCCTGCGTCCCCGCTGGTCCGGATCGCAAAACCCTCCGGGCCTACCTTACGTCTGGTTTCTTCCCCGAACACCCTGCGAATCAGCGGGTTCTCTCCCTGAAAGGTGCCAAATGCCACCGCCAAGCCTTGCGGATTCGCTTCAGACCCGACCTGGATGCCCAGCATGGATTGGATGCCTTTGCGCCATTCCTGGAGGGCAGCCTGGATGATGTCGTTCTCCTCGGTCACCTTTACGGCCCCGCACCATTTCAAATATAGATCACGCTGGTTACCGGGCGGCAGCGCCGGATAGCTTAGCCAGGCATGATATCCGCCGTCAGCCGTGATGGTGTTGAACGCTTGGGAGTGGCTCATACAGAGATTTCCTCCTTGATCTTGGTTAGCGAACGGTTGCCTGTGCCTTCGAGCATCCATAGGATGGCGGTAACTCCCCGCGGATAATATTTGCTTCCGCCGATAAGCCCGGATAAAATCTGATCACTCCAGCACCAGTAGGACAGCTCGGGATGGAGCAGCCAGCGGACATGTGCGGCATCTGCAGCAAGTCCGGCTTCATCCCAAGGCAGCTGCAGAATCTCCCTGGCAATGAACTGGGACAGATAGATTTTGCTGAGCCAGGAGTTGTTGCTGGTAGATGACAGCTTCCAGCCTCCGTCCTCAAAGAGGCATACGCCCGGAACGAGCACATTTGCCAGATGTGTGTTCAACGCGCTCAGATACCCGGCAAACCTGCCATTGGGATCAAGCGCAGCTTCACAGCCGGTGAACAGCGGGAACACAAGCCCTTCGATCGCCGGAATAATGCAAGACGTATTGTCTTCATTGATGATTGCCGGAATATAGCCCTCACTGTTCAGCTTGGAGGCTATGGACGCGGCGCATTTCTCAGCCTGCTGTCCCGCCGCTGCCGAGAGCTCAGCCAGGCCCTCCTGCTTGAAAAATTTCTCCAGTGCCACATAAGCCGCCCAGCATTTGCCTGCCATGTAAATATTATTGCGCGACTGTCCCAGGGAAGTGTCCAGACTGTCGTACGTGGTGATTTCGGCACCGCCCTCAGTGCGGGTGCTGTCCAGCCCCATCAGACCATTGCGCAGATGGCTCTCGGGATGGTCGCGGTTCAGCATGCTGTCAAAGCAGGCGCGAAGCGTCGGCAGCATATGACCGATGAACTCCCGGTCCCGGGTCTGTTCAATATAGACCAGCGCCGAGCACAGCCAGTTAACCAGCTCTTCATGGCTCATATATGAAAAGCAATCATCCAGTCCTGCCATCTCATAGGCGGAATACTGCGGCCGCGAGAATACATTGGCTACACCAACATCATGGGTAAAGGTAATGCCCCCGGGGTATTCCTCCGTCCCGCCGGGAAATACGACCTTGTCCTCGTAGCTGTACCGGTCCACGAACAATTCCAGTTCATTTCTCACGGTCCAGGGGTTCATCACCAGCTCAAAGAACAGCTGATCCGCCGTCAGATCGAGCGTATTCATCATCCGGTATTCGCCTTCGTTCACAATCCAAAGGGGCTTGCCGTCAGCCTCCAGCAGCTGGGTGCTGCCATAATAGCTGTGAATCGCATGCGCCAGCATAAAGGACTGGTCCTCTGTAAGGCGGGCAGATTCGATCCAGGCGTTACCGGCTGCGCAGGAACCGGTCAGCTCGTCAAAATGCTCCAAGGCATAACCTGCAACGGCTTCGATATTTTTAAAATAGCGGGTATACGCATAGCTGGCATCTATACCTGCCGTAACCAGCCCGCCCCGGTAAAAGCAGATGGCAAAGCGGTAGGTCCGCTTTTCTCCCGGAGGAACCTCCATCATAATGGCTCCTGTTCCCCCCAGCCCAAAAGCAAGATTATGCTCCAGCTTGGCTTCAAGGATCTTCTCCATGGTGAAGCCGAGGGCGGTTTGCACCCCTTCGTCTTTACAGGCTATAGCCGTCAGCCGGCCTTGTCCAACGCCTTCAAATTCACCGTTGCTGGTATCCCGGAGCCTGCGCATGGAGCTGTAGGCATCGCCGCCTTCGTAGCCGAAGAAGCCTTTTCTCGTAAAGGTGCCCTGGGTATTATCCAGTGTCAGTTCAGCGAATACGGCTGGCAGAATCGCGGCCTTCAGTTCCTCTTCATCCGCAGCGGCCGGATCGGGAACGGAACGCACTGGCGAGTAGATGGTAAACGTCAGATCCCCCGCATTCCAGGTATCCGTTGCCGGACGCAGGGTTCTGGTAATCTTCCCGTCTTCATATGGCCGCAAAACAATCCGGGAAGGCTGATACCAGCCGCTTGGCTTATCCCTGTCGTTTCCGCCCGGCGAAGACGGGAACACCTCCTGCAATTCCTTGGCGGTTTCGTCCGCTTTTTCTATATCATATCTGGCGCCTGCATCTTCCACACGCTCGAAGAAGGGCAGCACGTCATACGTTTCGCCATCTCCAGACTGGAAGCCAACATACACATTCTGGTCCGCCGGCTTGCCCAGCTCCAGTCCAAGCCCCCCGTTTTTCCCTTTGAAGCCCAAGGTGAAGCTGGCAAAGGCCCCGATAGGTGAGTGTTGAACATTATAGAATAAATTGGTTTTTGTCATAAAGACTCCTTTCTGGAACTTCAGCTTGGCTTTCTTGGTTTCTTGGGTTACTTCACTTCCTTGGTTCATGTTCATCCTAACATGGCCTCCAGGGTGCGAACATTGTCAAATCAAGCAGATATTTACCCAAATCAAGCTGAATCCTGCTATAGTGTTAGAAAGGATATACTTTAGATTGAATGCAACCATATCAAAAGGAGAGTCTGTATGGTATCAGCCTTTATACCGCCTGTCCACGGCCACAGCATCAGCGAGACGATCATCCCCGATGTGAAAACAACACTGAACTTATTCGGCATGCATCTGCGGAAGGTGCGCGGAGAATGGGAGTATCCCGTTCACGCCCATCCGCAATACGAATTTAATTATGTGCTTGAGGGCGAGCAGCAGCTTGTCGTCAATAACCGCAGCTATATGCAGAAGGCTGGAGACCTGGTCTTGTTAAGACCAGGCGATTCCCACTCCAGCAAAAGCGGCAACGGCAAACCCTTCACTTATTTCTGCATTCATTTTGACATCGATGACAAGATTCTGATCTCACTGCTCAGCCGCCTGAATCATGTTCTCTTCGAATCCGGCAGCACCATTGCCCATAAATTAGGCCCTGTCTTCACCAGGCTGGTGGAGATTTCAAGCACCATCTCTGGAGATATCACCATGTCGCAGCGGATGAGGCTGCAGTCTGCGGTGTTTGAGCTGTTCGGGCAGCTGTGGGAAGCCTTTTCCATCGAGGCGAATTTACCCACAACGGGCACCTACGAAAAGGTAGAGCTTGCCCACCAGATCCGCAGCCGCCTGCAGGGGCTGGTTTTTCAGCAATTTCAAATGGAGCTGCCCTACGACAGCCATTACGGCATTGATGATATAGCCGCTGAGCTGGGCATCAGCGCTTCCCACTGCTACCGCGTGTTCCGGCAGGTATTCGGGGTGTCGCCCCGGGAATTCCTGTCCGAACAGATGCTTCATGAGGCAAAGGTTCTGCTGGATGATTCAAGCCTGTCCGTAAGCCAGATCTCAAGCCTGCTGGGCTACCGCGATATCGCCCACTTCAGCCGCCAGTTCAAACGCTGGTACGGGAAATCGCCGCGTGAGTACAGGGAAGCGGATAAATAAAAAACGGACCCGCCCTTGGGAAAGGCGGTATCCGTTTCAGGTTACCTCGAAAGCTCCTTATACTCAAAATAATCAAAATCCGCAGCATGAAAGGTGCCGCTGAGGTCCTGGGCACACATCCCGATAAAGGTCCCCGTAAACCTGATGTACGCCGGGAAATCATCGGATAGATGATAAATATCCAGGCTGGGGCCAATCTTTTCCCAGAGGGTACTGCCAACGCTGTAATAAAATTGCGCCGACTCCCGCTCGATCAACACCTTCAGCCGGCAGCTTGCACCGGGCAGCAGAGGAATCTGAGCACATATAGAATCGTCGTATACGCCGTCCACGGACCGGACTATCCCCAGGCACTTGCCCAGCACTTCATCATGAGTGATCCGCAAGTATACATAATCCTTCGTATCATAATAGACAATCAGCCCGGCCATTTGCTGAAAATGCTCCGGCTCGAACTCAAGCTCTGTTTCAGCACTGCAGCAAAAAGCCTGCTGGCGCAGGGCAACCAGACTCTGGCGGTGCAGGGAGCTCATCGATTCTCTTCCTCTCAGGCGCAGGAACCCTTGCCGTTCCTTCAGCGAGAGCCAGGATTCATCGGCAGGAACACGCAGGGTGCTCCAGCGCACATCCAGCTCCGGTGCGTCAAAATCATCCCTCTCCGCAACTGCCGGAAAGGGGTGAGCCGGAATATCCGGGCCTTCGACAGTAACGGAAGGCCGGTTTGTTCCATCCGCAAGGGCCAGCCATGCTTCCTCTGTAAACACGCAGCGCTGTATCGCAGTCTCCCGGCCCAAATTGCAGTACTTCTCCTTCACCGGCCGGCCGCATAAGTGAACCATATACCACTCATCCGTATGCGTGTGGACCAGACAGCCATGCCCCGCCTTTTGCAGCTCCAGCTCGCTGTTGCCGGCGGAAGTCAACAGCGGATTATGGGGGGCGGTTTCATAGGGACCTTCAATATTTCTTGAGCGGGCGACGGTCACTGCATGGTTGTACTGCGTGCCGCCTTCAGCCGTAATGAGGTAATACCAGCCGTCTTTCCGGTACAGATGCGGGCCTTCCGTTAGCCCCAGCGCTGTCCCTTTATAGATAGGAAACACCGGACCGATCAGCCGTTCCAGCTCTGCCGAATACTCCTGCAGAACAATTCCGGCGAAGCTGTTCTTGTCCGTCCGGTGATCCCACCGCATATTGACGAGCCATTTGCGCCCGTCCGAATCATGGAACAGGGACGGATCAAAACCGCTGCTGTTCAGATAAACCGGCTCAGACCAGGGGCCTTCGATATTCCGGGCAGTGACCAGGTAATTGGGAGTATCCTTGAACGCCCCCTGTCTGCTTTTTACGTCGGTATAAATCAGATAAAAGATTCCATTGTCGTAGCTGAGACACGGTGCCCACACCCCGCCGGAGTCCAGATCCCCTTCCATATCAAGCTGTGATTTGCGTGTAAGCGCATGCGTCAGCATCCGCCAATGGACAAGATCACGGGAATGATGGATACGGACGCCGGGAAACCATTCAAAGGTAGATGTAGCAATATAATAATCTTCTCCTGCCCTGCAGATGGACGGGTCCGGATGAAAGCCGCGGAGAATCGGATTCTGAATTAGACTTCTGCTCATTATTTCCACCCCAATGCTTGCCGGCCCGCTTCGAGCGCGGTAATGATTTTATCGGTATCATAGACACAGCCTTGCCAGGTTCCGCCGCTTACAGCCTGCAATGCTGCCCACAGCCTGGTATCATCCGGCAGTCCCGGATCAACAGCCAGGAGCGGGTGAGCGGTCCGGGCGGCCAGAATGTCCACCCCTGCTTCAGGCGAGCCGGGCTGTTCGCCGTCACCAATCAGATTTACACTACCTTCAAGCTTGACCGTATCGACAATGACCTCGACCCAATCCCCATCCCGGAGTCTGCCAAGCGGACCACCCGCCAACGCTTCCGGACCGATATGCCCGATGCAGGCTCCCGTGGACACACCGGAAAAACGGGCGTCGGTAATGAGCGTAACGTACTTGCCAAAGGGCAGATGCTTCAGCGCGGAGGTCAATTGATACGTCTCTTCCATTCCGGTTCCACTTGGGCCGCGGCCGATGACCGCAAGAATATCTCCCGCCCGGATAAGTCCGTCCTTGATGCTCCGGATCGCATCCTTTTCTGCGGTAAAAACCTTAACTCTTCCCACATGCCGGTAGACGCCTTCACTGTCCAGAACCGAAGGATCTATGGCTGCCGATTTGATGACCGAGCCTTCCGGAGCCAGATTGCCGATGGGGAACGTCATTGTGGAAGCAAGCCCCTGCCGCTTTGCCTCCCGGGGACTCATAATGACGGTATCCGGATCAATGCCATCCGCCTCTTGGAGACGTTGCCTCATATCCTTCCGCCGCTGCGAAGTTTCCCACCAGTCCAGGTTTTCTCCAAGCGTCCTGCCTGTTACCGTCCGCACCGAATCGTCGATCAGCCCCAACCGGCGCAGATACAGCATCACTTCAGGAACACCTCCAGCAAGAAACACCCGGATCGTCGGATGTGGAACAGGACCGTTCGGCAGCACACTGACCAGGCGCGGTACCCTGCGATTGACGGCATTCCAGTCCTGGACGGTTGGAATGCGCAGGCCGGCGGCATGGGCGATGGCAGGCAAATGGAGCAGCAGATTCGTGGACCCTCCAAACGCCGCATGAACTACCATCGCATTCATGATTGCCTGGTTGGTCAGAATATCCTTCATGACCATTCCGCTATGCTCCATATGCAGCAGCGCGCGGGCAGACTGGCGCCCCATGTTCTTCCATACAGGCTGTCCCGAAGGGGCCAGAGCGGAATGGGGAACCGACAGGCCAAGCGCCTCGGCAACCACCTGGGCCGTCGCGGCGGTCCCCAGGAATTGGCAGCCGCCGCCGGGAGTTGCGCAGGCCCGGCATCCGAGGTCCGCTGCCTCTTCCAGAGACAGCTCACCATTGCTGAATCTGGCCCCGATGCTCTGCACTTTACCGGCATCCTCCCCATGAACAGGGGGCAGAGAGACTCCGCCCGGCACAATAATCCCCGGCAGGTCCCGCATGCCAGCCAGGGCCACCATCATTGCAGGCAGCCCTTTGTCACAGGTGGCTACACCAAGCACCCCTTTGCGCGTAGGCAACGAACGGATTAAGCGGCGCAGCACCATGGCCGCATCGTTCCGGTACGGCAGGGAATCGAACATTCCCGCTGTTCCCTGGGAGCGCCCGTCGCAGGGATCGCTGACATAACCCGCAAACGGAATTCCCTGCTGTTCAGTAATTTCCTGCGCAACTTCCTCCATCATCAGCCCAATTTCCCAGTGGCCGGTATGGTAGCCAAGGGCAAGCGGACTGCCGTCCTCGCGCCGTATTCCCCCCATTGTACCCAGGATGAGATATTGCGGCCTGTTCAGGAGCAGCGGATTCCAGCCCATTCCCGAATTTTGCGTCATCCCGAATATTTCACCGCTTGGGGCACTCCGCAGCATTTCACCTGTAATAGGCAGCCTGCCTGCAGGGCCCGCCGCAGCAGTATGTACTGAAGCTGACTGTCCGGGAGCTTCCCTCATGATTTCTTGCAAGCTTATTTCCACTGTTGGACCCTTCTTTCTTCATATAATCTGGCGCAAGCGGCAGAGCATTAAGCCAAGGACAGCTTCTTCCCAAGCAGGATTACTTCTTGAATCGCCGCTTCCTGCTTGTCCAGGTAGGCATGCCGCAGCATGGAGGTACTCACTGCCGCAACCGCATTCCCGGAAGCATCAAGGACCGGTGCGGCGACACAGCAGATTCCTTGAATAATCTCCTCCTGATCCACCGAATATCCGCTGCTGCGGATTTCCGCCAATGTTGCCGTGAATTCACTCCAGTCTGTTAGCGTATGTGAAGTTACCGGAGTTAAAATTCTGTCCGGGTACCTCCGGTCCAGCTCATCCGGCGGGAGCAGCGCGAGCATCATTTTTCCCATCGCTGTCGCATGTGCCGGAAACCGCATCCCCGGGCTGGACTCCAGCTTCACCAGCGATGGCCCTTCCAGCTTGGCCAGATAGATAATTTCACTCCGGTCCAGCACCGATAGCTGAAAGGTTTCGCCAACGGCCTTAATACTCTCTGCAGAAGCCTTGAGAAAATGTTCCACCAGATTGTAGTTCTGCTTGTGTGACTCATTGAACACCTTATTGAGATAAGCCACCCCTGCCCCAAGCGCATAGGCTTCCTTCTCATCCTTCGTCACCCAGTTCAAGGCTTCCATCGTCCGCAGCAGGGAGAACATCGAGCTTTTGTTGATGCCGGTTGCATCACACAGATCGGTCATTTTATATTCCCCGGGCTTCCGGGAAATCGCCGTCAGAATCAAATCAGCCCGTTCCAGGGCGGGAACCCAATATTTACGGTCCAATCCCTCTATCCCCTTTCTTAAAGATTATTAACAGTATCTGATCACCTCTTTGAGGCTGATCAGATAAACAATGTTTGGCAAAACATTGTTTGATAAACTTCCTTGAGTTCAATATAATAATCTTATGTTTATAATATCAAACTCGGAGGCGAAAACAAATGAATATTATTCATACAAATGCAGGCATTATTCCCCCCGTTCCCACCATCCTGAATGAACAGCAGAAATTCGACCGTGGCGGAATGCAGCTTCTAATCGACAGCCTGATAGACAAAGGTGTTCATGGCCTGTTCTTCCTGGGAACTGCCGGGGAGTTCAATCAGTTCGACGCGGGGGAACGGGAAGAAATTGCAGAGTTCTGCATTGATTATACGTACGGGCGCCTCCCGGTCTGGATTGGAACAGGCAGCAATACAACCTCCGAAGCGCTGCGCCTCACCCGGCATGCTGCCCGCAGCGGGGCCACTGGTGTTGTTGTCATCAACCCTTACTACTGCAAGCTAAGCGAGGAAAGCCTGTTCACGCATTATGCCGCCATTGCCGAAGCAGCAGAGCTCCCTCTGATGCTGTACAATTTCCCGGCGCTTACCGGCCAGGATTTGAGTCCCGCCTTTGTCAGACGCCTTGCAGCCCGCTACTCCCAGGTGGTTGGCATCAAGGAAACGGTAGACCAGCTAAGCCATATCCGCCAGATGATTCTGCTGGTCCAAGAAGTGAACCCGGCGTTCGCCGTGTTCTGCGGCTTTGACGAATATTTACTGCCAACCCTTGCCGCAGGCGGTGCCGGAGCCATCGCAGCCAGTGCTAATTTTGCCCCGCAGCTGATGCTTGGCTTATTCAGCAGCTTTCAGATGAATCAATTCTCAGAGGTGCTTGAATATCACCGGAAGCTGATTCAAATTCCGCCGCTGTATGCGCTGGATGATCCCTTCATTCCCGCCATCAAGGAAGCGGTCCGTTTGGCCGGTGTGCCCGTTCCTGCCTTCAGCCATTCCCCGGCAAATCCCTGGAACGATGAGAAGGAGCAGCAGTTGAAACAAATATTCAGCAACGCGGGGATTCCCTTTGCATAATGCCACCGCGTTCGTTCCCGAAACAAAACGGCTACTCCGTCCATCCCTGGACAGTATAGCCGTTTTTAATTTGTGGTTTAGGTTGTCTCGGGACTCCTGAGTCCGCCTTCAGGGGTGAAACACGCCTATATAAATTGAACTTGTGATTTTTCTATTTGGGATGGATCGTGACTCCAGAGAATGTTTGGACTTCCGGCCGCTGTTGTCTACAGATTTCTTGATTGTATACCGTTATTAACGGTGGAAATCCGCAGACAAAGGCGGACGCTACCGCTCCTACAGTTCCAAACTTCTCCTCCGCCACTTTCCCCTAATTGTAATATTTTCAAGTTCAATTTATATAGGTGGAAAAAGTATACCTAATTTGTCCCATCCTGCTTCCCTGCAAATGCTAGTTGGAAAAAGGATAACTAATTCGGCCGATTTGCCCCCTTACAGGTAAAATCAACTAAATTAAGTCTACTTTTTCCCACTATTCCCTTCTGTTGAACACTTTTGGGCCGATTTAAGTGGACTATTTCCACCTCGCTCCCCTTCAGCTCTCCGCCCCCACCCCGGTTTATGAAAAGTATCCAATGAAAGACAATAAATGCATAAATGATTGCATATATTAGCCTCGCAATTAACGGTATACTCTCGTGTAAGCGTTATCAACAAAAAGAATGGAGGCGTTTATATTCATGTATGCCCGGATCATCACCTCGATGAACAACCTGCGCCTGCGGACCAAACTCTTTCTGTCCTTTGGCTGTGTCGCCCTGATACCGGTGCTTATTGTGGGAGTGTTCCTGACGAGTGAGCTGCGGAATATGGCAATGGACAATGCCCTGAAGCAGATTACGGCCAATGTGGACCGGGTGAAAAAAAGGACCGGCGAATTGCTGGATGTTCCACTCGACATCGCTTACCGGCTGTCCAATGACAGCCGTCTGGAGGAAGCCGCCAACCACCGCTACGTATCGGTCTATGATGTGGTGCAGGCCTACTGGAATTACCCGGATTTCCGCGAATTTGTCCGGCTGTACAGAGAAATCTCCAGCATCCGCCTGTATATCGACAACCCGACGGTTCTGGACAACTGGGAGTTCCTGCAGGCAGACGGGACGGTCACACAGGAGCCATGGTACCGCACTGCGTTGGCCCAGAAAGGGATGGTCTGCTGGAACTATATCCGCGACAACCGCGATGGGCGGTATTACCTCAGCCTGATCCGCAAAGTCAATTTTTTTAAGCAGCGGACTTCGGGTGTGCTGGTGGTGAACGTGAATACAGACAGGTTGAATGGCATCCTGAACCAGGAATCCTTTGAAACTCTGATTGTAGATGAGAACGACAACATTGTGGCTTCCAACCGCACGGAACTCCTCGGCCAAACCCTGAATGACCTGAACTTCAAGGCCGAATCCGCTGCCGGTCCAGGGTTTTATGATGTATCGATTGACGGGAAACCCTTCACAATGCTGATTGATGACTGGCAGCCGGGAGGAAGTCTGAACAGCCTGCGCATCATCTCCATCTTTTCCGTGGAAAGTATTGTCAAGGAGCCCAACCGGATTATTATGCTGGCTTCTGCTGTCATCCTCTCCGCATTGATTATGGCGATTCTGCTGATCTATTATTTCTCGCGGCTGCTCACCGGACGGATGCTCCAGCTAAGCAAGCATATCTCCAAGGTCGGTTCCGGCAATCTGGGGGCCACGCTTGTCATTGACGGTAAAGATGAAATCGGCCAGCTGGCCAGACAGTTCAATCATATGGTACGGAACATTAATGATCTGATGAGTGAGGTTCAGGAATCCAACCGGCAAAAAAACGCCATCCTGCTGAAGCAGAACGAGATCAAATTCAAAATGATGGCCAGCCAGATCAACCCCCATTTTCTCTTCAATGCCCTGGAATCGATCCGGATGAAGGCCCATGTCAGGGGCCAGGCCGATATTTCTCAAGTCGTGCGGCTGCTCGGCAAAATGATGCGCAAAAATCTGGAGGTCGGCAACCGGAGAATCAGCCTGCAAAGCGAGCTGGAGACGGTGAGCTGCTACCTCGTCATCCAGAAATTCCGCTATGATGACCGGCTCGCTTATGAGCTGCATATTGATCCCAAGGCGAATCTTGTACAGATTCCGCCGCTGATTATTCAGCCGCTGGTGGAGAACTCCGTTGTCCACGGGCTGGAGAACCGGATTGACGGCGGTATGGTCCGGGTGGATATCCGTATCGAAGACGGACTGCTCAAGGTTCAGGTATCCGACAATGGAGCCGGCATTTCAAAAACGCGGATGCACGAAATCCGCCAAATGCTGGAGAGCAAGGATGACTATGAAAGCAATAATATCGGAATGCGCAATATTCATTTGCGGCTGAAGCTGACCTATGGCCCGGAATGCGGGCTTACGCTGGCAAGCCAGGAGGGCTTCGGCACGCAGATCAGCTTTGAAATCCCTTTAAGGAGTGATTCTTATGTATAGTGTGCTGATTGTGGATGATGAACTGGCGATCCGGGAGGGGCTTGCAACCCTGCTGGACTGGGAGAGCCTTGGCTATGTGGTCGTTGATACCGCGGCGAACGCCATAGAAGCGAAGCATAAATATGAGCTGCATTCCCCGGATCTGATGATTATCGATATCCGCATGCCCGGCAGAGACGGGCTCGAGCTGATTAAGGAGCTGCGGGAAGACGATCCGGAGCTGCATATCATCATCCTCAGCGGCTATGCGGATTTCAGCTATGCCAAACGCGCGATGTCTTTGGGGATCGACAATTATTTGCTGAAACCGGTGGATGAAGATGAACTGCACCTGTATCTGACGAATCTGTCTGCAGAACTGGCAGCGCGCGCCGTCTACCGGAAGAAGGATGCCGCCGTCAAAATATGGAGCCGCGAAATGCTGGTCCAATCCCTGCTGCTGGATAACGGCCCGCAGGCACCGGCGGCATTGGAGGGACCGGCGATGGAGTCCGGACTGCTCTGGGATTCCTATCAGGTGGTTCTGATCCGGCTGCTGCTCCAGGACAATGCGGACAACGGACCGTCAACGGCTGTCAAGACGAGACTTGCGGCCAGCTTTGAAGAACAGGAATGGGGAATTGTCTTCTCCCTGGACTCCTATCTGGGCGTATTGCTGCAGCCTTCGTATCAGAAGGAGCTGGTGCGCCAGCTGATGGTCCGGAATATCTGGGAAGCCGTAACCGCCCAAGGGCTGGAATGCATCATCACCGCAGGAGATATGGTGGACTCTCTGGAGGAAGTTCCTGCTTCCAAAGAGTCCGCGCTGGCGCGGATGAAGGAGCATTTTTTCTACGATGAGCCGGGGATGATCGGACCGGACTCCCTTAAGCTGAAGACCGGTCTGCCGGTCAAACCGGAGGAAGTGGAACCGGGTCTGGCGCCTGTGACGGAGCGGCTGTATTTTGCCATGGATATCGGCAGCCTCAACCTTCTGCCTTCGCTGATTCAGGAAGCCGGAGCGCTGATGATTGCCGCCGGTTATTCCGAAATGGCCGTAAAATCCCGTTATGTCCGCCTGGTTACCCATCTGATGAACAAGCTGTCGCTCCAGTACAGGGAGCTGGAGCTGCTGCACAGCCGAATGGATGAACAGGTCGAGCAGATTTACAAGCATACCTCCCTGCCGAAACTGCAATCCCATATCAACGTTCTCCTGGAGCAATATGCAGGCGGAATTAAGCGCGATGATATGGAGGTGTTAATAAAGCGGATGCTTGACCTCATTCACCGCCATTACCCTGAGAATCTGAAGCTGGAAACGCTGGCGGATGTGTTTACCTACAGCAGCGCCTATCTGGGCAAGCTGTTCAAGAGCAGCACGGGCCTCTCCTTCAACAGCTATCTGGACAATATCCGCATCGGAAAAGCCAAGGAACTACTGGACCAGGGCTATAAAATCCATCAGGCCGCAAGCGAAGTCGGCTTCAGCGATGTGGATTATTTCCGGGAAAAGTTCAAGAAGATTGAAGGCCTTTCCCCTTCCGATTACCGCAGAAAAAACTCCATATAGACGGAATTCTTTTCAGAAAGCGCTTACGAAAAAAGCAGATTTCCCCCTGTTTTTTAACTTAAATGTTCGGGTGTTTCCAGCATTCCTTGCGGATTATGATAAGGCATATCGAAGGAGGGACATAAATGAAAGCGATTACTGCCAAAGTCCAGCCGGAGCCGAAGAAGCCAGCTTCACGCTTTTGGCCAAAGTTTCTGCAGCAGAAATACCTCTATATGATGGCTGTCCCGTTTGTGCTCTGGGCATTTGTTTTTAACTATCTGCCTTTATGGGGATGGACGATGGCCTTTCAGAAATACAAGCCGGGCAAGTCTTTTTTCGAGCAGAAGTGGGTGGGCCTGCAGTACTTCAGGGAGTTGTTCCAAGATGAGCAATTCTTCAATGCGCTGCGCAACACCCTTGCGATGAGCCTCATGGGCCTGCTGGCCGGGTTTATTATTCCCATTGTATTCGCCGTCCTGCTGAATGAATTGCGGCAGATATTTCTGAAACGTTTTGTCCAGACCGTCTCTTATCTGCCGCACTTCGTGTCGTGGGTCGTTGCGGCCGGGATTATTACCAAGATGCTCTCCACCGACAACGGTGCGGTGAACGATCTGCTCATGAGCCTGCACCTGATCAGCGAACCCATACAATTCATGGCCAAAGGCAATCTGTTCTGGGGCATAGTCACCGCCTCGGATGTCTGGAAGGAAACGGGCTGGAACACGATCATCTATCTGGCTGCGATCTCCGGCATCGGTCCCGAGCTCTATGAAGCCGCAAGAGTAGACGGGGCCAGCCGGCTCCAGCAGGTACGCAATATTACACTGCCGGGTATCCGGACTACGGTTATTATCCTTCTGATTATGTCGATCGGGCATTTAATCAGCATCGGATTCGAGAAGCAGTTCCTGCTCGGCAACAACCTGGTGCGCGACTATTCGCAGACACTTGACCTGTATGCGCTGAATTACGGGCTGGGACTGGGGCGTTTTTCCTTCGGGACGGCCATTAACATTTTCAACTCGGTGGTAAGTGTGTTTCTGCTGTTCGTCGCCAACGGCATTTTCAAAAAAATAACGAAGGAAAGCATCATATAGGAGGCCCTTTATGCTGAGTAAAAAACTGGCCGCCGCATCCTGGTCGGACCGTATCTTCGATTTGGTAGTCTATGCTGCGATTACCGTGGTGACTATTGCCACGTTATATCCTTTTCTGAATGTGCTGGCGATTTCCTTTAATGACTCCACGGACAGCATCAAAGGCGGAATTACAGTCTATCCGCGCGTGTTTACGGTCAAGAACTATGAAACGATTTTTGCTTATTCCGGGCTGATGACCGGACTGAAGATTTCAATTCTGCGCACGATCATCGGCACGATACTCGGACTGGTCAGTGCCTCCATGCTCGCATTTACGTTAAGCCGGGTGGACTTTCAGGCCCGCAGATTCGTCTCCACGTTCCTGGCACTGACGATGTATATCTCGGGCGGACTGATTCCGGTCTACATTCTGATCAAAAACCTCAATATGATGGGCACCTTCGGTGTCTATGTCCTCCCCGGTCTCGTCAGCGCATTTAATGTTTTCGTCATCCGTTCCTTCATCGACGGCCTGCCCTACGCCCTGCAGGAATCCGCCAAGCTGGACGGGGCCAATGATTTCACGATTTACTGGCGTGTCATTCTCCCGCTGACCAAACCGGCGCTGGCGACGATTGCGCTGTTCCTGGCCGTCGGCCAGTGGAATGCCTGGTTCGACACCTATCTCTACAACGGCTCCAAGGATGGGCTGACCACCCTGCAGTTTGAGCTGATGAAGGTCATCCAGAGCACAACAACCAATGCGGATAATTTCCGCGGCCGCAATATGACCGAGGTGATGGCGCAAATCTCCCCGGAATCGGTCAAAATGGCGATCACCATCGTGGTTACGGTGCCCATTCTGGTTGTCTACCCGTTTCTGCAGCGCTACTTCGTCAAGGGCATGACGCTGGGTTCGGTAAAAAGCTAGTCCGCTTCCGGTATCATCAGGCTTTGCCTGTGTATACAATACATTTTTGACCAGAAAAAGGGAGGGTTTCTATTCATGACAAGCAAGACAGCGAAACCGTACATGCTGCTGATGGTCTTGACCTTGCTCCTCAGTATGCTGGCAGGCTGCAGCGGTTCAAACAATACCAAGAATACGGCGGAGAATGCCGCTGCGACTAAAGCTGCGGGCGAAGGCAATGCCAGTGCAACCGCCGAGGCTACGGCGAAAACCGAAGATTTGAGTCCGCTGACACTCTCCTTCTTCGCCGAAGACCCGAATCCGAACTGGAATAATATGAAGGATGATATCAGCAAAGTCATTACGGAAAAAACAGGCGTCACGCTCGATGCGGAATTTGCCGTGGGCGACCCGCAGCAAAAAATCGCCCTGATCGCAGCCGGCGGCGAATATCCCGACATCATCTCCGCCAAAGCGGATATCGGCAAGCTGGTCGATGCCGGGGCCGTGATTGATCTGACTGAATTAATCGATAAATATGCTCCCAACATCAAGCGTGTGCTCGGCGATAACCTCGCCCGGGCGAAATATACCAATGAAGACCAGTCCATCTATGCCATTCCGACCTGGGCGGCAATGAATGAGAAGAAATTTGTGGCCGGCGGCGGGTTCGAGCTGCAGCACCGAGTGGTGAAGGAAGCCGGGTATCCGGAAATCCGGACGGTTGCCGATTATGAGAAAGTGATCAAGGACTACCTGGAGAAGCATCCCACCGATGAGAACGGCAACAAAAATATCGGGCTCTCCCTGAATGCAGATGACTGGCATATGTATATTTCCGTCACCAACCCGGCCGTAGCCACGACCGGCGGCTCGGATGACGGCGAATATTACATCAATCAGGAAACGCATGAAGCCATGTACCACTTCCGCCGCCCGGAGGAGAAGGAATAT
The DNA here is from genome assembly GCF_000981585.1 of Paenibacillus riograndensis SBR5. Taxonomy (NCBI): domain Bacteria; kingdom Bacillati; phylum Bacillota; class Bacilli; order Caryophanales; family Paenibacillaceae; genus Paenibacillus; species Paenibacillus riograndensis. The sequence continues at coordinate 5,637,833 of NZ_LN831776.1, forward strand.
TTCCGCTGGCTGAACCACATGAATGACATCGGCCTGCTCGACAAGGAGAGCTTTGTGCAGAAGTATGACCAATACAAAGCCAAAGTCGCCACCGGACGGGTGCTCGGCCTGATTGACCAGGACTGGGACTACAATGATGCCCAGCAGGCGCTTAAGACGGCAGGCAAATTTGACCAGACCTACGGCCACTATCCGGTCACGCTGACAAAAGAATATAAGGAAACCAGCTTCTGGCCTACCGGCTTCATGGGCGGCTACGGCATCTCGATCTCCAGCACGAACCCGGACCCGGTCCGCACAATCAAGTTCCTGGACTACCTCGCTTCCGATGAAGGCCAGATTCTGAACAACTGGGGCATTGAAGGCAAGCATTATACGGTGGAAAACGGCAAACGGGTCGTTATTAAGGAGGTTCAGGACCGCATCAACAATGATAATACGGCGTTTACCAAGGAATCCGGACTCGGCTTCTATTGGAACATAATGGTACACTACGGCGACGGTGCCAAAGACTCAACCGGCAACTATTACACCAGAAACTTCCCGGAACAGCTGGTGCTTGGCTACAGCGACGTCGAGAAGGAAACCCTGGCCGCCTACAAAGCCACCACCTGGAAGGATCTGTTCCCGAAGGAAGAAGAATTCAAGGAAAAAGCCTATGGAGCCGCCTGGAACATCGCCATTCCCGGCGAGGATGAGGTCTCCATTCTGGGCAATAAAATGAGGGATATCACGTGGAAACGGATTCCCCAGGCCATCCTGGCGAAACCGGCGGATTTCGATAAAATCTGGGAGGACTACATGGCCGACCTCGACAAAGCCGGCGTGGAGAAAATGGAAAAAGGCTATACCAAATATGTGCAGGACCGTGTCGCTTTGTGGACTAATAAATAATAGTGCGCTATAACAACAAGAGCCGTGCGGGAAATCCGCACGGCTCTGTTTTACGTTGTGTACTACAAGTGTACTAAAGGAAAAATACACTTTCCAGTCTTTGTGCCAATTCATCGTCAGACAACGGATTCCGATGTGTATTTTCCAGATAAATATGTTTCTCCGTCTCCGGCATCAAGTATTCTTTGTACCAGAGGAACATATCCGGGCTGTCCCCCTGAATGCGGACGAATCTGCGTACAGTATCGGCATGCTGGATTGTATTATCCAGATTGGTCAGCCAGTCCGCCCGGTAGAAATGCTCCCAGCGTCCTTGCTCCGCCCGCTGCAGCGCGGCTTTGCCTTCGCTGTAATTCCATACCGCATGAGACGCATGGATGAAGGCTTGCGGATAATGGCCCCCGGAGTATGCTTCATAGGCTCTGCAGATAGAAGCCAGCCCCCGGCAGCCGCTAAGATGCAGATCAATCTGCACCAGCAGTTGATGATTCAGCCTGTGCTGCTCATCTTCGGGCAGATGCTCCATTACCTGAACGCATCGCTGCCTCAGGGTATCCCATCCGGGAACAGCCGCTTCGGCCCGTTCCCGGAACCGGCGGACCTGCTCCAGGAAGGTTCCGCTTCCCGCCGACCACTGCAGCCGCTCATCCCCTGCCGTCTGTCCACGCAGCCAATAGCCCATGATCTGCCGCGCCGGATGGTGGTAGAACTCATCTCCCGCCCGGTCATCCGGATTCGGCCCGTAGGCGATGGTACATTCCGGATAGCTTCTATAGAGCCCGGCGATCTCTTCTTGCTGCTGTGTATAATACCGCCCGATAAAGTTCTGGAGCTGCTGCTCCGGCTTCACACATCCGGTAGCCCACTGCTCCGCAACCAGATCCAGGGTATACAGATGCGGCAGAATGTTGCCGGAATTGACCAGCAAATATTCGTCTGCCCCCGCTGCGAAGGCTTGATCCAGCTCATCCGCAATCAGCTCTGCCGGTGCGGGGAACATCGTCAGATGGTTGGAGGCCTGGAGATCATGAAAGGTAACATGATAATACACCCCGTTCTTGCCATTATCACCAGCAGAAGGCAAAGCAGGCACACGGAGGTTCAGATTGCCGTGACGCCGCGAGACCATTTTGCCGTAGCCGTTATCGGCCCATATCTTGATCACACCAGGAGGAACCTCAATGTATCCCTGCTTATACAACTCTGTAATCTCACCGTACATCGCCATGCAGCAGACCGGTTGCGGTACGGCTTCGCTGACCATGTCATACTGCTTACGGACTACACTGGAGATCAGAGCGCCGCGCTTCTCCGGCGTATCGAATCCCGGATCGTTCTCCCAGAAGGGCTTGTCTCCCTGGCCGCGAAAAGACAGGACCCACAGCACCTTCTCATCCTTCTGTTTGCGGATCGCTTCCCGCCAGAGCTGTTCAAACAACCCGGGATATTCCTTGTAGCTGGCCTGTTTGCCGGGAAAGGCCCGCAGGAACATCTCCGCACCCAGCGGTTCGGCATGATGATGGGTAATCCACAGCCCCATATCTGCGGCAAGACTGTGGTGGATGCCGGTCCGCGGCAAATCCGTTCCCGGAATCACCATATTGCCTCCACAGCGCAGCAGGGCTTCGAACACCGGCTGCCACACCTCTTCACCCGGAGGGTACTGCTCCTTCCACCCGATCAGGCAGACCTCGTCATTGACGAACCAGCCCCGGTACCGCACCTTGGGCTGGAAGCTGTCCACATTCTCCACTGGCACAAGAATGCTGTCCCGCCTTGCCGGCGGCAGCTCCGACCAGAACCAGAAGGGGTCCACACCAAGAATGTAACGGCTGTAATGAAGCAGCCCATAGATGATTCCGAGTTCATCACGACCGATAATATGCAGCACCGGGGCGGCCTCACTGCCGCTGAACCGGAAGCTGAAAGCTTCCGGCCACTCCGGACATCCGTCTTCCTCCTGTGCATAGCGCACCACGACGGAAGCTGCGCTCCCTTGCACAGGTGCCTGTCCGAAGACTGCGGCATGATCTCTCGCAATCATGCTCCAGGCATGCTCGATCGGCCGCGTCCAGCCCGTTTGGATATCGTATAGACTTGCGGCCGATAGGCTCAACGATCTGCAAGAATTCATGATTTGGCTCCAACTCCCTTTGTCTTTAGCTTTTGTTACAGCTCAGTACAGATTCTGTACAGCAGAACCGCCGCTTCCGCGCGGCTGGCTGTGCCCTCTGGTTGAATCAGTCCGCTATTCCCCTGCAGCCAGCCGATCTGGAGCATGCGGTTCACTGCTTCAGCCGCATAATCCGCCACAGCGGCAAGGTCCCGGAATCCAGCCGCTGCTGCCGCGTCTCCGGTGCCGCTGCCATCGGTAGCCGCAGATGAGACTCCGGCAGCAGTCAATGCCCGGTCAGTCATTACGATCATTTCCTGTCTGGTGATAATTCCAGCAGGGTTGAAGCTTCCATCGGTATTGCCGCTGGCAATGCCCAATGCCTTGGCAGTATTTACAGCTTCGTAGTAGTAGCTTCCGGGCAGCACATCCGTAAATCTGGTTGCTGCCGCTTCCGCGCTGCCGTCCAGGCCAAAGGCACGGACCAGCATCACCGCATAATCGGCACGGCTGATTTGCGCTGCCGGGGCATAGGAACCGGCGGATACGCCGTTCACTATCCCTTTGGCCGCCAGCACTTCCACCGGCTTCTTCGCCCAATGCGAAGCGTCCAGATCGTTGAACGATATACGGTTCATCACCACTGCATAAGTGCTGAAATGCCGGGCTGTGAACGTAACCGCTGCGGATACAGGATCGTATTTGCCGCTGGCAACCGGATGGCTTACTCCTGCCTCATCGATATAGCGGACTGTCAAATAGTCGGAATTCAACAGCTCAGCGGCGGTGAGCCGATAAGGGATACTGACCTGAACTTGTGCCGGGGATTTCTGCCAGCTTATTTCCTTACCGCCGATGCTGAGGCTGAGCTTAACCACCGGTCTTCCTGCGCTCGCTGCAGTTATCTCTGCGGGCAGAGACCCGGCATCTGCTGCGGAAATCCGCAGTACCACCGCCGCATTCTGCGCTGCCTGCTCCGCAGTCAGCATGCCTCCGGGAAGCACAACGGCTCCAACCACGGTTTGGATCTCCAGGCTCTGCCCAGTCGCAGCTGCGCTCAAGGCTGCTGCGGGAAGCGACACCTCATAGGCTGTGGCACCTGCGGCCTGATTCACTGCAATGACTACCCGCTTGCTGCCCGCACCTTCAGCGGCCGCCAGCGCAAGCGCCTCATTGAGCGCTTCCTGCGTAACGGCAACCTGCGCTGCTTCCGAACCAGCAGTGTATTTCGGGTTTACTGTCAGCTTACCGCTGCTGACAGTTACTGCCGGCACCGCTGCAGTGCTGCTGCCGGAGCCTCCACCACTGCTGGAATTGCCACCGGTTCCTGTCCCCGGATAGGTGCCATTCCCCGGATTTACACCTGTTCCCGGATTTACACCTGTTCCCGGATTGTTGCCCGTTCCCGGGTCTGTACCAATTCCTGGATCAGTGTCCGTTCCCGGGTTAGTGCCTGTCCCTGGATCTGTACCTGCCCCCGGATCTGTACCTGTCCCCGGGCCGGTCCCGCCGCCATTGCCTTCATCTGTAGTATCAATAATCTGGATATCCACGATTGGATCCTTGCCCTGATTGAAGTCAAAGACCAGCGAAACCATGCCCAGCGGCTGCTGAAGCAGATAAGGAACACCGATGCTGTATACATTTCCGGTTACAGTATAGTCCGCTTCACCAAGCGGAGTTTCACCATTCCGAATAGCTGTTAAAAGATTGCCGTTCGCTTGTACTTTAAGCGCAACGGCTTGGCTGTTCGCGGTATTTTTATCAAACACTGCTTGGGTTGGACTCACTGACGAATCAGAGACTTCTTCTTCACCGGGAGGATAAGTTCCTTCCCAGTTCACTGTGATCGAGTAACTTCTGTAATCTGTCCCGTCGGCTGACGCGGTTGTCACAGTAATCTCGCTGCTGCTTGCTCTGAGCGGAATCTCTGCAGAGGTCTGTGTACTGCCCACCACATTACCGTTCACTCGAATCTCGGTGCCCGGTGCTCCGGCAACCGGTGTTACAGTCAGACCGTAGACGCTGTCCGCCACATTTACCGTATAGCTATCCCTGTTATAGGAGAATACCGGCGACAGCGGCAGCTCCTCACCGCCGCTGGCCGCAACCTGCAAGTTTTGCAGCGTAGAGTCAAGCGCAGCAGGTGTACGGTTAATGATCACATTTACTGTATGAGTTGTGAGCCCATCTTCGGCAGTGACCACTACAGGAATCGTAGTAAGTCCTTCAGCCAGCGCCACTTCCCCGGCTGGCTGTCCGCTCACAGCAGGGATGCCGTTAATGGTCAGTGAAGCGATATTCGGACTGCTTGCCGTCGCGGTCAGTTGCACAGAATCCATAAAATAAGGAACATCCAGGCTGTAATCCTCACCCTGCTTCGTAAGCGGACCCAGGTCAGCGGTCAGACCTGAGAGTCCGGCATCATTGCGCTCGTAAGGAATGCCTTGATAGAGCTGCACATTATCCAGATAGGCCGTTCCATAGTTGGAGCTGTTGGCATAATAGTCAATCCGCCCGATATCAGGAATTTTGTTGCGGAAGGCTGCCTGGTCCACAACCAGGACATCATCGACATAGAGATCAAACTTTCCCGACCCGGTGTTCATCACCAGCCGCAGGTTATACCATTTGTTCGTTTCGTAAGGCATCAGATTGGTCGAGGTCCCGCCTTTATAAGCCACAATCTGTCCTTTGGAAAAAGCCAGGGATACCCCCACGTTCGTGCTCGCCGTTCCGGCACTGCTGTAGATATAAGGCAGGCTGATCCAGTTCGTGCTGCCCGCATTATCCAGCTTCATCACATCGGCAGACAAGGTGACCACACCCTTCAGTGTGCCAGGAGCAAAGGTCTGCGACATAGAGGTGTTGCCGCTGTTGCTGCTGCGGGTCAGCTTGATGCTTTTGTCAGCCGCACCCGGCAATTCGGCAGCGCCAACACTTCCTCCGGTAGTTGTCACGGTCCAAGGTGCCGATGGCTGGGCACCCGCAGCCAGTTCATTGAAATCAGAAGCATTCAGCAAAACAGCCTGTTTGCTGACTACATACAGGTCGGCAACCTTGGTCAGCAGTGCAGGTTCTACATGAATTCCAGATACCTCTGCTGCTCTGTAGCCAGACTTAGCTGCAGAAACTGTATAATTCTCCCCTATTTCCACAGCGGGGAAGTTATAGCCGCCGTTAAGATCACTCACGGCTGTCTGTACTGCGGCTCCTTCCGCTGTCAGGGTTACAGTCACCCCCGCTGCCGGAGTCAGCTCTCCATCCAAAATTGTTCCGGCTACTGAGCCGGTGGCCGCATTCGAGGTGAGCTGCAGATCGCGGGTGATGACGTTGCCTGCCGCAACTGCGAACATTCCGGTTTCACTGTCAGCGTAGCCGGTCTTCACCGCCTTCAGATTGATGCTGCTGCCGACAGCCACGCCCGGGATGACATAATAGCCGGAGCTGTCCGTGACCGCCGACAGGCTGCTGCCGGAAGAGTCACTTACCTGCACTCCGCTCATGCCTTTCCCGGCACTGTTCGTGATCCGGCCTGCCAAGGTTGCTGTAGTCAGCGACGGATCATAATATTCGAAGGCTCCCAGATCAGCGTTACCGTTGTAAAGAGGCTGCCCGGCAAAATCTTTTACCCCGGCCGATGCAGGATCCAGAATGTTGAGCCCCCGGTTAATCAGCATGGACTCGGGCTTCAACTGATAACCGCCCAGACTGTCCAGCGCCGGTCCGTCCGTTTCAGTTCCGGAGGTTCCCTTGCCGGGGTCCGCCAGCTGAGGGTTGCCGGTGCGTGCGTGGCTGTCGCCAGCCGGGGGAGTGAGTGCTCCCGCAGAAGCATAGTAGCTGTTGTTGTCATACATAATTGTCGGACTCAACGTTAATTCCTGAACCGCCCGTGTGGTATATAGAATATTATTGCGGATGTTGTAGGTGGCGTTCAGTGAGGTACCATAGCCATAGATCATATATCCGCTGGCGTCATTGTAGATCGTGTTGTTGTAAACCTCGGCAACCGCTTTTTTGTCGGAATGCAGATACACGGGATACCGGGTATTACTCTCCAGCACATTGTAGCGGATGATCGTATCCCCAAAGCTGAACTGGCAGATCAGGATTCCGTCCCCGTTGTCGTGAACATAATTATACTGAATCAGAATTTTAGTGGTTCCCTTGTCAGGGTCAATGCCGTTGGAGTCTGCTCCGCCCGCTTTTTTCGAGGTATCAAAAACCTCATTGAACTGAATGGTCACATCATCGGCATAATAAGCTTCGATCCCGGAGGTGCCTGCGCCGTCCACCACATTATGCTCAACGAGTGCACCTCTCACCCCGGTCAGATACATTGCGTTGCAGCCAAAATCCGTAGCCTTCTGTGTAATGTAGTTGCCCCGGATGATAATGTTCGTATGCGGAGTGAACTTGGCATCCGTTTCGCTGTCGCGTGTGCCCCAGCCGGTGCTGACCACCCCGCTGCTGCTGTCCCCTCCGCCGTCCCCGGCATACTGCTTGAAAATAATGCCGCCAAACGAGGTGTTTTTGACTGTGGAATTCTCGATAATGACGTCGTTAAAAACAGTCGCCCGCTGGGGGTGCAGCGGATCGGCGACCGTGGTATCAAACACAATTCCGCCGGTCTTCTTCGATCCGTCCCATCCCGTTTTGAAGCGTATTCCCGGGTCCGGTGTCTCCGGTACGGTTCCGCTGATCCAGGCGATCTCCCCGGACACATCATGCACATCCACGCCGCTGATGCGGAAGTACGCAAGCGTACCCGCATCTGCTCCAGTCACATGAATACCGCGGAAATCTCCAAGCGACTCTGCAAAGGTCCCCGTTACCGGGGCCGTATTGGAAACATCCAGATTGCGGATCTCCCAGTACTGCTGGTTGCTAAGTGTAACGGCATCTTTAAATTGACCGCCCGCCTGGATCTTCGGCTTATCCCCGCTGCCGTAACGGTCAATAATTACCGGGTTTCCCGCCGACCCTGAGCCCTGCGGTGCAAGCGTCTGATTATTCCAGACCCCGCCCGACTTCAGTAAAATCCGGTCACCCGGCTGAAAAACGGTACTGTTCACTTTGCTCAGTGATTTCCAAGGACGGTTTTCAGTTGTCCCTGTATTGCTGTCATTGCCCGCTGCGCTGTCGAGATAATAGGTGACGCCTGTAGCGGAACTGGCTTCCGCTTGATCCGCACCCGGAACCATTGCGAACAGCATGACCGCGATCAGCAGTATGGACAGCCATGTTTTTCCCTTGCCCAGCCTTCTTGCTTTCATTAATGCCTTACCTCCTCGTATACTGTTTTCGCTCGCCTTAAGAAAGCGTTACCACGAATACTGTGCCAATTATAAAGGATCAAGCGGCTCCTCCATGAGAGAGAAAAGAATAGGAATCTTTCACTTTAGAACACAAAAGTCCATTTTACCCGACTCATTCCCCCATTTAGCCCGCCTGTCACGAAATCAAAGGCACTTCTACCTCTCATTTCTCCACGACTTACCCGCCGATTTCAAAGTTTGGGCTACGGCAGGACACTTTGTTGTACGTTCTACAGGATTTACGTCGCCTTGAGATGATCTGGAGCCACTTTGTTGTACATTCTGCAGGATTTATGCCGCTTTGAGGTGATCTGGACCTACATTGTTGTATAATCTGCAGGATTTACGCCCCATTGATAGGATCAGACTCTCCATTGTTGTACTTTGTACAGGATTCCCCGCGATCTGTCGTGATGAGAACATCCTCACTTACGTATTCTCACCCATCCGGGTGAGCCGTTATCTTCCCCATGCCAGCAGGCCCTGTACAAAATAACCCCACAAAGTGTGGGACTTTTGCATGGAGGCTGATTCAATGTCTAAAAAAGAACAGGCCGCGTATGCGGCCAGCCCCATTAAAATATACCGATAAACAGTCCCAACATCCCTAAAACACTCCTAAAAACATCCTTTACTTCGCTTCCGCCGTATATTGCTCTGCGGTCTTCAACAGTTCGGCGTAAGCCTCTTCCGGTGTCGATTGCCCGAACTGCAGCTTTTCTACGATAGTTTTATAATCGTTTTTGAAATTCCCCCAGCCTTGAGGGTCGTTTATGAACTTCTGTGCATCCGGTGTTACCTGATTCAGGAAATCAAGCGAGGTTTTGTCGGCATCACTGAAGGTAGGCGTTAGGGCTTCCACCACTTTGGAGTTGACCGGTGTGCCGCGTGTCAGTCCCAGAGTTTTCCCAGCCTCTTCATTATTCACGAACCAGTCCACGAACTTGACAGCCTCTGCCTGATGGGCTGATTGGGCGTTCACACTCCAGAACATCCCCGGTTTCAGCCAGCCGCCTGCTTCTGTGCCATACGGCATGGAGGCGTATCCGAAGGCATCAGGCTTCAGCGCTTCAATGGAGCCGACCTGGTTGGAGAACAGATGGCGTACGACGGCGTTGCCGTTAATGACACTGTCCAACTGCGGATCAAGCTCTTTATCCGTTGTGGTGATGTCCGCCGGAGTCAGAATCCCTTTCTTGCGCAGCTCATCCATCTTGGTCATGAAGCCGATCCAGGTATCCTTGTCGACGCTGAGGTTGCCTTCCGCGTCAAAAATATAGCCTTTGCCCATGCTGTATTGGTAGGCAGTATAATCCACCAAATCGGCGCTCTGATCGGCGAACACATACTTGTCCTCGCCAAGCTTCGCTTTGGCTGCTTCGCCGAAGGCGTAGTAATCATCCCAGGTCCAGCCAAATTTAGGCGCTTCCAGACCCAATTTCTCTACAACCGTCTTGTCATACACCATTCCAAGTGCGGCAACCCCCAGAGGCACGGCATATTGGGTGCCGTTCACTTTGCCGCCATCCATCGTAGTAGCTTCAATATTCTCCACGTTAACCTCTTTCAGATCCGCCAGCAGGCCTCTTCCTGCGTAGTCATTCAGATAAGCGGCATCCATCTGGATGATGTCAGGAGCACTTTTCGCGGAGTATTGCACAGCCAGTTTGTCAAAATAGCCGTCCCAGCCGGAAAACTGCGTCTGGAACGTAACATTGGGATTGAGCGCCTTATATTGGTCAAGCGCTTTCAAGGTAGCGTCATGTCTCGCTTGGGAACCCCACCATGCCACTGTGAGTGTCACCGGTTCGCCTGAGCCAGAGCCTGTGCCTCCGGCCCCCGCAGCAGGAGCAGTCGTGGCAGCGGTGCTGCCCCCCTCCGTATTGTTTGCTGCCGCGCCGTTATTGCTGTTGTTGCCGCAAGCGGCTGACGTCGCAACCATCGCCATTAAAGCGATTGCAAGAAAACTTTTCTTTGCCATTTTATGCATTGTAACTTCCCCCTTCTGTCAGCTCAGCCAACATTTATAGCTCGATAGTAACACCCGCCCTATTCATCGTATAGAAGAGTAATGAACACAAATCTTTCAATATCGACTACAAACTATCGTTTCATCAGCTCGCTGGGGCTGACGCCGCAGTACTTTTTGAAGAGTGTGCTGAAATAAGGGACATTCTGGTAGCCGACCATCTCCGAGACCTCATAGATCAGATGGCTGCCGCCCTGCAGCAGCGTTTTGGCCTTCTCGATCCGCACGCGGATCACATAGTTGGTGAAGGTTTCTCCGGTTACTTTTTTGAACAGCTGGTTCAAATAATTTTTGGAAATATACAGCTGCGAGGCCAAATGCTCCAGTGTGATATCCTCGGCATAATGCGTATGGATATATTCGATCATGAACTGCACCGCCTTGCGGTGCTTATCGTGGATGGTCGGGCCCTGCGCCTTGCGGAGGCCGTCGATTTGCGTCTCCGCGCCGCCGCTCCATACTTTCTCGTGATTCAAATTCAGCGGCAGCTTGGCGAACAGCCTCTGCATGGCCTCATCGCCTGAAGCTTTGATTTCATCCCAGCCATCCTTGACATTTCCAATCCCGAAGCGGACCTCCAGCCCGAGAAAAGTCTTTATACTGCTGACAATAAGCGCCCCGAGGGCATCTGCAGCCTGAATAATCTGCCCCTCCGGCCCCTGGGCCGCCGATGGCAGCAGCAGCGCCGCATGATTGCCGAACAGCCAGACGAAGAAGGCTTCCGGCCATTCGCGGCCATATACCTCGGTGACAATATTGGACACAGCGAACTGGAACAGATTCCAGTCTGCCAGAGAAACGCTGCGGATGCGTTCTGTCCATAAGACCTCCATCACCATCACCGTATATCTCTGTTTGTCCAGTTGCTGCAGAGGTGCCGGAAGTCCAGGATTCTGGCTCCAGCCATTCAACACCGCCACCAGCCATTCCGCAAGGCTTGGAGCTTCCTGCCGGTCAGAGGACTGTCCGCCGCCAAGCTCCAGCCGGTGCAGATAGGTCTCTTCCAGCTTCTCTATGGTTTCAGACAATACCTTACGGATCTGATCCACAGTGACAGGTTTGGTTAGATAATCGTCTACTCCGAGCCGCAGCGCCGTACGGGCGTATTCGAAATCATTGTATCCGCTAAGGATAACAAACCTGCCAGCGAAGCTCCCGGCCTTCAGTTGTTCAATCATTTGAATCCCGTTCATCACAGGCATATAAATATCCGTCAGGACAATATCAGGGTTAACCTCTCCGATCAGCTTCAGGCCGGACTCACCATCAATGGCTTCCCCGGCAAATTCCGCATCCAGCTCTTCCCACGGGATCGCTTTGCGCAATCCTCTTACGACTTGGAAGTCATCATCTATGATGACTACTTTCCACATGCTGCGTTCCTCCTTTAACCGATGGTGAATAAAGTACGGGCAGACAGATGACGGCCTGTGTGCCGCCTTCCGGCGAATTGCCCAGAGTGAAGCCATAGGTGCTGCCGAACATTGCCGTAATCCGCTCACGGACATTGCGCAGACCGTAGCCTCCCTTGGCACTGCGTTTCTCCATCCAGTTCTCCTGCAGCTGGCGGCCGTTGTCCATAACCGTAATCTGCAGCATCTGACCTTCCAGAATGCTCACCGTAATAATCAATGATGCCTGCCGCTTGCCATGGAAGCCGTGAATGAAGGCATTCTCCACGAACGGCTGCAGGATGATCTTGGGCACGAACAGAGACTTGACCTCATCAGCGGCAATGAAGCGGTACTCCAGCCGGTCCTCCCAGCGTATTTTCTGAAACTGCAGATAGCTCTCAATATGGGCCAGCTCCTCGGACAACGGGACAAGGCTGTCGCTGTTGGACAGCGCAAGCCGGAAAAATTGCCCCAGATGGGACAGCATGCTGCTGATTTGCGGCTGGGACGCCTCTATAGCCATCCAATTGACCTGATCCAGCGAATTATAGAGAAAATGGGGGTTGATCATCATCTGCAGCGCTTTAATTTCAGCCGCCCGCTGCTGCTCATGCTGCTGCTCCAGACTGTCGTAGAGTTCTTCAATTCTGTACGTCAGCTTCTCGTAGCCCTGGAACAGACGGCCGAACTCATTTTTGTAATCATCCGGCAGCGGCGTCCTTTTGCTGAGCGAGAAATTGCTCATGGCCTTCAGCACCAGACCGATGGGCTTGACGAACTGGCGGGAGAGAAAGACGGCAAGCAGCAGAATCATCACTATGGTAGCGATTCCAAGTGCCAGAATAACCTTGGTCTGCTTCAGGCTCCCGGCCGTGATCTGGCTCCAGGAGGTGATCTCCACCAGCGACCATTGGGAATCAAGTGAGGAAGACCAGACAAGGAATTCGTCACCGGTGCGTTTGGCGCCATTGGTCCGGGAATCCAGCTGGGCCTTGATCTGTGCTTCATGCTGCTGGAAAAAGGCCTCATCCCCGGTACTCGTAATCAGCTTGTCCGTGGCATCGAGCAGTGCCAGGTTGGAGCGGCTGTCTTCCGTGGCGATCAGGGACTGGAAGGCCGGGACCCGGACATTAAATACCATTACGGCAAAGGCCCTGTTGAAGCGGTTATATACCTTGCGCGCAAAGCTGATGACCGAAGTGTCCCCGCTGTTGGTTTTGATGGTCCGTTCGCTTAGCCAGGCATAATCGGAGTTGCGGAGATCGTCGTACCAGGCTTCCCGCTCCATCTGTCCGATCGGCAGAAACTGGACAAAATCCTGCACATTGTACGACGGCGTCAGATCGGAATAGACATGGATGGATTGCAGAATCGGCATCCCGAATACGTAGTTGTTCAGTTGGGAGCGAATGCTGGCCTGTCCCCGTACCTGGTCATAGGCATTCCCGTCCAGCATCTCTTCATATTGGTCATTGAAATTCTGCGCTGCGGTATTGGAGCTTTGCTCAATATCCTCCAGGTTGGTGTTCAGCTTCTTGTGCAGCTCGATGAGCAGCTTCTGCTGATAGTAGGAGGTGTTGCCCGCAATTTCTTTGGACCCGTTGATATAGCTGAACCAGACAATCAGGCCGACCAGAATCGCTACAATCAGTGCGAAGCCGAAAAAGAAAACAACATCGATACGCAGCGTCTTAAAGGGGTTCACCCGCATATGGTATCCTCCGTACATCCGACAAGTTTATTTCATAGATTATAAAGAAAGAAAGCCGCGAGAACTCGCAGCTTTACATTACTGCTATACATTTTAACCTAGCCCTTCAACGCACCTGCCGACATGCCTTCGACAAAATGCTTCTGTGCCAGGAAGAAGATCAGCACCGACGGAACTATGGATACCAGCGACATGGCCAGCATTTGTCCCCAAGGCACCGACCCTTGCGAATCGATGAACAGCTTGAGTGCCAGATTGATTGTGTATTTATCAATGGTATTAATATAAAGCATCTGTCCGAAGAAATCATCCCAGTTCCACAGGAAACAATAGATCGCAACGGTAACCAGTGCAGGTTTTACTAAAGGCAGCATAATTCTCCAGTAAATGCTGAACCAGGAGCAGCCGTCGATTTTGGCCGCCTCATCCAGCTCTTTGGGGACAGAGCGCATGAACTGGACAAGCAGGTAGATGAAGAACGGACCGCCGATGCCCCCTGCGAACAAATGCGGAATATAAAAGGGCAGATACGTGTTGATCCAGCCCCATTTGCTGAACATGACATATTGCGGCACGATAGTGACCTGGGTCGGCAGCATTAGGGTCACCAGCATAATGGCAAACCAGAAATTACGCAGCGGGAAGTCCAGACGCGAGAAGGCAAAAGCCACCAGACTGCAGGCGACCACACTCGTGAATAACACCCCTGCAACTAGCTCAAAGGTATTAAGGTAGAAATGGGCAAAGGTGAAGTTCGGCACCGACACCCAGCCGTCGGAAAAATTGGCCCAGTGAGGGATTTTCGGGAACAGATTGGCAGAGCTCATCTCCTCATTGGTTTTCAGTGAGGCACCCAGCCACCAGAAGATTGGATACATCATGATCAGGCTGACGACCAGGAGAGAAATATGTGTAACAAAGCGTTTGCTTGAACGGGTGGCTTCCATTATTTCTTCCCTCCTTGCGATTCGTAGAACACCCAATATTTCGAAGTTCCAAATAGTACGGCTGTGAACAGCCCGATCAGCAGCAGCAGCACCCAGGCCAGCGCAGAGGCATAACCCATGTGGAACTTGGTAAAGGCTTCTTCATACAGGTACATAACATAGACAAAGGTGGACTTGACTGGACCGCCGCCCGTGATGACAAAAGCCTGCGTAAACATTTGGAAGGTGTTGATCATCGTCTGAATGGCATTGAACATAATAATCGGCGAGAGCATCGGCAGGGTAATCGAGAAAAACTGGCGGAACTTGCCCGCACCGTCCACAGAAGACGCCTCGTACAGATCCCCCGGGATCTGCTTAAGTCCGGCCAGGAAAATGATCATCGACGAACCGAACTGCCAGACCATCAGCAGGATCAACGTGCCCAGCGCGTATTTAGGATCGGCAATCCAGGCCGGACCTTTGATTCCGAAGATCGCCAGGAAATCATTGATGAACCCGTTGCGGCTGAAGATATTTTTCCAGAGAATCGATACCGCGATGCTTGTCCCGATTAGTGAAGGGAAGTAGACCATCGTCCGGTAAAAGGATATCCCTTTAATCTTCCGGTTCAGCAGCATTGCAATCCCGAGCGCAAACATCAGCCGCAGAGGCACAGTCAGCAGCACGAAAGTAATAGTAATACGCAGCGATGACGGAAAGATATCATCCTCGGTGAAGATTCGGGTGTAGTTCGCCAGTCCGGTCCACTTCGGAGCCGTCAGCAGCGAGTAGTCCGTAAACGAGTAATACAGGGACATAATCATTGGTCCCAGGGTCAACAGGAAGAAGCCTATCAACCATGGGGAGAGAAACAGATACCCGGCGAGCGGCGATTCCCAACGTTTGGCGCGTTTTTTGCTGGACGGAACCGTTTTCAGAGAACCCGCGGGTGCTTGCTTTACAGCAGCATTGTTCATGAATTTTACTCCTATCTTCCAACTGTATCGGAACTTTTCTTTCATTATAAAGTTGCCGCACGCTGGCTTGAAGGAGAGGAATGAATGCTTTTCTTTCACTATTTATCAATTCTCCGCGAGTGCTATTTTCTAAAAAAACTACGTCTGCCCAATTAACAAACAAATACGTTTTTCAAAACGGCTCAAATACAGATGGGGATCTCGGCGGAAGCGCAGGCGATTTGTGCCTTCGTGAAGGCGTTTTGCTTTAAGGCATCATCCACCCAAACGACAAATTCGCCTCCACGCCAGATATAGCGATTCTAACTCCGGAGTCCCGTCATTCGGCGGTGGCGGGTCTTGGTCTGGCGGAAGAAACGTTCATGGTTATTATTCGTTCTCGGCAAGTATGAGACCCGGTCCGCACGATCAAGTTCCTGGACTTCCTCGCTTCCGACGAAGGCCAGATTCTGAACAACTGGGGCATTGAAGGCAAGCATTATACGGTGGAAAACGGCAAACGGGTCGTTATTAATGAAGTTCAGGATCGCATCAACAATGATAATACGGCGTTTACCAAGTAATCCGGACTCGATATCACGTGGAAACGGATTCCCCAGGCCATCCTGGCGAAACCGGCGGATTTCGATAAAATCTGGGAGGACTACATGGCCGACCTCGACAAAGCCGGCGTGGAGAAAATGGAAAAAGGCTATACCAAATATGTGCAGGACCGTGTCGCTTTGTGGAGCAGCAAGTAAGGGGTAAGTTACGCTTCCCCCGAAACATATCAAGTAGAAACGGCTACGCCGTCCTTATTAAGAGCCTATGCTTCCGAAGCAGCGATACAGAGTATCACTTTCAGGTACCCGTTTCAGCGAGAAATAGAAGGATAATTTGCAGCGTGAAGCATATAAATTATATTTAAACTAAAACGACTGTGCCGTCCACCACGGGGCTGCGCAGCCGTCTTGGTTCTAGCGTTACCTGGAGAACGACTCCCCATGAATCCTACGGCAACTTTTTAAGTGGAAAAAGGTTAACTAATTTGCCGGAGTACCCTATCCTCGGCAGATCTAAGTGGAAAAAGGGACACTAATTCAGCTCATTTCGCCATTGTTCAGGAAAAGTGGCCCAATTGGGTTTACTTTTTCCACTTCACTCTCAGGATTTCTTGATTTCCGGAAAAATAAGTTCCCTTTTTCCAACTAGCACCTGCGAAGAAACCGGTAAGTAATTGCTAGTTGGAATCAGGATATTTGGACCGAATCCCACCTCAGAACTCGGCCTTCGCTACTCCAACAACGGTATTTCTGCCGTTGTTTTCGGGCAAGCTGGCCTTCGACGACCCAACAACGGTATTTCTGCCGTTGCTCGTTACAAATTCGTCCAAAGTATTTACTCTACAACTTTAAGCATAATTTTATCCACTTGCGGAAGTTCCCCATACAATAAATAAGGGGGTAAGATTCGCTTCGCCCGTAACATATAAATTCTTATCTCCAAGTGGAAATAAAAGGATATTTTATAGCGTGAAGCATATAAATGTTTGTATTTAAATCAAACAAGGGGTGTTCCAAGCCGTTTCGCGGCTTTTGGAACACCCCTGTTTTACGTTATGCACTACATGCCCACTGCTGAGGAAATTGCCGCAAAAATTGCCGCCACCAGCCAGAGGATCGGAAACAGCTTGAGGATCACCTTCAGCCATTGTCCAAAATTGATCCGGGCAATAGCCAGACCTGCCAGCAGCACCCCGCCTGTCGGAGAGATCAGATTCGTTAATCCATTTCCGAATTGGTATGCGGTTACTACCGCTTCGCGGTTCACACCTACCAGATCGCCTAAAGGTGCAAGCACGGGCATCGTTAAGGCCGCTTCCCCGGATGAAGAAGGGACCAGGAACGTTATAACATTGTGAACGACCAGCATGATGGTCGTGAACAAGTAGTTCGGCAAGCCCTCAAGCATGGTTGCCAGCCCGTTTAGAATGGTATCGATAATCATCCCGTTCTCGGCAACGACAAGAATGCCCCGGGCCAAGCCGATGATCACCGCAGCGTAGATAAATTCTCCACAGCCTTTGACAAAATTCTCGGCGATTTCCTTCTGGCTCATCCGGGTCACAATGCCCGAAAAAATGCCAAGTACAAAGAAAAGCGCTCCGATCTCGGTCATATACCAGCCTTTGCTCAAGATCCCCCAAACAATAATCCCCAAGGTAACGATAAAGCCGCCAATAATCAATTTATCCCGGTTCGAGAATTTTACTTCGATCCCGTCATTCTCCTTGATGAAGTGCTGGCGGTTCAGAATATCGTTCTGGAAGACTGCCGATTTCTCCGGATTCTTCTTGACCCGGTGTGCATACCACATCGTAAAGCCAACCGATATCCCGGTAAAAACAGTCCATTCGATAAATCTCAGCCATAACTGCGGATTTCCCTGCACTCCCGCTACACCTTGCGCAATCAGTACAGAGAACGGATTGACGGTTGATCCGACATAGCCGATCTGTGTGCCGAGGAAAAGGATGAGAATTGCCGTAATGGAGTCAAAACCCAAGGCAAACATTAACGGGATAAAAATAGCATACAGCGGAATGATTTCTTCACTCATCCCAAAGGTGGAACCCCCCAGGCTGAAAATTACCATGGCGATCGGAATCAGCAATATTCCTTTCGTTTTGAGCCTGCCGGCTAAAGCCATCAAGGCCCGGTCAATCGCTCCAGTCTGCAGAATGATTCCGAAGGCTCCGCCTACAATCAGAACGAAGGCCACAACATCGGCAGCATTGATAATCCCCTCCATCGGCGCACTGGCTATTTGGGCAAAACCCTGTCTCAAATCCCCTTGATCACTGATCTTGGGTACGGTGTGGTAGGTTCCCGGAATGATAGCCGTCCGGGAAGAACCATCGACAACAACCTCCTGCCGGTCAAATTGCCCGCTCGGGACAATCCAGGTCAGACCGGCAATAGCGATGATAATCAGGAAAATCAACGTATAGCTATGAGGAAGGGACCATTTCCATTTGCTTTTAACCGTTTCCATTTTTACCCCTCGTTCCTGGCAGCATCATAGGTGATCTGACCGGCGGTAATCGTCAGGATCACATGTGCGTCTCTAATCTCGGTTGCTGTTGTATCCAAAAGATTACGGTCAAATACAGCAATATCAGCAGCTTTTCCAGCTTCCAAAGTTCCTGTGCGCTCCTCCATGCCGTTATGCCGGGCACCGTTAATGGTCCAAGCCTTTAAGACTTCTGCGGCAGGCATCCCCTGCTCCGGCTGCCATCCTCCCATAGGCGATCCATCCGAAAACAGCCGGAATGAAGCCGCATACAGTGAATCAGGCACACTTGTAAGGAAAAGCGGCAGATCCGTGCCAATCGTAACCGGAACATTAGCTTCCAGCATGGATTTGTAATTATAAAAGCGGCTTTCATTTTCCTTACCGGCCACAGCCGACATGTAAGCTTCCTCATAGGAAGGATTTAAAAGCAGAATCTGCGCATACACTTCGGCAAAGATCCCGTTTTCGCCCATCCGCCGGATATCATCGGGATGCGGATATTCCAAATCACTGATCGAATGTCTGATCCGCTGATCCCCCCGGCGGCGGCTGCAGCCTTCAAGGATATCCACTGCCTTGCGGATGGCCGCATCCCCTTCAGCCGTAAGGCAGCATTTGATTCCATGACTGTCCGCTGCCTGGACTGCCGTTTCAATCGCTTCGTAATCAACGGGCCGCAGGGTGGTTACCCCCGGCATATCCGCATAAGGCTCCAGCATATCTCCCGTATGATCGGCTACTACACCATCCAGCATCAGCTTATAGCCCTGAAAACGGAGAAACTCCCCTTGGTAACGCTCTTTATACTGCAGTCCTGCGGGAATATCCAGCGGCTGCAATACAGGTTCAAGTGCGAAATGAACCCGCAGCGGCAGCTCCCCTGCAGCTTCCAGCTCTTCAAGGACCGGAAGCAGACCGCTGTGCCGGTCAAAGCCGATATCTTTTATAGAAGTAACTCCCCGCTTGGCAAGCATCCGGGCGAAGTCCAGAAATTCCTGTCTGACTAATTCCCGGTCCTGCATCATGTCCTTCAGCAGATGGGCACGTGATTCCGCACTGCATTCGTCAGGAGCAAACTGATACTTATGCTGGGCGAGTGTATTCATCCAACAATAGCTTTTGGTCCGGTTAATGGCGATTACAGCCCTATCGGGAAAAGCTTCGTCTAATAAGCTTTGCCCGGGAAGCTGTCCCCAACCCTCTTCACTCCATCCGTAAGCGTATACATTTTGCTCTGAGGGACGATTTTCCGCGTCTTGCCTAAGCAGCTGCAGGGCCTCGTCAATCGTAGCTGCATGTGTCAGATCCACACCACGGTGCATAGACATGTAACCGGTAAAAAACACGTGGTTATCATGCACACCGGGCATAATGAGTGCATCCTTCAGATGATGAACAAATGTTTTTGGCCCAATCCAATCTTTGGCTTCTGCCGGGTTGCCGACCGCGGCAATGCGCTCACCTTGCAGGGCAACAAATGCCGGTGAAACGCTATCCTCTATTCCTGTAAATACTGCATTAGATAACAGTACTCTGTCTGCAAAACCATGTGTAGCTGCTTCCATCAGTTCAACGCCTTTCTGCCGAATATAGATACGACTTATAACGTTATATCGAAACTTCTGCTTCCCGCTTGCCGCAAGAAGCAGAATGAATTACAAAGTAAATTGATAACGGTCTCCGATAATGTACTGCTTGCCTACATGAACAGGCTTACTATGCTGGTCATAAATGATTGTATTCATATAGAACAATGGCTGGCCAATCGGAATTTCCAGTAATTTCGCCTGTTGCTCATCAGCCAGGGTAATTTGCAATACAGTCTCTCCCGGCTGGTTGGGATCAATCTGATAACGGTCCCGCAGCAGCTCATACACCGAGCCTTCCAGGCTTTCCTCCATTAAAAAGGAGAATCGCTCAAACGGATAATAGTTATTTTCCAGCATAAGCGGTCTTTCACCGGCATATCTTTTGCGCTGAATATAGAGCACCGGCTCACCCTGCTGTATTTGCAGCCGCTCTGCGGTTTCCTGGTCGGCCTTAATCTTCTTCCTCTCGGTTATGACGCTGTGCGAAGATAGTCCATTGGCTCTGCAGGCAGCCGTAAAGCTGATAATATGCTCAATTTTGCGGCCGATTTTATGCGCATTGACAAAGGTGCCCTTGCCCTGGCGTTTCGTCAGGTATCCTTCACTCACCAATTCCTCGATAGCTTTCCTTACCGTAATCCGGCTGACATTGTAGGTCGCGCTAAGCTCAATTTCAGTAGGGATTTTATCTCCGGGATTAAAGCTTCCGTTCGCAATGGCGGCTTGGACCGCTTTTTTCAACTGAATATATAGGGGCTCTACCTGTTCTGAATTTAACATCCTTTACCCTCGCTTGTTATATAACGTTATATTACTCTAAGGTTAGAGTAACAAACCTTTCTCTTTTTCACAAGCAGAGATAGAACGTTGCCGTTGTCAGTAACGGGCCCCGAATCCAAAGGAACCTTCTACCATACAGCTTTTGGCAGCTAATCTGCAGCCTTCCTGCATGGCCGCTTGAATATTCCCATCCTTGATCATACTCATTAAAAAGGCTGTAATATAGGAATCGCCTGCTCCCATGGTATCCACGGCTTCAATAAGCTCCGGGGCCTGGTAATAAAAAGCGGTTCCATCATAGGCAATGGAGCTGTCGCCGCCGCGGGTTGCAACCAGAATCTGGCCGTCTCTTCTGCGTTTGGCTTGAATAAAATTCCGCGTTTCTTCCTCGGTCATATGGCTGCAGGAAAAGAACGCAAAATCCGCATTCCCGATATACCGTTCTACTTGCTCATCCTCAAAATCATCCGAGAAATCAAAGGAGAGGGGAATCCCCAGTTCATTCAGCTCTGCAAGCAGATGTCCAGTGTGGCTATAAAGCCCTGTATGAATAAGGTCAAAGCCCCGGATATATTCTCTGTCGGCTTCGCTCAGCATAATCGGATTCAGTCTGGTGACTCCGCCTTCGTTGCTGCCCAGAAATATCCGTTCCCCATTCTCCAGGGTAACACGTGCGCATCCGTTCTCGCCGCTGTGATGTCTGCAGTGTGAGATATCGATCTCTAGCTGCTGCAGCGTATTTTCCACAAGCCGTGCTTCGTCATCATCGCCGAAAACACCGAGGAACGCCGCTTCTGCACCTTCTCCTTTGGCGAAAACACTGAAGTTAAGCGCATTGCCGCCGGGATACATCGTACGCTGATGAACATACTTGTCGACCACATTATCGCCAATCCCTAAGACTTTCATGGTTGTTCCTCCCGATTAGTAGGCTACTTTCCCCATATAACGGCGGGTTTCCAGCGGATGATTTCTGACTTCGGCAAGAGCCTCGCGATAGACACAAATAATACTGTAGAACAACACCGGATTGAAAAATTCCACGACTTCATCGGCAATCGTACCAATTCCAAGCTCTTTGGCATCAATCACTTCGACTTTCTCTGCATACTGATTCAGGAATGTCTGGGCCCGTTCATCCAGCGCGCGGGTACGGCCTTCATTCATCATCAGGATGAATGGTGTTTCTTTATCCGTCACTTCAAAAGGACCATGGAAGTACTCACCGGAATGAATAGCGGCAGCATTCAGCCATTGCATTTCCATCAGCGAGCAGATCGCAAAACCATAAGCATGTCCGTACGAAGCTCCGCTCGTCAAGATATAATAAAGCTCCTCATTGCGGTACTTGTCGGCAAACACACGGGCACGCGGGGCAACCTGCTTTTTACCCTGGTTGATAATGCCGTTGATGGATTCCAGGCCTTTTTGAAAAGCTTCAACATGCGCATACCCTTCAGCCACATGCAGCAATTGAACGGCAAGGTCCAAAATGATAGCCATCGGATTGTTTTTGACATTGCTGTCATCTCCCCATTCATACAGGAAGGAATAATCGGAGTAATTCAGCAGCGCGGCTTCCTTGTTATGGGTCAGGCCAATGGTGTGGGCCCCCTGCTCTTTGGCTGTTTGCGCCGCAGCTACCGATTCCGGCGTATTTCCGCCATGGGAACATACGATAACTACCGATTGTGCACCCAGACGCTTAGGCAAGGCATGAACGAACTCATTCGCCGTATAAAGTCCTGCTACCAGTTTCTTCGCTTCACTGTCAAGAAAATACTTGGAAGGATACATATCGACGAGTGATCCCCCGCAAGCTACAAAATATACCTCTGAAATTCCTTCAGCCACTTTTTCACGGATACTCTGAACAACCTGATTTACGTTCATTTGATTCTCTCCTTTTGTATAACGTTATATAACGTATTGTTTACGAGATAAATATAACCGCTTTCAAAGAAGCTGTCAAGACTTTGTTCAATAATTTATAACGAAGGGGGGGCGAAACGGAAACGGTGAGTTTTTAGCAAAATAACGTCTTCTCAGCTGCTTCGAGCAGCAGATGAACCCCGTAGTTACCGTATCCTTGCTCTGTTTTTTAATAAAAAAACGGCCACACTGTCCTCACTGGACAGCGCAGCCGTATATAAAATTAGGTTACTGGGTATCAAATCCATTTTCTGGTTCAGCCGGTCAGCCCAAGTGGAAAAATGGAGCTTAAATTCTCCCCTTCCCATGCTCCGCAAGCATTAGGTGGAAAAAGGATAACTAATTTGACCGATTCGGACGCTTACAGGCGATTTCGGCTATATTAAGTGTACTTTTTCCCACTATTTCCTCTAAAGTAAGATTTTTTGTCATTTTAGGTGTACTAATTCCACTTCACTGTGCTGCTCAGCTTCGTGCAAACACTCCATAACATGCAGGCCCATCCGAATGATACCTAATTATCCGGCTTATCCGCGGGCGTTGTGGTTGGCAAAATAACAATGACGGTTGCTCCCCGGCCGGGCTCACTTTCCACCCGGATTTCTCCCTGATGAAGCGATATGATCTGTTTCACAATGGCAAGTCCCATACCGCTGCCGCCGTATTTGCGGCTGTGCGAGCGGTCTGCCTTAAAAAACCGTTCAAAGATACGCTTTTGGTCCTCAAGAGAAATCCCTATGCCTGTGTCGGAAACCCTAACGGTCACGTTTTTGAACTCTTGTCTGATGCTGACGGTAATCACGCCGCCATCCTTGGAAAATTTGATGCTGTTGCCGATAAGGTTCGTCCATACCTGATTTAATTGATCCTGATCCGCCGTTAGCCGGACAGGCTCCAAATGGAGCTCGAAACGGATGTTCCGGTCCGACCATTGCGGCTGGACTGCAACGATGACCCGTCTAATCTGTTCATCAAGGCTGAACGTGCTGAGCCGCAGCTGCAGTGACTGCGATTCAAGCAAACTTAGCTTGAGCAGGCCATCGCTCATCTTGGACATCCGCTCAGCCTCAGCGATGATAATATCGAGATAACGGCTTCGCTCCTGTTCTGCAAGGTTTACTTGCTTGAGCGCTTTAGCATATCCGGATATCGAGGTGAGCGGCGACTGGACTTCGTGAGACACATTCGATACAAAGTCCCGGCGCATCTGCTCAAGCTGCTGCAGGTCATGCATCATGTCTTCAAAGCTGCGGGCCAAAGTGCCCAGCTCGCCCTTTTGCTTAATATTCAGGTTGACGCTGAAATCTCCGGTGGCGATCTGCCTGGTCGCTTTGGTCAGCTTTTTGATCGGTCTGACCAGGAACATGGCAGCAACCAGAATAATTAGACTGCCTGCGATCAAAGAGAAGGCCACAAAGTTCAAAAGCCACTTGATGAAAAAAGTAGCGGAAGGGGGAGCAACCGAGTTCACAAACAGCGCTTTTTTTCCCGTTTCTGTTTTCAACGGCAACCCTAAGAGGCTCTTATCCACACCAGATACTTGAACAACTTCCCCATCCAGTACCGCCTTAACTTGATCCATAGTGATTGTGGGAATACGGCTTCCGTTAAGTGTACCGTAAGACTGGAACTGCCCCGTTTCATCATAAACCCGAATATAATAACTGAGCTGTTTCATTCCACTTAGGTAAGTGTCTACTTCCTGCAATGGGAATGACTCGTACATCCGGACGATATCCTGGCCATAATAAAGTATGTTGGTTTTTAAGTTTTCGTTAAACTGATCGTAATATACCCAAGTTGCCACCAATAGGGCAATGATCGTGCCTCCGATTACGGAGACCAGATAGGTCAGGACGACACGTGTGTATAAGGATCTGATCATTCGTGAGCCTCAAGCCGGTAGCCAAGCCCGCGCACCGTTTCGATCCGAAAATCAGGCGTATCCGCGAACCGTTCGCGCAGCCTTTTAATATGCACATCTATCGTCCGGTCATCACCGGCATAATCAATCCCCCAAATCTGGTCGATCAGCTGCCCGCGCGTATAGACTTGTCCGGGTGTTCCAGCCAGCTTATACAGCAGTTCGAACTCCTTCAGCGGCAGCGTAAGCGACTCCGTTCCTCTCATCACCTTATAGGTCTGCCGATCAAGAATGACATTGCCGAATTGAATCTTCTGTGCGGAGCCAATCCGGTATCTTTTCAATAATGCCCGGACACGCGCCGTCAATTCGAGCGGATCGAAGGGCTTTGTCAAATAATCATCCGTCCCCAGCTCGAATCCCTTCACTTTCTCCCAGGTTTCGCCTCGCGCCGTAAGCATAAGCAGCGGAAGATCAGGATTAATCCGTCTGAGCTCCTTGCATAACGTCCATCCATCCATAACCGGCATCATGATATCCAGCACGACAAGATCGGCTTGCGTCGAGGCATATACGTTCAGCGCTTCCTCTCCGTCCGCAGCTTCGGCTGTCTGGAATCCGTCATTGCGGAGAAACAAACTTACGAGCTCGCGAATGTTCGCATCATCGTCAGCAACCAATATAGTAGGCATTCGTTCCCTCTTTCCTTATTGTCCATCCTAATCATTATACAAAAAAATAACCTATAATGTTCCTTCCCCTCACTTCATCATTTGTCTTTTGCTTAGGTTTAATGGATAGGATTATGCATTTTATCCGAATCGATTAGGTAAGAGATATAACTTGTAGAGCCTATCCTCATATCTTTACCTATTCTCTCTCTACTTCACTTAACAGATCAGCTAGCTCTTCCGAATTCTTATCTCTTAAATCCAGCATCTTTTCGCTATCGCTATCTTTAATAAGGAAACCATTTTTAGTTTTTAAATCTATATAAAGGCTGAATTCAACAACCTCAGAATCAGCGTAAGTAACAGTCATTCGATAGGTTGGTGGACCTACATCAACAGCCCCGCGTACTTTCTTTATACTTCTTATAGCATCTTCGAATATTTGAATGCTTTCAGTGTCAGTGTAAGTAATTTGCGTTGTTTCAGAAGCCAGGCTAACGCTAACAATCTCTTGCTTTGGTCTGACTAGTACAAATATTACAACCAACAAAATTATCAATGAAATTGAAAGGATGCTGATCCTTTTCATAAACTACCTCCTTATTGAAGAAAGATGGAGACTGATCATTCAGTCTCCAAAATAATTTTATAACTCATTTGAGTATGTGTTGGAAATCTCATTAAGTAAATTATCCCTAACATTATTATCTCGTGTTATAAAAGTTCCTGGTCTATTAGTAATTGCAGAATTCACCTCATCCAGTGTAAAGGTTCCTTCGTTTCTATTTACTATTTGATACTGGCCTTGTGGATCCTTTTAAAAAAAGAAAATATATTCTTTTTTACAATTCCTAACCCCGGATACAGGCTACTAAGTCCAATACAGCAGGGAAACTGCAAAAGCCCCCAAGCCGCTTGGTCAGCGGTCTTGAAGGCTTTTTTTCAATATCTATTCAACTCATCCCCGCGATAGAGGAAACTCAAAATACCGCTCAGCATTATGATAGCAAATGTCCTGAACGATGCTTCCCAGAAAAGCCAGATCCCCCGGCGCATCGCCGCTGGCAACCCAGCCGCCGATCAGATTGCATAGAATCCGCCGGAAATATTCATGCCGGGTATAAGACAGGAAGGACCGCGAATCTGTGAGCATCCCTACAAAACAGCTGAGCAGGCCCAGATTCGACAAAGATGTCAATTGCTTGATCATCCCGTCCTTCTGGTCGTTGTACCACCAGCCGGAGCCGAACTGGATTTTGCCCTTGATGCCGCCGCCCTGAAAAGAACCCGCCATCGCAGCCAGCACATCATTCTGCACCGCATTCAGATTATACAGGATCGTTCTCGGAAGCTCGCCGGTCCGCTCCAGCCCGTCGAGCAGCTTGTATAAGCTGTTCGCATAGCTGTTATCCCCGATGGTATCAAAGCCGGTATCCGGACCCAGCTCGCGGAACATCCGTGAATTCGGATTGCGGATTGCTCCGATATGAAGCTGCATGGCCCAGCCGTGGGCGGCATATTTGCGCCCCATGGCCAGAAGCAACGCTGTCTGGTACTGGTCGGATTCCAGACGGCTCAAGGTTCCCCCGCTCAGGCGTCTGCTGAAAATGTCTTCCAGCACAGAAGGCGCTGCCTCCGCAAAGGGAAGATGCGAGAACCCGTGGTCGGAGACTTTGCAGCCGTGCTTGTCAAAATATTCAATCCGCTCCAGCAGCGCGCGTTCCATCAGCGCATAGGACGTGATGGCATAACCGGCAGCTTGTTCCAGACTACGGACATAATCCGGGAAAGACTCCGCTTCAATCTGCATTGCTTTATCCGGTCTGAACGTTGGAGTAACTCCGGTTTGGAACCCCGGCTGCCCGGCGATTTGTCCATGGTAGCGGAGATCATCGGCGGGATCATCCGTGGTACAGATCCATTTCACATTGGACCGGGTAATCAGCCCTTGCGCTGTGAAGCCGTCCTGGGCAATCAGCGTATTGCAGTGGTCATAAATCTGCCGCCAATTCTGCGGGCTGAGCTGCTCCTCTACGCCAAAATAGGTTTTCAGCTCCAGCGCGGACCAATGGTACAGCGGGTTGCCAAGCGTATAGGGCAGCACCTCGCTCCACTTGGCGAACTTTTCTTCATCCGATGCATTGCCGGTAATATATTTCTCTTCGACGCCGAACGTTCTCAGCGCCCGCCATTTATAGTGGTCCCCGCCCAGCCACACCTCGGTGATGCTGCCAAAGCGCTTATTCTCGGCGATCGCTTGCGGGTCAAGATGGCAATGATAATCGATAATGGGCAAAGCTTCGGCATACTCATGGTAAAGTACCCGCGCTTCTTCCGTCTGCAGTAGAAAATCCTCATGAATAAAAGCCTTCATCGCTATACTCCCTTCCCTACTTCTGATACTACTTCAGATACAATTTCAGATACTATTTCAGATACAATTTCAGATACTATTTCAGATACTTCTCCAAGGTTCTCCGCACCGCTCCCGGTCCTGCCAGCATTTCCAGGAACATTCCCTCAATCTTGCTTCCGAGGCCAATCTCATACAGTGGAACGCCAAAAAGCTGCTCATCTTCAAGAATCGGGCGCACACTGGCGTTCCGGTCGCCGAGGGCAACCCCTTGCAGATGTCCCTGCAGCGTTTCCAGCAGCGGGTCAGGACTCAGCGTGAAGGCTTCTCCTTCATCATTCACGCCAAGCAGATAGCGGCACCAGACCGCAATGGCCAGCGGGATCGCCGTCAGCTGCGCCGGATCAAGCTCCTCCCGGCGGATATACGATTTAATCGTTTCTCCGAACCGGATGCCCACCTTCTGTGAGGTGTCGGTGGCGATCCGCTGCGGCGTATCCGGAATGAACGGATTGGCGAAGCGCTCCGTCAGCACTTCATCCAGAAACTGCTTCGGACTGAGGATGCCGGGGTCCACTACAACAGGCAGACCTTCCTTATACCCGATAATCTCCACGAATCTCCGCAGAGTATCGTCCTTCATTTCATCCGCAATCAGGGAATAGCCGAGCAGACAGCCGGATACGGCAAGCGCCGTATGCAGCGGGTTGAGGCATGTCGTAACCTTCATCGTCTCCACATTGTTGACCGTATCCCGGTCGGTGAAGATAATGCCCGCTTCCTCAAGCAGAGGCCGGCCGTTCGTGAACTTGTCTTCGATGACCAGGTATTCACTTATTTCCGCGTTAACGAAGGGCGCGGTATAGGTGTTTTTGGAGGTAATGATCACATCCATACCGCCAATCCCCTGCTCCAGCAGTGCCGCCTGGACTGTTTCCGAAGGACGCGGCGTGATTTTGTCGATCATCGACAGCGGGAAGGCAATCAGCTGCTCATTCTCCAGATAGGCTACGAAACCTTCTTCAACCAGACCTCTGGCCGTCCATTCCTTGGCAATCGTCACGACGCCCTTCTTCAGCTTGTCGCCGTTGTGGGAACAGTTATCCATGCTGACGAAGGTCATCGGGAAGGCGCCTTTCAGATAACGCTTGTATGCAAGAGAAGCGACGATGCTCATGGCATGAACCGGCTGCTCCGGTCCCCCTTCGATATCCTTTTCCACAATGCCAAGGTACTTGCCGTTAGGCCCCGTCAGCGAGTATCCCTTCTCCGTAATAGTGAAGCTCGCCATTTGCAGACTGGGGTTCTCGAACACTTCCGTCAGGCGGCGGTCATCTGCTTCACGGCTTTTGTCCGCAGTAATTCCCTCGACGATGCTGTTTACGATTCTTTTCTGAAAATCGCCCCGTGCATTCATCAACACCAGCAGGGTCAGATTATCATACGGCTTGTAGACCTTATCGATCATCTCGAAATCAAAGGTTTCCGCCGCGATGATGCCTGTAGCCGCTTTACCGCTGTCCAGCAGCTTCTGGTGGGCATTGGCTACGAATCCCCGAAAAATATTGCCCGCCCCGAAATGAATCCATTCCGGCTTCTGCTGTGTATTCTTCGCCACCTGCTCATAATCGAACTGCGGCAGTTCTACTCCCGCTGCGGTCCAGGCTGCTTGTTCCTGTTGGATACTGCTTCTGGTCAAGCGGAGCATTTAGTTCGCCCCCTTGACATTGTCCAGGCTGTCCCAGACACCAAGCAAATACATGATGCCGAGCGCCCGGTCATAGAGTCCGTAGCCCGGACGGCAGTTTTTCTCTTCGCCCCAGAGGTGGCGTCCATGGTCGGGCCGCACATAACCGGTATACCCGTTCTCATGGTATGCCTTCACAACCTCTGCCACATCGACACTGCCGTCACGTCCGCGGTGCGAGACCTCAATGAAATCCCCGTTCTCAAACACCTTCACATTGCGGATATGGGCAAAATAAATACGGTCATGGAACTCGCGGATCATGGCCGGCAGATCGTTCTCCGGATTGGAGCCCAGTGACCCCGTGCAGAAAGTAAGGCCATTGTACGGGCTATCTACGGCGTCAAGCATACGGCGGATTGTATCGCGGCTGCGGATAATGCGCGGCAGGCCAAAGATCGGCCAGGCCGGATCGTCAGGATGAATGGCCATCTTAATGTCCACTTCCTCGCAGACCGGAATAATACGCTCCAGGAAATATTTGAGGTTCTCGAACAGCTTTTCTTCAGTCACATCGGCATAGGCTGCGAACAGCTCATCCAGCTTCGCAAGGCGCTCCGGCTCCCAGCCCGGCATAGTGAACTGCCCCGCTCCCTTCAAGATCCGGTCCACCATCTCACGCGGATTATCGGTAATGGCAGCCTTTTCATAAAAGAGGGCATTAGAACCGTCCGGCAGTTCTTTGTACAGTTCGGTACGCGTCCAGTCGAACACCGGCATGAAATTGTAGCAGATAACCTTCACGCCAACCTTCGCCAGTTTACGGATGGTGTCGATATAAATATCGATATATTTATCACGGGTCGGCAGGCCGATTTTGATATCATCATGAACGTTGACGCTCTCCACCACAGCTGTACTGAAGCCCTTGCTTGTGATTTGATCCGCCACTTCCTGGATCCGTTCCATTTCCCACACTTCACCGGCTACCTTCTCATGCAAAGACCAGACAATACCCATAACCCCCGGAATCTGCCGGATATGGTCAAGCGTAATATTGTCATTGCCTTCACCATACCATCTCCACGTCATGTTCATCGATAAACCCTCCTATGATTGTCATCCTCATAATCAATCTTGTATACAAGATTTTCTTGATCATAGAATAAGAATCCCCCAATGTCAATACAATAAAATAAACAGTTTTCATAAGCATGTCCGCTAGAGCAGCCTCTTTATTTTGATAAATATTTTTATTACCGCCAAAGATCATGTATACTAGTCATATCTGTCAATACCTATGGAAAGCAGGAAGAGAAATGTCGATCAAAGCTGAAATTATGAATACACTGAAGCATGAAATCCTTACCTTGGCCTTGAAGCCAGGCACCATTCTGAGCGAAACCGCCCTGTCTGAACGCTTTCAGATTTCGCGGACGCCGCTGCGTGATGTGCTGAAACAGCTGGCTCTGGAATCCTATACGGATATCTATCCGAAAAAAGGGAATATCGTCTCCTATATTGATCTTGAATCCGTTGAACAAATTACATATCTGCGCAGCACACTGGAAAAAGAGATCCTGAAGGATCTCTCTTCACAGCTTTTGCTCACCGGGGTACACGAGCTTAAGGACATTCTGGAGCGGCAGAAAGAAGCCATCGGGCACAATGATATCGATTCCTTCCTCAATCAGGATGACGCGTTTCACCGGGCCTTGTACCGGCTTGCCGGACGGGAATTTCTGTGGAATCTGATTCAGCAGTCCAACGTGCATTACCTCCGGTACCGCAGGCTGCACATGCTAAAAACAGAGAAGCTCGCGGGAATCTGGAAGGAGCATCAATCCCTGCTGGAGCTGATGGTGCATAAGGAAACCGCAAAGATCGGCCCGCTGATCCATCACCATCTCCGGGAAGATATTCATTCGCTGGATTTTCAGGAGAATTTCTCGGAGTATCTGAAGAAATAGGCATTCTTCTTTTTAAAAATAATGCATTACCAAACGCAAAGAAAAAAGCTTCCTGCTTGAGAAAGCTTTGAAATATTGCGTGATAAAACGCATTGTAATATACTGCAAAATTATGGTAAATTTAGGTTGGATAAGATTTCACATTTGTAACCAATAAGCTACTAATTAGCTGTAACAAATCTCTCGTAATAATAGTAAAGTATATGCTGATAAGGAAATTATACCCTTGAGATGCGAGCGTATGTCGGTATAATGTACAAGTCAATATTTTACAGTTAAATACTTATGCTAGGAGGGATTTCAACTTATGATTATCTATGAAGACGAGCTGGCTCCCCATACTTTCCTTTTACTGCAACAGCTGCTTCCTGTTCATGTACAGCGGCATATCGTAGATGTTCTTGAATCGAATTCAACCTCTCATTTTTACTGTAAAGTTGAGCATCATGCACCCAATGTAAATGTTTTTCTGATTGAACATAATCCCGGGGAGTCCTATACAACATGCCATTGCTATGCCTATGACCAGATCGGAGAAGATTATCTGTACAACAACATGGCTGTAGAACATGTTCAAGCCGTTGCTGAGTTTATTTCGCGGCTTAATCTCCTTTAGCAGCTTCTCTTTCTTTCTTGATGCGTTCGTATTCTTCTTCAATCGCTTTGGAGAGCAGTTCGGTTGCCGTCATATTCAGCTTTTTGGCGGCTTCAGCCAATTCTTTTTTTATGTAGGCCGGTACATCATAATGAAACTTCACCTTGTTCCCGTACGCCAATGCAAGTTCCTCCTATCCCATGACTTCTTGATATTTCTTTTCAATAATCCGGATCAGCAGCTGGGTGGCCGACACATCTTGTAAAGCTGCCGCTTCGATCAACTTCTCCTTAATCTCGGGCTGAAATTCATAAGGCAACTTCAATTTAGGTTCAACCATCCGGCCATCTAGTGTTTTTTCAGCATCTATGGCAAGCTCCAGCAATGTTTGAAACGAAGATTCACTAGTGGCCTCTCTTCCGTACTTTGGCAGCACACGCACCAGATATTGCTTTAGGGCTTTTTGATTCTCTTCCGTTATTTCGATACTCAAACCTTCCCCCACAAGCTTAAGCTCACAATCAACGCTGTAGCCGAACAAGTTAATCGAGTATTTCATATTCAGCCTCCTTTTATTATCTTTTGCTATTATATAGCGATTCGTTACGTTGCACAATATTTATTCCATGTTTTGAGCTGTTTTCTGCCTTTTTTGATTTTAATGCACATAAGTTCAACAGAATGGTGAAAAATGTATTTTATATATAGCGTAACGCAACGTTATATAATATAATATAGGCATAAACCTATTGAAAGGATGAGCAAATTATGGATCTGCAATCACTTGTACAGTTAGTCGGCAACGTTGGATTTCCAATTGCTTTGTCCATCATTCTTCTCCAAACGATTCTGGTCACATTCAACCGTCAAGTGGAAGGGCTAGAGAAGCGGTTATCCCAGCTTGAGAAAACAATGAATATGCTGGTCAAAACATTCCATCAGTCTGCCTTACGTGTCCCACCACAAGGACAAAAAAAGGAGGAGAGTAAAGACTGACTATATTTATTAATCCTTCATGTCAACATTGAAAAATTCAACCCTTCTTAAGACACGCTTGCCGCTGGATAACCAAAAAAACAGGACCGCGGATCGAAAGTCTTTCCTTTCAACCCGCAGTCCTGTATACATTACTCATGCAAAATGAAGATAGGCCTCCCCTTGAATACTTTACAGCTTCAAGATTTTACGCGCTCTTTCCTTAACACCGGCCAGCTCGGATTCAGACATTTCGCAATAGCTGCTGTTTTCTTCCGTGGTATTGGCATGCTGTACATATGCAAGCTTGGTGTCTTTTTGGACAATGGTATAGAACCAGGTGTTCTTCGGAACATTGTAGACCTTGCCGATTTCCATCTCGATCAGATCAATATCGAACTGGTCCTTCTTCCGGTCTGCTACCAGGAGTATGGCTTTTCCGTTGACCAGAATGAACTGTTCGTCGGTCTCCAGGTGGACCTCCAGACGGTGGATTCCGTCGATGTCGTTATCCGGTTTCCAGTTCTTGATGCACACAAGCCATTCGTCGTTTTTATAAACGCATTGGATGCCTATGCCGTCATATGCATAAATGTCAACTTTCATCACAAATCCCTCTTCCCCAGCTATTACTGCTGATAATATTTACTCCGTCCATTCATCCCAGGTGCTTCTCGAACCAGGCCAGCGAATCGCGCATCGCTTTCTCCGGGTCCAGCACATATCTCCGGTCCAGCAGCTCAAGGCCTAAATATCCCTTATACCCGCTGTCATTCAGCGCCTGCAGTGCTTCTTCCAGCGGCAGCCCGCCTTCGCCGGGCACCAGATGTCCTCCGGGGTTACCGTCTACAAAGTGCACGTACCCCAGGTTACCGCCGAGTTCTCTGATAAAGTCGTGAATCGTATCTTTTCCTGTAACTGCCATGACATCCGTATCCGCCAGCCCCTTCAGATTCGGACTCCCTACCTCTTTAATCATTCGGGAGATATGCTCGGCGCTGTTAAATACATGGGTAGAATATGAGGTAAACGCTTCTACAGGTAAAATTACGCCTTCTTTTTCTGCGGTTTTGCAGATCTCGCCAAGCGATTCCCTGCACCATTTCCACATTTCCGACTCATCTTCATCCAGATAGGCAAGTCCTGTAGTCACCAGCATCTGGTCACACTCCATAAGAGCGGCCACTTCAATATGCCGGCAGAAAAATTCCACGCTTTTCTTGCGGTACACCGGGTCCGGATGACTGATACTGATCGGGTAAACACTCTGTTCGGGGGTAAGGCAAATGACTTTGAGCCCCCGGTCTTTTATTTTGCGCTTCAGGTGCTGAACATCCTGCGGGGTGTAATAATCCAGGTGGAAATGAGGACCCGACGCCCACAGCTCAATATTTTCAAATCCGAGCCGGGCGGCCGAATCCAGAAAATAATCCAGTGAATAGCGTTTGTAATGAAAGTTAGCAGCGGAAACTTGATTAAGCTGTATCATAATAATCTTCTTCCTCCCTTGTTATCCTTCATATAATCCATACTTCTACACCTGAATTCGGAACACACCTAGATAAGAACATTTCCAATTAAAGTGGCGGTGACTACAGATACGACTATGTTGATCATCCCTGGCAGCATGAAGCTGTGATTCAGCACGAACCTGCCGATTTTGGTGGTTCCCGCCGTATCAAAGGAGATGGCTGCAAGGCACTGGGCGGATACCGGCAAAAAGAAGTTAGCGTTAACGGCCATCCACGCGCCAACGATGATGTACGCCGGCAGATCAAGACCAATGGCAATCGGGATCATAATTAATGTCGTAGCGCCCTGACTGGTCGTTAAAGCGGCAACGATAAACATAATTACAGCAAGCATCCAGGGCTGGCTGTTAACAACCGCAGCCACATGCTCTTGGATAAACTCCGTTTGTCCACCGATAAAAGTGTTGCTCATCCAGGCCAATCCGAAAGCACAAACCATGGCCAGCGCCCCGGCCCGGAAGATGGTGCCGTTAAGAATCGTTTCAATCGCCGGACGGCAGATGATAATAATCAGCGAAGCACAGACCAGCATAATAATTTCGATGGTATGCGCCATCGTTAACACAGTCGTTACACCGTCAACGGTCCAGGATGGGCGCAGATCGGGGAACAGCCCCAAAATGACAATGGACAGAACCGCGAGCAGGAACAGCACTACTGAAGCTTTGGCACCCTTCGGAGTCGCCTTTTTCTCCGGTTGCTCTTCCGGTGCGCTCTCAACCAAACCTTCTGCAAGTCTGCGCAGATACTCCGGATCTTCCGCCAATTCCTTCCCTTTGCGCAGTGTAAGCAGAGCACTTACAATGACTCCCAGCAAGGTAGCCGGAATGGCGATGGACAAAATCGTACCGAGACCTACACCAAGCGGAGCCATCAGTCCAAGCATGGCAGCGGTCGCCGCTGACACCGGCGAACAGGTGATAGCCTGCTGGGATGCAATGATGCTGTTCGATATCGGCCGTTCCGGACGGATTCCGCTGTCAATGGCCAGCTTATTGATAATGGGCAGCAGACTGTAAACAACATGCCCTGTTCCCGACAGGAAAGTGAACAGCCAGCAAATAACGGGAGCGACAATGGTGATATTTTTCGGTGATTTGTGCAGCAGTTTTTCCGCGACGTGAACAAGAAAGTTCAACCCGCTCGAAGATTGGAGTGCCGAGGCGGCCAGCACAACCCCCAGAATAATGAGCATAACATCGACAGGAGGGGATGCAGGCTGAACATGAAAGATAAATACGAAGATCGCAACGCCGACACCGCCGAGCAAGCCCATAAATACGTCGCCGACCCTGGCGCCAAAGAAAATGAGCAAAAAGATGATTAAGAGTTCTAACCAAAACATAAAAAAGTCCCCTTTTTGTTTGTACTGAACACGCTTACAAATTGAAGGTAAAAGGAAGGGAGCCTCCCCATTGGCTGTTATACCAATGGGGTGCCGAAGCCGAATGCACCGTTGACCCGGCATATTTCCGCTGCAAACTCCGCTCCCTTGCTCATGCTGCTTTTGATCTTGCCAAGCATTTCGCTCTCCTGGCCAAATTCGATCCTGCCGTCCGAATTCCGGATCAGCTCCACGAGAAATGCAGTGATATAAGAATCTCCCGCTCCCATCGTATCCACTGCTTCGGTCGAAACTGCCGGATGGTAGATCCATTGATCGCTGAAAAGGGCATACGACCCGTTCTCCCCTACTGTTCCGACTACAATTTTAGCTCCGAACCGCTGCGCCTTCCGCATTTCCCGCTCCCGCTCTTCTGCAGTCAAATGGCTGCATGATAGAAAGGAAATGTCCACATTCGGGCATACCTGCTCCAGGTAGCCGTCATTCCAGCGGACCGAAAAGTCATACGAAATAGGGACGCCGCTCTCCCGGAGTACGGTCAGGTCCTGTTCTATATAGCTGTTCAAGCTGGTATGAATCACAGCAAATTGTTTGATGTAGTCCAGATCTTTTTTGGTAAACTGCCATGCATGTTCTTTGGCGATTCCGCCCTTGTTCGATCCCAGGAATACGCGGTCGCCGTCTTCCAGGGTGACACGCGCATAGCCGTTCTCCCCTTCATACTCGCGGCAGCAGCTGCGGTCAATGTTCAGCTCGTCAATCACCTGCCGGATATACCCGGCGACTTCATCACTGCCGAATTTGCCCAGATACGCAGACTCCATGCCGCACATGGTAGCGTATACACTGAAGTTCAAGGCATTTCCACCAGGGTACATAATGCCCTGGTGGACGTACTTATCCACTACATTGTCGCCAATTCCGATTACCTTATACTGTTTCATAAGAATATCCCCTCTGAAGACTGCTGAAATAAGCAGAGATTAATATTCAACCTTCCACATATATCTGCGGGTGGTAAGCGGATGCTCTCTTTCCACAGCCAATGCTTGATTGTAAACAGGATACACGTTGTTAAACAAGGAGTGATTGAAGTAATCGACGACCGAGCTATCGATGGTAGACAAACCGAGATCCTTCGCGTCCAGCACTTCCACCCGTTTGGCGTACCGGTTAAGGAAGCTCAGCGCTCTTTCGTCAAGCGCCCGGGTGCTGCCTTCCGATACCTGAATGACGAATGGAATTTCGGCGTCCGTAATTTCAAACGGTCCATGGAAGTATTCTCCGGAATGGATGCTCGCAGAGTTGATCCACTGCATTTCCATAAAGATGCAGATGCTTTCCATGTAAGCTGCGCCATAACCCGCTCCGCTGGCCATGGTATAGATAACGGAATCGTCTTTGTGGTTCCGGGCAAATGTCAGGGCGCGGTTCGCCACATGCTTGCAGGCCTGCTTCACAATCCGGTCAATTCTCGATACACCGTCCAGGAATTTGTCGTAATTCCCGTACCCTTCCGTCTGCTTCAGAATTTCCACCGCAGTCATCAGCGCTTGAATCGTCTTCTCTCCGGCGATATCTTTATTTTCCCCAAAGGTATACTTGACCACATAATCCGCATATTCCGTGATTGGAGAATCTTCAATCCAGGTAAGCGCAATAACCGGTACCCCTGCTTTTTTGCCCAGTTCTGCGGCTTTTACTGTTTCCGGCGTATTGCCTTTATGGGAAGCTACAACCAGCACTGAATTTTCCCCGAATGCCTTAGGCGTGTTGTGCACGAACTCATTGCTGTTGTACAGGCCTACTTTGATATCCTTGGCTTCTTTTTCAAGAAACGTCTTGGCCGGGTAAAATGCTCCATAAGAACCTCCGCAAGCTGCATAGTAGACCTGCTTGATGCCGCCAGCCTCTTTTTTATCCGCTGTAATTTGCTCGATAATTTGTTTGATATCCATTCTGTTTCTCCCCTTGTATGATACATTTATTGGAATTCCATTCCGCGCCGGCTTTTGTATGGGAATGTCTTAAACAGAGATTAACACATTATAATACATGAATCAAGAGAAGGCTTTCATTTTTTTAAAAATTTCTTGTTCAAGCCCTATTCCGGAACAGTTGCGACAATATTTGGAATGTAAAGGGATGTAAACTGTTAACAAATAGTACATATTGTTATACTATAGAGATATGTATGTAGTACATTTCAATACATTTCACTTGGCGGATGTCAGATGTCAGACGATCCTGATCCCCAGTTAGGTCTGGCACATCCAGCCATATTGCAAATTTTATAACCGATTTTCGAACCTGGAGGTATAAAACGAATGCTAGACCACTCCGAATCATCGCCGCTGTACAAGCAGCTGCAAGAAAAGATTTTAGACTCCATCCATGACGGTACACTGAAGCCGGGGGATAAACTCCCTACAGAGCTGGAATTAAGCGAAACGAATCAGGTAAGCCGCGTAACAGTCCGGGCTGCCCTGGATGCACTTACCTCGGAAGGCTACCTGGTGCGGATTCCAGGTAAGGGCACATTCATAACGAAAGACAAAATTCAAAAAAATGTTGCCGAGACGATCGGGTTCAGCGATACATGCAGGCTGCAGAACAAAACGCCCGGCGCCAAAGTCATCAAATGCGTCATTGAAGAAGCCACCGCAGCGGATCAGGAGCATCTGGGGCTGAACCCCGGAGACAAAGTGATTAACATTGAACGTATCCGCTATGCCGACAACGTCCCTATCTCGGTGGAGTATTCGCGTTTTCCCTCTTCCTATTCTTTTTTGCTGCAGGAGGATTTGAACGACAAGTCGCTGTATGAAATTTTGCGGAGCAAGTACAAGGTTACCTTCGGGCATTCCAGAAAATATATTGTCATGGAGTATGCTTCCTTTGATGTGGCCGCCTATTTGAATATAGAGGAAGGTTATCCGCTGCTCAGCATCCGAAGTACGGTGTCCAGTCCGGACGGACAAAAAATACACCGCTCCAAGCAGCTCATATTAGGGGACAAGTTCGAGTTGATTGTGTAATCCCGTTTCAGCGAGAAATAGAAGGAAATTTTATAGCGTGAAGCATAGAAATTCATATATTTGAACAAAAACGGCTGTGCGGTCCTCCACGGGACAGCGCAGCCGTCTTGGTTCTAGCGTT
Organism: Paenibacillus riograndensis SBR5; assembly: GCF_000981585.1. NCBI lineage: Bacteria > Bacillati > Bacillota > Bacilli > Caryophanales > Paenibacillaceae > Paenibacillus > Paenibacillus riograndensis. The sequence goes on from NZ_LN831776.1 coordinate 5,676,704, forward strand.
ACCTGGAGAACGACTCCCCATGAATCCTACGGGCAACTCTTTAAGTGGAAAAAGGTTAACTAATTTGCCGAAATACCCTACCCTTGGGCAGATGAAGTGGAAAAAGGGACACTAATTCAGCCCATTTCGCCATTGGGCCAGAAATGTGGCCCAATTTTATACGAAAATAACTTTGTCGCTTCACAGCTCGAAAGTAAATTTTGCTTTAAAGATCCCCTATATCGGAACTTCATTTTTTTAAAAAGTGGGTATCATGTAATAGGTGTCAGTTCCACTTGGTAGCCTAGCTTTTGAAGTTTTTTAATCAGGTAATTTGCGGTCTGCTCTGGGGTGTTCAGATATTCCGTCCCCAGCTCGGTATAGGGGACTTTATCCCGAAGCATCACATACATGATTCGGATCATCGCATGGGCTAAAGCGACGATGGCTTTCTGTTTTCCTGCCCGTTTCACGATCCGACTGTACATAGCGGAAAGCCGATTATTCTTGGACTTGCTCGCTGCCCAAGCGCACTGGACGAGTACGGCTTTCAGACCTCGGTTCCCGCGTTGGTTCTTTTTACTTTTTTTTTACCGGCGCTCTCATGGTTGGCTGGACACACCCCGACCCAAGAGGCCAGATGAGCTTCACTTGGAAAAGGAGACACGTCGGTACCCAGTTCCGCCACGATGCTCGCCGCGGCATCCGTGCTCACGCCTGGAATGGTATCCAGCAGTTCAATTTCCTTCCTGTATGGTTGCACCAGTTCCTCAATTTCAGCTTCCAACGTCTGCATTTCACTCTCCAGATACTGCAAATGATCCCAATGACGCCGGATCATCTTCCGGTGATGCAGACGTAGTCGGCCGTTCATCGCTTCGACCAGTGAAGGCACCTTCATCTTCAGCCGGGTATGCACCAGCTTGCGGACCTCATGCACCTCCAGCACTTCGCCATTCACAATCGAGTCCAGTAGCGCACGACCGGAAACGCCAAAAAGATCGGAGACATACGTGGTCAGTTTAATGTTGGCATCTTGTAGAATTTTGTGAATCCGGTTCTTTTCTTGCGTCGCGTTTTGCTTAAGCTTGCGCAGATACCGGGTAAGGTCACGCAAATCGCGGATGGGCTCGTCCGGGACAAAGCTTCCCTCAATCAAGCCGCAGCGGTGGAGCTTGGCGATCCACTCGGCATCCTTGACGTCGGTCTTCTTCCCGGGCATATTGCGGATGCGTTGCGGGTTGGCCAGCGTGATCGTACAGGTGCTTTCTAGAATGTTCCACACGGGTTTCCAAAAGACCCCTGTACTTTCCATGGCAATCTCGGTACATCCCTGCTGCTCCAGCCACTCCTGTAATCTCAAAAGCTCGCGGGTCGTGGTTCCAAACGTCTCGATCACGGACTTGGGTTTCTTCTCCAGGGGGCCACTCAGTAGACAAACCACCACCGTCTCCTGATGAATATCCAACCCGGCACAGCGTTCACGAATGGCATCCATATTCCCTACCTCCAAGCTAAAAGTATGCGTGGATCATGCAACCTAAAGAGGTGAAATTTTATACACGTGCTCGTGGCAACACTCGGCGATCCTCGTCGTTGCAGTTGGTCAGATTAGGTTACGGGATGTTTCACCAATATTGAATCGACCTCTGATCCACAGCACGATTTTACCAAATATATACTCTGACTTCACCTGATTTTCATGACCGACGGTGGCCGCCAGGCCATGGGTGATTAGGTTCACTTTTTCCACTTCAATCTCAGGATTACTTAATTTTCGGAAAAATAAGTTCCCTTTTTCCAACTAGCACCTGCGAAGAAGCCGATGAAGACGGATCGCCCTATTCCTTCACGATCGATCCGCAGCCGTTACGGACAGGAGAGCCGTTATGGATAGAAGATTCGGCTATTCCGCAGGACGGACTGAATGCCTTTATTTGCTCCTTTCCCCTTTATTCCAGGCTCCATCGAACGATATAACGGCTCCTGAGTCCGTATCCGCTGAAAAAACAAGATTTTTGGCAAAATAAGGGCTCCTCTGTCCGCTTCAATCCGCGGATGGAGCCCATCCTCCTGCATCGCTTATCCTCTGAGGCTCAGGATATCCGCACTTTGCATCATTTCCTAAGCAACAAAGAAAGGCTGCCTTCACCGCAAAAATAAACGCCTCTCCAATTAATGGTTAGGCGTTTATTTTTGCGATGTATTGTAACCGTATAGTATAGATGAATGGACCCTATGTAAGTTAACCCCGCCTACTCGGCAATTCCAAAATCATGGAGCAATTTCCGGGTATCCAATGCGGGCAGGGCCAGCGGTTCGCGCAGCTTCTGCAGCTTGACCAGCAAATCCTCCTTGTTCGCATAGACATAAGGACTCTTCCAGCCCGATTCCAGGGTAATCAGCTCACTTGCCGCAGGCTTCATCGACGGATAATTCAGAATCCAGCTCCGCAGCTGATCCTTGCCGATATCCGTGCGGATATTGTCACCCAGAATATCGATGATATTTCCCCACTTCGCGATTCCGCTTACAGAATCCAGCTTATCCAGGATGAGGTTCAACACCTCCTGCTGCCGTTCGTTGCGCGAGAAATCGGAGGATTCGGCGGTCCCGCGGTTGGATTTACGGTAGCGGACGAAATCCAGCACTTTCTTGCCGTTTAAGTGCTGCCGCCCTTTTGTCAAGTTAATGTTCGTGCCGTCCGCATTATCCACATACCGCATATCCATCGGCACATCGATATCCAGCCCGCCAAGCTCATCCACAATACTGCTGAACGCCTCGAAGTTGACCAGAATCATGTGATCGATATCCATCTGCAGAATATCGCCGTAGAACTCTCTGGTCTTGCTTAAATCCTCACCCTTGTTATGCGCGTAAAAATAAGCGTAGTAGTAATTAGCTTTATGTGTCCCCATCTCACTGCTTGCGATCTTCATATCCCGGGGGATCGACAGGATGGACAGCTTCCTGCTCACAGGCTCATAGACCACCGGCATCAGCACATCCGTGTTCAGCGTTCCACCGCTGCCGCTTCTGTTGTCGACCCCGGCGAGCAGGAAGGTGAGCGGTTTGCTCTCCTCTTCTGCATCTACAGCCGCAGCGGCTGCAGAAGCTGTAGGTACGGGTGACGCCGGTCCGGCTGTTTCACCCGGGGCAGAGCCTGCCGCCGAAATCCGGTCAAGCGCCCGTTCCGCCTTGTAATAGAGCGTTCCGGCATAGACTGCGCCGGCGATCAGGCAAGTGCCGAGCACGGCCGACAGAGTGAGCAGTGTTTTTCGGGTACGGACTTTTCCGCGTTTGGCTTTCATTCTCTTGCTTCGTTCCTCCATTCCTTTCCTCCTGCTTCATCTCATGAATGTTATAAGTTGTAAATGATTATAACATAGGCTTATCTTGATGCTCAAAAGTGGAGGAAACCGCAGCTGGTCATTCAAATGAATCAGCAGAACCTGAGAATATATAGAGTGAACTTAAGATCTTTACATTAGGGACTTCGTCGGGACTACGGAGAATGTTTGGACTTCCGGCCACTGCCCATCTGCAGATTTCTTGATTTGTACCGCTGTTCGCGGTGGAAATCCGCAGACTGCCTATGCTGAAGATAGCGAGCTTTCCTACGGAAAGCTTTTAGGCGGACGCATTCGCTCCTACAGTTCCAAACTTCCCCTCCGTCCCTTTTCCCTTTTGTTAGTTTTTCAAGTTCACTCTATATATAGATGTTTCCGGCATCCGCCAGCCAGCAAAAGGTGTATAATAAGTAGAACTTCTAGAAAAAGGATGTCCTGACATGCTTCTTGCTGTGAACCGTACACTGAACCGGATGATGCCGCTGATCACTCCATTAAGCGTCTTGACCGGAGTGCTCTGCGGAAGTGCACTGTCCTCTTATACCTATCTGTCTCCCTGGCTGTTTGCGTTTATGACGTTTGCCGGAAGCATCAGCCTGGGATTTAAAGATTTCGTGAATGTACTCAAAAAGCCTTTGCCCCTGTTTGCCTGTCTGTTCATACTGCATATTGTCATGCCTCTGGTTGCTTTAGGTATCGGGAATGTGCTGTATCACGCGGATGAATTCACGATTACGGGCCTTGTGCTGGCCGCAGTCATTCCAACGGGGGTAAGCAGCTTCATCTGGGTCAGCATTTACAAAGGCAATACCGCCCTCACCTTGTCCATCATTCTGATCGACACGCTGCTGGCTCCTTTTGTCGTGCCGGGCGTATTATCGCTGCTGATCGGAACCAGTGTGGAGCTGGACACGGGCGCCATGATGAGCAGTCTGTTCTGGATGATTGTCGTCCCTTCCCTGCTCGGCATGGTGCTTAACGAATGGACCAAAGGCGCGGTTGCTCCCGTCTGGAGCCCCAGACTGAATCCGTTCTCCAAGCTTTTCATGGCTGCAGTGATTATGATCAACGGCTCTGTCATTTCCCCGTATTTAGCTGACATCAGCCTGCACCTGGTTGGCCTGGCCTTTGTCATTGTGCTCCTGGCTTCCACCGGCTATGCCCTGTGCTTTCTCACGGCGAGGGTATTACGCTGGAATGAAGCGGATGAAGTCGCCCTTATCTTCAATGGAGGCATGCGCAATATCAGTGCCGGCGCTGTCCTGGCGGTATCCTATTTCCCCGCTCCAGTGGCCGTTCCCGTTGTACTCGGCATGGTGTTCCAGCAGCTTCTGGCTTCACTTGCAGGCTTTCTGCTCAGCCACCGCGCCAAGGTCAGACACACTGCGGAGCAGACTACGGCGGCGTGAGTTTGGCTACTGATCAGCCGCACACCGGCCAACATCAGGTAGCAAGTGGAAAAAGGGAACTTATTTCTTCTCAAAACTCAACAATTGAGAGATTTAAGTGGAAAAAGAGAACTTATTTGGGCAATATTACCTCACCAGGAGCAAAATGAGCTGAATTAGTGATCCTTTTTCCACTTAGCCTGCGGAGCGCAGGGTGCTCAAGCGAATTAGTGATCCTTTTTCCACCTAACCATCCATCGAAGCCCTAGCAGATACTGATCAGCGGCTTCCATTTCCCGCCAATCATCTGCAACGTGACAAGCACTCCTTTTAACCCCGGCTCTGTAGCCTCCATATCCATGCGATATATCTCTTTTAATCTACCTACATGCCGGGCTGCTTGCCGTTTGTTTTATTGAAGGGCTGGTTGACTCCGGTCTGTTATACGATCTTATAGAAAGCTTAGTTTCCGGTGTGGTTCAGGAGATCACTAAGCGGCTTCAGGCCATTGATACAGACAGTATCCTTGAAAGCGGCTATATTGAAGAATGCGCCGCTTACTCCCTTTCCTACCATGTTAAATTCAGAACGCCCGTACACCGTCGCCGGCAGCCTTCTGAATGGACAAGTAGCCGTATTTGGTGGACGGGACCCCTTTCGCCTTAATCGCCCCGGTAACTTTTTATAATTTTTTTCAAACCGCCGAGGACTATTACCAGCGCTACGATATTTCAACTTTTTTGCGTGTGATCCGTCTGATATCGTTCCTGGTTTCCTTGCGGCTTTCTTCCTTGTTCTTTGCGTTGACAACGTTCCATCAGGAAATGATCCCCACGATCCTGTTAGTCACTTTGGCAGCCCAACGGGAAGGGGTTCCTTTTCCGGTTCTGCTTGAAGCCTTGCTGATGGAATTAACCTTTGAGGTCATTCGTGAAGCAGGCGTCCGGATGCCCCGTGCGATTGGTCCATCCATCACGAACCTGATCACCCTTATCCGGGATGATTTCAGGTACAGTTTTCTGCCGACAGGAGATATCGGACATCGCCGGCAAAGAAACCGTCCAGCTCTATATCCGCGATGTCAGCGCAAGTGTCGTACGTCCGGTCAAAGAGCTGAAGGGCTTCCGCCAATTATCCCTGGCAGCGCATGAGAAACAGAGGGTCTCGTTTGAAATCACCAGAGACTTACTGATGTTCTACGTCAAGGATGACCAGCTGATCTTCGAGCCCGGGGAATTCGATATTATGATCGGCAGAAACTCCGGAGACCACGAAACACAGCGGATCTGGATCGGTTGACCTCCGTCTGGCTGCGGCTGCATGGCCGAAAGTGCCAGCACCATGTTGGCTAACTTTTTAATTTCAATAAACAGTAACATTTTTCTGTCAAAATCACTGGAGTTACTAAAAATTTTAGATTAATATAATGCTATACTTTTTGATAAGGCAGGTTGAGGCAAGCTGGAAGACCAATTATTTCATCAGACTGTCAATGAGCTGCTGGCCCTCTCTAACAGCAAGGTGCAGGTAATACTGGAACCCAGGTTCCAAGATAACCGGCTAGTTGGCGGCAAATATCATTTAGCCAGCCATACCATTTTCCTATATAAAGAAGAGATTGTCAGACAATGCTGTGAGCTGTTCGGTTCACCACTCCGGCTGAAGGAATACATTGCGGTTGTATTAGCCCACGAGCTTGGGCATTCCGAAGACCAGGAGCTGGAGCTCCTTGCGGCTGCACTGGACAGGCCTCTGACAGAAAAGCAAGAAGCCGAAATCAGATTAAGAATCGAAGAAAATGCATGGGCATATGCTGTTTCCTTGCTTACAGAGGCAGACCCCACCTTTCTGCGTTTCATTATGGATGAGTCCCTCTTCAGCTACAGGGATCGGCTGGACCGGTTCCACATTGCCTAATACAGTAAACAAGGCCAAGTCCTCCTGAGAGAACCTGGCCTTGTACTTATAATATATGAATTGGGTTGCTTACTTAATTGTCACGTTGACGGGTCCGGGCTTCTCCGCCTTTGCGCCCCGCTTCCTCACGGCTCATTTTGCCATCATTCCCGTTGCTGCCTGATTGGTTGCGGCTGCGGGCTTCTCCGCCCTTTTCTCCAATCTCCTGATAAAACTCACGGTCATGATTTTTTGCCGTGGCTTCGCCACCCTTACGTCCTGCTTCTTCGCGGCTCATCTTTTGATCATTCTGGTTGTTTTGTGCCATTTCGAATTCGCTCCTTTTCGGGTATTGAGTATTTTTGTTGCACTTTTAACTTACCCGCCCCCCTGAGCATGAAACATTAAATATATATCACCCCTTGCTCCTGCCGTCCAGTACACAAGTTCAAGCCAGTTATGAAAGCGCTATAAATTCTCCCATCATCCAAAACTTCTCCCATAGCTTTCCCCCTCTGTTTCTTGAATAATGAAGAAAGGCACTGCAGGCCGCTAATCCATGCACAGCAAAGGAGAAGATTCATGCCGCATCCTTTCACCACGATAAGCGAGGCCCTGTCACAGTCAAGAAGCAGCTCTTTCGGAGTTGTCTATAAGAACGGCAAGTTTACGGCAAATGATCCGCTGAGCTTTTTCGGGCGCAAGCTGCCGGACCCTGAGTTGACCTTCGATACCGCGAATAATAAAACACTGGTGAATGTTCACATGAATGGCTCCATCAAAAACGTCACGGTTTATAATGGCAGCTACTCTAGCGATAATATCCCCGGGGTATGGATGTGCAAGGATTTCAGGGAGGCCGGACCATATGCCTATAGCTTGGAGCTGGGCGGGCTGCATTATCATTTGGGCAGCGATGATCTGGCATATTCCACTTCACTGCTCGACAATTTATTTCCGGTTACGGAATATCAGCTGGGAGCAATCAAGGCCACTCTCCTTGTCTATACTCCCGTTTCGGCTGACGGATCGCAGCGCCTTCGCGGCTTGGTCTATGGACTCCAGCTGGAGAATCAATCCGGCCAGACCATTGCCGGCCAAGTCACGCCGCCTCCGGCGGACACCCTGCCGGACCAGTTATTCTCCGGTCCGGAATTCTGTGTACATGTCCCCGGCCATAAGGTAGACGTGAATGGCACGGTCCCTGTTTCACTCGCCCCCGGCCAAACCCTATGGGTCCCTGCTGTTATCTATCCGGCGGGTGATCCATGCCCCCGGATTATCGGTGAGAAGGGCACATTGTACTGGCTTAATGAAACTTGGGCCTATTTCAGAGGCATCACCGGGCGGCTGACGATGGAGGAGGACCCCTTCGCGGCGGAATTCTATGAGCGTGCCCTTCTCCAGTGCTTCGGCTCCCTCGCCATGGACAGCCGCGGCAGCCTGGCAGGCGCCAACTGGGGGACATCGCCCCCAACGCAGTTCACCTGGAACAAGGATATGTTCTATTCCCTGCTTCCCTTTCACACCGCTGAACCGGAGCTGTTCCAGCAAGGTATGTTATGGTTCCTGGAGCATGGCGTCCGTCCGCCCGGCAACCGGTATGAAGGCGGAATCACCCATTCTCTGAGCAACTCCCTATCTTCGGTCGTGATGGCCGGTCTGTACTACCGGACTACCGGCGACAAGCAGCTGTTTTGGAACCGGTCCGGGATCCACGAGTCGATTTGCAGTCTGCTGGAGGCGACGCTTCTGACCCGCAAGGAAGAAGACCCGTGGCTGTTCCCTTCGGTGTGGCTGTCTGACGCCTACTCCCTGGGAGATTATCATACCGGCTCCAATGTGATTGCCTGGACTGCCTTCGTCCATTATGCCCGCATTGCGGAGGAAGTCTTCGGCGATACGGCAAGAGCCGAACGTTACCGGACCATCGCCGGGAGAATCCGGGCGGATCTGGAGCGGCTGGCTACGGCCGAAGGTCCATTCGGCCTTCAGTATGCCGAGGGGATCAGCAGTTCCGGCGATAAGCTTAAGGATAACGCCGGGAAATACACCGGGAAATATGCGGATTTCGGCATGCAGTTCATCGAGAATCTAACTGCAGAGGGCCAGATCAATCTGCTGCATCACGACGGAGAGGAATCGGATACCATTCTGATGCCTCTATACGGGTATACTTCCTATGACAATGAAACCTATAGACATTATATGCAGTTCTCTTTAAGCCCTCATAATCCGACGTACAACCCTGAGTCCAGGGGCATTCAGTGGGGCGACCATTCCGCCTGCACTTTTCCCGGCTATATGAGCGGCATGGGCATGATTACAGATGCCGCTTCGTTGTCTGGCGAAGACGGCTACCTGACCCGGATACGCCAGCTGACCGACGCCGACGGTTCGCTCTGGTGGTGGCCGTACAACAACGGAGCCGCTTATGGAGACGTAGTCCGCCATAACAACTGCGGCAAGTGCGGCTGGGCCTCCGGTGTGTTCGCTGGCCTTTTTGTCTCCGAGATACTAGGCCTGGCTTACGATGCCTCTGCACGGCAGCTCTCCTTCCGCCCCCTTAGTCCAAGCAGCTCCTTCACCTGGGAACACGTCAAGCTGGGCAGCGGAAGCTTCAGTGTGGCCTACCGGAAAACGGACAGCTCTGTCGAGGCCTCCATCCAAAATCTTTGCACCAAGACGGTCACGGTCTGTGTAGAGCTCCGGCATGATAATGCCAGAAGGCTTGAACCTTTTGCCCGCACAGGAGATAAGGAGCTGGCAGCCCATGCAGAGTGGTCTGACCGCGCGGCTTCACGCCGCTTCAAAAAGACTCTTGAACCGGGGAGGGCGGTCACTTTCGGATTGCGTTGACTTTAATACCGCCAGTAACGGCCAAGTGGAATCATCCTTAATCTCCGGCGAGGATGGAACCAACGCCAAAAGCGCCCCTGCTCCAACAGCAGGGGCTAAATTCATTACGCTACGGTTCCTAATGCCATCCATTATTGCTATAGCGCAAAAATCTACCGAAATCCGGGAATCGTCCCGTTCGTTGCGGACACAGAAGACCCTATTTCCCGGAATCTTCCTGTTCAGCCGAACTTACGGACTGAGAATTCGCTATTTGTCCTCATTCCCCCTCATATGCCTCGTTTGAGCCCAAATAGCTGCCTGAGGCAGTATTCCTGCTTCAAGCAGCCGCTGGCTTAAGGCTTAGAACGTCCGGTAGAATTGCTTCGCGCTTTCCTTCTCGGGGAGCGGCAGCCGCAGGTGGACGGGCAGCATCTCAGGGTAAGATTTGTGGGGCTCGCGCTGATACCAGTAAGCTACCGAAGAATAGTCATTCGACTGGGAGTTTCCATGGCCGTGCTCAATACTGAAGCGCAGGGACTCCCGGAAAATAACGGGGTCGACGATATGGAAACGGTATTGTGTCATTTTGCCGGAATAATCATTGAACAGAATCGTATTGCTCTCTCTCCAGGCATCCCCGTTGCCGCGGATCGGAGCATACAGGGATACCCCGTGATACGGGCTGTCATATTTGCCGGACGGGTAGCCCCAGGCCGCGCAGAAATAATCCTCCGTCCCTGTGCCGTGCAGGCGGGGCGGCCACGGTTCACCGTCGATGAAGAACATGTCATCCCCTTCTCCCGGCCAGCTGAAGCCCGGCATCGGATTCAAATGATCGATGCTGAGATTGCAGCCGACATAATGCCCTTCACCCACGGCATCCATAAGCACATAGTTGCCGTCACCCGTCAGATTTTTAACCTCATATACTTTCTGGTCGGCATAATTGGCCTTGTCCTGCCTGTCATGCTCCAGCTTCAAGGCTGCCAAGTCGACCGTCCCCTGTGTAGGATTCTCCCGGCGCCAGGAAGCATGGAAGTAGAAGCTGTCCTCCGGAATCTCCTTCTCCACATAATCAACATAGAAATAGAGGACCATTTCATCTTCGCACTCATTAATAATCTCGATCCGCGCGCTGCTGCGGAACGGCATTTCAAAAAAACAGTTCATCGCCGCCTTGTCCTCAATCACCCCCTGGGTCGTTATCATATTCAGCGGCATGGAGACATAGTGGCTGGCTACCCCGTGGCCGACCCCGAAGAAATCGCCAACCGGCGATTCCACACTGGGCTCCTCCTCCCCATCCCAGAACATGCGGACCAGCACTTTGCGGAACGCATATTTATTTTTGGCTGCGATTGTCATCCAGATATGCTGGATGATGCCCGAGCCTTCAATTTCAGCAATGGCTGCCGTTTGGCCGGCTCCGATAACGATGAAATCCCGGTTGCCTCCCGTCTGATCCCAACTGGACTGTCTGCGGGACAGCCCTTCCTTGCGCAAATATAATGAATTCAACACAATCCCTCACTCCTTAAGGATAATCAGGCTTTGATGCCTGTAAGTGTAATGCCCTCTATAAAGTACCTCTGCCCGATAAAAAAGACAACAATCGCCGGAGCCAGCACCACCGTTGCCGCCGCCATCATCAGATGCCATTCCGCAGCGTACATGCCTTTAAATTGCTGCAAGCCGAGCGCCAGCGTATATTTGGACTCGCTGTTCAGATAGACCAGCGGCCCCAGAAAGTCATTCCAGGAAGCCAGAAAGGTGAACAGGCCGACAACGACCAGCGCGGGCCGGGTCAGGGGAATGATGATGGAGATAAAAATCCGCCAATGACTCGCACCGTCCACATAAGCCGCCTCGTCAAGGTCGCGGGGAATACTCAGATAGAACTGGCGCAGCAGGAAGATATTGAACGCGCCGCCGCCGAACCAGGCCGGTGCAATCAGCGGTATGAAGGAATTGGTTAATCCCAGCTTGCTCCAGCCGATAAAGGTCGGAATCAGCGTAACCGCATAGGGAAGCATCATGCTGGACAAGAGCAGGCCGAAAACAAGGTTCCGGCCTCTCCAGGACATGCGGGCAAAGCTGTACGCACTGATGGAGCAGGTCACAAGGACACCCAGCATCGTAAAAATTACAATAACCGTTGTATTGATAAAATAACGGCCAAACGGCAGAATGGTCAGCGCTTCGCTGAAATTGCCAAACCGGAAGGGATCGGGTATCCAGATGGGGGGCAGCTCAAAAATTTGCCCCATATCCATCAGGGAGCTGCGGATGAGCCAGATCAGCGGCAGCAGACTGAAGAGGCCTCCGGCCACAAGCACCAAATATACCAATCCCTTCTCAACCCATGCCTTTGCCCTCATCTGGCTTCATCCCCTTCGTAATACACCCATTTTTTCGATGACTTGAAGACCATATAGGTCAACAGCATAATGATGATGAACAGCACCCAGGCAATGGCGCTCGCGCTTCCCATCCGCGAGAACTGAAAGGCTTCCCGGTACAGATAGAAGACATAGAACAAGCTGGCATTGTTGGGTCCGCCGCTGGTCATGACATAGGCCTGGGAGAACACCTGAAACCCGTTAATGATGCCCATAATCAGGTTGAAAAAAATCGTCGGCGTCATCATGGGAATCGTAATATTCCGCAGCTTATGAAGCTTCGAGCCCCCGTCTATTTCAATCGCCTCATACAGCGAGCGGGGAATATCCTGCAGGCCGGCCAGGAAGATAATCATCGTCCCTCCCGTTGTCCACAGGTTCATCAGCGCCAGCGAAGGGACCACGGATTTCTCTCCAAAAATCCATTGGCTGCCGGGAAGGCCAATGGCCCGGAGCATCTCGTTAGCCAGCCCCAAATCGGGATTCAGCAGCCACAGCCAAATGAACGAAATCGCGATAATCGGCACGATGGACGGCAGATAGAAAACCGTCCGGAAGATAGCTTTTCCCTTAATGTTCCGGTTCAGAAGTATGGCCAGCAGAAAGGAATAGATAATGCCTGTTGGCACACTAAGCACCACAAAGTACAGAGTAACCCCAAGCGATTTGTAAAAATACTGGTCTTCCCCGCTGAACATTCTGGTGTAATTGTCCAGACCGATAAAGGTGGGTGAATTGGACCCCGAGTAGTCGGTAAAGCTCATATACAGGCTGTAGATCATGGGACCCAGTGTAAAAATCAGCAGCCCAAGAATGGCCGGGAGGGCAAACAGGATGCCGTACAGCTCATTTTTGTAGGAGCTGCGCTTCGTCTTCGGACGGTTTACGCTCAGGGAAGGAACGGGTTCCATACACATGCTTCCTTTCTTCGGGCTGCTGCCGGCAGCGGCTCTGCCCGTGAATCCGGCAGAGCCACCTTCCGGCAAAGCCCGTTATTTCAAATACGTTCCCTTAACCAGCGGCTTCACTTTGGCTTCTACTTCTTTCATTGCCTCTGCGGCGGTTTTGGTGCCGAGCCATACCTGGTCCAGCCCCGCCGTTACCGCAGCGTCAATCTCCACAAAGTTTCTGACATTATTCTCTGCCGAAGGCTCAGCATGCTCGTAAGTGGAACGCATAACGGCATCCTGGAACCCGGCCGGGCGGCCCGGAAGCTTCTCGTTGGCCCAGCTGTCAACCAGCTTCGGATCCTCATACCACTGCTTCAGCTGCGGCATCCACAGCCCTTGATGAAGCTCCAGCACATTCTGCGGGTCCGTGAGGAATTTAGAGAATTCCCAAGCCTCCTTCGGATGCTTGGAGCTCTTGAAGATAATCAGGGAACCTCCGAGGAAGAAGGTCTTGTAGTCCTTCAGAACCGGCAGTACACCGACTCCCCAGTTGATATTGGCTTTGCTCAGATCCAGATGGTTCCAGCTTCCGTCGATGACCATCGCAACCTTTCTGGATTGAAGCGCAGTTGCCGGTGCCGGAATGCTGCTGGCTTGAACCGGTGAAGGCGCAACATGGTATACATTGATCAGATCAGCGATTCTTTGGATGGCTTCAGTAGCTTCAGGCTTGGAAAGTCCGAACTCCTTGCCGTCCTTTGTCAAATAATCCCCGCCGTTGGACAGTACCAGCGGCATGTAGGACAGCCAGCTTAGGCTGAACTTCACACCATATTGCTTGATGTTCTTGGGATCAAATCCCGGATCATCGGGATGCTTGCCGTTCCGGTCAAGCGTGAGCTTTTTGGCTGTGTCCACGAATTCATCCCATTGCCAGGCTTCTTCCGCTTTGGTCGGCGGCAGCTCTACCCCTGCTTCCTTGAACAGATCCGCATTGTACATCAGGGAAGGAACGACAGAGGCCTGATAAGGCCCGGCACTTTTATCTGTATCCCAGTTCCACCAGGCGTACTGGAGATAATCCTCCTTTTTAATGCTTGGGTCATCCTTCATCAAATCGAAGAAATTATAGATCAGGCCTTCTTCACCCATCTTCAGCTTCCATGCGGCAGAGTAGCTCAGGTCAGGTGCTTCATTTCCGGCAATCATGGCATTCAGCTTCTGTAAAAAGTCTGTGCCCGGGATATGGATGGAATCGATGGTGATGTTGGGATTTTTTGCTTCGAAAGCCTTAATGGCATCCTCCACCGCCTGCTTCTCCTGCGGGCTGCCCCAGAACGTGAATTTCAGTGTAACCTTATCCCCTCCGGCCGATCCGGTTTCTCCAGCAGCGGGACTGTTTCCCTCCTTAGCATTTCCTTTGCTTGTATTCGCCGCCGTATTCGTGTTGTTCCCGCCCGCCCCGCAAGCGGTTACAATTAACGCCATAATCAGTAGGAAGAGTAACATCAGCTTGGTTCTGCCGGTATATTTTCTCATTGTTTATCCCCCTTGATTCGAATGTAAGCGCTGCAGCCGCCTATACCCAGTGTATATGGGCCCGCCGTAAAAGCCTATGGTACGATCTTTCGTTTTCTGTACGATTTTACGGTCAATATAAAAAGATAACCCCACAAGCCATGGGCCGGGGGTATATATCATAATCCGGTCTTTACTCTGATCCGGGATAGGGGATAACCAGCTTCACCCGGGTTCCGAATTCTGGGACAGACTCAATCTCTATACCGTGTTTGCCGCCATAGAGCAGCTTGATCCGTTTATCCACATTTTTCAGTCCGATATTGGGGCTCTCTGCCTTCAACAGCTGTTCCAGACGCTCCGGCTCGATGCCGCTGCCGTTGTCCTCTACACAGAACCGGATATCATCCCCCTGCCGCTGTCCGTAAATGGTAATCAGCCCGCCGCTCTCCATATTTCGAAAACCATGAATAATGGCATTCTCCACCAGCGGCTGCAGGAACAGCTTTGGCACGCTCACCTCCAGCAGCTCAGGCTGAATATCAAAATCCACACGGAACCGGTGCTCGAAGCGGTTGGCCATAATCACGATATAATCCTGAAGCCAGGCAATATCCTCTCTCAGAAGCATCAGGTCTCTCCGGTTGTCTGTAGTGTAATGCAGCATCCGGGACAGGCTGATCAGCATATTGCTGACCTGCTCCTTCTCGCCGTAAACAGCCATCCAGTTAATAATATTGAGTGTGTTATATAGAAAATGAGGGTTGAGCTGGATGTTCAGCGCGAGGATTTCCGTCTCCCGCTCCCGCAGCTTGACTACATAATTCTCATTGATCAGCTCCCTGACCTGCTCATTCATGCTGTTGAACTTCATCAGCACATGGCCCAGCTCGTCCCTGCCTTCCACCTTAATCTGCGCATTGAAATCCCCGCCGCCTACCCGCTTGATGGCCAGCAGCAGCTTGCTGACCGGCGAAGAAATACGCGCGGATATCAGATAGGCGAACAGAAGCGAAAGGGCAAGCAGCGGTGCGCCCAGCGCCAGAATAAAGAACAAAATGGTATCTGCAATATCATGAGTCAATGCGCCTGGAGGAATCAGCACAACAGACAGCCAGTTGGTCACCGGAGATAAGGCGAAGCAGGCAATCATCCGCTTCCCGCCGGCAGTCACATAAGCCGTTCCGCTGCCCTTGCTCCGCAGCTCCTTCAGCCAGGCTGCCGGTTCCACGGTCCCAATACGCATTTTATCCTGATGGGCGATCATCGTACCGTTCTCACTGGCTACCAGGAATACCGACCCCTGAATCGGAATGCTGTCCCTGAATATATTGGCATACACATCATCCTTGAAATTCATCACCAGAACCGGCTTCTCAGATCCTGGGCTTGCCCGGACAATACTATCATTACGGACACAGGAGGGATTGATCTGTCGGACAGCCGAGAACATATACCGGTATTCGATATTACTTCCGGCAAGCTCAGGCAGCGCATGCATCCGGGTATAATCATAGGTCGGCACCCAGGCGATACGACCTTTCCCTTCGGCTGCCGCCCGGTATAGCTCAGAGCTGTAGAAGTGGTCAGGGGGATAGGTATTTTTGTTCTTGTTTCCATACACGAAGGCCCGTGTGACCAGTTCAGCGGAATACAGATCGGCAGATGGTGAAAAGTACCGCCCGAGAATCTCCGTCACTTTTTTATTGGTAGCAAGCAGCTGCTGTCCCCCGGCCGGTCCGCTCCCGTCAAAAATCTGATACAACTGGCACTCCACCATCAGCGAAAGGCTGTCATCCTGAATAATTTTCAGGCGTTCATTGATGATCTGGTTGTTCTTCAGCACAATCTCACTGACGTTGTCACGGGCCAGCTTCAGCATAATCTCCTTGCTCGCATAATAATAACCAAAGCCGAGGATCGTGAGAGGGAGGGTAATCAGCACAATATAAGACAGGATCAGTTTATTCTTCAGCTTCATCGTCCCACCTACAATACATCTTTCTTCCGGAATTCCTCCGGTGACAGCCCGGTTTCCCGCTTGAATACTCTGGTAAAATAACCGGCGTCCCTGAATCCCACACTTAAGGCAATGGCTGAGATTTTCAGGTCCCCGTTCTGCAGCAGCTCCTTGGCTTTATCCATACGCAGGCGCAGCAAATATTCGGTGAAGGTCAGGGAGGTATGCTGTTTAAAAAAGCTGCTGAAATAGGCGGGGCTGAAAAAGAACTGCCGGGCAACATACTCCAGCGACAGGTCCTCCATGTAATGGGCCTCCAGAAATGCTTTGCACAGGCTGATGGTCCGTCCGCTTTTGTTCTCCTTGCGCTCCCCGATGCTGTCCATAATCCGGTTCAAATAAAAAGCTGCCCGCTTCTCGACTTCGTCCAGACTTTCACAGGCGGGAATCTGAAATTCCATCTCGGAAATGAAGTTGCTCACTTCCTCCTGGCGGAGAAACAGTTCGCTTCCTTTGACTTCATTAACAAGAGCGTATAGGACGCAGTCTTTGAGATGGGCCGGGGACGGGCAGTCCCCTTCGAGCAGTCTCCCGATCAGCGTCTTCAGGGCCTGGGCCACTGTGTCTCTGTCCAGCCGTGCCAAAGCGTCTGTGATGCCTGTATCGGCAGGAACCATCTTCAGGCTTGGCTTATCCGGGTTGTAAGCGATTTCATCAAAGAGGACAAGCTGCCCTGCCCCCGTGTAAAAGGTGTACTCCAGCGCTTTCTGCGCCTGCTCAAAAGACTGCGGAGCCTCACTGTACAGATCCGCCACCCAGTTCCCTGCACCCAGAGTCAGGGTCAGGCCAAATTCGTCCCGGACCTGGCGGATGAATTGCCGGAACTGCTCCATATCCCGCTTCAGCAGCCATTCCAGGGAATGTGCCGAGGTCACAATAGACCCGATCATCGGGTCCGCACCTTCCAGGTTGAAGGAAAGCGACGGACCCACGGTCTGATAGATTTCCTTCATCCAGTTTATCACGCTGGTCTTGAGCTCCTCAAAATCCTCAAGCGTATAGAACTCCGCGACCTCCCGCTTCTGAAACTTGGCCAGCATAACAAAACCTCCGCTGACAGCGGGAAATAGGCTTCGTATTTCCTGAAGCTCCTCCTCGCTTGAAGCTGAACGCATCCACCGGCTGAGCAAATGCTGCTCATAGACCGGAGCTGCCGAGCTGAGCCGCTGCCGGAGAACCGCGCCATCCTGCAGACTCAGCCGCTCTTTCTCCAGCGCGGTATCAAGCTTGTCCAGAATCCCGGAAAGCTCCGGGAATGCCAGCGGCTTCAGCAGGTAATCGAAGGCTCCGAGCTGCAGGGCCTGCCTTGCATATTCAAAATTTCCGTATACGCTGAGAATCACAATTTTGACCCGCTCCCGGCGGCTCTCCATCCGTTCAATCAAAGTCAATCCGTCCATATTGGGCATTCGGATATCTGTGAGAATAATATCGATCCGGTTATCTTCGATGATACGCAGCGCCTCAAGACCATCCTTCACCATAAAAATCCGGTATTCCGGCCTGAGCTGCTTAATCATGTCTGCAATACCCCGGCGGTGACGCGGTTCATCATCGGCGACAAGCACGTTGTACATCGCTATCTCTCCTCTCGCAGAACAGCCAAATTGTAAGTAAGATAGTAAGGCAGCCTGCTGCGCCTGTCAATCTTCAAGTTCCGTCGAGTGAACTTGTCATTTTTCTATTTGGGGATTTGATTGTGACTACGGGGAATGTTTGGACTTCCGGCCGCTGCTCATCTGCAGATTTCTTGATTTATACCACTGTTCGCGGTGGAAATCCGCAGACAGCTTATGCTGAAGATAGTGAGCTTTCCTGCGGAAAGCTTTCAGGCGGACGCTACCGCTCCGTAAGTATCCAAACTTCCCCTCCGTCACTTCTCCAAATGTTTTTCTTCAAGTTCGCTTTATCTAGCTCGCTTGGGGCGAAATCAAAGGTACTTTTACCTCTTATTTGCTCATCTAGCTCGCTTGAGGCGAAATCAAAGGTACTTTTACCTCTCATTCGCTCATTTAGCTCGCTTGGGGCGAAATCAAGGGTACTTTTACCTCTCATTTGCTCGTCTAGCTCGCTTGGGGCGAAATCAAAGGTACTTTTACCTCTCATTTGCTCATTTAGCTCGCTTGGGGCGAAATCAAGGGTACTTTTACCTCTCATTCGCTCATCTAGCTCGCTTGGGGCGAAATCAAGGGTACTTTTACCTCTCATTTGCTCATCTAGCTCGCTTGGGGCGAAATCAAAGGTACTTTTACCTCTCATTCGCTCATCTTGCTCGCTTGGGGCGAAATCAAAGGTACTTTTACCTCTCATTCGCTCCAACAACGGTATTTCTGCCGTTGTTTCTGAATAAACCACCCTTCCACTCTCAACAACGGCATGGGTGTCTTATATTTTTAGAAAAAGACTGCCGAAAACCTCTCGACAGTCTCTCCCCTCTCTATCCTCACGCATTTATTTCTTGTATCCCTGCTCAGCTGGTATGCCTTGCCATCAGTTCAATGGGGAACATCCGGTCAACAGGCTGGACCGGCTCCCCCTTGGTTTCAACGGATTGAATTATTAGCTCCGAGGCATTCAGTGCCAGCTCGTTGATCGGATGCCGGATCGTTGACAGACTGAGCAGCTCCGATACGGTCGGCATATCATCCACACCGAGCACGGCAAGGTTCTCCGGCACGGACAGGTTCAAATCCTTGCAGGCCTTCAGCACTCCGATGGCAGAGATATCGTTCAGGCAGAACAATGCCTGCGGCAGTTGGCCATTGGAGTGCAGCTGCATCACCGTATCATAACCGAAGCTTTCCGTCATATCTCCGGTAATGACCGTTGTGAGATTGCCCTTCTCCTGCATAGCCTGGGAGGCACCGTTCAACCGGTCGTCGAATCCGGGGACCTGTCCATGCGGATAGGTCAGAATAATAATTTTGTGATACCCCCGGGACATTAAATGATCCACTCCTGTCTGGCCGCACTGATAATCGTTCACCCGGACAATATGCGCCCCGTAGGATAAATTATGCCGGCCGATGGTGATGACCGGAACGTTGAGATCCATGAGCCTCGGCATGAACTTCTCCGTCTCCAGGGTTGCTTTTACAATAATTCCATCCACCATCTGGATATTCATGAAGATCTCATCAAAGTCCAGAAGGATCAGCTTGTAGCCCATAGTCTTCAGCTGCTGCTTCAGCACCTTGGCGAAGTGCAGGAAATATAAATCTTCGAAATATCCGTCATAAGTGCTGTTTGACAGAACGAGGCCGATGGTATACATTTTGCCGGTAATCAGGCTTTTGGCAACAGGGTTTGCCTGGTACCCGAGCTTTGTAATCGAGTCGCTTATTTTCTCGCGGGTCTCCGGTCTCATCCGGTGAAAATTGCCGTTCATGAAATGGGAGACCGTTGCCGGCGACACGCCTGCATCTTTGGCGACCTGTACTAAAGTAACTCTTTGTTTTGCCATGTGCTGCACCTCTGCGAATTTACTTGGAAGCCTGCCTTAGCGCTTACCGCGGACGTCTGTCCATCACTGCCGGAAATTCCGGAAACGCCTGATGCGGCTCCGTCTGATACCAGTAGCTGACCGAGCTGATATCGTCGCTGCGTTCAAATAAGGCTTGGCCGTCATGTCCTATTTGCTGTACGGTCACCCGCAGGTCCTCTTCGAACAGAATCGGATCAAGAATATGCCAGCGGTAGAACCCCCGCATCGGGCAAGCCGCACCGTCATAAATGTGTGACCGGGTATCATCCCTCGTTGCAAAATAAGGGAAACCCATAAACGGGGTGGAATACGTCTGCTCCTGCACCGGGTTTCCGTTGTCATATTTCACAAAACCCCAGGCACCGCCGAAATAATCCTCTGCCCCGGTACCGCAAATCGTCGGCCAGTCCCGGTCACCGTCGATATAGAATTTCACTTCACCTTCACCATACCAATAACGGGATAGAGAAGTCCAGGACATATAGGTGCCGATAAATTTGCCTCTTCCTTTAATTCCATCAATCAGGGTATAATCCTGCCTCAGGACCGTGGGATTTTCTCTGCGGTACTGGGCGTGAAAATACTCGGTATCCTCATCCAATTCATCCACCAGCATATAGTCAAATTGATAGAAAAACGCCTCAATGCTCTGGGGATGCTCATTCGTAATGGTTACTTTGGCCGCCTGGCGGAAGGGCATGGCGAAGTAGCTGTTCATGCCGCCGACCGGATTCACCACTACCGGCAGTGAATTGACAACCGCCCGCGCTCCAAAGCCGTTGCAGAAAAAATCGCCCAGCGGCACTTCAACGGATGGTTGTTCTTCATTGTCCCAGTACATGCGCAGCACCAGGTCGCGGAGGACGAACCAGCCGGATTCAGTCTTATCGGTAACGGTCATCCAGATATGCTGAATGATTCCGGGTCCTTCAATATCAACAAGCGTCGCGGTTTCTCCCTGTGCGAGCGAGATGAACGCCTTGCCTTTGCGGGCAACACCCAGAGGGCCTTCCGCCTGGCCGCCTTGCCCCTTCAGACCCCGCGGATTCTCCGCTGTAATTGCTCTGCTCTTGCCTTTCATTCGGCCAAACAGCTGATTCATTGATTGCATGCTTTATCTTCTCCTTATCCTTATCTTAATCTTTATCTTTATCCTTTGACTGCACCGTCCGACACACCGGCCATCACATATTTATTCAGGAACAAGTACGTAACAATAATGGGAATAATGCTGATGCTGATTGCCGCAAAGGTCTGGCCCCAATCTGTAGCCCCAAAGGCGCCGATGAATTCCTGCAGCCCGACGGCAATCGTCTTGTACGCTTTATCATTGGTGAACGTATTGGAGAACACGAAATCATTCCAGATAAAAATAAAGTTAATCGATGCCACCGTAATGGTTGTATTGATGGTAAGCGGCGAAATAATCCGGATGAAAACCTGATAGATGTTGCAGCCGTCGATTACTGCAGCCTCAATAAGCTCGCCCGGCACATACCGGTAGAAGCTGGTGAAGATCAGAATGGACAAAGGCAGCGCGAAACCCACCTGCGGCAGGATCAATGCCGGATACGAGTTCAGCAGGCCGTAATCTTTATACATAATAAAGAGCGGAATCAGGGTAACCTGAATCGGAATCATAATGCCGACCGTAAAAAACAGCAGCAGCTTCGAATTCAGCCGGTTGATCATTTTGACCAGGGCAAAACCTGCGGTCGCGCTCAGGAAGATGATCAATGCCAGACAGACAAAGGTCACAATAGCGGTATTTTTGATATACAGCAGCAGGCTGCTCTCCCGGAATACACTGGCATAGTTCTCAAACGACCAGGACGAAGGCATTGCAAACGGCTGTGTCGTCAGCTCGATGCTTGATTTGAAGCTGGACAGCATCAGCCAGACTACGGGGTAGATTTGAATCAGCAGAATCGCAATGACCAGGATATACAGCAGAGAAGAGGAGAGCTTTTTCTTCGCCAGCATGTCAGGCATCTCCTTTCCTTGAATTAAAAATAGCCCGGATGATCAGTACCGCGAGCAGACTTTCGATCACGATGAACACGGCAATCGCACTTCCGTATCCATACTGGATGGTAGAGAACGCTTGCTTATACATGTAGGTGGTAACCAGCTCTGTGGCCGACCCCGGCACACCGATGATATAAGGAATATCGAAGCCCCGCAGAGCCCCTGTGGTACACATAATCAAAGACAGGCTCAGCACATGCATGATGCTCGGAAGCTTAATATAACGAATCAGCTGCCAGCCGCTTACACCGTCAATCGTAGCCGCTTCTTCAATTTCTTTGGGGATTGCAATCAGCGCCGCATAAAAGATAACCATATACATCCCGATAAACCGCCACCCCTCAGGGATCGACACCGCGATCAATGCCGTATGGGGATTGGAGAGCCAGGCGGACTGAAGATGGCTGAGTCCCACCCAGTCCAGGAACATATTCAGCAGACCGAGAGGCTGAAGGGAATAGAAATTACGGAACATTTGCGCAATAGCTACGGTTACAACAACCGCCGGCAGATAATACAGTGTTCTGAAAATTCCTGCGCCTTTGGTGACATAGGAGAGCATCAGGGCAAAAAACAAGCCGATGAACACCTGCATAAATACCACAATCACCACGTAGACCAGATTGTTTTGCACAGAATTCCAGAAATAAGAATCTTTGAACATCGCGATATAATTATCAAGGCCGATGTAGTGCGGCTCCTGAATGCCGTTCCACTGCTGAAACCCGTATTTCAGGGACTGGATAATCGGGACAAAAACCGTTCCCAGATAAAATATCAAAGCCGGCAGGATGAAAACCAGCCATGCCTTTTTGTCTTTTAGCACATTCATATAGGGTCACCCCGCTTCTGTAATCACGCTATTCGTTGAAGGTCTCCACCCGGCCCATAAGGGCCGGGCGGAGGTTTGTCAGGCCCGGATTTTATTTGCTTGCTGTGTTTTTGGCAATGGCCTCATCAATCTGTTTGGCAAAATCCTCTGGAGTCACAAAGCCCATGGTCAGTTTAGTAATCAGATCGCTCATCACCGAGTTGGTGTTCGGATCAAGCAGCGTATCCCAAGGCTTGGCGAACTCGGAGCCATAGTTGTCCATATCCTTTTTGATCCGCAGGAACAGCGGGGAGAATTTGGACTCGTCATCAATGGTGAATTTCAGCGGAGACATTTGTTGTTTGGCCACATAGACGTCGCTGTAATTTTTCAGCACATAGCTGAGGAATTCCTTAGGCAGTCCATCGAACGTTTTCGCTGAAGCTCCGAGTCCGATCCCGCTGTTGCCGAAAAATTCATTATCCGGCGTGACCGCATTGCTTGTTGTCGGCAGATAGAAATAATCCACATTGCCCTTGAGTCCTTCCGGCAGGCTTTCTTCCACGAAGGACGGTATTTCCCAAGTTCCCATGTTGTACATGGCAGCCTGTCCGTTCAGGAACAGATTTTTAGCTGTCGTATAATCGGTTGTAGCAAAGCCATCCTGAAAGTATTTCCCGATCTGCGAAGCGAAGTTAGCCGCCTGCATGCCTGCCGCATCGGACATTTTGGCTTTGCCCTGGCTCAAATCCCGGATGAACTGATTGCCTGTGGTCCGGAACGGGTACATGGCTGCATAACGCAATACCGGCCATACATCAACGCCGTCTACAGCGATAGGTGTAATCCCCTTGTCTTTGAGCGCTTTGCTGACTGCAAGCAGATCATCAAGGGTTTTGGGCACCGTAAGGTTGTTGTCGGCAAATATTTTTTTGTTATACCAGGTCATTTCCATGTGGTATTCCATCGGCAGGAGATACAGGCTTCCATCCGGCAGCTCCTGGTATTTCAGCGCGGGTTCATAAAACTTATCATACAGTCCCTCGTCCTTCAGGAATTTCTCCATGTCCACCAGCAACCCCCCATTGACGAGCTCCTGGGCAAAAGGATCGGCATCGCTGTCAATGAAATCCGGCATCTGTCCTGAAGCGACCAGCGTTCTGAGCTTGGTCAGGTAAGAAGGTCTGTCCGCCGTGACCTGAAGGTCCAGCTTGAAGCCGGGATGATCGGCGGCGAACCGGTCCGCAAGCTCCTTAACCGTCTGGACAATGGCCCCGTTCTCCGGTCTGGCCGAGAGCCAGGTGACGGTTTGCTCCTTTGGTGCGTTCGAAGCACCGGCCTGGTCCGGGCTATTGTTGCCTGCGGAGCTGCCGCAGCCCGCCAGAGCGGCCCCGGCCAAGGAGAAAACTGCAAGCCCAGTGAACGCTTTTGACATTTTCTTTGTCATTCTAAACCCCTCCAATATTTATCTTATAAATGCTGTGAAACCATCCTGTGATCAAAGCTCTGCAGCCGTTTTTAGGGTAATGTCCTGAACGCTTACAGCACCCTCATTGGCAAAAAATCCAAAATGGCCGTCTTTGAAGTTATAAATCCGTGTAGTCATCGCAACTTCATTATTGACATAGAGGCATAAAATATCTTCTTCCAGTATCAGCTGGAAATGAATCCGGCTGTGGCTCCCAAAATCAAACGGACGCTCCAGCTCAATCATTTGCGGCTTGTCCCCGGCAATCTGCCATTGAAAAAATCCCGGCTCTCTTCTCGGCCACATATCAAAGGTTATCCGGTTATGAAAAGGATCAAATTTGATGAAATAACCGTTGTCCAGCGACTTGTCTGTGCGAACCGCGATCCCAAAGTCCTTCACCTGCTGCCAATCCGCAAAGGATGCTTCAAGCAGCACCTGGGCAGGCAATGGGTTAAGCACACTATAAGCCAGCCCGTCCGGGGAAGAGAGCAGCAGACCATTTTCCTGCTGAAGGCAATTTTTTTCCGCTTGCGGCAGAATTTGTTCTTCCCTATTAAAATGTCCATAGATGGAAGGCGGCATTCTCACCAGCAGCTCTCCCTGTTCGTTCTGGTGCAGTTCATGGACAACGAGAGTGCCTGCCCATTCCCAATCCCCGTAATCATTCGAGCCCTTCTTCGATGGAACCCAACCAAAAGCATACCGCTTCCCGCCGTCCGAGGCTGTTTTGGCCGCATAAAATCCTCTGCCGTCAAAAGTGTCCAGCACCGGTGAGGTGTACAGGCCATCGATTGTTTTGCTCTTTTTATAATGGGTGACGAACTTCTCACTGAAGGTGGAGTAGACCAGGTAGTGCCATTCCCCCATCTTGAAATAATCGGGACATTCCATCGTGATGTACTTGTCCGGACTGTAGAAGGGTTCACGGTATTTCCAGTTCAGCAGGTCATCCGAAGTCAGAAGGGCGATGCACCCGCCTCTTTTCTCGGAAGAGTTCATTTCCCTGGCCGTGACCAGCATCCAGTATTCCTGCTTCTCTTCGTTGAAGAACACAAAGGGATCACGCCAATCATACTGCTCGTAGATCACTTCATCCCCGTAAAGCTTGAAGCTGTGATCCTTCGTCCAATGAATCCCGTCGGTGCCCGTCGCCCGCAGCACAACCTGCAAAGGCTTACCCTCCTTGCAAAACGCAGGGCCCGGGTTATGTCCCGTGTAGAAAAGGTGGTACATGCCCTCCTTGTCCCTGATCACAGAGCCGGTATATGCGTTCCGGTCTAAAGCGGTTTCATCGCCGTTCGGCAGAACCTCTCCGTAATCCTCAAAGTCAAGCCCGTTTCTGGTGGCCAGCAAATTCCATGAGGTATGGTTGCCATAGTCCCCCCCCACTCTCTCATCGTGAAGATAGTACAGCTTGTACTCCCCTTGGTCATACATCGGAATTACGTCACCGACCCAGCCATTTGCAGGTCTGTAGAATACCTTTCTCATTTGCATCATCTCCATTAGTCAAACGTTTTACAAACATATAGTAACACAATTTTTATTCTTGTCAACGGTTACATTTATTTGTATAGTGGGATTAAAGATATATATCATTCATAATAAAATATGATTTTGTAAAACGTTTACCAATAATTGAAAAGGGGAAGTCCATTCTTTCCCGGCAGGAGGAGAACATCATATGATCATTGGGGCGATTGAAGCAGGCGGTACAAAATTTATCTGCGGAGTGGGCAATGAGGAAGGCGAAATTCTCGACAGGATCAGCTTTCCGACGGAGACACCGGAGGAGACCCTGCAGCAGGCGGTTGCTTATTTTAAGGATACAGGGGTGGAGGCTATCGGGATCGGGTCCTTCGGGCCATTGAATATGGATTTTTCCAGCCCTTTGTACGGGCATGTGACCACTACGCCCAAGCGGGGCTGGGGAGGATTCGATTTCGTCGGGTATATGAAACGGCATTTCCCTGTGCCGGTCGGATTCGATACGGATGTGAATGCTGCTGCTTTTGGCGAGGTGAAGTGGGGAGCGGCTCAAGGATCAGACAGCTGCGTCTATTATACAATCGGGACAGGTGTCGGAGTGGGCGTGTATGCAGAGGGCAGACTGGTCCACGGGCTGGTTCACCCTGAAGGCGGACATGTGCTGACCCGGCGGCATGCAGAGGATGTCTTCGAAGGCTTGTGTCCCTACCATGGCGACTGCCTGGAAGGCTTGGCGGCAGGACCGGCCATCGAGAAGCGCTGGGGCGTCAAAGGTTCTGCGCTGCCGGCGGATCATCCGGCCTGGGAAATGGAGGCCTATTATTTGGGCCAAGCCATCGCGGGCGTGGTCCTACTGTTGTCTCCGAAGCGTGTGATCCTGGGCGGAGGCGTAATGCACCGGGAGCAGCTCTTTTCGCTGATCCGTAAGGAAGTCCGCCAGGCCCTGAACGGGTACGTGGCCGCACCGGAAATCCTGGAGGCCATGGATACTTACATTGTTCCGCCTGGCCTCGGTGACCATGCGGGCTTGTGCGGTGCGCTGGCGCTGGGGATCGAGGCTCTGCAGGGCCCTGCGCAGAACATCTAGATTTTATTGTTGTTCACTATTTCCACTATTGGTTGGTTCAAAACCGATCCTAGCAAAATATGCTAAATGTGATAGTGAAGCTGCTTTAATTTGAGGGATACAACTTAACGCGGCTTCTTATCCCACTATCCAATCTATGAGATAGAAACTATATTCATCAATCTAACTTTCATGGGGTGTGGGAAAATGTCCTATTATTTTTTTGGAACTGCTGATGCATACGTTACTGGGAAAGGTTATATCCGCTTAAGATATATTAAAACATCGCCCAAAAATATTAAGCTCACTCATATTTCAGGCACTGTACCGGGGTCGGGATTACTGGGAATAAACGCAGGATATTTCGACGACAATTCACAAGATGTCTATTCCATCTGTATTCAAAATTCAAGCACAGTAACTAGCGGGCACACTTACAACGGCTATTATAATGTAACCTCGGCCGGTACCAAAGCCCGGGGTACTTTGGTATGGGATGACCCCTGGAGAACATACCGGCTGCAAACCATAGAAGCTGCGAACGAAGTAACGATTGGCGATCCGGATAATTACTGGGCACAAGGCGGAGTCAATCTGTTCCTGAAGAACGACACTTCTTGGAATAACCTGATCAACTCCCCTACCAAAGGTGAATATATCAGTGACCAATCTCCAAATGCTCAATATAATCGTTCTGCTCTTTTGTATGGAACCTCGCTGAATGTTTATCTTGTCATTTCTGAAGCGAAATGCTCATTGGATCAGTTCCGTACTGCAATCAAATTAGGCATAGACACTACCAATGGAATTGAGGGAATTATTCTGGACGGTGCCAATGCCACTCAGATGAACGTTCCGGATTCCAGCTATTCCTTTATGGGCGGATCAAGCCGGAAACTGCCTGCCATGATTCAGGTCGTTAATAATGTTCCGCTCTAATTAAAAGCATAATGGTCAAATTCATAAGTGCTCCAACTTGTCCTGTCCATCTGCTGCACTTTCTGCAATAGAATTAGGCCCCGCACCGGGAAATTTCACTTCTATTGCACTTTATACACTCAAAAAGTTCAAATTCGTCAATTTGCTGCATCTGAGCAGAAATCTGCTGTACAAACGAGACAATTTCATAATTCAAAACCCTTGCTAGGATTGGTTTTTTTGAGCATAGAAAAGGGAGTACCTCCCCAAATCTCGAAGATATAGGTGACCAAACCAACATCCGAGAATGAAAAGAGGTAATCCCCATGTATTCTATTCGGCAAGAAGAGCTGTTTTCCTTTGAGGATTTGTTGCTGATGCGACCGGAAGATAAATACAGTCAGATCTTTGAACACTTAAATCTCGCTCCGGTCTTGCACGCGCTTGGAAAAAAGAACAACCGTGGGCGGCCGGAAGAACTAAACGTACCCGCGATGATCTACTCGCTGCTCATCGCAAAAATGGAGGGCATCGAGTTTGTATCCGCGTTGGTCCGGCGACTTCGATTCAGCGAGGAATTTCGGGTGCAGTGCCGGTTCACCGGTTCCAACCGCATCCCGAGCGAAGCCTCGTACTCCCGTTTGATTCATGTGCTTGAGCAAACGGGCATGCTCGAGGACCTTCAGGATACTCTGGTGCTGTCCGCCCTGGAGGAAGAGTTCGTTACGGGTATGCATCTCGCTTTGGATTCCTCTATCGTTGAGGCTTGGGATAGCCTATTTAGCGAAGCTGCATCCAAACGCCGCGCGGCCCGCCGTGCTAAAAAGCCAAGTGATGCTCCGGTGGCTCAGCAGCTGCAGCTAGAACTCACCGAGCCCGAGTCCGAGCCTGTGGACGAGCGGCCCAAAAAACCCGTCTACCCGCCTGGACGTCCTTCTGCTGAAGAAAAGGAACGTCGGCGCAAGGAACGGGAAGCTTATGAAGAGAGCCTAGGACCGTTTGAGAAAACCATTGAACAGATGCTGCCCTACACGTACGATGAATTGCTTGCAGCATTACCCCGGCATGCCGCGCGTTGTGACAAGAAAAATGCGAAAGGTAGACTTACCAGTTATTACGGGTTCAAGGCAAATCTGCTGGTCGATGCGGACTGTCAGTATATTCTTAGTGGCTTATGGAGTTCGGCGAATTTGAATGACCAGCGCATGGCGGTTATCCTTCTCAAAGGCCTGCTCCTGAAGTTTCCTAGGTTAAACGTAAAGCATGTCTTGGGAGACAAAGGGTACGACAGCGCAGCCATCTACCAGTTGATTCATTCGTTAGGCGCCTATCCTACGATTCCAATGATTCACCACAAAGAGCCGCCCAAGGGAATGAACTCGGACTACAATCCCGTATGCTCACAGGGGCATACCTACCGCTACGACAGTTTTGATGCCAAGTACGAAACGCTGAAGTATACCCAGCCGAGCCAGTGCAAAGACTGTCCACTTTCCGGTTCCGGCTGCCAAAAGGTGTTTAAAATCCGCATACAAACGGATTTACGCAAGCACACCTATCCCGCAAGAGGTAGCGAGAGCTTTACAGAGCTGTACAAGAAGCGTACGGCAGTGGAGCGAGTTTTTGCATATCTTAAAGAGTATTTTGGCATGAAACGTACGCGTCACCGCGGCGTCCGGGCAAGAGTTGATTTCCAGCTCAGTACACTAGCTTACAATCTCAGCAAGTTTGCGCTAGACAAGTTAAACCAGCGGTTACGCAACTCCCAGCAAGTGGCCTGATTTTTTAAAAAATGACCTTAGATTTTGGCCGAGTCTTGCTATTCAGCAAACTGAATTATGAAATTGACTCCAAACTACAACAGAATGCAATTTGAGAGGGGAGATGGCGGCATTCTGCTGTATCAAGTGCAACAGAACCAAACCAACTGGAATCACTCCCCAATGTTTGATACTGAACAGCAATAGCAGCAGGGGGACAGTTCCCCCCGAAACCGGAGCTAGCGTCAACCATTGCTGCATGTGGCGCACAAAAAAACCGCTTCACAAGAAGCGGCACATGTTACTGTATCTGCTTACGCAATTGTTCAACTTTTTTCAAGGAGAAGCCTGTGATCTTGGCAATCAATTGATCATCCATACCCTCTGCAATCATGCGGCCAGCTATTTCCTCTTTACCTAATTCGTATATCCCCCGCCGATACTTTGTGATATTTTTCCTGTATTAGTAACATAAGCATCCTTTTATAGATGTGCTTTGATTTATGTGAATATTCATTATTACAAATCAATTCTATTTTGTAGACTAGACTCCGTGGATTTCATGATAGAGTAACCGGATAATGTTTAAAAAAGAGTATTACCTCAAAATTCGGAAAGGATAAACATGCTAAGAAAATCACAAAGATTGAGCTTTGAATCAATAGCTCAGTACGAAAAAAAGAGCTATCCCCTAAGCCATCAAATGGCTGCCGGGATAGCCCTGTTATTTTGTAGCAGGATACTTGGGTAAACCGCTAGTAGCGGTTGGTATCTGTGAACAACGGAAAGTTTATTCTATCGGATTCTCCAGCAGGTTTACGATTAAGGCCACCGCTTCCGCCCGCGTGGCAACCCGGTGGGGGGCAAACTTGTTCTGGCCGGTGCCATTTACCAGAGATTTATCTACGGCGGCTGCTATATAAGGGGCTGCCCATTTAGGGACATCGCCGGCATCAGTAAAGGTTAGCTTAGCTTGCGTATCTACCTTTATTCCCAGAGCCCTTACAATCATCACAGTCAATTCTGAACGGGTCAGCTTCTGCTCCGGTCGGAAGGTTCCGTCAGCATATCCGCTGACAATTCCAGCTGAGACGGCTTGTGCCGCATAGGGTCTCGCCCACAACGGGATTTTATCCATATCTTTAAAAGCTCCAGTGCCGCTGTTTTCCGGAAGCTTCAGCGCACGGGCAAGCATCGTGATGAATTCAGCCCGGTTCACCTCCCGGTTCGGACGGAAGGTATTGTCGGCATACCCATTGACAAAGCCGGCCTCAAGCGCTTTTTGAATAGCCGAAGCCGCCCAGTGAGTGCCTATATCCGTTAATACTGGATTCGTCGACGGACGGTCCACGCTGCCGGCTGGTGAAGATGATGGGACAGCAGCTGTTGGTGCCGGTGTTGGAGAAGCAGACGGTGAAGGTGTTGATGTCGGTGTTGAAGCTGGTGTCCATCCAGATGAACCACCAGGTACCGGTGTTGCCGTCGGCGTTGGTGTTGGCGTAGCAGGAGCAGGCGTCGGTGTTGCCGGTGCCGGAGTTGGTACCTCCGGTGTCGGTGTCCCTCCCCCGTCGCTCTTTTTCTTGATGATGCCAAACTGTTCAATAATGTAAGGTTTTGCATCGTTTTTGTTCTGGTCTATTTCATAGGACACTGCCGTCAGCTTGTCACCATTGACCGTAATGCCCACGAAGTTCTGAATCTGTCCACGCTTCGGACGCGAGCTGTCGCTCGGGTCCGGCCCGTACGGTGCAGCATGGTTTTCGTCAGCGGCTTCAAAGAGATCATAATAGGCTTTTCCCAGCGCAGGTTTCTGGTTCTTGTAATACACCTTTGCCCCGGCTGTGGCTGGAATCAGATAGATTGAGCCATCCGGATTCACCGTGTATTCCACGGTTGAACCATTCAAGGTCTCGGTGATTTTCTGTGTGGCTGCAGCGGTTCCATCTGCCTTGATTGGTTTGGTACGTGCATAGATATGATCATGTCCCTGCAATACAAAATCGATGCCAAGCTCCGCCATAAGCGGCGCAATTTTCGTTCTTACCCCGTTGGCCCCGATAATGTCTTTGTCGGTAGCGTGATTGGAGGTTGTATAAGGGCCTTTATGAATGTTGACAATAATCCAGCGGGCACCGGCTTTTTGGGCCGACTGCACATCTGCTTTGAGCCATTCAACCTGGTCTGCGCTGAAATTGGCATACATATCGGAATCTTCGTTGCTGTTCAGTACTACGAAATGGGCATTGCTGTAATCATAAGAATAATAGGCTCCGGTTTCGGTCGCCGATCCTGGTGCCTCCTGAATATTAAAATGCTCATAGAACGCATTGGCTTCATCCTCATGATTGCCCGCAGAAGGAGCTATTGTGGTATGGAGCAGACTGTTCTGAGAATGACCCAGCAGCCAGTCCCATTGCGTTTCTTTGGTTCCAGTGTCTACAATATCTCCGTTATGAACTACAAAATGTGCGTCGGGCACCGTTGCCAGAGCTTTGGCAAGGGTCTGTGACGACAAAACCGCTTCATCCTCAGACTTCGCCTGTGTATCCGCAAGGTCAACGAAAGTGAATGCCCCCGATTCAGGTGCTGTACGGAAGGTTCCAGCCGTGCTCCAGATTCCCAGCGAATTGTCGCCCACGCGGAAATAATAGGAAGTATCGGCCTTCAGCCCCGTAGCTTCCGCCTTGTGCACCATCTCTTCCTTGGCATTGGTAGAAACGGCAGAACGACCGCTGAATGATTTTGCGTTGGTAAAATCAGGTGTATCCCGGGTTAACTCTACCACTTGCAAGTCACTATTCTTCGAGATCAGTGGTGTATACCAAGTGAAACCCTTTGAACTGAGGGGATCACCATGGAAGGTAACGGTCACTTTACTCACGGCTGGCTGGCCGGCAATGACCGCTTCTGAATGATTTCTGCCGCTTACCGCTTTAATAACAAATTGGTAGTTTTGTGCAGGATCCGAGTTGTCTACCGTATAGCTGTAGGAGGTTTTCCCGGATTCAGTAGACACTAACGTATTCCAGTTGGCTCCAAGGAGATCATTCTGCTCATAGACACGGTACCCCGATACCGGCAGCTCCGTATCAGGGGCGTCCCAGGTCAATGTGATCTTGCCGTCTGCGCCTGCAACCATCTGCGCATTCCGGACGCCGGGAACGGCTGCATCCGATTTATGAATGCTGTATTCGTCGTAAAGATCTGTAGTTCCTCCGGTTGTTGTAGTATAAGCCTTATAGCTTAATTCGTTCTCTGTAACGGTGAACCCTGTGAACATTTCCTTGCCGGGCTGCCCGTATTTAGCTGCAAAAGGGAAAGGCCCCGAAGCAACGTTATATTTCTTGTTGCCTGCGGCATTGGTAATCAGATAGAGCGTCCCATCCGGGTCTGTAACCTTACCTGCTGAATCCGGAACAACGTCTGTTAAAGGCACATTGTTCAGCATCTGATAGCTTCTGGCGTACGTATGATCATGTCCGCCAATAACCATATCGATGCCAAGCTCATCGAAGACTTTCGTCAATTCAGAACGATAGAATAGAACATCCTTATCATTGGTGTGATTGGCTACTGAATATGGGGATTTATGCAGCAGCACAATTTTCCATTTCTTATCTGACTTTGCCACCTCACTGCGCAGCCACTCCACTTGCTTATAATAGATTTCATTATTCAAGGCATTGGAGCTTGTTCCGTAATACTCTGTGTTCAGAACCATGAAGTGCGCCGGGCCATAATTGAATGAATATACCGAACCATCCGGTTTAGCGCCGGTATTGGAAACATTGGGCAGATTGAAATGTCCGGTAAAATTGCTGTAGTTTTTGCTCTCATGATTGCCAACCAGAGGAACCAGCGGAATGTTCTCCAGAATATCCTTCGGCTTCCCAAAGAACCAGCCCCACTGCTCTTCCAGATCTCCGTTATCTACCAAATCTCCTGAATTCAGAATAAACTCTGCATCCGGGAATTTGCTGACTCCCTCTTGCAGGGTGTGGTTCCAGATGTCAAAATCCGGTTCGGTGGTACCCTGGGAATCTGTAGTGTAAATAAACTGATAGGAAGAGTTGTCCGCAGCTTCTGTTGTGAAGGTTCCAATCTCACTCCAGTTGCCGTCTTGTCCATCACCGGCCCGGTAAGCATATTTTGTGCCCGGACGAAGATTGTCCGCAATTACTTTATGGCTGGATATGGCCGAAGCGTTCCCGGCGGATTTGTCCGCTTTGGACTGATAGACGCTGGCAACAACCGAAGTTCCTTCAAAGGTCAGCAGTCCATCCGCAGGAAACCCGCTGTCCGTTACTTTGGAGGCTTCCACCACTTCCAGCTTCGTGCCTGTCACCGTCTCCGGGGTATACCAGGCAAACCCCATGCTGGTCTGCGGATTCCCGTTAAAGGTCAGTGCGATGGATTCCGGCTTGCCTTTACCAGGCTGCACAGGATCAGCCGCCGGATAGGCTGTCAGGCTCATATCCCAATACAGATCCGAACTGGTTGCATTTGCTTGATGAACCTCGGCTGCAAATTCGTTGTTGCCATCCTTGAGATTCGCCTTCACAAGGTCTGTCAGATTAACCTTGGAGACATTGGGATCACCATTGGCGTAAGTGCTCTGGGTTAAGTAATCAATCGCTCCCGCAGGCATGCCTTCACGGTAGATTTCAGTACCGTTCAAATACAAGACGATACCGTCATCAAATGCAATCGTTCCTTCGAACTTCTGAAAATCTTTTAATTGCTCCAAGTTCACATTGACATTCGTACGAAAATACGAAGTCCGGTACTTATCCGATTTATTGCTGCCATAGCTTATATTGGTCTTCAGACCACCAAATACAGTGGTACTGACTCCAGTGCCATTATCCTTGTATCCCAAAGGAGCCTGTCCCGTATTCCAGTTGGAATCGTCATAGACCGCCTGCCACACCGTGCCTTGATCGGTTCCATCATCAGCATACTTCCACACTGAATTTCCTTCCAGCAATGTAATAGGCTGTTGTGCTTGGCTCTGCGGCATTTCCGCGCCGGTATTCTCTGCCAAAGCCGTCAATCCATTGGTCGCAAAGCCCAATACCATGATCAAAACCAGCGCCATTGAAAGTGACTTGTTAATAAGTTTCCTCAATTCATTGCCTCCTTATTCGTAAACATTATTATTTGCATACCGGTCTATTCTAACTGGCAAATGTTTTCATTATGTTCACACAAGAATAGCTTTACGTAAAAATCTCCCAAGGTGAATAGAGAAACTTAAACGGTTGGATTCACAAAAAAATCCCCTCCTAAGGTAAATGGTTGTAGAGCTTACCTTGGGAGAGGATTATTTTGCAATCTTCAGTTTTCGTTATTCGCATATATCTTATCGAACGTGTCTACTCCGAAAATCAGTTAATGCTACAGCGTACTGGAAGCCTGGACCAACAGATTGGAAAGGAGATCGTAATCGGGTGTATCATCTTTACGGATTTTTAGCCATTTCCTTTCTTCAGGCCCTTCAAAGCCTTTCGGAACCGTTAGTCCGGACGCATTCATGATCATAAACGCAATGGCATCTTTCGATGGTGAGATGACCGCGGCATAATGTCCATTTTTCAGAAAATGGGGCTTTTTGTATTGAATGCGCTCTTCGGCTTCCGGAATTGCCTGATGCACCATCTGCCGCAGCCGGTTGCTGACCTCAATTTGCCAGGTTTGACTAAGGTTTTGGATAAATGTAGAAACCTCTTCGTTCATCATTTCTTTTGCAGCTCCTTTTCGCATTGTTCTTTGGGAAAAGATAGAGACTTGACGAAGATCTTCACGTTCTCTTGTATGAATTGATCCAGACTGATGCCAGGGTAGTTGTTGCCTGCTTCCAAATCATTAATGAACGCACCATATTGCGCCATCATGAACGTGAATGCCTGCATGGTTGGGTTTGAACAAGCTGCCTTCCCTTTTTCATTCATCTTGTTGAAGTAATCGGCCAGAAACACCAACAGTTGGCGGGGATGCTGCAAGCGGCGTTCTTTAAACCCCGGAATATGACCCTCATCCTGTATGGCTATCTGAATCAGCTTCCGGTCACGGTTCATGATCTCATGGTATTTTTTGCTTATGGATAAGAGATCACTTTCTAACTCCCATACAAGCTTGCCGCTAAAAAATACCCGCATCTCCTCGGCGTACTGGAAACGTTCAAGCGCGGATTCAAGCAGATTCTGCTTGCTTCCAAAATGCCGGAACAGCGTTTTTTCGCTTAATCCGGCGGCTGCGGCGATTTCCTGCGTCGTGACGCCGTTATAGCCTTTTTCTGAAATCAGATCAATCGCAGCACTTAACAATTTCTCCGTACTCCCTTGCTTAGTCGGACGCATGATCAGTTCCCTTTCTGTAGGATATGCTGCAATGTCTGTCAGTAATGACTGTCATTATAATAAGCCAAAATTATCCTCCGGTCAAGGGCCTGTATAATCATAATCATGCCGCACGGGAACGTCTGAAGGCAGAGGCAAGCAAGACCAACAGACCGCCAATGCCGATCCAGATTAGGATAACTGTCGGATGGTTCATACGCAGCCTTTGCCCAAAGAAAAGCAACTCACGCAGCCCATCTACCATGTAACGCATCGGCAGCCACGATAGTATCCAATCCCGGTAAAACGGAGATAAAAACTCCGGACCGAAACTAAGGAGGGGCGCGCCGAAGAATAGGAGCAGTACAAAAATAATCATACCTTTTAATCCAATCCAAGCGAAAACAGCAGCTATCATGAGGAAAAATGCTAAATAAGCAATTGCCAAAAATATAGCGGTATCCGTGAAATGAGAAATGTGTACCCCCAAGCTCCCGGCGAACCAAGTGAAGCTAAATCCAGCCGCCAAAGCGATGACCGTTCCCCAAATGATCTGGATTATATTCGCCCGGACCCGCTCTTTACGATTCATGTAATTTTGTTTATTTTTGACAAGCAGGAAAACCACGTTTCCGATTAGACTCGCCATCCACAAAGGTTGTAGCATCAAAACCGGTGAATTCCCGTTTCCATTACGCGTACCCTTTGCATTCACATTAATGGTTTCGCTAACGATGGGTGAAGCTAATGCAGCGGCTTGTTTTGTCGAGAGCATGCCGCCCTGCTGTCCGATAGCCGCTAATAGCTCAGCACCCAGCTTCTCATTCATGCCATGAACCGCTTGATTCAGCATTTGCCCAGCCATACTGGATGCTGATGCATTCATACCTTGGTTGATATAAATCTGCACCCGGGGTGAAGAAGGGTCCGGCGTCATAAGCGATGCCTGCTTCTCGCTGAACCCCTTGGAAATCACCAATGCAGCATAATATTTTTGGTTATCAAGTCCCGCTTTTACTTCTGCTTCACTGCCCACTTCGATCCACTTAACTGCTGGCTCTCCATCCGGATTAGCCCAGGTTTCTGACTGAATTTCAGACACTATCATCCCGCCCGTATTTACTTCCGGAGTTGCCAAGCCTTGATCCTCATTCACAATGGCAATGGGCAAGTTCCGGGGAGCCGGATTGAGGCTAGGAATCATGGCCAGACTAAAAATGAAGATGACTGCAATAACGATAACGGGTAAAGTAACAATTAATTTGCTTTTTAATAAACTCATAGGTTTTCAAAACTTAAAATCTACTGTTCTGATTTTTTCGTTTTTCTGCCGGCAGGATCGCCTCGATTACGTCCCAATGCTCGGCGATCTTTCCATCCTCTACGCGGAACAAATCGTAAAAAGAGGTATGCTGACCATCAAAGAGGCCTTCACTCACTGTAAGCACAAAATCGCCTTGTCCGATAACCTGATGAAGATGAGTATATTGAAATTCTATATTTTTCTCCTTCAGTCCCTGCATTGCGGCAACGACACCGGAAAGGCCGTCTGCAATATGCGGACTATGCTGAATGTAGTGATCCCCGGCAAAATAAGAGGCAAGCAGGTCCGGGTTCTTCCCAAACAAGATATTCTCGACATAGCTTTTGACGTATACTTTGTTCGCATCCGTTTTATCGATATCCTTAATCGTCGCCGGTCCGTCAATCATCGTATGACCGCTGGGTGTCTTGTCCACACTAGCTTGCAAATTGTCCCAATGTTCGACGATCAGTCCATTCTCAAACCGGAAAATATCAATACCGATTTTGGGGCCAAAGAAATCATATTCAGAATGAAGGACAACATAATCTCCGTCGGCTAAAGTGCGCTTAATGCT
The DNA here is from genome assembly GCF_000981585.1 of Paenibacillus riograndensis SBR5. Classification (NCBI taxonomy): domain Bacteria; kingdom Bacillati; phylum Bacillota; class Bacilli; order Caryophanales; family Paenibacillaceae; genus Paenibacillus; species Paenibacillus riograndensis. The sequence continues at coordinate 5,714,232 of NZ_LN831776.1, forward strand.
TACCTTTGTACCGATTTCCTGTAAATGATCAAATGCACCCAGCATAGCCGCACGGCCATCGGGTAAAGCCTGGTTGTGCTGAATATATTGATCCGGATGAATGTAATTCGTAATCGCTCCGGGATCACCGCTCGCTAAACTTTCCAGCACAGCGGTTGCCTTAAGTACAAGCTCATTTTGATTGTTTAATGCCATTAGAATATCCTCCTTATTTTCTCAACTGTTGTAAAGATAAATAATGAACGGTTCGTTGTTTATTTATCATGCGCTCATTATAATAGAGATGAATATGACGCTCAATATTCAATATTTTTGAATTTGAAAGATAACATACAGTCCAGATCACTTTGTCGCTTAACGACTCAAATTTAAGTAAGGAGAGCGAAAACAATGAGCAAAAAAACCGATTTAAGGATACTCCGGACTAAACAATCGATTCGAACGGCGTTTATTGCGCTTATTCAGGAAAAAGGATATGAAGCGATAACGATCCAGGATATTGCCGATCGGGCTATGATCAATCGAAACACTTTTTATCTCCACTACGAAAACAAACCTGACTTATTAAATACATATATGGATGAGCTGTTGGGCGAATTAAAAAATGCAGTCGTCCTTTGTCCAATCAGCATGAATCCTTACAGTATTTCTGTACTCAAGACAGTCATGCAAACGATACTGGAACACATTTCGCACAACACCTCTTTTTACTATGCCATGTTAATTGAAGAGAATAGAATCTATCAGTTCCGGACGAAAATGGAGAATATCATTAAAGATAAACTAAATGAGGGGTGGAATCCTGCAGCGGGAAATTCCCCTTTAGCGATATCTAAGGAATTGCTGCTCGAATACCTCGTATCGTCTTTCATGGGGATTATCATTTGGTGGGTTAAAAACGATCTGCCTCTTCCTGCGGGTGAAGTTTCATCTCAGTTCAGTAGAATCGTTGTCTACGGGCATTTGAAAGCTGCCGGCATTACCTTCGAGGAATAGGCTGAGTTTCATTGTTATTTTTCAAATATACTATGACGCCATTGTTCTCCAGCTGTTGGATAACCTGCTCCGCCTCAGCATAAGCCATTCTAACTTCAATTTCTGAACCGGACTCAGATCCTCCACCTGATTGTTACTGGCAAGAAGATCGGTCAGTTTATTTAGATTTTTTAACGGTACTAGACTTTTTATCTTGTTATTGTCGATAACCAGTTTCTTTAGAGCGCTTAGCCCGGAAACCGGTGAAAGATCAGTAATCTGGTTCCCCTCAACAGCTAAAAACGTTAACTTGTTCAACTTGCTCAGCGGTCAAGATTGTCTTTGCTATAGTTAAACCATAAGGGCGAATGAATATCCATGTCGTCCAATCCTGCCAGAATCGGAGAGATGTGAAGTGGAACTTGATGCCCTGTACCACAATTACCTTAATCTCAAATTCGGCCGAGGGCTGCCGTTACTGAAAACAGGCCGCTTTGAGTATGCGTTATGCGAAGACGGAAGCACGGAGCTGTTTCTGGTAGGCCGCAAGAACGAGTCGTTTACCGAGTGGACAAGCGATCTTCGTCCCGCCGACCCGCATTATACGGATACTACGGGCAGAGCACCCGTCTTAGCGTCCCGTTTCGGTCAGTTGGACGTGTACGGCGAACAGGTGCTGGACTATCTGCTGCTGACGATCAACGCAACTACCTCCATCGCTCCAATTCACCCATACAACGTGATGAATGACCGAATGAAGCACTACTGCTTCTTCCAACTGGCTCAGTGGGCGTATCTCTCTATGCTGTCCGATGAGCAGAAAGCCGGACTGCGGGATTTTTTCTTCTGGTTCTACCTGTACGCCCACCCGGTCAACGGAGAAACGCTGGATGCTTTTTCTTTTCGCGGCCCGGACTTAATCCATACGCAGACCGGCATCCGCGTTCAGGATTATTTCGAAGCGTACCACGATCATTACGCACACCAGCATACAGCATATAACGATTGCCTGACTCTCTCGCCACAAGAGATTGAAGCCTGCTGCCGGCTTACCCTGCAAATGCTGGAAGTGGTCGAAGGACGTTCCTCCAGGCTGAAGCTTCCACCCGAAGCCGGCCTGGAGCCAGCCCTGCGTCTGATTAACCAAGCGGACGAATTTCTTGCCGCTTATGCCCGCAATAGGTCTGAAGTGTTCGGATGCATGCAGGATACGCTTACGGGTGTGCCCTCCACACCTTACCGCGAACACATTATCAGCATGCTGCTGCACAATTACGTGTGCTACATTTTATATTTTGACTTTGACCAGATTGTCGAACTGGTGGAGTTTTTCCGGGACGATCCACCCCTGTGCAGGGTAATTGTGAACCGGATGTTCACCGAGACAATCTTTATCCAGAAAATCCTGTGGCAGAACCGGATTGATCTCCACAACTATGCGAATGTCACGGCTCTGTTCGATGAGAACGCCCGGGAAATATATCGGGAATTTCTTTGATGGTTAGCTAAGCAATACCTACTAAAGTTCTATGAGATGATTAAATATGCTAGAACAAAGGGAAATGATCCAAATAAACAAAAGTGTGCCTTTATTTGCCCCTTTTCCCCTTTATTCCAGGCTCCATCGGACGATATAACGGCTCCTGAGTCCGTAACTGCTGAAAAAGTAAGGTTTTTGGCAAAATAAGGGCTCCTCTGTCCGCTTCAGTCCCCGGATGGAGCCAATCCTCCTGCATCGCATATATTCCTGTGAGGCTTCCAAGATATCCACTTTTTTTTACACTGTATAATTTCCTATACAACGAGAAAAAGGCCATCTCCAAAAGATGACCTTTTTAAGGTTCACCGCATTGTATCTACCCGCAATTCACATTAGCCAAGCGCCGGATCTCATCGCTTAACCGCCGATTGACCGGGTACACCTCTTCTAAGAAATTTAAAATGCGGAGTGCCGATTCGGGAACATGGTTGTATCCCTGGATCATGTCTCCGATGATTTCTGCAAAACGGGGATATCTCTTCTCTAACCGTCTCTCATTCCCGAAGGGGTCGGGAAAGTAATCTTCCTCTTGTTCCAGTAGATGGAGCACGGATAGAATCCGGTCTATAGCGTAACCTTGAACAAACCGCGTAGCGGACAGGCGTTCTCCCCTGGCATAGCGGCAGAGCCCTACGTACAGATTGGTTAAGGCTTCGTTCAAAGGAAAGTCCAGGGAATCACTTTTTTGGCCGGGGATCGGATTTACCGGTTTGGCGATTGCCGTATTGCTATACGCCGGGTCCTTCCATATGATCCGGCCTTCCGTATAGGCGGCATCCGCCAGCTCCCATTCCTCAAAGACAGCATATTCCCCGAAAACTCCGTCCTCGAACAATACCTTGTACCCGTCATCCGTATTCTTAAATGAATAGGCAAGAGGGTGTGCCCCTTCGAGCCAATCCAGCCGGCCGATAAATCTGCTTTTCTCCCCCGGTTTCACAATAACAAAGAAATCCAAATCCGAATATTCATCCAGCCGTTCTGTCTCGGCTCCAACGGAACCAACGCCTAATAATAAAAGAGCTCCCCCCATACGTTCAAGCGACTGGCCGATCTCGTCCAGCCGCTGTAGCAGCAGTTCTGTTCTCAGCACATGAATCCTCCCCTGGCATTCAATGCAAAAAGGGCCCAACCCACTTCTCAGCGAGGTTGAACCCAAAGGTTGCATTGCCTTTATTTTCAATGGTTAAGTTACCACATCTTAATTATAGCTGTCAATCGAATTATTCTATTTTTACTGCCTCGATATAAAGCTCAATCCTCACCTCATTTCCGACGATCATCCCGCCAGTTTCCAGCGGCGAGTTAAAGGTCAAACCAAATTCATTGCGTTTAATACTAGCTGTTGAATAAAATCCTGCACGTTCCCGGCCACGAGGATCTTTGTTAAGTCCTTCAAAAACGGTATGAAAAGTGACCGGCTTCGTTACTCCATGCAGCGTCAAATTGCCTTCAAGTTCATATTGCCGTTCACCAGCAGGGATGCAGCCGGTGGTTTGAAACACAATGGTTGGATACTTGGCTGCATCCAGGAAGTCGCCGCTCCTCAGGTGCTCATCCCGCTGCGGCTGGCGGGTTGTGATACTATTGGCATCTATGGACGCCTGTATACCCATCGTTGTTAGATCATTGGGGTCAAAGCTCAAGTTTGCTTGAAATTGCCCGAATACGCCTTTGATTCGATTAATCATTAAATGCGCCACCGAAAATTCGACGGAGCTGTGGTCCTGATCCACTTCCCAATTAACATTGCTCACGATTAAATTCCACCTCTACGATAAGATTGTAAGAAAAGAAAGGTTGCCCCATCTCCTAAGCACTGCGATCTTCGCATACCCCGACTATACAAAAACGCTACTGACAACGTAATGTCAGCAGCGTTTCAACATTTTTCTTTCGGGCCGTACCTGAGACTTCAATAGATTCATTCAATTGCTTACGCAGAGATTTCAGCAACCAGATTTTTCATCCATTTCCTGGAGTGAATTCGCGCCAATCCGATGCTAAGCCTAACCACTTCTTCCAATGACAAAATCATATATACCAGAAACACAGGCTGCTTCCAGACAAATGACATTAATAATCCGGAAGGAACACCGATCAGCCATGTTGCAGCGGCTTCCATTGCAAATACGAACTTGCTGTCACCGCCGCTGTTGAGAATACCGCCCGCCAGGATCATGTTGGCAACCTTTACCCACAGAAACCCGGCGAATACCCATACTAGACGGGTGCCCATGTGATGCGCTTCCTCTGACACCTGAAAGATGGATACATACAAAGGTGCAATTGCGGCGATCAATACACCTATCCCAAGGGATACAAAAATCCCCAGCTTAATGAACCGCTTCGAAAAATCCAGTGCTGCGTCCTGCTCGTCGGCCCCTAGCTTGTTTCCAATCATAATACCGGCTGCGCTGGAGAGCCCGGATAATAACCCGATGCTTAAGCTTTGGAGCGGATAGGTTATCGTCATTGCGGTTATTTCTACAGTTCCCATCCGGCTGTAAATAATCGCATATACCGTTTCACCGAGTACCCAAATCAGCTCGGTTAATACGATCGGATAGGTGGTGCGGATGAACTTTGACAGCAAGGCTGTGGGAGCCCCGAACCAGTCACGGATATGGGTTACTCCAGGCAGGCGAAGCTTATAGGCAGCCGCAATAATGAAGCAGCATTCAAATAAACGGGCGATCAGAGTAGAAGTTGCTGCTCCTTTTATCCCCCATTCCGGGAAGCCGAAGTTCCCGAAGATGAGCAGATAGTTAAGTACAATGTTAATACATACTGCAACGATGCTGGTCATCATAGGGAGCTTCACATGTCCTGTAGCGCGCAATATTGCGGAAAATATCATCGTCAGCATGACAGGAATATAGCTCAGGGAGGTGATTTCCAGAAAAATATCCCCCTCTGTGATCAGCCGCTGGTCCTTCGTAAACAAGCCGAGACAGAATTGCGGGAAGAAATGAACAGGCAGCGTAAAAATAATGGAGATTCCCAGACCAAAAAACAATCCCAATCCCAGCAGCTGGGCAGTGCTTTTCTCATCCTTCTTTCCCCAGAACTGCGCGGCATAAATGGATACTCCTGTAGCCAGCCCTGCCAATACTACAGTTATGATCCCGTATATTTTAATGGAAATCCCTACTGATGCAACGGCTACATCGCCGAGTTGTCCGACCATCAGCTGATCGGTTAAGGTTAGCAGTGCCATAATCAGGCTTTGCAGGGTTACAGGAATTGCAATGGTATAGATTTTACTATAAAAATCCGCCTTTGAATCTTTTAACATTAGCAGGGCCTCCCATAGCTGTTAGACAGCCTTCTGATAACGAAGCAGTGTATAGTTTTTGTTCGGGAGAACTTCGACAACTTTGAATTTCTTCACGAAATTCAGGTCGGTATATCCCGTGCCGTCAACCAGTGTGATATTGGTCCCGCCCCCGATAATAATCGGCAGCTGCATGATGATGATCTCATCAACTAAATCCTGGTCCAGTACATTCCAGTTCAGAAATCCGCCGCCTTCGATCATAATGCTGTGCACGTTATAGTTCTCTTCCAATTCACGGAACAGATTCACAAAATCCACTTTGTCCTTCCCGCAAATTAACACATCCTTATTCCTATCCTTTAAAATATTAATCATTTCAGGATTTTTGCCGTTTTCGGTGGTAACGATCAGCGTCCGGCCGTCGTCAGCAAGGACATGGCTGTCCAACGAAATATCCATATGTGTTGTCGGGATAATCCGCAGCGGGTTCTTATTCTCCTCATACCGGTTTGTCAGCATCGGATCATCATATTGAATTGTATTTTTACCTACCATGATAGCGTCAATTAAACCTCTGAATTGATGAATGTATTTAATATCGGGTTCCTCGAACATACTGAACAACTGTTTGCTGGACTTCCCCGCGCCCAAAGTAAGCTTGCCGTCGATTGACACTTGGCTAAAAATAGTTGTTTTCATCGTTCTCCCTCTTCTCTATAAAGTTTGTTGAATGAGGCTGCTGTTCACATGCTCATTCATTAACCTCATGATTCTCGCGGCATCTTCATCTGCTAAATGTTGCAGGCCAACAGCCATGGCATCCCAGATATTCCGCATAACCGGCTCAATGGGCATGTTACGCGCATTTTCAAGGCAGGTAATTAGTTTAGCCCTGGCCGGTGAGGCGGCTGCCTTGATGTTATCCAATACACGGGAATGCACAGGAATCCGCTGCACCCGCTCGGCCCATTCCAGCTGGCTGCTTTCATTCAGCAAATACGCCGCGAAAGACAGAAGCTCGTCCGCCTGCTCCGATTCCAGCGAATGCTGCGGAAAGACCAGACCGATGGATGAAGACATCGAGGCCGCCGGATTGCCATTAATCGACGGCAGCGGACCTACAAGCAATCTGTCTCTCATTTGAAGGTCCAAATAATTGTAAATCCATTCCCCGCAAATGATCGCCCCAATCTCTCCGGCGATAAAACGGTCCAGGAGTTCAGTTGGACCATGAAAACTGCCGAGCACCTTGTGGGCTATTTGCCGCTGAACGAACCGCAGAGCCGCATCCATTTCAAAAGACGCCAGATCGGGATTCCCCTCCTTCAGCGGCCAGCCTCCAAATGCGGTCAGAAACGGAATGAAGCAATACGGGTCCGCCAGATCGGCAGCGACCGGAACAATTCCTTTAGCCAATAACGCTTCGGCCTGTTGTTCAATCGCCTCCCAGGAAGCGGGAGCCTCGGGGTAGATCTCCGGATTGTAATATAGAACCAGATGATTGCCTTTTAGAATAGGAATACCGTACTGCCGGCCGTTGGACTGCATGGAGCTACGGATATCCACATCGGGGAGGCCGGACATTGACCAGAATTTCTCAGGAATCTCTGAATACATGGCGCCTTCCGCGTAACCGGCCATATCAGCCGGAACCAGTGCCATGTGCGGACCCGCCCCGCCGGCTTTTATCTGCTGCAGGCGGGCGGTCAGTACGGTGATATTCATGACCTCGGGAATAACGGAAACTCCGGATTTAGAGGTGTAAGCACGGCAGAGCTGCTCCAGCACCTCTATGGATGTATCTCCCTTCCCATCGAATTCATGCCAGATATTCAGCTGCTGTGCAACTTGTTTGTTCATAGCTGTCTTCCTCCTTCGTCATTTGATGAGTTCCGTATACAGGACCAAAGCTTGATATGGCCGCATTTCATAGATTCCTTCACTGCTGAGCCGGTTCCAGCCGCCCCGTTCGCTTTCCAGCAGCAGGCTTGTCTGTTTGTGGCCCGGATAGATCAGCTCAGTCCGCAAGGTTTGCTCTTGATCCGGGTTCAAATTAAAACAGGCGCTGAACAGTTCATCTTTCAAATAGTATGAGTAAATCAAAATATCGCCCTGTGAGTCGGAAAGATAGAAGTTCGCAGGCTTCAGCAGATTAGCATGCTGTCTCTTCATCTGCTGCAATTGCTCCAGAAGCGGCAGTAATGTTGATTTACTGGCCCAGTTGATAGCCATGGTATTGAAAAAAGCTTTTGGAATATCCGCACCGCCGGTATTATCCCCGAGACCGCAATTGAGGGGCTGCTCCTCATAAACTTCCATTCCTGTAGTCAGATAGGGAATCCCGTTCGGCAGGAAATAATTGAACACCGTCATCAGCCGGGCCAGTTCTGTTCCGCCACGGCTTGTAATGCGCGGGGTATCCGCCGTCTCCGAGCAGGCAAACACATGTATCTGCAATTCCGGAAGCTCCCGCAAGTAATCCTGCAAACGTTCGACACGGATATCGGTCATAATATTCCAGCCGCTGCCTAACATCACATTGTATCCGGTTTTTGCCGCTTCCCGGTGATTGCGGTTGAATAAATCCTCGCTGATCAGAATCGCTGCCGGCTTCATATCTTTGATCATCTTAAACATAGATTGCAGCAAGGGGACCGGGAGCGTGTGTCCGATATCCACCCGGAAACCATCAATGTTATACGTTTTCAGCTGGAAGCTGGCAGCCTCTATCAGCGTGTCCCATAATTCCTGATTCGGCTCTTCCCCCGGATAAATATTGCACTTGATCGTATCGAAGAGCACATATGGGGGTTGACCCTCAGGCAAATAAGGCCGGACCAATGGCGAGGGGTCCTTGTACAGGCGAAAAAAGGCAATGTCCGTCCAGATCGGCTGAACATCATTAATCCAATCCGAATGGGCGGGAGCCGGCGTTATGCCCATCTCCTGTTCGATCAATGGCAACAGGGACTCGCCGGACTCAAGCGCGCGTTTTTTGAGGTCGTTCCAGCGGTCCGGGTCCAGTTCATTTGGCGGCAGACGGAACTGATTCAGAAAAGATAAGGTATCCTTGCTGCGGTAAATGGTTTCCAGCTTGTCCGGTGTGCACTCTGTGAAGAATTCCAATCCGGCAATATGCGGGGGCTGGAATCCGGGCAGCGCGTTCAGATCAATCCAATAAAACCAGTCCGGGTGTTCGGCTAATAAAACATTGTCCCGGGCACCCACCCGGGGGATTAAATCCAGCACAACTTTGATATCCAGCAGATGGCAGGCCTCGACCAAGGTCGCCAGCTCATCGTGGATGGTCAGGTTCTCCATGCCGTCCAGCAACGGGTCATGTAAATTCTCATCCAAATCAAACAGGTTGTACACTGCATACGGTGAACCAATATCCCCCTTGAGATTCAAATTGCTGTACCGGGTGACAGGCAGCAGATACAGGATATTGACATTCATTTTTTTCAGCAAAGGCAGCAGAATCATAAATTTCAGGAATGTTCCGGATTGGATATTCCCGGTATGAGTATAATCCCAGGCCGAGGAATAACGGAGCAAGGAGCAATAAATGACACTATCATCTAAATCTGCCTGGCCGATATGAGCATAATCAGAAGACAACTCCAGCAAGTACTGCAGATGTTTAACCATAAATCTTGCCGGTTCAACAAGAATTTCGCCATCCTTGCTATCCAATGTCGATACATAGCCGCACTCGTTCCACAACGCAGGTATCCAGATGGGTGCTGTGTTGTGAAACCGGCAGTCTGCAAAATAGTCAAGCATCCGGTTTACTCTATGGTTATGTCTGATCATCAAGTAGATCTCCTCTATACAGGATTATTGTTTTTCAAAAAACAAATGCCGATTTCAAAACGGGGGGCTCCGAAGAAACCGCAGAATTCCCGCTGTTCCCCAGCAGCTCCTGAATTGTAGTCTCGAATTGATCCAAACTGTACTTGCGTGTGATCAGGGAAGCTACCTCCGGAACGTCTTTTGCAAACTGCAGGGCATCCTCAAAGGTGTTCAAATATTCACCGGCCCCCAGCAGCCGCACGGCGTGCTGAGTATAGTAAGTAGGGGAAATGGTATACTGGTATCGCCCGTTGATCCCGAAGGGAATGATCGTACCGCCGCGCTCCACCCATTGCTCCGCCATCTCCATCTGTGTCCCCACCGTATCAATGACGAAGTCAAATTTCTTCTCCCCCAGAATGCGGAACACCCGCTCTGCGGTCAGCTCCTCCGGCGGGCAGGCATAGTCAGAGATTTGCTGCGCCTTTGCCAGTCGTCCTGCGTTGATTTCTATAGAAACAGTGGTGCATCCCATGCGTTTAGCAACAAATTGACATAATAGCCCCATTGGTCCGGAACCAAGGATTAATACCGAGTCCCCTGTCTTAACTCTGCCTTCCCGGAAGTTATGGAGAACACAGGCGAGGGGTTCAGTGGCCAATGCCGCTTCCCAGCTCATCTGCTCAGGTAATTTGTGTAAAAATTTTTCTTCTGAAACGAACCATGGAGCAAAAGTTCCATTTTTATTCAACCCGGCAATCGGCATACCTTGTCCATCCGTTCCTGTGCAGAGATGCAGTTTGCCTTGAAGGCAGAACCTGCATTTGCCGCAGCTGTGATTGGGATCAACAACGACTCGGTCGCCTGCTTTTAAGCTTGTTACATTGCTGCCGGTTTCAATAACAGTACCTACGGCTTCATGACCGCGTATCACTCCGGGAACACCAGGCTCCTTACCTGTGATGACTGCCAGATCAGTTCCGCAGATGCCCGTCATCTGGATCTTCACTTTGACATCAGTTGCAAGCGTGATCACCGGGATGTCCTGTTCGGACAGATTCAGCCTCTGAGAATTCCATACCAACGCCGGCATCTTACGCGATTCTGCACATTCAGCATTTTCTGATTTCATTGCTCCATATCCTTTCTTTTTTCACATCCGCTTTTCTTTTACATTCCCTTACTTTCTCTTTCTTTTCTTTTCATTTAATTGCAAAACATCTCCTTCAGCTCCGGATAACGAAACCTTTGATTTTTGTGCAAACGTTTGTGCAATTGCTTTTTTATCCTAGCACACTTTTTTTAAAAAGTAAGGGAAATTTTGTCGAATTTTAGCAATACTCGCATTTTTTACAATCCACCTCATAAAATGTGATCCTGTCCTCTTCCTAGGCGGAAGAATTCGGGCCAGCACAACACAAAAAAACGGCTGTGCCGTCCTCCACGGGACAGCGCAGCCGTCTTTGTTCTGGCGTTACCTGGAGAACGACTCCCCATGAACCTACGGCAGCTTTTTAAGTGGAAAAAGGTTAACTAATTTGCCGGAGTACCCTATCCTCGGGCAGATGAAGTGGAAAAAGGGACACTAATTCAGCCCATTTCGCCATTGGACAAGAAAAGTAGCCCAATTTATACGAAAATCACTTTGTCGCTTCACAGCTCGAAAGTGATTTTTGCTTTAAAGATCCCCTATATCGGAACTTCATTTTTTTATAAAGTGGATATCATGTGGTAGGCGTCAGTTCCACTTGGTAGCCTAGCTTTTGAAGTTTTTTAATCAGGTAATTTGCGGTCTGCTCGGGGGTGTTCAGATATTCCGTCCCCAGCTCGGTATAGGGGACTTTATCCCGAAGCATCACATACATGATTCGGATCATTGCATGGGCTAAAGCGACGATGGCTTTCTGTTTTCCTGCCCGTTTCACGATCCGACTGTACATAGCGGAAAGCCGATTATTCTTGGACTTGCTCGCTGCCCAAGCGCACTGGACGAGTACGGCTTTCAGACCTCGGTTCCCGCGTTGGTTCTTTTTACTTTTTTTTTACCGGCGCTCTCATGGTTGGCTGGACACACCCCGACCCAAGAGGCCAGATGAGCTTCACTTGGAAAAGGAGACACGTCGGTACCCAGTTCCGCCACGATGCTCGCCGCGGCATCCGTGCTCACGCCTGGAATGGTATCCAGCAGTTCAATTTCCTTCATGTATGGTTGCACCAGTTCCTCAATTTCAGCTTCCAACGTCTGCATTTCACTCTCCAGATACTGCAAATGATCCCAATGACGCCGGATCATCTTCCGGTGATGCAGACGTAGTCGGCCGTTCATCGCTTCGACCAGTGAAGGCACCTTCATCTTCAGCCGGGTATGCACCAGCTTGCGGACCTCATGCACCTCCAGCACTTCGCCATTCACAATCGAGTCCAGTAGCGCACGACCGGAAACGCCAAAAAGATCGGAGACATACGTGGTCAGTTTAATGTTGGCATCTTGTAGAATTTTGTGAATCCGGTTCTTTTCTTGCGTCGCGTTTTGCTTAAGCTTGCGCAGATACCGGGTAAGGTCACGCAAATCGCGGATGGGCTCGTCCGGGACAAAGCTTCCCTCAATCAAGCCGCAGCGGTGGAGCTTGGCGATCCACTCGGCATCCTTGACGTCGGTCTTCTTCCCGGGCATATTGCGGATGCGTTGCGGGTTGGCCAGCGTGATCGTACAGGTGCTTTCTAGAATGTTCCACACGGGTTTCCAAAAGACCCCTGTACTTTCCATGGCAATCTCGGTACATCCCTGCTGCTCCAGCCACTCCTGTAATCTCAAAAGCTCGCGGGTCGTGGTTCCAAACGTCTCGATCACGGACTTGGGTTTCTTCTCCAGGGGGCCACTCAGTAGACAAACCACCACCGTCTCCTGATGAATATCCAACCCAGCACAACGTTCACGAATGGCATCCATATTCCCTACCTCCAAGCCAAAAGTATGCGTGGATCATGCAACCTTAAGAGATAAAATTTTATACACGTGCTCGTGGCAACACTCGGCGATCCTCGTCGTTGCAGTTGGTCAGATTAAGTTTCGGGATGTTTCACCAATATTGAATCGACCTCTGATCCACAGCACGATTTTACCAAATATACACTCTGACTTCACCTGATTTTCATGACCGACGGTGGCCGCCAGGCCATGGGTGATTAAGTTTACTTTTTCCACTTAAACCTCAGGATTTCTTGATTTTCGGAAAAATAAGTTCCCTTTTTCCAACTAACACCTGCGAAGAAGCCGGTAAAGACGGATCGCCCTATTCCTTCGCGATCGATCCGCAGCCGTTGCGGACAGGAAAGCCGTTATTGATAGATGATTCGTCAATTCAGCAGGTTAACGGACTGAGTCCGTAACTGCTGAAAAAGTAAGATTTTTGGCAAAGTAAGGGCTCCTCTGTCCGCTTCAGTCCGTGGGTGGAGCCCTATCCTCTGCATCGCTTATATCCTGTGAGGCTTCCAAGGTATCACACTTTTTTACACTGTATAGTTTCATATACAAACAAGTGGAAACGGCTACGCCATCCTTATCAGGAGCCTATGCTTCCGATGCAGCGATACAGAGTATCGCTTTCAGGTACCCGTTTCAGCGAGAAATAGAAGGAACATTTATAGTGTGAAACATATTAATTCTCCACAAAAAAAACGGTCCTTTCGGACCGTATCGGATAGATTCATTATTCATTTTCCGCAATCTCAGTTGACAGATTGATCATACTGCAAATATACCACATGGGTCTGCAGATATTCGTTCAATCCGTGTTTGCCGTCCGCGCCGCCGATGCCGGATTTTCTCCAGCCCGCATGGAAGCCTTGCATCGCTTCAAAGTTCTCGCGGTTAATATAGGTTTCACCGTATTTGAGACACTTGATGACTTTCATGGCGACGTTCAGATTCCGGGTGTACAGGGAAGAGGTCAGCCCAAACTCACTGTCATTGGCAAGTGCAATCGCTTCATCCAGGTTCGAGAAGGATATGACCGGGATGACCGGCCCGAAGATTTCCTCCTGGACGATCTCCATCTCATTGGTGGCACCGGTAATCACCGTCGGCTCAAAAAAGCTGCCTGCACCCTCCACTTTTTTACCGCCAAGGGCGATTTTGGCTCCCTCCTGTACGGCGCGGTCAACCTTTTGCTGCACCGACTCTTGGGCTGCCTTATTGATCAGCGGACCCATCTGGATATCCGTGTCTTTCAGCGGATCGCCATACTTCACCGCTTTCATCGCCTCAACCAGACGGCTGGTGAATTCGTCCTTGATCTTCTCATGCACATAGACCCGCTCCGCACAGTTGCAGACCTGCCCGGTATTAATCACCCGGGAATCCACAATCGCTTTGATCGCCAGATCCAGATCGGCGTCGTCCATTACAATGGCCGGTGCCTTGCCGCCAAGCTCCAGACTGACCTTGATGATATTTTCGGCTGCGGCCTCCATCACCTTTTGTCCGGCTGGTACGCTGCCCGTCAGACTAACCATCCCAACCTTAGGGTTGCTGGCCAATTCATTGCCGACCTCGCCGCCTTTGCCCGTAACCAGGTTGAACACCCCTTGGGGAAGACCGGCCTTGGCAACAATTTGGGCAAACGCCACTGCATTGTTTGGAGATTCAGCACTGGGCTTGACGACAATCGTATTTCCGGTGATCAGCGCCGGCGCCATTTTTCTGGCAATCAAAAAGAATGGAAAATTCCAAGGGAGGATGCCGGTAGTGACCCCAATCGCCCGTTTGAACACAAAAATATTCTCATTATCCCGGTCACTCTGAACAATCTCACCTTCATACCGGCGTGCCCATTCTGCCATATAGTCCATATAATCCGCTGTAAAGTTAACCTCGACCGTGGATAGTTCCAGTGTCTTGCCTACCTCTTCGGAGATCAGTCTGGCCAGGCTGTCCGCCTCCGCCCGAATCCCTCCGGCAATGGCATGAAGATACTTCCCTCTCTCCACCGCAGGCGTTTCTTCCCAGGCAGTCTGGGCCTTATTCGCTGCATGGATGGCCCGGACCACGTCATTCCTTGTAGCTTTGGGGACCTGTGAAATGACTTCATCTGTTGCCGGATTGGTGACATCCATCCACTCTTTGCCTTCTGACTCGGTAAACTGGCCGTCGATATACATCAAATGTTTTTCCACTGTTTCTCCCCCTTAAGGTAGATCATTCCATTTGCTCTCCCACAGTGTAAACGTTATCAATATTTTTTGTCAACAAGATTCACATTTATTATTTGTTTTTGTGTTGTTTTTTATTGACTTTTTGAGTTAAGCTATTGTTGTGAAGGCTGCGATTGGAGGGATAGGAATGAAAGTCAGTATTTTTTCGACCTGTGTAGTGGACCTTATGGCCCCGAATGTCGGGATCGCTATGGTTCAGGTTCTCGAAAGGCTGGGCTGTGAAATCGATTTTCCCGCTTCGCAGGTGTGCTGCGGCCAACCTACCTACAACAGCGGTTATCTGGAAGATTCCAAGCTTGCAATGAAAAATATGATGCGGGCCTTTGAGCATTCCGATTATGTTGTAGGTCCGTCCGGCTCCTGCATCGCCATGTTCCATGAATACCCGAAAATTTTCAAGGGAGATCCCCAATGGGAGTTGAAAGCGGTTGCGTTAAAGGAGAAAGCGTATGAGTTCACACAATTCATCGTCCGGGTGCTCGGCATTACCGATGTGGGTGCAAGTCTGGAGGGTACCGCAACCTACCACCGCTCCTGCCATATGACAAGACTGCTGGGCGAAAGGGAAACCCCCTTCCAATTGCTTGAGCAGGTGCAGGGACTGCAAATGGAGCCGCTGAAAAACAGCGATAATTGCTGCGGCTTTGGAGGAACCTTTTCGGTAAAAATGCCGGACATCTCTGAGCAGATGGTCAATGAAAAATGCGGTTGTATAACCGAAACCGGAGCGGACATCCTGATCAGTGCAGATATGGGCTGCCTGCTGAACATCGGGGGCCGCCTGTCGCGTAAGGGAGAACCCGTAAAAATCATGCACATTGCAGAAGTGCTGAATCATCACAACCCTACTAAAAAGGAGGAAGCCGGACATGAGCCTGCAAACGGATAAGCGGGAATTCAACGAACGGACTACAGACGGCATCGGCAATCCTTTTATGAGAAATGCTGTAAGCTCAGCCCAGGACAGCCTGAAGACCAGGCGCCTGTCCGCCGCAACCGCTCTTGGAGACTGGGAGCAGTGGCGTACCCTAGGCCAGCAAATCCGCCAGCATACACTTAAGCATCTGGATTATTACCTGGAGCAGTTAGCGGATAACATTGAGAAAAAGGGCGGACATATTTATTTTGCCAAAACCAAAGAAGAAGCAAGCGGCTATATCCGGGATATTATCGTCCAGAAAAAAGCTAAAAAAATCGTCAAATCCAAATCGATGGTCACCGAGGAAATTGAAATGAACCATGTCCTGATGGAAGCCGGCTGTGAACTGACCGAGACGGATCTGGGCGAATACATCCTACAGATGGATGATTGGGACCCGCCTTCGCATATTGTGGCCCCCGCGCTGCATAAGGACCGGAGGCAAATTCAAAGAGTGTTCACGGAGAAGCTTGGATACACCGGCGACGAGAGTCCCGTGAATCTTGCCCGTTATGCCCGGACGGTGCTGCGGCAGAAGTTCCTGGAAGCGGATGTCGGGATCACCGGCTGCAATTTCGCTGTCGCCAACCTGGGCGCGATCAATCTGGTGACCAATGAAGGGAACGGTGACCTCACCGCCGCCATACCGAAAACACATATCGCGGTGATGGGCATGGAGCGCATTGTGCCGACGCTTGAAGAGATGGAAGTGCTGGATAATCTGCTCTGCCGGAGTGCGGTCGGGCAAAAATTGACCAGCTATATTTCCGTCATCGGGCCCTCTGCGTCCGGGGAGACGGATGGTCCTGAGGACTTCCATCTGGTAGTCGTGGACAACGGGCGCTCCGGGATTCTCGGCAGCGAATTCAACGAAGCCCTGCAGTGCATCCGCTGCGGCGCCTGTCTTAATGTCTGCCCGGTCTACCGCCATATCGGCGGCCATGCCTACGGGTCTATTTATCCGGGTCCGATTGGAGCGGTAATCACCCCGCTGCTGGGCGGCTACGATGACTATAAAGAGCTGCCTTTTGCCTCCAGCCTGTGCGCCGCTTGTACGGATGTCTGTCCGGTCAAAATCCCGCTGCATGAGCAGCTGATTCTGCACCGCCAGAATATTGTACAGCAAAAACGCACCGGTGCTGCAGAAAGGCTCCAGATGAAGACAGCCGGAAGGCTGCTGGCCTCCCAGGCTTTGTTCGGCAAAGCCCTGCGGTTTGCCAACCCGGCCAGCCGGCTAATCAGCAGGCATGGACGGATTGCAAGAGGACCGCAGCTGGTCCGTGGCTGGATCAACGCCCGTGATCTCAGCCAGCCGGTCAGACAGCAGGACAGCTTCCGGGCCTGGTTTGACAAACGCAAAGGGAGGGAGGGCCAATGACGGCATCCAACAAGGATTCATTCCTAAACACAATTGCCTCCAAGCTGGGGCGGGAGCGTATCTATGACGTTCAGCGGCCGGACTTGCAGGCCATGGCTCCGGACAGCTATGGCGATTTAACAGCCGATGAGCTGATAGAGATTCTGAAGGAGCAGTGCTTTTTCATTCACACGCAGGTGATTGAATCGAACGCGGAAATCTTGCAGAAAACATTGGATGATCTGATCGCTGCGAATGGCGGAGGGGCTGTAATCACTTCCGGGGATGCCCGGTTTGCCGAATACGGGCTGGAATTCGCAAATGCTTCCGTCTGGGAGGAAGCGGCAGGAAGGGAGCAGAATATTCTGCGCTCCGAAGCAGCCAATACGGCGATTGTCTTTGCCGACTATGCGCTGGCCGAGTCGGGTACGATTGTTGTCGGGAGCCGCCCGGATCAAGGGCGCGCCCTGCATTTTCTGCCTGCCCATTATATTGCGGTGATTGAAAAAAAGCGGATCATGCTCCGCTCGACCCAGGCTGCAGCAGATCTGAACCGGCGGATTCAGGCGGGGGAGCCGCTGGGTTCCTCGATCAATTTCATCTCCGGCCCTTCGAATTCGGCCGATATTGAAATGCAGCTCGTTGTCGGGGTGCATGGTCCGCTGCGGGCGGCCTATGTGCTTATCTAGCAATTCATTTAGCAGATCACTCCTTTTTGGCGATAATCATAAACCGGTTCACATTTTCATAACCATATTTCAGGTAATTAAGCGGCAGCTTGCGGGCAGGAATGAAATTCCTGCGGGTATCGAATATGCGGAACCCTGCGTGCAATAGAGCCTGTTCATCTGCTTCAGGCCGGAGTACATTTACGAACGGCAGTTCACTGAGCAGGCTTTTTCCCTTGCTGCTGCGCTGCCGGATTCTTTTTTCTGTAATCAGAATCAGCATCCAGGATAAAGCGTACCAGAGCCTGCGGAATAATGACTTGTTCTCCTTATACATATAGTTGCCGTCAAAAACAATCAGAGTCCCGCCCGGCTTCAGAAGGCGGTGCCACTCCGCATAGGCCTTCTGCGGATCGGGCAGCGTCCACACCATATCGCGGCAGACGACTGCGTCGAAGCTGTTATCCGGCTCGGCAGTTAAATCCGCTGCATCGCCCACATATGCCTGGACTTTGCATCCATAGCGGTCAAAGTTTCGCGCAGCCCGTTCAATCATTCCCAGTGAAGCATCCACTGCTGTTGCCTGATGCCCCATCTGTGATAAGAGGATAGAGAAAAATCCCGGACCTGTTCCCACATCAAGTACTTTTTGACGGGATTTGAGGCCCATTCCCTGAATAAGCAGCTGCTTCCACAGTCTGACGGTTTTCCTGCTGCGGAATTGAGTCTGGATCACCTTGTCATAACCAACCGAGCTGGAGGTCCAATATTTAGAGATTTCTTGTAGCATCATTCTTCACCTACGTCCAGCTGATTCCAGAAAACCGGTGTGAAGGTGGTGTACCCGGGCTTGAAACCCTTCACCCGCTTATTCACCGCCATGACCTCGTCCGGAAAGTATAGGGCTCCAAACATGGCTTCCTCATACAGCCTGCCAAAGATCGAGTCATAAGCCTTTTGCCTCACCAGCAGATCCGTACTTCCTACCGCTGTATCAATGAATGATTCCAATTCAGCGTCCGACCAAGCAACAGCCGGTGCCTCCGCAGTCTTATGGAACAAGGACAGGAGGAAGGCATGCGGATTATAAGCATCGTCGTAGGTACGGTACATAATAAGGTCGTATGCCTTAGTGGTCCATAATGCATCGTAATACGCGTTAGGCTCAAGAATCTGAAGATTCACGGCAATACCTATCGCCTTCAGCTCGGACTGGATCAGCTCACTGACGGATTTCCATTCCGGAAACTCGGCTTGCTGCAGTACAAAACTAAACTCCAGTGCCGCGCCGTCCTTTTCAACTATCCCATCCCCATTAGAATCGCTATAACCGGCTTCTGCAAGAAGCTGTTTTGCTTCATCCGGATCGAATCCATACCAGGTATTATTCTGATCCGTCACATAGGGTACAGTTAAGGGGAATAGACCTTTGGCTTCGCTGCCGATACCATCCAGCAGATCATCGATAATGCTTTTTTTGTTAATGGCCAAATTCATGGCTTTGCGCACGTTCAGGTCCTGCAGAGCCGGAGTGTTGTAATTAAAAATCAGGAAATGCGAATTTGTTCCTGGTGCTTTTTGCAGACTCAAACTGGAGTCACTTTCGATAACCGGTACGCTTTCTACCGGAAGCTTGCCGGGCTGGCCTCCTGCAATATCTGCAGCCCCGCTTTGCAGCGCCAGCACTCTGGATTGCGGATCGGGAATAACCTTGAGAATAATTTTGGACAGCTTGGGTGCTTCCCCCCAGTAATAAGGATTTCTGACGAGCACTGCCTCCTGATCCGTCTTATAGCTCTCCGCCATCCATGCCCCGGTGCCGACCGCTTTGACAAATTTCCCGGTAACCGCTCCGGCGGGTTCTACGGCAGAAGGGCTGATGATTCGAACCGGTCTTGCAAAAGACAACTCCGTAAGGAACGGATAATAGGTTTTGTTGAAGGTCATGGTGAGTGTATGGTCGTCTATAACATCTATAGACTGCAACGCTGCAGCTACATTCAGCGAATTAGCCGGATCGTTCATCCAGCGTTCAAAAGAGAATTTAACCGCAGCGGCATTAAAATCAGTGCCATCCGAGAACTTCACCCCATGGCGAAGATGAAAAGTATACACTTTTCCGTCTTCGGATATGTCCCAGGACTCTGCCAATGCCGGCAGAATGCTGCCTTTTTCCCCATACTCCACTAATCCGTCATAGATCATCGCATGTACACTCATCGCACCTTTATAGGCACCGGCATCGAGCTGATCTATACCAGGGTCTGCCGATATGGCTACAGTGACCGCTTTCTCCTGCCCTCCGGGGGGTTGGCCTGTTGCATCGCTGTTACCGCTGTTATTGCTGTTGCTGCTGCACCCCGCAATCATTATGAATGCAGCCAGTATGATCATTACCAAAGATTGGGTTAAGCCTCTGATTCGCTTTGAATTTCTTGCCATCTCTAATGTAACTCTCCTTCTTCTAATTTCGGTCATCTGACTTTCTTAGCCGGGGGTCCTGTACAGGCACCGAAGCGATAAGTTTTTGGGTATACGGATGGACCGCCTGCTTCATCAGTCCGCCGCCCGTTTGCTCCTCCACAATCTGCCCCTGATGCATTACAGCTGCCCGGTCACAGAAACGGCTGACGACTGACAGATCATGTGTAATAAAAATATAAGCCAGCCCCAGCTGGGCCTTCAGCTCCTGCAACAAATTCATCATTTGCCTCCGCAGGCTGGCATCGAGACTGGAGAACGGCTCATCGCAGATAATCAGCTCCGGGCGAAGCGCAATCGCTCTGGCAATGCCGATTCTTTGCTGCTGGCCCCCGCTGAGTTCATGCGGATAACGGTACAAGTACCGCCCCTCGAGACCCACCAGCTCCAGCGTTTTTGCAACCCGGTCCCTGCGTGCCCTTACATTTCCCATCCCGTAATTTCTTAACGGCTCGCCGATGATTTGCTCCACTGTAAACAGCGGGTTGAACGAAGCGGGGCTGTTCTGAAATACGACCTGCAGCTTGCCCCGGATCCTCCGCATTTTGCTTAAGCTCCAATCTGTGAAATCTGTACCCTGGTAGAGGACTCTTCCGGAGGACGGCCGTTCCAATCCAAGCAGTAAACGGGCCAGCGTGCTTTTACCACTGCCGCTTCCTCCCACAAGTCCCAGATTTTCATGCGGCTTCAGCCGGAGCGACAGATGATTTACAGCCGCTATCTTTTGGATATCCGGCTTGAACCACCTCCCTTCCCGGCCATACACTTTACTCAGTTCTACTGCTTCGAGCAGATACATGTCTCCCCTCCTGAACAGATATATACTATTATGGTTGTTATCTGCTGCTAAGAAGCTGTCTTGTATAGGGATGCACCGGATTGGCAAAGAGGGTGTACACATTTCCGGCTTCCACAATCTTTCCTGACTGCATGACATACACATAATCCGCAAGCTCTGCGACGACGCCAAAGTCATGTGTGATTAACAGGATGCCCAGGCCCTCCGCATGTCTGATCCGATCCAGCTCCTTCAGAATCCGGGCTTGAGCCATAACATCAAGTGCTGTTGTCGGTTCATCGGCAATCAGAAGGCGCGCACCTGAGATTAGAGCGATGGCAATCATCACCCGCTGGCACATCCCGCCGCTGATCTGAAAAGGATATTTAGTGTACAGCAGCTCAGGATCGCTTAGGCCTGCCCGGCGCATCTGCTCCAAAGCCAGAGCTTTTGCCTCTTTTCTGGATACCTTTTTATGCAGCATCACCGTCTCTCTGATCTGCTTGCCTATGGGGAGCAGCGGATGAAGTGCGTTCATGGGGTCCTGAAAGATAATGGCTATTTCTTTGCTCCGCAGCTTCCTTAGCTCACGTTTTGAGTATTCTCGAAGATTATTGCCACCCAGCCAGACTTCTCCCTTCTCCACCCTGCCCGGCGGGTCCAGCAGTCCCAGGACAGACATGGCTGTTACGCTTTTACCACAGCCGCTTTCACCGACAAGCGCAACAATCTGCCGGGGCCTCACTTCCATGCTCACATCATCTACAGCCGTGACTGCCTGATCCTTGGTACAGAAGCTGGTCCGCAGATGCCGGATTCTCAGCAGCGGGGTCTCTGTTAACATGTTCTATAATTCCTCCTTCTGTCCCGGTTTCCGCAGCCCCTCTCCCAGCAGATTGAAGCCCAGGACCGAAAGCATAATCGCCAATCCCGGATATAACAGCAGCCGGGGTTCCGTTTGGATGTAGGGCCGGCTATCGTTCAGCATGACTCCCCATTCCGGTGTTGGAGGCTGAGCGCCCAGGCCCAGGAAAGACAGACCGGCGATCGAGAGCATCAGTGTACCGATTTCGATGGAAGCCAGCACCAGGATGGGACGGGTGGCATTCAAGAGAATATGCCGCAAAATAATCTGCAGATGCGTGGAGCCTCCAGCCTTGGCTGCCATAATGTAATCACTTTCCTTTATTTGCAGGACCATACTGCGGATCACTCTTGCATAGCCTGCCCACCACACTGCTGCAAAAGAGATAAGCAGGTTTTTCATGCTGGGGCCAAGCACCGCTGTAACAGCCAGAGAGAGAATGAGACTGGGAAAAGCCAGCAGGATGTCAATCACCCGCATGATCAAATGATCGATTATTCCCCCAACATAGCCAGCGAGCAGGCCAACCGGAATACTAATAGAAAAAACCGCCGCCAGTACCATCAGTGAATAATATAGTGAAGTCCGCGTCCCGTAGATCAGACGGGATAAAACGCAGCGCCCCAGATGGTCCGTACCCAGAGGATACTCCCATGACGGCATACTTAGCTTGTGTTCCATATGAATCTGAAGCGGATCGGATGGAGCAAGCCAAGGGGCAAATATTCCAATACATACGAACAGAAACACAATCATCCCGCCGGCTTTGGCCCCGTTACTCTTGAACATATGAAGGCGATACAAGACCAACGCCCCCCTTTCTGCCGTTTCACCGCATCCTGATTCGCGGGTTCAGCAGCAGATGGAGCAAGTCCACCGCAACGTTAATCAGGACAACGACAACAGCCATTATTAATACATAGCCTTGAATGACCGTGTAGTCTTTGGCAAAAATAGCTTCCACTGCATATTTGCCGATACCGGGCCAGGAAAAGATGCTCTCCACAATCACCGAACCGCCCAGCAGCCCCCCTATGTGAATCCCCAGCAAGGTGAGGCTGGGAAGAAGTGCATTGCGAAGCGCATGTCCGCCTATCACCTTCCATTCCTGCAGCCCCTTAGCCCTCGCCGCCTTGATATAGAGCTTGCCGAGAACCTCCAGCAGACTGGAACGGATCAGACGGATATAGATTCCCGCCATGCCAAAGCCGAGAGTACATGCAGGCAGAACCACACTCGGCCATCCCTCCATGCCCATCACAGGGAACCACTTCAGCTTCACCGCACCATAATAAATCAGCAGCAGGCCAAGCCAGTACCCTGGTACGGAAACACTGAACAGCGCACAGGCTCTTCCCAGACGATCCAGCAGGCTTCCCGGATAGAGGGCAGAGCCGATGCCAAGCGGCAAGGCAATCAGCATTGCCGTCAACAAGGAGCAGCCGCTAAGCAGCGCTGTAGCCGGGAAACGGCTCATAAGTTCCTCCCGCACCGGCAAGCCGCTGCTGTAGGATATTCCCAAATCCAGATGAAACACGCGGTACAGCCAGTGCACAAATTGCATATGTATCGGCCCATCCAGGCCAAGAGCATGTCTGGTGGCCTGGATGGCCTCCAGCGTGGGC
Source organism: Paenibacillus riograndensis SBR5 (assembly GCF_000981585.1). Lineage (NCBI taxonomy): Bacteria > Bacillati > Bacillota > Bacilli > Caryophanales > Paenibacillaceae > Paenibacillus > Paenibacillus riograndensis. Next base: position 5,737,729 of record NZ_LN831776.1, read on the forward strand.
TTGATGCCGTCTGCACGCAGCATAATCTCCGCCGGATCCCCCGGCGTTATTTGCATCAGTGCAAAGGTTATTATGGAGATGCCAAACAGCACGGGAATAATCTGCAGCAGCCGCTGCACCAGATACCGTAAAATGATGTTCAACCCCAATGCTTATTCGTAATAATTACGATTATAGCATAAAGTTTTAAAATTAATAGTCTAAATTTTACGTTCATATAAAACATGGCCGCTCCAGGCGGAGCGGCCAACGAATAATACCAAAGGGGCTTACTGCAACTTGATTTGAGGTAGAGGCAGAGAATCATTCTAATTTTAGGGGATAAGGGTTGTAGAAGTAGCAACGGTTACACCGTCCTCCACGGGGCAGCGCAGCCGCCTTGGTTCTTGCATATCCTGGAGAACGATTCCTCATGAATTCTACGGCAACTCTTTAAGTGGAAAAAGGTTAACTAATTTGCCGGAGTACCCTATCCTCGGGCAGATGAAGTGGAAAAAGGAACACTAATTCAGCTCATTTCGCCATTTGGCATGAAATATGGCCCAATTAAGTTTACTTTTTCCACTTAAATCCCATGATTACTTAATTTTCGGAAAAATAAGTTCCCTTATTCCAACTAGCACCTGTGAAGAAGCCGGTAAAGACGGATCGCCCTATTCCTTCACGATCTATCCGCAGCCGTTACGGACAGGAGAGCCGTTATGGATAGAAGATTCGTCTATTCCGCAAGACAACGGACTCAGATGCCTTTATTTCTCCCTTTTCCCTTTATTCCAGACTCCATCGAACGATATAACGGCTCCTGTGTCCGTAACTGCTGAAAAAGCAAGGTTTTTGACTAGATAAGGGCTCCTCAGTCCGCTCAGTCTGCGGATGGAACTCCAGCCCACGGTTGGATCCCTATCCTTCTGCATCGCTTATATCCTTTGTGGCTCCCAAGATATCCTCATTTTTTTGCACTGTATAATTTCCTATACAATGAAATAAGGGGTAAGTCGCTTCCCCAAAAACATATAAATTTTTATCTTTAATAAGAAAACGCTCCCGGTATACAGGGAGCGTTGGCTGGTTGGTTTGTGAATTCCGGTGAAAAAGAATGGCAATGAAGGGACATGGAATCAGTCCATTGTCGAATGATAAAGGTTCAATCACCACCTATACCGTGTCCCATAACTTGAATTAACATTTGAGTATTTCCGTCTGTTACAGGTTGGACGGTTACCACAGGTACAATAATTGCGATAGCCAGGCTACACGAAGCTAGAAGCATGATAAGTTTTCTTTTCATTTGCGTTCTGCACCTCTCTGATCAGAAGTTTGTATTGCTCTTTCTCTTCTTCATTTGCTCGATGCCGATAGTGTTCAAACAGATCGACACATTTGATTACATTACTTTCGTTATTGATTTTAGCAGATGATTCCAAACCCTGTAGGATGAAGTTAATCCCTTCATTACGATTATTATGTAAATAATAGGCCGCCAATTCAACGAGAAAACGGGCATATTGGTCTGCTACAATCTGCCGATTGTATTGACCAAATTCTGTGAAATTCGTCCGATAAGGGATATAGGCAGCAAACCGTTCCAGAATGTGATCAACATTCCAGTCGTACCGGTTAGCCGATATGATGATATTAAATAAGGCAGTAAATACCTCGTCACTTTGAGGGGAAATATGTTCTACATATTCAGGCAGTATTTCATGTTGTCCTGACATTAATTGATAGAGCATGGTGTTTGCAGTACCCCATTCCTGATATTGAGCTACAGTTCTCTTGGCATTTTCATCGTCTTCTTGTATCCAGCTTGCAACCATGTAGAGGGCCACGAATTTTAGTGCTGACTTGTAGTCTTTGTTTTCTTCACAAACGCTTGAACGTACCAGATGTGAATAAAGGATATAGCGGTAGAATGGTTTCTCAGGTTTTTTCTCGTTGTTCTGCTTGCGGCTTGAGTGCTGAAGGTTATAGCGAAGAGTAGCCAACCGGAGCAATTCCTGCGCCAGTTCATCCACTTTATGCCACTTGCGTAGGGAATAATAAACATTGATCAAATGATTTAGTCCATCCAATTGATCCGCTTCATCCAGCCGATCCAGATAACACTCAAAGAGGAGCGCCGCCTGCAAATTCTGGGTCTGATCGTCACCCAGGGCAATTCTAAATAGGCGGTATTGACATGCCGCCAGCCGCTCGGAATTTTGATATTTCTCACTGGCGCTCACATTCCTATACAATAACGCTGCTGCTTGCCACTGCCCCTGTTGAAACAACCCTTCCGCTACTTCAAACAGCATGGGAGCGTAGGTCAGATTCTCAAGCAGATTCTGCACTACCTGTTCAATACAGTCGAGACGGCCCAGTTCTGCCGAACGCAAAAGAAACGGCCGCAGCCGCCGCCAAGTAGGGGAAGAATAATGGAAGCATTCATCTACATATAAACTGTAAAAATGGTCCTCCGGTAATTGCATACCCTTGGTAATCCGCTCCAGATGATTCATGGCAATCGGCTGGTGCCCCCAACCACCCGGCTAAGTGTTCCAGCATTAATTCCGGATATTCCGGCAAATTGATTAATGGACATTCCATGCTGTGACAGATACATTGCTAATGCATCGCGAATCGTGGCTGTAGCCCCGGCATCATCCCGCCCCATAAACCAGCTTCCAGTTTAATACCATTGACAACCCTAAAATTCTGCATAAAATGATATACAATAATACCAATATACTTACTTGGTTATTTATTCGTCTGTAGTGTTTGCCGGTTCATGTACGGCGGCGCTCGTTATGTACAAAGGGGGCTTCGGGTTCATAATCAGCTGGATTCATGAAATGAAAAAATTCATCAGCATTATGATCTTTAGGAGGAGAATGAAATGAATCAAAAAACGCTCGTCATTACGCTGGGAGCCCTTGCTATTGCCATTAATGTCATTGCAGGAACTGTGGTCAGCAATTTAAAAATTCCTTTTCTGTTTCTGGATACCGTTGGCACTATATTCATTGCCGCCGTCTTTGGCCCCTTATGGGGAGCGCTCGTCGGCCTGCTGACAAACCTTGTGCTTGGTGTAACCTCAGGGTATACAGCTATACCTTTTGCTCTTGTAAATGTCATTGTCGGTCTGGTGGTCGGCTATGCCTCCCGTAAGAAAGGCTTCACCTTCTCTTCAGCCCTGGTCTCGGGTATTATTCTGGGCATTCTATGCCCCGCCGTGGGTTCAGTGATCGCCATTGGATTGTTTGGCGGATTAACGGGCGGAGTGCAGGATGTTGCGGTGTTATGGCTCAAGCAGGCAGGAACCAGCTTGTTCGCTGCCGCTTTTCTGCCGCGCCTTGGCGAGAACCTGATCGATAAAATTCTATCCGCCCTGCTTGTATATTACGTAGTCAAGAATCTGCCGCATTCTTTAATCAAGCGCCCGGCGCTTAAGAAGAAGGATAGTTCCCGTGCAGCGTAGCAAAAAGATTATTGTAGCCTCCCACTGCGTCATCAATCAGAATGCCGTAGTGGAAGGCGAGGCTCGAAGTCCAGGCGTGATGAAAGCGGCAGTCGACTGGACTTATGAGCAGGGGTACGGGCTGTTTCAGCTGCCCTGCCCGGAATTCACCTTCCTGGGGCCGGAGCGTCCTCCAATGACGGTCGAGGAGTACGATACCCCGGAATTCCGCAGCCATAACCGCAGCATTCTCCAGCCTGTTGTGGAACAGCTGAAAACCTATCAGGATCACGGGTATTCCATCGTGGGCGGCCTCGGAATCTCGGGCAGCCCCTCCTGCGATCCGGGCAAAGGCGTATTTATGCGCGACTTTCTGGAGCTGGCCGCAGAGAACGGGGTAGCCATTGATTTCTTCTGGCAGATTCCCAACACCGCTGACGGAACCTTCAATCCCGGGGATTCAAATAGTGTCTACGGCCCTACCCGTACGCCTGTAACCCAAAAGGGTGATGAGCAGCAATGATACGTATCCAGGATGTCACATTTTACTATAATGAACCCGATGAAGCCTCTGGGCACGCCGGTCTGAGGCCGGCGTTATCGAAGGTATCGCTCGACATTCAGCCGGGAGAGTTCGTGGCACTGCTGGGCCGCAATGGTTCAGGCAAATCCTCGCTTTCCCGCCTGCTAAACGGCATTGAGCTGCCGACGGAGGGAACGGTGACGGTTGACGGGCGCCGGACTGCGGAGCCGCATGAAGTACAGGAGATCCGGAGGGCGGTGCAAATCGTCTTCCAGAATCCTGAGAATCAGCAGGTTGGGCTTACTGTGGGTGAGGATATTGCTTTTGGTCTTTCCAATATCGGCTGGCCGCAGCAGGAGATCCGCAGCCGGATTGCCTGGGCGCTACAGCTTGTCGGGTTAGAGGCCGATGAAGAACGTCCGGTCACCCGTTTATCGGGCGGTGAGAAACAGAAGCTAGCACTCGCTTCTGTACTGGCGCTTGCCCCGCGCTATCTCATTCTGGATGAAGCCACATCCATGCTGGACCCGGTTGCCCGCCGCCGGTTCGTGGAAACCCTGCATGAGGTGAGACAACGGGTTCCCTTTACATTGATTTATATCACCCATCATCTGGAAGAGGTAATGGGCGCAGACCGCTGGGTGCTGTTCCGTGAAGGCAGGATCGTCACATCCGGACCGCCTTCAGGACTGCAGAAGGATACACAGCTGCTGCACGATTGCGGACTGGAGCTGCCCTATTATTATAAGCTTGCAGAATTGCTCCGCCGCAGCGGAATCCCCGCACCTGCAACTTTAAGTGAACAAGAATTGAGAGGATTGCTATGCAGATCATCTTAGACCATGTCTCCTTCACCTATAGCAAACGGCGTAAGAACAGACCCTTGGCCGGACCATTAGTGCTGGGGAAGCTGCAATTAACCGTGGACAAGGGCGAAATGCTGGCAGTTGCCGGCAAATCCGGTTCAGGCAAATCAACCTTCCTCCAGCTGCTGAAGGGATTTCTGTCACCGTCCGAAGGAAACCTTTATTTGGACGGGACCGATCCCCATCTGAACCGGCAGCCGGAGCAGTTTGACCGGATCGGATTTATTTTTCAATACCCTGAACACCAGCTGTTCTCTACCACCGTGTATGAAGACATTGCCTTCGGGCTCCGGAGCGCCAAGCTGTCCCCTGAAATTCAGGAAGCCAAGGTGCGCAAGGCCATGCAAGCCGTTCAACTGGATTACGGGAAATTTAAAGACCGGAGTCCGTTTGAGCTCAGCGGAGGGGAGAAACGTCGTGTAGCCATTGCAGGAGTGGTTGTCCTGGAACCGGAGGTGCTGATTCTTGACGAACCCACAGCCGGACTGGACCTGCAATCACGGACCGCGCTGTTTGATTTGCTCCATGCGATGAACCGTGAGCAGGGGATCACGATCATATGGGTCAGTCATCAGCTGGAAGAGATTCTTGAGCATGCTGCACGTATGATTGCGCTTATGGCCGGACAGTTTGTGGCGGATGGCGCCCCCTCCGTGCTTCTGTCAGATCCGGCGCTGCTGCAGGCCTTTGACTGGGAGGAGCCGCCGGCGCTGGCCGTATCCCGGATACTGCGGGAGCTTGGGGCTGCTGTTCAAGACAACCGGCCGCTTACCGCCTTGGAGGCCGCCGGCGCCATTCTCGCTTTGCACCAGAACCGGCAAGTATCCACTTAACACTTGAAGAATCAACCAGCTTATTGTAAATGAGGAGTGCGTTATGTCAGGCACAAGCTTTTTACTCTATCAAAAACGGAATTCGTGGCCGGAACGCTGGGACCCGCGGATGAAAATTGTGGCGGTGCTGCTTTTTGGCGCTGCTATGCTGTTCACCCATGATCCGGGGCTGAAAACCTTACAGCTGCTTATACTGATCCTGTTATGGGGGATCGCGAAGCTGCCTTGGCGCGTTCTGGTCCTTACATTACTTTCTCTATCGTTATTTTTTGCCTCGACAATGATTTATCAAGCGATTCTGCTGTCAGAGCCGGCCGACACCCTGATTCAATGGGGTCCCCTTCAATTCTCTACCCGGGGCCTGGTCAACGGAATGATGATGTGCGAGCAGATTGCCGGGATTGTGCTGCTCCTGTCGCTGCTGGTACGGACAACCTCGCCTATTGTATTGGCGGAAGGACTGGAGCTTTTGCTGAAGCCTTTAAAAAAATGGCGTTTTCCCGTTCATGAGGCTGTCATGATGTTCTCCATCGCCCTGCGTTTTCTTCCTATTCTTGTGGAAGAATTCGACAAGATCCGCAAAGCCCAGCTTGCCCGGGGAGGCGGTTTTCACCGCAAGGGGCTTTCCTCCCGCTTTGGCGGAGTGCTGCCCATGCTTATGCCGCTGTTCGTGATGTCTATTCTCCGCGCCAAGGACCTGGCGGTCGCCATGGAATCCCGCTGCTACCAGGGAGAGGAAGGAAGAACCCCCATCCGGATCTACCAGTTTAAGCTAAGTGATTATGCCGTTTTTAGCTTCGCTGTCTGTAATTTGTTGTTTATTTTTATTGGGTAACAAGGGAGCGTCCCCGGTGCTGAGCATGGCTGCCGGGGCGCTTCTTTGCTTGTGCCGGAACTGAAAACCCGTGATAACCCCGCTATTTGTTCTATTTCCTTATTCCATACCCGGCAATCTTCCGGTACATGGTCGATTTTCCGATCCCCAGCATCTTGGCTGCGGTGACAACATTGCCACCGCATGTTTTTAGCGCACTGCAGATGCTTTCCATCTCTATCTGCTCCATTTTTTTGCCGGCCCCCTCCGCTGAAGGCTTCTCCGGTACCGCTGCATTACCGCTGTTGGAGTGTTGCAGAAGCGAGGTCCGTGCAGGAGGCAAATCCAGATGGGTAATCTCCGCAGAGCTGCATACATAATAAGCCCGCTGCACGGCATTCTGAAGCTCGCGCGCATTTCCCTGCCACTCATAGCTCTGCAAGGCTTCCAGAAAGGAGGGGCTGAACCGCTTGGCCGGGCCGGGATGATCACGGTTGCACTTCAGCAGGAACAGCCTTGCCAGCGGGGCGATATCCTCCCTGCGTTCCCTTAGCGGCAACAGCTTGATATTGATTACATTCAAGCGGTAATACAAGTCGCTGCGGTATGATTTCCGGTCCACTTCCTCCGCCAGATCGCGGTTGGTGGCTGCAATGACTCTTACATCCAGCGTCCGCTCATGCTTGCCCCCGATTCTGCGGACCTTATGGTTATCCAGAACACGGAGCAGCTTTGCCTGAATCTCCAGCGGCAGTTCCCCGATTTCATCCAGAAAAATAGTCCCTCCGTGCGCCAGCTCAAACTTTCCCGGATTGCCTTCCCGGAGCGCCCCTGTAAAGGAGCCCTTCTCGTATCCAAACAGCTCGCTCTCTACCAGATCTTTGGGGAGCGCAGCACAGTTGATGGCAATAAACGGACCGCCGGCCCGCAGACTCGCATTATGAACCGATTGGGCAAACAGCTCCTTGCCGGTTCCGCTCTCCCCTTCGATCAGCACTGTACAGTTGGTCTTCGCGATCCTCTGGGCAAATGCGATTTGCCCCTGCATATAGGAATTGTCCGTGATGACTTCCGCGAACCGGTAGTTCGCTTTGAAGCCGGCCAATTGATTGACCTCTTTGCGCACCTGCCCGGCTTCCCGGATCGTGAGCGAAGCGCCCAGAATCTTGTCATCGAAGGTGAACGGATAGATGTTTACCATACAATCAATTTTGTTGCTGCCTACGGTGAGCGTACAATCGGCGTAGCTTAAATTCCGTTCGCCGGCGAACACACTCTCCAAATCGACTTCTTCCAGCAGCTCTTTGATACGCAAGGTTTCCATTTGCTCCAGGCTGAGCATAAAGATCGAGGCCAGCCTTTCATTATAATGCCGCACGCGGTATTCGGTATCAATAACAAGCAGCCCGTCCTGCATGGACTGGAATACGGCATGCATCATTTGGCTGGCCTCCAGCATATGGAGCTGCTTCTCGATACTGCTGACCGCCGATACAACAACGCCGAACGTATGGGCATGAACATCCTCTGCCTTGCCTGACAGATCCAGGCATCCGATCACGTTGCCCCGGCTATCATGAACCGGTGCAGCCGAACAGGTCCAGGCATGATGCGACGTGCAGTAATGCTCGCTGCCCAGCACCTGAACCGCATCATTGACAGCCAGCGCGGTACCCACCGCATTGGTGCCTACGCTGAGCTCATCCCATTTGGCCCCTTCCACGAAATTCACCTTGACACATTCCGGTTTAAGCTCCTTATTGAGTACCGTGTGCAGAAGAACACCGTCCTGATCGGTCAGGACAATTGCATAGACCGTATCCTTGATAATCTGATAGATGCTGTCCATGACCGGCTTGGCAACGGAAAGAAGCTGCTTCTTCTCCTGCAGGCGGAAAGCCAGCTCCTCTTCTGACACCTGCATTCCCTTGCCGCACATCGGATCGACTCCGGCCTTACGGCATCTTCTCCATGAAGCGGCTATGACCGGCTTTGTCCCGGCGGCACACTCACCGCTGAATATGAAATGTTTCCAGTTTCCAAGCGATTCCGTATTGCTGATTCGCATGTCTACAGCTCCTTTCCATCGCCCGCAGTGTCTATACCGGATATTCACGTCTGCCGGGAGCAGAGGCGATCCGCATGGATTCCCTGTACTTGGCAACCGTCCGGCGGGAGATGACCGCGCCTTGCTCAAGCAGAAGCTCAGCGATCCGGCGGTCGCTGTAGGCTGCCTGCTTATCCTCTCCCTCTATAAGCTCACGGATGACCCGCTTCAGGGCATCCGGCGTCCAATCGCTGTCTTCCCCCGTAATTCCGGAAGGAAAAAAATATTTCAGCTCAAAGGTTCCCCATACACATTGCATATATTTGCCCCGGACCGCCCGGCTTACCGTGGACTCATGAAGCTCCAGCTCTTCGGCTATCCTGCCGAGTGTTAAGGGAACGAGATAATCCTGTCCTCTTTCAAAAAAAGGCCGCTGCAGCTTCAATATGGCGCCGGCTACGCGGCACAAAGTCTTCTTGCGCTCCTCGAGGCATCTCATGATCCAGCTTGCCTGTTCATGCTTCTCCTGCAAATAGCGGCGCGTTTCTTCGTCACCGCTCAGGCTGAGCAGGCGCTGATAGCTTTCGGCAAGGGTAATCTGCGGGCAGGACAAGGGATGCACGGCGGCTTCGTGCGCGCCGTTCTTCTGCATAACGTACACATCCGGTACAATGTACACCGTTGATTCCCCGTTATCCAAGGCATACGCGGGACGGGGGTTTAAAGATTTAATCGTACTGTATGCTTCCTGAACCCTTTTTAGGGAAGTGTTCAATTCTTTGGCGACACGGACCAGCTGATTGCCGCCCAACTGCTCAAGATGGTGTTCGATCAGCAGCCGTAATAAAGGCGTCAATCTGCCGGAGTGCTCCAGCTGCAGCAGCAGACATTCCTGCAAATTCCTGGCGCCGACTCCGTAAGGCTCCAGGGACTGGACACGTCTCAGTCCGGCTTCGATAACCTGACAGCCGACTCCCAGTCCGGCTGCAACGACCTCCACCTGTTCCGCAAAATACCCGTTGTCATCCAAGCAGCCAATCAGATAGGCCGCAAGAGGCCGTTCACTCTTGGTCAGCGGCAGCAGCGCCAATTGCGACCGCAGCTGATCCTGCAGACTGTGCCGGGGACCTGCCGCATACTGCAGCAAATGCTGCGTGCTTTTAGAGCCCTTAATGCTGCTGCCGCCCCAGGAATACTGCACCTCAATCAACGGATTTTCCTCTGACAACCGGTGTACATATTGGTCCAGCTCTTGCGAATCCATTTGCAGCACCTCGACGGATTGCCGCAGCCCGGGAGACAAACCCATTTTTTGCTTGGTATCCATAACCAGCCTCATTTGCTCACCCCTTAAACTGTATGCGCTTACATATCCTTTCTCTATTATAAAACGCCACATAGTCTAATAAAGACAAATACGATGAACTTAATATGACAATCCGCAGGCAAACCGGGATCGGCATACTTTGTTCATCGTATTGGATTTGCTCCTGAGGATGAAAGACTATCCGTTATTCGTGAAGATGAATGGCCCGGCCATGAACGGCATGTGCGGCTTCGTGCAGCGATTCCGCTACAGTCGGATGGGCATGAATGGTGGTCACGACTTCCTCCAGTGTTGCTTCAAGGCGAATCGCCAGCGCTCCTTCCACAATGATGTCTGTTGCCCGTGGGCCGGCAATGTGCAGCCCCAGAATTTCATCATTGCCGGCGTCCACAACGTATTTCACCAGTCCGCTGCTCTCACCCATAATCATGGATTTGGCATTGGCCTGAAGCGGGAATAGGCCTGTCTTCACCCGGAATCCCTGCTGTTTGGCCTCCGTCTCCGTCATTCCCACGGATGCCAGCTCAGGCCGGGTGTAGACGCAGGAAGGAACCGTTCTGAAATCAACCGGCGAAGGCTCGCCCATAATCGCTTCCGCAGCAATAACCCCTTCGGCGGAGGCTACATGAGCCAGCATGATTCCTCCGTTGCAATCCCCGATCGCATAGATGCCCGGTATGCAGGTTTCCATTTTCCGGTTAACCTGGATTGCCCCGCGGGTAAGCTGCACCCCGATGTCCTCCAGTCCCAGGCCCGCAGTCACCGGCCGCCGGCCGATGGACAGCAGCACCTTATCCGCTTCTATCACATGGCTGCCGTTCCCGGAGGAAGTGACTACCCGCAGTCCCGCCGCCGTCTGTTCAATTCTCTCCACCTTGGTCTCTGTGTGCACCTCAATGCCGGAGCTTGCGAATTCCTTCCGCAGGCATTGCACAATATCGCCGTCCATGGCTGCAATCAGTTCGGGCAGCATCTCAATAACCGTAACCTTGCAGCCCAGGCTGCTGTAGACACTGGCGAACTCGCAGCCGATGACCCCTCCGCCAATAATGCAGAGGCTTGGCGGTACCGCAGGAAGCGAAAGTGCTCCATCGCTTGTAATGACTCCTTCCAGCCCGGCACCTGGAATAGGCACGGAGGACGGCTCTGAGCCTGTGGCGATAATCGCCCGGTCGAAGCCAACCGTCCGGACACTGCCATCGGCTGCGGTGACTTCCAGCTCGCGGGCGCTGATGAATTTGCCTGAGCCGCTCAGCCTGGCAACCTTGTTTTTGGTGAGCAGCGCCTCAATGCCGCCGGTGTTCATTCTGATGATCTTGTCTTTGCGTTTCTGCAGCTGGCCCCAGTTCACAGAGACGTCCGCAGCCTCGATCCCAAGCGCCTTACCCTCCCGCTTCAGATGAGTGTACAGTTCCGTGGTATGAAGCAGCACCTTGGTTGGAATGCAGCCGACATTAAGGCAGGTTCCGCCCAGAGCCTTTTTCTCTACAAGTGTAACTTCCGCTCCCAATTGCGCAGCCCGTATCGCAGCCACGTATCCGCCCGGGCCGCCTCCAAGCACAACGATCCTCATGGTTCTCTCTCCTTCTATGTTTTGTGAGCATCCACTTCAGAAGCTTAGGCCTATCACAGCAGCAGCAGTGCCGGGTTTTCCGCATAGGCTTTGATTTTTTGCATAAATTGCGCCGCAACCGCCCCGTCCACAGCTCTGTGGTCAGCGGTCAGGCTGAGGTTCATCAAGGGTCTGATGACGATCTCACCATTGACGGCAACCGGAGTGTCCACGATGGCATTGACGCCCAGAATGGCGACCTCAGGCTGATTGATAATCGGCGAAAAGGACTCCATGCCGTACATGCCCAGATTGGTAATGGTGAACGTGCCTCCGGTCAACTCCTCGGGGGTCAGGCTGTTATTTCTGGCTCCTGCCGCCAGCCGTTTCACTTCCTGCGATATTTCAGCCAGTCCCTTTTGGGCGGCGTTCTTGACCACAGGGACTATAAGTCCTTCCTCCAGTCCCACGGCTACTCCAATGTTGGCATAATTCCGCAGCACAAGCTCCGTTCCTTCAACAGAACAATTCAGGAGAGGGAACTCCAGCAGTACCTTGGCTGCAATGCTGACCAGCAGATCAGTATAAGTAACCTTGAGCGTATCCTTCAGCTGCTGTCTCAGCAGACCCAGGGCGGTTGTATCCAGCTTCATATTGTAGGTCACAGCCGGAGAAACCGCCTGGCTCTCCAGCATCCGCTTGGCGATAATTCTGCGCATGCTGTTCATCGGCACCCGTGTGACTTCCTGTATGGCTGCCTGTACCGCCGGCTGTGCAGTTGTCTTAGTAGAGGCTGCCGCGAAGGAACGGATATCCTCCTTCATAATTCTTCCTTCCTTATGAAGCCCGGAAGGATCAATGCCGAGGGCTGCTGCTTCTTTGGCTGCCGCCGGAGATATTTTCACTTTGGCCGCGGCTCCGCTGCCGCCTTCTGCGGCATGCTTGCGCACATCTCCTGCGGTAATTCTGCCCTGCGGCCCGCTCCCTCTCACCTGCTGCAGCTCAACGGACAACAGCGCGGCTGTCTTCTTCGCATACGGCGAAGCGATGATACGGCCACCGGCGGCTGGAACCGCCGCCTCACCTACAGCAGCCGCCCCATCCGCCGGGGGGCCTGCCTGCTCAGGTGCGGGCGCCACCGCCGGCGCGCCGCCGCCAAGCAGAGCGGAGATGTCCTCATTGGCATCGCCGATGACCGCCACCGGCTGGAAGATGCCCACAGTGCCTTCTTCTACAATAATTTTCCGCAGCACTCCGCCAAGCTTTGCTTCAACTTCATTGGAGATTTTGTCCGTCTCCACATCAAACAGGATTTCCCCTTGGGTCACGGTGTCCCCCTCGGCTTTTCGCCAATTGGAGATTGTCCCTTCGGTCATAGTGAGCCCTAATTTGGGCATAACGATAAGTTCAGCCATTGTGCACCTCCGCAAGTTTGCTTATTGACGTTTCTTGGGCCGGGTCAGAACATGCTCTTGATGCCCTGAATAATATCATCCGCATTTGGCAGCACATAAGCTTCCAGGGCCGGAGAATATGGGACGGGGGTGTCCAATGCGCCAATCCGGACAACAGGAGCGTCCAGCTCATCAAAACACAGCTCTGAGATCATAGCGGACAATTCGCCCCCGTAGCCGCCGCGCTTCACTTCTTCGGTTACCACAAGCGCCCGGTGCGTCTTGGCGACTGAGCTGAATATCGCTTCCTTGTCCAGCGGATAGAGTGAGCGCAGATCAATAACCTCTGCTTCAATCCCCTCTTCAGCCAGTACTTTTGCGGCATTTAGCGCATCATCCACTTGCTTGCCGTACGTAATAATGGAAACGTCGCTTCCTTCTCTCTTGACACTGGCCACGCCAAAAGGAACCGCAGCAACCGTGTCGTCCACCTCGAATTTCTTCGAATACAGAACCTTGCTCTCGATATAAACCACCGGATTGTCATCTTCAATCGCAGTCAGCATCATGCCCCAGGCATCCTGGGCATTGGATGGATAGACCACCTTGAGTCCCGGCACATGCGTAACCCAGGCCTCCAGCGACCCGGAGTGCTGTGCCCCCGCACTGATTCCGCCGCCTGCCGGCAGCCGCAGCACGAGCGGTACGGAGATTTTGCCGCCGAACATGTATCTCATCTTGGCAGCCTGATTTACCAGTCCGTCCATGCCAAAGGTCAGAAAGTCAATGAACATCAGCTCAGCCACGGGTCTCAGCCCTGTTGCGGCAGCCCCCACGGAAGCTCCGACAATAATTCCTTCAGAAATCGGGGTATCCCGTACCCGCTCCTCGCCGAATTCCTCCCAGAGTCCCTTCGTTACCCCAAAGGTTCCTCCATACGGCCCGACATCCTCTCCAAGCAATACCACATTCGGGTCCTCCAGCATTTTGCTGCGCATTCCTTCACGGATTCCTTCACCATAGGTCATTTTTCTCATCTGCTTCTAGCCTCCTCCACGATATCGGAATAAATCCCTTGAACCGAAGCCTCCAGAGCCGGATAACCGCTGGCAAAAGCGAAATCAAGCGCCTCCTGGATCTCCCCGTCAACCTCATCCCCGATTTGTTTTAACTCGTCCGCCGTCATCAGCTTGTTCTCCGTAAGGTACTTTTCAAATCTGGGGATTGGGTCCTTTTGCAGCCAGGCCTCCACTTCTTCCTTCGGTCTATAAGCTCCGGGATCACCTTCGAAGTGGCCATGCTGTCTGTACGTTTTGAATTCCAGCAGGGTAGGGCCTTCGCCGTTTCTCGCCCGCCGGACCGCCTCTTGTACATGTTCATACACCGTAATCACATCGTTGCCGTCCGCCGTAAAGGAAGGCATGCAATAGCCCTCGCCCCGTTTCGCAATGTCCTTGATCGTCTGATGTCTGGCCTGGCTGACCGATATCCCGTAGAGATTGTTCTCGCATACAAAAATAACCGGCAGCTTCCATAGGCTTGCTAAATTCATCGCTTCATGAAAAGTGCTCTGATTCGTGGAAGCGTCTCCGAAAAAGCACACGCTGACCTGATCGCTTCCCCTGTAACTTGCGCTCCACGCCGCTCCGGTTGCAATCAGGTGGCCCGCACCGACAATTCCGTTGGCGCCGAGTATGCCCAGCTCCGCATCCGCGATATGCATCGAACCGCCTTTGCCTTTACAGTAGCCGGTTTCCTTGCCGAACAGCTCTGCCATCATATATTTCAGATTTCCGCCCTTGGCGACGATATGTCCATGCCCCCGGTGGGTGCTCGTAATATAATCGTCATCCCGCAGATTGGCGCAGGCCCCGACGGCGATGGCCTCTTCCCCGATGTAAAGATGGACAAAGCCCGGTATTTTTCCTTCTGCAAAAAAGGTGGATGCCGTCTTTTCAAATTTCCGGATACTCAGCATCTTCCGGTACATCCCGCTAAGCAATTCTTTTGAAATACGCAATTGAATCCCTCCTCTTGATTTGGCCCTCACCTATATACAGAGCAATTTCCGTGCCAACTTTGCAAAATTCTCTATTTTTATTTTTTCATGCGGATTCTCTGAAATTACAGCCGCCAGAGGGGTTAACCCGCCGGTTGAACGGCGGATGCACAAAAGCACCCTTTCCCAAAAAGGGAAAGGGTGCGCACGGGTTTTCCCATTCCGGGAAGTTTCCCGAAATGGGAATGCGAAAGCTTTTAAATTAACCAGCACTTTGGCGAATTTTGTACACCTAATTCCTGCCTGTTCACCACATACGGCCGCTTTTTCGGACTCATTTTATCTAATAATAAATACGTAATACAGCATCCTCATCCTGCAAGCCTTCAATCCGCTGAACCTTCTCTTGGCCGCCAGGTACAATTACTGAGGTGATGTCGGATAACCCTGCTTCCTGAATCCTGGCTATATCAAATTCCAGCAGCAGCTCCCCCTGCTCAACCGTCTGCCCTGTCACAACATGGGGCACAAAACCTTCACCTTTCAGCGATACCGTGTCTACCCCAACATGAATGAGAATCTGTATGCCGGCTTCATTTTCCAGCAAAATTGCATGATTGCTTCGATTCATGATATGGGATATTTTCCCTGAAAAGGGTGCCCGCACCTCTCCTTTAATAGGTTGAACAGCAAACCCTTCCCCCATAGCTTTCGTAGAAAACGCTTCATCCGGGACTTGCTCAAGACCCACTACTTGTCCGGGGACTGGGGAGATAATATCCAGGGTATTTTCTTCGATTTTGTTTTTTCTCCAGCCAAACATTTAATTCTCTCCTCGCTGAGTTAGGTCTCCGGCAAGTTTTTCAATTCATTAGTCGCCTTGCGGGTTCTCGTAATTTTATCAATAGAATCGTTAATATTAATTGAGGCGTATGCATAATACAGCACATCCACGACAAAAAACTGGCTATGCTTGGAACTGGTTGCCGCACTTCTCACCTTTGCTTCAGGAGCAAGTGAGGTAAACAGATTGAAATCGCTTATATCCGATAACTCGCTGCGGCCAAACCCGGTAAAGCTAACGGTGGTCAATCCGCTTTTTTGGGCAAATTTCATCAGCTCCAGCACTTCCTTGGTCGCAGCGCTATACGAAATTCCAATAAATACGCTTCCTTTGGGTGCATTAGCCATACTCATGGTGAGTACATGGATATCATGAAACGCATATACATTTTTCCCCATCCGGAGCCATTTTTGGGCAATGTCCTCTGCAACCAGTGCCGATGCGCCAATCCCGTAGGCAAATATGACGGGGGCCATGTACAGGCTGTGCGCCACTTTTTCAATCATAGCTACGTCAAGCTGCCCTACGGTATCCTTGAGAGACTGGATCACATTAGATAAAATTTTATCGACGATCTCCGCCGTATTTTCATTTTTATTTAAATCGAAGTAACCGGTTTTTTGCCCTTGAGCCAGATCTGCCGACAAAGCTACCTTTAATTCGGGGAAGCCCTTCAGGCCGATTGAACGGCAAAAACGCACGACTGACGCACTGCTGGAAAGAGAACGTGCTGCCATTTCCTGTACGGACATAATCATCGCTTCTTCCGGGGACTCCAGTACAAAGCGCGCTACCTTTTGCTCGGATTGTGTTAATTTTGGCATCACATTTTCAATTCTTGATAAAATTTGACCCACTCCGACACCCATACCAACACCTCCGTAATGACGTGAACAATAAATTTTATACCTTAATATTATTCACAATAGGATGCCGTGGCAAGAAACCGAAAGGGAAGCCTGTGCTTATGCAGCAGCGGCAGCAGGGGAATATCCCTTTGGGCGACATAGCCGATGACGTTAACCCGTTCATCGGCGGGCAAAGGCTGGAGGACAATCTGAAATTCCCCGCGGTACCGTAGATATTTATCATTATCGATCGTTAGCGCTCCGGCTGGACGTTCCACGGTATGCTCCGGTAGAATGCTTCCCCTAAAGTGATGCCGCGCTTCCTCTGAACGAATTACGTCACGTGCTATATCCGGACGGTTATGGTGGACTGCCTCCCATACATGTGATGGCCTTTGCTTCTCAACGCCCAGTAACACTGCTCCTTCATTCCAGGCAAGAAATTGCTGCATCGTCCAGGAGCTTACCGATAAATCGCCAATAAGAACATGATCCACAAAGCACTCCTGCACTAATTCCAAGTAACCGGCAAAAGGAGACAGATGACGATGCTTCTCCAGGCTTGGCAGCCCCTCATGCAGCGGGCCTCTTAAATCCCCGTCCCCGGGAATAAAGGCAGCAACGGTTAAGCCTTGGGATTGCAGCCAGCGGTTCTGGTTCTGGAAAATGGTCAGCTCAAGACCTGTCTCCGGTCTCGGATAATAATTATGCCAAGCCTCCAGGGAAGCGAAATTCGCCTGCTGCCCGCGCAAGCCGTCCAAAAATGCCTGATCGATCGTACTCGCATTCAAAGCAACACGCCATTCGTGGGTCAGCCCGGCAATTTCAGCAATCTCCATGCCGTTATCAATTCTTAATCCGGTAACCCCGCTGTCTTTCAATTGCTGCAGCGAGAAATGCTCAAAGGTTCTTGGAGACACATCCACCATGAAAAGC
Organism: Paenibacillus riograndensis SBR5; assembly: GCF_000981585.1. NCBI lineage: Bacteria > Bacillati > Bacillota > Bacilli > Caryophanales > Paenibacillaceae > Paenibacillus > Paenibacillus riograndensis. The sequence goes on from NZ_LN831776.1 coordinate 5,755,151, forward strand.
ATATTGTGTTTGCGGGCAAACTGCCCGATACTCGTCAGCGGCTCCAGCAGCTCCCGCGGGTCCTCCTCCGGAATCTGCAGCGAAGTAAAAATCGAATTGAATCCATTCAGCTGCATGTAGCGCAAATATTCCATTGTCTTATCAAGGCTCTGCTCAGTTAGTGATACCAATACACCACTCACTTGCTCACACTCCTTTGTGCCGGATCGTTATTTATTGGTTCAGGCTTCCTTTGCTTGACGGGCTTCCTTTGGCGTACCGAACAAATAGGTACAGATAAATCCAAAGAAGTATGCTGTAATCAATCCCAGCAGGTACACCCACCATTTACCGTCAGCAATCAGCAGCAGCATTTCGATACCCGACGCGCCAATGGACATAGCGCCTACATTGCCAAAATATCCGATGACCGCACCACCAAACGCACCGCCCAGACACGCAGTTACGAATGGCTTGCCCAAAGGAAGGGTTACGCCATAAATCAACGGTTCGCCGATGCCAAGCACACCTACAGGCAAAGCCCCTTTAATAATGCCCGTAAGCTGCTTGTTCTTACGGCAGCGGATCCAAAGTGCCAGCCCCGCACCTACCTGACCTGCCCCGGCCATGGCCAGAATCGGCAGCAATATGGTCATCCCGGTCTGGGCAATCAATTCGATATGAATGGGTGTCATGATGTGATGCAGACCAAGCATAACCATAACCAGCCAGATTCCGCCGAGGAAAAAGCCTGCAAACGCACCGCCTACAGATAATATCCAGTTAACGGCTACCAGCAGATTGTCGGCAACAAACCCGGCTAATGGCATGATCAAAAAGATGGTCAGCAAGCCGGTTGCCAGTACACTCAGAAAAGAAGTAACAATCAGATCGATGGAGTTAGGCATGATTTTATGCAATCTTTTTTCAATCAAGGCTAAAATCCAAACCGCCAGCACAACACCAATGATACCGCCTTGCCCGGCGATCAGCGGTTCTCCCGTAAATAAATTGTGGATAGGCAGCTCCGGCTTCATCCCGGTAAGAAGCGTCGCACCGCCAATTACACCGCCTAATGACGGGCTTGCACCAAATACTCTGGCAGAGTTGATGCCCACAAAAATCGCCATATAGGAGAAGATGCCGTTTTTGATGACATTGAGGATCAGGTTAAATTGCGCCCAGCCTTCACCGGACAGATGTCCCGCTGTAATGAAATTGCCGATCACGGAGGTAATCCCCGCCAGCAGACCAGCCGCCACAAATGCAGGTGCCAGCGGAATAAAAATGTTTGAAATCGATTTCAGGAAGTTTTTCACAGGCGTATTGTTTTTTTCCTTATATTTCTCTTTATTCTTAGCCGCAAGCTGCTCTGCCTTCTCTTTGTCGCTTAATCCGTTTATCCGGCTATCCGGGTTCGGGAATGCATGGGCAGCCTGTAAGGGAACGGGTTCTCCCAGCTCCACTCCGCTGATGTCGGCAAGCACCCGGGAGACCTTCTCCACCAGGCCGGGGCCGACAATAATTTGCAGTGTAGATTCCTCGATTACGCCTATTACACCGGGAACACGCTTCAAATCCTCAATGCTCGCATAGCTTTCGTCCCTTAAAGTGATCCGGACCCGCGTCATACAGTGGGTAATCAATTCCACATTTTGAATCCCTCCCACCGTACTCAAAATGCCATGTGCCAAATCCTGTTCCTTTGACATGGTTATTCCCCCTTGTGGTGTTGTACCGCCTGACGAATAAATCCTCCCGCTTCCTGCAATCTTTGCTGCGCCTCTTCAAGCCCAAGTCCCGCAAGCAGCATCACTACAGCTACTTTGACCTGATGATGGCTTCTTTCATAATAAATGGAGGCTGTATCCATATCGCAGCCTGTGATCTCGCTAATGATCGATTTGGCTCTGATCACCAGCTTCTCATTGGTCGGCTGCACATCCACCATTAAATTGCTGTAAACCTTGCCTATGCCGATCATGGCTGCGGTGGAAATCATGTTCAGCACCATCTTCTGGGCGGTTCCGGCCTTCAAGCGGGTAGAACCTGTCAAGATCTCCGCCCCTGTCAAAATTTCGATCGGGTATTGTGCATATTTACTGATCTCTGCATCCGGATTGCAGGACAAGCTGGCCGTAGACGCCCCAATCCGGGCAGCATACTTCAATGCACCGATGACATACGGTGTCCGCCCGCTGGCGGCTATTCCCAGTACAGTATCATTATGCGTCAGATTCAGCTGTTTAAGATCAGCTTCACCTTGTTCCCCTGAATCCTCCGCACCTTCGACTGCCAGTCTGATTGCCGTTTCTCCACCTGCGATCAAGCCCTGCACCATGTCCGGACCGGTTCCAAATGTAGGCACACACTCTACGGCGTCGAGAATCCCCAATCTTCCGCTTGTTCCTGCCCCGGTATAAATCAGACGTCCACCCTGCTTGAAGCTTCGTACCACACAGGTGACTACCTTTTCGATCTCCCCCAGCTTTTCTTTCACTGCCAGGGATACCTTCTCATCCTCCTCCTGCATGAGCTTGAGTACAGCTGCAGGGGATAACTGGTCCAGCTCCAAAGTCCGTTGATTCCGTGTTTCCGTGGTTAGATTCTCCAGCAAAATATTCATCCTTTCCTCTAAACTAATCCTTCTTTATTTATTTGGCTGGCCCTATTATAGCTCGCGTGTAATTTTATTACAAGATGTTTGTCAACTTCATGTAATATTATTTCAAAATTTTCACCCGGTTATAATACCGGATAAGGCCTCCATCATGCTTGCATGCAGCCAATCTGTAGTTCGTCTGTAGCGGCGGGAAAGGAAGGCGAGAAATAAAAAAGACCGGCAGGAATACCTGCCGATCAAACTTGTATATTCAATAAGGTTACTCAGAGGCGTAATTTCACGAAGAATAACAAATATAATAAATAAGGCAATCCTATTGCGGATAGTATTGTGATTACAGCACGTACTTTTTTCTGATCCCGTAATATTAGCAGTAAAAACTTATAACCTATTACACCAACTAATCCACCCACGCAATTTAGAATTATATCATCAACATCTGCTGCTCCGATGCCTAAAAGCCCCTGAGTAATTTCAACAAATAAACTTACTATAAATATTAATAGCAGATTGGTTGTTGCTCTTTTATCTTTTTTGAATAATGTCAAATAGGTGCCAAGAGGAATAAAGATCTCTATATTGCCAACCACATTAGCAAATGAGAATTTTTTAATAGCGGCAGAGCTGCTAAATAAATATTCCATTATGCTATTAAAAGGAATGAGATTGATTGACCTGACTATCGTTCTTTGACTATTAAACAAATCCAAATGCGAAACTCTGGATAATAACAATAATTTAGTTAAAAAAAGCATGTAACAAATGAAAACTCCAGATAAAAAGACCGTTTCAATTCTCTCTCGTTTATTCATAATACCTGCTTTCTTTGCTTACATCTTCGGCAATTCAATCCAAAATAAGACGCCGTCCGGGGTGTTTTCCAAAGCGAAACCAATGTCCATTGCTTCTAGCGTTCTCTGAACAATGGTCAGTCCCAGGCCGCTCCGTCCGTTTTTTCGGCTCCGCGCCTGATCTACACGGTAGAATGGGGCAAATAGCTTCGGCAGAACCGCATCGTCAATCCTCGCCCTTGTGTTCAGTACGCAAAGGCGGTATTGGTCAGCAACAGGCTTGCTCCATATCCGAATCTCGCCGCCTCCAGGAGTATTCTGCACCGCATTCAATATGATGTTGGAAAGCACCTTCTTTAACATTTGAGGATCAGTAAAGCAGGTCTGACCTTCAAGAATATTCATAACCATACGCTGACCGTTTGCCTCAGACAATGTCCGGTAATTAGGCAGCATGTCAGCAACTATATGTCTTATATCCAGTCTTTCAGGAACGGGTACGATTTTCCCATTGTTCAGATTCATAATTTCCAGTATTTCAGAAATCATTTTGCTCTGCGCATCCATCATCTTCACGCATTCGCGCAGGTATTTGGGGTGGTCTTTGTAGTCGCCTACATTTTCAAGCATTCCCTCCAACAAGACGCTTGTGGCTGCGATAGGCGTTTTGAGTTCATGGGAAGCTGCCGAGAAAAAATACCGCTGTGTTTCCTCGAGCTCGCGTTCCCGTAAGATTTCGTCCTCTAATTTGGAGATAGTGTCTTTCAGCTTGTCGTACATGGAATGAATGTCGCGGGCTAATGTGCCAAGTTCATCTTTACGCTCCGGCAGGGGCGGGACTTCTTCGAGATTAGACATCTTGCTTGTATTATTCGCCAAAGTTTGGATTGGTTTCGTCATCTGCCGGGCAAAGACAAACGCGCCTATGACGCAGACGGCAAGCATGGCAGACAACATAACAAGCGCACGCGCAATCCACTTATCATAGTTCACCGCAAAAACGTCATCTCTCAAAGCGTGAAAATTATAGTCTTTGTTGAGATTCACAAGAATCGTGGAGTTCTTGCCGCCAGGGGGCTGCTGGCCAATAGCGATGCCGGATATATCGGCACCGGGCGTTTTGTAAATAATGTGTCCGGCTTTATCTCTGATATAAAATTGAAAAGATGGGTCTCTTTCATAGAAGCGTCTTGCCAATTCAGTGATGTCGTCTTCCCCTTGCGACTGGTCGGCCATGCGCTGAAAGGTGTCGCTGATTCCCTCCATTCGGAGACGTGAGAAGTAGAACATAAGCTGTTGCGAAAACAGGGCTGCCGTCGCACCGACCAACAATGCCGAGAAAATTATGGTGTATATGAATACCTTGATGAATATACCGCTTCTCTTCATGTCGCTTCTTCCTCCAACCGGTAACCTACGCCGCGAACCGTCTTGATGATATTATCAGGCAACTTCGCCCGCAGGTTTTTGATGTGGGTATGCACGGTGCTGCCGTCACCGTCAAAATCATAACCCCACACGCGGGATAAGATAGTTTCATGAGATAGCGTCCTCCCCGTGTTCTGAACCAATAACATAAGGATTTCAAATTCTTTTAATGTCAGGGGCACTTCCGTGCTGCCGTAGATTGCTTTAAAATCCTCCGGCAGAAGCGTCAGCTTGCCAAAGCGGATTTCCCGCGCCAACGCCCCGCTTCGCCGGAGCAGGGCTTCCACACGTTTCAGCAGAAGCTGGATTTTGAACGGCTTTGTCACATAATCGTCCGCTTCGCCGTCAAACGCCCGGATTTGATTATCGTCGTCTGAAAGAGCGGTCATCATCAAAACAGGCGTATTATTCAGCTTGCGAAACTCCCGTAAAAGCTCGTGACCACTTAGGCCTGGCAGCATGATGTCGAGAATGACAAGGTGGTAAACATTATCATAAAAGTTTTTAAGCGCTTCGCTGCCATCTAGGCAGGCGTCTACTTTATATCCGGCTTCGCTTAAAAAGGTTTTGACGGTATTACATATATGCTCGTCATCCTCGACAAGCAGAATTCGTATGCCCATAAATATCCCTCCTGAAAAAAGATAGCACAGTAATCTGTAGTTTGACTGTAGATTTAAGATTTTTTTCGCCCAAGAGCGCTCAAAGCGCATATCGGATTGCCCATTGTGCATTTTTGCCCTTTGGGCAATAATAGAATATATAAAAAAGAGCCCAGGCAGTTGTCTGTGCTCAAGAAAGGAGGACGCATGGAACTTGAATCCCAAGCCGACGCTGCGTGACAAAAAAAAGGAAGCCACTGCCTATGCCTTGGCTGAAGCTGCCTTTGAGCTTGCGCTTGAACATGGAATGGACGGCTTCATCGTTGACGATGTTGTCCTGAAGGCCAACTTTTCCCGGCGGACTTTTGCCAATTACTTCTCTTGCAAAGAGGAAGCGGTAGCGGAGTATTTTATCGGTAACGCTTCAAAAGAGGACAGGAATATGCTGCTCAAGGATTTGCCTCCGGATGCAACACCGCTGGACGCCTTGTACAACCTGCTCAAGCTGCAGTTTACCTCTGAGTTTCTGTATAAATTACGGCAGTTCGTATTGCTCGCGAATCAGTATCCATCTCTGGAGCCTTATATCCTCAGCGTATTCCGCCGCTTGCAGATCGCCGCGCAGGAAACGCTCGAACAGTTCTCCCATGGACGCTATGCAGACGGGTATACCCATCTGCTTGCCGGAGCTGTCTACGGAGCATTCGTGCCTATTCTGGACGGGCGGCTAAACGTGCTGCTGCCGGGTGAATCACAGGAAGAGGACTCTGGCGCTATGTCATTTGACCAATACTTAAATTCTATGTTTGCTTATTTACACAACGGCTTCTAAATCAGAGATACAAAGGAGAAACCAATACATGTCAACTTTTCTGTACCGATTAGGTAAATCGGCTTATTCCAAGCCGTGGTATTTCCTCGCGGCCTGGATCGTCATTCTTGGTGTCGTAGGAGCCTTGCTTGGCGCCAATGGCATAAATTCCAGCTCCGAAATGAAAATTGAAGGCACGGAATCGCAAAAAGTGCTGGATAAGCTGGCTGCGGAGCTTCCCGCCGCTGCCGGCGGACAGGCGAGCGTCGCCTTCACCGCACCGGATGGCGAACGTCTGGACACACCCGAGCGGGTAGCGCTGATCCAGAAGGCTATCAATGATGTCTACAGCATGGACTATATCATCAACCCCGCCGAACTGGCCGCCGAAGCTGCGGCAGCTGCTGCGGCTCAAGCTGGAGCCGCAGACCCGGCGGAGGCCGGACAAGCGGCGGCGGCGAACCCGGCAGCGGCCGGACAGGCTGCGGCGGCGGACCCGGCGGCTGCTGGACAAGCGGCTCCGTACGGCCCGCTCATGGCGAACGGCGTTCCGGTTCCCGGTGTCATGCTGTCCGCCGACGGCAGCATCGCGCTGTTCCAGTTCCAGTTCACCGTACAGCAGACGTCGCTGCCCTCTTCCGTACCGGATAACGTCATCAAAGCTGTGACTGCGGTCGAGCAGGCAGGCTCCGGCATCACTGCGATTCCGAGCGATTCGCTGAAAAGCACGCCGTCCATCGGATCGACGGAGGCGGTCGGTGTTGTCGTCGCCGCCGTTGTGCTGTTTATTACGCTTGGCTCGGTTGTTGCCGCCGGGCTGCCGCTGATCACCGCGCTCCTCGGTGTTGCGATCAGCGTTGGGGGCGCTTTTGCCCTCTCTAATCTCATCCAGATGAATGACATTACGCCGATTCTTGCGGTCATGATCGGTCTGGCGGTCGGCATCGACTATTCGCTGTTTATCGTGAACCGGCAGCGCCGGTTGATTCTTGATGAGAAATTAAGCGCCCGCGAAGCGGCAAGCCGGGCGGTTGGCACCGCCGGCAGCGCCGTATTTTTCGCCGGACTGACCGTCATTATCGCCCTCTGCGGTATGCTGGTCATCGGCATTGGATTTTTGTCGACGATGGCTCTGGTTGCCGCTGTCAGCGTTCTGGTCAATGTCCTGCTGGCGCTGACCCTGCTGCCTGCGCTGCTGGGCCTGGTCGGTGAACGGATCTGCACCGCCAAAGCCCGCACGAAAAAAGCGGCTTCAGGTAACAATGCCCACCACGGCTTCTCACACCGCTGGGCAAACGCTACGGTGAAATACCGCTGGGTCATCATTATTCTGGTGGTCCTGGTTCTTGGAACGGCGGCGATTCCGGTAACAAAAATGGAGCTGGGCATTCCATCCGGCGCTTCGGCAAATCTGGACACCCCGGCACGCCAAAGCTATGACATTATCTCCAAAGGCTTCGGCGAGGGCTTTAACGGACCGCTTCTGCTTGTAGCTGAACCGAAAAACCCATCCGGTAAAATTTCGCTGGAGACGCTGGGCAAGCTGGTTCAGGGGCTGCAAATGCATGATAACGTCACGCTGGTGTCCCCAATGGGCGTCAACGCAACCGGCGATATCGCCATCATCAGTCTGATCCCGAAAACCGGCCCGACGGATACAGAGACAAGAGAGCTGGTGCAGGAGCTGCGTGATCCCGCCTCCAGCCTGGCATCCGGAAATGAACTGACGCTTGGTGTGACCGGCTTCACCGCCATCAACATCGATATGTCCTCCAAGCTTTCCGACGCATTCCCTGTATACATCGGTATTATCGTTATCCTGTCGCTGATCATCCTGCTGCTCGTATTCCGGTCGGTCATCGTTCCAATCAAAGCAACGGTCGGCTTTATTCTCAGCGTCCTTGCCACCTTCGGCCTGACTACAGCTGTCTATCAGTGGGGATGGCTGCACTCTCTGTTTGGTTTTGATACCGGAGGACCGCTGCTCAGCTTTATGCCGATTCTGGTCACTGGCATTCTGTACGGGCTGGCAATGGATTATCAGGTTTTCCTGGTCAGCTCCATGCGCGAGGCTTACGTCCACGGACGCCATGGCAAGGAAAGTGTCGTCCACGGCTACGATCTCGCCAGCCGCGTTGTGCTTGCCGCAGGCATAATCATGGTTTCCGTCTTCGCCGGGTTTATTTTTGCCCCTGACGCGATGATCAAACAGATCGGCTTCGCGCTGGCCTTCGGCATCCTGATCGATGCTTTCATCATCCGTATGACGCTTGTTCCGGCCGTAATGGCAGTCTTCGGCGACAAAGCCTGGTGGCTGCCGAAATGGCTGGACCGCCTGCTGCCGAACCTCGATGTCGAAGGCGATAAGCTGATCGCCAAGCTTCATGCCGAGGGCGGAGATACGAAATAAAATCCCCCACAAAGTGGAGCCTGCATAGAAGCTAATTCAGATACTTTGCGGGGACCCAATGTAAAGAGCAGAGCCTGCGGACAATGTCTGCCGGCTCTGCTCTTTTTACAAACTGAAGATAGTCGAGTGTTTATGAGGACTGCACTTTCTGTTTAATTGCACTTTGTACAATAGAAAGCCGGGCATTCTGCGCCGAATCGCATTCTGCTGCATTTCGTGCAGCAGATTCCATTTTCCCGCTGATTTAGGGATCATCTATTGTATAAAGTACAATAGAATGTCGGCTAGCCCAGTCTGAGCTTCAAGTCGTTCGAGCAGGGACAGCTTCCAGACCTGTTTCCCTTCTTCATTGTACGATAGAGTGTTGCGCACAGACTCTATTCCATTGAATGGTGAATCGGCGGCATCGTGGTCCAGAATATCATTATATTTACCTAAGGTAAGCAGATCTGAAACTCCGTAATAATCAATTATTGCACTCACTTCGTCCGTCTGTTCACTATAAAGGCCGTTATCATATTCTCCTATGGTAAGACCGGTCATTAATGAAAGGTGTCCGCCGGAGGAATCCCCCCATACCGCGACCCTGTTCAGATCAATCCCGTATTCTCCAGCATGTTTACGCATAAACAGGATCGCACATTTGACGTCCTCTACAGCGGCTGGGAATTTTGTGATGCCGGTGTCCCTGATTTCAACGCTTGCTATCACATTTCCCTTTGCTGCTGTATGGCAAAAATAATCCGGGTTCCTTCCGGTATTTCATTGGCTGCCGCTGTCCGATCCACTTTAAGACACTCCTTAAAAATGTAAGAAATTCGCTGTATTCAATCAAATTTCTTCATTATATTATAATATAGACATTTCTTGCTAGGAGGGGAAAAGATGGCCCATATTCACTATGCTGAATCCAACACCACGCATGCCGGCAATTTTGTTATTGATGTTCCCGTGGGCTATCACTGGCTCCTTGTGATCACCAAGACTCCGGCGCAATTCTGGGTAAATGGCGGGCTCAAGGAATACCCTGCTCACAGCGCAATCCTCTATCGCCCATTGCAGAAAGTCTATTACCGGGCCTGCACCGATCGTTTTATCAATGACTGGGTCCGCTTCGAGTCCGATGAACCTTATATTTCCGAATCCCCCCTTCCGCTCGGCGTTCCCTTTGCCCTAAGTGACCCGGACTTCTGCCACAAACTGTTTGAACTGCTTGTCATCGAACATCATTTTAACCGGGATTGCAAAGAATCTTCCATCGACTATTTGCTCCGGACGCTGTTCAACAAGCTATGGGAATCCTACTTCCATGATGATATTACGCCTCAATACTACAAATTACTGAAACTGCGCACCGTTATTCAAAACAACCCCGGCGAATACTGGACGGTTTCAAAAATGGCGGATTCTCTTGGAATCAGCCCGGGCTATCTACAGAACATCTACAAAAAAACATTTGGAATTTCCTGCATGGATGATGTCATCAACAGCCGGATTCGTATGGCCAAAGAATACTTGATTCACAACGCCCAAAGCATAGCTGAAGTCGCTTCCCGGTGCGGATATCAAAACGTGGAACACTTCTGCAGGCAATTCAAAAAACTGACCGGATATACACCGAGAAACTTTCAGAAGCATATAAAAGGTTAATGTTCCATTTGGGCAGCACCGCTTACTTGAAAAACTGCTGCACAAGAAACTTCATGATCTCACCCGGCTGTTGTCTGGAAAACTCGGCCCGATCGGCGAATAGCATCCCATACGGCGCTTCAGGGGTGTAGGGCTCCCATCGAGGCAATTCTTCTCCTGTCGAGTCCTGGCCGTTCGGGTCTCCAGAACGGATGAAATTGGCCCAATAATTGCACATCTGACGGGCCAAATCATAATGCTTACCGACAAACGGTCTCCAGCATTTGGCAAGTGTCTCAAAGAAAAACCAGAGATCCACCGAGTGGAAGGTGCCGGGGTTGTCCCAGCCAGGTATTTCAGCATCGAAATTATAATAGTACAGCGGGGTTTCGCCGCCGGTGCCGGCATTGGCCTGCGCAGCTATGCGAATCGCATATTCTATTCCGCTCACCGAAGCTCTTTTCCTGGCTTCCTCCATATTGTCCGCCCGAACGCCGCAAAGCTCCAGAAATGCAGCAGCATCACCGCCGAACATGCCGACGGCCATCTTTTTGAAGTCGTCAAATGTCTCAGCATCCGGGACACTAAAAAACTCGGAGGAGGTATGACCGAACATTACCGGCACCTTCCAGCGCTTGTTTTGCAGGAACAAATCAAAAGAATTGCCTACGCTGAACACCTGATCTGTGACAGTACCCCAGAATCCCCCATACTCCACCGCCTTGTCCCGAAGATAGACCGCATCCAGCTGCCGGGCTTCCGCAAGTGAGGATACACCCAGTTCATTAAAAAACGCGATCCCATCCTGTTCAGCTTCTGCCAAATGGCTCCGAAGCGCCGGCATGAGCGTTCCCGGGTAAAGCTTCGTAAAGATCCCGCTTTCAACAATCGCCCTCTGAAAGAGGCCTTCGTTCTGAGGCGAAGTGAGCTGGCTCATGACGCTTCCGCCGCCGGCGGACTGTCCGCCGATGGTGATGTTGTCCGGGTCGCCGCCGAATGCTGCAATATTGCGCTTGACCCATCTTGTTGCCGCCTGCTGATCGAGGTTGCCAAAGTTAGCCGGTGCATCCGGCGCTTCCGCCGTTATTTCGGGATGGCATAAAAATCCGAAGACATTCAGGCGATAGTTGATCGTGACCACCACGATGCCCCGGCGGGCAATGCGTTCGCCGTCGAATTCCATTTCGGCCGGATGGCCTACCTGCAGGCCCCCGCCAAAATACCATACATATACCGGAAGTTTCTCATCTATACGTTTGGCCGGTGTCCATACATTCAGGTAAAGGCAATCCTCGCTCATGGCGATATCCGGTTCCACAGCCCATTCCCGGGTATAGATGTTGTTGTCGTCGAGCTCTTGTCTTACCTGCATTGCAATCGGCGCGAACTCGTATGCTTGCAGCACTCCCTCCCAGTCACTTGCCGGCTGCGGGGCACGCCAACGGTTTTGGCCCGTGGGCGGAGCAGCGAAGGGTATCCCTTTGAAGCTCGTAATCCGCGGGTCGGCTGCCGGCAGCCCCTTGACCGTCCCATTTTCCACTTTTACAACTCTTAGCATGGTATCGTCTCCTTTGACAGGTGTATAAATTGGCGTACATTTAAATCCATGGATTACGCTCTTTACATTTAGCAATCGCTTTCAAACGCGTTTGAAGCAATATTAAATGTATTTCTATAACAATCTTTATCCTTACAATAAAAATTGTAATTTACACCCCTGTCTAAAACAATGATCTAAGCAGAAATATAATTGATGTATTCTAATATTACCTGGAGAACGACTCCCACCAATAGTACGGCAACTCCAAGTGGAAAAAGGGGCACTACTTCAGCTCATTTCGCCATTGGACGAGGAATATCAGCCCTTCACCCCGCCGACAGTCATCCCCTGAACAAAATATCTCTGCAGGAACGGATAGACCATCAGAATCGGAACACTGGCAATAATCGTCATCGTTGCCCGCAGCGAAGTAGGCGTAACCCTAACCGTATTTTCCGCAGATTGGTAGGCTTCCACCGCTCCTGCCGTTGCAGAGGTGTTGGTGGTCTGCAAAATTTTCATCAATTCATACTGCAGCGTGCTTAATTTGATATTCGAGGAATTGTACAGGAATACATCAAACCAGGAATTCCATTGTCCCACAGCCACGAACAAGGATACGGTCGCCATGGCTGGAATCGTTAGCGGCAATACGACGCGGATAAAGGTAGTAAATTCTCCGGCTCCGTCAATCCGGGCCGATTCCAGAATGCCTTCGGGGAGGCCTTCAATAAAAGAGCGGATGACAATCATGTTGAACACCCCGATCACCCCGGGAACAATATAGACCCAGAAGGAATCCGTCAAACCCAAATTACGGATAAGCAGATACCCGGGGATCAGGCCTCCGCTGAAATACATGGTGAACACGAAGAACAGGGTGACAAATTTGCGGAGCACAAACTCCTGGCGGCTGACAGTGAAAGCCAGCATTGCCGTACAGAAGACGGAAACCGCAGTTCCCATCACGGTGCGCAGAAGTGAAATTAAGGTCGCATGGTAAATATCTGATTCCCCGAAGATATATTTATAATTGTTCAAGGTCCACATCCGGGGCCACAAATAAATGCCGCCTCTCACGGCATCGTTGGCGTCGTTAAGAGAAACGGCGATCATATTAATGAAAGGGTACATGGTGACGATCATCAGACACACCATAAAAATGATATTGCATATATCAAATATCCGGTCCCCCAGACTGGAATTGCGCAAGCGGGACGCTTTTCCGGATTGCATGACTAAGACCTCCTTTTAGAATAATCTGCTTTCTCCCATTCTCTTGGCAATATGATTAGCGGAGAAAAGGAAGATGAAGCTGACTACGGTTTTAAATATGCCTGCCGCTGTCCCCAAGGAAAAGTTGCCCATCCCCAAACCATACTTCAGCACAAAAATATCCAGGTTTTCTGAATACTCCAAGTTCATCCCGTTGCCCAGCAAATATTGCGGCTCAAATCCGGATTCAAGAATATTGCCCAAATTCATAATCAGCAGGATGATGATAACCGGCTTGAGTCCGGGAAGCGTAATATTAAGCATCCGCTGAAAGCGGCTCGCTCCGTCGATTTCAGCCGCCTCATATTGGGAAGGGTCGATCGAAGTAATGGCCGCCAAATAGATAATGGTGTTCCAGCCTACATCTTTCCATACCTGGGTCACACCGAGAATCCCCCAAAAATAATTTCCTTTCCCCATCCACAGCTCCGGTTTATCCAGGAGATGCAGCTTCGTCAGCAGCAGATTAATGATGCCGTCCGGCGATAACACGGTCAGCACAATACTGGACGCTACAACCCAGGAGATAAAGTGCGGCAAATAGCTGACGGTCTGAACCACACGTTTAAAAATAAGATTTTTCAGCTCATTCAGCAAAAGGGCCAGCGTGATCGCTGTAACGAATCCCAGCACCAATTGAATCGTACTCATCACTAAGGTGTTTCGCAGCACCCGATAAAAGGTACTGTCCTCAAACAGAATCCTAAAGTGCTTCAGCCCCGCCCATTCCTGCTCCGAGTAGCTTCTGGCCGGCTTATAATTCTGAAAGGCCATGGTCCAGCCCCAAAGGGGAAGATATTTAAACACGAAGGCCCAAATTACGAAAGGAATACACATAAAAGCCAGTGTCTTCTGCTGGATAAGGCGTTTGAAGAATAAATGGGTTTGATTCATTCCCGTACCGCTGGCTTGCGGGTCCGAGTTTCGAGAATATAATGGTTTCTCCACTTGCATTAACTCCCTTCCGGCTCCTTACAGAATAAACCTCGGGGCCGAAAGCCTCTCGACATCCGACCCCGGGTATCTAACAACCGTTCACAATCATTGCATTACCATTTGCCTGCGACGCGGTCCTGTACCTTTTTCGTAATGAAATCCTCATACGTTTTCTTATCCAGCTTGTTGAACTGGTTCATGTAGTCGTCCCAATTCTTGCTGAAATTGGCCGGTGTATCCAGAATCATCGAAGGCAGATGGTTCCGCTGGAGATCATCTGCTTTGGTGATAAACATCTGTTCAGGTGATCCTTGTTCAAGGGCGATGGACCAGGCAGGAAACCATGGACGCTCATCCGGATTACTGAATAGCTCACTGAAGGTCTTCACACCGTATGCTGCAAGGAGCTGCTTGTCACCACCCGTATATCCGAAGGTTGCCACCTCCGGCTGGCTGCCGGGACCATAGGCGTTTCCGTCCTGCAGAACGGAGCTGTTTCCGTAACGCGGCCAGCTGTAATTGAAGTAGTCGAAGCCGAATTTCATGCTCTTTTCAGGATCTTCGTGGATTTGGCGTTGTTCATCGTTGGCATACGTGAAGCGGCCGTTCTCGTCAACAGCATAGCTTTGGTCCTTGATGCCCCATTGAACCAGGATCTGATTTTCCTCTTTCAGCAGGTTATCGAAGTACTTAATAATACGGACCGGATCTTTGGCTTTCACGGTGATGCCAACCCCGTAGTTGTTGACAAATCCAGGCGGGTCAATATACTGATCCTTGATTCCTTTGTCAAATACGATAGGCAGCGCAACATAGCGCTTATCATCGTCACCGGCTTTCTTTAGATTGTTGGTCGCATCCCCAACCTGCCAGGAATAGCTGAAATAACCGAGGACGCGTCCGGAGGTCAGCTTCGCTAGATACTGGTCTCTGTTCATGGTAAAGGACTCCGGGTCGACCAGGCCCTGGGCATTAGCCTCATTCAGCTTTTGTATCCATCTCTTCTGATATTCAGAGCCCGCCACCAGCTTGGCCTCATGGGTCTTCATGTCCACCATGGTGCCACCGTCGTTAGGAGAGCCTGCCAAGTGCATAGCCGGATTCTGGAGGGTAAAGAAGCTTCCCTGTTCACCGGCAAAGGTAGCAAAACCGATGGTATCCTTGCCGTCTACCTGCGGGTGCTTTTCCTTGTACTGCTTGATCAGATCAAAATATTCATCCAGTGTGGTGATTTTAGGGTAGTTGAACTCCTTCAATACAGAGCGCTGAATATAGAACCCCGTCTGGAAATTAGGCTCAGAAAGGTAGCCGATATTGGCCCCGTACGGGAAAAAGTACAGTTTGCCGTCCTTCTGTCTGAATTTCTCATAGTAAGGGCCGTATACCCGCTTGATGTTGGGTCCATACTTTTCAATCAGATCATCCAGCGGAATGAAAGCCCCTGCGTCCATAAGCTTGGCCATCTGGCCACTGGAATCGATAATATCAGGGTAATCTCCGCTGGCAATCATGACTCCTGCCTTAGTGTCGCCATCTCCCACCAGATATTCAATGTTCCAGTCAACACCGGTTTGTTTCTGCAGTTCTTTCCCAATAGTGGTTTCACTGCCCAGAACCTGCTTCTTCGGCCCGCCAAAGCTGAAATACTTGTAGGTAACAGGAGAGGTATCCCCGCTTCCGGATGCGGAGTTCCCCTTAGCTGCCGGACTGTTCGACGCACCGTCAGACGTGTTGCTGCCATTGCCGCAGCCTCCTAAAGCTGCAGCCAAGACGAGTGCCAATCCAGCGGTTAGAATTTTGCCTTTAAACATTTGGACTTCATCCCCCTTTAGATTTCTTAAATCACCTTCAGTCTTGTAAGCTCTTTCAATATAACAAGAAACCGCTTTCTTGATTACCCGGCAAACTATACCTTGTACTTTGAAATGCATATCCATCCCGCCGGCATTTAAGGCGCCGCTTCCAGCAGCGGGAGAGAAATCTCAATATAGGTTCCCGTCCCTTCCCGGGCATCCATCGCAAACATAAAGCGGTCCTGAAAGCAAAGCTTCAGACGGTAATATGCATTTTTCATGCCGACCCGCTCGCCGATGTCGTCATTCTCTTCCAGATACCCCTTGAGCTCCTCCAGCTTCTCCGGGGACATGCCGATCCCGTTATCCTCCAGCCTGAAGATAAGCCTATCCCTCTGCACGGCGACTGAGATCACGATAATCCCTTTATCCGGGCTCGATTCGATACCATGGATACTGGCGTTCTCCACGAAGGGCAGCAGAACCATTTTGGGAATCCGGTGCTCAAGTGCTGCAGGGTCAGCGACGATACTGTATTCCAGCTTGTCACCGAAGCGGTATTGCTGAATCGTAAGAAAGCTTTCAATCAGCTCCAGCTCCTCGCGGACAGTAACATAGTTATGGCTCCAGGAGACCGATTTGCGGAACATTTTCGCCATATGCTGAATGATCTTCGCCGTTTCTTTTTCCCCCTTGATGAGGCTTCGCATGCGGACCGATTCCAGGGAATTGAACAGGAAGTGGGGATTGATCTGGCTGTGCAGGGCATGAAGCTGCGCCTGCTGCTGCTTCAGCTCCAGATTCTTCTTCTGGATATCTGCCAGATAGACTTCATTAATCAGACTGTTGACCGTCTCGGTCATCCGGTTGAATTCGATGGTCAGCTGGCCGATTTCGTCTCTGGCCTCTTCGTGGGGAATCGTCTGGAAATTTTGCGCCTTCACCTTTTTCATATGCTTGAGAATCCGTACCAGCCGCACGTGGATTGACCTCGACATGGCCGCGATGATGATCGAAGGCAGCACAAAGTTGATGCAAGCCAGCCAAATGACGAAAGAACGCGACTTCCGGACCTCCTTCAGCACGTTTTCCTCATCAATGACACCCTCCAGTGTCCATCCCTCCAGATAATTAATTCCGCTGTAAACATTCTTGAATGCAAGAAAGTTTTTGGGATAGCTGATCTCCTTAAAAGGAACACCTTCCGGCAGCTTCGCCGTATCGTTCCCGTACTGCACTCTCCCCTGGGGGTCCACCAAATAGACCATGCCATTAAATGCACTTCCAAAAAAGATCTGGTGAATCCGCTCCATGTTCAAGTCTATTTTGACGAGCTGCTCGATGCCGCTGGTGTGGTAATTGTTTAATTTTTGAATCAGACTGAACTTCTGCTCAGAATAGATAAAGGTCGGATAACGGGAGGAAGAGGCCTTGGACTGTGTATACCAGCCGGTATCGCGGAGCTTGTCGGTTAACCGGTCAATATAGCCGGAGGCCAATACGGTGGGATTATCCGTATACACCTGATACCAGCGGACCCCCTGCACATTTTGATCGGCAAGAGCCCCCCTCAGGTAGGAATTGAAGGTTTCCACATAGTCCTTTTCGCTGGTAAATTTGCGGGTAATGGTTTTGTTGAAAATGGAGTCGCCATACAGGGAGTAAGCAAGGCCAACCCCTTGGTCGATAGTTACCCGCAGTTCGTTTTTCAGATTGTCTAACGCCATGTCCGCATCGCGGATCTTTTGATTCCGCAGATTGGAAGTGGTCACGTTATAGAACACAACATTGGTCAGCACTATGGGAATAAATACCGACAGCACGTACATCAGCAGCAGCTTGTCGCGCAGCTTCAAATAGTTCAGGAATTTTTTCATAGAACCGCCCCGCTATTCTTTGTCCATTAGCATGTTCCGGTATTCAGACGGCGTTATCTGTTCCAGCTTTTCGAACTGGGTCACGAAATAATCGGCATTCTGAAAACCGACTCTGCCTGCAATTTCATACATTCTCAGGTCGCTTTGCCGCAGCAGCTTTTTGGCTTCCTGTATCCTAAGCTCCAGGAGATAATCGTTGAAATAGACGCCGTAAGTTTTGCGGAACAGCCGTCCCAGATATACAGCATTCATATAGAACTCGGCTGCTATGCTCTTAAGGCTGATATTCTCGCGGTAGCGGGTATCGATATATCGTTTGACCAGCTTGATCCCTCCCAGGCAATACTCCTTGCGGAGCCGGGCAATATATTCTGCCGCTTCTTGTATCGCCCGCAGGAAATGCTCCTGCAGCATTTGCAGATTCCAAGGCCCGTGTCCCCGTTCAGCCAGTTCCTTCAGCCGCAGGATTTCCTCATCATTGCCGTCCATCTCCTTCATTACGCCAATGATTCCCGTCATGCACCGGGAGAGGGAGCCGGCCACGGCTTGCGGGGTGAAACGCTGCTCATGGAACAACCGGAACATGCGGTTCACGGTTTCCAGGTAGTCCTTCTTGTTTCCCTCTTCCAGCTGCATGATCAGCTGGTTTGCGAGAACCGGACTCATATCAAATACATATAGGGGTTTATCTTTGATGTCCGAATACATAATGACTCCGGTGTTCTCGGCATACTTATGCCTGGCTGCTTCGTTAGCCTCCGCATACGAGCGGTGAACATGGTCCAGCGTGTCAACGGGATCGCCTGCATAGAGGCTCAAGCCCGTATCCAGCCGTTCCGATAGGGCCGCACGAAGCCGCTCCAAATGAAGCATAAGACCGCCGTGTCCGCCTGTGATCCCGTCCGTACAGAGCAGCATTCCGAAGGTCCCCGGCTGCTGCTCAAACACAGGAATGCCGGCACCTCCCTCTTCAAGGGAATGAAGCGCCTCCTGGAACTGCTTCACAGTGGCTGGCTTGTCCCGCCGGCCCGCATGAATCTCGGTCACAGCGTACAGGAAGCCGCTTTTTCCTTCCAGTCCCAGTGCTGCTGCATAAGGTTCCGCATCCTCCGCCTGAAGATTCTCCTGCACCAGCGCTTCCATGATGGCACTGGTTGTGAGATCCTCATTCGTCAGAGCGGCGATCCTCTTCCTGCCCATGGCATAGGACAGCTTCCGCAGCGCTGCGGTCATTTCCTCTTCATCAATGGGCTTCAGAATGTAGTCGTGAACACCATAGCGCAATGCCTGCTGGGCATACTTGAAGTCGTGGAAGCCGCTGATAATGATGAATATCAAATCTAAGCCGGCATGTTCGTTCACGCTGCGGATCAGATCCAGCCCGTCCAGAATAGGCATCCGGATATCTGTAATCACCAGGTCAGGCTCAAGCTGCGTGATCATGTCCAGCGCTTCCGCGCCATTGTTCGCCTCTCCCACGATGCTCAATTTGAGCGATTCCCACGGGATTAATTCCAGCAGTCCTTTGCGGACAAATACCTCATCGTCTACCAGCAATACTTTGAACACGACTTAAGTCCCCTTTCTGACAAAAAAATATTCCGCCGGTGGTTCCCCGCCGGCGGAACTTGAATAGTTTTTTATTGTATTATATTAAGTGTCCGCGATAGTATCTTTGTAAGTTATCGTTAATATATTGCGTGAATTCCGATATTTCCGTAAAAAAAATCTTGGCCTGTAAACGCACTAGGTAAGCTGCTGATTTACAAGCCAAGATAAAATTCATTTATGGTACTACATATTCTTACTGGACAGGCACAGTAATACTGGTTTCAGCTTCATAAGTAGTTTCGCTGACAGTGCTTCTGCCGTTCCCAAGTGCAGCTACAAAGGTTGTCACACTTTGGGCAGGAAGCTGGGCGGTAAAGGAGTTGTTCGACACATTAATAGATGCGCTGGCGGCAACTTTTCTGCTGGCGTCCGTGATCCAGGTGGATACGCTTGATGCAGTCCCATTCTGCAGGACAAAGTTTTGGCTTACGGCTGAAGTGCCTCTGTTAATGGCAACAATGACAACCTTGTTGTCGCCTTTGTATGCCGAGGTGTAGACGTTGGTGTTGGGATTCTTCGTGGCGTCAACTCTTACATATCCCGGACGGATAAATTTGGAGAACTGGGCCATGCTGTCCCCGCGCTTGCTGATTGTCCCATCCTCATTCATCGGACCGTATTGTCTGCGGATGTACCACCATACATAGGCCTGGAAATCTGCCTCTGCCATAGCATTGTGCATATGATAAGCAACATCCAGGGCCTCAGGCCAGCGGTTGGCAGAGTTGTTGTCACTGTTGGGATAGTACACTTCTGTCATCCAGAGCTCTTTCCCTGCCCCTTTTTGCTTAAACAGCGGATACGGAAAGTTGCTGAACGAAGTGCCGTAAGTGTGCGCACCCAGAATATCCATATTCGCTAGAGCCTGTGTATCATTCAGGATAGGGTCAGACATATTCTTCATGTAAGAGAACGACTCGGGTGCTATAACCCTGCAGTTAATAGAACCGGCATTATTTTTCATAAAATTAAGCATTTCCGCCGGCGTCCACCAGGTCCAGGTATGTGCATAATCCGGTTCATTTTGTACAGAAATCGCATATAGATTCACACCATTATTCTTCATGTACGTAACGAAATCGTTCAGATGCTGCGCATACGCGGCGTACTTATCGTACCTGAGCCGTTTGGCGGACGTGTCCCCATTGCGGTTGAAGGTCTCCGTCATACTGCTGGGAGGGTTCCAGGGTGAGGCGAAAACGATAGCTCCGTGTGCGATAGCAGATTTGGCAGTTTCTACTTCTCTGTACCAGTTATTTTTATTATCGTCCACATAGATCCGCAGGACAGAAAACCCTAACTGGTTCGGTCCATTGCCAAAAGCAGTTTCTCTTTGCGCTGCAGTCAAATCTCCAATCCAAGCCGGGAGGTTGATGCCGCCAAACCCGCGGATCACTTGTTTTTCTGCTGACAAATTAACGGTCACATCGCTTGCTGCTGAAGCCTTTGGAGGTGCGGGTACCAGCATTACCGACAGCACAGTAACACATGCCAATAATGTACACAGTGATTTTTTTACCCCTGAAATCATTCTTCTCATCTCCTCATAAAGTAATTTCCGCCAAAAACCTGCTCTTGTCACCTCCTGTCTGATCGAAGCGGCAGCTGTACCAAAAATAAGCTTGTCTATACTTCTTGCAGCACTTGCAAGCGCTTCCTTTTCCTGTATTATATTAAGTATCTGCTGAATAATCCTTGCAAATAAACAACATTATATTGCGTGGATACTTATAATTCCAAAAGATACAATAAAAAGGATTTGATATGATGAGTCTGGATCTAAACTATATTTTCGCCCCGATTAAAGAGGAATTGATTTGCTTTCATAAAGCAACAGATACGGAGCTTATCAACCCGGCTTTGCCTTATCACCGCCACGATGCCTATGAAATTTATTTGTTCCTAAGAGGCAATGCCTACATGTACCTTGAGCAGTCCTGCTACAGATTGGCCCCAGGCGATTTAATCATCATCAGTCCCAGCGAAATGCACCGGTGTATCTGTATCGACAATCAAATGTATGAACGAATCGGGCTGAATATCAAGAAGTCCGCCTTGCAGAGGCTTTCAAGTCATCGCTCCAATCTTTTATCCTGTTTCGAATCCCATCCCTTCGGGCAGAACAATCTGACCCGGCTCTCCCCGGACCAGATTGCGTTGTATTGCGGGCTCGCAGATAAATTGATCTCCTGCCTCCACTCGGAGGCATACGGACAGGATCTTCTGGCGGAATCCTATGTTACCCAGCTGCTTGTATTTATTAACTCCCTGTATCAGTCTTCCACATACAAATCGAATAATCTCATGCCCGAGCTGGTCAGCAATACGATGACCTATATCAAGGAGCATCTGGTCGAATCTATATCTTCTGAGCAGCTGGAGCAGGAGTTCCATTACAGCGGCAAATATATAAGCCAGCAATTCAGGGAGCATACCGGACTGACGATACGCTCCTATATTGTTGACAAGCGCATTTCACTGGCCATGAACCACCTGTCCGCCGGAAAAACCGTGGCCGAAGCCTGTGAGCTATCCGGGTTCAGCGACTATGCCAATTTTATAAGAAGCTTCAAAAAAATAGCCGGCATGCCCCCGGGAAAATATAAAGCCATAAAATGCTAACTAACGGCTACCTGACATCCGCCTCCCAGTAATCGCCAACCAGGCCTTCAATAATACTGCCGCTGGCCCAAGGCATCAGACAGAACCAGGTGCTTGCCGGGGAACCGTCGCTGTAGGTCTCCGTTAGCAGCCCTTCGGAATGGCAATATCTCTCGGACATCCATCCCTTTTTCCCGTGATCAAATTCCCTGTCATAACGGTTATAGGTCTGGCATCCCCAACCGATGGTATCGAGCATCCGCTGCCAGACGTAAGGATCTTTACGCTGCTGCACGAAATAATACAGCTCATCCACCAGGTTGCTTGACATTGGATGAATATGGGGATTAGCGACAGAGGTAACGCTTCCTCCGCAGCTGGACCAGCCCACGGTGCTGAGCGGCGGCACCTTCACCGGTGAATTGTAAGCGAACTTGAAGGTGAACTCGTAGCCGATCGCATCTCTCATATGATCAAGATACAGAGCATCGCCAGTGAGGGCGTGCAGATATCTGACTGCCTTGATGTATGCCAGAATCCCTTCGGAGTCCACTGCTTTATCCGCATCAAGCGGCGCTCCATAACATTCCATTCGTCTCACATAAGCTTCATAATAATGCTTCTCGCTGCGCTTCAGGCTGTCCAGATGCGTGCTGTCCCCGGTGAGCCAGCTGTAGTATGCCATAGCAGCCATGCACCATGTTCCGCTGAAGGAATCATATTCAAGCCCGGCACCGGTCCGCTCGGATAGGATGGACGGGTATTCATCATCCGAATTTTTGCTTTTCTCCAATACCAGGAGAACCTTCTTCACGAAAACCATCCAATCCCCGTGGAGGATATTATGAAGCCGTTTCTCAAACTCATAGGCCTTCATAATATAAAATAAAGCCTGCGCACACAGATAAGCGGAATGTCCAGGTGTGCGCATTCCGTCAAACCACCAGCCGTTAATGCTCCATTTCCCGTTCTGATACGCCTCATAAGGCAGCCCGGAAGCCGGGTTCAAGGAATTTTCGGCAATATTTTGAATACAGGAAAGCGCCTGGCAGCGCATAGGCTCGTCCCTGAGCCGCAGGGCAGCCATTAGAACCGGAACGGCCACAGGCAATCCGTCCGTCCAGCTGATCGAGATTATTTTATTGTACCGGTAACCGCCTGTTTCCTTGTCCTCATATACAAACGTTGAATAATTGCGTTCTTCCGGCAGCCATGCATATTGATAAATCGCCTGAGACAGATCGGCTGCAGCCGTCCGGAGATCACTGCCCGGTCTTGGAGGCTGATGATAGCGGGAATAGATTTCTTCAATTGCAGCATTGATGCCCAGCTCAGATTCAGCTTCGTACTCATACAAATCCAGTGTGAACTCTACAGACTCCGAAGCCGCCAGTTCAAAACAGTTCTCATCAAGAGGAGCCCGTTCCTTGACCAGACGCGATTTGATGAACAAAAGCGGAGCGTTCTCATACCCGAGTGTATACCCGACTGTTCCTTTGGCCAGTGAGCAGGTATACCCGCTGTATTGGTAGAATTCACCGGCCAGCTCCGGCTTCCATTGGGTTTTGTCCCCTTCCCTGCTTATAAAATACGGACTGGCGCAAAGGCCAAATATTTTGCCGTTGTCATATACAAGCGCCGCCGGATGTGACAGCCGGTCGCTTCGTACCATCCACCAAGGAGAGGAAGGGCGTGAGGGACTGCCTTCCCGCAATCTGGGGAACTCATTCGGAACATTCTGCGGAGCTTCCCCGCAGTTACGGGCATACATAAAAGCCGGCAGAAAAAAGCGCGGATTGGCCTTGGCAAACGGCAGCTCCACATGAATCACTCCCGACCACGTTGCGCCGCCTAGATTCGTTATCCGCACCATTGCCTGAAACGGCTGTTTGGCACTGCCTGTACCGCCTGTGATCTCTATGGATGCGTGTAGTCCATGCCCATTTAATCCGGTATATTCAGTATCTTCCTGAAATTTGCTTCTTGCAGTTATGATCAATTCCATATGCATATCCTCCAGTCTGGTGTATACCATAAAACGTTTGCAATATTTATCCCGGCATGCTAGGATAATGACATTTTAAAGTAGTTCCAGAGAATAATCATTGCATATCCCGCAGTATTTATTGCGCGAATTGACCTGGAGGTACCAGATGAACGAGCCTTTTGAACTTCGTTATGATCCCATCAACAAAGACTTTCTCTACCTGCACCGGACTACTACTTATAACATGGGAACTTTTTATCACCGGCATGAAGCATACGAGCTATACTTGTTATTGCGCGGCAACGTCAACTTTTACATTGAAAACAGCTGCTACCATTTAGAACGCGGTGATTTGCTTGTGATCAATCCTGAGGAAATGCACCGTTCCTTCAGCCTGGATGAATCCCAGTATGAGCGGATTACTATTAACCTCCAGAAATCCTATCTGCACCGCCTCTCTACTCCGGCCACGCAGCTATCCGGGTGCTTTGACTACCGCCCGAAGGGGAAAGGCAACATCGTACACCTGGAAGAATCCCAGCTGCAGCAATTTCTCAGGCTCACAGGCACACTGGAGGAGGCCCTCTCATCGGATGCATATGGATCAGACATTATAGCCAACAGCGCTATCGCTCAATTATTAGTTCTGACCAACACTATTTTTCACAATGCGAGCTTTATTCCTGCTGATATCATGCCGGAACTGGTCCGTAAAACTATGGATTATATTGAAGCCCATCTCGGGCAGAACATCACGCTTGAACAGCTTGCCGGAATCTTTCATTTGAACAGCACTTATATTAGCCGCCAGTTCAAAAAACACACGGGCTTAACACTCCGTTCCTATATATTGGATCGCCGGGTTTCCTTGGCCAAGTCCTATCTCAGTGAAGGCCTGAGTATTACCGAGGCCTGTTATCAATCCGGCTTCAGCGACTATGCCAATTTTATCCGCAGTTTTACCAGGATCGCCGGAATTTCACCTGGCAGATTCGTAAAAAAACTTTGATAGAACATTGAAGTCATGAGGTTATAGAACCTAAGTAGAAAAGGGTTGCGTTTTATTATTTTCTTTACTTAACGAGGATCGAGGCGTATAATCCGTTCAGTCACCGGAGTGAGAAGAGGAGAATCGAAAATGAACAACGGATTGCTTAACGCTATTATCGCGTATATTATGTGGGGGGTTCTCCCGCTGTATTGGAAGTTGTTTGATAATGTGCCAGCAGGCGAGATTCTGTCGCATCGGGTTGTCTGGTCGTTCGTCTTCATGGGTATTCTTATCACTATCCAGCGCCGCTGGGGCGACATGAAACGAATTGCGGCTAACCGCACACACCTGCAGTCGCTCGCAGCCAGCGGGCTGCTGATCGCCGTGAATTGGCTAATTTTCATCTGGGCAGTCAACAACGGGCATGTAGTCGAGACAAGCCTCGGCTATTATTTGAATCCGTTGCTGAATGTGTTATTAGCTGTCGTCTTTCTTCATGAGAAGCCAAACCGTGGCCAATGGATCGCGATTGCTATCGCAGGTGCCGCGGTGCTCATCATTGCAATAGACTACGGGCGTTTCCCATGGATCGCGATCTCATTGGCCTCATCGTTTGGCTTGTATGGCCTTGCAAAGAAGAAGACTGTACAAGTCGCTTCTGTAGGTTTGCTGTCGGAGACGGCTGTAGTCCTGCCCATCGCGCTCGGCTACTGGATCTATTTAGCGGCCGCAGGACAGTCGACGGCATGGACGCTGCCTCCATCTTTTTTCGTTGAGCTGCTTCTCTCCGGCGTGGTAACGGCTCTGCCGCTGCTGTTTTTTGCACGGGCGGCTGCCCGGATGTCGCTATCCACGCTCGGATTCGTACAATACATCGGACCGACAATCATGCTGTTACTGAGCGTGTTTGTGTTTAAGGAAACAGTTTCGCCGGTTCTGCTCGTCGGCTTCGCGCTCATCTGGACAGCGCTCGTCGTATACGCCGTGTCATCGGTTCGCGGCACAAAACTCGCGAAGGCGAGCTAAAGGATAAAGTGTATACAATTGGTTAAGCTCCCTCGGAATAATTCAGTAGGTTCATGCAGAGCTGCCCAAATCATGACGTGAACCTGTTTGACCATACGGAGAAGGAGAACATTTTGTTCTCTGAAGTTCCGGCTAAAATCAAAAACGCGCCTGAACCATTGTGGTTTTGCGCGTTTTGCCGGAACGAAATACGGTGTCAGGACGGAATGTTCATAGCGGTCTGAATGTTTTTCAGATCGAGCTGAATTTGCTCTGGAATATGGTAGGGATGGTAAAGGCCCCGCTGCATGATGTAGATTGTTATCTTTTCATGGGAGTCTATGGCTTCGTCGAGCTGTTTCATCAAGATTTGCTTGATTTCTGGGGTAGCACATTCGGTCACGGCCATGGCGTAGTTTCTCACTCCGCTCTTTGCATTCATCAAAAAATCCATGGCGATCACATCGTCAGTCAACGTATGAAGCCCTGTCATGTGTTCTAAGATTGGGTTCATGTATTCATCTCCTATTGGGTCACTTTAGACAGCACTCCACTGAGCTCCTGAAGCTGCTGCTGTGATAATTGCACGTCTTGCTGCAAAATTCGCATGAGCTCCGGGTCGGTCACCAGAGCTTGCATGGTTTTGGATTTGGTCATACAAACGGTCTTGAA
This sequence comes from Paenibacillus riograndensis SBR5, assembly GCF_000981585.1. Lineage (NCBI taxonomy): Bacteria > Bacillati > Bacillota > Bacilli > Caryophanales > Paenibacillaceae > Paenibacillus > Paenibacillus riograndensis. The sequence goes on from NZ_LN831776.1 coordinate 5,781,712, forward strand.
CGCAGCTATTTCATGAACCTCCAGCATCTCATGCAAAGCATAATTGGAATTCATTTGGATCGTCCTCCCATGTATCTATCCATATTCAAGGCTTTAAGATGACTTTGATGCAATCGTCCATTTTCGTATCGAACACTTCATAGCCGCGTTTGGCCTCGCTAAGCGGAATGACGTGCGTAACAATGTCCCCAGGGTCCACTTTGCCTGAAGTAACCAACTCGTACATATACGGCATGTAGTGAATGACCGGAGCTTGTCCGGAACGGATATTCACGTTGCGCTGCATGATGTCACCCAGCGGGAATCCGTTATAGCGTCCACCGTAAACCCCAGTGACTTGGATGGTCCCGCCTTTACGGACAGCCTGAGATGCAATGATAAATGCACTCATGGTGCCGCCTTGCAGTTTCATACCGCTGGCTAGAAATTCGAGATCGCTCATCTTGCCGTCCATTCCTACCGCATCAATCACGACATCAGCGCCGCCTTTGGTCATTTCCTTGAGATTGTTGCCGATATTCTTATCCTGTTTGAAGTTTACAATTTCCACATTGTTCGTTCGCTTCGCATGCTGCAAGCGGTAATCGACATAGTCAACAGCGATGACCCGCTTTGCCCCCTTCAGCCAGCAGAATTTCTGGGCCAGAAGTCCGACCGGACCACAGCCGAGCACGATGACCGTATCCCCATTCTTTACGCCAGCGTTATCTACGCTCCAGAATGCTGTCGTCATGGCATCTGCGATCAAGCTTAGCTTCTCGTCCGGTTGTTCGCAGTTTTCAGGGATTTTGAAGTGGGTAAAATTTGCAAACGGAACCCGTAAATACTCAGCTTGCCCGCCAGGGTATCCGCCGGTCGTTCCGGAGTAGCCAAAATATGCGCCCATATCCCCGTGTTCGTTTGAGTTGTCACATTGGCTTTCAAGCTGATTTTTGCAAAAAAAGCATTCTCCGCATGCGATGTTGAACGGGATGATCACACGATCGCCTTTCTTTACCTTTGTCACGCCGGGGCCTACCTCTTCTACGATCCCCATCGGCTCATGCCCGATGACATAGTTCTCCTGAAGGTTAGGGATCATCCCGTGAATAAGGTGAAGGTCTGAACCGCAAATGGCGGTACTGGTGATCTTTACGATCATATCGTCAGGTTTCTCAATCTTCGGATCCGGCACTTCTTTGACCACGACATTTTTAATCCCTTGATACGTTACCGCCTTCATGCTTTATGTCCTCCAATATGTCCATCTGGGGTCCTGTCAAACATCCCTTTACGTGACGTATCATCCGGGAACAAATTCATCTGCCCGATCATCACTGTGTTTTTTGCTGAAAGCTGGTCGAGTTGGTACTGTTCATTAAGCTCATAAGGATGGAACCATTTTTTACGCATCATGAGCTCTGTGATTTCTTGGTGCATTGCAATCCCTTGTTTAAGATGATTGTGCAGCAGCGCTCTAACATCCGGGGAGGCCGTTTCCGTCAGGGCGATGGATAAATTACGCACACCTTCTTTGGCACGGAGAAGGAAGTCCGTTGCAAAAGTCATATCTGCCATTTCCGGCATATTTAATGAATTAATCGGGTCTAAATAATCGGCGTTCATGGGCGTTCCCCTTTAATGAGTTATAGGTGTCGGGCTATTCGGAACAGGCGCTTGGAAAGGAGCTCTTGCATAGATGGTTTGCAGCTCGGCGATCTGTTGTGTGGATTGAATTACGTCTTTCTGCATTAATGCTTTTAGCTCTTGGTCAAAGACCAAGCCTTGCATAAGTTTTGACTTAGCGAGGCAGAGCGTTTTAAAGTTTAACGCTTCATGCAGTTCCATTGATTCGTGCGGCGCTAGTGTCGGCGTATTCATGAAGATATTCTCACCTCCTTTTTTCATCAACTTTTTCCTTTTTTTCATCAGCGTTATATTTTCCAGCGTTATCCGATCTTATACTAAAATAGATTGCCGGAAATCAGGGACCAGTATATTCCCACGCAGTCCCAGGAATATAAATAAAATGTAAAACACATACTTATTTCTGTTTAAAATAATGATCTTTGCTCAAGGGAGGAGGGCTAGCTTTGGCCAATGAAAAGAAAATTAATCTAGCTACTGAAAATGCAAAAAAACCGGCAGAAGATTCACTTAACTCGAGCGGCAATACGCTGGAGCAACATGCATCTAACGCGGTTTCTCAGGTAAAAACGGCTTTAAATCAGGCGATAAGCTCGATAAGTGAATCTAATTCGGCAACAAATTCACGGGCATTGGAGACGGCCCGGCAACACATAACCCAAGCTGAGGAATTTATAGATCAAGCACAAACTTCAGCAAACGCATTACGTCTGCCAGACCAACAATAAAACGGTCTTGATGCAGATAGGCGGAGATGTCCTTCTTATTCGGGTAAACAAGGAGATTCACCGTAGAAGGCTTCGGCTTATGTCGAAGCTTTTTGTTTTATTCCGGCATTAGGAAAAGCCTTCAACATACTATGAATACTCCCGCCACTTACCGATGCTACCGCTTCGGCTGAAGTGGGGGTTTCTGATGTCTCAACCTGAATTATTTCAGGATACTTAACACCAGGGGAGTTGACACGTTGACGGACTGGTTACCGTCCAACTCCTCTATCCCATCCGTACTCTTGGCAACTACGTTTGGGAATACTTTGCGCATAATGTTGGCAGCGCCGTTTACATCGGCATGGATGAACCCTTTATTACTTCGATACAGCCCGCGATGAATTCGCTTGCCGGAAAACGTCCATGTCCCCTCTTCGCCATAACGCGGCAAGGGATCGTGATCCAGAAAGCTGGCTTTCGACGTGTATGCTTCTTCCGTCAGTATGACCGCTATTCCCTGTTCAGCCGCCTTATACTGGATCATGCGGATCAGCATCTGGTGTGGGATGTGGCAGAACGACTGATTGTTTCGCCGTCCGATCGCCGATGATTGCTTCCATCTATCGTTATGTCCGATGACGATCGTGCCGATGCGTTTTTCCACGGCCAACCTAACCAGGCGATGACTGGCTTTGTGAAACAAGTCTTTGATCCGGAGGTAGCGTTTCCGATGCAGACGTTCCATCCGTTTGGAGGTGTGTAACCCTTCTCTCGGTTCCTTGCCTTGACGAAGAATTCCGGTATAGTGCGCTTTCATCTTGTTGTAATACTGGTTGATCGCTTTGACGATCTTGCCCTTCACGATCATCGGCTTCGAACCCGTTGTCGTGACGATGGTTGCAAGATTGTCTACACCCAAATCAATGGCCATAAGGTAATCAGAACGATTCACGTCCACAAGTAAATCAGAAGGTTTGACGTCTAGCACGTTTTCTTGCGCGGCTTCCTTCTCTTCCATTGGACAAGCGAAGATCAATTCGACGACATAGTGTCCATGGCTGGGCACTACACGTACCTGTTTCAGTTGTCCGTGGGCACGGCCCAGCTTGCCGATGTTAAGCTGTAGCCTGGTCTTGGGAAGCTTAAGAAACTTCCGTTCTTTGATCACGCAATCCTGATTGGAGAACACCACTTCTTTCACCGGACTGCGAGCGTAACCCGGTATATTCGGTTTGCCGGTGTACTTCTCCGGATGTTTACGATAATCCTTCATACTCGTGAAGAAGCCGTTCCAGTTTTGAAACACCACCTTCATGATGCTTTGACTGCTCTGCGTAGGAAGTGCGCGATAATCGGGTTGATCCATCACTTTGAACAACGCGTCCAGAAAGGGGTAGGACACAAAGGGATTCTCCTGTGAAGGCAGCTCGAACAGGCGGGAACGATTTTGAAAGCTCCGTCTTTCATTCATTGCTTCGAGCCTTGTTTCCAGTGTGTTCATCACTTGTTGTTGCAATGGCTGAAGGGGCTCATTTCGTCCAAAAGAAGTAAACACTTGCCGGATGTAAAAGTTGGTCGTATTGTACAGATTTCTGGCGTTCTGACACGCTTCATTTAGATACGTAAACAACCGATGGCCCGGTTTGATCCATACTTGATGGGTCCTGTACATCATCGTTGAATCCGACATGACTTCACCTCCTTCCAATCACGCAATGCGAATGTATGTTCCATTTTTATTATACCGCTAATAAAGATGGAAGGAAAGAACATCTTGCGGGCAAGTTCAGGAGGTCGCCGATTGACCTCACCGCTTGCAGAAGCGGGAGTCCTCTCGGCGAGTGCTGATAGATAATATCATTCAAATATGTTGGGGAGGTTATCATAAAACCTATGTTAGTGTAATTGCTGATGGAAGGGGGACCTTGTGGGTTCTGGATACGGCTGCACCAAATTTTTCAGAGCCTATCTTCTGATGGAATGATAACGGATGCACAAGGAAATGTTGATGCTGGAGACTATGAAAACAACAGTATTCGGAAGATTTTGCCGAATGGAATACTGGAGACCATTGCACATGATCCAAGAATTTTATGGCCGGATACTTTTTCTATTGGTCTGGATCAAACTTTGTATAAAATTGATGAATTACCTGCTCCTACCTTTTGATAGATATATCCCACCTTAGAAAGTTGACTCTATTTGCGCAGAAAATGCATATTTAGCACAGTCTATCATCCTTCTTTTTTTAAAACGCAAGCCTCCCGGAGTAGAAGGCTTGCGTCAGTGTCTAGTTTTTTATCAGCTCTGTAGGGTTCATGCCGGTGATTTTTTTGAACAGTGTGCTGAAGTAGGGAATGTTCTTATAGCCGACCCGTTCGGCCACTTCATAGACCAGCATATTCCGCTCCATGAGCAGCTCGCGCGCTTTCTCGATCCGCACCCGGGTCAGGTAGTTATTGAAGGTTTCGCCGGTAATATTCTTGAAAATAATGGACAAATGGTTCCGCGAAATGAATACCTTATCCGAAAGCTCGGCAAGCGTCAGCTCTTCCGCATAGTGCTCATGAATGTAACTGGTCATGAAATCGACAACTTGTCTATGCTTGCTGCTGCCCTTCCATTGCCTGCTGCTGCAGATCCTGGTGATTTTATCCATCAGCCACCTTGCCAGCTGGTCCGGTACGATCAGGCTGCTGATCTCCTTGGCAATCTGGTCATTGGTGAACAGGTCATCCAGCACCAATCCGGATTCATATAACGAGTAGGTTATAATTCCCCACAGCTCGCTTCCAAGCATTTGCACGTATCCTTGGGAAAGTCCCTCCTGCTTGTTCATTTCCGTGATATAGTCCAGTACAAGCTGGTGGGCTTCGGCCTCCTGCGAGGCCTTCATCGCTGTCGCCAGCTTATACGAGAACTTGACCGGAAAGAGGGCGACATTTCCCGGCTCACTGCTGCTGTTCTCCCGGTACATGTACACTTCATGTGCGGAAGCGACCCGCAATGCTCTTTGATCCATTGCGCGGAACGCTTCCTCCGTGGAGTCGGAGAGCTTCGTCCATGTATCCTTCACTCCCCCGATCCCTATCCGTGTCACCAGCTTAAGATAGCCGCCGATACTTTCATTCAGCCTGATCCCCAGTTCCTCCAGCTTCCCCTCTAACTGTTCGGGATGCCCTGAACCCGGATGAATAATCAGTAACGCCCGGGTGCTGTGCAGCTCTGTGTATTCCATTTCCGGGAACAGCTTGCGCGCTACTTCACAAGCAATATTGCTGACCGCAAACCGGAACAGGTTCCAGTCGGAGACGGACAGACATCTGGCCCGTTCATCACGGATCAGCTCGATGCCGACTGTGACATGCTTGCGTTCCTGCCAGTAAAGGTATGACGGCGGAAGGCGTGTACTGTCTTTGTATGCATGGTCCAGAGTACCGACAGCTGCGGAGCGAACCCACTCTTTTTCCACAAAAGGCTCATACAGCGTTATTTTAAACTCAAGCTCCCACTGCCTGATCCGCTTCTCCTCTTCTTCCTCAAGCTCCTGTACGACATTGCTTAGAATCGATTTCAATGTCGGCAGACTGATCGGCTTGGAGACATAATCGGTCACATGGAACCTTAGCGCTGCCCTCGCATGCTCAAAATCCGAATAACCGCTCAAAATTATGATTTTGCCCTGGAAGCCTTCCTTCCTAAGCTGCTCCATCATATCCAGGCCGCTCATCACGGGCATATACAGGTCAGTGATCACAATGTCCGGTTGTGTACGGCGGATTACCTCCAGTCCGTCCTCTCCGTTCATAGCCTCCCCAACCCATTCAGCTCCCAGCTCATCCCAGGGAATCGCCCCTTTCATCCCCTTTAGAACTTGGCGCTCATCATCAATGATTGCGATTTTCCACATTACCCCTACCTCCTTAAACTCCGTAAGTACCGAAGCATGACAATATCTGCTCTACAGCAAGGAAGCGCTTACCGTACACCGTTTCGTATCTTATCTACAGCACTGCATCTGAATGATAAGGATCAGTCCTTCCTGGAAGGAGGTTCTGTCAGCAGCGGCAGCATAATTTCCACCCTTGTTCCGCCCTCTTCACGTTCTTTAAGCGTAATCCCGTAACTCTCCCCGAAATACCCGGCGACTCTCTCCCGCACATTGCGTATTCCATAGCCGCCTGTATGGCGTTGTTGGGAGTTGAGACCGGGCTGCTTCAGTCCGGCTCCGTTATCATCAATGACAATGTGCAGCGCATCATCAAGTCTCTCCATAACGATAGACACATAGCCGCTGCGCTGCTTGTTGAAGCCATGAACGATGGAATTCTCCACGAACGGCTGTAGTGTAAGCTTGGGAATGTATAACTCCTGAAGCTCAGGCGCTGCCTCAATCCTGTATTCAAGCCCTTCTCCCCAGCGCAGCTGCTGGATTTCCAGATAACACTCTATATGCAGCAGTTCATCTGCTATCGTGATAAAGCTGTTGCCGTTGGACAAGCCGATCCGGAACATACGTCCCATCAGCTCCAGAATACGGCTAAGCTCATCCTGCCCGGCCTCAATCGCCATCCAGTTAAGCTGATCCAGCATATTATATAGAAAATGCGGATTGATATTGGCCTGAAGCGCCTCAATTTCAGCTTTCCGCTGCTGTTCATAACGGCGTTCAAGCGAGAGATACAGCTCCTCAATCCGTTCATTCTGCTTGCGGTAGCCGGAGAATAAATAACCGAATTCATTCTCATAATCCACGGGAAGTTCCACATTATCGCCTCCAACAGAGTACATGCGCATCGCAGTTACAAGGTTTTTGATCGGCTTGGTAAACTGTTTGCTCAAAAAATGGGTCAGGAGCAATACCAGCAGCACTGCAGCAATACCGATCAGGCCGATCCACTCCGCCAGCTTCAGGCTGCTTGCCGTGATCTGCTTCCAGGAGGTGAATTCGATCAGGGTCCAGATGGAATTATCCATCCTGGAATAGACAAGCAGCGTATCGCGGGAGCCATCGGTGGCCGGGATATGGACATAACCCGATTTATTGCTTTTGAGATCAATCCACCGGGACCAGTCACTCTGGTCCATAGCATCGCCTATTTTCATAATCTGCTGTCCTTCGCTGTCCGCCATAATCCGGTTAGATCCGTCGGAGTTTCCGGTCAGCAGCTTCCGGATCTCGTTGGCCTTGATGTGGACGACCAGGACACCTAAATAGTCATTCTCACTTATGATTTTCCGGGAAAAGCTGAGCACCGGAACCTCACCTTGCGCGCTGGGAAAATTATATTCCCTGGACCAGCAAAAATCGCTTTTCTCCAGACACCCGGCCCCTACCTGCTTGTTAAGATCCGCAAGGTTCCGGAACTGGATATAGCTTTGCCGTTCACTCGGGATAGGGTTATCCATATACAGGTCAATCCCTTGAATCAGCGGAATCGCATAGGTCAAATTCGCGAGTGCGCTTTCAACACCTGCACGTCTGCGGTACCTCTCAAATTCATCCTGCCGGTTCAGGAGGAAATTCGTAAGCTCGCTGTCGCGGGAGCTGGACAGGGAAATCTGCTCAATCATGACCAGCTTGGTCGTAATTTCATTATTCAGCTCATCCAGCAGCTGCTGCTGGTAATGGGAGGTGGTCTGTACGAGCGCCTTGGATGAATTGCTGTAGCTTGTCCATGCGGTAACAACGATAAGGGCAATAAGGACGATGGCAAAGCTATGAAAGAACAGACGGTCGATTCTATACTTTTTAAAAGGATTGATCAATTGCTCTACCTTCCTTCATACTCCCGCTCAGACACAATAAACGGTAAAGCTGCGAAGGGTATTCGAAGCTTTACCGTTAACGGACCGATGTTTTTTTACATCTTATCCTTTAATTCCTGTGGTTGCAATCCCTTCAACGAAATACTTCTGAAGGAACATGAAGACGATGGTTGCCGGAAGTATAGATACCAGTGACATGGCAAGCAATTGGCCCCACTCCGCCGCAGATTGCGAGTCATTGATCATGCGCAGCGCGAGTCCGACCGTATACTTGTCCACGCTGTTGATGTACAGGAGATGGCCGAGGAAATCGTCCCAGTTCCACAGGAAGCAGAAGATCGTCACGGTAACGATTGCCGGAAAGGCAAGCGGCATAACGACTCTCCAAAAGATACCGAACCAGGAGCAGCCGTCAATTTTGGCCGATTCGTCAAGCTCTCTTGGAACGCCGCGGATAAATTGAATCAGCAGGAAGACGAAGAAGCTGCCGCCTGCCCCGGTAGCAAGCAAATGCGGAACAATAAACGGCAAGTACGTATTCACCCAGCCCAGTTGATGGAACAGCGCATATTGCGGGATGATCAGCACTTGTCCGGGCATCATCAGGGTCAGCATCAGGATGGAGAACCAGAAGTTCTTGAGCGGAAAGTCCAGTCTCGCAAAACCGAAGGCCACCAGGGTACAGGATAGCAGCGTTGCGACGATTACCGCGAATTCCAGTCCGAAGGTATTGAGATAGAAATCGGTAAACGTGTGTCCGGGAACCGATGTCCAGCCTTTGGTGAAGTTGCTCCATTGCGGGGCAGTCGGAAAAATCGACGGCGAACCCAGCTCAGTGCTGTGCTTCAGTGAAGCACCGACCCACCAGAGCACCGGATAAACCATAATGAGGCTGAAGAGAATCATGAACAGATGACGGAACGCCGGCTTCCATTTTAGAGTGGTCATTTACGTTTTTTCCCTCCAGTGTCTGTTTCATAGAATACCCAATACTTCGAGGTGTAAGAGATCAGAACCGTTGCAGCAATAATGGCGACCAGCATAATCCAGGCCAGTGCCGAAGCATAACCCAGCTCATAACGGCTGAATGCCCTTTCATACAAGTACATCGCATACACATAAGTAGAGTTCATCGGCCCGCCGTTCGTGATCACAAAGGCTGAAGTGAACATCTGGAAGGCGCCGATAACGGCCATAATCAGGTTGAAGTAAAGAATGGGTGAAAGCATCGGCAGTGTGATGCGGAAGAATTGCGTGATTTTGTTGGCCCCATCCACAGATGATGCCTCGTACAGGTCGTTTGGAATCTGCTTCAGACCCGCCAGAAAAATAACCATGGTGGAACCGAATTGCCAGACCGTCAGCAGGATCAGCGTGCTAAGCGCCGTATCGGGACTTGTAATCCAGCCCTTCCCTTCAAAGCCAAAGACGCCAATCAGTTTGTTAAAAATCCCGTCTACCCCAAAAATGTTGCGCCAGAGCAGCGATACCCCGATACTCCCTCCGATCAGCGACGGAAAATAAATTGCCGTGCGGTAAAAGCTTATTCCTTTTACGGCCCTGCTAAGAATTATAGCAACGAAGAGAGCGGCTATAAGCTTCAAGGGTACGGAAGCCAGCACATACATGAAGGTTACCTTGGCGGATTGGATGAATTTGGGGTCCGCTGTAAAAATACGCTCATAATTGCGGGTCCCGATCCACTTCATTGGCTGCAGCAAGGTGTAGTCTGTGAATGAATAGTACAGGGATAAGAATAACGGATACGCCGTAAGCGCCAGAAATCCGATCAGCCAAGGCGAAATAAACAAATAGCCTGCAAGCGGAGCGTTCCATCTGCTGCGAAAGTATGAGCTTTTTTTCGTCTTGGCAGCAGATTGGGCTATAGCGGCTGTGGAACGGTTCATCTGTGGTCACCTCTTGTGGTCAATTTTTATACTTTAAGTATATAATCCGCCCATCGCCCGCTAAAGGAGGGGAATGCTCGAATTCTTTCAAAATATAACGATAAAAAAACCAATATGTACTTTCTGATATGGAACTAAATCATCTTGGCGGATGAGTAAAGTCTTGGAGGTTACGAAGTCCGCATTTGTTGTACAATATGCAGGATTAGCGTCCATCTGTTGCGGTCAGACCCACATTGTTGTACCATCCGCAGGATTTTTGTCCATTTCGCGTGCTTAGGACGCAGATTGCTGTATAACGTACAAGATATTCAACCATCCGGCCTGCTTAAGACACACTTTGTTGTATTCCGTGCAAGATATTCGCGGGATACCCCCTCCCTAAGGGGAACCTAAGCTTCTTATTTATGCTATACTTCCAGGTTGTCCACATTTTTTTGGTATGGCGTAATTTCCTATACGACGATAAGCGGAGAAGGCTTTGCCGTCTTCCACGGGACAGTGCGGCCGTTTTGGAGCTAGCGTTACCTGGAGAACGACGCCCCCAGTACTACGGAAACTCTTTAAGTGGAAAAAGCCGTTACGGACAGGAAAGTCGTTATTGCAGCAAGATTCGTCTATTCCAGAGGTAAACGGACTGAGATGCCCTTATTTGTCCCTTTCCCCTTGATTCCAGGCTCCAGCGAACGATATAACGGCTCCTGAGTCCGTAACTGCTGAAAAAGTAAGATTTTTGGCAAAATAAGGGCTCCTCGGTCCGCTTCAGTCTGCGGATGGGAGCCCAATCCTTCAAAAAGAAGCGGTATTCACCGCCTCTTCATTCCAAAGCATTAATAGATGGTTCTTCCCCATTGATCGGCAATGCCGCTCTTCCGAAAAAAGTACGTATTGATTCGGTCCCGCCACTCTTTAGCATGCCCGGCCTGTTCTGCCAGGCGGTCCGCTACCTGCCGGTAGGCCTGTTCACCCACCTGGTCCTTCACCAGCTCCCAGGCCGCTGCCAGCTGGCTTGCCCGCTCCGCACCGGCAAAATGTGTATCATAAATGTGCTGAATCACGGTTTTGCCGGAATGGAGCACATGGGTATACGGGACATGGTGGAAAAAGAGCAGCAGCTCATCCGGACAGCTCTCAAGCGACTCGTACAGTTCCATGTTGATACGGGCATATTGGGAGGTATACCCGGTCCCGGTTGCTGTGGTACGGTCCACACCAATCCCATAACAGTCTGCAAAATGATAGGTACCCCACATTGAATATTCATATCCATCCACATTAGGGCCGTAGTGATGGTCAGGATTGACCATGAACCCGACGCCCAGCGGGGCTGTATACGATTCATAAATCTCCCAGGAGTTCATCAGGATGTCCAGTATGGTCTGAACCAGCAGCTCATGGGTGCCAAAGGTGAGCATAATCCATTCCAGAGCAATCTTCTCGGCAGACATCTCCGGATTCCAGGCCAGACGGCCGTAGCCGAACAGATTCGCCTGGGCCAGCAGATGGCCCGTCCAATTGGTGTCATTTCCAATATTGGAGACGGCGGCAAACCCGCTGTAGGCATTGCCGTGAACACTTCCATCCACAATGCGTTTGACCGTAGCTCCTTCACCTTGGAGATGGGTATCAAAGTTTAGAATTTCCTTCCACTGGGGGACCAGATAACACACATGGCGTTGCTGTCCGGTATACTCCTGGGCAATCTGAAATTCAATGACTTGATTGGTCTGCGGCATGGCTCCAAGCAGCGGCGAGACGGGTTCTCTAACCTGAAAATCAATCGGTCCATTCTTCACCTGCAGGATGACATTATCCATGAAACGTCCATCCAGCGGCTGGAAATGGTCATAGGCCGCCCGCGCCCGGTCCGTAGTTCGGTCGCGCCAGTCCTGCTTGCAGTTATACACGAAGCAGCGCCAGATGACGATCCCGCCATGCGGCTTCAGCGCTTCGGCCAGCATATTGGCGCCGTCGGCGTGATCTCTTCCATAGGTGAACGGCCCCGGCCGGTTCTCCGAATCGGCCTTGACCAGAAATCCTCCGAAATCAGGGATTACAGCATATAGTTCCGACGCTGCGGCCTTCCACCATTCCCGGACGTCTGAATCCAGCGGATCTGCCGATAGCAGGCCGCCGATCTCCATCGTGCTGGCATAATTGACGCTCAGGAACAGCTTGATTGCATAGGCGCGGAAGATCGCTGCCAACTTCGCCACATCCGGCAGGAATTCCGTTAACAGCCGGCTCTCCACCCGGTGGACATTCACGTTATTGATCGCGATGGCATTGATCCCGCAGGAGGCCAGCAGGCGGGCATAATCCTGGATACGCTGAAGATTGCCTGTGATCCGGTTAGCTTCATAAAAAATAGATTCCCCGGCGTATCCCCGCTCCACACTCCCATCCATATTGTCCCACTGGTTAATCATGCGCAGCTGATTGACGGGATTCTCCACTATATTTAAATGCTGTACAGAGCCGCCTGTTCCCATGATCCGCAGCAGGTGAAATACTCCATACAATATACCAGCGGATGTGACTGCTCCGATGGCAATATTGCCGGTAAGGCTGTCGGTTTGAATCGCATAGCCTTCCGCTTTGACCGCACTGCTTACCTCTTCATTGAACAGTTCATCTATACCGGTGCCGGTTCCAAAAGTTCCTATTATAATACCGGGATTATTCTCAGCATTACCTGATACGGACACCTTGGTGCCCGTGATCTCCTCCAGGCCTTGAGACAGCTCGTTCACGGCAGAACGAATAACAACATCCTCCTGCGCATCAACTACAATATGTTTGTACACCGCATATTGATCAACATTCGCCCCCGCCCTGTTCCGGCGGTACTGCTGCCAGGCCAGATACCCGTCTCCGGGGTGATACAACACAGAATTACTCATGATTAAATCCTCCTTATGCCAAATCAAATGCAAGGCCCGGAACAAGGCTTGTTCCGGGCTTCGTCCCTCAAATTATTTTTCGTAAGATTGTGCGGCTTCTTTCAACTGCTCAAAGGCTTTCTCGGGTGTGACTTTTCCAAAGCTAAGCTGATCCCGGACAAGCACCCAGTCCTTGTCAATAAAGTTCGTCCAGCCTCCTGCTCCAGCAGACCAGGTCTGGCCATCCTTTTCCGTGGCACGGAGGAGTTCTAATCCAACCTTGTCCAGATCGCTCATGCTTGCTTCCAGGGAAGTGGAAATTTCCTTGTTGGCCGGCAGGCCGCGGAAGGTTTGCAGAATCTTGCCCGCCTCCTGATCATTCACAAACCAGTTGATGAATTTTTTGGCTTCTTCGGCATGCTTGGAGTTTTTGGAGACAGACAGGTACATCGACGGTTTCAACCATCCGCCTGCTTCTTCCGCACGCGGCATAGTTACAAGTGCGTAAGCGCCTGGTTTAATACTGTCCCATGTCCCCAGGTTGTTGGAGAAGCTGTACCGGAACAACACTTTGCCCGCTGCCAGCAAGTCCATTTGCGGATCATTTTCCTTGTCAGATGCGTTTACGTCCGCCGGAGGAACCAGCCCTTCCTTGCGCAGCTCTTCAAATTTCTTGGTCCATTCCAGGTAGGCAGCCTGATCTACGTTGAAATGACCATCATCCGTGATAACCTGACCTTTACCTTTGGCGTATTGGTAGGCCGAATACATAAAGTAGTTGCCTGCATAATCCAGGGTAAAATATTGTCCGCTCGGCAGTTTGGCTTTGGATTCCTTCGCCAAAGCGAAGAAGTCATCCCAAGTCCAGCCATTGGCCGGATTCGCAATCCCGAGCTTATCCATAGCGGCTTTGTCATACACCATGCCGAACGCTACCGAACCCAGAGGTACCGCATATTGCTTGCCGTCAAGCTGACCTCCGGCCAGTAATTTGGAGTCGAATTTGCTGACATCCACCTCAGGTGCCAGCTCAGTTAATTGCTTACGGGACATCCAGTCCGGCACCCAGCCCGGATCAAGCTGAACGATATCCGGTGCGTTATTAGCCGCAGCTTGAGTCGATAATTTGTCCAGGTATCCATCCATGCCGGAATACTCCGGCTCAAACGTAACATTCGGGTTGTTTTTTGTGTACAAGTCCAGCGCAGCCAGGGTTGCCTCGTGGCGCGGCTGGGAACCCCACCACATAATGCGCAGCTTAACCGGTTCATTGCTTGGTGCAGCCGTTGCGGCAGTATTCGTGCCGGCAGGTTCTGCAGAAGATTCTGCATTGTTATTGTTCCCGCCGCCGCATGCTGTCATCGTCCCCAGCAAGGCTGTCATGGCCAAGACTGTAAGAGAACGCTTCCATTTCAACATCTTTAACCCTCCAATTTATTCTGTATTATCTTGCTACACCGTTATAGTAACAATTATATATAGAAGTTTATATGAGAGCGATGCACGATTTGTTTTAAAATCTCACGGAAATGCGGCACTCTGGAAATAAACAGGGATAACTCAACTATAATTCTAAAAAGCCCGCCAACGATGAGCATGGCTGCGTAAAGCACCAGTTGAACATCGTAGCGGGCGTTATGTTGTATTTATTAGGCTTATTGTTTCTTCTTATACCCAAAATCGGGTATAGCCGTCCATCTTTTGCGCAGCTCATGAGCCGCCGCTTTGGGCTTGCGGTCCCGGGTGAAGATTCCTTTTTTGTTACCCTGTACACGGATAATCCCCTGGCTTGTAGCAAAGTCTGCGAAATTCCATACCTGCTCGCCCACAAAATCAGGAAACTCGTCGAAGATCTCATGATTTGCCTTATAGAACGCCACCTGATATTCTTCCGTGAACATAATCGGCTCCACATCATGAAGTCCGGCTACAGTATCTGTTCCATATTCGGTCATCATCATGGGCTTGCCTGGACAACGCTTGATCCAGTTTTCAAGTTCCAGCCGCAGCTTGCCTTTAGCCGATTCAAGATCTCCACCATCTACATACCACCCATAATAACGATTGAAGGCGAGCACATCGATTAGTTCGGAAATTTTATCGTTCGCAGGTGAAGCCTCAATATGTGTCACCAGGGTAACCGGACGATGCTGCGGGTCTTCTTCCCGCATTTGCTCAATCAGCGGCTTGAAGTATTCATAAGCTCCATCTTCATAGGAGGCCGGTTCATTGGCCACATTCCACATCACTACACATGGATGGTTCTTATCCCGATGAATAAGTTCCCTGATGACCTGCTGGTGATGTTCGAAGGTTTGTACTTCTTTCCAGGTTTCTTTTTGGGATATGCCCGACAACATCACCAGAAAATTGAGATCCAGACCTACAGCCGGAGTTTCATCGATGACAACAAAGCCTTCACGGTCCGCAAGACGCATCACTTCTTCTGCATAGGGATAATGCGCAGTACGGAAGGAGTTCGCTCCGGTCCATTTCATCAGATTGAAATCCATGATGTTCGCTGCTTCATCCAGGCCTCTGCCATGAAAAGGAGTATCTTCATGTTTGCCGTAGCCCTTGAAGTAAAACGGTTTGTTGTTGATCAGGAATTGGCCGTCCTTCACTTCGACCGTCCGCACGCCAAACGGCTGCTTGTAGACATCTATCATTTGACCAGACTGCAGAAGTTCAATCTTCAAGGTATACAAGTAAGAGTTCAAAGGCTGCCATAGTCTGACGCAGGGAATATCGAGTGTGCCGGATCTTCCTGTACCTGAAGAGACAGCGTTCCCCTCTTCATCCAGTACAGTGACCAGAATATCAGCTTCTGCGCTAATGTCCACGCTGTAACGGACTATGCCATTCTCTCCGCTGTAATCGGTTACGATAGTAACGTCCTGAACGAAGATTTGGGGCGTTGAGTAGATTTTCACCGGCCGCTGCAGACCTGCAAAGTTAAAGAAATCGAAGTTCGGCTGATTTTTCAGCTTTTTCTTCCCTCCGGGAACTTCAATCTCTGTGTAAAGACCTACAGGCAATGTCGTGTAATCCACAACATTATTGACGGCAACCGTCAATCGGTTCGTTCCAGTGTGAATAAAGTCATTAATCACAGCTTCAAATGGAAGAAAGCCGCCGGAATGCTCCATCACCAAGCTTCCGTTAATGAATACCTTTGCTGCATGTGTTGCCGATCCGAATCGAAGTACAAGACGTTCATTCATGGCATTCCGTGGAAGAGTCAGCTCCCGCTCGTACCACACCCAGCCGATATGATTGCGGATCTGCGGATTAACGCCAAGATCATTATAGGCAGAAGGAACCGCCATGGCAATCGTATCTCTCAGATTAGATTCATACCATTTCTCTTCAAATCCTAAACCTTGATCCAGCTTGAATTTCCACACCCCGTTAAGATCATATAAACCGCGGGTTTCAGTCATTATTGGATAAAGCACAGGCAGCACTCCTTATCTATATAGCTGTTACGGATCAGGATTTAGAATCAATGATCTTCTGAATCTTTGCTTGTGAATTCTGAATAGTGGCTTCGATATCATGGTTTGAAAGCATCATTTTATCAAACTCCTCCAAGAATACCTTCTCAAGCTCAGCGTGATAAGGTACAGCTACGGCTGTAGGAGTAGGTGTGGTATTCTCCAGAACATACAGCAGGGATTCTTTATCAATCATTTCAGGATTCTTGCTGCCTGCAATGATCCGGTCGATCACATCATTCAGATTGGCTTTTTTCCAGGACGGGATATTTTTCCCCTGCAGAACGATCCCTTCGGTAGAAAACCAACGGATAAAGGTGTACGCCTCATCTTTATGTTTAGACTTGCTGTATACGGTCAATACATCTCCGCTGACATTTGAAGACATCGGATCACCAGCATTCAGCTTTGGAAGCGGAGCAAACACGGTCTTAAAGCTTGCCGGAATGGTGTCGGTTCCTCCTGCTTCCGGAATAAGGAATGAGCCGGTTACTATCATGCTTGTATCCTGATTGAAATATTGAGGTCTGTAATTCAGCTTCTGACTGACAACCTCCGAATACGGTGTCGCGGACCCTTCAGTTTCTCCCTGAAGTCGAAGCTCCAGCGACTTGCGGATGTAAGGATTGTCAATATTAGCTGTCTTTCCATCATCTGTTGTCAGATTAGCGTTAACCGACTGACCAAAGTTCTGCACAAGATAACCATATTGAATCCAGCTGTGAAAATAGGTGCCGTACCGGGTTTTTCCGCCATCCGTTGTAGTCATTGCTTTGGCATACTCCATATACTGATCCCAGGTCCAGTCTTTAGGCAGCTCCAGTCCGGCTTCCTTCAAATGATTTTCATTGATAAAAACAAGACCCTGGGAGGATTTGCCGGGCAATCCATATACCTTACCATCGATTTTAGTATCGGCATTATATTCATCGGCAAAATTAATTCCGTCCTTCGCCAAAAAATCATCCAGCGGTTCGATCATCCCAAGCTCCGCCCGTTGGGACAGATACGTCATGTTGCTGAACATGATCACATCCAAATCATCGCCACCGGCAACTGCAAGATCAAGCTTCTTATAAAACTCGTTGGAGTTGTTATCTTCAGCGGAAGCAAACTCTACTTTAATATTCGGATGCTGTTTTTCAAATTCCTCAATAACAACGTCCCAATTATCCATTTTTTTCGCATACCAGTTGCTCAGCTTAATGGTCACCACTTCATTCGTTTTCTCCCCGGTAGTTGAAGCCGCCTTTTCTTCCGAATCAGGCGTTCCGCACCCGCTAACCAGCAATGCTAACAGCGGTACAATGATGAATAAATTCCGTTTAGCCTTAAACATTGTAAAACCCCCCAATATTATATTTGGTCTAGCCTTTGACACTTCCCATAGCAACTCCTTCAATCACCTGTTTCTGGCCAATAATAAAGATGATTAATAGAGGAAGAATGGCGGAAACAGCACCTGCCATCATTAAGGAGTAGAATTCACCGCTGAAATCAGCGAACTTCCGGATCCCGAGCTGCAAGGTAAACAAAGAATCGGAGCGAAGAAAAACCAGCGGGTTCTGGTAATCATTCCAGGTCCATATAAAGCGGAGAATCATATAAGTTGCAAGGGCAGGCTGCACCAAAGGCAAGGCAATCCGGCTAAAGATTGTCCAATGGCCCGCTGCATCAATCCGGGCTGATTCAATAATTTCATCATGGATTCCCAGGAAAAACTGCCTGAGCAAGAAGGTTCCCAGTACACCTGAAGCGGCAAGCAGCACAAGCCCGATATGACTGTCAAACAGTCCAAGCCAGCGGTACATAATAAATTGCGGAACAAGAATGGCTTGCGTTGGAATCATAAAGGTTGCCAATACAAGAAGGAATAGAACATCCCGTCCTTTAAAGATGATTTTTGAGAATCCGTAGGCGGCCATAGCGGAAATTATCAAAGATAACGCTGTCGACATCAAGGTTACCTTTATACTATTCCAATAATAAAGTGTGAACGGTACGGCTCCCGCCCATACCTGCTTATAATTCTCAACAATATTCCATTTCGTCGGAATCCACCGGATGGGATACGTCATAACCTCAAGCTCGGGCTTAAAGGAGGCCGAGAGCATCCATAAGAAAGGCATAATAAACAGTATCCCTGCAAATCCCATGAACAGTGTAACAATAACGCGGCTAAGCTTGATCGAGCGCATGTCTAAACCTCCTAGTAATTGACCCATTTCTTCTGTCCGACCCATTGAATCAAGGTCACCAGCAGGATGAGAATCAGCAGAATAATCCCCATAGCAGATGCGTAACCCGACTCCAGGTTAATAAAAGCAACCTCGTATAAATAAAATACAATCACTGAGGTTGAACCTGCCGGGCCACCGTTGGTCAGCACCATAATCAGATCAAACACTTTGAAGGATCCAACAATCCCTGTAATCAACAGGAAAAAGGAGGTAGGCGATAGCAAGGGTAGGGTAATTCTGAAGAATTGTCTGAGCGGTGTTGCACCGTCCACATCAGCCGCTTCATATAAATCCCGCGAAATATTTTGCAGTCCCGCCAGATAAATAACCATATTAAAGCCCAGCGAAGTCCACACCATGATAATCATGACCGAGATTAGAGCAAACTTGGGATCTGCCAACCACAGGGGAGGGTTCTCCACACCTATAGACCTAAGAAATCCATTGATAGGACCATTGTTGGGGTGATACAGCACTCTCCACAATAAAGCAATGGCCACAAAACTCGAAATAAAGGGCATAAAATAAATCACTTTGAAAAACGTTTTGAAATACGTGGCTTTATTTATCAAAGCAGCCAATACCAAAGCCAGAAACATGGCTACCGGTACCACGGCAATCATGATAAGGTTGTTGATCAACGAACGATGAAAAGATTCGTCCTGCATCAGCCGTGTGTAATTGTCTACTCCAACAAAATGAAACCCTTCAATCCCGGATACAAAATTCCAATCTGAGAAACTAATCACACCGGATAAGAGAATTGGAATGATCACCAAGGTTGTGGTTAGAATGAGCATGGGTGAAATAAATAAATACCCCGCAATGTTGTCGTAAAAAGATTGCTTACGCATTCTCCCGGTTCCCGGCTTGCCGAACCGCTTAACCGTCCCCTCTGTAGGAATAACCTCCATTTTTCCACCTCATTTATTTTTGTATCTTCATTATAAGAGTGCTCCTTTCCCCGCACATGCAACGAATTTTTCTATACCGAAAAGTTTGTATAACATTATTTTTTCTGAAATGAAAAAATTGTTGGATGAGGTTTGCTCCGTAATAAAGTACCATAATCATGAGAAGTCTATTACTGGAGGGGATATGAATGAAAGAAAAATATAGATTAAACCACTTATCCTTCCGGCAAAAACTAATACTGACGTCTATCGCATGTCTGGTTATACCAACGATCGGAATGCTCTATATTACCAATGCTTATTCCAAGCTCATTATCCGGGAGCATTCATTGGAAAAAGCCACGCAATCTTTAACGATTGTCCAGTCCCAAATCAATGTTATCCTGGAAGAGATGGTGTCGGTCTCGAACTTTGTCCATTTCGATCCGGAGATTAAAACCTTGCTGGAAGAGGCCAAAACAAACCCGGTTGCCGCGAGAACCCTGACCAGCCGGCTTGAGCAGGTGGCTGGCGAGACTGCGGATTTGCGCATCACTCTTCTGGGCAAGGATGGACATGCTTATTCCGATTATTCCTTCTATGACTTTAATCCGCGCCAATTTATTGAGAAAAGCTGGTTTTCAACATTGGAGCGGCTCTCGCCGTACGGGACTTTATTTTTGGGGGCGGAAGCGAATTACCTGTCTTCATCCGAGTCTGACAAACCGTTTGTATTCATGACTGCACGGGCTTTAAGAGAGGGAACGGCGACGGCTCCGTATGCTTACCTTATTGTGAGCCGCAGTGAGGCTTCCATCCGGGAGCGTTTCGCTTCTATGGAGGAAGATGTTTATTTGCTGGATGAAACGGAGACCATTCTTTCTAACCGGAACCAGGCCCTGATTGGTTCAAATTTCAACACTCTTTTGCCTATAGATGAGCTGGTCTTCCCTGACATTGTAGAATTTAAGGATGAGAATCAGCTCCTGCTCTCACTGCCGCTTAAATACGCAAAATGGAGGCTGGTCAGCGTAGCTCCATATGAACAATTGACGGAAAGGTTGAACGGAATCAACCGGACAGGCATCCTACTTCAAGCTGTCTTTGCCATCAGCTTTTTATTTGCTTTAACTTACCTTTTGAGAAGGTTCACCAGGCCTGTGCATGTTCTTGGAAAGGTTGCCCGCCGAGTGGAATCAGGGGATATGATGGTGCGCTCCAACATTCGGGGAACAGATGAAATGGGCAGCTTGGGCTTCTCTTTTGATAAAATGCTTGACCGTGTACAGCTCATGCTTGAACAGGTGGAAACGGAGCAGGAATTAAAACGCCAGGCGGAGATTGCCATGCTGCAGGCTCAGATTAATCCGCATTTTCTGTTTAACGTCCTAAGCTCGATCCGGCTCAAGCTGCTGATGAAGCAGGATGAAGAAAATGCTTTTATTGTCGGTTCCCTATCATCCATGCTGAGATCCACCTTTTCCAGTCATGATGAATTTGTATCCGTCGCTTATGAGCTGGAGTCCGCCAAGCAATACATGGAGCTAATGAGATTTACCATGAGATATCCCACCGACTCATTGGTGAACGTGAACATGGACCTGCTGCTCGAAACCCTTCCCCGATTTATTCTGCAGCCTATTATAGAGAATGCCTATAAGCATGGGTTCGCACAGGGCGGGGGCCGGATTATCATTTCTATCGAGAAGATTAAATCCATGCTTCAGATAAGAGTGGAGGATAACGGAACCGGGATGGATGAGGATACACTGGCTGCGTTAATGCAGCATATTAAACAGAAGGATGCGGAGATAGATACCTTGAAGATTGCCGGGACCCATGGAAGCTCCCCTTTTCAAGGCATCGGATTGATTAACGTCTATCAGCGGTTGAAGCTAATCTATGGGGACCGTTTTGAAATGGACATCGAAAGCATTCATGGGCACCGAACAACCGTACAATTAGTACTGCCTGTTAAACGAATAGGAGTGAATTGAATGGTATATAAAGTAGTATTGGCCGACGATCACTTTCCTGTATTGGAATATTTATGTGCCTCCATTCCTTGGGATACTCTTGGTCTTGAATTGTCTGCTTCGTGCTCTGATGGCAAACAGGCCTGGGAAGCCTGCCTGCTGCATCAACCTGATATTCTGTTGACCGATATCGGCATGCCGGCGATGGATGGATTGGAATTAATCCAGAAGGCCCGGGAAGTGAATCCCCAGCTTCAGACTATTATTTTGTCCTGCCACGGGGAATTTGAATATGCCCAAAAAGCGGTGAAATTGAATGTTGCCGAATATATATTGAAGGAAAACCTGCAAATCGATCAAGTGATTTCTGTATTGACTGAGGCGGTCTCCCGTTTAGAGGTTAAAATGATATCCAAAAATAATTACCTCCAGATGCAGAAGCTGGTCAGTCAAAATCACTCCGCTATCCGGACGAGGTACATCCGCATGTTCGTGGAGCAGCCGGTCTGGGATGAAGCAGAGTGGTTCGGACAAGCCGAGGTTATGGGGATACGGCTGCAAAAAGGTATTCCATACCTGCCTGTGCTGGCAATCCCGGATCGCTCCTATGAACTGGAAAGACGTTTTGGCGGGATCGTGAACATGCAGTTTGTAATGGATAATGTGTTACAGGAATTTCTGGAGATTGACGGAATCATCCAATTCGCTTTAACAGAACGGCAGTTCATACTATTCATACCCTTTCCGCGCATTCTCATCCGAAACCTCTATGAGGATTTCAGGAATAAATTCCTGCATGTACAAAAGATGTCGAAGCTGCACTTGCGTATGGGTATTTCATTTTTTTACGGCGATGCCACTCCAAGCCTTATCGAAATAAAGAAACAGATTCTGGCGTTACTGGATTCCCATGCGCTGCGCTTTTATACTGCTGAGGGAGCCATTATGAAGCTGGAACCCGTTAAGACGACCAACGAAGACCTGTTTATTCACTACTCTGAAATCCTTCAGCAGCTAAGAGACTGTATCCAGAATGAGGATAGCTCCCGGGTTTCTGCTGCTGTCGCGGATATCAAAAATGATATCGGAGCCATGAAATACCCGGTAGAAAGCGTAAAAAGCTGGTTACTCAAAATGGTTATGGAGCTGGAATTAAAATATATAGTGATGCAAAACTTTGTTAACAATTTCAATAGTGAAAGACATCAGCGCTCTATACGGGAGTTCGAAACGCTGGACCAATTAATGGAATGGCTCGAAGAATTTTTAAAAGACAAAATATTGATGCTGAGATCCATATGGAAACAAAATGTCAGAAAGGAAGTGGCCGAAGCAAAACGTTATGTGATGAACCATATTGGCGAGAAGGTCGGAATGGATGAAATGGCCAGACGTCTGGGCCTGAACCCGACCCATTTTAGCCGGTTATTTAAAGTCGAGACAGGTCTCACCTTTATTGAGTATGTTACCAAACTAAAAATGGAGCGTGCCCAGGATCTGTTGAATCAAACTAACAGCACAATAGTGGAAATAGCAGAGCAGTTAGCATATGATAATGTCAGCTATTTCATAAAACTCTTCCGTAACTTCTCTGGCATGACTCCGGTGGAATACCGGAAATCCATCTAGTTCAATGCACTTGGATAGATGCTTTAATATGCACCATATTCAAACCAATCAAAATCCGCAACATTATCAGTGGCCGTACCGTTACCCGTACAATACATTCCTATGCAGCAGCCTACAAATCCGCCTGCCGCCTCGGTACTTAAACTGCTCGTATCCACATGTTCCGCAACCAGATGATATTGATCTCCATCGGTACTGTAATAGAAGCTCAGCTCCTGGCCTCTCGCAGCCATCTTTAGATACAATCGCTGAGCCTCAACATCTGTCTGCGCAACGTTCGTCTCCCCGCCATTGACGCAGGTCACCACACGCAGGGCTTGCCTGCCGTCGTGCAATACGCGCTCGAACCGGATATGAAACTTATCATTTTGAATGACAGCAAGCCCTGCCGCTTCATGGATGCTGCGCGCTTCAAACTCCATCACAGCGGCAGCCGTATAATCAAAATGCTGTTGCCGCAAACAGACAAAGCTGAGGTTATCCTGATCCTTGAACGTTTGAGGCTTTAGCTTCAACCGCAAATATCCTTTGCGTTCTGTCAATGAATACAAATCCGCCTGCGGATTTCTTAAGAACATCCATTTCAGTGCCAGCTTGTCACTGTCAAAATGGTCGCAGCGCAATTGCGGCTCCACCGGAACCGGCGTCAGCCCCATAACCCCCTGCTCCTCCAGAATTCCCCGGCCCTCATTGACTACAGGCCATCCATCCTCCCAGGTCACTGAAGCAAGGAACGTCTCCCGCCCCAAATTACTATAGCCGCCCCCGTAAGGACGTGAAGCGAGCATCACCATAAACCATTGACCGTCTTCAGCCTGAACCAGATCGGCATGCCCCACATTAATAATCGGATAATGCTTGCCCAGATGGCGGTGCGTAATGATCGGGTTGTTCGGGTTCCCGGCATAGCCTTCAGTCAGCTTCTGGCTGCGTGCAACGGTCACTGCGTGATTGAGTCCTGTTCCTCCCTCAGCAATCATTAAATAATAGATGCCATCTTTCTTGTACAAATGCGGCCCTTCCGGCCAAATCACATCCACCATGGCGCCTCTCCAAAGTACATAGCTCTCACCTGCAAGCTCCATGGTCTCCAAGTCCAGTTCCTGAATCCATACTTCCCAGTTGCCGTCGTAGCGTACTCCAGTTGAGTTGGGCCTTGTACCCAAATAATATGCCCTCCCGTCATCATCAAAGAAAATCGTGGGGTCAATCCCAACCGCGCCTTGAATAAAATGAGGTTCCGACCATGGCCCGGCAGGATCGGTTGCGGTAACAACGAAATTCCCCCCATGGGTGACATTAGTCGTTATCATATAGAACTTGCCCTCATGATAACGTATCGTTGGAGCAAAAATCCCCTGGGAGTGCCCGGCTCCCTGTAAGTTCAATTGTGAAGGGCGGTCCAGCACATTGCCGATCTGCTTCCAATTCACAAGATCACGGCTATGAAAAATCGGCACACCCGGAAAATAGGCAAAGGTCGATGTCACCAAATAATAGTCTCCCCCGACCCGGCATACTGACGGGTCCGGATAAAAACCAGGCATAATTGGATTATTATATGTGACTGAATCGTGTTTCCTGGCAGTCGTCATTCTTTAACTCCTCCAATTGGCTTTATTTAATAGATGATAGTGTTATAATTGGGATGTTTGCAGCTAGAGAGCATTGACGCAGCTCTGCGGTAAAAATATGAGCTTGATGCAAAGGATACGGTCCAGCCTATGAAATCAATTTGTAAAGCCCATGGCTATAAACCGCCAAATTTACATAAATGGGGCCCGGGTGTCCGCGATGTGTATGCCCTGCATTATATTGTAAGCGGAAAGGGCTATTTGAAGACAGGCCATACAACCTTTCCTGTGGAAACAGGCGAAAGCTTCATTATTTTTCCACATAGGGAAGTGTATTATTATCCTGATCCGCAGGATCCTTGGGAGTATTTTTGGATTGAATTCAATAACGGTGCTGAGACCGCACGCCTCTTGTCGATGATTGATTTTGCGCCCGATTCCCCGGTTGTGAAGGCATCTCCGCAAGATTTCAAGCCATTGTTTCATATGGTCACAACCGGTGGACTGGAGCCGTTCGAAAGAGAGCGTTCGGATGCAGGGCTACATCTTTTATTGTCATACTACATGGAGCACTACCCCAGTAACAAAGCTTTTCGCAAAAAAGACTACGTATTATCAGCAAGGGAATATATTGAAAGCAACTTTTGGAAGGCTTCCTTATCCGTTCTGGACGTAGTCGAATATGTGAAGATTGAGCGCAGCTATTTGTTCCGGCTGTTCAAAGAGGCAACCGGCACATCCATTTCCGGCTACCTAACCGATTTCAGGATTCAGCGTGCCTGCGAATTGTTGACAACTTCCCAGTTGTCTGTGAAATCGTTAGCCTACTCGGTTGGCTATCAGGACCCGATGTATTTTTCAAAAGTATTCAAAAAAGCAACCTCGTATACCCCGTCGGAATATAAAAAAGCATTCAACGCCGGAAGTACGGCGACTTAACGAAACAGCACACAATTCCCGGATTTGCGGAAATATTGGATCAATTGCTCAATAGGCTCGCGGCCGCATTTCAGTTGTTCCCCAAGACAGCCTATACACAGGAAGTCCTGCGCACCCCGTGTAACAAGCTTCAGGTAAATTGCCACATCGTCCGTCATCAGGGGAACTCCGCATTGTCG
The DNA here is from genome assembly GCF_000981585.1 of Paenibacillus riograndensis SBR5. NCBI lineage: Bacteria > Bacillati > Bacillota > Bacilli > Caryophanales > Paenibacillaceae > Paenibacillus > Paenibacillus riograndensis. The sequence continues at coordinate 5,807,533 of NZ_LN831776.1, forward strand.
GCATGTTCTATTCATGTTCATGCTCTTCCTTAGACCAGCTTGGCCCGCACAATCAGACAATCGTGAGCCGGAACTACAGGAGCATATCTTTCTCTGAATACACCGATTTCTTTATGCTCCCAGCAGTCATACAGTGACAGCGATTTGCCGGAAGCATAGGGAAGTCCCATATCCCAGAATTGCAGCGACATTTCCCTCTGGCCATCACTCAGATTGAAGAACCCTATCGCAAGGTCTCCGTCCGTTAACACTTTTACCAGCATAAACACATCATCCGTATGAAACCACTGTGGCTCCGGCTTGATACGATAAGCCCCGCGTCCTTCCACATCCTGATTAATGGCAATCAAATCCGGGTTCATCAGAATATCCCTGGTAGCCTGGCTGGCTTTACGGATGTCGCTGCCAATCATAAGCGGAGATCCCATCATGCTCCATAAAGAAAAATGGGTCTTGTACTCCACATCACTGCAACCGCCGATTTGGCTTCCGATAAAATCGCTGTTACTGCCCCCATACATGCCGACAACCAGCATATCCAGATCATTATGGCAATAGGCTCCTGTATAGCATGCTTTATCAAGCTGCGATAAAGCCAGGCTTTTGATGGAATCCCAGTTATCTTGAATATCCCCTGTGGACCGGTACATATGCGCGCCGGATTCACGAATCCAATGATATACATTGTCCTCTCCCCAATTGCATGCCGAGAACAGAATGTCTCTGCCGCAGTTTTTCAGCGCCAGGCTCATACGTTTGTACAGCAGCTCTCCCGACATATGTCTGGGCTTAAAGCAGTAATCATACTTTAAAAAATCGACGCCCCATTCAGCCAGTGAGGCCGCATCCTGAAATTCATGTTCAAAGCTCCCCGGATACCCGGCGCACGTATGTGTCCCCACACAAGAATACATCCCGAATTTCAATCCCTTGGAATGAATATAATCTGCAAGCGCCTTCATCCCATTCGGAAATTTGGTTGGATCATGGGCCAGCCTGCCGTCCCCGTCCCTTTCCTTCAGGCTCCAGCAGTCATCAATAACAATGTACTCATACCCCGCATCCTTGTATCCTTCAGCAGCAATGGAATCTGCCGCTTCCCGGATTAACTGCTCATTAATATCCCAGGTAAAGGTGTTCCATGAATTCCAACCCATTGGAGGCTTCAAACCAAGCAGTTGTTTGTTCATACAAAGATTCGTCCTTTCGTGTTACCCAAAGAGTAGGTGCAAGAACAGCGGCCGATGTTCATTTCGTATTTAATCATACACGACTCTTTGAATCTATAGCGTGACGTTGCTTTCATATCGACATTTGTTGCATTTTGCGTAAAAAAGATATCAAATTCCCCCACTGTGCTTCAACGAAACTTTGCCGAACAACTTCTGCAGACTTTATATGTGGAGCTTGTTCAACCTATGGTTAAATAGATAATCCTGTCGAATACATAGGTTATTTCGTGTCGAATAATGGAATATTATGAGCTATTATACAAAAATACGTTTAGTGACTATGATTCCCATTTATTCCGTGATATTCTTTCATTAATGCAAACGTTTGAACCACCTAATAATTGAATCAGAGGAAAGCAGCAGAGTGAAAGGGCTTTTATTTCGTATCCACAGTTTGGGGATTCTCGGACTGAATGGAAATCATGCCATTGCTCTGAGTGAGCTCCCAATATATTTAGCGGGCGTTTGCAAAGGAAAAAATATGACCAATTGGTCCAAACAAAGAAGGGGGGCATTGACAAATAATAAGTTTTTTGCATCTATACGAGCATGTCAAGTAGTTGAATATGCGAAATTATCCATAAAATGCACATGGTGAGAGCATAAGCTTACGTCTATTCCAATCATCATTGGTGACATAGAATCACCACCCGTTGTTTAGAGAATCAAGCAAAACCCGGACCTGGGTGCCCGTGGAAACCACCGACTTCAGCCTCGTCATTAGCACTCATCTGCAAGCGTCCGACAATTGATGGGATGCTACTTCCCGGAACGTATGCGGCGGCGCAACCAAAGGTTAGAACATGAGTGATGGAAATTCAATCCGTTCCTGTTTAGCTGCCCGGATCAGCTGGAAAAAGAACGAAAAGATCTTACAATTACGATATATACGAGGAGAGAGATTATGTTGAAAAAGCAAACCATACTGCTGTCCCTGTTTCTATTGACAATTGTTTTTTTCGCCAGCTTTTTTTCTATACCTGCTCGCGCTGCGGATACCTCCTATCCGCGTAACTTAGCTCCAATCGGCACTATCACTGTAAGCGATACGTCGAGTCCTGACGCGGAAACCAAAGAAAATGCGTCGGATCGAAATTATTTCTCAAAATGGCTGGTGTTTTCGCCAACAGCTTGGATTCAGTACGAATTCCCAGGCCAATCCACATATGCTCTGAATTCTTACAAGATTACATCTGCTAACGATCACCCCGAGCGGGATCCTCAAGGCTGGACATTGGAGGCTTCCAACGACGGCGTGATTTGGACCGCTGTTGACAGCCGGCAGAATGAGAACTTTTCCTACCGGTTTCAATCGAAATCCTATTCATTTAGCAACACGACTGCTTACAAGTATTACCGATTCAATTTCCAATGCCTAAGCGGGACTATTGTGCAGCTGTCGGAAATTGAGTTGTTCGACGGATCGCAGGAAACCTATGCAAAGCCGAATCCACTCATTTCAGCAAGTGGCGAAACCCTCCCTGATCATGGCAAAGCCAATGCTTTTGACGGTACCAGCAATTCAAATTGGCTGACTCCGCAAAGCAGCGGATGGCTTCAATTTGATTTCGGACAACAGATCGTCATCGACGGTTATGCGTTTAGCGCTGCAAACAGTGCTCCGGACAGCGACCCGAAAATATGGGATTTGAAAGCTTCTACCGACAATGTGAATTGGATTACGATCGACTCCAGAAACAGCGAAGATTTCCGTTATCGGCACCAGCGCAACCACTATGTGCTGCCGACGAATCAAAAGGCGTATCGTTATTACCGCTTTGAATTGTACAATCATTCCGGCGACACACTTCAAATCGGGGATGTTGCGTTCAGTCGTCCAGATGACGCATGGCATACTGTTGCGCCTATTATCGACATGCACAATTTGGATACGACCAACGGCTACTTATTTGATCAAGCCATTCCGGATCCGCAGAGCGATATCCTAGCCGTCATTCGTCAAGTTTGCAATACGCTATACGCAAGTCCGGCTGATGTACCGATTCGTCCGAGAACTCTGCATGTAACTATCGGTAATTATGATGGTGTAGCAAGTGTTAGCGGAGGTCCGACAGATGCGGATCTCACGATAAGCTCCCGCTATCTTAAAAGTTATGCAGATTCCGGGAAACCGCTCCGTCAGGAGATTCTAGGTATCTTATATCATGAACTCACACATGTGTACCAGTTCGATGATCGAGGTACGCCGGATATCGGCTATATGATCGAAGGGATGGCCGATGCGGTACGTTTTGAGAATGGCTACCATGACCGGTACAGCATGACACCGGGAGGCACCTGGCATGACGGCTACGGAACGAGCGGCAACTTTTTTCGCTGGATCGATGAGAAGAAGCATACCGGATTTCTGCGTGAGCTGAACGCGAGCTTAAATCCGTTTGACGGCCAAACCTGGACACCGGCTGTGTTCCAGCAAATTACCGGAACTGACGTAGACACCTTGTGGAACGAATATCAAGTTTCCCTGGATAAAAGTCAGCCGACGGCACCGGGTGATCTTACAGCCACAAACACTACGGATACCACCGTCACATTATCCTGGTCTGCATCAACGGACAATCTAGGGGTTGCCGGATATAATATCTATTCTAATGGCATCAAAATCAGTACTACACAGTCAACCAACTATAAGGTAAACGGACTTACAACCGGATCTTCATATACCTTTATGGTTAAAGCGGTGGATCATTCCGGAAATGAATCCTCAGCAAGCAACACGATAACCGTTATCGCCAAGGCCAGCAATACTGCTACAATTTATTACCGGAAAGGATTTGCTACCCCATACATTCATTATCAGCCTGATGGGGAAAAGTGGACGACCGCTCCAGGCGTAGCGATGGCGGATTCCGAGTACAACGGCTACAGTAAATCCACCATCACTTTGGGCAGCGCAACCGGGTTGACAGCTGCCTTTAATAACGGTTCAGGTATGTGGGATAACAACGGAGGCGCTAATTATAAGTTCTTGGCCGGCGTATCAACATTCATTAATGGTAAAATTACATCTGGCTTCCCGCATCCTGACGGTGTTACCATTGTAATCTCAGTTCCTGCTAACACACCGGCAAACGAGGATCTGTATCTCACTTCGAATCTTACGGGCTGGAATACCGCAGATGCCAATTATAAGCTGACTCGAAACGCTGACGGTACCTACAGCATCAAGTTGAACGTTGCCGCCGGTACGAATATTCAATACAAAATCACCAGAGGTTCCTGGGCAACGGTGGAAGTAAACAGCAACGGAAGCGATATCGCAAACCGTTCATTGACTACAACAGCTGGAGCTCCTACCGTTTCAATCAGCGTTCAGCGCTGGAAAGACAAATAAGCAAGTTGCAGCAGCAAAAATGTCCAAGATCAACTTGGGCCTTTTTGTCTTTATTCTTAGATTTGGCAGGTGCAATGAACATCGGTAAGAAACAAGATGTATTGTGTCAACTCCGCAAACGGTTTTCATGTTGTACAGAATCTTGTGTATTGAGCGAAACAGCCCTCTGAGGGAGATCGCTTCGTATATGGCGGATGCTCTGATTACGGATTTCAGTATACATTTGCATGCCAATTATACGTCCGATCTTCTCAAGATGATCCGCCAGGAGAGCATTTCACTGGTTCTCCTTAACATTAGAGGCGCCCATTTGCCTGGTATGAGGATCTGCGAGCAAATCCGCAGCGAAAGTTCAGTGCCGATTATTCAAAGGATCCTGTGGACCCGGAAGAACTGGCTACAAGCCTGGAAACCGTTAAATGGAAGCTTGAATCCCCCAATAGCCCCTATATTCCTGCACATACCGCCAGGCTGCTGCGGCGCATGGAGAAGGCGAAGCTGCTGCTGGAAACCACCGAAATGAAAATCTATGAGATTGCGGACGCCGTCGGTTATATGGAATTAGACTGGTTCTACAAAAAATTCAAAGAATACACGGGAACGAGCGCCAACGAATACCGCAAGCAATGATTCATCACGGCCTGAACCGGAAAGCCGCTTCCATCGGCTGGTATGAATATTAAGGATCACCACACGGCTGCATGGCGTTTACTGGACAATGCAGCCGTGCAAAATCACATCAATAATTTGTAATTATTCAAAATATTTGAAAAAATAGAGGGTAACTGTTACCTCATCGGGATTTCATCTAATAATAGATCAATAACTGGTGAGGATCGGTCATTGTTTGAATACAGACGATAATTTATTATAGTTGCATAGATATGAAAGCGCTAACATTCGAGGGAGATAGGGGAAATAATGTTCGGCAAAGCCCATCGGGCAAGTTGAAAATTGTTTTTCTATTGGAAGGAGGATGGCATACCGGACAGTATGTTTAAGGGTATAGCAGCTCTGCGAAAGCTTCAATTATACAAAGGGGAGTGAAACGATGCGCAGCTACAGCATGAAAACCAACTCGATCCGAAAATTTCTTTATATTTCGCCCTTTATGGTTTTACTTGCTGTCTTTGCATACTATCCGCTCTATGGATGGGTGTATGCCTTCTTCGACTATATGCCGCCGATTCCGCTGTCACAAGCGCCATTTGTCGGTCTCAAATGGTTCCGTTCCCTGGTAGAAAACCAGGTGAAGGTCGACCAGCTGCTTCAAGTCATCAAAAACACGTTCGGCATGAGCGGGCTGAGTATCCTTTTCTCTTGGCTGCCCATGATTTTTGCGATCTTCCTGACAGAGATCAAAGCGGTGCGTTTCCGCAAATTTATCCAGACCGTAACCACCCTTCCAAACTTTATCAGTTGGGTACTCGTCTATTCCCTGGCATTTTCCATGTTCTCCAGTGAAGGTGTCGTCAACGGCTTTTTGAGCCAGTTAGGTCTTACCGACTCTCCTGTACTCTTTCTTCAGAACTCGGACCATGTCTGGATTACGATGTGGATATGGGCCACCTGGAAAACATTAGGCTGGTCGGCTATTCTCTATATCGCGGCGATTATGAGCATCGATGAATCCCTATATGAAGCGGCTTATGTAGACGGTGCGACTAGAATGCAGGTCATCCGGCATGTGGTTTTGCCAAGCATGCTGCCGACTTATTTTGTGCTGCTGATGCTCCAGATTGCCAGCTTCCTGAACAACGGATTGGAGCAGTATTTTGTTTTCCAGAATGCATTCAACAAAGACACCATACAGGTATTGGATTTATATGTATACAACCTCGCCATGGGCGGCGGCAGCTATTCCGTTTCCGTAGCGATCAGTATGCTGAAAAGCCTGATTAGCGTTGTGCTTCTCTTTTCCGTAAACGGGCTGTCTAAAATGTTAAGAGGAGAGGGCATCGTATGAGTGACAACCTGACAGGACTGACGCCGAATGCTGCAGATCATAACAGCCGCTACTCTAAAAAAATTAAAATGCAGGTCAGTGCAACCGACAAAATGATTTCTGTTACGATTTATATCGTGTTTTCGCTCTTTGCATTTATCTGCGTATATCCGTTTTACTCGATTATTATCAATACGATCAGCGCCAATGATCTCAGCGCCAAAGGCGAAATTGTGTTTTGGCCGAAGGGGATTCATTTCCAGAATTATGTGGATGTATTTAAAATACCGGGACTGTGGAATGCGTTTGTCATTTCTATAGGGAGAACGGTAATAGGCACCATTTTGACGGTCGGGGCCTCTGCCTTTCTAGGCTTCATGTTTGCCCAGGAGGATATGTGGGGGAAAAAATTCTGGTACAGGTTTACCATTATTACGATGTTTTTTAATGCCGGCATTATCCCCTGGTATCTGACCATGAGATCCCTGCACCTGACCAACAATTTCCTGGCATACATCCTGCCGTCTATCGTAGCTCCATTTTTCATCATTCTTGTAAAGACGTTTGTAGAATCCACGCCGAAGGAACTGCAGCAGGCCGCCAGCATTGACGGCGCCGGAACTTTCACTATCTTTTACAAGGTGATCCTGCCCATCAGCAAACCGATATTGGCTACAGTCGCCATATTCTCGGCAGTGAACCAGTGGAACTCCTTTCAGGATACGCTGCTGTTGGTTACGGACAGCAAATTGTATAGCTTGCAGTTTATTCTGTATAACTACATCAATCAGGCCAGCTCCTTGTCCACCATGGTCAATCTGCAAAATGCCGGATCAACCGCCATTGCCAGTCTGTCCACCAAGCAGACCACTACATCCATTCGTATGACCGTTACCATCATCGTTGTCGCACCCATTTTGCTGGTTTATCCGATTTTCCAAAGATTCTTTGTAAAAGGAATTATAATCGGTGCAGTCAAAGGTTAATTTGCACTATTATAATACATTAATCATATGGGGGGCTGTAAATGAATACACATCATAAGCTGGCAAAAAAATCCCTGCTGCTCTTTGGCACCACGCTTCTTCTGGGAGCGACGGCACTCAGCGGATGCAGCGGCAATTCCAACAATGCGGCAGGGACAGCAGCTGAGTCAGCCGATCCGGGTGCAGGCATCGATCATAGCAAACCGCTGACCATTACCGTGTTCGACAACGCGGCAAATTACCAGGGCGAGCAGACCGGATGGTACGGAAAGCTGATTAAGGATAAGTTCAACATCACCATAAACATTCTGTCTCCGCAGGTTGCCGGCGATCAGCTATACAAGACAAGGTCGGCATCGGGAGATTTAGGAGACCTGCTCATCATTGAGAACAGCCAGTTGGAGGAATTGATTCCGGCGGGTATGATTATGGATCTCACGGACAAAATCAAGAATACGAAATACCTGTCCCAATATGTAGACAATCACTTTAAGCCTTTCAATGCTGCATTCGGGAGCCTTAATCCGGATGGCAAGATTTATGCGCTGCCGACTTTTACATCGGACACTTCTCCGACAACCTTCTCGGAAGAACTCCCTTATTCCAGCCCGATTATGCCTTGGGACTATTACAAGGGGATTGGCTCTCCCAAGCTGAACAATCTTAAGGATCTGATGAATGCCCTGAAGCAGATGCAGGAGAAATATCCCAAGACACCGGACGGCAAACCTATTGTTCCGATTACCCTGTGGAAGGACTGGGACAACGGAAGTATGGAGAACGTTCGTTGGTTAAGCAACTGGTACGGTTATGAGCAGCCGAACGGAACCTCAACCATTCAGTTGAATGCAAAGGGCGATATCGTTCCGCTCGTTGACGACAACAGTATGTATAAGAAAATCCTCCAATTCTATTATGACGCCAACAAAATGGGTCTGGTTGACCCTGACTCGCCATCCCAGGATTGGAACAAGGTCTCTGAAAAGCTGACCAACAAACAGGTTCTTCTCTTATGGTATTCCTGGCAAAGAGGTTTCTATAATACCATTGAAAGAGGCAATCAAGGCGACGGCAATGTAGCCATTCCAATCGCCGACACCCATATTATCCAGAATAGTGATGCCTACTTCGGCAACGGAAGGGTGTTTGCTATCGGTTCAAAAGCGAAAAGTCCGGAAAGAATCATGGAATTCATGGATTGGATGTCCTCTCCTGAAGGTCTGCGCTACTACACCAATGGATTCGAAGGCTTCAACTATGAAAAGACTCCCGACGGCAAGTTTAAGCTGACTGAAGTAGGGCAAACCGCCTTCCAGGAGAATACTCCAGTTCCTGAAGAGTACGGTGGCGGTGGCTATCAAGACGGGCAGAGCAAGCTCAACACGATGATTATGAGTGACTTTGTAATAGACCCGGAAACGAAGGAATTCTACAACAGCACTTATTGGAGTTCAACCATAGAAGCGAACAAAACAGTGCTGACTACGGAGTGGCAGAAAGCGTATAACGCAACCACCCCGACAGAATACTATCAGAAAAACAATATGATCGATATCGTGCCCAATATCAATACAAGTCTCGGGTCGGATTCGTCGGATATCAAGAATAAACGCAGCCAGATCTCGGATTATGTCAAGAACACTTCCTGGAAGATGATCTTCGCCAAGGATCAGGCCGAGTTCGATCAGCTCTGGACCAAGTTGAAGAGCGATGTAGTCGGTCTCGGTTGGAATGATGTCCTTGCCGTGGATACAGAAAGAGCTCAAAAAATCGTTAAGCTGCGTGCTGATGCAGTCGCCAATAAATAATACCGCCGCTGTAAAAGGCGCATGCAGATATCCTGCTCTAATCAAAGATAAGGGGTTGACTCAATGCCATGAAATGGCCTGGGTCAGCCCCATTATTTTTATAGCAAGATATACGTTGTACGATTACCGTGGACGCTCTGCGGATGGACGGTTGTTAGGGCTGCTAAAAAATAAGCCTGGAGAACTGATACAGGCCGTTCTTCCAGACCGGCCAATCGTGATCGCCGTTTTCCTCCACCCAGATATGCGGAACGGAATGCTGAGACAAATAGGCATGGGTCCGGTCGCTGACATGTTTGAGGCTGTCCAGATCACCGCACGACAGCCAGAGCAGGCTGAGCATTTCTGCGGTCTCTGCGGTTCCGGCACCAGCAGCTCCGGCAGCTTAGTATTGGGCGCCGGGGAGAAGGCCCCGATCCAGGCAAACCGGTCCAGGTTATTCAGACCGATATTCAGGGATTGCCCTCCGCCCATCGATAACCCGGCAAGGGCGCGGTGCGTCCGGTCTGTCAGGACGGGATAATTCGCTTCAATATAAGGGATGAGATCATGGAGCAAATCCGCTTCAAAGGTTGTGAACGCCTGCACCTTGTCGGGCGCAAATATATCTCCTTCCGCCCGGTCATTCAGCATCGCCCGGCCGTTGGGAAGAACGACAATCATGGGCTTCAGCATTTCATCGGCATACAGGTTGTCCAGAATGATCTGGGGCTGCCCGTGATTGTACCATTCTGTCTCATCTCCGCCAATCCCATGCAGCAGATACAAGACGCTGTATTCCTGCCCGGCGGAGTAACCGGGCGGCGTATAGACCATTGCCTTCCGGGTGTTGCCTACCGTTGATGAGGGATATTCTATAGTCCCAATCATTCCCCGGGCAATATTCTCCCTCTCCTTGTCATACCCGGCCGGAGCTGTCTGCATCTTATAATTCGGATTGCTGTCATTCATTCCCGCTCATTCCTCTCCTGTTTATGAAGGAACCCCCGGCCTGTGTGAGCGCCAAGGGTTCAATTGCTATTTAATGTAGTCCCGGTTTGCATGGTTCAAGCCAAGGAAGCGCTCCCTCTGCTTAATTGGACGGATAGGGATTGATGGGCTGAATAGTGCCGTCCGGGTTATACTTCAGCTCTGTATATTTGACGCACCGCTTGTGGTTGACGCCGTCAGACAGCGAGCAGTCATGATAGAACAGATACCATTTCTCTTCAAACTGTACAATGGAGTGATGCGTGGTCCAGCCGATCACAGGCGACAGAATTTCTCCCTTGAAGGTGAACGGGCCCATAGGCTGCTCACTGACGGCATATACCAGCGTATGTGTTGTGCCTGTTGAGTACGACAGATAGTACAGCCCGTTATATTTATGGACCCATGGCCCTTCAAAATATCTCCGGTCCTCGTCGCCGGCAAGAATTGGTTTTCCTTCCGCGTCCACAATGGAAATTTCCAACGGCTGCCCCGCAAATGAGAGCATATCTTCGCTCAGCACCGCCACACGCGGCCCGATCGCCGGCTGGTCCAAGGCAGGCCCCTCTTGTCCGGGATTGAATTCCCCGGTCTGCCACTTCTCCAGCTGCCCTCCCCAAAGACCGCCAAAATACATATAGGCCCGGTTGTCTTCATCGACAAAGACGGCAGGGTCTATGCTGTAGCTCCCCGGAATATAATCAGGCTGTGCCTGAAACGGACCTGCCGGAGAAGGAGAAGTCGCTACGCCAATACGGAAAATGCCCTCCTTATCACGGGCCGGAAAAAATAAATAGAAGGTATTGTTCTTGTAAGCCGCATCCGGCGCCCACAACTGCTGCGAGGCCCAGGGAATGTCTCTCAGATGAAGCGCCTCCCCATGATCTACCACCGGCGAAGCCAGGTTATCCATCGATAAAATATGATAGTCTTCCATAGCATATTGATCCCCGTTGTCATTGCTCGGTCCGTCATGATCCAGATCATGGGAAGGATAGATATAAATTTTGCCTTCAAACACATGTGCAGACGGGTCTGCGGTATAGATATGGGTGACGAGCGGTTGATTAGGTTTTGGAATTGAATTCATGTTGCCTCTCCTTTTTGTTATCGCATAATTTAGCCTACGGTCACTTCGATGGATACCTTCTTCAGCTCCCGGTTCAGATCCTTATCCTCTGTCAGATCCAGGACCGGATTACCGTCAATGTCAAAATGCACGCGGCGCAGGCCGGAGCTTCTCGGTCCGTCAATGCCCGGTCTTGCGTGGTAGGCGTTCCAAATGACTCCATCCTCGTCTGTCACGTAAGAATTGTGGCCCGGCCCATATTCCCCCGGCACGCTTCTGGAGGTCAGCAGCGGATAATTCCCTTTGGTCCAGCTGCGGATATCGAGCAAATCCGCCCCTTTGCCGGCTGTCAGCAGACCCACAACATAGGTTGCATCCACCGCTGCGCTGGCAAAGGTCAAAAATAATTTATCATCGGTGTAGAGGGCGAACGGCCCTTCATCCACAAAGGTATGATTATTAGCCCAGCCATAATCGGGTCTGGTCAGAAGCACCGGATCACTGGTCAGCTTCCACGGCTCCTGCGGGTCGATTGTGGCGATATAGATCCAGGCTCCAAGATCGACAGGCACGAACTGGCGCTCCGACCATGCGGCGTAATACTGTCCGTTCCACTGAATGACGGTCATATCGAGGGAAATGGTTTTGCCGGCTTCACACAAATATGTTCCGTCTTTCTTCACTACACGCCGGGGCATCGACCAATCTGCAGCACACATTGGATTTCCGCCTGCCTGCAGCTTCATGACCTGCGACTCTTCATACAGAAATTCCCCCGGGGTTGCCGCATGAAAGATATACAGTTCATCCTCAATGATATGAAATTCCGGCGCCCACAGCAGTCCGCCGATCTGCTCATAGGTATTTGAATCCAGAATCAAGGCTTCCTCGGCATCCACCAGACCGGGGATGGTGTCGGCTTCCCGCATATATAATGTATGGTTTTGGTCCGCATCGTTGGTGGCAATGAAATAATACTTCCCTTTCCATTTCGCAATGCAAGGGTCCGCACGGTCGAAAGCAACCGGAAACGGGTAATGATCCTGATGGACTTCACCGGTAATGCTGTAGGTTCCCGCCTGATTCCAATTGATTTCGTCCGTATTCCAATCCACCCTTTTCAGCGCTTGGGTGCCGTCGCTGTACAGAGCAGTGGCCCGGATGGCTGTAACATCCTCTTCCGATGCCGCTGTCACCCGGTCCGGGACTTCAATCGCGATGTTGGTAGGAACTGTAAGCTTGCAGCAGAGCCTGCGGGCTATTTCCTTGGGTACCGGGATATAGTTGCGCGGCAGAATCCCCTCGATATCGGCAAGCACTGGTTCCAGAGTAAAAGGCCGGGCCGCTTCCGGTGCCGAGATCCCCTTCAAGCTCATAATATCGGCTATAAAATTCTGATAACCGTTCCCCAGCTCATCGGTCCAGCGGATCAGGTAGCCCTTCCGGCCGATATCGTATTCGCAGGAGACATCGCTTACATAGGTATCTGCCTTAAGCTCCAGCAATCCAACTTCGCTATACTGCAGCAAATCACCGGATGAGAACAGCAGTACTTCCCCCTTGCTCTCAGCATCGGCTTCGCCTTCTGCCTCCGTACGAACGGCGATCACCCCGAAGCTCCCTTCAGAGGTGCGGAACAGATACGGATTCTTTAAGCTTTTGGCCCGGAGTGTACCATCCTCGTTCTCCGTCGCCTTGGCAAATAGAACTCCTGAATTATGGTTCAATTCCTGAAATAGAAGCCCGTCATTGCTGTAAGCCAAATGCATGCTGTGCGCCAGCTTCGGAGCGTACACCATGTCCTCCTGCGGTAACCGGGTATAGCATAGGATATAATTCCGATCTTCGTTTCGTTGTGGTATCATGAAACCAATGACCTTCCTTCATATTGATAATTTCTAATAACCAGAACCCTGTATCTCAGAAATTGAATTCAGGAATTTTCCCAAACACCCTTATCTCACATATAAATTATAGAAAAATACTGAATTCCAAACAATGATATATCCTGTTCATTAATTGATGTATCCGAAGAAAGGGGAAGCCAATGCCCAAGATCCGCTACGTAGAATTTGACGCTGCTCATCCTGACGATTTTGTGTACAGTATACCCGATGGCCTGGATGCCTGGCTTCTGGTGCTCACACAGACCGCAGCGCTGTTTGAAGTTGCCGGGGAATTGAAGGAGTTTCCGGCCCACTCTGCGGTTCTATATCCGCCGAACCATGCCATCCATTACCGTGCCTGCTCCGCAAAGTATGTTAACGACTGGGTCCGTTTTGATGCGGACGAGTCCTATATTACAGAGTCCGCCTTGCCTACCGGTGTTCCTTTCTCGCTGCCGGACCCCGGTTATTGCCACCAATTGTTTCAGCTGCTGACGTTGGAGAACACTTTTCACAATGACTACCGGGAGCTTTCCATCGACTACTTGTTTAGAATCATATTTAATAAGCTTCACGAAGCGTCCCAGGACAAGCTGAGCCCGCAATATTATAAACTTCTGGAATTGCGCAAGGCTCTGTATAATAACCCGGGCCATCCCTGGACCGTTTCTTCGATGGCAGAATACCTGCACATAAGTGCAGGCTATCTGCAAACGATATACAAATCAACCTTCGGTATTTCCTGCATGGAGGATGTCATTCATTGCCGGATTCGGCTGGCCAAAGAAAAGCTTGTCTTCGGCCCGCACAAAATTGCCGAGCTTGCCTCACTCTGCGGTTATGCAAATGTGGAGCATTTCTGCAGGCAGTTCCGGCAGCATACCGGCTGCTCCCCCCGGGCCTACCGGGATAAGCATGCCTCCAGATTATAAAGAGACTGGGCGGGCAGGCCTATTTCCGCCTAATATAATGGAAATAATCGAAATCGGCGTAACCGCCGGACGATTGGGTCGCACAGGTGCTGATTATGAACTCTAGGGAATACGGACTCAGTGAGGGTCCAATGGTAAAAGGAAACGGGTACAGCCCCCCAATCTGCATAGATGGGGACCCGGCGTCCAGGATGTATATGCTCTGCATTATATCGTAAGCGGCAGGGGCTACTTGAAGACCGGCCAGGCGGTACACCCTGTGGAGGCGGGCGAGAGCTTTATGATTTTTCCGCAGATGGAGGTGTATTACTATCCTGATCCGCAGGACCCGTGGGCGTATTGCTGGATTGAGTTCCCTATATCGAGAGTAACTATTGGAAGTCTTCCTTATCGGTGTGCTGGATGTAGTGGAATATGTGACTATTGAGCGCAGTTACCTGTTCCGGCCCGGCTGTTCAAAAAAGAGACGGGCACCTCCATCTCCGGCTACCTGACCACCGTACGCATCCGGCAGGCCTGCGAGCTGCTGGCTGAATCCCGCTTATCTATCAAGTCCTTATCCTATTCAGTCGGCTACCACGACCCGCTGTACTTCTCGAAGATATTTAAGAAGGTCACTTCTTACACGCCGTCACAGTACAGGAAGGTGTATAGGAGGGGAAGGTGTCCCTTCCTGCGGCGAATGGGGGGTGGGGGGTGAGATTGGCGGGTGCCTTGGCGGGCGCGAGGATAACTTACCTGTGCGGGTGAGCGATGCTGGTGCGGGTGTTCGGTTTTTCTCATACATTTGGCCCTACCGCCTCGCGCCTGCCCAATGTGTTCGGTTTTTCGCATACATTTGGCCCGCACACCTCGCACCTGCCCAATGTGTTCGGTTTTTCACATACATTCGGCCCGCACACCTCGCGCCTGCCCATTGTGTTCGGTTTTTCGCATACATTTGGCCCGCACGCCCAGCGCTTGCGCATTGTGTTCGGTTTTTTGCATACATTCGGCCCGCACACCTCGCGCCTGCCCATTGTGTTCGGTTTTTCGCATACATTCGGCCCGCACACCTCGCGCCTGCCCATTGTGTTCGGTTTTTCGCATACATTCGGCCCGCACACCTCGCGCCTGCCCATTGTGTTCGGTTTTTCGCATACATTCGGCCCGCACACCTCGCGCCTGCCCATTGTGTTCGGTTTTTCGCATACATTCGGCCCGCCCACCTCCGCACTGCCCAATGTGTTCGGTTTTTCGCATACATTCGGCCCGCACACCTCGCACCTGCCCAATGTGTTCGGTTTTTCGCATACATTCGGCCCGCACACCTCGCACCTGCCCAATGTGTTCGGTTTTTCGTATACATTCAGCCCGCACACCTCGCGCCTGCCCATTGTGTTCGATTTTTCGCATATATTCGACCCACGCGCCCCCGCAACGTCCCAATGTGTTCGGTTTTTCGCATACATTCAGCCCGCACACCTCGCGCCTGCCCAATGTGTTCGGTTTTTCGCATACATTTGTCCCTACCGCCTCGCGCCTGCCCATTGTGTTCGGTTTTTCGCATACATTTGGCCCGCACACCTCGCGCCTGCCCAATGTGTTCGGTTTTTCGCATACATTTGTCCCTACCGCCTCGCGCCTGCCCAATGTGTTCGGTTTTTCGTATACATTTGGCCTACGTGCCTCGCGCCTGCCCATTGTGTTCGGTCTTTAGCATACACTCTGGGTCGTATTCTTCAGACCAAATCTGGGCTTTGAATGGTACCTATATACTCGTAGTATGTAACTCGTTGAGATTTTCCTCTGGTTACTGGGCGAAATTTCCCCTTATCCACTAACATGAGGCTGTATTTAATAACGGTCGTGGTATGTAATTCAAGCTCTCTCGCAGCATCACCGGGACGAAGAACGCGATAGTTACGGATAGCTAACCTCATCAAAGCTCGTTCAATTCGGGAATAGGATTTCTCTGTGCTTCTATTAGCAGTTCCTGCCAACAAATAAGGAGACAGAACGTTCCGCAGTGTGGAGAGGACAAAAGTCGGATTCTCTTTCATCTCATCCAGCGAGATATAGAGAACCGTGTAGTCCTGTGATTGCAGGAAGAGACCGCGATTCAGGTCCATCCGGTATTTGCTCCGGTCCGTGCCATGCGATCCGTAATCCATAATCTCAAATGCAATACGCGAGGAACCGGCCTTCCACAGTAAATCGATAAAATAGGATCTGCCGCGCCAGTCCTTAACTTCATATTCCGGATGGAGTCCGTGAAAATGTCCGGTAAGTGGCCACCACACACATTCAACGAATAAGCGGTTACCGTAGCTATGGCCCCGCTTAAGTGCATCGAGTCGCTCCCCCTTTCTACGTTTCAAATGATTGCTTAACCATTGGTCATGTTCTTCTGTAAATCCCACTTTAATTCCCCCGCTCTGCAATGAGATTAAACTCTAAACGCACAAAACCCCGCCTCCTTCTACAAGAGAAGGGAGCAGGGCATTCTTTGCCACGTTTATTATATCTATTACTAGTGTGCCACTTTTGGTCAGCGAACGCAAGATAAAGATCACAAGCTGCCTTACGGTCTGTATGCACAAGCACAATGTATTCGGTTTTTCGCATACATTTGGCCCGCCCACCTCCGCACTGCCCAATGTGTTCGGTTTTTCGCATACATTTGGCCCTACCGCCTCGCGCCTGCCCATTGTGTTCGGTTTTTCGCATACATTTGGCCCTACCGCCTCGCGCCTGCCCATTGTGTTCGGTTTTCTGCATACATTTGACCCTACCGCCTCGCGCCTGCCCATTGTGTTCGGTTTTTCGCATACATTTGTCCCTACCGCCTCGCGCCTGCCCATTGTGTTCGGTTTTTCGCATACATTTGGCCCGCACACCTCGCGCCTGCCTATTGTGTTCGGTTTTTCGCATACATTCGGCCCGCACACCTCGCGCCTGCCCATTGTGTTCGGTTTTTCGCATACATTCGGCCCGCACACCTCGCGCCTGCCCATTGTGTTCGGTTTTTCGCATACATTCGGCCCGCCCACCTCCGCACTGCCCAATGTGTTCGGTTTTTCGCATACATTCGGCCCGCACACCTCGCACCTGCCCAATGTGTTCGGTTTTTCGCATACATTCGGCCCGCACACCTCGCACCTGCCCAATGTGTTCGGTTTTTCGCATACATTCGGCCCGCACACCTCGCGCCTGCCCATTGTGTTCGGTTTTTCGCATACATTCGGCCCGCACACCTCGCGCCTGCCCATTGTGTTCGGTTTTTCGCATACATTCGGCCCGCCCACCTCCGCACTGCCCAATGTGTTCGGTTTTTCGCATACAATCGGCCCGCACGCCCACGCGCTTGCGCAATGTGTTCGGTTTTTCGCATACAATCGGCCCGCACACCTCGCGCCTGCCCATTGTGTTCGGTTTTTCGCATACATTTGGCCCGCCCACCTCCGCACTGCCCATCTCACCAAAAAAAGGCTGCTCCCAGCGCGTCTTACCGCACATGGGGAGCAGCCATATTCACTCATCAGAAACAGCCTTGTTCACACTTTGGCAACAGCCCTTATGCTGAAGGCCTGCTTCAGCTTACTCGGCCGCAACGGGTTCCAGCACCGGCTGGAGATCCGGTTGAAGGTCTGGTTGGACCACACTGTCCGGTTGGATCACACTGTCCGTGAGATCCTGGGCATCAGTGGTTTCCATCAGGGCTGACGAGCCGCCCAGGTATTGCTTCAGCCATTTCAGGGCAGGGCGCTCTGTGCCGTTGGAATTCACCAGATGGGTGCCCGCTGCCCAGGTCTGATTCTGGATGTAGCCCCAGAGGGTGACCCCTTTGACCGAAGGATGGTTCCAGAGCACAGGGAATTTCGCTTGGTATCTGGCAAGCTGGGTATTGTCATCTCCGGTAATATCCAGCTCGGAGACATAGATAGGCAGGCCTGTAGCAGCAAGCTTATTCAGCACGGTATTCATGGTAGAGACGCTGACGTTATCCATATTAAAGTAGTGGCACTGAATGCCGATCCCGTCAATCAGTCCTCTGGACTTCAGGTGATTAATAATGGTTACATACTTATCGGCCGCGCTGGGGTCACCGATAATGCCATATTCATTGATGAGCAGCTTGGAATTCGGGAACGCCGCCCGGGCTTGCTGGAAGGACCAGATGACCCAATCCCAGCCGGTGCTTCCGTCACCGCCGATGGCATTGCGGTACGAAGGCTTGGCATGCAGCGGTTCATTGACGACATCCACGAAGGCTGACTTTGCCGAATAACGCTGGCCTGCCTGAGTAATGAATGAGCTGATCTCCGCCTTCTGCTCCGCTGCCGACAAGCCCGCGACCCAGTTAGGCTCCTGGCTTCCCCAGACCAGGGTATGGAACTTGAACGGGATGTTCTTGCTAATCGCATAGTTATAGATCATGTCCGCATTGCCCCAGTTCATCTGGTTGCGGTTGCCTTCAATCGCTCCCCATTTGGTGCCGTTCTCAGGGGTGACCTGATTCCAATAGGTGGTGAAGTTGCCGGGAGCACTGCCTGCAATGATATTCCCCAGGAACTTCGATCCATTGGTAATCGCTGCGCTGGCATTGCCTGCCATCACAGAGGTGAGCAGGACACTCGCTAAGGCGAGCCCGCCCACAACCTTTTTAATTGTGTTCTTCAACGAAATACATCTCCTTCTTCTTATTAGACTTGAGCGCGCCTACTCCAGACGCAGATAATCAAAATCAGCATAGCCGCCCGCCGACTTCGTCGCATAATTGAACAGTGCAAACCGGTAGCCCATAAAGTGAGGCAGCGTATAGGACATCTGCAGCGTATTGCCCAATGATGTCCAGTTGTTGCCGTCCAGACTATAGGAGAAGTACGCCTTATCGGTCTGGTTGGTGAAGTCACAGACCACCTTCAGGTAGACTCTGTTCTGGCTGAGCAGCACATTGGCCACCTCGGTCGTGGACCCGGAGCTGGCATTGACCATCACAATGGACTTGGAATTGCCGGACATCTTCACGCCGACGAAGCCGTATTTAGCCTGAAAAGCAGCCAGTCCGGCAACATCCCCGTCCTTCATCCCGCCCGTCTCCAGGGCCGTCACGCCTGTGCTCTTAGGTCCGAACGTCCGCTGGGTCAGCGTGTTCCGGGCATCCAGCAGGCTTGTGCTTACCTTGCCGGTGGTCAGCCGCATGAAGCCTTGGCGCTGGGTCAGGGACCACTTCGAGTTATCGGGATTGTGGTTCCACTGCCAGACCTTGGCTAATCCGGTTCCACCCGAGGGCGCAGTGAATTCGTCAGACGCGTACACCTTCTTCACCGGATACCCTTCAACAGGCAGGTTCAGCGTCCGCGGCGCCTTGCCCCCGCTTCCGAAGACCGGCCAGTTGCCGGACCAGGTTACGGGACCAGATACGACATCCGTCCGACCGCCCCGCTATCCCTGAAGAGCATCGCATACCAGGAGCCCGATGGCGTGTCCACGATGCCGCCCTGGGCAATGCCCGAGTCGTTAAGCGACACCTGCCCCGAATAGCCTCCGGTTAAGCTGGTGGATCGGTAGGTCAATTGGGTGCGTCCGCTTCCCGAAGGCCAGCAGATCAGGAACACATAATAATAGCCGTTGATCTTCTGAATATGCGCGCCTTCGGCCTTCACGATGAAGCTCGAACCGGCAATATTGCTGGAATTCGGGATGATGACCTGGCTGATCCCGCCGGACTTGATGGCCTTGGCATCTGCCGTCAGCTCAATCAGGCTGATATTATCGGCCCCGTACACCAGGAAGACCCGGCCATTGTCGAACAGCAGCGACGCATCGTGATAGTAGCTGCCCAGGACCGATGAGGTCCAGGGGCCATTTTCAATATTCGTGGTCTGATAGATATAGGTCCGGCCGGTTGAATTGGACCCGAAGGACACATAGTAGATCCCGTTATGGTATCTGAGGCTGCTGGCCCAGGAGCCCCGGCCGTACTCGTTCTGCCCGTTATTCAGGTTCTGGGCATCCCCGTTCGCATAGGTATCGTAGACGTAGTTCACGATCTCCCAGTTCACCAGATCATAGGACTTCATGACGGGGACTCCGGGGGTCATATGCATGGTGGTGCTGGTCATGTAATACACATTGCCTACCCTGATGACGTCATTGTCCGGGGCATCGGCATAAATGAACGGATTGGTAAAGGTCGCCGCCGCAGCCGTAGAAGGATTGAACAGGATACCGAGCATGAGCGATATTGCCAGCAGGTACAGCCCTGTTTTTTTTAAAATATAAGAATTTATATGTTTCACACGATAACTAATCCTTCTATTTCTCGCTGAAACGGTACCGTCCTTTAAAAGGACGGCAAAGCCGTTTCCACTTGCCATCACGCTCCCCCTCCCGTCTGCTTGCCTCGTCACTGGCTCCATTCAATATAATCCACATAAGCATCCCAGCTTCCATTATCCGTGGTAACCACCAGCTTGACCTCCTGATTGCCGGTGGCATGCGCCACATTCGTCAACGTCTGAACAGAAGGGGTTGTGCCGCTGAAATAGAAGGAGCCAACGTTCACTCCGCCGATCAGCAGATCCACTCTGGCCGTCGCGGAATTGTTAGAAGCTCCCCGGACCGAGAAGTTATGCGTGCCGAAGGCATAATATTGATTGAACGCAGCAGCGTCATCATTCCCGTACAGCGCCACTCCGCTAAAAGGGGACGTGATCTTGCCCGCATAGGTCCCGCTGAGCGTCATGTCCTCCGCTTCCACCTTGCTCACCGGAGGAGGCGTCGTGCCGCCATCGCCGCCCGTAGAGAACTGCCAATAATCGAAGTTGAACAGATTGCCGGAGCCTGATCCGGTGAAGACCAGATAGAGTCTGTGCACCCCTGTCGCATTGCTGACCGTAGTCTGTACCTCCTGCCAGGACTGTGCTCCTCCTGTATTAGGAACATTCAGCGTGCCGACCAGCGGGCCGGTTGCGCTGTCGAGCCGGATTTCGATTTTACCGCCGCCTGTGGCTGAAGCCACATTCGCCTTAAAGCTGGAAGCGCCAGAGCCGAAATCGGCATTGCCCACGGCAACCCAGTCTCCATTGTTAATATTGGTCACATTCATATTGTTGACAGGACCGCCCGCAGCCTGCGTACGTTCCGTTGTAATGCCTGCATTCCAGCCGATCGTCTCGGCTTCCACCCGGGTGTACGGATTGAGATTGGCAATCTGGGCAATGCCCGCCATGTCTCCCTGAACCTCCTGGATGGTTCCGTTCGCATTATGGACCAGCTTGTTGATATGCGGAGAACGGTAGCCTTTGCCATCACCAAGAACAGCCTTCGCCACAGTCTGGGCGTGATAGACTACGTACCATTGGTTATTGAAGTTAAATACCGCATGGTGGTTGTTGCCGCCTACCCCGAAGAAGGTGTAAGGATTCTTCAGGAAATGTCCGGTGTACGTATATGGCCCCATCGGACTGTTGCTGACCATATACCCGATTTCACCTGCCGGATAGGCAGCCGGATGCGTGCCGGAGAAGTTGAAGCAATACGAGTAATAATATTTGCCGCCGTACTTGTGGATGCCCGAATCCTCAAACATATAGGGAGCATCAATAGTGGAGGCGCTCCCAACAATGCTGGTCATATCCGCACCGAGTCTCAGCACGCGGGCTGTCTTGGGACTCGCAATGGATGCCGGGTCCGAAGTGTTGGGGATGCCCCCGCCCGCATACAAGTAGCCGCTGCCGTCATCATCGACCAGCACCGCCGGGTCAAACAGCCAGGTCACCCCGGACATTCCCGGTGTACTGCCTGTCACCAGCGCTTTGCCCAGCGGATCGGACCACGGGCCAATCGGAGAGTTGGCTGTCAGTACACCGATGCCTGACGCCCCGTTGGCGAAGTACAGGAAGAATTTATCCTGGCCGTTGATTTTTTTGACGGCTGCTGAAGGCGCCCAGGAGAGCGAGGCCCATTTGGCAATGCCCGCAGAACCGTTGACATTATTGGCTCCGGCTACCGGGATGGCGCCATGGTCTGTCCAGTTCACCATATCTGCCGAAGAGATGACATTGATTTTGTTCAGTGCGCTGAAATCATTGTCCTTCACGGTTCCGTTACTGTTATAGACATAGGCATCACTCGACATATAGATATAGACTCTTCCGTTATACGTTAATGCGAAGGGATCGGCACCCAGCTTGTGGTCCATCAGCGGATTGGAATTTCCCGGCTGCTTGGCTGTGGCATTCCCTGCCGCCTGAGCAGACAGCATAGGCAGACAGCCCAGCAGCAGAACAAAGGTCATCGCAAGCACCGAGAGCTTTTTGAACATCGGCATTCTCCTCCATTACTAATTTTGTGTAAACCCTTTCAATCGGATGCGCTACTAATGCCGGAAGCTCACAATCCTCCCCTCCTATAGAATTACTTGAATGAATCTACTAATATTTGTTATTCGAGATCATCTTAATATACTTCTGCCTAATGAACAATGTAGATTTTTGTTTGAAAAGTTGAAATTTTTTGGTGTTTTTGTCTTAATATTTGCGGTTGTTGATCTCTATTGCAGCCAGCTCCCGGGTGTATATATCCTCCGGTGTCACCATCCGCTTCGGCAGGGTCCGGCCGGCCATAACCTCCTTAACGGCCTGCATCAGCAGCGGCCCGAGCAGCGGATTACATTCGACCACAGCGTTGATGCTTCCCGCCACCATCTGCTCGAACGCCCGCCGCGTCCCGTCCACTGACACAATAATAATATCCTCCCCCGGCACAAGCCCGGCTTCCTTGATAGCCTCCACCGCGCCAATTGCCATATCGTCATTATGGGAATAGAGCACCTGCGGCCACTGCTCCTTAGGCTGCTGCAGGAAGATCTTCATCACCTCATGACCGCCGCTGCGCGTGAAATCCGCCGTAGCACTTAGGGTAATCCGCAGGTTCGGCTGACCGGCAAGCATCTTGCGGAACCCGCGCCCGCGGTCGATGGACGGCGTTGAGCCAACGGTTCCCTGCAATTCTGCAATGCGGATCACTTCGCTGTGATGCCGCATCTTGTCCCTCACATACTTGGCCGCCTTCACCCCTTCTTCATAGAAGTCAGAGCCGATGAACGTGACATAGAGCGAGCTGTCCGGTACATTCACTGAACGGTCCAGGATAATCACCGGAATTCCGGCCTGCTTAATCTCCAGCAGAATCGGCTCCCAGCCGGTCTGTACCACAGGCGCAATAGCAATAACATCGACCCCGCTGCGGATAAAAGAACGGATCGCCTCGAACTGCTTCTGCTGATCCTGCTCGGCGTTCTTCAGCAGCAGCGTAATCCCCGCCTCCCCGGCGGCTTCGCGGATCGATGCGGTGTTCGCTTCCCGCCAGGTGCTCTCCGACCCGAGCTGGGAGAAGCCCAGCACGACCGGCTTGTCTGCGGCCATCTCTGCTGCGGAGGGCAGCAGTGTAAGCGCCGCAGGAGAAGGCTCGGGCATGGGCAGCGCCTGCGGCCCGCCGTTATTCCCGCCACCCGTGCAGCCTCCCAGCACCATCGGTGTTAGGACGAAGAACAGCAGCACCAGGCACCCTTTTACTGTTCGCAAGCAGATTCCCCCTTCCGTATGATAGCGATTACAATTATATAGCAAAAAAATGGAGAGACAAGTATAATTTGTCTCTCCATCCGCAGTGCTTATTCTTTTAAGGTCAGCCGCCTGGAGCTTAGCACCCGCTGCAGCAGGATGAAGATGAACAGCAGCAGGCCGATGACGATCTTGGTCCACCAGGAGCTGAGCGTGCCCTCGAAGCTGATAATCGTCTGAATCACACCCTGAATCAGTACACCGAAGAAGGTGCCCAGCACATATCCGACCCCTCCGGTCAGCAGCGTGCCGCCAATGACGACCGCCACGATGGTGTCCAGCTCGAAGCCGACGGCATGAAGCCCGTATCCCGACAGCATGTAAAAGGTGAACACCACGCCTGCCAGCGCCGAGCATAGCCCGCTAAGCGTATAGACCAGCACCTTGGTTCTCGCCACGGGCAACCCCATCAGCAGCGCCGATTGCTCACTGCCTCCAAGTGCGTACACATTGCGCCCGAACCGGGTATAGTGGGCTGTGAAGATAGCGGCTGTTACAGCAAGCAGTGCGATGACGGCACTGATAGAGAGGAAGCTGCCGCCCGGCAGCGGAATTCGCGTCTGGGCCATGGCGGTATAGAAGGTGTTGTCAATCGTTATGGTATCGATGCTGATGACATAGCACAAGCCCCGGGCCAGGAACATTCCAGCCAGTGTGACGATGAACGGCTGAATGGAGAAATAATGGATAATCGCCCCCATAACCGTACCAAATACAGCGCCCATCAGGAGTACAAGCGGGATGACCACGGCGGGCGGCCAGCCCTGCTGCTGTACCAGGCTCGCCGAGACCATTGTGGATAACGCAATCACCGAGCCGACCGAGAGATCGATGCCGCCTGACAGAATAACGAACGACATGCCCACAGCCGTGATTAGCAGAAAAGCATTGTCCACCAGCAGATTCATCAGCACCTGTAGGGAGAAGAAGCCCGTGTACCGGAAGGAACCGGCGGTGAACATGACGATGAACAGCAGTATGGTAACTATAATCGGAATATACTTGCGGTTAAGAGGCATGACGGCTCATCTCCTTCTCAGCGGGGTAATGCCGCGACTTCCAGCGGGTGGCAATCGCGGCGCGGAAGGTGTCCGACTGGATCAGGCAGACGGCCAGAACGACACAGGCCTTAACAACCAACGTTATCTCCGGCGGGACGCCGATCATATAGATGGTTGTGGTCAGCGTCTGGATGATCAGCGCTCCGATCACGGTGCCGGTAAGATAGAAGCGGCCGCCGTTCAGCGACGTCCCGCCGATGACCACGGCCAGAATAGCGTCCAGCTCATACCAGAGACCGGCATTGTTGCCGTCGGCGCTGGAGACATTCGAGCTGAGCAACAGGCCGGCGATGCCGGCGCATAGGCCGCAGAACACATAGACAGCCAGAATGACTAAGTGGGCACGGATGCCGGACATCTTGCTGGCGGCCGGATTGCAGCCCACCGATTCGATGAACAGGCCGAGAGCCGTCCCCCGGGTAAGCAGCAGGG
Source organism: Paenibacillus riograndensis SBR5 (assembly GCF_000981585.1). NCBI lineage: Bacteria > Bacillati > Bacillota > Bacilli > Caryophanales > Paenibacillaceae > Paenibacillus > Paenibacillus riograndensis. Next base: position 5,832,819 of record NZ_LN831776.1, read on the forward strand.
CAATCACCAGAACCAGCGCTACGACAAAAATAGAGAAAGGCAGCGCAGCCAGTGAACCGGACCCGATGTACGCATACTTGGTGCTGGTTACCGTAATAATCTGTCCGCCGGTAATGAGCTGGGCGATGCCCCTACCCGCAACCATCAGAATCAGCGTGGCGATAATCGGCTGAATCCCGGCCCCGGAGACCAGCAGTCCGTTCCAGGCCCCCAGCAGCAGCGACAGGCCTGCCGCCAGCAGCACCGAGGTCAGGATCAGCCCCATACTGTTCTGATCCGCTCCTCTGCTGATGCTCAGGCAGGCAATAGCGCCCGAGATGGCTACTATGGAACCAACCGACAGGTCGATCCCTTTGGTAGCCACTACCAGCGTCATCCCGATAGCTACCAGAATCAGCGGGGCACCGAAGTTCAGAATGTCAATCAAGCTGCCGTATAGATGCCCGTCATGGACGGTGATGGAGAAGAAATCCGGCGAATAACACAGGTTGAACAGCAGCAGTGCAGCCAGAACGCACAGCGGCCAGAATAAATGATGCTTCATTATTGAGCTCATGATCGGTTCAGCCTCCCGCAATCGCCTGCATAATCTGCTGCTGGCTCATGTCCTTCTCTGAAATTTCCTTCACCTTGCGGCGGTCGCGCAGAATGGCGATCCGGTCGCTGACCCGCAGCACTTCCTCAAGCTCCGAGGAGATGAACAGGAACGACATCCCCTGCCGGGAGAGCGTCAGCACCAGCTTCTGAATCTCTGCTTTGGCCCCGATATCAATGCCTCTTGTCGGCTCATCGAGGATGAACAGCTCCGGCTCCGTCAGCAGCCAGCGGGCCAGCAGCACCTTCTGCTGATTGCCGCCGCTGAGGTTCTTGATTAGCTGGTCCGGGCTGGGCGGGTTGATATTCAGCATGCGGATATATTCTCCGGCCAGCTCCTCCTGCCGCTTGCGCGGGATCGTCCTGAACATCCCGTCCTTGGCCTGGAGCGCCAGAATAATGTTCTCTCTTACTGTCAGATCGCCGATGACCCCCTCGGTCTTGCGGTTCTCCGAGCAGAAGGCGATCCGCCGTCCTATAGCTTCCCGGGGAGAGTGAACCCCGCCGCCAGATGACGGCAGTGTCACTTGCCCGAAGTCCGGCTTGTCGGCACCGAACAACAGCCGGGCCGCCTCCGTCCTTCCTGAACCCAGCAGCCCGGCCAGTCCGACGACCTCTCCCTTGCGGATCGCCAGGTCGAACGGCTCGATCCCGCCCCGGCGGCCCAGCCCTTCAGCCCTCAGCAGTTCATCTCCCAGGCTGTTCTTGTCCTGTGCCGCAAGCTCAGGCAGCTCATCCAGCAGATGAAGCTCCTTGCCGATCATCTTGAGTACGAGATCCAGGCGGCTTAGCTCCTTCGCCATGTATTCACCGACCAGCTCACCGCCGCGCAGAATGGTAACCCGGTCGGAGATCTCATACATCTGGTCCAGAAAATGCGTAACAAACAGAATCGACAGCCCCTCCTGCTGGAGCTTCCTCATGATGCGGAACAGCTGATCCACTTCGTTCTGATCCAGGCTTGAGGTCGGCTCATCCAGAATCAGCACCTTCGCCGAGATATTCAGCGCTCTGGCAATGGCAACCAATTGCTGAACCGCTACAGAGTAGCTCTGCAGGGGAAGGGTGACGTCGATGTGCAGATTCATCCGTTCCGAGAGCAGCTCCGCCGCCCGCAGGTTCATCTGCTTCCACTGGATACAGCCGAACCGCCGCGGCTCCCGGCCGATGAAGATATTCTCGGCCACGGTCAGGTTGGGGCACAGATTCACCTCCTGATACACGGTGCTGATGCCCGCAGCCTGCGATTCTTGCGGGCTGCGCATGGAGATCGCTGTGCCCTCCATCTCCACAAGGCCTTCATCAATCGAATAAACGCCGGTCAGCACCTTGATCAAGGTGGACTTGCCGGCGCCATTCTCACCCATCAAGGCATGAACCTCGCCGGGGAACAGGCGCAGACTCACATCTGTCAGAGCTTTCACCCCAGGAAACCGTTTATGGATCCGGGTCATTTGCAGTATGGGCTGCTGTGTGCTCAAGGCTATATCCACTCCTTATTCTCCATAGACAACCACTCCGGCGGCTCAAGGACCGCCGGAGCAAGGTTTCTATTGGCTTGCTGATTAATACTGGCGGCTAGGCAAAGCTTCCTTGGCTTGCTCAGAAGTGAAGGTTGTCTCCTCGGTCACGATCCGGGCCTCTACCTGCTTGCCATCGACCACATCCTTAACGACCTGCATCAGCTGAGGTCCCAGCAGCGGATTGCATTCGACGATGAAGTTGATTTTGCCTTCACTGGCCGCCTGCATTCCGTCCTTCACGGCATCGACAGAGATAATCTTGATATCCTGGCCCGGCTTCAGCCCTGCCGCTTCAATCGCTTGAATAGCCCCCAGAGCCATATCGTCGTTATGGGCATACAGCACATCGATATCCTTATTAGCCTTCAGGAAGGCCTGCATGACTTCCTTGCCCTTGGCGCGGGTGAAGTCGCCGGTCTGTGAAGCAATGACCTTGAGGTGCGGATTGTCCTTGATGACCTCGGCGAAGCCTGCCATCCGGTCATTGGCCGGAGCAGAGCCTGTAGTTCCCTGCAGCTCCACAATGTTAACGTCTTCGGAAGCGTCCTTATACTGCTCGGTCAGCCACTTCCCTGCCTTGCGGCCTTCTTCCACGAAATCGGAGCCCAGGAAGGTAACATACAGCGAGGTATCCTTGGAGTCCACCGCACGGTCTGTCAGAACCACCGGGATGCCCGCCGCCTTCGCCTCCTTCAGCACAGTATCCCAGCCGGATTCGACCACCGGAGAGAAGGAGATGACATCCACCTTTTGCTGGATAAAAGAACGCAGTGCCTTGATCTGATTCTCCTGCTTCTGCTGGGCATCCGAGAATTTCAGCGTGTAGCCCGCTTCCTTGGCTGAATCCTGAATGGATTTCGTATTCGCGCTGCGCCAGCCGCTCTCCGCCCCGACCTGTGAGAAGCCGAGCGTGATGTCCTTGGCCTCTTTGGTGGCATTTGCCGCCGGTGCCTTCGTTGCTGCACTGTCTGTCTTACCTGCATTCGCCGCCGTATTCCCGCCGTTATTACTGCTGCAAGCCCCTAACAGGGTCATGGACAGGGTCAGGGCAAGCACAGCCCCTACTTTCCCAAGCTTCTTCATATCTCCTTATTCCTCCCCCTTGACGTTCACCTTGTTCCGGTGTTGTGCCCATTATAGAACGCTTACAGAAGGGTATTATATGGGCAGCCTTTGGCGTTTGCTTTCTAATTTTGGGTTTGTTCCCTCCAGTCGGGTGCTTTGGTGTACTTTTTTATTCAAAAGGTGGATATTTTGTTTGCGCTTTCTTTTTTTGTTTCGGTATTCCAGTATTTGTTATAAAATAGAGTTAGGAACGGCATATACTCTACTTGTGAAAGGGACTTCCCGATAATGCGGATCACACGCTGGATCTCCTCCAGTCTTAGAGCCAAACTGCTGGCTTTGTTCATAGTGCTGTCCACCATACCGCTGATTGCCGTCGGCCTCATTTCCTACCAGAAATCCTATCAATCCATCTCCAGTCACAGCAAGGCTTCAAGCATGCTTCAGGCCGATATGCTGGGAACGAATATGGACAACCTGTTCAAGGATACCGAGCGTCTGCTGGAGCTAAGCAATAATCCTCAGGTCATCCACTTTCTGTTCTCACAGTCGGAGACCTATCAGGAGGCCAAGGACATCCTGCAGACCTTCACCCTCTACCGGGACACCTATAAGTATGAGAATGTGCTCAACATCAGCCTCATTAACCTGTACGGCAAAGGCATCAGCGAGCGCCGGGGAATCTTTCAGTCCGCCAGCAACCCGCTGCGCAATCTGCATTTTCAGGCGTTATCCCAGAATCCCGAGCTTATCCTCCGGGTGCCCCCGCCGCTGATTACCGGCTACGACCGGGTAGACGGATTCACCTACGGGGATCAGGGGGTGATCTCGATTATGACGGCGGTCAAGCAGCGGATTACGCATGAGGTCATCGGCTATATCATTGTGGATCTGAGCGATTCCTTCATTAAAAGAGTTCTGCGACAAGGTGACGATCGGGACTACCGGATTCTTCTACCTGCTGGACGAACAGAACAACCCCCTCTATGTTCCTCCTGTGCAGGCGGGAGAGCTGGCTCTCGTTCAGGACAACCTGATCCCTGCAGGGGAAAAGGGCCGAAGCGGCAGCTTCGTGCTTCAGACGGGCGGCCCGCCCCGGTTCATCGTCCATACCTCCTCGCTGGCGACAGGCTGGACGATTATCGGCATAGCCCCGTTGCAGGAGATTGTGGCCGAGGCGAACCGGATCAGACAGCTGATTATTATCAGCGTGGGGCTGAGCATTATTTTTGCGATCACGCTCCATTATCTGCTGACCCGGCGGCTAACCCGGCCCATCCAGCTGCTCCAGCACAAGATGCGCCTGACCGCAAGTGGCTATCTGGAAGCCAAAGTCAAGCCGGACGGCACCGATGAGATTGCCGATCTCGGCCAGAGCTTCAACATCATGGTGGAGCAGATCAAAGAGCTGCTGGCCCAGAGCATCCGCAAGCAGCAGCAGCTGCAGAAGGCAGAGCTGCGGACGCTTCAGGCGCAGATTAACCCTCATTTTCTATACAATACCCTCGATTCAATTGTCTGGATGGCCGAAGCGGGGAATCACGATGGCGTAATCCGGCTGGTGAAGGCGTTATCCGCGTTCTTCCGGCTTAGCCTCAACAACGGGCGCGACTGGATACAGATCCGCTCCGAGCTTGCCCATGTGCAGAGCTATCTGATCATCCAGCAGATGCGCTACCATGACATCCTGGAGTTCAAGCTGGAGGTGGCGGAGGAGCTGCAGGAGTATCCGATTCTGAATATGACCCTGCAGCCGCTGGTCGAGAATGCCCTGTATCACGGAATTAAAAATAAGCGGGGCATGGGATTGATCCGCATTGGCGGCTACACCGACGGGGGCTCCATTATGCTTACAGTCTCGGACAATGGCATCGGCATTCCCGCCGGGCGGCTGGAGATTCTGCGGGAGTCGATTGAGCATCCCATCCAGTCGGAGGATACCGAGGACACCGGTCAGGGCGGCTTCGGCCTGCAGAATGTGCATCAGCGACTGCGGCTGTATTTTGGGCCCGAATATGGTATCCGTCTGGACAGCTCGGAAGGCTATGGCACACAAATTACAGTTCGCATACCCAAGAACAAGGGGGTCTAGTGATGAAGAAGATTATGCTGGTGGATGACGAAATCCTGATCCGTGAGAATATCCGGGAATGCATCGACTGGGAGAAGGAGGGCTTCCACTATTGCGGTGACGCTCCCGACGGTGAGCTGGCGCTCCCTATCATTGAAGCGCAGCTGCCCGACATTCTGATTACCGATATCAAAATGCCGTTCATGAACGGCCTGGAGCTTACCTCTGTCGTCCGCCAAAAATTCCCGCAGATCAAAATCATCATCCTCAGCGGCCATGATGACTTCCAGTACGCCCAGAAGGCGCTGCGCCTGGGGGTGGAGGACTACTGCCTGAAGCCGTTCAGCGCTGCCGATCTGCTGCAGCTTCTGCGCAGCGTCAGCGCCCGGATTGACGAGGAATTGCGGATCAGGCACAAATATGCCTATACCCCCGAGAATCTGTTCGCGGATCTGTGCGGAGGCCTGATCAGCACCGCTGCTGCCTACGAATCGGCGGCACAGCTTGAGCTGCAGTTAACAGCCCCTTATTACGCCGCCGCCATATTCACTCTGCATCCGCTTAATATAGAGGAGTCGCCGGAGCCTCCCTCCGCTTCACCGGATTCAGAAGAGCTGTTAGCGGGTCTGTTGAAGGAGGCCGCCGACAGCTTCATCTACAAACGCAGCCGCACAGAGACGGTCCTGATCTATAAAGGCACTGATCCGGTCCAGATGAACCAGGCCCTGGATGAGTTGTGCGCGGCGGCGAAGCAGCGGCTGAGGGAAGTCTGCGGGCTGGAGCTGTCCGTCAGCCGGGGCAAGGTCTGCGAACGCCTTCAGGGCATTCACCTCTCCTATCTGGAAGCCGAAAATGACCGGATGTTCAAGCAGATGTCCAGAATGCATTCCGCCGCCATGCTTGAGGTGTATTATGACCCTAGCGCCAATGGAGTTCTGCTCGACAGAAGCCGGCTCGTCCAGTTCCTGAAGTCGGGCGACCACAGGCAGATGTCCGACTTCCTGCTGGAGCTCTCCACGGAGCTTGAACGGATGAACTGGAATTCCGGGTACGCCTGTTACCTGATGAACGACATCACCCTGGAGCTGGTGCAGACGGCGAAGAACGGGTTCCGCGCAGCCGCGGGCCACGCCGGCATACTCCAAGAATTGCAGACACAGCTGAAGCAAATCTCCAGTAGCGATGACGGCCTTCAGTATCTCAAACGGTTATACGAACGGCTATGGGAATGGCGGTCCGAGGGAGCGGACAAGCACCGTGAGCTGATCGACCGGGTGAAGCAGTATATCCGTGAGCAATACGACAAGGAGCAGCTCTCCCTGAATGACATCTCCAAAGTGGTCAGGGTCAGTCCCAGCCATCTGAGCAAGACCTTCAGCCAGGCGACTGGGCAGACCATCACGGAATTCCTGACCGCCACACGAATGGACCGGGCCAAGGAGCTGCTGAAATCAACGGGACACAAAACCTTTGAAATCGCCTATCTGGTCGGCTACAACGATCAGCATTATTTCTCCAACCTGTTCAAAAAGGTAACGGGGATGACGCCCATGGAATTCCGCAAGCAGGGCCAGACGGAGGATCAGCTTCATACGATCCGCAGAGGGGCGGGAAATGAGTGAGTATATACAGGCTTCGGGGATGGTCCGTGGTTCTCCTGCTGCTGACGGCAGGCTTCCTGCTTGGCGGCTGCCTCCAGTCAGCCGGAGCAGCGGATACTCCTCAGAAGGGAGCGGGAGAATCCCCGTTACATGCGGACGAAGAACCTCCTCTGACCTTCGGCATTATCTACCCTATGGTAAATGCCACTTACGAGATGATCACCGGGAAGGCGGAGGCCGTAGCCCGGAAGCATAACGTGGAGCTGCTGGTGCAAGCTCCCGATGAGGCCAATCTGGAACAGCAGATCCGGATTATGGAGATGATGATTAAGCGGGGCGTAGACGGCATTGCGATTGCACCCGTGGATTCACAGGCGCTCACCGCCATGATTAACAAGGCGGCTGCCCAAGGGATTCCCGTGGTCTGCTTCGAATCGGATTCGCCTGCCAGCCGGAGAGCAGCCTATATCGGGGCGGATAACCGGGCAACCGGCGCAGTGATGGGACAGACGGTGGAACGTCTGCTAAGCGGCAAAGGTATGATTCTGGTCGAGTCTGGGATGTCCCGGATGCAGAGCACCCGGGAACGCCTGCTGGGACTTGAGGCTTACCTGACTCAGCATACGGACATTGATGTACTGGAGATCCGCCACAATGACGGCAGTGAGGAGCGGGCTGCCGGGCAGCTGGAGCAGATGATCTCGGACCACCCCCATTTCAGCGCGCTGGTCAATCTGGATTTTGTCTCCAGCACCAGCTCTGTTCTGGTCTGGAAGGCCAAGGGGCTGAAGCGTTATAATCTCGCCCTCGGTCTGACCCCTGCCTTGCAGCAAGCGGTGGAGAACGGCCAAATTACACGGGTGATCTCACAGAACGAGCAGAACTGGGGCGAGGATATCATCAACACGCTGCTCCTGCAGGCCAAAGGCTTAGATACAGCGCAATGGATCAACACGGATATTTCAATTATTGGCGAGTAGCTGCTCCCGGGAAGCAGAGCTTCCCGGGAGAATCCTTCAATAAGCCCCCGCACTCAGCTTCAGAATCGTACCGGTGGAAGCCGGAATGACATCCGCATAACTCCCCAGTCCAAAATAGAAATCGCCATTGTGTTCCTCGAAGGAACGGGCGAACGTATCCCCGCTGAAGCGGAAGACTTCACTCCAGCCATCTCCGCCGGCTGCGAAGCCGGCAGTGTTTTTGCGGCAGACAACATTCGTATATTGTCCTGAGGCTTCCTTTACGTAACCGAGCACATATACCGTCTCTCCGCGCTCCAGAATATCCATAGGCACTACAGCAGAGTCAGGCAACCGTTCCTTGCGCACATTCTGGAAGTCAGCCCCGGCCGAGAAGAGCCCCTGCGGGATCGATTGATGATCATTATAGATCACTCCGGCAATATAGAGCAGCCGGTCGTTGACCGGGGTCGTGCGCAGGAGCTTCAGCCAAGGCTGGCCGCTGACACCGGGAACATTCACTTCACCGGGTTTGGTAACGAAGCTGAGCCCCGGAAACAACTGGGTACTGGTAAAAGTCAGCTTTGACGTCTGAACCCCCCCGCTGCTGCTCTGCTTAATGGAGGTCATATACCCCTTCTCATTTGCAATCCCCTGGGTCTTCCCTGCCGTAGCGGAGGAAGCATACAGTGTGTCGCCCAGCTCGAACAGATTATACGCACGCATAATACCGTACTGGGAGACCGAGCCGAGGCGGGTCCAGGTCGCTCCCCTGTTCGAAGACACGTAAATCAAGGGCCCTTCGTTAGCGCCCAGTGCTGCGTACAGCTTGCCTTTGTAGTAGGCCATATCGTACACATGGATGCCTCCGGGAATGTTCATGTATTGGTCCCAGTGATCCCCGTTCAGCCGATAAAAATTCCCATAAGCCCACCCGGGTACTCTGGAGTCATGCCCGGGAATATACAGCTCCCCGTTCAGCACCTTGAAGGTATCGATCTGCTCATCCATGACATAGACATTGGTAGTCACCTTGCCTGTCGCCGGGTTGGTATATGTAACATCCTGGACAGAGAATTTATTCTGGGCAAGATCCCAGTAATAGATTGGAACCGGCCCCGCATTGGGCGAAGGCGCATTGTTGCTGCTGTTGCCGTGACCCAGATAGATTTTGCCGCCAAAAAGCTGCATGTCCCAGACATTACGCGCGTAAGGTGCTTTCTTAAACGGGCTGCCCAGCACTGTCATGGAAGAACTGACATCCGCAGCAGCCGCAGCCGGAGCCGCAGTCGGAGCCGCAGCCTCTGCCCCGATAACCTGCCCGCTCTGGACAGACGAAGCCAGTACCTGCCCCCCTCCCGTATAAGATACAGCACCCAGCAGCATAAGCCCTGCACACAACCGGCTTATATGATTTATTACCCCATGCATGATGAATCCTCCTAATCTTTGGAATGAAGCAATGATAAACTAATTATTTGTAAAAAAGAAGCCGTAAAGGAAATATTAGTACTTTCGGTATAACACAGGCCGACCACAGGATAAAATAGCGGGATTTCAGTACCTCCTTGATGATCTCCTTCTCATTGACCGTGCCGACAATCCGCCAGCCGGACAGATAGCTGGTACTGCCGTATTCCTTCTCGAAATCGATGATATGCTCCTGCTTCAGGGAGGCATACAGCTGCCGGTCCTTCCCTTGCCAGTCTATGGCCCGGTTATTCGGCCCACACACATTCGCGCCGTCCAATGTGTTTAGTTTTTCGCATACATTCGGCCCAAGTACACTCGCGCCGCCCAATGTATTCGGTTTTTCGCATACATCCGGCCCACACGCACTCGCGCCCGCCCAATGTGTTCGCTTTTTCGCATACATCCGGCCCACACGCACTCGCGCCCGCCCAATGTGTTCGCTTTTTCGCATACATTTGGCCCACACGCACTCGCGCCGTCCATTGTGTTCAGTTTTTCGCATACATTTGGCCCACACGCACTCGCGCCGTCCATTGTGTTCGCTTTTTCGCATACATTTGGCCCACACGCACTCGCGCCCGCCAATGTGTTCGGTTTTTCGCATACATTCGGCCACGCACACTCGCGCCCGCCCAATGTGTTCGGTTTTTCGCATACATTCGGCCCACACGCATTCACATCGCCCATTGTGTTCGCTTTTTCGCATACATCTCACCCAAATAACAGAGCAGCGACCCTCCATAAACTGGAGAACCGCTGCTCTGTTTAACTTATGCAGTTGTGAGCATGTGAGGAATTACTTACTCCTCAGCCCCGCCAAGAACCGGCAGCACGGCACCATCCCGCACAAACAGCGGAATCTGCGTGAGCGGCGCATCGATCCTAATAGCCTGTCCGCCGGCATAGGCTGTGCCGGTATAGACATGGGTCCACTCTGAGCCGGACGGCAGGTACACCTTGCGCGCACGTTCACCCTCACCCAGTACCGGGGCGACCAGCAGATCGGGACCGAACATATACTGGTCCTCGATATCCCAGGCCGCCGGGTCCTGAGGGAAATCATAGAACAATGGACGCATAGGCGGCGTGCCCTTCTCATGTGCAGCCTCCATCAGCCCGCGGATATACGGCTTCAGCCGCTCTCTCATCTGCATGAACTCCTTGAAGATGGCATACGCCTCTTCCCCGTAGCTCCACACCTCATTATCCGAGCCGCTTCCGCATACGCCTCCGCCGCGCGTTCCGGTTGGCGGAACAAAAGGCGAGCGGTCCCCGTGCAGCCTGAATACCGGAGAGAACGCGCCATACTGGAACCAGCGGACCATCAGCTCCCGGAATGAGGCATCTGCCGGATTGCCGCCGTGGAAGCCGCCGATGTCGGTGGTCCACCATGGAATCCCGGCCACCGCCATATTCAGTCCGGCCCGCACCTGAATGCCCAGCACCTTGAAGCTGGAATGAATATCGCCAGACCATACAAGCGCCCCGTAGCGCTGGCTGCCCGCCCAGGCGGTACGCACCAGATTGATAATATTCTCCTGGCCTTCAGCGACCATGCCGTCATAGAAGGTCTGGCTGTATTTCATCGGATAGATATTGCCGATCTGCTTACTGGAGCCGATATGATAACGGTAGATATCATGGTCATAGACCGTCAGCTCCGGCTCCGCCTCATCGAGCCAGAATACCTTGATCCCTTTGTCATAATAATTCTGCTTAATCAGTCCCCACAGGAACTTGCGGGCTTCCGGATTAGTCGCATCGAAGATCGCATTCTGTCCAAGGAACTGGAATTGCGTCCGCACCCCGCGGTCTGAGCGCAGCAGGTACCCTTTTTCCAGCATCTCCTTATAATTCTCACTCTCCGTCTGGACAGTCGGCCAGACCGAGACCATCAGCTCAATGCCCAGCTCCTGCAGCTCCTGCACCATTGCCTCAGGATCAGGCCAATATTCCGGGTCAAACCGCCAGTCCCCCTGATTCGTCCAGTGGAAGAAATCAATGACGATGACGTCAATCGGCAGACCCCGCCGTTTATGCTCCCTCGCCACCTCCAGCAATTCCTCCTGCGTACGGTAGCGGAGCTTGCACTGCCAGAACCCCATTCCATAATCCGGCATCATCGGCACGGTTCCCGTAGCCTTGGCATAAGCCTCCTCGATCTCGGCAGGCGAGTCACCGGCAGTAATCCAATAATCCAGCTGCTTGGAGGATGGGGCTGTCCATTCCGTCACATTCAGACTGAAATGCGCCTGTCCAATCGCCGGATTATGCCACAGGAACCCGTAACCGGCACTGGACAGCACGAACGGAATGCTGATCTGGCTGTTGCGGTGGGTCAGCTCCAGCGAACAGCCCTTCAGATTCAGAAAGGAGTGCTGATACTGCCCCATGCCGTACAGCTTCTCTAACGGGTCCGCTTCCAGCCGGAGCTTCACGGAGAAGTCGCTGCTGCCGGGAATGGCGCTAAGCTCTCTGCCCCCGTATTTTAACTGATAGGTATCCTCCGTCTCGTTAAGGAGCAGCTTGCCATGCTGGTTGTAGAAGAAGATCTGCCCCTTGTCCGTTATTTCCGCCCGGATATTCCCGTTCACAATCGTCGCGCGCTCTTTGGTAATCGATATATGACTCAGCGTCTGCACAGCAGGCAGAAGCGCCCACTGCTCATCGGTAATCTCCGCATACGAAGCCCGGATACGCAGCGAATGCTCTCCCCAAGGCTCTATCCAGACTCTCTCATGGTCATATTCTCTGATTAGTCTGCCATTCTCTTCACGAAACATAGCGCGATCCCTCCAACAGTTCTATAATAAGGTTGCAACCACATTATAAAGAGTGCAAAGCCGCTATACTATACATGAAAGTACGCATCTATCATACGATATTACGATTGTGTGGAGGGATTAAGATGAGTGGAACACTCGAGGACAAGCCCTATCCATGGAAAAAAGAGCACACGGAAATTCCCGAGGGCCTGTTTCCCATCAATGTATTTCATATCTGCTTTCCGGACCGCAGTATTATTCCGCCTCACTGGCATGATCATCTCGAATGGATTCTCATTACCAAGGGCAGCTTCCGCGTGCAGGTTGGCCCCCATTCCAGAGAGCTGATGCAGGGCGAGCTTGCCTTCGTCAGCCGTCCGCAGATTCATGCGGCTTACCCGACCGAGGATGGCAGTGAGCTGTATGCGGTTGTCTACAACGAAGCGCTGCTGAACGGCATGCGGGACCTGACCGAGCTTCAGCATATCCGGCCGCTGCTCTCCGGTGAAATCCGGCTGCCCGCCTTCTATGATACGGACCAGCCGGTCACCCGGCAGATCAGAGGATGTATTGAACAGATTATCTACAGTTACCAGAGCAAGAGCCCCGGGTACGAACTATGTATCAAAGGCGGCCTGTTCTCTTCCCTGGGTCTGGCTTATCCCCTGGCCGAGTTCACAGCACCGCCTTCAAAAAGAGACCGGCAGGAGACGGGCATCCAGCCCCTGCTGATTCATCTCAGCAACCATTTCCATGAACCGCTGACCGTAGAGGAGGCCGCACGGATCTGCTGTGTGACCCCCAACTATTTCTGTCATCTGTTCAAAAAGAACACCGGCAAGACCTTAATCGAATATGTGAACATGCTGCGTGTGCATGAGGCCAGCCGCCTGCTCCAGCTTCGCCGGTATTCGATTCAGGAGGTTGCCTTCAGGGTCGGGTTCACGGGCCTGACTTATTTCGGAAGGATATTCAAGCAGCATACGTCGATGACACCCAGCGAATATGCTTCCCATTTCCAGACCCGGACTTATTCTTCTCTGTGATAACGGAAATAATCGAAATCAGCATAGCCGCCGGGCTGGCGGGTCGCATAATTGAACAAGCCGATCCGGTAGCCCATGAAATGATCCAGTGTGTATTTCATATGCAGCGTCTGTCCGATGGGATGCCAGACCTCCCCGTCCCCTGAATAGAAGAACCGGGCCTCGTCCACGCCATCCTCGAAGTTGAAATCGATTCTGAGACCGATTCGCTCACCCGTGAACGGGACACTCTCTACCACCTCGGTGCCCTTGTCACCGTTGATACACATATTCACATCGAGCTGCCCCTGCTCTCCGGCGGCAACCTCAACCGTGCCGTACCCGTTCTGCAGGGCCACCATACCTGCCCTGTCCCCGGCGCTCAAGCCGGAGACATGCAGCATCGTCTCGGCGCTGCTGGCTGGACCCTCCGTCCGCTGGGTCAGCGTATTTCGGGCCAGCAGAACATCGTCAGCTATCCGGCCTGTGCGCAGCCGCAGATAACCCGGCCGCTCCGTGACCGACCACAGTCCGTTGTCGGGGTTGTGGTTCCACTGCCACTGGAGCGCCAGCCGGTTCTCCGTATACTCGAACTCATCGCTGATCACAAGCGGCTTCGGCTCCCCTGCAGGAAGCTTCGTCTCGAAGGACAGCGGAGCCTTGCCGCCATCCCCGATCACTGGCCAGTTGTTCTCCCAAGTCAGAGGGAACACGCAGGGAATGCGTCCGACAGCCCCGTGATCCTGGAACAGCACAGCATACCAGTATCCGTCCGGAGTATCCACAATCCCGCCTTGCGCCACGCCGTTATTGCGGTAGCCCAGATCATCATCCAGAACAACCCTGTGCTCATAAGGGCCCAGCAGCTCCCTGGACCGGTAGCACAGCTGGCGTCTGCGCTGATTCCCCGCTGACGGCCATTCAATGAAGAAGAGGAAGTAGTAGCCGTCCCGCTTATGGGCGTGACAGCCTTCTATCCTCAGCATGATGTCCTTCCGCTCGCCTTCCAGCAGCAGTTGATCCGTTCCGCCGGGCTTCACAGCCGTCAGATCCGCTGTCAGCTCCTGGACCCGGATATCCCCGTTCCCGTAGATCACGTAATTGCGTCCGTCATCATCAAGCAGCAGCGCCGGGTCATGGTACAGCCCCGGAATGACCGAACGCTCCCATGGTCCGTGCTCAATATCCCGGGTCTGGTAGATATAGAACTGATCCATGTCATTGGAGGAGAAGCATACATAGAAGGTCCCATTCTTGTGACGCAATGATGCGGCCCAGGAGCCGCTGCCATAGATGCCTTCGCCGTCCTCCAGCCGGTGGGCCTCATTCTCCTCGAAGGTGTCATAGACGTAACCCACTATCTCCCAATCCTTCAGATTCACCGATTTCATAATCGGGCAGCCCGGCATGGAGTGCATGCTGGTGCTGACCATATAGAACACAGGGCCGACCCGGATGACATCCACATCCGGGACATCTGCCCATATCACTGGATTGGTAATTTTGGCTGTATTCAATGTTCCGCCCCCCTGAAGTTAGTGCTCTTGCTCTGTGAATTGCCAAGCGGCCAGCTTGAACAGGCTCTTATCGCTCTCTCCTGTGAATACCAGATAGAGGTTGTGCACTCCCTCCGCTCCCTGGACCTCCGTCTTCAATTCTACCCATTCCTGCGTGCCGTCCGCCGCCGGAACAGCCAGTCTGCCGATGATTGGACCTGCCGGGTCATCCAGATGCAGCTCCAGCATGCCGCCCGCTTCCAGACTCAGGACCGAGGCCTGGAATGACTCCGCTCCGCTGCCGAAGTCTAACCCGGAGAGTCCGATCCAGCCGCCGCGCTCAATATCCGTAACCGCCTGCCCGCCTCCGGCAGTAAGGAATTCCGTCTTCACTCCCGCGCTCCAGCCCATCGTTGCCGCCGGGATACGTTCATACGGATTCAACGCGGCAAGCTGTTGCACACCTTCGTAATCCGCATGAATCTCCTGAATAGACCCATCCTCATTATGAGTCAGGCGGTTAAGATGTGTAGAGCGGTAACCGTTCGCAATCCCTTGGGCCTTGGACAAGGTCTGGGCGTGATAAGCAATATACCAGCTGTCATGGAACTGGAAGACCGCATGATGGTTGTTCCCGGATACGCCGAAGAAATGTCCCGGATTCTTCAGGATCGTGCGGTGATACGTCCAGGGACCCATCGGATGATCACTGGTCATATAGGCGATCTCTCCCGCAGGAGGGCTGCCTTCCGGCCGCTCTCCGTCATAGAAGTTCGAGCAGTAGGTATAATAGTAGACTCCGTTCCACTTATGGATTCCGGCATCCTCGAACATGAACGGGGCTGGAATCACTTTCGCTGTACCCACCACGCTGGTCATGTCCTCACCCAGCGGCATCACCCGTGCTGTGCCAGGCTCCGCAAACTGTCCTTCCGGGACGCCGCCTCCGAAGTAGATATACCCCTTGCCGTCGTCATCCACCAGCACCGCCGGGTCGAACAGCCAGGTAACATCCTCTACCCCAGGTGTGGAGCGCAGAATCAGCGCCTCCCCGATCGGGTCCACCCATGGTCCCACAGGACTATCACTCGACAGAACGCCGATGCCGCTGGCATTATTAGCGAAGTAGAGGAAGAACTTATCCTGGCCGTTAATCACGGTATGAACCGCTGCCGGTGCCCACGACTGGGTAGCCCACTTCGCTGCACCCTCCGGTCCGGCTACGGCTATCGGACCATGATCGGTCCAGTTCACCAGGTCAGCGGACGAGATTACAGTAATCGTATTAATGCTGCTGTAGGAGTTCTCCTTCACCACACCGTTCTCATCATACTCCAGTGCATCATTGGTCATGTACAGATAGACTCTGTCCCCGAATACCAGAGCATAAGGATCGGCTCCGTATCTGTGCGCCACCAGCGGATTGCCATTGGGCTGTACCTTGCCGGCAGCCTGCATCAGTTGAGTTGTCATTTGATTCCCTCCAGATATAATAAGGTGTCCAGCTTAAAATAAATTAGGATTGCGGTGCGGCCAGCTCGGCCAGCCGGGCGAATGAAGCCTTCGGCTGCTTCTGCTCATCGAAGAGGAACGGCCAGTTCTTGCGTCCCCGGACGGGGAAGCCGTCCAGCCAGGTATAATCATCGGCCACGCCCCAGAAGGTCACCGAATCAATGGAGTCTCTGAATTCCAGCAGGAGGGCAAAAATCTCCGCATAACGCTCCTCTTGGAGCTTCAGCATCTCATCTGTTGGCGCTTTCAAATCCGTACGTTTGTCGTCATGACGGAACACGGAGAGATCCAGCTCGGTAACGTGGATCTTGAGCCCCAGCGACGCATAGAGCTTAAGCGCATTGCGGATTTCCTCAATGGAAGGGCCGTAGATATTCCAATGTCCCTGCATTCCAATGCCGTGAATCGGCGTATTCTGGTCGAGCAGGCTGCGCACCAGCTTGTAGATTTTGCCGCTCTTGACAGGATCGGTCTCATTATAGTCGTTGTAGAACAGCAGAGCGTCAGGGTCAGCCTGGTGCGCCATTTCAAAGGCCTGGCGGAGATAATCCTCGCCGATGATCTCAAGCCACCGGGTATCCCGCAGGTACTGGTCTGTTTTATCCTCAATCGCTTCATTCACTACATCCCAGGCATACCCCCGTCCCCGGTAACGGCCCACTACCGTGTTGATATGGGTCTGCAGGCGGGCAAGCAATTGCTCTCTGCTGCAGGTTCCGCCTTCCGCTTCCCGGAACATCCAGTCTCCGGTCTGGTTATGCCACAGAAGCGTATGCCCCCGGACGCCGATCCCGTGCGACTCTGCGAATTCGAAGATACCGTCCGCAGCCTCGAAGGTGAATTCGCCTTCCTCCGGCTGAACCAGAGCCGGCTTCATCTCATTCTCGGCTGTGATGCTGTTGTAATGCCTCGCGATGAAAGGACCCTGGGCAGCTATAATGCCAGTACTGACGGCAGCCCCTATTTTAAAGGCCTCCCGGAACATTTCATGTAATGCAGGAATTTCGCTGTTGGCTTGCTTCATTTTTGCTAACCTCCTGTATTTGACAACATTTTTTGGGACAACTCTCTCTATCATAATGCATTTGTATGCGTTTACCATCACCAAAGTAAATAGATGGACCCCAAATAAATAATTGCACCCTATTTCTTATCTGCCCTGAGCCTGTGCCCGGAACTGAACAGGCTT
Source organism: Paenibacillus riograndensis SBR5 (assembly GCF_000981585.1). Classification (NCBI taxonomy): domain Bacteria; kingdom Bacillati; phylum Bacillota; class Bacilli; order Caryophanales; family Paenibacillaceae; genus Paenibacillus; species Paenibacillus riograndensis. The sequence continues at coordinate 5,850,092 of NZ_LN831776.1, forward strand.
CAGCGCCGTCCGTTTCTCGAACTCTCTTAAGAAATGATGATAGTGTACATAACCGACACTCTCCACAATGCTTCTGACTGTATCATGAGTGTCGATCAGCCGCTTCTTGGCTGCTTCGATCCGCAAATTATGAATGTACTCAAGAATGCTGATGCCGTGCTTTTTGATAAAGGCCTGGCCCAGATACACCGGATTGATATAGAAATGCTCCGCAATCTCTTTTACCGTCAGATGCTCTGAATAATGTTCTCTTAAGAAGCATTCAACGCGGATCAGCGGATGCTCGGAGTTACGCTCCTTGTGCTGCCGGATATAATTCATACTGGTTCCCAGCGCCGTCTCCAGAGTGATCTGCAGGTCTTCCAGGGATTTGGGCTCTGTTCTGAAAAAATCAAGCATGCCGATCCACTGATCGTCCGCACCTCCGAATTCCTTCAGCAGCTCCATGCTCCGTAGCATGATATCCATTCCCGTCATCTGGACGACTCCCGGATCGGTCCGGTTCTCCCTGAACACGCTGAACAACTCGCCCAGCTTCTCCGCGGCCTTCTGCTCATGCAGCCGCTCCACTGCGCTGATGATCTCTTCAATCAGCTCTGCGGATGGGAGCGTGTAGTTCACCTGGCCCTCGGCTTCACTGGCTGAATCGACCGGACCGCACCCGTCCGAATAGAAGTAATGGCGGGCCGCAGCGCCTGCCGCTTCGCGGTAGGAGACCGGCAGCTCGCGGAGGGACCGCACACTTGGCCCAATGCTGACCGAACCCTTTACTCCGCTGCGGGTCAGCCTGGCGTACAGCTCCTCCGCCAGCCCCGCCGCTGGTGACGAGCTCTCCACGACCAGCCCGGCCTGATCTCCGGGCAGATCAATGAACATGGCGCCTGCCGGTCCGGCCAGCTCCCGGCAGAGCTCCGTAATATTGCTGCTGTGGCCTTCCACATGCACATACGTCCAGCCAGCGGCCTCCTCATCCAGGCGGTCCATCTGCTCGGCAGTCTCTTCATCCGGCTCCGCCCAGTGCCCCTCAAGCATGCGCGCAATGGCGAGCGGCAGCAGCCGGCTGGCCAGCATACTCTGCTGCATGGTCTGCTTAAGGCGCAGCTCCAGTTCGTCCGTAATATCGGTAAGCACCTTATCCCATTCCGCATCGACGACCGGCTTCAGCAGATAATGTCTCACCCCGTAACGAATGGCTGTTCTGGCGTATTCAAATTCGCCGTAGCCGCTGAGCACGATGAAGATCGGCTGCTCCATGTCAAGGCTGCGTACGCGCCGGATCAGCTCAAGTCCGTCAATCTCGGGCATGCGGATATCCGTAATCACAAGATCGGGCGAGCTGCGGATAATGGCGGCCAGCGCCTCCTCCCCGTTCTCGCAGGCGCCGCATACCTCGAAGCCCAGCTCCTCCCAGTCGGTCAGCGTCCGCAGCCCCTCTAATGCAAAGGTCTCATCATCTGCGAGCACTACTTTATACATGAGATCCCTCCTCTACCGGAACCAGACTCAATTCCCCCGGAATCTGGATGGTAATGACCGTCCGTTCGTACTCGGTGCTCTCAATGCTGAATGTAGCTTTGCCGTTGTAATACAGCATCAGGCGTTTATACACATTGCGGAGCCCGACATTCTGACCCGTATCCTCCTCTGTTTCCAGATGGGACTTGATCCATTCCAGCTTCTCCTTCTCAATTCCTTTGCCATTGTCGGTCACCATAATCAGCAGCCCCGTCCCATTCCGCGAAGCGGACACGTGGACTTCCCTTGCCCATTTGACCGACTGCAGGCCATGCTTGCAGGAATTCTCCACCAGCGCCTGAATACTCATCTTGGGAATCCGGCAGTTCAGCACCTCAGGCTCGATATCCAGCACATAAGAGAACCGGTTCTGAAAGCGGAACTTCTCAATCTGCAGATACATCTCAATGAAGGATACTTCCTCCTCCAACGTAATCAGATCATCCTTCCAGCTCAGCAGCCTGCGCATTATCAGGGCCAGATTCCGGATGACATCGGTAACTTGTTCATATTTATACTTCTTACAGATGACCAGGATCGCATTCAGCGTATTGAACAGAAAATGAGGGTCCACCTGGCTCTCCAGATATTTCAGCTCCGCCCGCACCCGTTCCAGCTCCAGATCCTTCTTCTGGATCTCCAGCTTATAGACATCATTGATCAGATTGCGGATTTTGCCGGTCATCAGATTGAAGCTGCGGATCAGACCGCCGATCTCATCCTTCCCTTCATACATATCAATGCTCTCGAATTGTTCGTATTTGACAAGCTTCATATGCTTGTAGAGCAGCCTTACCCGCAGATTGTAGGAGCGAATAATAACAATCATAAGCAGGGTGGGAATGATGATCGTCAGCAGGACCAGAATCAGCGAGTTCCTGAGTGCGCGGTCCATCTCATGGTTGATCTTACGCCCTTCCGGAGTTCCGACCAGCCGCCAGCCCGTAGTGTAAGCTGCACTGCTGAGCGCCCGGACAATCTGCTTGGGCGGCTGGTCAAGGCTGGTGTCCACATTCAGCAAGGCACTCGCATCCAGCGAGGAGAAGGAACGGTCCGAGGCCAGCACGACCCGGTTCTTCTCATCCAGCAGCTTGAAATCCAGATAGTCACGCTCCTTCTGGAACACCTCCTGCATATTGTTCAGCCGCAGATCGATCCTCAGATATTTCGTGTAGGGCTGGCCTGTGAAGTTATCCAGTTTCCGGATCAGGCTGACCAGCACCTCCTGCTGCGGCGGATTCAGCGGGTTGGTTCCCTGATAAGAAGTCAACAGCACTTTGTCTGTGCTGCTTGAGATTTTGCGGTACCATTCACTTCTCTTATCCGCGTCCGACAGAATGAAGTAGCTGTTGCCGTTCTGGATCGTCGGATTAGAGGTGTATATGCCCATCCAGGAAATATAGGAGTGAAGATTGCTGTACTGCCGCAGCTTATCCTTCAGAGAATCATTATAGGCATCATAATAAGCCTCATTATCCGGGTAGGCGTAATCCATCATCTCCATATAGGGCCGGTCCGCAGCCACCGTGTTGCTGATCGCCACGCATTCGTTCACGATCTGCATCAGGTCATAGACCACCCGGTCTACCGATATCTCCAGATTCTCCCTCTCCCGTGCCTCCACATTGCGGCTGATCTGTACATAAAAGAGGGCATTGATGCTAAGTATGGGGACGAGCACACACAGTAAGTAGATAAACAAAAACTTGTATTTGAGCGGAATATCATTGATGAAGGCAGATGGCTTCCGGTTATCCTTCATGCAGGCCCCCTCCTCCCTGTTGAATTAACTCTTCTTGTATACAGAAGGCGTCACTCCGTTAAGCGCCTTGAACTTGGCGGCGAACACATCGGCGTCTGAATAGCCCACTCTGCTTGCAATATCTGATATTCCCATATCGGTCCGGCGCAGCAGCTTCTTCGCTTCTTCAATACGGAATTCATGGAGATAATCGTTGAAGGAGCTGCCGTAATATTTCTTGAACCGTTGTCCCAGGTAGGCGGAATTTACATGCAGGTGCTTGGCAATATCCTGCAGCTTCAGCTTCTCCTGATAATGCCCGCGGACATACTCGATCGCTGCGGCCACGATCTGATCCTCCGCCCTGCCGTCCGCAGCCGCTGCGAACCACTCTGCTGCCTCGCACAGCTCCTCCTCTATCTGACGCTCAAGCAGCGGAAGACAGCTGGCCGTATGCCGGGACGGGAACCATTTCTGCACCCACTGCGCATAGTCTCCCCCTCTGGCGGTAATTTCACGTAGCAGCTCAGCTTTGACGTTGGCCAGAAAAGCGTCGATCCAGGAGCTGGAAGCCACCTCCGCCGAGAAAATCTTGAACACCTCGCCAAGCTGATCCGTGAGGTGATCGACCTTCCCTTCGGTGACGGATTGCAGCAACGACCGTCTCAGCTCTGCCGGAAGCATGGCCATCTGCGTCTTATCCTGCTTCTCGAAGAAGCCGGCCACCCCGCCCCCCGGGCCATCCGGCCTGCACAGCTCAGCTGCCAGCGCCTCATGGTATGCCGTATTCAGAGTCTCCGGGCCCTGATGCTGAAGGCTTGCCGAGAAAAAGACCGGCGTGCTGTACAGCGGCCGCATCTCCTCCATCCACCGGGTAAGCAATGCCCGGTCAAGCGCCGGCCCTTCCTGCGGGGACACCAGCAGATACCCGTGCTTCCCGCTGCCTGCGGTGAACGGATAGACCGTAATGCTGCGCAGCGGCTCCTTGCCGCTCATGGCAGCGACCTGCTCACGCATATGCAGGCTGTCCGGAGCTGCTCCTTGGACCAGAACACAGCATAGCCGCGAGGCGGGGGAGATCCCCAGCGTCTTCAGCCCCTTCTCCCGCTCCTCCTCCGTATTCTCCCGCATCAGGAGCCGGGATACCATATCCTCCTGCATCAGAGCCGAGAGCGCATCACGCCGTGAGGACGCCTTACGTTCTTTGAAGATCTGTTCCGTTACCGTCTGCAGCGCCTCCGTCAGCTCCGTTTCATCCAGAGGCTTGGTCAAATAATTGGATACTCCGTATTTAAGGGCCCGCTTGGCATACTCAAAGTCAGCATAGCCGCTAAAAATAATAAATTTCGGCTGGAAATCGCTTTCAGAGGTTCTTCGGATGAGCTCAAGGCCGTCGATGACCGGCATACGCACATCGGTGATAACCAGGTCAGGGCGGGTGCTGCCGATCAGCTCAAGCGCATCCTCCCCGTCCAGCGCCTCGCCGCATACTTCATAATTTAGTGCCTCCCAGTCGACCAGGAAGCGGAGTCCTTCCAGCATAATCGGCTCATCGTCGGCAAACAGTACCTTAAGCATGGGATCACCATCTTTATATAAGTAGTTGGAGCCCGCCAGGACTCCCCATGATTGAACAGGAGAAACCGCTTCGGCCGCACCCGAAACGGTTATAGTATACATATTTTCCTTATATAATACATAGTGACAATTACTCTTTCACGCTTCCCAGGTTCAATCCTACCACGAAATACTTCTGCAAAAAAGGATAGACGAACAGAATCGGAACCGCTGTAACGATCGTAATTGCTGAACGCATGGAGGCTGGCGTAACCAGTGACTGGACCTGATTGTTCTGGTTTCCGGCAAGCATCGAAGGATCATTGTTCGCACTCATGATAGAGCCCAGCATCTTCATCATTTCATATTGCAGGGTGCTAAGCTTGAGATCCGAGGAGGCATAGAGGAACGTATCGAACCAGGCATTCCAGGAACCTACCGCGATGAACAGGGCAACGGTTGCCAGTACAGGCGTACAGAGCGGGAAGATGATTTTCCAGAAAATTCTGAATTCTCCCGCCCCGTCAATCTTCGCCGATTCGGTAAGACTGAACGGAAGCCCGCGGATATACGTCCGCATGATAATCAGGTTGAACGCGCTGACCAGACTCGGCAGGATATAGACCATGAAGTTATGCAGCAGGCCCATATTCTTGATCAGGAAGTAGTTCGGAATCAGCCCGGCATTGAAATACATCGTCAGGATGAACAGCAGGCTGATCTTTTTGCGAAAAATATATTGCGGCTGCGCCAGTGCATACGCCAGCATCGTAGTAAGGAATACACCCAGCACCGTTGAGATGATCGTACGGGATACCGAGATAAATGCGGCATGATAGATCGTGCCTGATATAAAGACCGCCCGGTAATTCTCCAGCGTCCATGCGCGGGGCCAGAGATAGATCCCCCCGGCCAGCGTGTCGCTGCCGTCATTGAAGGATACCGCCAGCGTCTGGAGGAACGGATAGAGCGTGACAGTAACCACAAAGAGCATAAATATCGTGTTGATCGTATGAAATACAACCGGCTCAATCCGGCTTGAACCTTTGGTCCCGGCTTTCATATGGGCTTCCTCCTCTATAGTAATCGCTCTTCGCCGAGGCGTTTTGCGACATTGTTTGCGATGAATACGAGAATGACACTGACAATCGTTTTGAAGATCCCTGCCGCCGTAGCCAGCGAGTAGTTCCCCATAGCCAGACCATACTTCACTACAAAGATATCAATGGTTTGCGAATAGTCCACAGTAAGTCCGTTGCCCAGCAGATATTGAAGCTCGAAGCCGGCATCCAGAATATGTCCAATGTTCATAATCAGCAAAATAACGAATGTAGCCTTGATTCCCGGAAGCGTAATATAACGCATCTTTTGAAAACGTTTCGCGCCGTCAATGGAAGCTGCCTCGTACAGGGAAGGATCGATGGAGGTAATGGCCGCCAGATAGATGATCGTACCCCAGCCCACCTCTTTCCACACGTTCGAAGCCCCGATAATGCCCCAGAAGTATTTCCCTTCACTGAGCCACATAATCGGATCTTTAATCAGGTGAAGCTTCATTAGAACGACATTGACAATCCCGCCATCGATGGAGAGTGAAGTGGACACAATCCCCGCAGCGATAACCATGGACAGAAAGTGCGGCAAATAGGAAATCGACTGAACTGCACGCTTGAAGAACTTGAGCTTGATCTCATTCAGCAGCAGAGCCAGACCGATAGCCGTAACCGTACCCAGTACCAGGTTAATAAAACTCATGGCAATGGTGTTGCGCAGTACCAGCATAAAGGTATCATCGGAGAATAAAAACTTGAACTGCTGCAGGCCTACCCATTCCTGCTGGCCAAAGGACACCGCCGGGCGGTAATTCTGAAAGGCCATAAGCCAGCCCCAAATGGGAACATAGTTGAAGATAATCAGATATAGTGCAATGGGCACAGACATAAAAATAAGCTGTTTCTGTGCTTTCAGTGTTTTCCAGCTGAGACTCACACCGATTTCCGGATCGATTTTGCTTTTTCGGGTCTTCTGTTTTTTGACCTGTTTGTCCAGTACGGCATCAGACATGTTGTATTCCCTCCTGTAAAAATCATTCTCTCCACGCAGTCCTATTCACGCAGTCCTATTTAGGAAGAGCGGGAAATAGCATTTCCCGCTCCTTTTTCTGTACTGAATGTCTTACTTGACACTCCATTTTTCGATACGCTGCTGAATGCCTTCATTCATCCGGTCTTCATAGGCCTTAATGTCCAGCTTGTGGATTCTGTCCACATAATCCTGCCACACGCTGTCGAACTCTGCAGGGCTGGCCATAATGGCTTTCGGCAAATATTTGATCTGGAGGTCATTCAGTTTGGACTGTGCGAGCTGGGCTGGTGAACCATCCTTAAGCACGATGGAATACGCAGGGAAGTAGATATTGTTCTCTTTTGGTTCCTTGAAGAATTCAGACCAGGATTTCTTGTTGTACGCCTTCAGAATCTTCTGGTCGTAAGGCTTCAGGCTGTCGAAGAATTCCTGAGGCTGTGTACCGGCATCTGCTGCGTTACCGTCGCTGTACGTACCTTGAATCTTGGGCATGTAACCGAACATCCCTGAGATTTTGTTGGCAACCTGCCAGCTAGTCTGATCCGCATTCGCCCGTTGCTCAGGCGTACGGTAGAAGGAGCCGTCTGCGTTCACTTCATAATCTTCGCCTTTCACGCCCCATTGAAGCGTCTTCTGCCAATCCTCGGTAATCATCTTATCCCAGAATTTGATAATGCGGACAGGGTCCTTGGCATTGATCGAAATTCCGAATCCGCGGTTAGTGCCGACCGCTCCGCGGTCACGGTACCATTCTTCTGCGCCCGGATAGAGCAGAGGGAAGCCGATATACGTATTTTCCAGCTTGCCTTGGGAGATCAGGGATTTCTCGCCGTCCTGGAAGTTCCAGTGCTGGTCGAACATCCCGATTACCTTGCCGCTTGCAACCTTGGCCAGATACTGGTCATAGTTCTGAACGAAGGCTTCTTTATCCATCAAGCCTTGAGCGTTAATCTCATTTAGCTTCTTGTAATAGGTCTTGGAGATATCCTTGTCGGCAAAAATCTGTGCTACATTGTTATCTACAATAACGGCCCCGTCATTCGGATGCCCCGACAGATGCTCTGGGGGATTCTGCAGCGGGAACACGCGCCAGTCGAAGTTGAGTGATTCGAACCCGATCATGTCCGGGTGTTTTTCTTTATATTTGGCAATGATATCGAAATACTCATCCAGGGTCTTGGGAGTAGGGTAGCCCATTTCCTCAAGCACGCCCTTTTGCAGCCAGAAGCCTGGTCCCTGGTAAGTAGGCTCGGTAATTTTACCTTGATAGACGCCATAGCTTGGCAGTACGTAAATGTGCCCGTCACTCTCATCCTTGATCTGGTTCCAGACAGCACCATAATGCTTCTTCAGGTTGGGAGCATATTTCTCAATCAGATCCTCAAGCGGAATGTACGCCTTGGCGTTGATTAATTTGTCGTCGCCCGACAGGATGTCCGGGTAGTCGCCTCCGGCAATCATGACACCCAGCTTCTGCTGCAGGTCGCCGACCAGGAATTCCATGTTGAAGCTGATCCCGGTCTCGTCCTTAATCAGTTTCAGAATCTTATTGTCAGGCGTTGGCTGTTGTCCGGGACCGTTCATGAATACCGAGAAGGTTACCGGAGCCGTGTCGTCTCCGGCTGCTGCCGGGCTGGCATTTCCTCCAGTAGCGGTATCCTTGGTGCCGGTGTTGCTGGTGTTATTGCTTGATCCACAGCCTGTCAGTGCCAGTGTGAGTGCTAATACACCGGCTGCAGCGGCTGCTGCTGAACGTTTTGCCGTTTTGTGCATGTTGTTATGCCTCCCCTTTTTGGCTAATCGCTTATGCTTCTAATTTCTCCTGGTGACAACTTTAATTATACGTTTTCAGAATGCGCTTACAATTCATAGAATATAGGTCTTCCCCCCTGAAAATTCATAAAAAGAAAACGGTTGCTTGCAGCGCGGCAGCGGAATTGCCGTTCTTCCTGAGCTGGCTGCGCCTGGCGCCTGAGCCTGCTTGCGGCCTCCTCGGGTTGGCCGGATTTTGACAAATTCAGGCGAATTCAGGGGCACTAATGCTCTTCATTTGGCCACGTGCCGTCCCCCAGCAAATTCTGTTCGGTTTTTCGCATACATTCGGCCCACGTGCCCCCTACCCAGCAAATTGTGTTCGGTTTTTCGCATACATTCGGCCAACGCGCTTTCCCCCAGAACAATGTGTTCGGTTTTCCGCATACATTCGGTCCATGCGCCGTCCCCCAGCAAATTGTGTTCGGTTTTTCGCATACATTCGGCCCACGTGCCGCCTCCCAGCAAATTGTGTTCGGTTTTTCGCATACATTCGGCCCACGTGCCGCCACCTCAGCAAATTGTGTTCGGTTTTTCGCATACATTCGGCCCACGTGCCGTTCCCCACCACATTGTGTTCGGTTTTTCGCATACATTCGGCCCACGTGCCGTCCCCCAGCAAATTGTGTTCGGTTTTTCGCATACATTCGGCCCACGTGCCGCCTCCCAGCAAATTGTGTTCGGTTTTTCGCATACATTCGGCCCACGTGCCGCCTACCCAGCAAATTGTGTTCGGTTTTTCGCATACATTCGGCCAACACGCCCCCTCCCAGCAAATTGTGTTCGGTTTTTCGCATACATTCGGCCCACGCGCTTTCCCCCAACAAATTCTGTTCGGTTTTCCGCATACATTCGCCCACGTGCCGCCTCCCAGCAAATTGTGTTCGGTTTTTCGCATACATTCGGCCCACGCGCCGCTACCTCAGCAAATTGTGTTCGGTTTTTCGCATACATTCGGCCCACGTGCCGCCTCCCAGCAAATTGTGTTCGATTTTTTGCATACATTCGGCCAACGCGCCCCCTCCCAGCAAATTGTGTTCGGTTTTTCGCATACATTCGGCCCACGTGCCGCCTCCCAGCAAATTGTGTTCGGTTTTTCGCATACATTCGTCCCACGTGCCGCCTCCCAGCAAATTGTGTTCGGTTTTTCGCATACATTCGGCCCATGCGCCGTCCCCTCAGCAAATTGTGTTCGGTTTTTCGCATACATTCGGCCCACGTGCCGCCACCTCAGCACATTGGCTTTCTAGCCCACCACAGCAGAAAGGGATTGACGCAAATGCGCCAATCCCAGTGTACTATCTTATAGTATTCGTCAATCCGGCAGCCTGCTGACCGGCTTCAGCGGGTGAATGTATACGTGCTTCCCGCTTCTCCTGTGAACGATACGGAATCAAGTCCCGGACCTTCGAGCCGGCAAGGGCCGGATACGGTACATGTTACCACTGCTTCCGCAACGAGTCCACCGCTCCAGGTGAAATCGAGGGTATAACCGCCTCTTGCCCGCAGACCCTTGACACTGCCCTCGCTCCAGTCCGCAGGCAATGCAGGCAGTAGTCTGATACTTTCTGTATGACTCTGCAATAGCATCTCCGCGATGCCCGCTGTTCCTCCGAAATTCCCGTCAATCTGGAACGGCGGATGATTGTCGAACAGATTAGGCAGGGTCGAATGCTCCAGCAACGCCCGCACATTGGTATAGGCCTTGCCCTCATCCTGGAGCCGCGCCCAGAAGTTAATGATCCAAGCCCGGCTCCAGCCAGTGTGTCCGCCGCCGCTGGCCAGTCTGCGCTCTAGCGTTGTCCGGGCGGCTGCTGCCAGTTCAGGCGTCCCCTGGACCGTGAAGGCGTCCCCGGGATACAAGGCGAAGAGATGGGAGATATGGCGGTGACCCGGCTCGATCTCCTCATAATCCTCCATCCACTCCTGAATCTGCCCATATTTGCCGATCTGCGGTCCCGGCAGCCGGTCCAGCGCCGCGCGAAGCTCTTCGCGGAATACCTCATCCCGCCCGATAATCTCCGAGCTCTGGACACAGGCCTTGAACAGCGCCTCAATAATCTGGAAGTCCATCGAGGCTCCGGCGCACAGCACACCCGATTCTCCGCCGGGAAGCTGGTACGTGTTCTCCGGCGAGACGGACGGGCAGGTAATCAGCCGGCCCGACTCATCCTCTATCAGGTAATCCAGCAGGAATTGCGCAGATTCCTTCATGGTATCGTAGGCATTCGCCAGATAATGGCGGTTCTGGCTGAACCGGTAATGCTCCCACATGTGCAGGCATAGCCAAGCTGCGCCCAGCGGCCAGAACGATGCGGGCAGGTACGTATCCTGCGGAGCAGTATCTGCCCAGATGTCCGTATTGTGGTGTGCCGTGAAGCCGCCGCAGCCATACATCACCCTGGCGGTCACCCGTCCCGGCTCACGCATCCGTTCGATCAGATCGAACAGCGGCTCATGACATTCCGCCAGATTGCAGATTTCAGCCGGCCAGTAATTCATTTGCGCGTTAATGTTGATCGTGAATTTGCTGTCCCAGGCCGGGGTGAAGCTGTCATTCCAGATGCCCTGCAGATTCGCAGGCAAGGAGCCTGGGCGGCTGGAGGCGATCAGCAAATACCGGCCATATTGGAAGTAGGTTGTGATTAGCCCGTGATCCTCTTCCCCCTGCCGGAAGCGGTTCAGCCGTTCGCCGGTGGGCAATGCGTTCAGCTCGGTGTTCTCCGGGAGCGTGAGCGTAACCCGGCCATACAGGCTGCGGTAATCCGCGACATGACGGGCAAGCAGCTTGTCATAAGGAACCCTACTCAGCTCTTCAAGCTGCCGCTTGGCATGAAGTGCCGGATCGGGATGGCGGAACGTGGTTCCTGCGGCAAGCAGCAGCGTGACAAAGCTTGCCCCTTCCACCAGTACATATTCGCCGATGTTGCGGCAGGTGCCGTCTTCTGTGACGGCCTTCAATACGGCAGCGAAGGAGCTGCCCCCGCGCCCGCCGCATTCTCCGCCCATCACCAGTCCGCTGTCATTCCATTTCTCGGTCTTCTCCAGCATTCTCCAGTTCTGGCGGTTGAACCTGGCCTTCAGGGAGATTGCGTTCTTCTGATCAGAGGTAATCCGCACCACGATGGCCTGATCCGGGTAGCTGGCAAACAGTTCACGGGTATATCGTACCCCGCCGGTCACATAGCTCACCCGCGATACGCCGCGTTCCAGATCCAGCTCCCGGCTATAATCTTCCACTGGCTGCTCATGTCCGCCGAACGACAGCAGCAGGTCGCCAAGCGGCAGATAATGGCGCTGCGCTTCCGGCAGACCCACCATCGTCATGGCCGCCAGCTCCTCCGCCTCCCGCAGCTTGCCTTCAAGAATCAGCTGGCGGAGCTTCGGCAGGTTGGGCAACGCATCTTCATTGTTGCGGTCACGCGGACCTCCGTACCAGACGGAATCCTCATTGAGCTGGAGCTTCTCCTCGGCCGCCCGGCCGAAGATCATGGCTCCAAGCCGCCCGTTGCCGATCGGCAGCGCCTCATTCCAATTCTGTGCCGGTTCACTGTACCATAAACGCTGGCTGTGTTCCTTGCTTGTCATCGCTTTTCCGCTCCTTCGCAGTTAATTCAGCTCAACCAGGGCCTTGATTACCTTGGATTCAGGCTTCAGCCAGCTCTCGAACTGCCCAATCATCTCCCCGAATGAGCAGCGGTGGGAAATATAGCTGTCCACATCAATGTAACCGTCCCTAATGGCGCTGATTACCCGCTCGAAATCCTCACGGGTCGCATTTCTGCTGCCCTGCACCGTCATCTCGCGGGCATGAAAATCGGGATCACTAAAGGTAATATTGCCTTTGACCAGACCGACATAGGTTAATGTTCCTCCATGACCGACCAGTCCGAAGGCGCCTTCCATAGAAGAGATGTTGCCGGTGGAATCAATGACATGCGGCAGGAAATTGCCGTCCGTCAGCGCCGATAGCTGTTCCTTCGGCTCTTTCAAAGCGCTTACCGTATGTTCCGCCTGCGCCCAGCCCTTGCAGAAGACCAGACGTTCATCGTTGACATCCATCGCAATGACCTTCCCCCCGGCGTACCGGGCCATTGCCATCACGCCTAGCCCGATCGGGCCTGCTCCGATCACCAGCACCTGATCCCCGGCGCTGATGCCGGAGCGCCGCACCGCATGGGCACCGATCGCCAGTGGCTCCAGCATGGCAGCCTGATCCAGCGTCAGCCCGTCTGTCTTCAGCAGATTGCGGACAGGCAAGGATACCCGCTCCCGCATCCCGCCGTCCAGATGAACACCGAATACTCTCATTTTCTGGCAGCAATTCGTTTTGCCGCTCAGACAGGCCCGGCACTCTCCGCAATGCAGATAGGGAATGACACTGACCTGATCCCCGGCCCGCAGCCCTTGCGGATTGTCGCCAATGCGCTCAATGATCCCGGACACCTCATGCCCCAGCACACGCGGATAAGTGAAATAAGGCTGGTTGCCCCGGTAGGCGTGCAGGTCTGTTCCACAGATCCCGATGCGGCGGATGCTGATAATGGCTTCCCCGTCCCGCAGCTCCGGCTCCGGCAGATCCTCGCGGAATACGAACTTTCCGACTTCCTCACAAATAATTCCCTTCATTATAAGCGCTCCCCGTTCCGGCCTGGTGCTTCGTTCCATTCTGCCCGGCCGCTCGGCCAGGTCGCCCCGTCAATCGGCTTCAGAATGTCGCGCACTTCAGTCAGTAATTGTTCGTCCATTGGCTCTTCGGTCCACTTAATATTGTTGCGGATATTAGCCGGTGTTGCCGTGCTGACCAAGGTGGTTGGAATCTGCTCGTTCGCGGTGGAGAACTGGACCGCCAGCTTGGCAATGTCTTCTCCCTTGTCTCTGCAGTATTCAGCAGCGCGCTGACACGCAGCCTGAATCTCTGCTCCCGCCGGATGCCAGTCCGGCACCTTGCGGTTGCTGAGCAGCCCCATCGAGATGGGCGACGCATTCATCAGCCCTGTGCCGCTCTTCTCCAGCAGCGGAAGGAGCCTGAGCAGCGTGGTATCGTTGAGCGAATAATGGCAATAGGACAGAATGACATCCAGCCTGGTCTGCGGCAGCACCTTCTCGAACACGCTCAAAGGCAGGCCGCTGACGCCGTAGTAACGGATTTTGCCCGCCTGCTTCAGCTCTTCCAGCGCCGGAATTCCCTCCTCCATCACCTGCTCTACCGGGCCGAATTCAACATCATGCAGCAGCAGAATATCCAGATAATCCGTGCCCAGGCGGCCCATACTCTCTTCCGCGCTGCGGATGATCCGCTCCCTGGAGAAATCGAATTCCCCCTCGCCGTAACGCCCGGCCTTCGTGCTCAGGATATACTTGTCGCGCGGTACCGTCTGCAGCGCCTCGCCCAGCACCGTTTCCGCCTTCATCAGACCGTAATACGGGGAAACGTCAATGAGGTTAATCCCCAGATCAATCGCCGTATGAACCGTAAGGATGGCCTCATCCCTCGGAACCTCCCGGAACACGCTGCCCAGCGAAGAGGCCCCGAAGCTTAATGCCGATACCTCCAGTCCCGTATTGCCCAGCTTTCTGTATTTCATATTGCACTACCTCCCATGGTTTATGAATCTATATAAGCCGCACTTAAGATTGGAACTGGAGGCGTAATCGTCACTGCGGTGAACATTTGGACTTCCGGTCGCTGTTGTCCCCAGATTTCTCAATTTAACTCGCTATTCGCAGTAGAAATCCGGTGACAATGGCGAACGCTACCGCTCCCCCAGTTCCAAATTTCCCCTCCGTTTCTTTTCCCTTCTCGTTACTGACTTAAGTGCTACTTATCTAACTTGTAAAATCCCGCCGCATTCGCTCCAAACACCGGCTCCATCTCTTCCGCTGACAAACGGCCCTGTAGTGCGCTGCGCAGAACCTCCACAACCTCGTCATAGGTTGCCGCCATCAGGCACACGGGCCAGTCGCTGCCGAACATCACCCGCTCCGGTCCGAACAGCTCCAGCACGGCATGAACATAAGCAGTGAAATCCTCCTGCGTCCAGCCCTGGGGATCGGCTTCGGTGACCATCCCGGACAGCTTGCAATAAATCCCCGGGTGCTTCGCAATCTGCGCCATCCGGCTTCGCCACGGCTCTAATTGACCCGAAGCAATCGGCGGCTTAGCCAGATGGTCAATGACCCCCCGCAGTCCCGGAACCCGTTCCAGCATCTCAATCAGCTGCGGAAGCTGGTCCGCCAGAACCAGCAGGTCAACGGGCAGATCCTCGTCCGCAAGATATGAGAGCGCTTCTATATATGGCCGGGTCAAAAGCAGGCCGGGGTCCTCCATCTCCTGAATCATGACGCGAAGCCCGGTGAACTTCCGGTGCCCGCGAAGCTGCCGGAGCTGCTCCTTGAAGGTCGGGCTTGCCAGGTCCAGCCAGCCGATCACGCCGGCGATGGACTCCGCTTGCCCGCTGAGTCCCAAAATGTATTCCGTCTCCTCCACGGTCGGTGCAGCCTGTACCACAATCGTGCGGCTGATGCCGTGCCTGTGCAAATGCGGTTCCAGGTCTGAAGGCAGATAATCCCGGAACAGCACCGGAATCTCCGGCGTAATCCATCCATAATCATCCCTGTCTATCTTCCAGTAATGCTGATGAGCATCAATATACATGATAACGCCTCCATTCCACCTTATTGTAAACATCCGATAAAGGAATAAAAATAGCTAAAACAAACAAATCTATACCTTATTTTGATATGATGTGGGTAAGAATCTTCAGATTTGACTCAGGGGGCGACGTCATGGAACCGATCCGCAGGCATTTTGACCATCAATTGCCGTTTACGCTGCTGCTGGACTATAAGGAAACGAAAAGCCCGCAGCGCGAGCTGCCCGACCACCAGCATGACTGGTATGAATTCATCTACGTATATGGCGGCAAAGGAAGCTTTTTCATCGATCAGACCTTTTATGAGATGCATCCGGGCGACATAATTGTCGTTCCCGGGAACACGGTGCACCGGGGATTTCCCGACAATGAGGAGCCGGTGACTTCCTCCGCCCTTTTTTTCAGCCCGGCTCTGATTCATAACCATACCTACAGTGAGTCTTATCCCTATCTGAAGCTGTTCGACGCTGCCAAGACAAACAAGCAGTATAAGTATACCCTGTCTCCTGAACATGCTGAAATTCTGCAAAATGATATCGAGGAGATCCACCGGGAGCGCGAGCAGAATCAACAGGATGGCGGGCAGGCGCTTACGCTGCTGCTTCATCTTACACTGCTGCATCTGAACCGCTACTGCCTGCCGCAAACCGCCGAGCCTGTTGCTTCAAGTCCCTTGCTGCCGGAGTGGTTCCGTGAGGCGCTCAGCTATATCAACGATCATCTGGATCAGCCGCTGGAGCTAGGCACCCTGGCCGGACGGGCGGCGATCTCACCAGCCCATTTCAGCCGGGTCTTCAAGCAGCGTCTGGGCATGAATGTGACGGATTATATTGCGACCAAGCGGATCTTTGCCGCCAAGGACAGCCTGCTGCAATCAAGCTATACCATCGAGCAGATTGCCATGGCCTGCGGCTTCGAGAGCCTGCCCCATTTTTACCGTACGTTCAAAAGAATCACCAGCATGACACCCGCCGCCTACCGCAAGAGTAACAGAGCTTACTAAAGCTTTTCTATCCAGCGTATAATTGGTCAAAAATCCAATTAGGCCTCAGCAGTGCAAGTCCTCTTCGCGGACGGTAACAGCTTCCCCTTCATAAGTAACAATACAGCTTCCGGCATGACCGGCCAGCTCTACGGCAAATTGTCTTACCGCCTGCATTCCGGCATATTCTCCCGTCCGCTTCCCGATAGTCAGGCTGCGGTCCGCTTCACACCAGCTCAGCTCAATCATCGAATACGATCCGGTCTCATAATTATAATTATCGCCTTCATCTTCATACAGAGTGAAGGCTGCATCCTTGCCTCCGTATACCTTGAGCCGGGTCACAGCTTCCGGCTGTTCATCCGTATATTGAACATCGGGTCCGAGCGGAACAATGGACCCGGCACGGACATACAGGGGAAGCGTCTCCAGATCCGCCTTGGCTTCAATCGTCACGCTGCCCTCCAGCCGTTCATCGCTCCAGTAATCATACCATTCCCCTTCAGGAAGGTAGACCCTGCGCTGCTTAAGAATACCCTCAAGCTCACGGGAGCCGGGACCGTAATACATAGCCTCTGTCACGGGAGCCACCATGAAGGCCGGACCGAACATGAACTGGTCGCCGATGGCATGAACCCGCACATCCTCCCGGTAGTCGAAGGCCAGCGCGCGGAACATAGTATAGCTTCGGTGTGCCACAGCTCCCGCCAGGGAGTAGATATATGGCATCAGCCTGTAACGGAGCTTCAGATAGTTCACCAGCGTATCATACATCAGCTCGCCCTTTTCACCGAACTGCCATATCTCTCTTGGTGTATCCGTGCCATGCGAACGGAACATCGGCAGGAAGGCTCCGAGCTGGAACCAGCGGACGTACAGCTCCCGGTAGCCCAGATCGGCAACACCATCGTCATAATCCCCGCTCCAGAACCACTGCTCCTTGTGATTCTTCACGAAGAAGGCCCCGATATCCAGCGTCCAGTAAGGCGAGCCGGTCACACAGAAGTTGAGACCGTCGGCAATCTGCCTGCGCAGCGTCTCCCAGTTGGCGGCGGTGTCACCGGACCAGGTGATCGTGGCATACCGGTGCTGCCCGGCATAAGCGGAGCGTGTCAGATTGATCACCCGCTTCGCTGAGGTCTCTGCGCGCTGGCCTTCATAGATCCCTTTGGAGTGCTGCATGGAATAGGCATTAATCATGCCCGGATCGAGATACCGCTTCGACTCTGCCGTATTAATCAGCAGCCGCTGCTCCGGCTCCGGCTTCACCGGACCCTTCCAGTCCGCTTCGAACGGCTCGGTGCAATCGCACCACCAGGCATCGACTCCATGCGCGAACAGTCCTTCATTGGCCTGCTTCCAGTACAATTCTCGCGCTTCCTCCCGGAAGGCATCATAGGTAGCCTGATTACCTAGCAGGAAGCCGCGTTCGTTCATCTCCTCATGATTAGCCCCGCCTGCGCCCATAATCGGCCAGATCGATACCATCAGCTTGGCGTTCATGGCGTGGAGGCTGTTCATCATTTGCGAGGGATCAGGGAAGCGTTCAGGATCGAAGGTCTTTTGCCCCCACAGATTGCCCGTCCAGGACTGCCAGTCAAGCACGATACAGTCGAGGGGAAGCGAACGTTCACGATACTCTTGCACGATGGCAATCAATTCCGCCTGGGAGACGTACCTTTCCTTGGACTGTACATACCCGAAGGACCACTTCGGCAGCATCGGAGCTTCTCCGGTCAGATAGCGGATGCCCGCTGTAATCTGGTCGAATTCCGGTCCGTGAATGAAGTAGTAATCCATCTCCTCATCCGCATCGGTCCAGAGATACGAGCCGAAGGCATCATCGTGGAAGGTCATGTACGAACCCGAATCAACGAGAATCCCGTAACCGCGCGTAGAGACCAGGACCGGGACAACCGCTTTCATATTCTGCTGATACAGGTACTGATGCTTGCCCCGGAGGTTCATCATTCCCTCTTCATGGGAGCCCAGCCCATACAGGGCTTCACCCTCCTGCCATTCAAATTCCAGCTTCGTATGAAAAGCCTCCCGCTCCAGCCTCCGGTTCACTCCTTCCGCTCTTGCACGCAACCCATCAGCACCCTGTCCAGTCTCTATCGTGTCTGCTGAAGCATCGAAAACCGTATGATAGACCTCTGTGCGCTCCAGGGTTTTGCCGCCTCTGGCCGGCTCCCGTGTGAGCAGTGTGCCGTCCGCAGCTCTGTAGCTGAAGGCACAGGTCGCTTTGTCCACCTGGATGGTTAGCTCTGCGGTTGCGATTTCCAGATGGCCCGGAAGGTCCGTCACCTTATATTCAACCGCCTCCGCTTCCGGGCAGCTCACTACCATCAGGCTCTCTTTGCCACTTAGCTCCGCATTTAATGTATACCGGATTCTGGCAATGTCCGGCGTACACCAGTCAATCTGCATAAGCCCCTCTGTCGTTTCCAGCCTGATCCCGTCCTTGCCGGAATGTACATGCTTCAATTCCACAATGCATCCACCTTTCATTATGACTTCCCATAACTATAATGATATTATTATTGATAGCGGATTCTCTAGCAGATATTTGCGGTTCATCAGCACAATATTTCGATTCACAGGAGGGCAACATGTACGAACACCGTTACCGGGAGCATAAGCTGCATGGCCAGCCGGAATTCCCGCTGCATATCTACAAGGTGGAGCATCCGGCCGGCGTGCATACCATCCTTCCGGTGCATTGGCATAATGAGATGGAGATTATCACTCTGGCTTCCGGCCAGGCTATGTTCTATATCGAGGGCCGCGAATACGCCCTTCATGCCGGAGATGCCCTGATCGTCCATCCCGGGGAGCTCCATTCCGGCATGGACACCGGCTCCGGGGGCACCTGCTACTATTCGATTGTCTTCCGCATCTCCTGGCTGTCCTCGCCCCATCCCGACCGGGTACAGGTGCAGTACCTGGACCCGCTCCTGCAGGAGACGGCCCGGCTGCCGGTCCTATTATCTGCGGCGGATAGCGCCCACCTACCGTTGCTCCGGCTGGTCAGAGAGTTGCTGGAACGTTATGACCAGAAGGCTGCGGCCTATGAGATGAGTCTGAAGGCGCTCCTGCTGCTGTTCATTGCCGACAGTTACCCGCTCGCACAGACGGGGATGGAGCCTGATCCTGGAGCCCGCCGCGCGCGCGAGGACAACCGGCAGATCCGGCAGGTTCTGAGCTATATGGAGGAGCATTCGCGCGAGAAGCTGGAGCTGGACCAGCTCGCTGCGGTGGTGTCGCTGAGCCGCTCGCATTTCTGCAAGTTTTTCAAGGACCGGACCGGCATGAGGCCAATGGAATATCTCAACTATATTCGCATCAGCCAGGCGGCCAGCCTGCTGCGCAGCGGCGCTTACAATGTGCTGGAGGCTGCTCTGGAGTCCGGGTTCCAGCATGTCAGCTACTTCACCAAATGGTTCAAGCATTATATGGACATGACGCCCTCAGAGTATAAGGCCCGGTACGCCTCCGGCCTGTGATGGCCTCTAAACAGCAAGACAGCAGCACCGTCAGCGAATGCTGCGGTCCTGCTGTCTATATTTTTCAACCAGGCTTATGCCAGTGTAAAGGAACCCAGTTGCGCTCCGCCGCCGCCCGTATAAGTGAAGTACAAGGACTGTACCCCGTCAGGAATAGCCACGTCTGTTGTATATTCGGTCCACACATTGGTGAAGCCTACCGGGATTGAGGCCAACACCGGTCCATCCCAGGCGGTCTTTACCTGGAATTCTCCATGGCAGTAACCGCGCACCTTGATGGAGACCCGGGTAACCCCTTGACAATCGAAGTACTTGAATCCGGCTGTGGCTGAGTCGGTCATATTGGCGATATAACCAATCTCATCATCGCCATCCCTGCCGTCCTGGGTAATCTTCGGAAACCGGCTGTCCATCCAGGCTCCCATCGGGCCGAAGCCTCCGGTGTACATCTCCTGGTCCTTGGTGAACAGATGGCAGGCCAGATAGGCCGGATATTCCCCGCGTCCTGCAAGCGGTCCGCCGTTCGGGCCGGAGGTTGTAATCTCCACCTGCGGAATCGTGCCGTCTTCACGGAACGTAATCGGCTCGATGCAGCCCTGGCGTGAGAACGCGGTCCCGTTGGTATGACGGTGATAGAAAATATACCACTCTCCATTGACCTCAACGATGCTGCCGTGGTTATTGCCGCCGTAATACATCGGCTGATCCGCCGGCTTGTACGTATCTATATGAAGATCGCAATTGCTGACAATGACTCCCTGATAGGTGAAGCCTCTGGTCGGATGCTTGCTGGTCGCATAACACAGCTCATGCATGGAGATGGAGGAGTAGATCAGGTAGTAGATATCCCCTCTTTTGCGAATCGAAGGGGCCTCGAAGAACTCAAAACCCTCAAATCCGCTCCCCTTGCTGTAGGGCTGGCTCGGTGCAACGAACACAGACTCCTCAATAATCGTAAGCATATCGGGACCGAGTACGGTAGCCATCGCCCCGTGTCTGGACTTGTCGCCGTATCCGCAGAAGCCGGTGTACAGGTAGGTGGTGTCTCCTTCGGTCAATACCCCCGGGTCAAACTGCGGCTCGTCGCCTTCCCGCTCGCCAAGCCGTGTTCCATCGGCATATCTGACATAACCGTAGAACTTATACTTGCCGCCCGGCTTGTCGCAGACCGCCACCGAAACGACGGAAACCTTGTCCAGCACATAGTAGAGATAATACCGACCGTCCGGTCCCACGGTGACATCGGGAGCATACAGGCACATGCTGCCTTCAGGATTCAACGGGTCATCCGTAGTCCGGTAGATTACACCCTCATACCGCCAATCGGCCAGATTGTCCTCCGGTGCCGACCAGCAGACATAGTCATTCAAGCAAAAAGCGTGCCCGTTAAAACGGTCATGCGAGCCATACACATATACTCTGCCTTCAAAAACATACGGCTCGCCGTCAGGGATATATTCCCAGGACGGGAGATACGGATTGAAGCCTTGTTTTTTTGCCATCGTAATTTCACCCTTGTTGCGCATAACCATCACCCTTATATTTTTTTGGCATCACGGTTTGTCCCTTACAGTATAGGGATGCGCCTTGACCGAAGTCCATGACATATAGCCACTTAACATTGATCTATTCTAAGATTATAGGCTCAGCCCGGATCACCTATAAATTTTAAGGAAAACGCTTTAATTTCTATAGTTCCGCCTATGTTATACTTTGGGCAAAACTCTATCCATTGGAGGATTGTTATGAATATCTTCACAGAAGGCTCCTTCTATACGGGAAAATACAGAAACCTGTTTCGCGAAAACGGAATATCGGAAGAGGCCGTCCGGCACAAGCTTGACGACACCTGGAACGAATTATTCTACGGCGCGCCCGATGTCCGAATCTACCATCCCATGGGTGATGATAAGGGCTATATCGTGGATACCGGCAATACCGATGTGCGGACAGAGGGCATGTCCTACGGAATGATGATGGCTGTTCAAATGAACAAGCAGGAGGAATTCGACCGGCTCTGGAAGTTCGCCAAAGTATATATGCAGCATACGGAAGGCCGTTACAAGGATTATTTCGCCTGGCACTGCAAGCCGGACGGAACACGGCTGTCGCCCGGTCCGGCGCCGGACGGGGAAGAATTTTTTGCCATGGCGCTGTTCTTTGCCTCCAAGCGCTGGGGCGACGGCGCCGAACCGTTCAACTATTCCGAGCAGGCCAGAATCATTCTCCGCGCCTGTGTGCATAAAGGGGAAAATGAAGATGGCGATCCGATGTGGGACCCGGCGACCAAGCTGATTAAATTTGTTCCTGAGACCCCTTTCAGCGATCCCTCCTACCATCTGCCCCATTTCTATGAATTATTTGCCCTGCAGGCAGATGAACAGGACAGGGCTTTCTGGAAAGAGGCCGCTGCCAGAAGCAGAGCCTATCTGCACAAGGCTTGTCATCCGGTAACCGGCCTTTCCCCCGAATATGCCAACTATGACGGAACCCCGGCCGAGCCCCAGCCGCATGGAGACTTCCGCCACTTCTTCAGTGATGCTTACCGGGTCGCGGCCAACATCGGGCTGGACTATGAATGGTTCCGCTGCGACCCTTGGCAGACAGGGCAGTCCAACCGGATTCAGGCCTTTTTCCGCGACATCGATGCCGCCGATTACCGGCGCTACACCATTGACGGCCAGCCGTTTGAGGAGCCGTCCCTGCATCCGGTCGGCCTTCTGGCAACCCTGGCTATGGCCTCGCTCGCTGCCGATGGGCCGGATGCCGGACATTACGTCAAGCTGTTCTGGAATACCCCGCTGCGCACCGGTGTCCGCCGGTATTACGATAACTGCCTATACTTCTTCAGCTTGCTGGCCCTAAGCGGAAACTACCGCATTTATATAAGTTGAACTTAAGTTTCACATTGTGGGTATGATCGTCACTGCGGGGAATGTTTGGACTTCCAGCCGCTGTTGTCCCCAGATTTCTTGATTAGAACCGCCTTTCGCGGTTGAAATCCGGTGACAAAGGCGGACGCATTCGCTCTTCCAGTTCCAAACTTCCCCTCCGCACTTCTACCCTTTTATGAAATTTTTAAGTTCATCTTTTATATTCATAAACAGACACCAAAAATCGCTCTTTTGGATACAATGGAGGCTCCGCCATCCATCCCCAAAGGAGCGATTGTCTTTGATCTGTTCCCGGCAGCAGCAAGCGGTCTTGCGCCGCCGCGAGCAGAAATTTAGTATTACCCGCTGAGCGCATCCGCCAAACGGACCAGCGACAGATCCTGGGTGAGATTTTTTTCGATATACGAGCATATCTTGTCGATCGCACTGGCCGCTCTCTTTTGTTCACTTCCCGACGGAAACTTCCCCGCCATCGTCATTCCATTCCGCTTCGCCCTCTTCCCGGTAGGCGCCCGGCGTAATGCCCGTATACTTTTTGAACACTTTGGTGAAATAATGCTTATTCTCAAAACCGACCTTTTTCCCGATGGCGTTCACGGACAGCTGCCGCTGGGATCTGAGCAGCTTTTGGGCCTCCTTGATCCGGAATGCATTCAAATAACTGACAAACGTGTCGCCCGTCACTTTTTTAAACAGGCTGCTGATGTAGTTCGGATGAAGCTTCATCAATTCGGCAAGATGGTCCAGTGACAGATCGTTCATATAATGGGTTTTGGTATAAGCCAGAATGCGTTTCGCATGCCCTGAGCACTCCGGGTCGGCTTCGGAAGGAAGCTCCTGGTCAATACGCGCCAATAGTAAGGCAATCTCATTTTTGTCGATCGGCTTCAGCAGATAATCCACCACTCCCGTGCGGAGCGCCTTCCGTACATATTCGAATTCATCGTAGCCCGTAAGGATAATAAAACGGTCGCATAGCCCGCTGTCCCTGGCTGCCTCGATCAGCTCGAATCCGTTTTTCTCCGGCATATGAAGATCCGTAACGGTCACATCCGGCATGTAGTCTTTCATGAGATCCAGTGCCTCAAAAGCGTTGTTCGCCTTGAATACCTCTGTCCCGAGCGGTGCCGCTTCACCGATGATCTTAACCAATCCGTTAAGGATAAGCGGCTCATCGTCTACAATCAATACTCTCATGTCGGACCCGTCCCTCCTTTTGAGATGATGATGCTTAGGCATGTCCCCCGGTCCTGCTCACTGTCAATAACCAGCTGCGAGGAGCCGCCGAAAAACGATTTGATCCGTTCGCTGACATTGAACAGCCCCACGCCTCCCCCGTTCTCTGCGGCGGCTCTGTTGTCGTCTCCCCTTGCCAGCTGGGAGCGTATCGCCAGCAGCTTGTCCTCCTGGATGCCTGTTCCGTTGTCCGTAATGGAGATGCGGATTTCATCTCCGGTTTCCCGGACCTGGAGCTTAATATGGACGGGCCTGAGTATCGCGGACGCCCCGTGAACGATGCTGTTCTCGACCAGAGGCTGGAGCATGAATCTTGGACAGTCCAGCTGCTCCGCATCCATGGCGACGTCAATCTCGTAGGTCAGTCTGTGCTGAAGCCGCATCTTGTGAATATTCAGATAGAAGACGACCGTTTCGATTTCTCTGGCCAGAACGGTCCGGTCCCCTTCCGAGGACAGGCTGTAACGCATCAGCTTGCCGAACCAGAACGAAATATCCGCTACTTCCTTGTCATTATTGGACTCAGCCAGCATCCGGATCGTCTCAAGGGTATTATAGAGAAAATGCGGTTTGATCTGGGCCTGAAGCACTTTATAAGCCGCTTCTTTATTCCGCAGCTCGGACCGGTGGACGTTGTTGATCAGCTCGTCCATGCGCCGGATCATCGAATTGTAGGTCGAGGTCAGAAATCCGATCTCATCCAGGTGGTTCGGTTTATCGTGCTTGCTGATGAACTGCTTCATATTATCGTCGTCCAGATTGCGCATATGTCTGGCAAGGAGCAGAATGCGTTTGGTAATTGTCGATGCGAGCGCATAATAAACAAATGACAAGACCGCCAGAAGCGCGATGATCGTAAAGACCAGAATAATCTCCTTGCGCTTGATTGTGCGGAACACATCGTCAACCTTACCGGTCACGACGACCCGGACGTCCAGTTCCTCAATGTATAACTGATTCACAATAGTTTTATTGTTGATAAAATAAGGCCGGGCATCCTTGGAACCGAGCAGCTTCCAGGTTGCTTTGTCAATGCCTGCCGGGGCGCCTTCCGCCGGCGGCACCCCCTGCTCGGGAAGCAGGAAGGCTTGCCAATTGTCTCTTCCCCCGGCCGCCTCGTACAGCTTCCCGATTAAACTGCTGCCGACGCGCAGCTCAAGAATTCCGATTTTCTCGGTAAAATCAGAGTTGTAAATGTTCTGGTAGAACATAAGCGAAGGCACCGCCGCCCCCGGATCGGTCAGCATCCATATTCCTTGACCGGGCTTCAGCGTGTGCGCGACCTCCTGGCCCTGCGGATTCAGAGATGACATGTCCAGAAAACGGTCAGTAATCGGAAGTACCCGCTGTTTGGTTTTATAGATCCGGAAGCTCTCAATTTCCGGATTGATAAATAGCGATTGGGTGATAACCGGACTGATGTAACGGTTGTAGGCGTAAATGCTGTGCGAATCCGATTCATATACTCCGTTCAGATAATCCGTGACATACGGGTTATATTGCAGCATACGCTGGATGGAGTCGATCCGGGTCAGGTCCATCTTCATATTGGCATGGGCCTGCTCCAGTATTTTTTGACGGCTTTGGACAAATTGATTGGTCAGGTTGCCGTAGATTTGGGAGTAATAGTAGTAACCGAACACGACAACTGGAATAAAAATCAGGATGACATATCCCAAAGTGATTTTACGAACGATGCTCACGGTGACGAATCCTCCTGAATCCCGGATTGATGTCCACTAAACGTACCATGAACAAGCAAAATCCGGTAGAGGCATGACGCCTCTACCGGTTGTTCGTGGCTTACTTGAACAAATCCTTCTTTTTGTTATAGGTCGCATTGGCCCAATCTACCAGCTTTTGCAGTCCCATATCCTCTGCCTTCTTAACCATGCTGTTGTAATTTGCCACTGCTTCCTCTTCAGAGTTCGCAAGGTAAATTCTGACCTTCTCGTTTTTGACCATCTCGTCAATCTTCGTCTTGATCGTCTTCTCCTCGGAATCCGGCTGTGCCTGGATTAAGCCGATTTGCGGCTTATAGACAGTGATGGCTTTGGTTTCCATCAGGGCCTGGGTCTTCTGTAAGCCCGGAACATAGGACAGCATGCCTTCCGTAACCCCGTCGTTGTACAGGTACCACCACTTGATGCCATTGCCGTTAACGAAATCCGCATCGGAAGGGTTGTATTTCAGATCCGGATGCCCTTCATTGTTCCAGGTCCAATGTTCCCCTTCGACGCCGAACATCGTCAGCTTCTTGCCCTCATCGCTTGCCAGATACTGCAGGAATTTGATCGAGGTTTCCGGATCTTTATTTTTTTTGGTGATGAACGTTCCCGCAAAGCCAAGCCCCGCACTTACAACCTTTGCGTCCTTCGTCAAGGCGCTGGGCAGCATTTTGAATTTGTATGAGCCGCTTCCGCTGCTTTTGATTTTTATGTTGTCCGTATCTGCTGTAGCCACCGTATGGCTGTGGGCGAACGCTTTGCCGTTGGTCGCGTACTGGTCATCAATCTGATCGTTCGCCAGCGCGAAATTTTCGGCCAGAATGTATCCGTTGCGGTACAGGCTGTTCATAAACTTGAAGAACTCCAGCATTTTGGGCTGTCTAATGGAATAATCGACTTTTCCATCCTGTTCATACCAGCCATCCAGGAGGACCCCCGTGCCGAACTGTTGGAGGAAATATTGCTCCAGCCAGTCTTTGTCCATGATGAGCGGCACCATGTCCGGGTATTTCTTTTTGACCATGCCCAGCACCTTCACAAAATCATCCAGCGAGTTGATCGGCGGATTGCCCAGCTCTTTCAGAATATCTTCCCGCACAGCAATCCCCGGATTGCCGTCGCTGCCGATTGAATACTTGTTCTGTTTCATTTCCTCCTGTGTGGCGAAGGAATTCCGGACCGTATAGAAGTTGCCGTCATCCATGGTATGGATCGCAATTCTCGTCTTGTCAATCTTGAAGTCCGGCGCATATTTCTCGATCAGCTCATTCCATGGATAGGAGAGCTTCGAGTCCGACATCCGGCCTACGTTCGAATAGGTAAAAACAAGGTCCGGCAGGTCGCCGGAAGCGATCATCAGCGGAAGCTGCTTGTCGTCCGTTGCAACGGTAACCTTCAGCTTCACCCCTGTTTTCTCAGTGATTTTATCTGCCACGGGTCCTTTCCATTCTTTCACCGGATACCAGGGGGCGTCGATGAACAGCGACAATTCCTTCACTTCGCCGTTGCCTGAATTCCCTGCCGCGCCCGTATTATCCTTGCTGCCGGCATTGTCCCCCTGCGCCGCATTGTCCGGTTTGCTTCCCTGGTTCCCGTTCCCGCCGCCGCTGCCGCAGGCGGACAGGAGCGAGATCATCATGATAGCCGCCAATACTGCCGTAAGCATCCTGTAGCTTCTGATTGTTTTCAAATTAACTCCCCCATTTGTAATTAAATATATTAAAGCAAGCGCTTTAATATTGAAACTACTTTCTCAGCCTTTTACGGAACCAAGCATAATGCCATGCACAAAATACTTCTGCAGGAATGGATACACACAGATGATCGGCACGATGGAGACTACCATCGCCGTTACCTGCAAGGAGAAGCTGGTCACGCCTGCCGAAGCACTGTTGGCAGCGGCAATCGCATCCATCGGAGAATTGCTCTTGTTAATAACCTCCATCATGCGGAAGGCAAGCGTCCGCAGATTCTCCGACTGGACGAAATAGGCGGAATCGAGCCAGGAATTCCATTGGCCCACACCCAAGAACAGCGCCATTGTGGCAAGCAGCGGCATGGATACCGGCAGGATAATCCGGAAGAAAATGACGAATTCGCCGGCGCCGTCAATATGGGCGGATTCCTTCAGCTCACCGGGAATTTCCCGGAAGAACGAGATGGCAATGAGCAGGAAGAACGTGCTGAGCATCGACGGTATGATATAGACGCCAAACGAATTCAGCAGACCGATCGAGCGCAGCACCACGTAGTAAGGGATCAGGCCGCCGGAAAAATACATCGCAAAAATGATGATTGCAAAATACAATTTGCTGAACAGCAGGTCGCGGTGCGATAGGCCGTAAGCTACCAGACTTGTCAGCAGCAGCCCCAGTGCTGTACCCGAAACCGTCCGGACAACCGTGACTATGAAGGCACGATACCATTTAGGATCGTCCAAAAACATTTTATAATTCTCCAGAGTAAAACTCCGCGGCCAGAGATAGACGCCCCCCAGAAGGGAATCCGATCCTTTGTTGAATGAAGCAATCAGAACATAATAGAACGGGTACAGCATGGTAAGCATGATCAAGAAGAGGACGGTATAAATAATGCTGTCCAACAGCAGATCCTTCTGTCTTTGACTCTTGAGCACGGCTCTTCCTCCTTTCTCTAGAATAAGCTTGAGCCTGACATCCGTTTGGCGATAAAGTTACTGGAAAAGATTAATATTACCGAGATCACCGACTGGATTAAATCAATAGCCGCTGCATATGAGAAACGGCCGTCCCTCAGCCCCACCTTGAACGCATAGGTCTGCACAATCTCCGAAGTCGGATTGTTGATGCTGTTGCCGAACAGGTACGCCTGCTCGAAGTTCGAGCCCAC
This sequence comes from Paenibacillus riograndensis SBR5, assembly GCF_000981585.1. Taxonomy (NCBI): domain Bacteria; kingdom Bacillati; phylum Bacillota; class Bacilli; order Caryophanales; family Paenibacillaceae; genus Paenibacillus; species Paenibacillus riograndensis. The sequence goes on from NZ_LN831776.1 coordinate 5,878,671, forward strand.
CAGTCCGCCTCCAAGAATACTGCCGATCGTCAACACCAGCACGACCACAATGGTTCCCTTCATCCCCGGCAGCGTAATATGACGGATGCGGGCAAGTCTTCCTGCCCCGTCGATCTCAGCCGCTTCGTACAGTGCCGGATTGATGCCGGTAATGGCTGCCAGGAAAATAATCGTCCACCAGCCCATCTCCTTCCAGATGGCGCTTCCGACTGCCAGTCCCCAGAAATAATTCGGGCTTGTCAGAATATTGAGCGGTTCGTGGATGAAGCCGAGGCTCATCAGAGCCTTGTTGACCACACCGACATCTGCGGACAAAAAGGCATAGGAAACACCGACCACCACAACCCAGGAGATAAAATGCGGCAGATAACTGACCGTCTGAACGAACCGCTTGAAGGCCATGTTCTTCACTTCATTCAGCATAATCGCGAGCAGAATCGGCGCCGGAAAAGCGAAGATGACCTTCAGAAAGCTCAGGATCAGCGTATTGCGGACAATTTGGCCGAACTGATAATCGTGCACAAATTCATCGAAATACTTCAGCCCCACCCAATCACTTGTAAAAATCCCCTTGATGCCGCTTGAAATGCTGTAGTCTTTAAACGCCATCAGAATCCCGAACATCGGCGTGTACGAAAAAATCACCAAAAACACCATGCCGAGTCCAACAAATAAATGAAGCATCTTTTGTTTTTTGAACCGCTTCCATAATCGGCCGCTGTCGGCCTGCGGGCTGGTAAGCTGCGTATCCAGTTGCATATGCGACCCTCCTTCTATTTGTAGTGTACCCTCCCGGACAACGGCAGCATAAGCCAACATTCTTAAGAAAGCGTTGTCATTTTTGAATATCCGGGACCCCGCACCCACGAACAAAAGGTCACACCGTGTGATTGCAGTTTCTGCAAGCGTCCCAACTACAATTGATTTATTGGTTGAATAACATATAATGTAAGTTGTGTTATTCCAAACAAAATGGAGATGGTATTTATATGAAAGTGGTCATTGGAGCAGGGCAGACAAAGTATGATGGTTGGCTCAGTACCCAAGAAGATGAATTGAATTTACTAGCTTTGGACAGTTGGATCAAATTATCTGCACCAGAAAGTATTGATGCACTCCTGGCTGAACATGTGTGGGAGCATTTAACTTACGAGGAAGGGGTTACTGCTGCGAAGCATTGTTATCAGTTTTTAAAACCTGGCGGGTACATCCGTTGTGCGGTTCCCGATAAAAATTTCCGTAACGATTGGTATCAACAGATGGTTCAAGTCGGAGGTCCTGGACCAGCGGATCATCCTGCGGCATCTCATAAAATAGTATACGATGCTAAAACGTTTGTATCCGTATTTGAAATGGTAGGGTTTGAAGTAACGTTGTTGGAGTATTGCGATGATAACGGAGATTTTTATTATACATACTGGAATGAAACAGATGGGAAGATAGGGAGATCATTTCGATTTGATACAAGGAATTCCATTAATGAATTAGGAATGGTATCCATAATCATAGATGCAAAAAAGCCATTGCTAATAAAAAATAACGGCTCAAAACCGAAATTAGTGGTTAAGAAATAAAACGAGGCTAAAAATGGGAAAATATAGACACTCATCAAGTTCATCTGGAGGCATCGCCGGTGACCGACAAACAGCCCTGTCCCGTATGCCACTCGGTGCAATACATCAAGCGGAATGGCCGCAACAAACCGCGGAAGTCAACGCTGGCACTATTTTACACGCAATCGCAAGTGTTATAAAGCTGGCATTTTAATCGAATGCAATCGCCACCGTTTGTCTGGTTGAAAAGTTCAACCGCTAATTTTTAGATTGAGCCTTATTATGTCTGATAATGTATCTCCGTTTTCACGTCGCAAACCAGATACTCATACAGTTTTTATCAGCGGCGGCCTGGCGCGGAATGCTTGTCAGAGGCTGTCTTTCTTCCATGCAATATATAATATAAAAGAATGGATAAAGCCACAATAATGGCCATTACCATATACATGTCCCGGAAGCCTGTCATTGAGACTATCTCGCCGGCGAAAAAAGAGCCCGCCCCCACCCCTAAGTCCGCGCAAAAGAAAAAGGTCGAAGTGGCAATTCCCATGCGGTGTTGCGGAGAATTATTGGCGGCGATGACCTGGGCGCAGGACATAATGGTACCAAACCCCAGACCGGCGAACGCTCCCGCCAGCAAAAAAGTAAAACTGTCCCCGGCTTTACTGATTAATACCAGACTTAGCACAAATGACAGCAAAGCCGGATACATGACAATATTATCCCCTCTATTATCCAGCAATCGTCCGGTAAATAGCCGCGAAATAATAATAAAAGCCGAGTAAATAACAAAGAAAAAAGCCGCCGCGTCCATTAAGCTAAGACTGAGCGCGTATGAATTGATAAACGCCAAGATGCTGGCATAAGCCATCCCCACGAAGAGCATGACAATCGAGACAGGCATGGCGGTCTTTTCAAAGAAATCCTGCAACCTGAAGCCTTTTACCACCTCCAGTTGCTCCTTTGTCATTACCACTTCGGGTATGTCCGCAAATGCTGTCACGATAATGCTTATCACATAAAAAACAGCGCACACAACAAACATTGTCGTGAAATTTGCCTGTTCCCTGATGACAAGACCCAAGAAAGGTCCAATTGCCGAAGCCATTGTCCCACTTAGCGTAAAGTAGCCAACCCCTTCGCCACGCCGCTCCCGCGGAATCATTCCCATGATGACCGTGGGGATTGCCGTGGTGGCAACCCCGAAAATGACGCCGTGAACAAAACGCACCACCAGTAGCATGTTTAAATCGTAGACAAAAAAATATAACAATATCGCCAGAAAAAATAGAATCAGACTTCCCAGCAGTATCTTGCGACGACCGATTACCTCCATATACCTGCCGGTAAGAGGCCGTGAAACAAGGGCGCCGATAATAAAAATGCCGGCAGCAAGACCAGCCTGGCCCTGGGAGGCATTGAAACTCTCCATGGAATAAATCGGAATCATGGTCATCAGCAGATAAAATGTCATCGACACAAAGAACATTGTGGCGGAAATGAAACTAAAATCTTTCGTCCATATTTTCACTTTACGCAAAAATTGCCCCCCCAATCTCTTCCTACATATCAATCCGTTCCACTTTGTGTCCTAAAAATTCCTCCAGTCTCTTATCGGAGTATTGGATATTGACGGTTTTATAGATATGCTGGTACCCGCGGCCTAAATGTCCCCTGGAAAACGGTTTATCCTTTAAATAATTCTGCTGAAATTCTCCCGAAAAACATTCGATGTATGCGTCGACCCATTCCATTGTAATGGGGTACTGTCCATGGCTGCTATAAATATCTTTGATGTCCTTTTCTAATCGTTTTATCTTTTTCCAGCTGTCCAGTGCCATGGAAAACGGGGCATTTCTATCCGATTCGAAAAAGTAAATGATGACGTAATCACAAATCATATCTCCTGAAAAAAGTCTCTTTTTTGCCCTATCCAGCAGCATAATATGCCCATATGAATGCCCCGGTGTATATACTACCTCCAAAGTCTTTCCGCCCAAGTCAAACAATTCTCCATCCTTTACAAAATGCGGAGTCAGGACTCGGAGCAGGCTCTTTTCAGCAAATGCTTTGCTATCGAAACGTTCAATGGCTTCAGGGTTATTTTCTTTCAGATATTTTACTCCCAACTCAGCCGCGAACTGCCTTTCATGCTTTGTGTCAAAACCCATAATCTGACCGTAGTCCGGCTGGTACAGCCATACATCTCCAAAGTATTCGCTACCGTAGCTGTGGTCAGGATCGCCATGGGTCAATACCAGCATCACCGGCAGATCGGTTATACTTCTGATGATAGGCCTTATGTCTCCGAAGCCAAAGCCGGCGTCAATTAAAACCGCTTTCTTCTGCCCCAAGACAAGATAAAAATGCACAAGTCCAGCTTCAGTAATGATATATAAATCATCGTCCAGTTTTTGCACCTTACAGAAATCGGTTGATGTAATCATGATTATCACCTTTCTTCGAAAAATTACATTTGGTATTTTCCCCGATCATTCAACCCGCTTTTACAATGTGTTACATTTCTAGCCATCCCTAACTACTTGCTTGAAAAAACGCCGTCAGTAATGATGTTTATGATTTAATTCATTTATCTCCCTCACTTTAAAACTTATTTATTATCCCTTGGGTCTCATTTACACGTACATACTATAATGTTACAATAAATATCTCAAGTAGGATTAAATTTAATAGGTACTATCTAAAATGATAGTATGGAGGTGGAGAAGTATAAATAGAATCGATCTTGAAGACTGCCCAATTGCAATTGCGCAGAAAATACTCGGAGGGAAATGGGCTCTTCGAATACTATACAATTTAAGTACAGGAATACTTCGCTTTGGAGAATTGAATCGTCAAATGCCAGAATTAACACAAGCTACTTTAACAAAAGAACTCCGTAGGTTAGAGAGTTTCCAGCTCATAAATAGAAAAGTTTACCCGGAAGTTCCGCCACGAGTAGAATATTCATTGGCCGAAATGGGATTGAAACTTTTGCCTGCTCTAAAAGAACTTGAAATATGGGGAGATGAGTATAAAAAAATACATTAAATAATAACAAATGGAAAAATAGATTCCTCAGAGATTACAGGAGACCAACACTGTCGGGGGTTCTCCTATGTTACGCCATCGGGACACGATAAAATAAACCGCCTTTTAACGCAGGCGGTTTTCTTATGGTCAAATATTAACATTCAAATTTAGAAAAGCTTGTATATCCACCTTTGCCCCATTTCTCGGAAAACCTTGAGCCTAAAAATGGGGTGTTGGCCATATCATTAAAAGTTATATTTTCGCGAATCATGGGTACTGCGATTAGACTCAGGCAGAGGTCAAAAAGTCATCCGATCAAAGTTACATCAGGAATTGCGTTAGCAATTCTATTTTTCCTTTTAAATTATTATTCGAATTTGTATTCGGTCCAAGAGCCATCATTTTATCAATACTTGAATGCTTATGTTTTTTGGAATTTTCAATTTTCTCACAGATTACAGATAAAACAGTGTCTACCCCTTTTTTCAATTCAATAATATAATCATCCTCACTGAACATTTCAGGTAATAGAATTTCTCTGCACTCCCACACGTGAGGTAGTGTCTTAGCTAATTTTTTTGCCTTTTCGTTTTCATTTATTTTCAAATAAAGAAAGCAAAGATTTGCTTTAGTTGTGCATCGAACTTTTTCATTTGTGCTGCTCAACAGCACACGTTCAGATAGGGCAATAGCTTCATTAACTAACTCGGAGTTTGTATCCGTATTATTTTTTATCGTTAATGCTAATGCAAGTTCAGACAAAAATCCACAATTGTTAGGGTATACTTTTATGGCCTCTCTAAGCGTATGAATAGCTTCGTCAATCATCCCTTTTGACTCATATTCATGTACAATAGAAAATGTGCTGTTAATTTTTTCAACATTGCGAATATCATCCATTCCTATCAATTCATCAATGGAAGTATTATAGTAATTTGCAAGGCTTGGAAGCATAGTAACATCCGGATAAGCAGAGTTATTCTCCCATCGGCTTATTGCTTGAGGGGAAACACCGAATACCTCTGCAAGCTTTTCCTGTGTGAGTTCGTTCTTAATTCTAAGTTTTCGAAGATTTTCACCGATTCTGATTTGCATAATCACTGCTCCTTTAAGTTTTTTAGAAGCTTCTATAGAAACGATACTACAAGCAGCATGCAAATCACCATTACTCATTTGTTGAGGAAAAGACAACCAAAGTGAGTGATGATAAAAGAAAGCTCCCTTTCCTCGGAAAGAGAGCCTGGCGTGATTTTTGATTTTTGCGATTCTATTGAGCTCTTCGCGCTTCCAATTCCGCAACAATCTCATGATGGGGTTTGTCCCAACGGTATAGAAAAACCAAAATGAGAATCGACACTATACATAACAGGATCGGCAGCCAGATGAAACTGATTTCTATCATCCGAAGTGCGGTCGGTGTCTGGGTTTGATTGGCAACATATCCCCCTGCCGCAAGCAACCAGGCCGGAATCGCTCCGCCTAGACCGGACCCTAGTTTAATGGCGATCCCGGAAGCGGTGGAAGCAAGCAAGCCTTGCGCGCGAACGCCTGATTTCCATTCACCATAATCCACCGTATCGGCAATAAGTGCAAACAATAACCCGACAGGCAATCCCAGACCAACGGCACCAACGACTATACCCGTAAGCACCATAGCCGTACTGTCGCCACCGAGATAAATAATCAGCTGACCGAGCAGGCTGACGGCCATTCCGGCGATCATCAACGTTTTTTTACTATACTTCTTGGTTAAGAACGGCACACAGATAATTCCCACAAGGGTCAACGAGCCGAGCGTATTGGCCGTAGTAACGAGGTCAGGCTGATTCAGATTGTAGGTAATGTAATAAATGCCCGACGACAATTTCACCACGTACAAGATAAAAAATACAACGCCTATTAAAACCCCGGCAACCCATGGCATATTGCCTTTAATTGCTTTGACGCTCTCCCTGACAGGCAATGATTTGCCCCCGGATCTATCCTGAACACGTTCTCTTGTATTGAAAAATGTGATCAGGAACATCACCAGCCCCACTGCGCCAAAAAGAATCATCGTATGGAAGAAGCCCTTTTGCTGATCCCCATTCCCGAAAAATGCGACAAGCGGCAATAACGTCAGATTGACCAGCAATCCGCCCAGTTGCCCGCCAAACATCCGAAAAGAGTTGGCCACCGTTCGTTCCTGAATTTCACTGGACAAGCTGGGAAGCAAGGTAGTTAACGGATTGTTAACGGCTGTATACAGAATGTTGGAAGCAATATAGAAAATGTAAGCATACACCAGTTTACCGGACGCGCTTAACTCAGGTCCCATAAACAACAGGATCGTCACGATGGTAAACGGAAAGCAGGACCATAAAATCCACGGTCTTGATTTCCCCCATTTGGTATGCGTCTTGTCGATAAGGATGCCGAAAATAGGACTGTCCACCATATCCACAAGTCTTGCAACCAACAATAGTGTACCTACTGCGGCAGCGCCAATGCCATAGACATCCGTAAAATAGAAGGTTAAATAAGTGGTAACCACCGCATAAATCAAGTTTGAAGCCGTATCTCCCAAACCGTAGCTTACTTTTTCCAATAAGGATAACTTTTGATTGGACTCTTCTCTTATCGCCATTGTGCATCCTCCTGTTGGGAACGTTTTCAAGGGAAAAACTAATGTAAATTAATGCTTCCCTTGATTAAATGCTTTTCTGCGCTGCTGGTTCCGATGTACACCTCATAAGCCATCTCTTCAAGCTCCCACCGGTTTGCGGCAGGATTAAACCATTTGATTTTTTCAACCGGACAGGCGATTTCAACCTTCTCCTTTTGCCCCGGCTTCAGCGTGATCCGCTTAAACCCGCGCAGCACTTTAACAGGCCGGTCCAGTCCGGAGTTGCCAAAACCGACATACAGCTGAACGACTTCGTCGCCCGTTACGTCTCCTGTATTTTCAACCTCGCAAGCTGCGATGATATGATCATCCACTGTTTTGAAGGAAGCATTGGACAGTGCGAAGCTGGTGTAGGATAAACCATATCCGTAAGGCAGGGAAGGCTCGATTCCTTCCTTCTCCAATTTGGCATACCCATGATAATAGTCATATTTGATCTCGGTTGCATCCCAATCCACCTGGGGAAGATGGCTTTCGCTCACCGGTACCACAAAAGGCAATTTGCCGCCCGGGTTGACGTCCCCGAACAACGTTTTGGCGATGGCGGTGCCGCCTTCCATTCCCGGATAATAGGCCATCAGGATGGACGACACGGACTGCTTCCATTCTTCAATCATGATCATATTGCCGCCGATCAATACAGCAGCAGAGTTGGGGTTAACGGGACCAACCGCTTTAATAAGTTCAATATCCTTCGTGTGCAAACCAAGACTGTTTTTACGATCCCCGCCCGCCTTCAAATCGGCATCTTCGTTCGTGACGGATTCTCCCTCATCATCGTGGTCATATCCTGCGACAAAAACAACGGCATCAACGGATTTCGCCAATTGCTTCGCCTGCTCCAGATCCTCCCCGCTATCGAAGATCACCTCGGCATTTGGAAGCAGGCGTTTAATTCCCTCCAGCGGTGTAACAATGTAAGGCGGAAACACCCGGCTTGAGCCATGATCGCCAATGTTTCCTTTGCTGCCGAGTTCGCCAATAACCGCGATACGCTTGGTCTCTGTTTTTGAGAACGGCAGGACATGGTGATCGTTTTTCATCAGGGTCATGGATTTCTCGGCAGCTTCCAGCGCCAATGCGATATGCTCTTTGCTTGCGATCAGTTCCTTGCCGTACGTATCCTTGTCCGCTTCGGTAAATGCCAGTAAGGTACGCACAATTCTTACTGCCGACTCATCGATTTTTTCTTCGCTGACTTGACCGTTTCTTACAGCTTCAACCAGCTTGCCGCCAAAAAATTTCGTATGGCACATTTCAACATCCATGCCGCCATTTGCAGCTTCAACCGTATCTTTGATGCCCCAGGCAAAATCACTGATGACAAAACCGTCAAAATCCCACTCATCCTTCAAAACCTGATTCAACAAATAATCATGATGCCCGCAATGAACACCGTGGTACAAGTTATAGGCACTCATTACACTGCCTGCACCCGCATCTACACAATCCTTAAAGTGCGGCAAAAAAACCTCGCGTTCCGTACGTTTATCAGCGATGACGCTCACCTTAAACCGGGCCCACTCCATGCTATTGAAAGCAAAATGCTTCACGCAAGCGATTACATTTTCTTCCTGAACCCCTTTTACCAACGAGGAACCCATGACGCCCAGGTGGAACGATTCCTCGCCGTATACTTCCTGGCTTCTGCCCCAGCCCGGGTTATACGGGAGGTTAATGCAAACGCCGCCAAAAAAATTGCCGCCTTGCGCGCGGACCTCTTGGCCTATAGCATGTCCAATGCGCTCTTCAAGTTCAGGGTCAAAGGCAGCACCTCTTGCCATGGCTACCGGAAAGCAGGTGCTGTTGCCGGATACCACTCCGCGAGGGCCGTCGACAAATTTCAGTTCCGGCACCCCCAAGCGGTCATTTCCGCCGGCGGGATAAGGTCTCCAGTTGTAATGTCTCTCCTTAAAATCTTCCAGCATCTCCTCCATGGAGACTCTTCCGCTCATGAGATATATTTTTTCCTCCAAGCTCATTTGGCTTACAATTTCCTTCGCCTTCGCAGTATATGATAAGCGAACCTGTTTATTGGTCTTCATCCAAAATCTCCTCCAGTCTGTTTTTCAAATCTCTATAAAACCGCTTTCATTAAAATTGTAGTTCAGATCAGTCCATGTTTCCTTCCTATTTCTTGGGCAAGTGATAGGAGGATAAGGGCAATTGTCCCGGATATCCGCAAGAAAAAAGAAAAAAACCAAAGAATTACCCCCAAATGATATGGGGAATTCTTTGGCTTACTTATAGAACTTATTTAAGATGATGCATTCGACCCCGTGAACCGGAACATGCAGAGTAAGATGAAAATCACCGGTTAAGGTAAGTTGCTTTAATTGCAGGGAAGGTCTGGATATATTTTTCAAATAATCCGTCTCTTCATGATTCAGATCAGCATATTCACCCATACGAATCCATTCGTCATAAGCAGATCCATGGTTCCGGTTAAGACTGTATTGTTTGCATTTATAGGTTCCGTAGATATTTTGCAGGTGAATATTTAACAGTAAATCATTGGATTCCTCAAAAATATCATACGAATGCTGATCCGGTTGGCCTCCCTTCATGAACAATTGGTCAGGGTAGGTGTGATTGTAAGCTAATATTTGGATGTTTTCTCCACGTTTGGTCATGATATAATTTTTGCCTTTGGCAAACACGGTGCTTCCCAGCTTAGATAAAAATACGAAGGCATAATACGCGGATTTCTTTATCCCTTCCGTATTCACCAGCCCTGTCCCCCCAAAAAAGGGATTGCTTTTAATATCCCATTCATAGAGAATATCGGAAGCCGATAAAAAACCGATGGCCTTGGCATGGGCCGCTGAGTGATCAAGCATATGATCAATAATAAAGGTGGCCATAAAAGCCGTATCATGAAGGAAATTCGTAACATCCCAGCTAAAGTTCCAGCGCGTTACGATGAATTCAATATCTTCCTTATAGTGAGTTTCCAGCAAGCGATGCATCTTTTCCAGCAAATGCCTGGTATGATTTTTGGCTTCATATTGAAACGGAATTAGCTTAATATCGACAGGACTTGTTTGGGACCGCTCCAGCCAATCTTTAAATTTGACACGGTTATGGTAGATATTGCAGCTGTAAAAATCAAGGGGTACCGCATTTTCCCGGCAAAACCCGAGCAGTCTCTCAGAAAGTTGCTCATCCGTATGGAAATTTTCTGCTGCAGGTCCGACCTTGAGCGATGGAGATATTCCCTTAATGAGCAGCGCCGTTTGCTTATATAATTCGAAATATTGTTCAAGCGTACCGCTCCAATGAATCCCATATGCCGGAAGCTCGGTCCATATTTGAAAATACCATTCGGAAACTGTATCAAGGCCGTAACGATTAATGCAATTCATCATAAAGGATTGAACCAGGGACAGCCACTGGCTCATTTCTTTTGGGGGCGAGGTATTTCCCTGATAATTAAAAAAACTGGTGCTTTTGCTGGCAAATAAAAGCGGCATATAACTCAGGCAAATAAAGGGTTTGAGTTCAAGCTCCCGGGTATAATCCAGAATATTGTTAATAAATTTCCAATTGAATTTTAACCCGTCCCGATCTTTCTGAATCACATCCAATTCCTGATTGAATACGCCTTCAAAACGTAAATATTCAATTGGGATTTCTTCCCGCATCTCTTTGATCTGATCGCGTATATTCTGATTCAGCAGCGTATTGGCAGATCCAATGTTCATGATTTTGTTCCACACCTGCTTTAATTCGTAACCATCCGCTTGAATATCCTTGACAATGGTGGATTGGATCGTATTTTCCTCTATTGCTTTTAGTTCGAGCGGAAGCGAGGCATAGTGATGAATCAATTGCTCCTTGGAGGAGCCGGTCAAAGCCAGGCCGTCGTGATTCTCCTCCAGATGTTTTTTGCGCAGCTGCAGAGGGGTTAACGAAAACTTATCTTTGATGGCTTTATAGTAACTTTTTTCATCACTGAAGCCTGAGGATAAGGCTATGTTCGTAATTGACGTTTCCTGGTTTTGCAGCAAAAACAATGAATACCTGATCCGGACTTCTTCCAAATAAGCTTTAAACGTAACCCCGACGTTTTTCCGGAAAATGTCCGACAGATAAGATGAATTGTAATGCTGTTCCTGTGCAATTTGATTTAACGTAACCTTCCCTTTGAAATCCAGTTCAACCCTGTTCAAGATTTGCTGGACAATATTAAACTCTTTATTCGAAGCACGATTGTCCGGTTCCGGCGAGGATAGCTTTTTACTGAAACGGGACGTTATGTAGCCCAACAACCGGAGAACCTCTTTATTTTCTTCCCCCTTCCCAACCAATTGACTGAATAAAATACGAACAACATCATACGGATGTTGATTGTCTTCACTATTTTTGAAGGATTTCAGATCATAGTTCAAGTTATAGAAATCGTGATTGTGCTTATATATATAAAGGCTGTCTACGTGCAACTGAATAAAGCGGGTATTTAAGGCTTGCGGAATTACGCGATGGGATTCGAAATGGTTAATTAAAAGCAGATTGTTTTCATGCAGATGATAATCATTTTGGCCGATGGTCACCTTCAGTTTTCCAGTAAAGAGCCAGATGATCTCCAGCCCCGAGTGTCGATGCAGCTCTTCGGAATTAGTCTCATTGATCTTGACATGGACCGGACACCCCGGCAGATACGGAATCTGAATAACGGAATACTTCAAACCAACACCTCCTTAATAAATAATTATAACCAACCGGTTGGTTGCCGAGTCAAATAAAAGTGATATACAAGTGGTCGTAGAGACATCTAATTATAAACAAAAAAGGTTCCAGCGCAAATGAGCTGAAACCTTTGTTTTAGTGCCGAGGACGGGGAAGCCATTCTCGAATCATGGAAAGTCCTTTGCCCGTGAGCCCCTTTTTCAGAACTTGTATAGTTCAACCGGTTGCAGCAAATCCTCAATCGTTATGGCTCTGCCCTCCCGGTTGGACAGCCACACTGCTTCACCGGCCGCAATCGAATACGCGCCTGCTTCCGCTCCGGCAAGAATTTCATAACCGCGATGCTTGTCGGGATGATCAAATAAATCGCGGAGCAGTACCGGGTCACCGCCGCCGTGTCCGCCTTCTCCCCGCACCACATAAATGATCTCCTTCGCTCCAAATAACGGGTAATAATCAATCGTCTGCTGAGGAATCGGAAAAGGGACACGGCTTGGCTCATGATATTCAGTACTCTCAATTCTACCTAGTGTTCCGTTGATGGCCAGACGGTACCCTTCATATGGGGCTGAAAAATTAATAGAATAGCTGAGCAGCGCCCCTTGATCATACTTAACAGTAGCCGCATAAGTATCCTCAATTGAAATATCCGAGTCAAATATGCAGGCATCTGTACGGTAATTGGTGTACTTGGGGGTGGAGTTGTCTTCCGCCCGCAGGTGGTCATCCCGTACATCGACGGTAGACCAGCGCATGACATAACTGCAATCCTCTCGTTCCCGGCACGTTTCGCAGTACCGCCCATCCTGCCGGGATGGATTATGTTCAGAATCTGCTCCATAATAATTCAGCCCTCCGAAGGCGAATACTTCCTGAGGCTTCTGATCCAGCCACCAGTTGACCAAATCAAAGTGATGAGTCGATTTGTGGACAGACAACCCGCCTGAGAGCTCACGGTTTCTGTTCCAGCGGCGGAAATAGCTGGAGCCGTGAAAGGTATCAACATACCAGTTCAGATCAACAGAGGTAACACGCCCGACCTTGCCGCTTAGAATCATCTCTTTGATGCGGCGGTGAATCGGATTGTACCGGTAGTTGAATAGTACTGTTACCTTCCCTTTGCTGGCTGCTTCTGCTGCCATCACTTTAGCAGCATCAGCCGCATGAATGACCATTGGTTTCTCAGCAAGCACGTCAATGTCATGCCGGAGGCTGGCGAGTATATAGTCCAGATGGGTATCATCCCGGCTGGATACAATCACCGTATCAGCTCCCGTCTCCTTCAGCATCCGGTCGAATGCTTCCGGAGTATACACTGGCACCCCGGCCAGCGCAGGGAACTTCGAGCGGGCGACTTCAAAGCGCAGCGGGTCACTGTCCAGCAGCGCTACAATGCGGTGCTGCCCGGCAAAGGTGGTTAGCAGCGGCTCAATAAACATAATCAGCGCCCGGTTGCTTACACCGCAGATTGCATAGTTCTTCATTTATGAATACCTTCTTTCTCTAAAGACTGTACGAATCGTTCCGGGAGACGGAGGACGGACGCATGTCTCAGTCCCGGCGGCAGGGTTATCTCTGCAGCCGGGATCTGCTGCCAATGCTCCAGATCAGCAGAGCCCATCACAGTGTAGCTGGCATCCTGAAAGCCATCTGCCAGCATGATCCATCTGTAACTTGAAGCGTGACTAACGCTAAGCTCGTATAAAGTCGGTCCTTCTGTGAGGGCCGGTGTCAGAAGTTCTGAGATAGGACCAAAGGTGACCGTGCCATCAGATGTACTGTAGACAGGGCAGGACCGGATTGCCTTGTACTCTGTCCCCTGGACATTGCTGCCCCGTTCGTCCTTGAAGAGCATGAGATACCCGCTGCCCGTATCGGCGATACTGGCATCAATAACATTATATCCGGGGTCGAAGAACAGCTCGGCGGGTGAAAAGCTGACAAAGTCCTTTGTCGTGACTGACCAGATCCGGTGGTTACGCGGCCCTGCACCTATTGTTGATGACCAAACGATCCGGTAAGCCTCGCAGGCGCTGTCATAATAAGCCTCAGGAGCCCATACATTTTGCGTTTCAGGCAGATGCTCCATTAACGGAATCAGCTGTTCATTCTCCCACTGCTTCAAATCAAGAGAAGATGCATACCCTATACTCCTGCTGTTCCAGCCGTCCGTCCAGAGCAGATGATAACGTCCTCTGCTGTCGATGAGCAGGAAGGGGTCGCGAATCCGCCCCGTCCCAATACCGGATATATGCAGCGGCAGACCGCCGTTCCATTCTGTATAGTGTAACCCGTCCATACTTCCGGCAAGGAAAAACTGTTCGGCAGATTCTTTGAAATAACTAAGCAGATACACTGTATTCTCCTCCGCAATTACAATTATTTAATTCCGCTGGTAGCCACACCTTCTACGAAGTGTTTCTGGGCGACGAAGAAAATCAGTACCGGCGGGATGATTGCTATAATCGACATGGCGAACAATGAACCCCAGTTAATCTGGGCGGCATTGTCAACGAACATCTGCAACGCCAGCGGCACTGTATACTTGCGAACCTCATTTAGATACAGCAGCTGGTCAAAATAGTCGTCCCAGCTCCACAAGAAGGCGAAGATCCCCATTGTGTAGAGAACCGGCTTGCAGTTGGGGAGCAGAATATTATAGAACGTCCGGAACGGCCCGCAGCCGTCCATCAGAGCAGCCTCATCCAGCTCCCGGGGAATTCCCCGCATAAACTGGATCATCAGATATACGAAAAACGCATTACTGGCTACAAAATAAGGGATAATCAGCGGAAGAATCGTATTGATCCAGCCAAAATTAGAAAACATCACATATCTTGGGATCAGCAGCACCTGGGTTGGCAGCATCAGCGTGCCAAGTAGAATGGCAAACCAGATTTTTTTAAGCGGAAAATTCATACGGGCAAACGGGAATGCAACTAGCGAACTGGATAGCAGGCAGCCTGCCACACAGAGCATAGAAATAAGCAGCGAGTTCAGAATAAACTTGCCAAAGGTGAATCCGGGCACAGCTCCCCATCCGTCTGAATAATTGCTCCAATAGAACTGGCTTGGCCAAAGGCTGGTTGCGGTAAAAATCTCATCATTTGCCTTGAAGCTGCCCAGAAGCAGCCAGATAATCGGATAGACCATTGTCAGCGCCATCAGAACCAGCAGAATATTTTTAGCGATAGCCGAGGTTTTGAGCGCCATTATTTGCCCCTCGCTTTCGTATCATTTTCATAGTAAACCCAGCGTTTGGAAGTCAGGAAAATAAGGGCTGTCACCGCCGCAATCAGCAGCAGCAGTGTCCAGGAGACTGCCGAAGCATATCCCATACGCTGTTGTTTGAAAGCCAGATCGTAAATATACAGTACGGAGAACAGCGTTTCGTCCATAGGTCCGCCTTTGGTAATAATATAGCCCTGGGTGAAGACCTGGAACGAACTTATCGTTTGCAGAATCAGGTTAAACAGCAGGATTGGAGAAATCATTGGCAGCGTAATTTTGAAGAATCGGGCAACAGAACCTGCACCGTCAATCTGTGCAGCTTCATAGAGATCTCCGGGAACATTTTTGAGCCCCGCCAGAAAAATAACCATGGAGGAACCAAATTGCCATACGACAAGCAGGATCAGGACATACAAAGCATAGTCCGGCTGGCCCAGCCACTCTTTTCCGGTAATCCCCATCAAGCTGAGAAAGCTGTTCAGCAGACCTTCCATACCAAAAATGTTACGCCACATCACTGCTACAGCAACGCTTCCGCCAATAAGCGATGGCAGATAGAACAGCGTTCTGTAAATCGTCATTCCCAGCGAAGCCTTATATAGCAGGATGGCAACAAACAATGCCATAGCCAGTTTAAGCGGGACCGAAAGGACAACATATTTAAGCGTAACCTCCATGGACTTCCAGAACCGGGCATCGCTCAACATATCTATATAATTTTGCAGACCGACAAAGGTGGTGCTTCTGAGGCTGCTTTCAGTCAGCGATAAATAGAAAGAATTGATAAAGGGCCATAGAGTTAGAACGAATAGTCCAATTAGCCAAGGAAGCAGAAACAGGTAGGCAATCAAGACATTTTTGGATTTTCCGGCCTTTTTAGTTGGTTTAACAGTAACAGCTGGCCGGGTTTGTACAGTTTCCATTGGGCGGAGGCCCTCCTTTCTCTAGTGTGAACCTGGGAACAGGAAACAGGCGGTTTCCGCTCTGTTCCCTTATAAGGTTGCGCAGGTTACTTGCCTCCGTAAGCCGCGTCCACCTCTTTCATCAGCTTCTTTGCTCCGTCGTCTACACTAATTTTGCCAAAGGCAATCTCCTGCCCAACCTTCTCAATCAGACCCTTCCAGCCCAGTACTTGAGGTCCGCTTGGCGGTGGCACAACTACAACGCCTTCCAGCTTGTTGAGCTGCTGAATCAGATCAATATTCTTTTTGTCCCCTTCAGACAAATCCGCATTAGCCAGCAACGCTTCCTGCTGTTGAGTTGTCGGGAGCACACCACGTGTTGTTTTCAGCGCATTAGCAGCATCTGTGTCATGAACAAAGAAATTAATGAATTCCGCTACTTCTTGCGGATGTTTAGTTTTGGCGCTGGCTACGAGAACTTGACTGGTTCCCGGCGTTACCGTAACACCTGTCTTCGCACTCTGGGGCAGCATGATCATATTAAGCGTGTTTTTGGTCTGGCTCTGCAGCCGGCTGAATGAGCTGGAGGCAATTGGCACGAAGGCCGCCTTTCCTTTAACTAGCAGAGAGTTGGCGGAATCATCAGAGGTTGCCGACAAGTCTGGAGGCGCTACTGCCCCGGCTTTGCGCAGATCATCCCAATATTGGTAGTACGACCGGATTTGCTCTTCCGTAAAGGTGAAAGCACTGTCGCTATTAGGGAAGGGCGCCGAAGCATCCAGTGCGGTTATACCATAGTTTTTGAAAATGTCGAAGGCAACAGAGGAATCCACAGCACCGTATACCTTACCGCCTGATTTCTCGGCAATTTCCTTGAACTTGGCAGCCAAATCATCCCAGCTGTATGGCGGTACCGGCGGCTCTACACCAAGCTGTTTTAACAGCGTCTCGTCATACAGATAGGCGTCTCCGGCTAATCCGATATAGGCGCCAACCGTCTTCCCGTCCATAGCAACTGATTCCATAATGGAATCGCTCATGCCCGTGGTATCCAGTACACCATCTAGAGGAAGCAGGGAGTCTGCGCCCAAACGGACGTTGATTTCGCCTGTTGACTGGAACAGATCGGGAGCACTGTTGCCAGCAATTTGCGCTTGTATTTTGGATTCATAGCCGTCAAAGCCGGAGTATTCAGGCAGGATTTTGATACCCGGATGTTTTTCCTCAAAGATCTTGATCGCCTCAAGGGTCGCTGTATGTCTATCTTCGGAACCCCACCAGGCAAATCTTAGCTCAACTGTGTCTGCAGCGCTGTTTGCAGTTCCGGCATCCGGTTCAGCCTTGGAACAGGCTGGAAGAATCAGAACTGCAGCTGAGAGCAAAGCAATGGACCATTTTTTAAAATTCATAATGTGACCTCCATCAGATTGTTGGATTCGCTTACATTTAAATTGTAATCGGTAACGCTTACAGACTGTAGATAACGCTTCTACAATAAACATCACAATTCAACGGAGATTGATTTTTTAAGTTTCACTTATATTGGGAGGGTTTGATTCCGGCATATTCTTTGAACAGCTTGCTAAAATAATGAGGATTTTTGTACCCTACCTTCTGAGATACTTCATAGATGCGGCTTCCCGGCTGCAGCAGAAGCCGTTTTGCCAACTCCATCCGCTGCTTCATTAAATAGTCTGAAAAGCCAATACCCACTGACTCTTTAAACAGGCTGCCCAAATAATTAGGAGTCAAAAAAACCTTCTGTGCCAGCTCTTCCAGCCTGATTTCTTCATCCAGGTGGTTGTTGATGTAATCCAGAACAGTACGTATAGTCTGGCGGTTCTTCTTCATCTCACTCTGAACGGGCAGATCAAGCAATAAGGAATACAGTCTCTTTACCGCATCGAATACAAGCTTTGGGTCATTCTGACTCTGAATACTGGTAACAAATTCAGGCTCACCGGGAATTAACTGGTTTATCGATTCATTCCGTTCGTAGAGAATCAACGAGAGTAACATAATCAGCTCAGCGCTGAGCTTTCGGATATACCCAGCCGGATAGAGATGCTGTGCGGTCGAGTACTGCCGCTGCAGATCCTCGAGTTGCCCGATAACCTGTTCACGGTTACAGGCATATACGGCATTAAGCAATCGCTGCTTTTCTTTGCGCGGAAACATTGTCCGTCCGCTCTCAAAAGAATCCTCCAGCCCGTGGCTCCCCTCCTGGCCTTCTGTATTGCCGGAGAACAACTTGTGCTTCAGCATTTCGCGTGCCTCCTGGAAGGACTGGGGAATCTGGTACGGTTCACTGCAAGGCTTCCCTTGCGCAAAGTTCAACCCGATTTGCCGTTTCCGCTGCAGCTCTTGTGATACTCTCTCCAGAATAAGCGGTGCTTCAGCAGCTTCCTCGGTGCTTCGGTAGCTCATAAGCAGGATGAAACCGCGTTCATTATAAGCAAGGCTGACGGGATTGCCGACAGAGCGGAGTGCAGCAGAGACACTTTGCCGGACGGACTCCATTTCAATATTCCAAGTATTATTACTGCTGCCGGTATAGCCGATTACAGCCTGATAATAAGGAGCATCCATAGGGACGCCTATATAGCACATCAACTCTGGCTCATACGTCCCATTCAGAAGACTGAACAGCAGGCGTTCATGAATAAGCGGGAGACCCTCATTCAGCCGGTGCTCCACCTCCGCTGTTTCCTGAGACTGCTCCTTTTCTGTGCGGATGACCTTGACTAGCCTATCTATCGTCAATTCAATACTTTCTAGCTCCACCGGCTTCAGCAGGTAGTCAAAAATCCCGTAACGAATCGCCTTCTTGGCGAATTCAAACTCCTCATGTCCAGTCAACACAATGATTTTACAAGGATACTCCGCGGATTTCAGTGCTTCAGTCAGCCCGAAACCGTCCATAACGGGCATCTTTATATCTGTGAACACGATATCAATCGTTATCCCGGAATGCTCCAGAAACTCAAGCGCCTCTCTGCCGTTGTTGACTGCCCCCGCGATATTGATCCCGTATTTCTTCCAATCTATGGCTTCCTTCAGTCCATCCAGGACAAAATCCTCGTCATCCACTAACAATGCGTGAAGCTGCATTATACTGTCCCCTCCTCAATAATCTTAATGGGCAGTCTGATCTGTACCAGTGTTCCGCACTCAACCTCCACAAAAGTTAATCCGTAATTGGATCCGTTATGCAGCTGGATGCGCTGGTTTACATTATGAATGCCATAACCAAGTCTGGACTCAAAGCCCTGCTGGAGCACCTGGTTCAACCAAGCAACATCTACACTCGTGCCGCTATCCCATACATCGAACTGGATATAATCCTCCAACATTCGGCCGGTCACCCGGATTTGCCCTTCCCCTTTGCTTGGACCTAATCCGTGCACGAAGCAATTCTCAACAAGCGGCTGCAAAATAATTTTTATCGTCTCACAGGATAACAGTTCAGGTGCAATATCTTCCTCATATTCAAAGCGGTTATTGTGCTTGTACCGCATAATGTGGATATATGAGTTCAGATGCTCCAGCTCAGCAGCAATGGTAGTAAGCTCACGTCCTTTATTCAGACTCAGCCGAAAAAACTTGCCCAGGTTTGACGTCATTTTGCTGATCTCCGGTGCCTTCAGACGGATTGCCATCCAGTTAATCGCATCAAGTGTATTGTAGAGAAAATGGGGATTAATCTGGGACTGCAGCGCCCTCAGTTCCATCTCTCGCAGCTGATTCTGCTCCCTCTCGCTTTCTTCCATCAGATCATGAATTTTGACCGACATAATGCGAAATCGCTCATTCAGCTGGCCGATCTCATTGGTGTAATCCGAGTCCAGCTGAATATCGAAGTTGCCGTGGCCAATCTTGTTCATCTGCCGGATCAGCCGCTTGAGCGGCTGGGTAATGGACCTTGAGAAATAAATAACAGCGATAACCGCCAATATAAAGCAGATGAGAACAACCAGGAGCAGCCGGGTGAACAGTCCAGAGATGCCTTCTACTACATCCTTGTATGGCTTGAACAGAATAATACGCCAGCCGAAGTCATTGGGAGAAGTGAATATGCTTAGATACTTGCTACTATCCAAATGAGTATAGGTATAACCTTGCAGATGGTCGGCAAAAGAGCGGAGCATTTCATCCATAGCTGAACCGGAGAGCAGATCTCCTTCATCGTTGTACATTTCGTTATTCTCATCGGTATAGAACAACCTGTTTCCAGTAGCGGTCCCTTGCAGGAGGTTCTTGAAGCTGCTGAATTGCAGATTGATAAACACATATCCGAGACTCTTCCCACCGTAAGCGATTTCATGAAAATAGGTCAGAATCTTTGGATTGTATCCGTCATTTCGCATATCATTGGGACGGGGAGGGATGAAGCCCTCTTTGCGGTCATCTACATAAGCCCATATAGGCTTGTCCTCAATTCTGCTTAGTTCATAAAAACCATTCGGATTGGAGTAGTTATAGATACTCAGTCGGTCAGTAACAATCATAATTTCACTGATATCTGACCGGGAATAGGCGGCATTGGAGAGAATGCGCGATGCACTTTCGTTATTTCTAATCTGTTCATAAGTATCCGCTACGCTTCCCCGGGCAAGAATTTCTTTGATTTCCGGATTGATGACAATGGAAAGGGCGGTCGATTTAATGGAGGTCATCCGCTGGTTCAGCAGAGAATTGACCTGCTCCAGTTCTGATAACGAAGCCTCACTAAGTTTGGAGGAAATCAGCCTGGAGGTGGAGTAATACATAACGATACTAAGCAATCCCATCAGCAATAAAATAAATATACTGAGAAGTACAACCAGCGTGGGCTGTAATTTACGTTTTTTGAACCATCCGCTGCGCATGAGTTCCCCCTAGTTGAAGTTTGCCTAACTTCATCATAATTGATGGAAGATGGCCTTTAAGGATAGCATCTGAATACCGGAAAATCCAGTTGTAATTTATGTTTTTATAGAATAAAAGCACCCTTGCCCTAGGAACGGAAGGATGCTTCAACCATATAATGTGCACATGCACAAAGCTCAACTAAATTATAAAATATAACGTTTACATTTCGTATACAACGAATCAATGAAATTGAACAGAATTCATGGATAAACAGGTCATTACTTCAACCTTTCCGGTCTCTGAACTGTCCCGGAGTTTCATCATTAATTTGCGAAATACTTTAAAAAAAGTCCGCTGGTTTTTATACCCTACCATTTTGGCTATCTTATCCAAAGACAATTCCTTCATGCACGCCATCATTTCTTTAGCCTTCCCAATCCGTACCCGGTTAATGTATTTCACGAATGTATCTCCGGTCTCCCGCTTAAATATCTATCCAAGATACACTGGATGCAAATTCAAGTATAGCGCCGCATCCGATAAAGAAATATCCTTCATGTAGTTTTGCTCAATATAGGCTTTCAAATAAAAACTCCTCTCCAGAACTTGTGATTAGACAAGCACTGAAAAGGAGTATTGAGGGTTACAGTCGTAAAACCCTTATAAATCAAGGATGCCGAGGACGGGGGTCGAACCCGTACGGTACTCACGTACCGCAGGATTTTAAAACAGGCTCATAGACCCTGTTCTACACTGCGGGAAAATCGGGCATAAAGCCTTTAGGCATGCGGGTTAACGGATTTTTTTAGTTTTATACTCTTCTACGTTCAGAGATTTGGATATGCAGCCATGTTAGCAAAAATGTTAGCAAAATAATGAATGGTAGAAGCTTTGAGTTACTGCCCTTTGTTGTATGAAAGCGAACCCTGCGCTGCCAGTGATGCGCTCTGGCGTGATGGTCAGGGCACTGTCCTAAAAGAGATATACTCAAATTATAAACTACGACTAGAAATATATGCCCTCAAGGCAGCATCGACTTTTCCACACGTAAACCATAGTTCTGGCACTACATGAAAAAGATCTTGCAGAAAAGAAAGAAAAACTTCTCCCTCATTACCTTCCAATTGGCTAAACGCCATTTCAGTAAACCACTTCCCCACAAACTCTCTCCAGCTATTTAGGTCCTCATAACTTGCCGCAGCAACCAGACATGTTCTAATAGCCTCTTCTATTGACAACTTATACTGGGAATCATGTCTATACCTTCTCACAAGAATCTGTAATTCATTAGCTAGGGATTCACTTCTAGCAACAGCTGCAACAACAGATAAACCATTTAATGTAGCTAATAACTGCTCCCTACCTTCTACGTTAGCAAACTGATAACTGCCTAATTTTAAAGTACTAGCAGCAAGTTCTGCATATTTTTTTTCAATTTTAAAAATAAAAGCAGTGTTTACTAAGGCAATAAATGATGAAGGTTCTACTTCCTCTCTACTAAGTTGTGTCTGTATCAACTCTTCAAGCTCAAATGGTAGAATATTTGAACTGTCAAGCATACCCTCTAATGGTCCTGGATAAAACAAGTTGTTTTTTTCATTGAGTAATGCCTTAGAATCACTTCCAATTACAAGATCATAAAGTTCACCCTTATTGAGATTTTTTTCGTAAATCTTGACTGCATTTAGTATCCTTCCAATGAATTCAGCCTTGAATTGAGATGGTGAAGCAAAATCAGGGTTCCAACGAGGCTCTAAACGCATATCAGCAAGTGTTTGAACGTAATAATACTCTGAACGAATATAGAAAGCCCACTTATAAAAATGTTCAATATCAATATTGGAATTCACAAGTTGACGATGAATTAATGCAGCTTGTGATAATGAAGCTAACCTTCTATAGAAAGGAGGCTCCTCTGAAAACAGCTTAATTCTTGACAATTCCCCATCCACTAGAATAAACAATGCTGAGAGTAATTTAAAACTGCTATCCTCACCATAAACATTATCGTCTCTAATACGTTTAATAATACGAGCAATAATTGGTTCAATCTCAGGTAACTCTGAAAGGACTCGCAAACCAATTTCAACAACACCTATTTGCGAGACCATATCCCCATATTTTTCTATAAAATTAAAAGCCCGAATAAGTTCTTCACTATTCATTTTTTTTAAATTTATCTCAGCAGTGAGGTCTGCATGCAATGACAGATATAAGCATAATAGAAGACCATTGTATGAATTCCATTCTAATAATTGTTTAAAGTGTTGTCTGCCTACCCCTGTGGCATATTCAAAAATTGATAGACTACCGTCATAATATCCCACCATTCTTTCATAATATATCCTAGAAGTTGGAACTAATGATGACACATTTACATTACCATTTTTAAAAGTTTCTCGGATTGAACGCGCTATATGAAAGGGCGTATCGTGAAGATCGTTATGAAACCTTTCTATTTCATCATCATTAAAAGCACGTTCTGAAAGAATTCGCCTCCAAGTATCTCGTTCATAAGTTGGTAAATTGACTCTAAACGATACCTTTTCAAATGATTGCAAACGGATTGTTCTATCCTCAGAAAACTCAGTAAACTGAGACAAACTAAAACTCTGTATACCCTGAGAAAGCACAAGGAGGGAAGTAGACTTTTGATCCTGCAACTTTAACACCCATTCGGTTCTATCCTTATCTATTACCGTCACTTCTGATGTTCCTAAGTAAACTTTCCGAATTGCTTGATAAAGTTCGGAGCGTTGAAACGAAAGTCTAGAATCAATTACTATAAGATAATAGTTCTCGTCTATGCCGTATTCCTTACATAATAGTTGATCTTCAAGTATAGAATTACGTAATGTTGGAGACATTTGGTTTAACATTAACAACGCAACCGATGATTTAACGTTATGAGTACTCACCTGGTTCTTTGAACTGATTAGCTCTATTTCTTTTTCTGGCACTTCTGAAATCCAATTTTTTTGCCAATCTACAATCCATGAGTATAGATCTCGGGATTCATCTTTGATAGGAATTGAAACTCTCTCGTCCAACCAATCCCAATATGCTGTTTTCGTTTCTTTGGGCATGTCGGAAGTGGGGGTGAGTAGCATCAAGATAAATCCGCCTCGTCCATTCCTAATAAGATCATCCGCACTTTCACTCTCGTAGAAATGACTCCATCCTCGAATGTCTATCAAATCCAATAACCAGTTAGAGTATGCCTTAACATTGGCTAAATCCGCTTCCTTTTCCCATAAATTCATTAGCACTCTAATGAACACTCGAAAATAGGTTTCAAGCCAAAAAGCTTCTTCAGGAATCTGCAGCCAATCGTACATTTTAACATTTAAAATGTTTTCCCGGATGGCTTTTAACTCAGCTGTTTCTATAATAACTCCTTCCAAGACTGAAGCCCCAATGAGTGAAGCTTCCAATTCTTGATCAGTTATAGGCACACAGAAATAACCTGCCTGTCTTAATTTAGTTCTTAGCTCCAATCTCTCGTCGAAATTGATCATTTCTTTGGAGACGAGCATGTCCAGTATGTCCAACGATGATAGGACTAGTGCTTGAGCATTGCCGTTATCTATAGACTCATGTTGATTAAGAAACCGATCATCAGAAATAATAGCATCACAGTAATTCGCCAATGATATTACACTCACAGTTGGGTGATCAGATATTGATTGCTTGTCCAAATCACTAATATTCTGTCTTCTTCCAATCTTAATTTTTCCATTTTGAATCCCTGAACTCACAACAGATCTTATCCGCTCTATTACTGCCATAACATCACTCGAAATACTCTCATAAGAGATTAGTTCGATAGCTTCTAGCGCTTCTCTAGATGATACAATTATCTTAAATCCTGCCTTTTGAATTTTTTCAAGCAATCCAAGGTGTAGAAAATAGTTAACAGTCAAATCATCTAAATAGAGAATCGCACCATCTTTAACTTCAGGCTGTTCTGGCCAAGGTTTCTCTTGAAATTGTAAATAAGCAATTGCTCTTTTATATTCTTCAATAGTAATTTGTCCTTTCTGTCGTAACTTATCCACAATAGCTCTACAACTACTCATTGTAGTTGTATGTCCCGTCAAATCAGCATATTCTTCCATAAGTGAATTGAGACGATGGACAGGGAAAGACCTGACTACAATACATTGTGTATTATCCTCTCGCTCTTTTTCAGCTTCTGATATTAGCTTCGCAAGAGTATCGCCAACCTGGTTTGATAAATCACTATCCATAATTGTAGTTTGAACAAATTTCTCCAAAACACCCGTTGAGATCAAATTATTAACTTTATGAGCATCTCTGATCCGACTTGGTTGATGGAATGAGACCTTTTGTTTCTCTTCGAACAGCCAGTGGAGTGTTGAATGTGGAAGATAAACTTTTTGAAAAGAATCTAGTACTTTTTCCAAGAGATCTAGAAAACCTAAAGTGAGCAATACAGTAACATCTAAGCCTACAACTTTAACATTCTCGAAGTCTCTTAATTGTCGATTGCCACTATAGGCTAGAATAGTAGATTTACGTCTTGGATCTCCCTCTGACAAATTTAAAAGTGCTGGAAATAACATTAAACTTATTAATGATCTATTTAGCAATTCTGCTGCAAGAAACTGCGGGATTTCTCTACGTCTTAATGACTGCCACGTTTCTGATTCTCGCAAATCCCATTCAGGCTTTAGATCTATTAAATCTTTAAGTGACATTCGTTGAAGTGGACCGTCGTCATCACATGAAACATCTGCAGCCTTCTGTAGCCATTGAGAAATATTTAAATCATTTTCCCAACCTGCATTAGTGGCCAAAAAGTATGCAGCAGTTAATACATTGGCATCGTCCTCACCCATTTCTACTGCTGAAAACATCAATTCCTTTGCATGGGGTGAAGTTATGTGAAAAGCAAGTTGAGCAGTGTTTATCAATTCACGAGCACTTCTATTTTCTTTCTCTATATATTCGTTAGCCACAAAAGCAGTAAGATAGTGCCACTCACCAAGAGCTATTCCTAAGTTAACTTGTAAGGCACGGTAGTTGCTATCCTTTATATAATTTCTTATTTTCTCGAATTCAGAACGAGACTCAAGTAATTCCCCCTCAAAATAAAGAGCCCAGCAATACATTAAATGCAATTTGTTAGATTGTGGCAAGAACTCTATATTAGCTTTTACCATCTCAACAAGCAGCTTTGTTTCTTGTGCGTTATTCAAAGCCGTTGCATAGAGCTCTGCATCTTGGATAGTACGCGTCTTCTGAAACAAAATCTCCCCGTACATACAGAGACTGTTCCATTCTTCTTTAGCTTCAAGTTCCTCTACTAAACTATATAAATCACTTAATGAACCAGTTTGTTTATATTGAGCTTTTCGAATTTCTAATATATCTGTTTCTTCAGCTTCAGCTATAATACTGCGCAAACGATTTTCCTCATCGGTAGAAAGTCCTTCTTTTAATAGTCTATCTAGCTCAGCGTTAGCCTTATCAGCAAACCCAGCTTTTGAAAACATATCAATTTGGAGAAAACAAAGTGATTTTCTATCAAAGTAAGTCTCAAGTTCTTCAGAGTGTCGAACCACATAATTTGCAATGTCTTCTGGACTTTTTTGGGTAAAAGCAAGCGCAAAGCGAGCCATCGCTGCGTCACGAGTAATACCACCATTGAGAGCAATTTGTCGTTCGATCTCCTGTTCGACCATTATAAGATCCAATTTAATCCCGAACTGAAGCCCTAAAGGCACAAGTCGAAGAGAAGTTCTAGGATCACGTAATTTCTCCTCTAAGCGTCTTCTCCCTTTGTTATAAAATTCCGGTTCAGTCATTTCTAGCCAAATTGCATATTCATCGTCCATCATTCTTGCAGTGGTAAGCTTAAGTTGATCTTCAATTTCAGCAGCTTTGATAAAGTTTCGATGTGCAATCCGACGAGCTTGAATAGCACTTTCATCTGATGCTAACGGAAAGTTCCTAACATCTATTGGTAATTGATGAAGCACTGTGGCTTTTAATTCCAATGGAATCGCACTTGTGAGATATACAATTGCCACCAGATGATAGAGAACTGGTGATTCATCCTTATCTTTTTCAGTTAATTTGTCAACAATCTCCATTGCGTCACTCCAACGTGCAAGTTCAAGCAGATTGGATAGAAAAAATACTTTGCCCGCTAAATCTAGATCTACTATTTTTATTCCAGCAACCTGGGGCCAATTAACCGCTTTCTCAGCTCCTTCATGATGAGAAATAATCATCATTGCTGCTGAACGAGAATCTGGTGAATCAATACCGGCTAAGAGACTTAAAGCATTTTTCAGTTCACCTTTCTGTGAGTAAATAAATGCTTTCGCAATTTCGATTTCCTTACAACTACCCATTGAAATTGCAATTTTAAGATATTCTTCCAACTTAGATATATCATATGTTCGTACCATAAAGCGTACACACAAGGCTATTGCTTGACTTCTTAAACTATTGCTCCCTCCAATAAGTTCCCCTTCAATTAGTTTTGTTAAAAGAACTAGTGAAGACTCCACTGTATCAAACTCAATAAAATATCGAGATTTCCGTAGTAAATCAACTTCATATTCTATTCTTTGGTTGATTAGTTCTAAAGGGAATTGAGAGAAAGAGAGTACCTGGGAATTTATTGGCTGAATTTCACTAACATGCGATCCGATTATGACATCTGAATCTTTTGTTGGATTATCATTAGAAACATAAGCACCAAAATTGAAGAAATCTGGTGTTCTTTTTTCTTCCCAAGGACGATCACTTGCTCTTGGATCAAATTCAAATCTCCGCAAAGAAAATCCACTTTCTTTAACTTTTATTATAGAAAAGTTATTAAAATGTCCAGGATTATCAAATGCAGCTCCAGCAGTAAGATTCCATGCAGCATCTGCTATCTTATCTGGTTTCCTGATGCCTCCATGGGTATGACCAGTTAGAATAAGATCGCATCTTGCGGCTAGATAATCAATTGTGCTTGGACGATTTCCCAGAGCATATCCTGTATGTTCACTATCATTTAACCATTCGCGCGGATGATGGATGAGAGCAATACATGGGAAATCAGTCGAGTCTCGTTTAAGCTTAAGAAATCCATCGTTTTCCACCGCTTGAATATGTGGAAGTCCTACCCATAATTTAGACTTGTCGTCATTATCTAAACAAAACCAAGATGAGTTAAAACTTACAAAACGTAC
Source organism: Paenibacillus riograndensis SBR5 (assembly GCF_000981585.1). NCBI lineage: Bacteria > Bacillati > Bacillota > Bacilli > Caryophanales > Paenibacillaceae > Paenibacillus > Paenibacillus riograndensis. The sequence goes on from NZ_LN831776.1 coordinate 5,906,809, forward strand.
ACCATTTACTTCTCTAGCACCTACAAGATAATGCTCGTCATTTAGAATTTTAAAGGGAATAATACCAAACGATTTACAAAAGGAAGTAAAATGTTCGAAAGGCTTTAAAATATGAGGTGGGACTGGCCACTCCAACCATTTATCAGCAGTATCTGGATTAGACGGATAAGATAACCCTCTAGTTTCTGTACGATTAACATCATGATTTCCAGCACATAATATTAACTTCCAGTAATCTCGACAACCAATCACTGGCCTCTACATAATCTTCAGCTGAACCGGAATATCCAATATCTCCAGAAATACATATTAAAGTTGGTTGCCATTCGGGTGGTCGCTCTTTTATGCATTCAAGCAAGTTATTAAGGCAAAGAGCACGTTTTGCAATTTTCGACACGTTTCCTCGTTCAGAGCCAAAATGAAGATCCGATAGGTGTAGAATAACTTGTTCCATAAACAGACCACCTTGCAACTAATTATTTTTCAAAAATTCCTTAAACTGTATACTTACACTTTACCTCGCCTTGTATTTTTAGCTGCCTTTGTGAAATTACTGGTTGTCACTATCCAAGCATCATAACAACCATGAACCTGCTTACCAGCCTTAAGCCGCAGCACAATATCATTTCCGACATCCTGTTTCCAGCGCTTGCACTGCACGGCGATTTTGTACCCCTCTTTGCCTTTGAGGATTAAATCCACTTCATGATCACCGGAACCTCCGACTCGTTGTACGGTATAGCCTTGATCTATGTAGTACAGCTCCATTAACCTTTCGAAATCAGTACCGGATAATGTCCTTACATCTGCTTTAATAATCTGTGCATCTGTTAACTTTTTTGTAGGTGTTTTAACCGAAGGACTATTAGCATTATTCTTAGTTTTGATTGTGTTACTCCGCCTCACATTAGCACTCTTGGTAGACTTCCTTGCCTTCTTTTCCCTCCGACTCTTACGGGTCAACATGCCGCCGAAGACCTCTCCAAGAATGATAGAGCCAAATAAAATACCAAAGAAAAATCCCCAGTGCAATCCCGGAATACTAAAATAAATCCCTAATCCTCCAAGAATAAACAGTCCTCGCAGTATATGTGCCACCTGCCTGCCTTCTGCGTAATTCGTTTTGGCCATAATTGATCCACCTCATGCAGTATATAAAAGTACTATATACCTAGAATATTCGACATACAATTTGATCATTATTCTAAAATTCCTATATTACAGTTGCATCACCTCTACCATATCATAATTATGGTTAGATTTGGCATAGAAAAAACCCTCGAATAAGTCCGAGGGCCTACCACTATCCGACTATGATGAATTAGGCATCGGATTTCTTACCATCCAATTTTCACTAATCATTATATGTTAGAGAACTATCTTACTTGACCACGAGTTGATACCCCCTAAGCAAATAGGTTCCTACTTTTGTGTAACATCTAAGCTGACTTTTAGTCCTACAATTTAAATAGATTCTGTAATCCATTAATAATTTCAGTCTCTTGCACAACAGACAATGCCAAATTCTTACATTCATTCACTTGGGAAACAAGACTCTCTAATAATCTTTAATTGACTTATTTTTGTTATTGATAATCTCTTTTCCTCTTATCAAGAAAGATTTAGTATTAGTTCCTTCTGTCAGATTCTTATATTCGCTTTCAATAAAAATGTAATATCAGGTATTCTATAATACCCCTATTATATGGGGAGCATGTCATGGTTCTGGAGACAGTCCCCCTTTTTTGAACAGGAACTATCATTCATTCTTCTTTTATTCTTTTTCATCAACCCGCCCCTAACCCTCAGGCTCATACTCCACCAGATCCGAAAGCATGCACTTGAACGTATCGCACAGCTTAAACAAGGTTTCAAGCTTTATGGATTCAAGTTTAGTTTCCCTGTACAGTTTATTAATTGAGTTGCGGCTTAATCCAGACCGTTCCATTAGTTCGGCGATGTCGTCAATTTTGTGTTCAGCCATTAGTACTCTCAGGTTGCTTTTTAACACATTTGCCCCTCCAATTCATTAACCTTATAGGGATAAATTTCCACTTTACAATTAACCCCTCAGAGTTATGTAATGACCTTACAGAGTTAAAAACGTAGGTTATAATAATGTATGATTCGATTGAGGTTTTAACCCAGCCTCTAATCCTCATTCGCTTAGAAGAGTTGTACCGTACACTTTCAAATCAAACCCTGACTATACCAAACTATCCGCAGAATACGATCAATGTCTCCAGCAAATACGCCAAGCAGTTTCTGAAGATATTCAGCATACGTTATTTCTTTACAGAATTCTCAAATTTCTCTTCAAGCCATTCTCGAATGCAGCATTTATTTGCAGGGGTTCAAAGATGCGCTTCATTTCTTCAATGAACTGCAGTTTACCTCTCGGAATTAATTACCTTCATACACCTCATTAGTACTCTAGTTGTAGTACTTTCATTATCCATTTAATTCGTCTTCAGTCTTACATATCCTTCTTCATGCCTTCTAAAAAAGACAGACCCCGCAATTCCAGGACCTGTCGTGTAAAGTGGATAAAAAGAAAGAGCACATCATTTAGGATGTGCTCTTTCTTTTTATAAATCAAGGATGCCGAGGACGGGGGTCGAACCCGTACGGTAGTTACCTACCGCAGGATTTTAAGTCCTGTGCGTCTGCCTATTCCGCCACCCCGGCATGGTAGATGCGTTGATAACGCGACAAGAAATATGATATCACGTATCCGGGGGATACGCAATCTAAATTTTCCATAACGTTTGGGGTTAACAAAAAAGGCCCGGTCAGCCGGAGCCGATGGGCCATGTGCAGCTTGAACAGATCGACTAATGGCGATCGCGTTCGCCGCTTCTGCTTCTCATGCCAGCCAGTCCGAGCAGACCGACCAATCCCAGCCAGCCCCAATTGGAGCCCCTGCCGGTGGTTGTATTAGTCGTGGTGCTGGTAGCCCGGTATCTGCCTGTATGTGTGTTGTTGGACAGCGGTGTGACGTTGTAGTTCTCTCCGGCGCGGTTATGCATAGTACCAGTTGTGCCTGTTGTACCAGTGGTGTTGTTCATCATGGTGTTGCCCTGCTCATTCATCATACGGGTGCCGGTTCCGTCAAAGCCAGTTGTACCGGTGGCGGTGGATGCATATCCTACGCCAAGCAGACTCATGGACAATACGGTGCCGCAGGCAAAGGTTGTTATCAGCTTCTTCAAGATGTTGTACCCCCTTGTGTGGTTTGTCCCTGATAATTTCCCCCTGCGGCGTCGAATCTATGCAAGAAATTTTATATTGTCACCACATTCACTGTCTTGCTGGCCGGATCATAAGTCACCTTGGCTCCAAGTGCTTCAGCCAATGCCCGTATGGGGACGTAAGTAGTCCCGTTATCCAATACTCCGACTGTAAGCTTCACTCCGTTCAGGGTGATCGAAATCTCCACACTCTTATTCACTTCATCCTCACCCCCGTTGATCCGTTTCAGAGCCTCTTTTACCTGATCTGCGCCCGGGCGGCGGCCTGCCTTCAGCTCTTGAATACTCAGTCCAAAAGCCATCTGCAAATGGGAATAATCTTTAAAGGAAGTCCAGTCTCCGCCCCATTCAAGTCCCAGCTTTTTGGCTTCCTGTACGACCTCTTGCCAGTCTGCGAGCTTGTCTCCGTCCCCATCCCGGCTCATGTCCCAGGAGATGTTCTGTCCATCCGGCAGCAGCAGTGCAAAGTCCATCGCCAGTCCGTAATTATGAAAGCTGCTGCCGCCCCGCGCGTTGGTTACAATCGGTCCCTTCCTGGTTCGGCCCTGCGCGTACAAGGCATTCTGTTCAGCTATGGTCCGCAAGCCCTGAGTGATGATAATCGGGATGCCCCGGGCATAACAACGCTGTATCAAAACATGGGCAGCCGCCAGCAGGACGGGATGAAGACCGCCGAGCCGGGCTGCCGATTTACTGTTCACCTGATCCAAAGTCAGCATTTACTCACCCCCTGGTTTAGTAGATGCCTTCTGCTCCGCCGTTGCTTGTACGCTTTTCCCTGATTGTAAAAGAAAAAACCCCGGGCATCCGGGGCATTTGCATCTTTATGGATTACCGTTTTCCCGGATGGTTCCCGCCCAAACAGGCCAATATAAAAGCGAAAGGTGGGAAGACCTCATGGAAATTCACAGTGACAGCTACAAGGTGGCAGCCTTGGGCAATCAGGGAGACGCGGTGGAGATTATCCGCCAGGCTGAAGCGGCCATAGCCCAAATCAACGGGAACAAACCGGTGACTCTGATCGCTTATGAGAGAACTGAGCCCAACTCCAACAAATAAAACCAGGATTTTGATGAACCCTTCGAATTTCAAGTGGAAAAAGGGGCACTAATTTTGCTCAAGCATCCTATTCTCCGCAGATGAAGTGGAAAAAGGGCAACTAATTCAGGCCATTTTTCGCTTCTGACGAAGGAATATGGCACAATTAAGTATCCTTTTTCCACTTCAAGCTCACAATTGTTAATTTTGGGGAGAAATAAGTTCCCTTTTTCCAACTATATAAGTTGAACTTTAGTTTTACATTGTGGGGTATGGTCGTAACTACGGGGAATGTTTGGACTTCCAGCCGCTGTTGTCCCCAGATTTCTTGATTGGAACCGCCTTTTGCGGTTGAAATCCGGTGACTGATTATGCTTCCGATGCGAGCTTTCCTACGGAAAGCTTTCAGGCGGACGCTACCGCTCTTCCAGTTCCAAACTTCCCCTCCGCACTTCTGCCCTTTTTATGAATTCTTTAAGTTCAACTTATATAGCATTGCTCACCTGCTTCATCGCAAGCAGAGTTTGGAGAATAGTCTGCCGCTCAGACAATGTAAGCTTCGACAATATCATCGACCTGAATCCACTTCCATTCCTCCGCCCACTGCAGCTTGATCTCACGCGAGTGGGTGTGAATGGAAGTCACAAAGCCGTTCAGCTGCTTGTTCCCGCAAGGATCATGCATCACTACTGTTACCCGGACATGGCTCCGCAGCGACAGCGCCAGCGTGCATTCAATCTCCTCCAGCTTCTGCTCATCCAGAACGGGCTTTCCTCGGTTCAGCATCTCCCGTTCATCCTTCGGTATCCGGCTTTTGTGCTCTGGCAGCAGCACTCTGCTGCTCTCCCACAGGCCGTACTCTTCCAGCTTCTTGCCCATTGTGCTTTTCCTCCTCCAAGGATGACCTGATTCATTTCAGTTATTGCGCTCCACACAAAGCGAACGTATGTTTGTATTATATGCGAGTTTCCGCTTGTTAAGCAATCAGAAAAAAATGACAGAACCGTAAGCAAAAGGCGCCCACAGTGTTCGCTGTGCAGCGCCTTTTGCTGTCCAATGACAGGGAAGCTTTGTTTCTACCTTAGCAGGGTTTCGCTTTATTTAATCTCTGTTACGGAAGTTCCCTTACCGGTCTGCGGATGTACCTGGATATCTGTTGTGCCTGTATTGGCTTGGCTGTCTGTACCCGGTTTAGAATCCGCAGCAGTCCCGGTCCCTGCACCAGCCAGTGTGTCCGTGGCCGCACTTCCCGGTTCAATCAGCCCTGCCGCCACTCTGGCCTCATTCAGCTTGGAGATGCCATACAGCATCGCTACATCCGCCTGCTGGTTCATGTCCTGGAACTCCTCGGCAGTAACATCCGGAGAAACCGCACTTTTCGAGGCTTTCTCCTTGATGGAATACGCACTCTGGAAGGCAATTACCGATTCTTTAAGCAGCTTCTGGATGTTCTCCGGCAGGCTTTTGGAGATCTTCACATCCTTGACTTCATCGGCGATATCCGAAGCGGTGTCCTGAAAATCATCCACTGCTTTCTCCATCTCACTGTCACTGGCTTTTCCTGTTGAATACGAAGTTAAGGCTGTGTTGAATGCCTCCAATGAGGACTTGCCCATTTCATCGAACTTTGACATTTCATTATAAAAATTTTGCACGTTCTCCTGCACCTCTTCATGGGAAGCAGGCGCGGAGCTATTATTGCTGCAGGCGCTTAGAATACCAACCATCATCAGCAACGCCGCCAGTAAGGCTTGTCTCATATTAAGTATCCCTCCACTTAACAGAATAATAGCGAGTTTTGTAAAGTGCAACTGAAAATAATGTAAAAGTAGCAGAGATGAAACTTTTTGCAGAATTGAAGCGTATTTTGGGCAGGTACAAACAACAAAGATCCCCAGTAGTGACTGGAAATCCTTGTTATACTATAATGATGTCAACATGAATGATAGAGAGGAAGATAGCTTATGCCTTACTGCACAAGCTGTGGCGCAGAGTACAAGCAAGGGGCCAAATTTTGCGGAGAATGCGGCGCAAGCACTACCGGAGGCGCAGCTGCACCTGAACGCCGGGCGTCATCCGGAGCCGCACCAGGTTCCGGCTCCGGACCTGAAACAAAGTTATGGCAGGGCAAGCCGGCCGGTATCTCCGACCGCATCAAAGGCATCGTGGGCCTGAATACAACCACATACACCATCACCAGCCAGCGCATTATGGTCAAAACCGGGCTGATCGGGAAGGACGTGGAAGAAATCGAGCTGCTGCGGGTCAATGATTTTTCTGTGGCCCAGTCCATACCCCAGCGTATACTGGGTATCGGAACACTTACTGTATTCTCGGACGATGCTTCATCGCCACAGCTGCTTTTCCACAGGATCCGCCAGCCCCAATCGGTGAAGGATGTGCTGCGCCAAGCCGTACGCAATGAGAAAATCGCCAACAATATCAGCTACCGGGAACAAATCTAACCCGCTGGCCAACCTGTTTAAGGAAGATAGAAGGCCCCGGCCGGGATGACGCTTTTCACCTGGCTGGGGCTTTCCCACATCAGCACCACCCGCGCATCCCCCTGGTTCTCATAATACTCCACCTTCAGCTCATGCAGCTTCCCGGCAATCAGATTCACCTGTCCCTGCCGCTCCTGTCCGCTCTGCTTCATCCAGCTGTCAATCACCAGCACGCCGTCAATCCACACGCGGATGCCGTCGTCCGAGGACGAATAAATCGTGTAGCTCTCCGTGTATGCGGCACTCAGCCTGCCGCTCCAGCGCACCGAGAAGAAATCAGCAGGGAGAGCCGGATCGGGGGCCGCCTGCCGCCAGATATAGTTAATGCCGGAATCGGTCCGGGTGAACGCCGGCGTGCCGCTGAGCGATGCATTGCTGTAATATTGCCCGTACAGGCCCGGCATGGGGCCAGCTTCAGGCATAGAGGCATACTGCGCCGCCTTCGCCGCGTATTCCTTCCTGGTGAGCACGAAGGAATCGTTCATAAAAGCCTTGATGACCGCATCGCTGTTCTTCTCATACAGCAGCTTTCCCCAGCTCATCTGGTAGGACCATTTATGCTGGGTTTTGGCCAGCACCGCCGGGGACGGAAGTTCCCCGTTCTCGCCTATGGCGATCAGCTTGCCGCGTCCCAGATTCCACATGGCATCATGGTGGCTCTGCTTGAAATCCGCTTCATAGATATCCAGCGCCAACACATCCACCTTGCCGGCGCCGGGGTAATAGTCTGCCGGTTCATCGGACCACTCGTTTTTGGCATTGGGGCTCCACACCCACAGCAGATTATGCAGCTTGTGATACGCTGTGTACCGGTCGAACATGAGGTTCCACAGCTTGCTGAACGAGCTTTTTTGGCCCCACCAGAACCAGCCGCCGTTCATCTCATGGTAGGGGCGCCAGAGCACCGGCACGCCCGCATTAGAAAGCTTTTTCAAAGACTGGGCTGTCTTGTCCAGCTCCGCGATCAGCGCTTTGTACTGAACGGTACCCGGGGTGATATATTTGGCAAAATCCGCCTCGCTAAGGCTCATCGAGACATTCGACCAGGCCGGAGCGGTCCCTGGCAAATTCTCATGATAGCTCATGGTGACGATTCCGCCCGCCTGATGCCACCGGATTGCGCTGTCTACCACTGCCTGCCGCTGGCTGCTGATCTGCTGCTCCGACTGATTCTCAATCGCCCCCAGCTCATAGCCGTGGAGCGCGGCATATTGTCCGCTGGTCGTATTCAGCCTGGCACTGAATTCATCCGGGCTCTCCAGATAATCATGCTGCCCGCTGATCATTCCTTGTCCCTGCAAGCGGTATAACGTTTGCAGCAGCTTCCGGGCCGGAGACGCAAGCGCAGCATCTGCAGGGGCCATCTGCACATTCCGGAATGCCGCCTGCCATTGTACATCCCCGACCAGCCGTGATGCAGATTCCAGTAAATCCCGAAGGATGCGCGATTCCATCTTTTCCACCATCCTATCCCTTTTTTCTACATCTTATGGGGAACTGTCGGACAAGTGCACGGCGAAATGACATAAAACCGGCATAAATATACAGCACGCTTTTAAAAATCTGTTATACCCGTTCCCCCCTTCTTTTGCTAATTTCAGTATTCTAAAGGAAGCTATAATTAAGCTATACTAATTAAGTCTACGCTTATGGAAGCAGTGGCTCACCCACTTAAGCCATGCTTTCAGCTTAGCTATCAAAAATTTAGGAGGCAGCAACGTGAAGTCCAAGAAATTCATCCCAAGTCTCATCATCACAGTGCTGCTCCTGATTGCCGCTTACTGGTACGAACAGAACGGTGATCTGCCTGGCAGCCGGCCGGCTGCAGAAGATACAGACGTTGTCCAGTTGAGGTTCCCGAGCGACCGTTTCCCGGAGACAGCCCGGCACATTCAGGACGCCATCCGCAGCGGGGAGGCCAGTATCTGCACTATTGAACGGCAGGAAGCAGACGAAAACCGCAAGGAATCTCTGAAGGGGGTGCCCACCAAAAAAGGTTATGACCGTGACGAATGGCCGATGGCCATGTGCGAGGAAGGCGGCAGCGGAGCCGACATTGAATACATAACGCCTAGCGACAACCGGGGTGCCGGAAGCTGGGTTGGCAACCAGCTGGAGGGACTGCCCGACGGTACGCAGGTAGAATTCATCTTCAAATAAAGGGGGAGATGTCAACGATCCCGATTGCCTGCCCGGTCAGCTTTTCCATACCATATCCTATTGTGCTAGCATTAGCCCCTTCCTCTAAAGAAACAGGAATAGTTGTATGCAATACATGCGAACTAATGTTCCTTATGCAACTATGCAGATAATAGGCGTAAAATAGGTGGGGTATTATTCTACACGCGGAGAGCCAGGGTGTTCTATATCTGTTATCGGGGAAAAAAACTGTATGGCCCTATGTCTGAAGAGGAGGCCTTAAAAGAATGGTTTGCGCTTGCAGGAACGGTCAAGGAACTGTATATCATTGAAACGGATGAGGCCACAGGAAAAATCAAACGCCAGATCGGACCTTCTGCCCGCAGAAAAAAGAAATAGCCCTATCCGGCACATTGCCAGACAGGGCGGCACTCACTGATCAAATGGTTAGAATATACAGGCTTTAGTGATAATAACCAGCAAAATGAACAATACCAGAATTGCACCTGTGGAAGTAAAAGGACTGCAAACCGGCACCGGAGGACCCTGATTCACACCACCAACATTATTACAACCGCAACCATATTCTGCTCCCATCATTCATTCCTCCTCACAAATATTGACTACAGCACAGAATATGTAGAAGGGAAACAGGCCGTATGGGCCAATCGGCAAAGAAATACCATTCACCTAATCAATTTTGCCCGTGCAGTCGATATACTAAGGGAAGCCAATAAACCTAATTTTTCCTTTGGGGGCAGGTTTTACGGTATTCAGGGCATAACGCTCACTAACTTTGTTTAGGAGGTGCGAAATGGATATTGCCGCTCTATCGGTATCGATGAACCAGGCCGGTCTGAAACAGGCTGTAGGCCTCCAGGTCCTCAGCATTGCCAAGAACCAGGCAGAAATCCAGGGTCAGAATTTAGCGCAAATGCTTTCACAGAGCTTGGACCCAAACTTAGGAAAAACACTTGATATTAAGGTTTGATTGCTTTATGCTTAGATACATAAGAACACAGGTTCGCAGAACCCACTAAGCCCTCCGGGCTTTTCTTTTGACCATAAATACGAACATACGATCTTATATCTGAGGTGAAGCACATGCATTCCTATTATCAAATGACTGCTCTGGAGAAGTGGACGGAGGATTTGTATGAACGGCTGGAGATCGTGAAGCCGGCACAAATATCAATTGCATACATTGCCGAGCGCCTGAATATCTGGGTTCATTATCTCGATGTGAGGAGTAAAGGGATTGAGGCCTCTGCCGGGATGTACAGCATGTTCATCGACAATCGGCTTCCTGAAGAACTGCAGCGCCTGGAATTCCTGCATGAGCTTTGCCACCTGCTCCGTCATGCCGGCAGCCATACACTGATGCCTGAGCAATTCACGCAAGCAGAGAAGGATGAATCGGAGCGGTTTATTTTGTATGCGGCCATGCCTTACTCTATGATCTCGAAGATGAGACTGCCCGAGCTGCGGGAAGATGCGATTCAGGAGCTTGCCGCAGTTTTTCAGGTCCCTTGCGAGCTGGCTCTGCAGCGGATTGACCAGATTCAGCGCCGGGTATTCCAGGGACAACTGATTGCCGTGATGGAGCGGAACGAGGACCGAAAATTAATCCACAGACATATTCGGTGAATGCAGCGGGGATAATAATTCACATCATGCAGAGCTAGAGCCTCCAGACTAAAAGGCGAAATTTACCCGTAAGGGGGAGCAGTATGGAAGCCATCCAAATTATCCAGTTATTATTGACCCACCCGGATTACAGCGTGGACGCAGTACACCCCGAAATTCCGGATTTTGTCGGCATCGAAGCCATTGAAGTAGACCATGAAACCCAGACCTTCTCCATTCTATTGCAGGAGCCGCAAGATGATTGATGTCTTGACTATAGGCCATACAATCTGACCGGCGAACCACAAAGTGACCCTGCCGTAATCCGGCAGGGCCTATTATCTTTTCCTCCGTCAATAGTTTGTCATATTTTATAACATAATTATGTTTTTGTTAGCTTAAATCTGTGTAAATAATACTATAATCGCCAAACTCCAAATACTTTTTACATAATTATGCATTCGGTGTGATTATATATACCGCAAACAGCCAGACTAGGAGATGACAGCTTTTGAAAATAACCCTTCCGCACGATGTCCCCCTGCACCTTTATATTCCGGTAGCCAAAGTATTTTACCCTTTCCCTATTTATTTTCTGCGCCTGGCCGCTCCCGTCCCCTATGAAAAGAGCATCTCCAGAATCCTCAACTCATTGAACGAAAACAGCTATTCTTCCATTGATAAAGTGCAGAATGCCACGATTGGAGAACTGAGACAGGTTAGAAATTTCGGTGAAAAAGGACTTGCTATCCTTCTCGAACTCTTGCATACCTTATCCCGGCAGCCTGAATTAGTCCTCGAAACCGAAAAGCTTGATCACAGCCTCCGTGCTGAACTGGATCATCTCAAGCAGGTGATGCCTGTAAAGTTGCAGCTGCTGGATATAGGGATTGAAGTGTAGGTATACGCGAAGAACAGTAACGCCAAGCGTCATATCCGAAAAAGAAGCAGCATGGGCGCCACATTCCCGCTGGTAGCTGACATTTACAGCGGCTCGGACATCATAAGACGATGGGCTTTGCCATTTCTTTAAAACATTTCGTTCATGGTAACTCTTAAAAAACAATATTTTAGGTTCATTAATTATCCTTTTTTAATCGCTGCGGTTCTTTAGGATCTAGCTGTGTCCAATCTGACGCATCTCTGTCTGTAAAAATGTATTTAGTATTAGGGTCATCAGCAAATATTACATACACAGGAAACTTCGGCATAGAACCAAACTTTGCTTTAATACTCACTATATCAGATTCAGAGTACCCCTCTACAGTAATTAAATATGCTTTTAGGCTTTTTTCAAGTGAATTATATTTAAACTGAAGTGCTGCATAAATCCCAATAACCAGCAAAATGATAACCAATGCTGCGATGGTCACAAATTTTCTAATTTTAAAAGCACCTCCTGTAATAAAAAAAACAAATAATTAACTTTCCATATACTTCTCAACAATAAACCTAATATAACATTTTCTTCAACTACGAAAGGTGAGTTTATAACCATTGATGGAGTAACAAATCCCCTAAGATCGGGGGTATTATTAACGTTCATCAAGTCTATTCCTTCACAAATACTAACTCCTGTATAGACATAAACATAGCAAAAACCCCTTGCTAGGCAAGGGGTTTAGTGAAGTGGGCCCTACAGGACTCGAACCTGTGACCAATCGGTTATGAGCCGACCGCTCTAACCAACTGAGCTAAGGGCCCGGATCTAGGATTCCGTATATACAATGGCTGTCTGAGAAAATAAAATTGGTTGCGGGGGCAGGATTTGAACCTGCGGCCTTCGGGTTATGAGCCCGACGAGCTACCGGGCTGCTCCACCCCGCGTCAGTAATCATATTCAAACAGCGACAATAGATAATATACATCATATCCGGGTCAAAAGTCAAGGATGATTTTGGTTAATGGGTTCAGGGCAGGAAACGTACCCCATAACGGCCCTTGCGCGAACGGTATATTTCCACAAAACGCGGGTCATGGTAGCCGTAAATCCAGCCGTCCTGCTCCAGCCTTTTGGCCAGGCAGCCTGCTTGAAATCTTGTCCTGAACAGCTTCGCAAAGTAGATCCAATTCATCGTCCCCTCTTCTCCTTTTCACCAAGTGATGGCCTTCCGCTGTGAAGTTATTATACCCCGTTTCAGACGAAAACCTTAGGCCGAACCGGCAAGAGGGGCTGCCAAATTCTGTGTGGGTTTGCTTCAGACTAAAAATCCCTCACTGCTAAAGTGAGGGATTCGTATACTTATATGTCTGTATCCTGGGTTTTTACTTCTGCACTCCAAACGATGCCGGATCTTTACGCCAGGATTGCAGCAGCTCCACATCCGTGTCGGCGATGGTTCCCTGCCCCAGGGCTACATCAATTAGAGTGGTGTAGTTGGACAGGGTCTGCAGCGGCACACCTGCTGCCGCGAACGCTTCGGTGGCGCGGTCCAGCTCGTAGCTGAAAATAGCCAGCACGACCAGCGGAACGCCTCCCGCTTCCTGTACAGCCTGAGCGGCCTTGATAGAGCTGCCGCCGGTGGAGATCAGGTCCTCGATAATAATGACCTTCTGTCCCGGAGAGATCAGGCCCTCGATCTGGTTCTGCTTGCCGTGGCCTTTGGCCTTGTCGCGGATGTAAGCCATCGGCAGGTTCAGCTTGTCTGCTACCCAGGCCGCATGCGGGATGCCCGCAGTAGCTGTGCCTGCAATAACTTCAGCATCCGGGTAGGTGCTGGCGATTGTCTCGACGAAGGCGTCGGCGATGTAGCCCCGGACTTCTGGGAAGGACAGTGTCAGACGGTTATCACAGTAGATGGGTGATTTAATGCCGGAGGTCCAGGTAAAAGGGTCCTGCGGACGCAGCGCTACCGCACCGATCTTCAGCAGGTAACGGGCAATCTGTTCACTTTTATTCAATAACGGGCTCATGCTTGGCTCATCTCCTCAATAATGGTAAGTGCGGCCTGGCGCGGATCTGCCGCCGCCGTAATCGGTCGTCCGACGACCAGGAAGTGGCTGCCCTGGCGAATCGCTTGACCAGGTGTCATGACACGGGACTGGTCATCAAGGGAAGCTCCGGCAGGACGTATCCCAGGCGTCACTGTACGGAAGTCCGGGCCGCAGGCAGCAGCAATGACTGCCGCTTCCTGCGGGGAGGCCACAACGCCGTGCAGGCCCGCCTCAGCCGCTAGCTTGGCATACCGCACAACGGTATCCGTTACCGTCCCGGATATGCCGATCTCACGGTTCATCATCTCCTGGCTGGTGCTTGTAAGCTGTGTGACTGCGATAATGAGCGGAATATGCAGCGACGGATGCAGGCTGACGGCCTTGGCCGCACCTTCGAGCGCAGCAGCCATCATCGCCGTTCCCCCGGCTGCGTGCACGTTGAACATATCCACGCCAAGCAGGGTCAGGCTCTCTGCCCCGCCGCGCACGGTATTGGGGATATCATGCATTTTGACATCCAGAAAGACGGAGTAGCCGCGCGCCTTCAGCTCTCTGATGAAGCCAGGGCCTGCAGCATAAAACAGCTGCATGCCCACCTTCATATAACATGGAATGCCTTCCAGCTTATCGATTAGCAGGCTCGCCTGTTCCACATCCGGAACATCGAGGGCAACCATCAGCCGCCCGGCCATTTCCTCCCGCTTTTCAACTTGTGCAACCGTCTCATGCCCATGCTGCGTGGCAGTCTGCTCCATTTGCCGATCCTCTCCCTTTGTCATCGATCCAACGCTCCTTGCCATGCGGTACACCGCATGTTCTATTTTCGCATAAGGATATGTTCTGTCAGGGATTTTGTCCCCGGGCACAGCGGAACGGTCTGCGCTAACGCAAACCGTCCCTGTAGCCACCCCATAAGGCAGCCTGGTTCATTTCATAATTATTGTCCGACAAAAGCGGGCATCGACTGCGACGAGAAGTTAATCGTCTGAAGCATTCTCAGCAGTGCAGTTACGGTATCGAGCGAAGTCATACATACGACGCCGTTCTCTACCGCTTCACGGCGGATGCGGAAGCCGTCGCGCTCCGGTGTTTTGCCTTTGGTCAGGGTATTGAAGACGAAGTTGGCTTGACCGCTGCGAATCAGATCGAGGATGGTCGGCTCTCCCTCATCCAGCTTATTGACGTTCATCACGTTCAGGCCCGCTTGTTCAAGCGCAAGCGCCGTGCCGCCGGTGGCAATGATTTTGTAGCCCATGGCGTGGAAGCCCTTCATCAGCTCTACGGCTTCAGCCTTGTCTTTGTCCGCAACCGTTACGATGATGGCTCCGGTGGTTGGAATTTTCATGCCTGCCCCGATCAGCCCTTTGTAGAGGGCTTTGGCATACAATTTATCGCGGCCCATAACCTCGCCGGTCGATTTCATTTCCGGTCCGAGTGTAGGCTCTACTCTGCGCAGCTTGGCAAAAGAGAACACCGGCACTTTGACCGAAACATAGTCGCTCTCCGGCCACAGGCCTTCAGTGTAACCTTCCTCTTTCAGCTTGCCGCCGAGAATGGTTTTGGTGGCCAGATGGGCCATAGGAATGCCGGTCACCTTGCTGAGGAAAGGAACCGTACGCGAGGAGCGCGGGTTGACCTCGATGACATACACTTCATTTTGATAAATGACAAACTGGATATTCACCAGCCCGACCGTTTTCAGTTCTTTGGCGATCTTGATCGTGATGTCAGCGATCTTCTGCTTCAGGCCTTCATCCAGATACTGCGGAGGATATACGGCGATGGAGTCACCGGAGTGAACCCCTGCGCGCTCAACATGCTCCATGATACCCGGGATGACTACCGTCTCGCCGTCGCAGATGGCATCGACTTCAACCTCTTTGCCCAGCATGTAACGGTCGATCAGCACCGGATGCTCCGGATTGACCTTCACTGCTTCAGCCATGTAGCTCAGCAGCTCCGTATCATTGTACACGATCTCCATGGCACGGCCGCCCAGCACGTAGGAAGGACGTACCAGAACCGGATAGCCGAGCGATTGAGCAGTTTCTACCGCTTCATCGATGTTGATGACCGTTTTGCCCTTCGGTTGGGCGATATCCAGACGGGCCAGCAGGGCTTCGAACTTCTTGCGGTCCTCGGCTTCATCGATGCTGTCCAGGCTGGTGCCCAGAATATTCACGCCGGCCGCAGCCAGCGGTGCAGCCAGGTTAATCGCCGTCTGGCCGCCGAATTGGACGATGACCCCGATTGGATTTTCCTGGGCAATAACATTCATGACATCCTCAAAGAACAGCGGTTCAAAGTACAACCGGTCCGAGGTATTGAAGTCCGTAGAAACTGTCTCCGGATTGTTATTGATAATTACAGCTTCATAGCCGGCTTTTTGAATCGCCCAAACCGCATGAACCGTAGAATAGTCGAATTCGATGCCCTGGCCGATGCGGATCGGACCGGAGCCCAGCACGATTACTTTCTGCTTATCGGAATGAATAACCTCGTTCTCGGTTTCATAGGTCGAGTAATAGTATGGCGTAGAGGCTTCGAATTCAGCGGCGCAGGTATCCACCATTTTGAATACCGGGACCAGCCCCTGCTGCAGACGCAGCACGCGCACCTCGGATTCCTTCGTCTGCTCAAGGCCAGGACGGCCTTCAGCGCGGATCTCGGCAATCGCACGGTCAGTGAAACCCTTGCGCTTCGCCTGATAGAGTGTTTCCGGCGACAGTGTCGCTTCGCTGCGGATCACCTCTTCAAAGTTCACCAGGCCTTCGATCTTGGAGAGGAACCACCAGTCCACGCTGGTAATATCCTGAATCTCCTGCAGGCCGTAACCACGGCGGAACGCTTCAGCAATCAGGAACAGGCGCTCATCATCCGCCTTGGCAAGTCTTGTGCGCAGCACACTGTCTTCCAGCTGCTCTGCGCCAGGAAGCTTGAAGCGGTGAATGCCGATTTCCAGGGAACGGATCGCCTTGTGAATCGACTCTTCGAAGGTACGGCCAATCGCCATGACCTCACCGGTTGCTTTCATCTGCGTGCCCAGCTTGCGGTTCGCATAGATGAACTTGTCAAACGGCCAGCGCGGAATTTTGCTGACGATATAGTCCAGTGTCGGCTCGAAGCAGGCATACGTCTGGCCGGTAACCGGATTGACGATTTCATCCAGCGTGTAGCCCAGGGCGATTTTGGCCGCCATCTTGGCAATCGGATAACCGGTCGCCTTCGACGCCAGCGCCGAGGAACGGCTGACACGCGGGTTCACTTCAATCACATAATACTGATAGCTCTGCGGGTCGAGCGCGAACTGCACATTGCAGCCGCCTTCGATGTTCAGTGCACGGATGATCTTCAAGGAGGCGCTGCGCAGCATCTGGTACTCACGGTCAGACAAGGTCTGGCTTGGCGCTACGACAATACTGTCGCCTGTGTGTACGCCAACCGGGTCAAAGTTCTCCATGTTGCAGACCACGATACAGTTGTCGTTCGCGTCGCGCATCACCTCATATTCGACTTCCTTCATGCCGGCGATGCTCTTCTCCACCAGACATTGGCCGATCGGACTGTACCGGATACCTGCTTTGACGGTTTCGCGCAGCTCTTCCTCGTTGTCGCAAATCCCGCCGCCCGTCCCACCCAGCGTGTACGCAGGGCGGACGATCAGCGGGTAGCCGATCCCGGCTGCGAAGCCCATGGCTTCCTCCACACTGGTGATGATCGTGCTCTCCGGCACCGGCTGCTCCAGCTCGCGCATCAGCTCGCGGAACAAATCGCGGTCCTCCGCCTTCTCGATGGATCCCAGCTGTGTACCCAGCAGCTTCACGTTCTCCTGCTCCAGCACGCCTGCGCGGGCCAGCTCCACAGCCATGTTCAGTCCGGTCTGTCCGCCCAGAGTTGGCAGCAGTCCATCGGGACGCTCTTGGCGGATAATCCCGGTCACAAATTCAAGGGTGATCGGCTCGATGTATACCTTGTCGGCCATATTGGTATCGGTCATGATGGTAGCCGGGTTGCTGTTGATCAGCACAACCTCCACGCCTTCTTCTTTCAGCGCCTGGCAGGCCTGGGTTCCGGCATAGTCGAACTCGGCAGCCTGGCCGATGACGATCGGGCCGGAGCCGATGACGAGGATTTTCTTAAGCTTTTCGTTCTTTGGCATGTTATAGCGCTCCTTTCACGGCTTCGAGCTGCGGTGTAATAGTTAGTTCCGTGATTCTGGCGTTGGCCGCAAGCTGCGCCTGGCGCGAGCCTGCCGGTGTCTTGGCCTTGTGATCGGCAATCATTTGCAGGAAACGGTCGAACAAATAGCTGCTGTCATGCGGTCCCGGCGCCGCTTCCGGATGGTATTGCACCGAAAATGCGGGGTAACGGGTATGCTTCAGTCCTTCAACGGTCTTATCATTGTTGTTGATATGTGTCACTTCCAGGTCGGTCTTCCGCACAGACTCCTCGTTAACCGTGTAGCCATGGTTCTGGGAGGTGATGAAGCAGCGCCCGCTTTCGAGTTCTTTTACCGGATGGTTGCCGCCGCGGTGGCCGAATTTAAGCTTCTCCGTATCCGCACCGCAAGCCAGTGCGAACAATTGATGCCCCAGGCAGATGCCGAAGATCGGATATTCGCCGAGCAGCTCGGAGATCGTCTTTACGGCGTAAGGCACATCCTTCGGGTCCCCGGGGCCGTTGGAGAGCTGAATGCCGTCGGGATTAAGGCGGCGGATCTCATCTGCGGTCACGTCATGCGGCACAACAACCACATCGCAGCCGCGGTTATTCAGTTCACGCAGGATGCCGGTTTTGGCGCCGTAATCGACAAGCACGATCCGCTCCTTGTTGCCAGGGCTGTTATAGGCTGCCGTAGTAGAGGTGCGGGCCACCTGGTTGCGCAGCTCTTCAATGGTCGTATCCCCCATCATTTCCATGAGCTCTTCCACACGCTTATTGGAGGTGGTAAGGATCGCCTTCATGGTGCCGTAATGGCGGATAATGCGGGTGAGCATCCGGGTATCAATTTCGCTGATTCCGGGAATGCCATATTCCTTCAGCAAATCGTCTACGCTGTATTCAGCGCGCCAGTTGCTCGGCACCGCCTCATGGCGGCGCACGACAAAGCCGTGCACGAATGGGCGCACAGATTCGAAATCATCGCGGGTGATGCCGTAGTTTCCGATCAGGGGGTAAGTCATGGTCACGATCTGGCCGCAGTAGGAAGGGTCCGACAGCACCTCCTGATAACCCGTAATCCCTGTGTTAAAAACAACCTCGCCCGTCTTCTCGCCTTCCGCACCAAATGCGGTGCCAGTGAACAGCGTTCCGTCCTGAAGCAGCAATCTCGCCTGCATTTCCTTCCACTCCTTCTGGTTTCTGTAGTCTGGTTCTTATGTCTGGCCTCAATTAACCGGAGCAGGCGCACGAAAACGCCGCCGTATGTCAACCTGCCCCATACAGCCGGCAGCTTCGTCCTACCCGTCCGTCCGTTATTCTTCAGTCCATACAGCTGTGCCGTTTACCCATGTTTTGACCGGCCAGCCTTTAAGCTTCCATCCGCCAAAAGGTGTATTGCGTCCTTTGCTGGCAAACGAAGCGGGATCAACTTCCTTTTCTTCCGTAAGATCAATCAGTGTCAGGTCCGCAGGCAGCCCAACCGTGAGGCTGCCTGTATTCAGCCGGAATACCCGGGCCGGATCAGCCGTCATGCGCTGTACCAGCAGCGACAGGTCCCATTTGCCGGTTGCCACAAAAGCGGTATACAGCAGCGGGAACGCTGTCTCAAAGCCCACGATGCCGAATGGCGCAAGCTGCATGCCTTTGGCTTTTTCTTCTTCGCTGTGCGGTGCATGATCGGTAACGATGATATCGATTGTACCGTCCAGGAGCCCGGCGATGCAGGCCTCCACATCGCGGCGCGAGCGCAGCGGCGGGTTCATTTTCCAATTGGCGTCCAGCCCCGGAATGTCTTCTTCCGAGAGCAGCAGATGATGCGGGCATACCTCCGCGGTCACCTTGATGCCGATCTCCTTCGCCTGGCGGATCAGCCGAACAGATTGTTCTGTGCTGACATGGCAGACATGATAGTGTACCCCGGTTGCCTCAGCGAGCAGAATATCACGTCCGACATGAATGGCCTCTGATTCATTCGGAATCCCCCTCAATCCATGCTTGGCGGCAAAAGTACCTTCGGCTACCGCGCAGCCTTCCACCAGCGAGTTGTCTTCACAGTGGGCAATCACCGGCATATCCAGCCCTGCCGCGATCTTCATCGCATCCTTCATCATCTGGGCGCTCTGTACACCCACACCGTCATCCGTGAAGCCAATCGCTCCAGCCTCTTTCAAGGCGGCAAAATCAGTCAGCTCGCGTCCCAGCTCATTCTTCGTAATGGCTGCATAGGGCAGCACCTTCACCAGTCCGGCTTCAGCGGCTTTATCCTTCACGAACTGTACAATTTCCGGACTGTCCGTTACAGGGCGGGTATTCGGCATGCAGGCGATTGTAGTGAATCCGCCTTTTGCTGCTGAACGTGCTCCAGTTTCGATGGTTTCCTTATGCTCAAAACCTGGCTCGCGCAGATGCACATGCATATCGATCAGCCCCGGAATCAGCAGCTTTCCTTCCGCTTCAACAATCTCTCCGGCTTCATCCACAGCCTCGCTGCCGTCCTTGATTGCGGAGATAATTCCATCCTGCACCACGATATGTTTGCGCTCTAGCACGCCTTCCCCATTCAATACACTGGCGTTCTTGATGATCACGGTTATGATTCTCCTTTTACCCGCAGGCGTTCGGCCGCGAGCTCTGTAGTTATTATATAATAAAAATTCATCTTTGTGTATAATTATTAAATAGATTGTGTCAGGTTTTTTAGTGTATCGCTCTTTCAATTACGGCCATGCGCACAGGCACGCCGTTAGCCATCTGAGGGAAAATCCGTGATTTGTCGCTTTCCACCACAGCATCATCAATCTCAACATTCCGGTTCACCGGTGCCGGGTGCATGATAATTGTATTCTTGTCCAGTTTCGCGGCACGTTCTTCCGTAAGTCCGAACTGCTTCCGGTACTCGTCTGCGGATTGGAGGATACCCGTTGCATGGCGCTCCAGCTGCACACGCAGCATCATGACCACATCTGCTTTCAGCGCTTCCTCCATGGTTACATAAGGCGCGAACTCGGCCAGCTCGGGAGCTTTCATATTATCGGGAGCGCAGAACTGAACCTTGGCGCCCATTTTCGTCAGTCCCCAGAGGTTCGAGCGGGCCACCCGGCTATGCATAATATCCCCGATAATTGACACTTTGAGGCCCTTCAGTTCGCCAAAATTTTTGCTCATGGTGTATAGATCCAGCAGCGCCTGAGTCGGATGCTCGTTATTGCCGTCCCCTGCATTGATCAGCGGGATGGATACCTTCTCCGCCAGCTGCTGCAGCACCCCGGCAGGCTTCAAACGCACAACTCCAGCGTCGATCCCCATCGATTCCAGCGTACGCACGGTGTCGTAGATCGATTCGCCTTTTTCTACACTGGAAGCCGCAGCCGTAAAGTTCAGGACCTGAACACCCAGGCGTTTCTCAGCCATTTCGAAGGAAAACCGGGTCCGCGTGCTGTTCTCAAAAAACATGTTCGCTACAAAATGTGATCTCAGCACCGGTGTCAGCTTCTCGGCTTGATTGTCCCAGTAGGCCGTTCTGTTCAAAAGCTGGAGGATTTCCGTCCGGTCCAATTCCTTAATCCCCAGAAGACTGCGTTCCTTCACCTTGGTTGCTGTCATCATTGTCATCGTTCCTCCCGGTTGGAAATAATGTAAACCTCATCCTTGCCGTCGAACTCGGTCAGCGCCACTTCGATCTGCTCATGTCTGGAGGTAGGTACGTTCTTGCCGATGTAGTCCGGCCGGATCGGAAGCTCACGGTGACCACGGTCTGCAAGCACAGCCAACTGGATCATCCGCGGCCGTCCGCAATCCATCAAGGCGTCCATGGCAGCGCGGATCGTGCGGCCGGTGTATAGGACATCATCGAACAAAATCACTTTCTTGTCCTTAATACCTGAGGAACCGGCGGGCAAAGTAAGATTGCTGTTCACCACCGTACGGTCCATGGCTTCGCGGTTATCGCCGCCCCCCTCACGGTCATCGCGGTAGTGCGTGATGTCCAGCTCGCCGTATGGGATATCGACGCCTTCAATCTCCTTGATGCGTTCGGCAATCCGCTGCGCCAGATACACTCCCCGTGTGCGGATGCCCACCAGCAGGCAATTCTCAATACCCTTGTTCTTCTCCAAAATCTCATGGGCAATGCGCGACAGCGCGCGGCGGATTGCCGTTTCGTCCATAATCACATTTTTTTCAGTAACCATCATCCCTGCCATCCTCCTGCTTGATCGCCTGTTCAAGTTCCCCGGATAACAAAAAACTCCTTGCCCGAAGCAGGCAAGGAGTGAAATCCGCAGATTCAAAAAGATGGCGTGTCCGCGCGCATAAAAGAACCCTCCGTAGGCATACGGATTCCTCTCTTCATGACGCGAACCTCGATTCACGTTACCTTGCCAGCCTCACGGGACTGAATTAAAGGCGCATATTCAACTACGAGAATTATGACAGATGTTGCGGCGGGTGTCAAATAGGGGAGTGAACAAAAAAACTGTTGTTATGGTGAAAGGTGTAACTCCGGGGAATGTTTGGACTTCCGGCCGCTGTTGTCTCCAGATGTTCTGAATATAGTCGCTGGTAGCGGACAACATCCGGAGACAAAGGCGGACGCTACCGCTCCTCCAGTTCCAAACTTCCCCTCCGTTACTTCGCACCATAAAATCAGGCTTTTAGTTCAATAGCTTAAAGCAAAAAATCCAGCTTCTTTATCACGAAGCTGGAGGGTAATTAACGGCTGAAAGAAGGAAGGGTGACTGAGTGCACAACGCTCGCCCAGAAGTCCGCTAAGACATGCATTGGGGACCGTATGTTATCGTGTGGGGCATTCTGTGGACACGATGAGCTTCCTTCACGATTGATCCGCAGCCGTTGCGGACAGGAAAGCCGTTATTGAAGGAAGATTCAGCTATTCCGCAAGACAACGGACAGGGATGCCTTTATTTGTCTCTTTGCCTTTTATTCCAGGCTCTATCGGACGATATAACGGCTCCTGAGTCCGTAACCGCTGAAAAAACAAGGTTTTTGGCAAAATAAGGGCTCCTCAGTCCGCTCAGTATATAAATTCTTATCATGAAGAAAAAGCCGCCGCAGATTTCTCCGCAGCAGCCTTAAAAACTACATTACTAAACTTAATTAAAATTCAAATTCAACGTCGCTAAGGCGTCTCTGAATTTCCGAGATGACGCGTTTCTCTTCTTCCTCGCCCTTGGCGATGAAGGTTACAGAGAAACGGACGAACGGGCCGGCATCATCCCAAGGCACGGTGGAGATCAGCTTCTCGCGGATCAGGAACTGCGAGAAGTCTTCGCCGGATTCAAAACGGCGTCCACCCTTAATGCCTTTTGGAGCAGCCACATAAAGGAAAAATGAGCCTTTAGGTTTCTCAGCCGAGAAGCCCAGACTGTTCAGCGCATCCACCAGCATGTTGTGGCGGCGGGAATACTTGGCGGCAATCGCTTCGGTAATTTCAGGATGCTCCAGGCCATAAGCCGCTGCCTTCTGAATAGCGATGAATTGACCGGAATCATTGTTGTCCTTCACATCGCTGAACGCCTTGACTACCAGCGGGTTGCCGGCTACGAACCCGATTCTCCAGCCGGTCATGTTGTAGGACTTGGACAAGGAATGCAGCTCTACACCGACATCCTTCGCACCCGGTACGGACAGGAAGCTGAGCGGCTTCATACCGTCATAAGTCAAGGCAGCGTATGGCGCATCGTGAATGACGACTACATCATATTTTTTCGCCCAGGCTACCACTTCACTGAAAAATTCAGGAGTTGCGCTTGCACCCGTCGGATTGTTTGGATAGTTCAGGTAAAGCAACTTTGCTTTGCGGGCCACATCTTCCGGAATGGAGTTGAGGTCAGGCAGGAAGTTGTTTTCTTTCTTCAGCTCCACAGTGAACACTTGTCCACCCAGATATTTCGTGTGTGTGCCCAGCACGGGATAACCCGGAACTGTCATAATGGTAATGTCTCCCGGGTTAATGAAGCAGGATGGCAGCATCGCCAGCGCAGGCTTCGAACCAATGGAGTGCACGACCTCAGTTACAGGGTCAATGCCGTCCACTCTGAAAACTTCCTTCAGGTAAGCGGCGGCAGCGGCTTTGAACTCCGGGATTCCGTTATCGGAATATCCGCGGTTTTCTTCTTTGGCGGCTTCTACCGCGAGCTTGGCGACGATCCCTTCGTCCGCCATTTCATCAGGCTCGCCCACGCCCATATCAATCAGCTCAATATTCGGAAAATCCTGTTTCGCCGACGCTTTGGCGCGTTTGATTTTCTCAAATTTGTAGATGGCTGTATCTTTGCCATAATTCGCACCGCCGATGCGGTCCGCAAAATTAGTCTGAATGAAGGTCTCCTGATATTGTTCAATACTCATAATCTTTGCCTCATCTCCTGCTTTTTTTGTTCCTACATAAACTGAACTTATGATTTTTTTTCAATTTGTATATGTTCTAAATATGCCGCAAAGCTGCCTTCAAAACCATGGATTTATAATCACTTGATTTGTACTTATCTGCTCCGCAGAGCAAACAGCACTTCTTCCATATCGGCCGGAATCGGCGCGCTGTACTCCATATATTCACCGGTGGAGGGATGCACAAACCCCAGAACAGCGGCATGCAGGGCCTGTCCGTTCATAGTCGTCCCTTTGCTGCGTCCGTAGATGGGATCTCCGACCAGCGGATGACCGATAAACTTCATATGCACACGAATCTGGTGCGTGCGTCCGGTCTCCAGCTGCAGCTCCAGCAGGGTACAATCCCCAAATCGCTCCAGCACGGTAAAATGGGTCACAGACCGTTTGCTGTTCTTCTCTGTTACGGTATAGAGCTTGCGGTCATGCGGATCACGGCCAATAGGCGCATCTACCGTACCTTGGTCATGGGACAGGTTACCGTGCACTACAGCGATGTAGCGGCGGGTTACGCTATGCTCCTTGAGCTGGGCTGCGAGCGAAGCATGGCTGGCATCATTTTTGGCGGCCATAATCAGTCCGGAGGTGTCTTTATCAATACGGTGCACAATCCCCGGACGAATCTCGCCGTTAATGCCGGACAGGTCCTTGCAATGATACATCAGCGCATTGACCAGTGTGCCGGACGGATGGCCGACTGCCGGATGAACCACCATCCCGCGCGGTTTATTTACAACAATAACATCGCTGTCTTCATAGACCACTTCAAGCGGAATATCCTCCGCAATCAGGTCTGTTGCTTCAGCTTCCGGCACAGCAACTGCAACCA
This sequence comes from Paenibacillus riograndensis SBR5, assembly GCF_000981585.1. Taxonomy (NCBI): domain Bacteria; kingdom Bacillati; phylum Bacillota; class Bacilli; order Caryophanales; family Paenibacillaceae; genus Paenibacillus; species Paenibacillus riograndensis. The sequence continues at coordinate 5,931,699 of NZ_LN831776.1, forward strand.
CATCGCCTTCGGCCAGCTTATAGTTGGCTTTTACCGGAGCGCCGTTTACGGTTACATGTCCTCCGCTGATCCACAGCTGTACCTGGGAGCGTGAAATGTCATCTTCCCAAGACTCTGTAATGTATTTATCGATCCGCTCCCGGGCATTCTCTCCGGCAACAGTCCATTCCGTGACGTCCCTTTCCTCTTCGAAGGCGCCGGAAGGCACCTGCTGATTGACGTCCTTGTTCAACTCATTCATTCCCTTCCCTGACTTCCTTGGTTTCCTTAACCTCGTTGATTTCTTCTCCGCTCTTCATATCAAGCAGCGTATCCAGAATAATCAGCCCCACCCCGATCACGATGCAGGAATCCGCCACATTAAAGATCGGAAAGGTGTAGCTGCCGAAATTGAACATCAGGAAGTCAACAACCTCTCCGTTCAAAAGCCGGTCCAGAAAATTGCCTACAGCTCCGCCGAGTACCAGCGCCAGTGCAGTGGGCAGCAGCTTGCGGGTTGCTTTTGCCTTGTTCAAATACCAGACAATTCCGGACACAACAATAACGGTGACCACGACAAAAAACCACTGCTGTCCCTGAAGAATGCCAAAGGCAGCTCCTTGATTGCGGTGGGAGGTGATAATGAAAAAATCCTTGATAACCGGAATCTGCTCGCCGAGCTCCAGCCGGGTAGCAATCAAATACTTGGTACCCTGGTCTACCAAAAATACGATAAGCGCAATCAGATAGTACACCACAGAAGTTGTCACTCCGTTCTTATTTTTCCCGCTGCAGGCGGTACGAATACTGTATAAAGACTTGTATATTGTAGCACAGGCCTCAAGAAGCCGTCTATTGCAAGGACAGGGCCGCGCGCCCCAGACCGGGGAGTATTTGCCATGCTAAAAAACCAGTTCTCCGGTCAACCTATCCAATAAGCATCCGGAACATACCGCAAACGAACGATGCTGAGAATGTATACGAAAGGAGCGATCCCTATGAGCCATCTGCCGGCAGAGCAGCTCGCCAAGCTGCGGGCTGCGATCATTCAGCAGCGGGAAGATATTGAACATAGATTGAAAAACAGCGCCCACTACGGGCTGCAGGACTCCATGCGTGACATGACTGGAGATCTGACGGAGATTGACAACCACCCCGGCGATGCCGCCACGGAGCTGTATCACCGGTCCATGGATATTTCATTGTTGGAGCGTGACGAGCATGAGCTGGACAACATCGCTGCAGCCTTAGCTGCCATGGATGAAGGAACCTATGGGGTCTGCGCAGTCTGCGGCGAATCCATCCCCCTGGAACGCTTGAATGCCGTACCGCTAACCCGCTTCTGCAAAGAGCATAACCCTCGCCAAAGCTCGCCTTTCACAAGGCCTGCAGAAGAGGAATTTCTGTCCCCGCCTTTTGGCCGCACCAGTCTGGATGAACGCGGGGAACAGAACCGGTTCGACGGTGAAGACGCCTGGCAGATTGTGGAGAGCTGGGGCAGCTCCAATTCACCTGCTATGGCCGAGGGCAATGACATTTCTTCTTATAATGATATGGAGATTGAAGCTGACGAAACCGAGGGCTTCGTGGAGCCTTGGGAGAACTTTATCGCTACCGACATCGCCGGGAACCATATGATGGTCATCAAGGGATCAAGCTACCGCCACTATATGGACAGCGGGGAAGGCAGCTATCTTCTCGATCCGCTGAGTAAAAAAGAAAGGGAGTAGCCTGGGGCTGCTCTTTTTTACATATATTAGGGGCCCCGCAAAGTATGTGAATTAGCTTCCATGCAAAGGCAAACTTTTGCGGGTTTTTTTAAAAAGTCTTCAGCTCCAGTTGATGTTGTACAATCCGCACAATGTCTGCAATGTAATCGCCGATGATCGGCAGATTGAGCGCCCCAAGAACCTGAAGCACATAAATGATCGTTGCGGCAAAAAAAGTAAAGCCCAGCGCAATCCCCAATCCCCGCGCCGTTCCCGACAGGACATTCAGCCAAACCAGACGCCAGGGTGAGTTCAGGAGCTGCGTATATTCGGCGATCCGCGCTTTCTCCATCTGCTGGACCAGCCCGGTTGTCAGCCGGTAGACCGCATTCAGCTTTTCTTCCGGCGGAATTTCGCCAGGATCACCGCTAATGCCGCGGAAATCTGCAGGAGGCTGGTCCGGACCATGTGCATTCACGTGCACAGAACGCCCCTGCTTCATTGCCGCCCGCTCAAACTGACGCGGTGTATGCTTTTCTGGAGTATTGCTGTCCGCCTGACTGCTTATGCCCTGCTGCGTGCTGCTGCCCGCCCCGGATGTTCTGATCGAGATTCTTCCTGTTTTCCCGAAGCGGTGCTTGTCCTCTTGCCGTCCCTCCATGGCGTTGACTCCTCCCTAGCGTCACTTAAGGTCCACAAAGTAAACGAGCCCGGTCAAAAGAGAGAGGACTCTCTTTAAGCACCGGGCTCGTCATTTTGCCGCTAACCCCTAGAATCTTATCCTTTGCCGCTAGTATATGCCATTTAGGGACAGGTAATGCACACCTTTAGGCTCCGATATGAATTCCGATCGATTTGCCTCCGGCTTCTACGGTCTCAAACGCATGCTCTCCATCGAAATCAACTGTAGTTACCAGCACATTCTCGCGGAGCACATGTTCAAATGCCGTCACTGCCGCTTTCAGCTCGCCGTCCACCTTAAGCGTCAGCGCGATCCGTTTCTCAATCGGCAGATCCAGGCGTTTGCGGTAATCCTGGACCGCGCGCACGATCTCGCGTACCCAGCCTTCCTGCTCCAGCTCCGGTGTGATCTCCGTATTCAGCGCTACTGTAAGTCCGTACCCGGATGCCGAAGCAAAACCCGGTTTGGCCTGCTTCTCTACAAGCAGCTCCTCAGCGGTAATCTGCAGCTCCTCCCCTTCCGGAGATACAATCGCAATGACGCCTTCCTGTACGGCTTTGCGGGTAGCCTCACTGTCCAAAGCTTTCAGGAAGCCCTGGAGGAAGCCGACGTTTTTACCGTATTTTTTACCGGCCACCTTCAGATTGAGCTTCAATGTAAAATCTACAAATCCGCTGTCGCTGTGCTCCACCACAATCTCTTTGACATTGATTTCATCCTTGATGATCTCTTCGTAATCCGCCAAATGGAAGCTGCGGTCAATCGATACAATCAGCTCGGACAACGGCTGGCGGTTCTTGATGCCGGTCTCATTGCGGACGTTGCGGGCCAGCTCAACAATCTGTCTCGCACTCTCCATATCCTGCTCCAGCTCCAGATCGATCAGACTCTCATCGGCCACAGGATAATCTGCCAAATGCACACTTTCACCGCCGCCCAGATTCATAAAGATATCCTCGGACAGCATCGGTGTAAAGGGCGCCATCAGCGTAGCCGTAGTCAGCAGAACATGCGTCAATGTGCGGTATGCATCAAGCTTCTCCTCGCCCAGCCCGCTGCCCCAGAACCGGTCACGGGAACGGCGGATATACCAGTTGCTCAGCTCATCCACAAAGTTCTCAACGGCCTTGGACGTATTGACGAAATCATTAACCGCCAGGCCCTTATCCACCAGCAGGATCAGACTGTTCAGACGGGACAGAATCCAGCGGTCCAGCTTATGCCCCGATACTTTGAACGGATGATCAGCAGGATCATAGCCGTCGATACCGGCATACAGCGTCAGGAACGCATGGGTGTTGACCAGCGTATCCACAATTTTGGATTTGGTCTCACCAACCAGGCCGCGCGAGAAACGTTTGTTGTTCCATGGCGCACTGTCGGACAGGATCGCCCAGCGGAACGCATCCGTGCCGTATTCGTTCATGATTTCCCAAGGGTCAATGACATTGCCTTTGGATTTGGACATTTTTTGGCCGTTCTCATCAAAAATGTGGCCGTGGGCAATAACCGCCTTATACGGAGCTTTGCCTTTGAACAGCGTCGATACCGCAAGCAAGCTGTAGAACCAGCCGCGTGTCTGGTCAATCCCTTCGCAGATCATGTCTGCCGGATATTGGTCCTCGAACTTGTCTTGATTTTCAAAAGGATAGTGGCTTTGGGCGAACGGCATCGAGCCGCTGTCAAACCAGACGTCGATAACCTCTGAGGTCCGCACCATTACTCCGCCCTCGCTGAATGGACTGCGCAGCTTGATGTTGTCTACATAAGGCTTGTGGAGCTCGATATCCTCCGGCACCTCTCCGATCGCCATCGATCTCAGTTCAGCAATGCTGTGCGGGGCAAATTCCTTGCCCGTATCCTGGCAGATCCAGATATTCAGCGGAGTCCCCCAATAGCGGTTGCGGCTGATGTTCCAGTCCACCAGTTCCTCCAGGAATTTGCCGAAGCGGCCTTCGCGCACGTGATCCGGGTACCAATCCACACTGTTGTTGTTCGCAATAAGCTGGTCCTTAATTGCCGTTGTCTGGATAAACCAGCTGTCTGTTGCATAGTAGAGTAGCGGGGTATCGCAGCGCCAGCAGAACGGATAGCTGTGCTCGTATTTCTCTTTGCTGTACAGCAGGCCTTTCTCGGATAGCACCTTGACAATATCCAGATCGCAATCCTTCACGAACCGTCCGGCAAAATCAGAAACCACATCCGTATACTTACCGGAAGTGTCCACTACGTTGACAAAGCTGATGCCATTCTCACGGCAGCTTTTATAGTCATCTTCACCATGGGCCGGAGCCATGTGCACGATCCCTGTACCGCTGGAATCCGTAACGAAGGAAGCTCCAACGATAACATTATGTTTTTCGGCCTGGATATATCCGAATGGCGGTGTATAGCTCTGGCCGATAAAATCCGTGCCCTTGTGCGTGGACAGGATCGTATATTCACCCTTCAATACCTCTTCCGCAAGATTCTTTGCAAGCACATACACGCCGTCTTCCTGCCGGGCGCGGACATACTCCATGTCCGGGTTCATCGCCAGGGCCATATGCGCCGGCAGTGTCCAAGGCGTGGTCGTCCAGGCGAGCACATAGTCGCCGCTGCCGTTCAGCTTAAACTTGGCTGTTGCACTAAGGTCTTTGACCGTCTTGTAGCCCTGCGCCACTTCATGCGAGCTTAGCGTCGTCTGGCAGCTTGGGCAATACGGGCTTACCCGGTGTCCGCGGTACAGCAGCCCTTTCTCATGGACCGTAGCAAGGATGTTCCATACGCTCTCGATGTACGTATTGTCCAAGGTAACATATGGATGGTCCAGATCGGTCCAGTACCCGATGGCTTCCGTGAACTCCCGCCACTGCTTCTCGTACCCGAAGACACTTTCTTTACACTCCTTGATGAACTTCTCCACACCATATTCTTCGATCTCTTGCTTGCCGGAGATTCCCAGCTTTTTCTGTACGCCGAGTTCTACCGGCAGCCCGTGAGTATCCCAGCCTGCCTTACGTACTACCCGGTAGCCTTTCATCGTCTGGTAGCGGCCGATAAAGTCCTTGATGACCCGCCCGAGCACGTGCCCGATATGCGGTACGCCATTGGCCGTCGGCGGTCCTTCATAGAACACATAGTTCGGACGGCCTTCACGGTTCTCCATGGATCTGCGGAACGTATTTTCGTCGCTCCATTTCTTCAAAATGCGGACGTCTCTGGCCCGCGCTTTTTCTTTGACATCTACTTTTTGCATTGATGGTCAATCCTTCCATGGTTTTGTCTTAAAACCTCTTCGATCCCTCCCAAACCCTCCCTTAGCCAAGGGAGGGCCCCAAGGGCTCCGCCCTCTGGACACCCGGAACATTGTCTAACTTCCGGGGAGAGGCGGGTTTTGATCTACTGTTGTCGTAGTGCCCGCTTATCGCCGCAAGCGGCACGCTTTACCTCAGGCCAGCTCCCGCCACGGCCTGGCTTTGCCCTTGGCGACCCCGCCCGCGATCCCGAAGGGCAGCGCGGGGCGGGGGGCCTCTTGCGGCGGGGCGGAGCCGCCGCTGCCTTGCTCCGGGCGACCCGCCCGCGAACCCGAAGGGCAGCGCTGGGCGGGGGGCCTCTTGCGGCGGGGCGGAGCCGCCGTTGCCTTGCCCGGGCGACCCGCCCGCGAACCCGAAGGGCAGCGCGGGGCGGGGAGCCTCCCGCGGCGGGGCGGAGCCGCCGCTGCCTTGGCCCGGGCGACCCGCCTGCGAACCCGTAGGGCAGCGCGGGGCGGGGAGCCTCTCGCTTTTGCTTTTCGCTCTTCCGCATGGAAGGCCCCGCAGGCGTCCCCGCCAGGGGAGCCTAAGAAGGGCCGCTCCCCCGCCGAACAAATCCTTTCCCTTCCGCAGACGCCCCTCTTTCCACGAACAATCCCTTGTTGCGGGTGTCCAGAGGGCGGCCAGCCCTTGGGGTCCCCCTTAGTAAGGGGGATTTAGGGGGATGCTCAACGTAAAAAAGGCGCCGCCCCGCCCCAAGGGGCGAGACGACGCTCGCGATACCACCCTAATTCTGTACCTCATGCACATCCGCAAGGGATGTGTAATTAGTACAATCTCAGTTCCGCGCAGCATGCTGGCCGCGCGGGTCCGGGATAACGTCCGGCAGACGGCTTAGGCCTACACACGTATGGAACGCTTCAGCTTAGCTTCTAGGGGAAGATCTTCCGAGCAAGGCGTGAACAATCGGCTCGCAGCAATCACCGACTCTCTGGAGAACGTTACCTTATCGTACTTGTCCCGTCATCGAATAGATATGAACAGATTACAGATATGTTCTAGTTATAGACGTTTTAAGCAGAAATGTCAATCTCGAAGACGGAAGCCCCCCTCCGCAGCAGGGAGGACTGCGGTGTACATTGAACGGCCCGAAAGGCTGTCTGCCGCTCAGAGCGCGTTCTCGCTTACCTCGCGGCTCTCCAAGGCGTTCCAGTCGTCGGTGGACAGCAACTCCAGCTGCGCTTCCAGCAGCGTCCGGAAACGGGTGCGGTAGATAGAAGCCTGCTTGCGCAGCTCTTCCGTCTCGATTGCAACCTTGCGGGATTTAGATAATGCTTCGTTAATGATCCGGTCGGCGTTTTTCTCCGCTTCCTTGATGATCAGCTGGGACTCTTTTTTGGAGTTGTTCTTCACGTCATCGGCTGCTTCCTGAGCAACGAGAATCGTTTTGGACAGGCTCTCTTCGATGTTCACAAAATGATCGAGCCGCTCCTGAAGGGACAAAAGCTGGTTGTGCAGCTCCTTATTTTCACGGATGACGCTCTCATAATCCTTGATGACCTGATCCAGAAATTCGTTGACCTCATCCTCATCATAACCGCGGATTCTCCTGGAGAATTCCTTGTTATGTATATCGAGTGGTGTTAATGGCATGCTGTGCACCTCCTAGAAATTTCGGACCTCTTGTGCCCCTGAACCCTTATCTGTCCGCAGACAAAATAGAAAGACTATATTTAAGTAGAAGCAGCTGTGCCCTCCTTAAGAGAACAGTATCCGTTTTAGCGGAACTATAAGACCAGCCACTTGCAAAATATTATCTGCCCTTATAGTTCATATATACGCGAATCACGGAATTTCACCCGGCTGCCGCTGGGGCCGCCTCTTCTACAAGTATCGGCGTTCAGCTTTCAAAATGTTTGGCTCCCTATAGAGATATTCAATTTCGACAGACAGCACTGGATTCCTGCATGGATTTCAGACAAATTTGCCGACCTGCACCCGATAGCGGCCTTTTTTGGTCAGAGACCCGATCTCCAGAATCTTGAACCGGCCAAAACCCTGAATGGAGACCATATCCCCGTCCTTAAGTCCGCAGGAAGGGTCTTCCTCAACCTTCCAGTTGACGCGGACCCTGCCGGCCTTGATGGGCGCAAGAATTTTACTCCGGCTAAGCCGGGTCACATCCGCCGCAATGCCGTCAAGCCGCAGCGAAGCAACCGTCAGGTCTATGGTCTCCAGCTTCACCTGGCTGCTGCGCAGACCGGATACTGGCAATACCTCTGTACTGACATTCATCCGGTGCACACCAGTCAGGTTCATCGCCAAATAATCGGCGATGTCCGCCGCCACAACTACATGACAGCCATCCTCGAGCACATGGATATCGCCGATTTTCCCCCTCTTAATTCCCAACCCCAGGATTGCGCCCATATAATCGCCATGTTCCAAGGCCAGAAACTTTTGTTCACCAGAGGAAATGGCGAGGACCTTCAGTTCCATATCTTCGGCCTCAAGGTCCAGGTAATCGGGAGCCACCAATGCCCGCTTCCGTTCTGCTTCCGCCGATCCGCCATCCCACCTTACAGAAACATCCGGGTGGCGGTTAACCAGCGTCTGCAGAATAAAACCTTGGCGGGGGTCCAAAAATTCGGTCAGCTTGGATTCATGATACTCTCCTGCACCGGTGACCCACTCCAAGGCCTTGTCCACAAATTGCCGTTCGTCGGGGTGGAAATGTCCGTAAATTTCATTCTTCATCGCAGCAGCCTAAAATACATACGCCACAATATACTGCAATCCGTTTTTGGCAAATTCCAGTACAAACAGGGCAATAATCGGGGAGATGTCTATCGTTCCGAACAACGCCGGAATAATCCGCCGGAAGGGGGTGAGGTACGGTTCCACCAGCTTGCCAAGCAATTCTCCGATGAAGCTGTCCCGTACATTCGGGAGCCAGGACATTAGGACGTAGAAGATGATCATCACGAAGTAGATATTGTATAGAATTTCAATAATTAGATTGATTTGGGACAAAGCCCGTTCACCTCATTCTGTTGTAGTCTTGATCATCACCCAGAATCTCCGAAATGGAGCCTTGGATTTCAACGGTATCCGGTGTGCACATAAATATATTGCCCCCAATTTTGGAAATCCCTCCACCCAGGGCATAAACGGTTCCGCTGAGAAAATCAATGATCCGCATCGCCTGGTCATTTCGGACCCGCTGCAGATTGATTACTACGGTGCGGTGGGCTCTGAGATGGTCGGCGATTTCCTGTGCCTCTTCATAAGAACGGGGCTCATACAGCACGACTTTTACATTTTTTTGCGAATGGATACTGACGACGTTCGCCCGCTGATTTTTGCGGGTTTCTACAGGGGCAGGCTCATATTCTTCCTCATCGCGGGAAATTTGCTCCCGCTCTACAATTTCCTCTTCCTCCTGCAAGCCCAAAAAACTCATAAACCGGTTCATCACGCCCATCAAGCTCCCTCCTCATGGCCTACTAATACCGTACCCAGGCGTACCCAGGTGGCTCCTTCCTCTATCGCCACTTCAAAATCATTCGACATTCCCATCGACAGCTCTTGTATAGGCTCAGGTGTCAAGGCCAGCAGATTAAGCTTATCGCGAAGCTCCCTTAACCCGCGGAAAACCGGACGGGTCTGCTCCGGCTCCGCTTCATAAGGCGCCATAGTCATCAGTCCGATGACCTTAATGCGGTGCAGACTGGCGATTTCATGCAGAAACCCAGGCACGTCCCCGGGGGCCAGACCGAATTTCGTATCTTCTCCCGAGATATTCACCTGGAGGAAGACGTTCACGGTAATTCCAGCAGCATCGGCCTTTTTGTGCAATTCCCGCGCCAGCGACAAACGGTCAAGCGAGTGTATATATTGAAATTTGCCAATAACATCCTTGACCTTATTGGTTTGCAAATGTCCGATGAAATGCCAGGTTCCTTTATGTCCCAGGGCATTCCATTTGGGCTCAGCATCCTGCCAGCGGCTTTCTGCAATATCCTCAAGGCCTGCCTCCAGCACTGCGGATACCGTTTCCAATGATACATATTTCGTCACAGCGATAACCTTGACGTCCGCCACATCCCGGCCGCTTGCTGCACAGGCACGTGCTACACGTTCCTCTACGCCGGCTATTCTTTCCTGCAGTGTCAACGTTCAGCTCTCCTTTATTCCGATCCAGCTCGTCATTCTTCCTGTAACTCCGTTTTCCTTCCGGTACGAAAAGAATAAATCCTGATTACAGCTTGTACACCAAGATGTACATTCGATATGAGTCGGCAATATTCCTGCTTTAATCATAATGCGTCGATTCATTTCTTTCAAGTTCAGCATGCTTTTACGGTCATCCGCTTCCGATGTCCGGTATAAGTCCTGCGAGGGGCCGGAGCCCGCTGCCGCCTTCAGACCATCCTCAAGCTGGCGGATATGATCCATGACATAGTCGTCCACTTCATAACAGCAGTCCCCGATTGAAGGTCCGATCCCGGCAAGAATATCCTGCGGGCGGCTGCCATACCCCGTCTCCATACGGGCTACCATAGCAGCGGCAATCTCTGCCACGGTTCCTTTCCAGCCCGCATGTGCGAGTCCAACCACTTTCTTCAGGGGATCATAGAAGTAGAGCGGCACACAATCGGCATAAAAAGAGGTCAACAGCACACCCGGTACATTCGTGAGCAAACCATCCGTTCCTTGAAACGCCGATGCTCTGTCCAAACTGCCCCGTCCACGGTCATCCGCTTTGACCACAGCTATATCATTACCGTGGGTTTGCTCTCCGCAGGTCCAGTCCTGCAATGTAAAACCGAGGCTCTCTGCAAGCAAAGTACGATTCCCGAGCACATCCGTCGGTTCATCTCCAACATGAAAAGCACAATTAAAGCTGTCATAAGGCGCTTTGCCTATACCACCCTGTCTGCCTGTGAATCCTGCAGTAATTTCGGCATGCTCCGCACGCCAAGGCTCCAAATGAAGCAGCATAGGCGCGCCGTTCTTTTGCATAAACGGTTCCATATTTTCACCTCGCCCTAAGTGTACCACAAGATGCCTTCACAGATTTATTTCGTGAACCATATCAATTTTTATATTTAAAAAAAGACGCACCTTGTCAATAAGTGCGCCGGTCACTGCGGTCTCCCCGCTCCAGATACATCGGTTCCCGCTCTTCCTGATTTTGCGGCATCCGGATTTCCTCCATCTTGACGAGTACAACATCGGCGCCGATCTTCACGATATTCCGCCAGGGAATAATCAGATCCGTGCCTCCACCAAAGAGGCCCATAAATCGCGTATACCCCGGAATAATGATTGCATCGATCACACCGCGGCGGAGATCCAGTTCCAGATCACTGATCTGCCCCAGCCGCTTCCCGTCGATAATATTGATCACATCCTTCGTCTGAAAATCAGAGATTTTCATTTTTTTACCGCTACCTATAGAATCGTCGTTCACCTCGCCACCCCTGTACATTCAGACATATAGTCCAATATATGTTATGCAGGCTTGGCCACATGCCTAAATTCAGGTACCTGTCCAATCAAAAGGGTGCCCGGATAGCGATTATTCACCGCACCCGGAACACCCTTGTCCAACTCTGCTATGTGTGTTTAAGACTTAACATGCTTCTGCATCTGCTGAATAGCCGACTTCTCGAGACGGGATACCTGAGCCTGAGAGATGCCAATCTCATCAGCGACCTCCATTTGGGTTTTGCCTTCAAAAAAACGCATCGACAGAATCCTTTTTTCCCGCTGCCCCAGCCGCTGCATCGCCTCGCGGAGCGCAATTTCCTCGATCCACGACACATCCTTGTTTTTGTCATCGCTGATCTGATCCATCACATAAATCGGATCTCCGCCGTCGTGATAGATGGGTTCGAACAAAGAGACCGGGTCCTGAATCGCATCGAGAGCAAATACCACATCTTCTTTGGGAACGCCAAGCGCCTCGGAAATTTCAAAAATCGTCGGTTCCCGTGAATTCTGATTCGTCAGACTGTCCCGCACCTGCAGCGCTTTGTATGCAATGTCCCGCAGGGACCGGGAGACCCGGATCGGGTTGTTGTCACGTAAGTAGCGGCGGATTTCACCGATGATCATCGGCACCGCATAGGTGGAGAACTTCACATTTTGCGATAAGTCAAAGTTATCGATGGCTTTCATCAACCCGATGCAGCCTACCTGGAACAGGTCGTCAACGAACTCTCCCCGGTTATTGAATCTTTGAATAACGCTAAGAACGAGTCTAAGGTTACCGTTTACCAATTTCTCTCTGGCGGATCGCTCGCCCTGCTGCTGCAGCGAAGTGAACAGCTCCCGCATCTCCACGTTCGTCAGAACGGGCAGCTTGGCGGTGTCCACACCGCAAATCTCGACTTTATTTCGGGTCATGATGATTTACCTCCCAAGGAGAAACATTACTGTACATTATCTCCCCGGTCCGGCATTTTATTCCTTGGCTTTTTAAGCTTAGACCATCTTGTTGAACTCTTTACGCAGCCGCTTGATGATTCTTTTTTCCAGACGCGAGATGTAGGATTGGGAGATTCCCAGCAGATCGGCAACGTCCTTTTGCGTTTTTTCTTCCCCGCCGCGCAGCCCGAAACGCAGCTCCATAATCAGTCTTTCCCGCTCGCTCAGCTTCTCCAGCGCCTTCTGCAGCAGTTTGCGGTCCACCTGCTCTTCAATGTTGCGGTAGATGGTGTCATTCTCCGTGCCCAGCACATCCGAGAGCAGCAGCTCGTTGCCGTCCCAGTCGATATTCAGCGGCTCATCAAAAGAAACCTCACTCCGGGTTTTGCTGTTGCGCCGCAAATACATCAGAATCTCATTCTCAATGCAGCGCGAGGCGTAGGTGGCCAGCTTGATTTTTTTCTCCGGGTCAAAGGTGTTGACAGCCTTGATCAAGCCAATCGCCCCGATGGATACCAGATCCTCAATGTTAATGCCGGTGTTCTCGAATTTGCGGGCAATATAGACCACCAGCCGCAAATTGCGTTCAATCAGCATGGCACGGACCGCCGCATCGCCACTGGAGAGCCGCTGCAGCAGGAATTCCTCTTCTTCTCTTGTCAGGGGCGGGGGCAAAGCCTCACTTCCGCCGATATAATAGATTTCCTGGCTCTTCAGCCCCAGCAGAAACAGCATGCGGTAATATTGCAGCTGCAGCGCAATCTTCCATTTGACCATTATTGTTCCTCCTTCAAGAAGTGCACAGTTGCCCTGAGATGGTTCTTTGTCCTTCAGCGAATAATCATGAAGGCACCGCCGCCTCCGCAGCGGTCTCTCTTTGGGTCAGGTCAGGGTGTATGACCGCCCGGTACGCGCCGTCTCCCGACAGTGTCCCGCCATCCAGCCCGATAAGGACCCTTTTGCTGAAAAAGGTTTCCTCTCCAAGCTTTATCGTCACCAGATCCGGCTTCAGCGCGAGCATAAGCGATGCTCCGCGGTTGACTCCCCTATAAGGCACCAGCCGTAATCTGTCCTGCCAGGCAAAAGACTGCCCGTCCGCTTCCAGCAAGAGCTTGTCGCTGCTAATCTCGGTCAGCCTGCCTTTCCAGGAGGCCGGCAAATGTCCCTCCCACAGCGACGCTTCCATCACCATAACCGGAATCCGGGTTAACGGATCATTCAAACGGTTGCCGGTGTCCAGCAGTCCGGGGCATGAGACGCTCACCCCCTCAATCTCTACGCATACTTCCCCGATGTACGTCTCCAGTTGTTCCCTCCGGACTTTTGAGGACTGGACCAGTTTGAAGAGAAGCAGCACCAGCGGAAAAAGCGCAAGCACGAACCAAAACCCGATTTTCAAACGGTAAGCTTGGCCGCCGGAGGAGGTGAACAGAATTCCGTTCCAGATGTCGCCAGAGCTCTGCAGCAAGTAGTGAACGCCGACAATTCCGCCGGCCGCGGCAAAATTAATCATATAAAATGCCCCTAGTGCCCGAAGGTAGCTTTGCAGATTCCTGAAACCAAAAGCGATCCACAGCATAACTACTGACAAACCAAACTTGATGAGAAAGGTGTACAGGAACGAAAGTTCAGGCACAAACATCATCACCACATAAAGTGCGCCAACCAGCGCGGAGAGAATGAGCCGCCACCAAGAGACTTTCAGTTTGACCAGCCAGCCTGTGAGCCATAAAAGAATTCCGTCAATCAGCAGATTGGCCGCGAAAATCAAGTCAATATAAACAACCAGTGGATTCACCTGCCTGCTAGCGGGAGATCTATCCGAAAGACTAAGGTTCAAGCTCTCTTTTTGGACGATATGATTAGTATAGAAAGACTCGCATCCAAAGTCTGTCTAAACTTGGGGGGCATTCCTGAGGTTTTTTTGTCGGTTTATAGCATCAATTCCCTTCTCTCAGACATAGGGGCAGCAGCCTCTTCCACCGTTCTTGTCCCGCACCCGAATAGGTTCAATGTTCTTTGGTTCAGTCGCTGCTAAACGCACAAAAGCCAGCCTTTGTAAGGCTGACTTTGCACAAACCTATTGTCTTTTATTTATTGGATGGATTGTATTTCTTCCTTGCTTAGCCCCGTCGCTGCCTGTACGGAGGAGAGCTCCAGTCCCATAGCCAGCAGGTTTTTTGCTACTTCAAGCTTGCCTTCTCTCAAACCTTCCTTTTTGCCTTCCTTAACTCCTTTTTTGATTCCTTCTTTAATGCCTTCTATTTTGCCTTCTTTAATTCCTTCTATTTTGCCTTCTTTAATTCCTTCCTTTAGTCCCTTTTGCAGGCCCTTTTGCATTCCTTCTTGCATTCCTGCCTGCAATCCTTCTTGCATGCCTGCTTGCATGCCTGCTTGCAGTCCTTCCTGCATTCCCTTGGCAAAACCCTCTCTTTGGGCGCCGTCCCTTTGCGAGGCTTCGTCATGCAGAGCTTTCTGGCGTTCTTCGTATTTACGCCGCGCTTCAGAATCCTGACTTAAAAATTCCAACGTCTCCATGGCCTTTCTCAAAGCCGGTTCATTCATCCGCAAAACCTCCCAATTCGAATTATCGCTCCCTTTCAGAAATAGGAGCCAATTGATTAAGCCGCCTTCACCAGGAACAGCCGGCTGATTCAGCTTAGGCAGTTCCAAGAAGTGAATCTCTATGTCATCTGTAAGCGGTGCGCCGCTGATATCCTCCCGCAGATGAAAGACACTGTGAGTATGTTCATTGGGCAGCACCTTATAATTTAAGATATTAATCGTTACGCATTTTTTGAGTTCTGTGTATCTGCCGCCGGTCTGCAATTGCCCGGAGTACCTTTTGCTCCAGTAATATAAAGTCCGCTTCTCCATATCGTATTTGTTGAACAGCTGCATTTCAATATTGATCAGCTTTCCTTCTACGGTTTTGGCCCAGATATCAAAGATGGAGAGCTTATCCTGCGGGTCATCCTTATCTGTATAAGGATTAAGCAGAATTACTTCATCCAGGGGAGCATCACCGGCATCCATAAAAATATGGTTTAAAAAAGCCAGCAGCACATCCTTGTTATTCTCGCTGGCAAAAATTCGTTTGAATACAAAATCAACCCGGGGATCGAGCAATTCCATAATATTCACTCCCGTTATCCGTATTATAACAGCTTAAAAAACAAAAAACACCGTATCACTCCATAGCAAAAGCTATGGGGATACGGTGCTTCCGTATACTCGTATGTGACTATAGACTAATCGTTATTGCCGCGTGTGCGGTTACGCAGGAACGTTGGGATGTCCAGCTGGTCAGAAGGCGTCTGATTGCCAAAAGGACGCAGGTTGGCGTTCTTGTCAACCGCAGGCTCACTGCTACTGCTCGCTGCCGGGCGGCGGTTAGGCGCAATCGGAGATGGCTTATGCTCAAAGCCGGTGGCGATCACCGTAACTTTAATATCATCCTTCATGCTCTCCTCAATAATGGCCCCGAAGATCATATTCACTTCAGGATCGGAAGCGGAAGTAACAATCTCCGCCGCTTCATTGACTTCATACAAGGAGAGATTGGATCCGCCTGTGATGTTCATAATGACGCCGCGTGCGCCTTCGATGGATGTTTCCAGCAACGGGCTCATAATCGCTTTGCGGGCTGCTTCCGAGGCGCGGTTCTCGCCGTTGGCAATCCCGATGCCCATCAAGGCTGAGCCGCGTTCTGTCATAATGGTCTTCACATCGGCAAAGTCAAGGTTGATCAGACCCGGAACAGCGATCAGGTCGGAAATACCCTGCACCGCTTGCCGGAGTACGTTGTCCGCTTCGCGGAAGGCTTCCAGCATCGGAGTTTTCTTGTCCACAATTTCAAGCAAACGGTCATTCGGGATGACGATGAGCGTATCTACCTTTTCCTTCAATGCCTCAATGCCGAGCTCCGCCTGATTCGAGCGCTTTCTTCCTTCAAAAGTAAACGGACGCGTCACAACGCCGACCGTCAACGCTCCACATTCTCTGGCGATTTCAGCAATCACGGGTGCGGCGCCTGTACCAGTACCACCACCCATGCCTGCGGTTACAAATACCATATCCGCACCTTTAAGCGTATTGGAAATCAGATCGCGGGATTCTTCGGCCGCTTTCTTACCCACCTCAGGATTGGCACCAGCGCCAAGCCCCCGGGTCAGCTTGTCCCCGATTTGCAATTTATGCTCCGATTTGGCCATATGCAGCGCTTGGGCATCTGTATTAACTGTGATAAATTCAACACCCTGAACGCCATTTTCAATCATCCGGTTGACAGCGTTGCTTCCTCCGCCGCCTACGCCGATGACTTTTATTTGCGCCAAGCTCTCCATTTCAAAATCAAATTCCAACATATTGTTCCATCTCCCCCTAGAATAGTGCTTGGATGGCCGGTCCAAGTATATCTGGACTTACACTTATATGAACTCGCTGAACATATTCTTTAGACGTTCCACCAAACCGGGCTTCTTCACGGTATCCTGACTGGGTACAGCGTTCTGCTTGTTCCGGTTGACCGTCTTTTTGTTGCCGCTTCCCCCGCCGTTGCTTCGTCCCCGGAAGCTGCGGACAACATTATGCAGGATGCCTACACCACCGGTGAAACCGGGGTCACGGACACCGATATAGTCAGGTACAGCAATGCGCACTGACGCTGCCAGCTCGGTCTGAGCCGCTTTCAGCACGCCTGGCATGGATACAGTCCCACCCGATAGTATATAACCTCCGGGAAGCTCTGTGTAACCAAGCCGTTTTACTTCCTGCCGGATCAGATGAAAAATCTCCTGCACTCTCGGCTCGATAATCGCAGCCAAATCTTCCTGGTTGAACTCTTTTTCCACATTGCTGCCGATACGCAAAACCTTGAACACTACGTCAGAAGCAGCATCATCAATCCAGGCGCAGCCATATTTCAGCTTGACCTTTTCCGCCTGATCCGTAAGTGTCCGGAGTCCGTAGGCAATATCATTAGTTACAAATTCTCCGCCGATCGGAATCGTGGAGGTTGCACAAAGGGAACCTTCTTCATATACAGCTATCGTCGTTGAACCTGCCCCGATATCCACCAGTACAGCACCCATTGATTTCTCATCTTTGGAAAGCGCCAATCCACCGGCTCCAAGAGACATCAGCACAAGATCTTTAACTTTCAGCCCTGATTTCTCTACACAGCGAAGCAGATTATGTATTGGCGTTTTGGCTCCGGTAATAATCGTCGCCTCCACTTCCAGACGAACGCCGATCATTCCGCGCGGATCCTGGATACCTTCAAGACCGTCAACGATATATTGTTTGGCGACAACATCAATCACTTCGCGTTCAGGAGGCAGTGCGATAACTTCAGCCGCCTTGATTACCCGTTCAATGTCATCCTCGCTGATTTCACGGTCCTCATTCTGAACAGCCACGACACCGTGGCTGGACTGCAGGCCGATATGATTGCCGGATATGCCTACATAGACCTCGGAAATTTGGATGCCAACCATTTGCTCCGCATGGTCTACAGCACTCTTGATCGATTGTACGGTCTGGTCGATATCTACGATCGCACCTTTGCGTATTCCTTCTGAATCAGCAGATCCAACGCCAATAATATTAAAGGTTCCATTGGTAACTTCCCCAATTATTGCCCGAACTTTGGATGTACCGATGTCCAAACTAACAATGATGTCATTGTTGCTCAAGCCCTATGGCACCTCCTGATATGATCAAAATAAATGGTAAAGCCAGTAAAACAGCTTGTTCCCGGTCACGGGAAACTCCTCTGTACATATTCAACATACCTAATCCTTTCCCTCTTTTTTCTACAAATTTTTTGAATGGAATAATATAACAAGCATTCCGCATAAACATAGATGCCTCCTAAAATCTGTAAAACAGGAAAACTATGAAGTAAAAATAAGTTTAATTAAGAAACACCATCCATATTTACGGCTTCAGTACAAAAAATCCGCAGAAAAAAGAAGGATACAGCTTATTGCCCGTAAATCCGATTGTAGCATTTTTCCCGCCCTAATAGTAGGGACTATTTACTCTTGTGCGTCTTGTTTATCCTTATTTGCTGCCGCTGCGTCCTGAAATGGGACATAAGAATCAGCTTCCAGCATTTTGATCAGCCCGGGCTCCTCGGTCTCAATGACCTGATTCAAATATTCCACCTTATTCTTAAGCAGGGAAATCGCTGTGATAACCTCAAAATGCGAGCGTGTATAAAGCTTGATCCGGTCCGGAAAGGACAGCGTCGGCGATGGCACGATCTCGGAAATATCACTTGTCAGTTCATTCGGGATGCCGGCGAGCGCCTGGCACAGCTTGGCCTTGTAGGGGTCCTCTTCCTTCCAGCCTGTCAGGATGGGCTTCTCTACCGCAATTCCGGTTTCATTCACAGCCACGGCCGCCCCGCTGGATAAAATGGCTTCGAGTACACCAGCCTCGTCCAGCTCATAAGCGACAGCAGGATATTCCTTAATGCTTATGGTGACTGTGCCCGGAAAACTTTTCACGACCACAGCTTCCTGGATGGTCTTCAGCTTCTTCAAAGAATCCTCCACAGAAGCTTTGGAGACGGCAAAAAATTGTCCCCCTACCGCCAGCCCGCTCTGGGCAAGAAGCTCGTTCCGGGTGGTGTATTTGTTGCCTTCAAATTGAATCTCTGTAATGCGGCTGAGCGACGAACGGAAAAAAATCACGGCCAGCAGTGCAATGAACAGCAGCAGCAGAATGATCGTAACCTTCCGGCTCATTTTTTTGCTTGGCTTGTCCTCTTTAAGCAGAGGTAAACGGGTTTTAGGCATTCTCGTATCTCCGTAATAAGGCCCTGTCTCCTTCCTCGCATCAAGCCGAAGGAGACAGGGAGCTTTAATTGGCTAAATCTAACGGACCCGGCACAGGTACTTTGCGGCTGATGCGCGCTCCAAGCTTCTGGAAGAGCTTTTCAATGCCATCATAGCCGCGGTCAATATGATGGGCCTGCTCAACCACCGTAGTTCCGTGAGCTGCGAGTCCGGCGATCACCAGGGCGGCTCCGGCCCGCAGGTCGGTTGCTTCCACCGTAGCTCCATATAACCTCTGCACCCCGCGGATGAAAGCCCGGTTCAGGTCAATGGAGATATCAGCACCCATCCGCGCCATTTCTTCCACATGCTTAAAGCGGCCTTCGAATACAGTCTCTTTAATGACACTGAACCCGTCGGCCAGCGACAGCAGCACCATAACCTGGGACTGCAGGTCCGTAGGAAAGGAAGGATAGGGGGAGGTTACGATTCTCTCAACCGCGCGCGGTCTTCCCATACAGCTGATATTAATTATATCATTGCAAACTGTAATTTGAACACCAGCCCGTCTGAGTACATGAATAAGCGACGTTAAATGACCGGCATTGGTATGGGTCAACGTCACATTACCCCGGGTCGCGGCCGCAGCAATCATCACGGTACCGGCTACAATCCGGTCTGGAATAACCTCATAGCTGCACGGATAGAGCTTTTTCACCCCTTGGATGGTAATCGTATCGGTTCCCGCACCGATGATCTGAGCACCCATCCGGTTCAGAAAATTCTGCAGATCCTGGATTTCCGGTTCCCTCGCTGCGCCCGATATCGTCGTGGTCCCTTCCGCCATGGCAGCGGCCATCATAATATTCTCTGTCGCCCCGACACTCGGATAATCCAGATGAACTTCGCTTCCCGTCAGTCTGGCCGCCTTGCAGGAAATCCGCCCATTAGACTCCTCAATCTCCGCACCAAGCTGTTTGAGCCCCTGCAGGTGAAGATCGATCTTGCGTTCGCCAATCGCACAGCCTCCCGGCTGGTAAATCGTCACCTCACCAAATCTGGATAGTAACGGTCCCATCAGAAAAATGGAGGATCTCATCTGCCGCATCAGATCCTCTGGAACATGCGATGTGCCCAAGGGCGAAGTATCAATCGTTACTGTCTCTTCTTCATGAGCACACCTGCACCCCAGCCGTTCCAGAATGTTCAGCATAGTTTCGATGTCCAGCAGCTTCGGCACATTGTGCAGTGAGTGAACTCCTTCGGCCAGCAGGCTAGCCGCCAGAATCGGCAGTGCCGCATTTTTTGCTCCATGGATACGTATGGTGCCTGACAGGGGATTTCCACCCTCAATCACCAATTTGTCCAATGTATCACCTCCGAGATTACCGCTCACCCACCACTAGGCACTTCCCGAACAAGAATCAATGAACGGTCAGGTAAGCTCTCCTGTCCTGCATTGCATGGACTAAGAAGTGCTCTGGGTGATTGTCACGATTATAGGATTATCCTATGTTCGTGGCCCCGGGTGTGTGACAGTGAAGAGCAATGGGCAGGAAACCCCTTCCAGCCGGAGGAGCAGGACGTTCCTTACGGCTTCCGTTTTGCCGCCAATCTGCGCAGCTCGCTCACAACAAGGGCAGCAGAATCCCTCTTGCCCAGGCGGCGGGAAGCTTCCGACATCTGCCTGCGCACAGGCTCCGCACCGATAATCTTCTGGACAGCTTCCATCAGGGACTGGCCGTTTAAATCCTTCTCAAGCAGCACAACTGCCGCTCCTTCACGCTCCAATTGCCTTGCATTTGCTTCCTGGTGGTTATTTGTCACGTTAGGGGACGGGATGAGAACGGAGGGAATGCCCAGTGCTGTAATTTCAGCAAGAAATGACGCGCCCGCCCGGTTCACGATAAGAGAGGTGCAGGCCAGCACCTCAGGCATATTGTGGACGTAAGGAAGAAGATGCAGCCAGCTCGGCTCGCTGCCCAGCTTCTCACGCAGCGCTTTGCGGGTTTCTTCGAAATAAGCTTCACCGGTCACATATACATAGTGGACACCATTACCCTTACCCACAAAAGGCGCCATCTCAATCATCGCCTGATTAATAGCCCGGGCTCCGCCGCTGCCGCCTACCATAAGCACAACTGTGCTGCCCTCGGGAATCCCGAGTGAAGCAAAGCCGCGCTGGGGGCTCGCAGCAGTCACCGTAGTCGCCCGGGGATTGCCGGTATAAATTACATGTTTGCTTCCGGGAAAAGCCGATTCAGTTCCTTCAAAGCTGACAGCAACCGTATCGGCGTAACGGCTGAGAAAACGGTTGGTCAGCCCCGGAATCGCGTTCTGTTCATGAATCAGGGTAGGTATGCCAAGCTTGGAGGCCGCATACACGACCGGCCCGCACACATAACCGCCTGTGCCAATCACGACATCCGGCTTGAATTCCCGGAGCATTTCCTTGGAGGCTTTGACCCCTTTCAGAAAACGCATTACCGTCTTCACATTGTCCATGGAAAGCTTGCGGCGGAAGCCGGTAATATCTATCGATTGGAATGGAAGATTTTCATTAGGAACCAGTTTGCTTTCCAGACCCCGCTTCCCGCCAATATACAAGAAGGCCGGGTCTTTGTCTTCCGCTTGAAGCTGCCTGGCAACGGCGACAGCGGGATAGATATGTCCCCCTGTGCCGCCGCCGCTTAATACGATACGCATGTCTTTCACCTCGCATAACGGGATAGGTTGAGTAAAATGCCGAGTGCCGTGAGCATCAATGTCAGCGATGAGCCTCCATAGCTGATCAGCGGAAGTGTGATGCCGGTAACCGGCATGAGGCCGATGACGACGCCGATGTTGATGACCACCTGAACAGCCACCATACAGACGATGCCTACCGCCAGATAGCTCCCGAAACGGTCCGGGAGGCTCATCGCCACCTTCATGCCCCGCCAGATCAGGATCAGAAACAGGAGCAGCACGATCAGCCCTCCGATAAACCCAAGCTCCTCAGCCAATATGGAAAAAATAAAATCGGTCTGGGGCTCCGGCACATAGCTGTATTTTTGCCGGCTCATGCCGAGCCCCAGTCCGCCAAGCCCCCCCGGGCCAATCGCATAAAGCGACTGGATAATCTGGTAGCCGGCCCCCAGCGGATCGGACCAGGGGTCCAGAAACGCCGTAATCCGCTGCAGGCGGTAAGGTGCAGCCGCCACCAGCGCCGCAAAACCCGCCACGCCCAGAGCGCCCAGGGACAGCAGATGCTTCATCCGGGCTCCTGCTGTAAAAACCATCATCAGGGCGGCGCCAAACATGACGGTGCCTGTCCCCAAGTCCGGCTGCATCATGATCAGGGCAAAGGCGGAGCCGATCAGCGCCAGCGGAGGCAGCAGCCCCCGCGTGAAGGTCGAGATATCATAATCCTCCTTCCCCAGCCAGTTGGCGAGATACAGAATCATCCCCATCTTCATGAATTCGGAGGGCTGAATCCCGAAGGAGCTGATGCCGAGCCAGCTGCGGGCTCCGCCGCGCACAACGCCGATGCCGGGAATCAGCACCAGGACAAGCAGAATGAAGCAGACAATCAGCGCGGGTCTGGCCAGCTTCTTCAGCACCAGATAATCGGTGTTCGCAGTGACGAACATTGCGCCAAGCCCCAGCCCTGCGAACAAAAGCTGTCTTTTGACAAAATAAAACGAATCGCCATAATTGCGGAAGCCCAATACGGACCCTGCGCTGTAGACCATCACCATGCCGATGGCCAGGAGGGACAGAATAACCATCAGTATCCAGATATCGGGCGCATGACGGGATTTGTTCATCAGGAGCACACCTCTTGACTCGGTAGTAGGGGCTTATCCACCCCCCTACTTAAAGGTTATGCACCGCCTCTTTAAAAATACGCCCGCGCTCCTCATAGGATGTAAACATATCCCAACTGGCGCAGGCAGGAGACAGGAGAACGATATCTCCCGCTTCCGCCAGAGCGGAAGCCTCCCGCACGGCTTCTTGCAGCACGGCGGCGGCGCTCTCCCCATTATCGACGGAGATAATGCGCTTTACTCCTGCCATGCCCGCTACGGCTGCCAGCTTGTCCCTGGTCTGCCCCAGCGCCACAAGGGCTTTGACACCACCGAGGACAGGCAGCAGCTCCATATAGTCAGAGCCGCGGTCCAATCCGCCGGCAATCAGAACCACCGGCTTCCGGAAGGAAGCCAGCGCCATGGAGGTCGCTTTGGAGTTAGTCGCTTTGGAGTTGTTGTAATAAGCAGCCCCCGCCTTCTCCGCCACATACTCCAGCCGGTGCTCCACGCCTCTGAAATTCACCAGCACTTCCGCCAGCCCGGCAGGGTTTGCGCCTGCAGCGATAGCTATTCCGCAGGCCGCCAGCGCATTTTCCACATTGAAGCGGCCCGGCAGGCCGATTGAATCCACAGCGGCAATTTCCGTCTCACTCTCGGAATAATCCCGGTAGACAATCATCCGCTTAAGGTCATCTTCAGTATCCGGAACAAAGGCCGGACGGACAAAGACCCCCTGAACCAGCTCCTCAGTCATGGAGAACGGGAGAATGCCTGCCTTGATATAAGGCACCAGCTCCCGGCAGACAGGATCATCCCAGTTCAGCACCGCAGTATCGCTTGGCCCCTGATTGGCAAACAGCTTAGCCTTGGAGGCTATGTAATCCTCCATTCCGCCATGATAATCCAGATGGGTCTCGGCCACATTCAGCAGACAGCCCACCTTGGGGCGGAACGCTTTTGTGCCTTTTAGCTGAAAACTGCTAAGCTCGACAACCATCCAGTTGTCTGCGTGAGCCTCCTGTGCGGCCTGGCAGAGGGGTGTGCCGATGTTCCCGGCCACGATAGGGTGCATTCCCGCAGCGTCCAGCATACGGCCCACCCAGGTGGTTGTCGTCGTCTTGCCGTTCGAACCGGTAATGCCGATCATTGGCGCCGCGCACAGATGGTAGGCTACCTCCACCTCGGTCACTACCTCGATGCCCAGTTCCAGCGCTTTTTGAACGGGAGGCACGGAATAGGGGATCCCCGGGTTCTTAACCACAAGGCTCACACCCGGATGAATTAATCCCTCAGGATGACCGCCGCATATAACAGAAATTCCCAAAGACTCCAGTTCGGAAGCTTCGGGACTTTGATCTCTTTCCTTTTTGTCGTTAACCGTTACGTCCGCGCCGCGCTCATGCAGCACCTTGGCCACCTGAACGCCGCTTTTGGCCAGGCCCAGGACGACCACTTCCTTGCCGCGGTATTGATCTGGATGCTCCATTCTTTACAACCCCTTGCTCAAGATTAATCCCACTGCCGCCAGCACCAGGCTAACCGCCCAGAAGGAGACGACTACCCGCCATTCCGACCAGCCGCCCAGCTCAAAATGATGATGGATCGGGCTCATGCGGAAAATGCGTTTGCCGCGTGTTTTGAACGAGGCGACCTGCAGTACGACAGACAGCATTTCAATAACGAACACACCGCCGATTACAACAAACAGCAGCTCGCTTTTGGTGACAATGGCGATCGCCCCTATGGCGCCGCCAATCCCGAAAGAACCAAAATCACCCATGAATACCTTCGCCGGATGCGCATTGAACACCAGAAAGCCAAGGACCGCACCGATCATTGCCGCCGCACAGACACCAGCCGCAATCGAGGTAGCCTGCATCGCCACCACGGCAAAGGCAGCAAGCGCAATCGCACTGACGCCTGACAGCAGCCCATCTACACCATCGGTAAAATTCACGGCATTTGTTACAGCCATCATCATGATAATGATAAACGGATAGTAAAACCAGCCGCCCCAATCAAAGCTGATGGATGTGCCCGGAATACTGATGCCGGTATTATGCCCCGCGTTAATCAGCAGTCCGCACATCACCGCTCCGACCAGCAGCTGGCCAAGCAGTTTCTGCCGCGGCGTCAGCCCCAGGGAACGCTTGAACGCAATTTTGATATAGTCGTCCAGGAAGCCGATCAGCCCATAGCCTAGCGCAGCTACCAGCAGAACATAGAAGTCAGAGTTCACGACTGAAAATTTCAGAAAAGACAATGTGAAGGCCACCATGATGATAATGCCGCCCATCGTAGGTGTTCCGGCTTTTTTCAAATGGGTTTGTGGTCCGTCGTCACGGACCTGCTGTCCGAATTTCATCCTCCGCAGCAGCGGAATGAAGAGCGGAGCGGCAATGACCGCAAGGATAAAGGACACAGCAATAGTCAGCAGAAGTAGTTGATAATCCATGGGTACACCCCCTCCATTAGTTTGATTCCGTCTGAGAATGGTCGTTCAGGCTGTGCAGCACTTCCTCCAGGCGCATTCCCCGCGAAGCTTTGAACAGCACCACATCCCTTGGATCGATCTGGCTGGTCAGGGCTGCCGTAAGCTCCTTCTTATCCGTAAAAGCAAATACGCGCTCAGGACCAAACCGTTCTTCCGCTTTCCGGGCGGTGTGCGCAGAAAGAGGGCCAAAGGTAAACAGCAGATCTGTCTGGGCAGGATCAAGGTAACGGCCGATCTCCTCATGGAATAGCACCTCATCCGGCCCAAGTTCCAGCATGTCCCCCAGCACAGCGATTCTTTTGCCGCTGCATTTCATGGCCTGCAGAACATCAATGGCTGCCCTCATCGAGGTGGGACTCGCATTATAGGCGTCATTCAGCATGGTAAGGCCTGAAGCCGCCTGCATCATTTCAATCCGCATACCGGTCAGTTTAAGCCTGCTTAAAGCTTCCTCAATGCTATCCTCGGATATGCTGTAGTGGCGGGCAACCGCCAGCGCTGCCAGAGCATTCACGACGTTATGCCGCCCAGGAAGCGGCAAGGTGAAGGCATGCTCCGCATGAAGATGGGAAGTAAAAGTCATCCCTCCCATATGCGTCATCATCCCTGTAGGGTAGTCGGTGTTATCCGGAGACAAGCCAAAGCGGAAGGTTCTCATCCCCTCCGGAGCCCGGAACGCAGACTCCGCCATCACCTCGGAAAGCAGCGGTTCGTCGCCGTTATAAATCAGGAGACCTCCCGGCTTCAATCCCTCGGCGATTTCCAGCTTGGCCCGGGCAATCTCCTTGCGGGAGCCCAGCTGCAGCAAATGGGATTCGCCTACATTGGTAATGACAGCCACATCGGGCGGCGCCAAAGCAGCCAGCAGAGCAATCTCGCCGCGCGAGCTCATCCCCATCTCCAGGACCGCAATCTGAACATCCCCGCTCATGGAGAGAATCGTCAGCGGAAGACCGATATGGTTATTGAAATTCCCTTGGGTTTTGTGAACCTTGTACTGTCCCTCCAGCAAGGCTGTAATCATATCCTTCGTGGTTGTCTTTCCGTTGCTGCCGGTAACGGCGACCACCTGCGGCGCGACTTGGCTTAAATATGCGGAAGCCAGTTTCTGCAGCGCAGTGAGCGTGTCATCCACCAGGATCACACTGCCATTCTCAGGAGCTGCCCCCTTATCCCGCTGCCATAAGGTGGCAGCGGCGCCTGCCGCCAAGGAGGCGGCACTGTAATCATGTCCGTCAAAATGATCTCCAATCAGCGGAACGAACAGACAGGCAGGCGTAATTTTGCGGGAGTCGGTAACGACTCCCGCAATGCTCTTATCCATATCATAAGCGGAGGACAGCTCTCCCCCGCACATGGCAGCGATGTTTCGCAGCGTTCTTGTAATCAATAGCTTCGGCCCCTTATAACTTCTTTGGCGACGACGCGGTCATCGAAATCATGAACCACACCGCCGATCAGCTGATAGGTCTCGTGACCTTTCCCCGCAATCAATACTACATCGCTGGGGCTTGCCATTTCAATAGCTTTTCTGATGGCTTCCCGGCGGTCCACAATCATGTCGTAGCGGTCCTGGGCCACTCCATCTTCCTGCAACCCTGCTTCAATATCCTTCAGGATCAGCTGGGGATCTTCGGTACGCGGATTGTCTGAGGTCACGAAGACATGATCACTGTATTTCGCAGCAATTTTGCCCATCAGCGGACGTTTGGTCGTATCTCTGTCCCCGCCGCACCCGAAGACGGTAAGCACCCTGCCGGCGGCAAACTCGCAAACCGCCCGCAGCACATTTTCCAATCCATCCGGGGTATGGGCATAGTCTACGATTACTGCAAAATCCTGGCCTTCGTTAACAGACTCCACACGTCCGGCCACTCCGGCTACAGATTCAAGGCTGGCCTTAATCTCTTCAAGCGGCACATCCTCCAGCAGAGCGGCGGTAATTGCCGCCAGCGCATTATACACATTGAATTTGCCGACCATCCGCAGTGAAATGTCAGCCTCTCCCTTAAACGTATCCACATGGAAAAAAGTTCCTTTGGACGTGATGGAAATTTGCGAAGCCCGGACATTCGCAGGACTGTCGATGCCGTATGTAATGACCTCTGCGGCAGTTTGTGCGGCAAAATAGGCGCTTGCCTCGTCATCCGCGTTCAGCACGGCATATTTGCGCTCCTCTTTCCAGGGCGAAATTACGTTTCCGAGCCGGGAAAAAAACAGCCCTTTGACCGCGCGGTACTCCTCCATCGTATGATGATAATCCAGATGATCCTGGGTCAAATTGGTAAATATAGCAGTCCGGTAATCTGTCCCCTTCACCCGCCCCTGCTGGAGCGCATGGGAAGAAACTTCCATAACACAGCACTGTACACCCTTTTGCACCATATCGCTAAGTGTGCGCTGCAGCTCAAGTGATTCCTGTGTGGTCCCTGATGCGGGAAAGGTCTGCCCGTCATAGCGCATCTGTATCGTTCCAATCAGACCGGTCTTGATGTTCTGATCCTGCATAATACGCTCAATCAGATAGGTAGTTGTCGTTTTGCCGTTCGTGCCGGTCACGCCGATCATTCTCATCCGGCTGCTCGGTGAGCCGAAAAAAGCATTCGACAATACAGCCATCGCAAACCGGCAGTCATCCACCACAATCTGCGGCAGATCAAGATCAAGCTTGCGCTCACAGACAAGGGCAGAAGCGCCGTTTGCGGCAGCCTGCGGGGCAAAATCATGCCCATCCACCGTAAAACCCGGCAGGCAAATGAACAAATCACCGGGCTTGACCCGGCGTGAATCCGCCTGAAGGCCCGTAATTTCCGTTTCTTTATCCCCGTATAGACGCGATGCTGCAAGACAAGAAGCAAATTCATTTACTTTCATAGCCATCCCTCACTCTTCAAAGAAGATATCCAACATTATTTCCCATTCTCGGCACCCATATAAATCCGGATGGTCGAACCGCGTTCGACTCTGGCACCCGCTTTTGGCGCCTGGTTGATTACTGTATTGCCTGTTCCGGATCGTGCCAGTGTAAAGTTCATATTCAGATCCTCGTAAATGTCCTGGACTGTGGCCCCTGTAAGATCGGGAACTGTCACAATGGGAGTTTCACCGTATTTATAGGTTTTGGGGAGCTGGTCTTTACGTTCCGGGACCTTCAGGTAATGCAGGGAGTCCTCCAGGATATTTTGGACGATTGGAGCTGCCACAACGCCACCGAACTGAATGCCCTTCGGATTATCCACTGCAGTATACACTACGATCTGCGGATCATCCGCCGGTGCAAAGCCGATAAACGATACAATATGTTCGGTAGGAGAATACCGGCCGTTAATTACTTTTTGTGCCGTCCCTGTCTTGCCTCCCACACGGTAGCCGTCAATAAAAGCCGGCCGGCCTGTGCCTTTGGCAACCACGCTCTCAAGGGCAGCACGCACCTTCTTCGAGGTTTCCTCCGAGATGACCTGGCGCACCATCTCCGGCTTCACCTCCGATACAGTCTCTCCGGTATCCGGATGGATCCAGGCCTTGGCGACATGCGGCGTGTAGAGCTTCCCCCCGTTAATGGCCGCCGAAACCGCAGCTATCTGCTGAATCGGCGTAACAGATACCCCTTGCCCAAATGCAGTAGTCGCCAGCTCAACCGGTCCCACCTGTGCAGGCTTGAACAGGATTCCCTTTGCCTCCCCGTTCAGATCAATGCCGGTCTTGGCGCCAAAGCCGAAATCACGGATATATTTGAACAAGCTATCTTTGCCCAGCCGCTGTCCCAGCGCCACAAAACCCGGATTGCAGGAGTTCTCCACCACTTGCAGGAAGGTCTGGCTGCCATGCCCGCCTTTTTTCCAGCAGCGCAGCTTGGCTCCGCCAACCTCAATATAGCCGGGATCAAAAAAGTGATCATTCTGCAAATCCACCTTGCCCTCCTGGAGCGCGGCGGCCAAAGTAATAATCTTGAAGGTGGACCCCGGTTCGTAAGTCATCCAGATCGGCAGGTTGCGGTTATAGACCCCGGCGTCATAATCCTTGTAAGCCCCAGGTTCATACCCCGGTCTGCTGGCCATCGCCAGAATCTCGCCATTCTTAGGGTTCATCGCAATCGCCCAGCTGCCCTGAGCCTGATATTTCACCATCGCCTGATCCAGCTCGCGTTCCATAATGGACTGAATCTGCTTGTCTATCGTCAGCTGCAGATTAAGGCCGTCCTGGGGAGCTGAATACTTTTCCGAAGAACCCGGCATCAGCCTGCCCCCGGCATCAGACAGATACGAGATATCGCCGGCGCTGCCTTGCAGCAGCTTGTCATATATGCTCTCTACCCCGGTAATGCCCTGATTGTCGATACCGGTAAAGCCAAGAATATGGGCCGCCAGATCGCCGTAGGGATAAAACCGCTTGTTATCCTCAGCCACAACGATGCCCGGCAGCTGCAAATCACGGATGCTCGCGGCCAGCTCCATCGTAATTTTGCGGCCCCCGGGCTGTAGCTTCACCGATGACTGACTTTTGGACAGCAAAGTTATCAGCTTCATCTCGCTCATGCCGAGCAATGGAGCCAGAGTCTGTGCTGTCTTTTCCTTTTCCTTCACTTGTACGGGAACTGCATAAACCGTCGGGGAGCTGATATTATAAGCGAGCGCAGTCCCTTCCCGGTCCAATATTTCACCGCGTTTGGCGGTAAAGGGAATATTGCGGCGCCACTGGCTTTCCGCCTTGGCACTCAGTTTTTCGCCTTCCGACAGCTGCACATAGGCCAGCCGCACGGCCAGAGAGCCGAACAACACGGCCAGTCCCAGCAGCGTCCACAGCATTCTCCGGCGAGTGACGACTTTTGAAACCTTCATTCCGTTCCCCCTCTTTCGCTGCTCTAGACATGAGCTCTTATCTTCATGACTATTCAGGACAAACAGGGGTTAGAACAAGCCTATGCCGCAGGCTCTATTCTTCCGGCTTTTCTTCCTCCACAGCAGGAACAGGAATGTTCTCGCCGTATTCATTTACAGGATTGAGCTTGAGTGTAACCAGGGTCTTGCCATTCTTGAGTCCTTGGGCTTGCTCAGACACATAACCTTCGCCCTCTACGGCAATCCCCACTTTGAGCAGACTGAGAACTTCCAGGGCGTCCCGCAGCGACTGCCCTTTCAAATCCGGGATCACGGGCTTATCCCCCTGCTGGCTCAGCAGATAAATGCGCTGTCCTGATGCCAGTGGCGTCCCCTTTTCAGGATATTGACTGACAACGGTTGTACCCTCGCCCACCGCTTCAAAATCAAAGCCCTGATCAATCAGCAGTTGTCTGGCCGCCTGCATCGTTTTGCCGGTCAGATCCGGTGCGGAGCGTTGGGCGGGAGCGGGAGCCTTAACCGTTTTGGAAGTGCTGTCCGCAGTCTCCGTACTCGCCTTGGGCACTCCCATATAAGGCAGCGCCTGGGACACGATTTCCTGGAATACCGGAGCAGCAACCGCACCCCCGCCATTACCGCCATCCTCGCCCTTCGGCTCGTCAATAATAACGATCACCGCAATCTTCGGATCATTTACCGGCGCATAGCCGATGAAGGAAGACAGCACCTTGTTCCGGTCATAATCCGTACCTCTGACCTTAATCGCTGTACCGGTCTTACCCGCTACACGATAGCCTTCAATGTAGGCATGGCGGCCGGTTCCTTTGACTTGGTCTGCAACCACCTGTTCCAGGTAGCTCCCTGTTTCCCGGGCGCTTTCCTTCGAAATGACCTGGCGCACCACTTCAGGCTGGGTAACAGTTTTCTTCCCGGTATTAGGGTCAGTAATCTCCTTGACAACATGCGGAACCATCAGCTTGCCGCCGTTGGCGATGGCTGCCACAGCCGTCAGCTGCTGAATCGGTGTAACCAACACCTTGCCGTGTCCGTAAGCAAGTGTGGCATTTTCCGCTGCAATGCTAGGATCCGGGTTGACGATACCGATTGTTTCACCCGGCAGGTCGATCCCGGTTTTTTCATTGAAGCCGAAATCATTAATATACTGCAGCAGTCTTTCCTGACCGAGCATCTCATAACCAAGCTTAACGAAGGCTACGTTACTGGAGCGTTTTACCCCTTCAAGAAACGAAATAGTCCCCCAGCCCACTCTGTTGATATCATGGAGTGCTTTACTGTAGCCTTTGATGCGAATTGAACCGGATTGGAACTTGGCATTGGGGTCGAAAAGCTTCTCCTCCACGGCTCCAGCCAGTGTAACAATCTTAAAGGTTGAACCCGGCTCGTATCTGGATTTGATCGCATGGTTATAAAAACCTGCAGCATCCTGATTAGGGTCCCAGAATTTATTCGGGTTAAAGGTAGGCATATTCGCCAAGCCGAGAATTTCCATCGTATTGGGATCGGCGGCAATGACACTAATACTCTTGGGCCTGTATTTGTCGTAGGCCTTTTGCATCGCTGCTTCAATATAGTGTTGAATCGTGCTGTCTATCGTCAGCTTGAAATTGCTCCCGTTCACCACAGGCTGGTAGGTATCCTGGGAGTTGGGGAGCTTGATCCCCTTGCCGTCACTTTGATAGGACAACTTGCCGTCGGTACCTTTGAGCTGCTTGTCAAAATATTTCTCCAGCCCCATGATCGCCTTGCCGTCTCTGTCTGTATAACCAAGGATATGTGCGGCTAGCGTATCTTTGGGATAGTAGCGCTTCTGCTCTGTGACGACACCGACCCCGGTCTCCCGGATATCATGTTTCTTGCCCAATTCCTCATAGAAAGCAACTACCTTATCCTTAAGCTCCTTGTTAATCTTCCAGCCTTCATTGCGGATCTCGCGGTTTTTGAGATATTTGCCGCTCTTCTCATCCTTGGCTTCAACTAATTTCTTAAGCTCGTCCACCGGCTTGCCCAGCAGCGCATGCAGTCCATCGATCACTTCCTGCCCGATCCCCTGTTCTGCAATGACCTCAGGGTTAACGACAACGGTATACGCCGGGACATCACTGGCCAGAACATTGCCATTGCGGTCCTCAATCTCACCGCGTACCGCCTTGATCGTCGCAGAATGGGCCCATTGCGCGGCGGCCTTCTCCTGCCAGTACTCGCCATTCAGCACCTGCACCCAAAACACCCGGGCGACTAAAACAAGAAAAAAGAGGGTAATACACCCTCCTATAAACAGCGTGCGAAGTTTTATTCTTTTTAACATAAACCAACCTCACATACTCAATTATTGCGATTGCCGCCAATCGCTGATTAATGGTCGCCTTTAGTGGCTGTACTATTCAAGGGAACATAGATGGTTGAATCCTCAGACGGCTTGGTGTATCCAAGCTCTGCAGCCCGCTGGGCCACCGACTGTTCAAGCGTCTGTTTCTCCATCTGGAAGGTTGCAATATCCTTTTTGGTTGAAGATATCTGGGCATCCAGCTTCTGCGCCTGCAAATTCAAATCGTAAATATGCACATAACGCCAAATCAGGGTGGCAGCCACCAGTACGAACACGCCCAGTGTCAGCATGTACAGAAGCTTCTCCTGCAGCGGCAGCACCATTCGTCTCGTGACAACTTTCGTCTTCTCGCGGTAAAGCCTGTCTGCCTCTTCTTTTCTTTTGGGTTGAACTGCTAAGTTGCCGCGGGTATAGGCCATCTCTGACTCTCCTTTATCGTTATTTACAATTTCTCTGCAATCCGCAGCTTCGCCGAACGGGCGCGCGGGTTCAGCTCCAGCTCTTCCTCTGAAGGCACAAGCGGCTTGCGGTTAATCAGCTTCAAGGTGCCTTCCGCACCGCATACACAAAACGGAAAATCAGGCGGACACGTGCATCTGCTTAAATAGCTGCTGAAAATCTGCTTGCAGATCCGGTCCTCCAGCGAGTGAAAGGTGATGACCGATACTCTTCCTCCGGGTGCCAGGCAGCGCACCGCTGCATGAAGCCCTTCCTCAAAAGCACCAAGCTCATCGTTCACCGCAATCCGCAGACCTTGAAAGCTCCGTTTGGCAGGATGTCCTCCCGTTCTGCGCGCAGCTGCGGGAATGCCTTCCTTAATCAGCTCCGCCAATTCTCCTGTGCTCTCCACAGGGTGTTCTTCTCTCCGCTCTACAATCTTGCGGGCAATCCGCCGTGAGAACTTCTCTTCTCCATACTGGAAAAGCACACGGGCAATCTCCTGTTCAGGCCAGGTATTCACAATTTCGGCTGCGGTCAGCTGTGCCGACTGATCCATCCGCATGTCCAGCGGAGCATCATGATTATAGCTGAATCCCCGTTCCCCTTCGTCAAACTGGGGCGAGGATACACCAAGATCGTACAGAATGCCATCTACTTGGGGAATACCGTCCTTTTGCGGAACAAAAGGGAGGTCCTTCAGCACTTGCTCCAGATCGCGGAAGTTGGTTTTGACCAAAACCACCTTCTCCCCGTATTCGGCCAGCCGCTCCCTTGCATTCTCCAGCGCCCAGTCATCCTGATCCAGACAGATCAGCCGGCCTTCGCCGCTGAGCCTCCCGGCAATCAGGGAGCTGTGTCCGGCTCCGCCGAGCGTGCAGTCCACGTAAATGCCATCCTTCTTGATGTGCAGCCCTTCTGTCGCTTCTTCCTTAAGCACCGTGATGTGGTGAAACAAGCTGCATCCCTCCAGGGCAGTATTCGAATAATGTATGTGTTATAGATCGAAGTTGAAATCCACCAATTTCTCGGCAATCTCGTTGAATGTTTCCTCTGACTGTTCGAAGTACTGTTCCCATAGCTCCTTGTTCCAGATCTCCACCCGGTTCGAAACGCCCAGAATTACACAGTCCTTGTCCAGCTTGGCATATTGCCGCAAATTCCCCGGCAGATTGACCCTGCCTTGCTTGTCCCATACACATTCGGTCGCTCCCGAGAAAAAAAAGCGGCTGAAGGCACGGGCATCCGATTTCATCAGTGAAAGGCTTTTGAGCTTTTGCTCCATGATTCCCCATTCTTCCATGGGATAAACAAAAAGACAAGTGTCGAGGCCGCGGGTCGCTACGAAGGAGGTTCCGAGCATGTCACGGAACTTGGCCGGGATAATGATACGGCCTTTGTCATCAATGCTATGCTGGTATTCCCCCATAAACATGATTATTCCCCACCCCTAATTACCGATTCCCCACTTTGCCCCACTTTACACCACCTAAGCATAATAGATTCGCCATTAAAAATCAAAAACCTTTTTTCGAAGAAAAGTAATATTTTCCTGTTTGTCAAGTCAGAACAAAAAAAGATGCCCGAACCATTCACATGGCCCGGACACCTTGCTTCAGTTCTATGGGTTAGTCGTTCAGATTCCAGCTGTCGAGATATTCGACCTGTGCCGGAGTCAGGCTGTCAATGGAAATCCCCAGGCTCTCCAGCTTGAAGCGGGCTACCTGTTCGTCGAGATCGTAGGGCACATTCTCAACCTTGACGCCGATAGTCTTGTAATTGTCATTCACATATTTAAGCGAAAGGGCCTGCAGCGCGAAGGTCGTATCCATAATTTCAGCCGGATGACCGTCAGCAGCTCCCAGGTTCACAAGACGGCCTTCAGCGAGCAGATACAGCTTGCGTCCGTCCTTCAGCTGATATTCTTCGATGTTCTTGCGCACGGTACGCTGGGATACCGATCTGTCGGACAGTTCAGGCTTATTCACTTCAACGTCAAAATGGCCGGCGTTGCACATAATCGCGCCATCCTTCATCACATCATAATGCTCTCCGCGGATGACATAACGGTTGCCTGTCACCGTAACGAAGAAATCGCCGCGTTTTGCAGCTTCCAGCATCGGCATTACATGGAAGCCATCCATGTGGGCTTCCACCGCTTTAATCGCATCCACTTCGGTGACGATCACATTGGCGCCAAGACCTTTGGCCCGCATCGCCACACCTTTGCCGCACCAGCCGTAACCAACCACAACGACGGTTTTACCGGCCACAATCAGGTTAGTGGTGCGGACGATGCCGTCCCATGCTGACTGGCCTGTCCCGTAACGGTTGTCGAACAGATACTTGCAGTAGGCATCATTAACGGCTACCATCGGGAATTTCAGGATGCCCTGCTTTTGCAATGCTTTCAGCCGGATAATCCCGGTAGTGGTCTCTTCGGCACCGCCGCGGATGTTCTCCATCAGGTCCGGACGCTCAGAATGCAACAGTGTGGCAAAATCACCGCCGTCATCAATGATCAGGTCCGGTTTACTTTCCAGAGCCTTGATATTCAGCGCCTTGAACTCTTCCGGTGACGGATTGTATTTGGCGAACACCGTAATCCCGTCTTCAACCAGCGCTGCACATACATCATCCTGAGTAGACAATGGATTGGAGCCGGTAATCGTAACCTCAGCCCCGCCTGCCTGAACAACCTTGGCGAGATAAGCTGTTTTCGCTTCCAGGTGAAGGGTGATCGATACTTTCAGGCCTTTGAACGGCTGCTCCGCTTCGAACTGCTCACGGATGCGGTTCAGCACCGGCATATGCTGGCGAACCCAGTCGATTTTGAGATGCCCTTCCGGGGCCAGCGACATATCCGCTACAATACTGTTTTCCTTCGACAATGAACTCATGATAATACCTCCTGAAAGTTATACTTTTTTTACATATAAATGATGCGGTGGGTTCCGCTGTAATCCGCAGGGATCTTCATCAGCTCATCCAGCCACGCAGGGCCGTAACGGTTCAGATAAAACATTACATTGTACACTCTTTCCTGCAGCTTGCCCAGCGGCATCAGCGACAGCTCAATCCGCTCCCACTGGCGGAGCGCAGCTTCATTCTGCTTCTCCATCGCATCCTGGGCCTTGGCTTGAAGAAATGTAATCTGATCCAGAATCTTGTCTTTGTTGTTTGCACCCAATTTAAGCAGTCCCGCCTGAATGGAGCCCAGCTGTTCAATCAGCGGTTCATACATGGCTAAGAAAGCAGCCTTTGTGTCTTCAAAACGCCGTTCAAGCCCCAGCTCATCCTGAGCAGCGAGCCATTCTTTTCTTTTGCTGTCCAGGCCCAGAAGAACATCGCCAAAAACAAGCTGATATTTGTCCATATGCTTATGCAGTGTGCCTTCCACGACAGTGAACGACATACGCGGTAAAATCAGCGGCATCTGCTCCCCGGCCACTTTGAACGCCAGCCGTGGAATAGCCCAATAGGCGAGCTCACCTTGCCCAAGCACCGTTGCCAGTACCGGCAGCACATAATCCTGCATGAGCGGTCTGGTCAGCACATTGTTGCTGAACTGTTCAGGACGGGCTTCCAGCTGCTCCAGCAGTTCCTCCCGGGAGAAGGAAACCGTCCCCTTGCGGTCGGTGAACCGCCCCTCCTCTTTATGCAGCAGCAGGCGCGTTCCTTCATGGATATAAAACAGATTGGCGCTGCCGGCAGCAACCGCAGCCTGAAGCTCATAGCCACTGTCTGTAATCTCACCTGCCGCAGCTTGATAGGCCGCCTCCAGCTCATCGTTGTGTTTGATCAACGTCTGGAACATAGGGGCTTCCAGCCTGCGCAGCCCGGGATCTGCCGAATCCAGCAGAATAAGGCCGAATCTGCCGAACAGTGAACCCATCAGTTTGGCAAAAGCTTCACTCAAGCTGCCTGCAGCAGCTGAAGATTCGCGGATAACTTCCATAACTTGCGGTTTGAATTCACTGTCCTGCAGCAAGCCATCCAACTGCTCAATGATTTGCTGCCAGCTCTCTTCCTCCACCTTAATATTGCTGACGGAAGACCGGAGGTCCCCGGCTTTGTCCAGCTTAAGCTTGGTAACCTCTCCTGTGCGGTTCAGGATAAAGGTATGGTTGACCTCATCCCAGTCATGATCCTCGCCGGCAATCCAAAACAGGGGAACAACAGGCCGTCCGAGCTGCGCGGCCGCTTCTTTTGCCGCTTGGATGGTAGTGATGGCCTTGTATATGACAAAAAGCGGACCCGTGAACAAACCGCTCTGCTGGCCGGCGGTAATAACCAGCGTACCCTGCTGCTCCAAAAGCGCTAGAGAATCCATCACTGCCGGATGGGGGTTCCACTTCAAATTATATTGCCGTAAACACTCAGCAATCCCGGCACGGTCAGCCCGCAGCCCTTCAGTGCTGTCCAGCCATGCTGCACGTTCCGCTCTGCTCTCCGCACTGCGGAAGTCCCCACCGTACAAATGTCCTACCTTTTCATAATGATGTATATAGTCGCGGGCGAGTGCTGATCCGCCCGGGAGAGGTTCGGGTATTACATTCATGTGCAATTGCCTCCTGTTCTATGTACTGCTATATGTAATCATGAAGCCCGATAAACTCTTTATGATTGTATCCAAAGTTAGGGGCGGCGTCAAAGAAACCCGCAATGCCTCAATATCCCAAAAGTGTATTCATCCTTATATTCAAATAATAGGCGAGAGCTGAACGCTCCCGCCTTGGATGATGCTTGCGCTAAAATATGATATTACTGCAGACCTGAACGGTCAGCTTATGCGTATTGCTTGGCAACGAAGTGCCCTTTTGAAACTTCGACCAATTGATAGTCGCTGTCATTGGTTTTTTCGCCTGCAGCATAAATCGGAGAACCCAGTTCATCATGCAGATGAATGCGTTTCTTGTTCGCTTCAACCTCCGGATCCGGAACCGGAATCGCCGACAACAGCGACTTCGTATACGGATGAATCGGGTTAGCGTACAATTCTTCGCTCTCGGCCAGCTCGACCATTTTACCGAGGTACATTACGGCCACACGGTCACTGATATGCTTAACCATGGACAGGTCATGAGCAATAAAAAGATAAGTCAGTCCAAGACGGTCCTGCAATTCCTTCAGCAGATTGACCACCTGCGCCTGAATCGATACGTCCAGTGCGGAGATCGGCTCATCGCAGACGATGAATTTGGGATTCACGGCGAGCGAACGGGCAATCCCGATACGCTGGCGTTGTCCACCCGAGAACTCATGCGGATAACGTGTGGCATGGTCATGGTTGAGCCCAACCATATCCAGCAGCTCTTCAATCCGTTTTTTGCGCTCTGCGCGGCTTCCGGCCATTCCGTGAATGTCCAGCGCCTCACCAATGATATCCGAAACCGTAAACCGCGGATTCAGCGATGCATACGGGTCCTGGAAAATCATTTGCATATCGCGGCGCATAGCCTTCATTTTGCCCGCAGACAATTTATAGATATCTGTACCATTATATTTCACGCTTCCGGCAGTAGGTTCGTAAAGACGAAGCACTGTCCGGCCGGCAGTGGTTTTGCCGCAACCGGATTCCCCAACCATCCCGAGGGTTTCGCCTTCGCGAATCGTGAAATTAATATTATCAACAGCCTTAAGAACTTTTCCCTTGCCCACATTAAAATACTTCTTAAGGCCTTCAACTTCAATCAGGTTCTTACTCAAACGAACTGCACCTCCTTGGCCATCGAATGCAGATTCCAGCAGCGCGCCATGTGCGTTTCGCTGAATTCTGTTGCACCGGGATCGATTTGTTCGCAGACATGCATCGCTTCACTGCAGCGTGCTGTGAACGGACAGCCGACCGGCGGTTTGATCAGATCCGGGGGAGTACCGATGATCGGGATCAGCGGCTCGCCCTTCTTTTGGTCCAGACGCGGCATCGACCGCAGCAACCCTTTGGTATACGGATGCTGCGGATTTTTAAAGATTTCCCATCTGGTACCCGTTTCCACCACTTCACCCGCATACATGACGATGACCCGGTCACACATGCCGGCAACAACGCCGAGATCATGTGTAATCAGAATGATGGAGGTCCCCAGTTTTTGCTGCATATCTTGCATAACTTCCATGATCTGCGCCTGAATCGTCACATCAAGCGCTGTTGTCGGCTCATCTGCAATCAGCAGGGCCGGGCGGCAGGCCAGGGCAATGGCGATCATTACACGCTGGCGCATCCCGCCGGAGAATTCGTGGGGATATTGGTTAAAGCGAGCCTCCGCATTTTTGATGCCAACTAGCTTAAGCATCTCAACACCACGCTCTTTCGCTTCGGCCGCTGACATTTTCTGATGTTTGATCAATACTTCGGTTATCTGTTTGCCCACCTTGATCGTTGGGTTCAAAGAAGTCATCGGATCTTGAAAGATCATGCCAATATCTTTGCCGCGAATACTTTCCATTTGCTTCATGCTTTTGTCCAGCAGATTCTGTCCCTGAAAAATAATCTCGCCTTTTTTCACTTTGGAAGGAGGCGAAGGGATCAGCCGCATAATCGATTGTGCGGTCACACTTTTGCCGCTGCCGGATTCCCCGACGATGGCTACTGTTTCACCTTTGCCCACTTCAAAATTCATGCCACGGACAGCTTGTACTTCTCCGCCTTTTACAAAAAAGGAAACATGCAGATCTTTGACTTGCAGAATGGGTTCCATCAATATTCACCTCCTATTTCTTCAGCTTAGGATCCAGTGCATCACGTAGACCGTCACCAAAAATGTTAAAGGAAAGCATGGTCAAGCTTATCAGGATAGCCGGGAACAGGAAGCGCCACGGATAATAAAGCCAGCCAGTCAGTGAATCATTGATCATCGAACCCAGGGAAGCGATTGGAGCCTGTACCCCAAGACCGAGGAAGCTCAGGAACGCTTCAGCAAAAATGGCATTCGGTACGGACAAAGTAATCGTTACGATAATAGGTCCTACAGCATTTGGCAGCAGGTGACGGAACAAGAGTCTTTTGGAGCCGGCACCCATGGAGCGGGAAGCCAGAACAAACTCACGGTTCTTGAGCTGCATTATTTCACCACGGACAATCCAGGACATAGTAATCCAGCCTGTAATGGTCAGCGCCAGAATGATCGTCCCCAAGCTTGGTTCCATAACTACCAGCAGCAGGATAACCACCAGCAAGTAAGGAATAGAATACAAAATTTCCGATATTTTATTCATGACATTATCTACACGGCCGCCAAAGAAGCCCATAATACCGCCATAGATAACGCCGATGAACAAGTCGATAGCCGCTGCCGCCAAACCAACAATCAGTGAGATGCGTGCTCCATACCATGTACGGACAAAGATATCACGGCCCAGATCATCAGTGCCGAACCAATGGTCGGATGAAGGAGGTTTATTGGTGCTGAGCAAATCGTTGGAGTAGTAATTATATTTTGAGAACAACGGACCAATCAGCGAAGCCAAAACGATCAATCCAAGAACAATCAATGCTGTCATAGCCATTTTATTTTGGCGCAGCCGCTGCCAGGAATCCCTCCAAGCGGAAAGACTTTCACGCTGAATAACCTCTGCCTGCTTCTCATCAATACCGATTTTCTGAAAATCTTCCGGTTTCAGGTTCACATCCAGCGAACCTATATTTTTGTCAGATGCCAATCTTTAGCCCTCCTTTCCTCCACTTAGTTTGATCCGCGGATCTATAAGTACATAAGCTATGTCTGTAATAAAACGGGCCACCATGAGCAGAATACCATAGAAAATAGTAATTCCCATTATGACGGTATAATCACGAACACCGATGGCTTCCACAAACTGCTTACCGATACCGCCGATACCAAAAATCTGCTCAATAACTACTGAACCAGTAACGATGTTAGCTGTCATAGGTCCCATGTAAGTTACAATCGGCAAAATCCCGTTACGCAGAACATGACGGCTCAAAATAGTAAACCAGCTTAGGCCTTTCGCCTTAGCCGTCTTGATATAATCTGCGTGCAGCACCTCAAGCATACTCGAGCGGGTCAGACGTGCAATAAAGGCAATCGGCTGTGCCGAGAGCGCTGCTACCGGAAGGAAATAATACATGGGGCCCTTAAACCCTGAAACCGGAAACAAATGAAGCTTATAAGCGAACACATACTGCAGCAAAGACGCGACAACAAAGCTCGGAACCGCAATCCCAAGCACCGCCAGCACCATCGCGGCGCTATCAATAAATTTGCGGTGATAGAGTGCCGCCAGCATGCCGAGAATGACCCCGACAATAACCGACACGATAATTGCGACAACTCCCAGCTTCAAGGACGCTGAAAAGGTCTGTCCGATCAAATGCGTTACATCCTGATTCAGACGTTTCATCGAAACGCCCAGATCTCCTTGGGCAATCTCACCTAAATACTTAAAATACTGATGATAGAGCGGCTTGTCCAAACCATACTGCTCGTATAAACGCGCTTTAATTTCCGGCGGAACTTTTTTCTCGGAAGTAAACGGGTCCCCCGGAATAGCTTTCATCAGAAAAAAAGTCGCTGAGACAAGCACAAACAGCGATACAAGCATATAGAAAAACTTATTGGCAACATAACGAACCATCCCCATCAACACCTCCCCTGGCAATTTTTTGTAGACATACAATTGAATTTTATTCAAAAACCGGCGATTTGTCTATTTTCTAATTTTGTAAACTTGTGAAAACATTAACAAAAAGCCGCAAATACAAAAAAAAGGGATATATATGGAATTCCACATATATATCCCGAAGTGTACAGCTACCTTCAGATGAACTATCTATTTAATTTGGATGCTTAGATTGATTCTTAGTGCTCGAGCAGATAGCCGCGAGTGAAGTCAACAGCACCACTGAAGTCAAGAGTTACACCTTTGAGGTATTCTTTGGTCAGGGAGTTGTTTGTGTAGTAGTAAATCGGCATAATAACCATATCGTCCTGGATCAGCATTTTCTCAGCTGCTGCAAAGTCTTCTTGGCGTTTAGCCAGGTCAGTGCTTGCTTTCGCATCAGCAATCAGCTTGTCATACTCAGGGTTAGCGTAGCCAGCATCATTGTTACCGCCGCCTGTTACAAACATATCCAGGAAGGTCATTGGATCATTGTAATCCGCTGTCCAACCGGCACGGGCGATCTGGTAGTTCTGGTTTTGGCGGTTATCGATAAATACAGCCCACTCTTGGTTCACAGTGTTCACAGTTATGCCAAGACTATTTTTCCACATATCAGCAATTGCCAGAGCAATTTTCTTGTGGTTTTCACTTGTGTTGTAACTTAATTCAACCGGAGGAAGAGCAGTCAGACCTTCTTCTTTCAGACCTTCGGCAAGCAATGTTTTAGCTTGCTCTACATCTTCTGTGAAGTAGCTGTCTTTAATAGTATTACGGTACTCACCGTCAACACCGGCAATACCCGGTGGCACTAAACCAAATGCAGGAAGCTGGCCGCCCAAAGTGATGTTATCGATCAGGGCTTGACGGTTGATTGCCATAGTTAGTGCTTTACGAATCTTAACGTTGCTGAAAGGTTTTTCGGTAGTGTTGAAATAGTAGTAATAAGTCGCTGCGATACCTTTGGAAACAAATTCATTAGGAAGCTCTTTTTTGACTATAGGAAGTTGCTCTGATGGAATTTCACCATTAGGGTTACCGGCACGATCAAGCTCGCCGTTTTTATAGCTCAGCAATTCAGTTGCGCCACTGTTAACAATGGAGAAGTCAATTTTGCTAAGTTTAATGGAAGCTGCGTCCCAATATTTTTCGTTTTTAGTCACTTGAATGGCTTGACCAGTGGTCCATTCAGTCAGTGTGAATGCACCATTGGTGATCATTGTGTCTTTGTTGGTTGCCCACTTCGGATTACCCTCAACGGATTTGTGCACAGGGTAATAAGTATAGAAGGACAGCAATCCGAGGAAGTAAGGTGTTGGTGCTTTCAGTGTAACTTCAAGAGTTTTTGCGTCAACGGCTTTTACGCCAACTTGGCTGAAATCTGTAACTTTTTTAGTGTAATATTCTTCGGCATTTTTCAGGTAGTACAACTGATAGGCGTAAGGTGCAGTAGGATTTGTGTTAGGGTCGAGCACGATTTTCCATCCGCGAACGAAATCTGCTGCTTCTACTGGGTCACCATTGCTCCATTGAGCATCACGCAGGTGGAAGGTATATACCAGACCGTCAGCGGAAACTTCCCATTTCTCAGCAATTCCGGGCTCAGCTTGACCAGTTTCGTCATTCATGCGGGTCAAACCTTCATACATCGTTTTCAAAACAGTATTTGCCTGGCTGTCTTGAGCTTGCGCTGGATCAAATGTAGGTGGTTCTGAAGTCAGGTTGACTCTAAGTGTTTGGTCAGCGGCCAATTTCTCGTCACCGGTGCCAGTGTTCGTGCTGCCTTCATTGCTTGGCGCGTTAGTCGCCGCAGCGTTGCCATTTTTTGCATTGTTGTTTCCGCCGCAGCCAGCAAGCACTGTGCCGATCACGAGAACCAATGCAATCATGAGTAATAGACTTTTACTCTTCTTCATCTAGCAGTTCCCCCTAAATAGAATGTGGTATATGGTTTATGATTATACAACCAGTGGTCAAAAAAATCTAGAGCAATATTTTCTGAAAACACATTTTTTTTAAAAGTTAAAAATTTTGTGACATTGACGCTTTACCGGAGCAATGGAACATTACATGGCTTGTGATATGTAATGGATAAGGCCTACGACCATAAACAGCACGTACATCGTTCCCATAAAAAAGAATGACAGTCTCCAAACAGCCCGAAATAACCGTTTTCCGTCCACATTGCCTTTGAGGCGATTCTGGGCGCCTCCAATCAGTCCAGCGGATATTAATACAATAAGTAGTATAAGATAAAACCCGAATTGCGTTTTGAAAATGGTATTGAACAAGGCCGACACGGAAAAAAATAAAAATACAGTCGTAATATCCATAGCGAGCAACAAGGTATTTCTCTTTTCTTTTCTGAGACCTACCCCTATGAAATATACAATTAAAAAAGGAACAACCGGAATAACGCTTAATGAAATGAACGAATTCCGCAGCAATTCCAAACAGCCTCACCTCTCCTTCACATTCATGCCTTCTACCAACCGGCAAATCCAGCGGTGTAAAGGGGCCGCGATACCAGCTCTATCCGCCATCGCCACAATGCTCCCGTTAATCCAGCGAATTTCCGTTGCTCTTGAAGCAAGAACATCGGCCAGCATCGATGAAGTGTTGCCCGAGGTCGCCCGGCAAACCTCCAGTATGCCTTCCCACGCATCAGCGTCATAAGCGATGCCGCAGGCATCATATACGCTCGCAGCCTCGCGGTACAGTTCTTTCATTAACTGTATACGTTCCCCGGAGGCCGTCAGTTCGCCGTTCTGAATACGCCAGATCGCTGTAAGCGGGTTGATCACAGCGTTGAATAGCAGCTTCCGGTAAATCATGGTATCCACTTCTTTCGACATCAATGCGCGGAATCCTGCTGCAACAAGTGCCTTAGTCAAACTAATTGCTGCTGTTTCCTCCTCCAATCCTCCTTTTGCTGGATTTATACTTCTTCTTTTTCCTATAAAGGTTTCCCCGGTCCCTGCATGAATAATCTCTGTTAATGATTTTCTTTTGGCCGCTTCTGTGGTCACTGCCACCCAGACCGAAGCCTGCGGCAAGAGCTCCTGAAGCAGCTCCAGATGGCCATTGCCATTCTGAAAACAAACCGCATAGAGTCTGGCATCCCGAAGAGGGGCAAGAATCTTTGGCAATGTATCGTGAAAAGCATTCTGTTTAAGCATAATCGCCGTCCAGTCTCCCGGGACCCGGATTACGGTTTCTGCAAATTTGTCTATATTG
The DNA here is from genome assembly GCF_000981585.1 of Paenibacillus riograndensis SBR5. NCBI lineage: Bacteria > Bacillati > Bacillota > Bacilli > Caryophanales > Paenibacillaceae > Paenibacillus > Paenibacillus riograndensis. The sequence goes on from NZ_LN831776.1 coordinate 5,976,289, forward strand.
CCTGCCCGAAAGCTGCTGCCTGTAAGATGAAGAGGAAGGCTTCCGTCCTCATAGCTTATGGTGATGCCCTGCCGGGATAATTCCTCCGCCTGTTCGTCACTCCGGCACCACAGTCTGACCTCTGCACCGGCGTGAATAAGCTTCCCGGCCAGCAGAAGCCCAAGGGAGCCTGCGCCAATAATATCGATTTTCATGCTGACACCTGCCGCCTTTTCGCAATTTTCCTAATTATATCCTTCGTTCTCCGGCAAAAGCAAAACCGGTCCTGTAAATACAAAAAACCCGCAAACACGGGCCATAAGCCACTGCGTGCGGGATTTGACGAAGCATGTGAGTTTATTCAATCCGTTCCAGATTGCCGTTTGCGTCCATTTTGAACCGGGTCTTCATTTCCTCTTCTTCTTCATTAAGAAAAGCGAGCCTTCGCGCCCGGTCCATGATTTGGATAAGCGCCTTGTAATCGTCGTTGACGACACGGTAGTCACTCTGAGCAAGATTAACCTCTTTGGATAACCTTTCATTTTCCAGTCTAAGCTCTGTTAATTCATCTTCCTTCTCCCGCAGGTCCCTTTCGAGCATTTTGAGCTGGCGGCCTGCTTCCTGAAAGCTGCCCTTCCACTGTCTCAAGAACCGGATTACGGCATCAATGGACAATGAATTTTCACCCAGCTCCTCGCTGCGGCTGTATTCCTCTTCAATGTCTCCGAGAATGAGACCTGCAACCTGTGCGCCTCTGGCGGAAGGCTGCTTTTTCAAGTAACTCCGCTTCTGGCGTTGACTTTTGGCAATACCGATTGCATCTTCATAGCTTTTGCGAACACAGCTGTTCCAGCGAAATCCGCATGCCGCCGAGGTTCTGCCGATTTTTTCACCCACCTCTTCAAAAGCAGCAAGCTGTGTGCTGCCTTCCCGGATATGACGCAGCGTTATTTCGGCCAATATCAAATCATCTTCTGCGCTCCAAGCGTCCTGTCTAACGGCTGTCATAAAGCCTAACCCTCCTAACAACATCATGAAATAACCATCTTCATAACCGGCAGCTCCGCCGGATAGTGAATAGGATAAAAGCTGCTTACTCCATTTCTATGCCTCTATTAGAGTTCATAGAATCTATTTGATACTAAATTGTATTTCCATTTTGACGGGACATCATACTTGTTATGCTATAAATTCTCCATTTTCTTCATCAGGCGTGAAGTCTATAACAAAAATCATATTTATCTCCGATTCACAACTTTTTTTCAATGAATTCGTTTACACCGTTTGTTTCAGCAGTTATAATAAAGCTCAAATAAGGAATCGCCGGATACTACAGGAGGGGGATGTTCTCTTGGACCGCATGTTTCGTGTCTTGGGTTTTTTTACGCTCGTTATCGGACTCATGGCTTTTGCCGGGGATTTGAAGGAAATGGCCCTGCTTTTCTTTTTGCAAACCGCTTTTTTCGTCATCCTGGGATATATGAAATTTACGGAGAAGACCTACATCCTGCTTTTCTGGGGATATATGATTTTGACATTTACAGGCTTCAGCTACTGGACCATTTTTGAAATGGGTCTGCCGTTGTAAGCTCTTTTTTTGCCAACAGGAAACGGAGGCTGTTCCTTCCATAAGGAGCGCTTCCGTTTTTTTGTGCGAATACACTAGGTCCCGGATAGAAAAGAGGGTATGATATTTTAACAGGGCTAATCATAAGATTAGTACATACATATTCTGATCCTATAAGGTGGTGGAGTGGTGCAACCCCGCAATAATCGAAGCCGTTATACAGTTATGCTGCTGATCCTGCTCTGCTTCACTGTGCTGCCGCTGACGCCTCCTGCCTTTTTGTCCGCTGATCCCGGTACGGGCCTGACGGCTGCTCCTCCTGACATGCCTGACAACGAAGAAACCCGCAGGCTGCTGGAACAAACCCTATCCTCAGCAGAAATTGAACAGGAGATCGGCCGGATCAGCTCTGAGCAAAAGGCACTGGAACAACAGGCAAGTATGCTGGAGAAAAGAGCCTCTGCTCAAAAAAATGCCATTACAGACCAGCAGGAACGGGCCGGTGCCATCATCAGGTCTTATTATATGGGAGAAAGAGATGGACTCCTGGCAGCCGTGCTCTCGGCCAAAAGCATTAGCAGACTGCTGGCCTTGTATGATTATTATGAGATTGTGATCGGACGGGACCAGGATATCCTGTCTCAATATGAAGAAGAGTACAAAAAGCTGAAAGCGACCCTTACTGCAGCGCAGCGCAGCACACAAGAGCTTGCAGAGCTTAAAGCTGTGTTGGAGGAGCAGAAGGCCCGGATGGCCATCCTGAATGAAGATATTGAAAGCGGCATTCAATCCAGCAGTGATCCGGCAAGAATGAGCGCCTTATTAGAGGAATTCACGAAGTATTGGGAAAATATCGGGATTCACGAAGTCAAAACCTATTTTAAAGCCCTGTCATCCGCCATGAAGCACCTGCCGCAGTTCGTGCAGAGCCGTGACGGCATTCTGACCCGTAAAGGCATGACGTATCATCTGGCCTTGAAGGAAGAGGATTTGAACGAGTTTCTGGTGTCGCAAAACCCTTTGTTTCAGGATTTCGCCTTTCACTTCAATAACAATGAAGTCACAGCCTCCGGCAAAAGCGGTGGATTATCGATGACGCTGACCGGACATTATACGATCCAGGAGGAACCGGTCAACGGGCTGATGTTCCATGTAGATCATGTGTTGTTCAACGGGCTGGAGCTCCCGGACACTACCCGCAAAGCGCTGGAGGAAGAATTCGACCTTGGTTTTTATCCGGAAAAAATCGTCTCCTTCCTGCGTGCTACCGAGGTAAGCAGTGCGGACGGTGTACTGCATGTGAAGCTCTCTCTGTCATTCTAAGGCTTCAGCCACCGCTGCGGTGTAGCCCGCCGGGTCAAGCTTGCCTGTCAGCAGCTGTGTCACTGCCGCCGAGAGTTCCGCCCAGCCGCCTGCCGATTCATGCTCAAGGTCAGCTTCGTCAGTGAAAAGCAGCGCGGTGTCAAAAGGCAGCTTCACACTCTCCGGCAGCCCGGAACGGTACAGCTCATCCAGCGCCGGAAGCCGCCCCGTATTCTTCAGCCATTCCAGCTGTGCAGCGCTTGAAGTGACATAGGCAAGCCATTGGACAGCGGCCTCCGGATTGCCGGACTGTGCCGGAAGAGCAAAGAAACGGCTGTGAATTGCCTCATACCTTAGCCCGCTGCTGTCAGTGAGCGGTGCTTCGGCAGCCAGGGATGAATTCCCGTGGAGCTGCCATTCCGACAATGGAAGAGCGGCAACTGCTATTGTGCCATCCTGCAGCTTATCCCAGATCTCCGTATTCGTATTCCTGGTGAGATAGAAATGGCTGCCCGCGTATTTTGTCCATTCCAGCAGAGCCGGATTAACAGACTGCAGGCTGCCGCCCATGCTCTCCAGAACAGCGGAATATCCATAAGGATTACGGGTATCCATCGCCAGTAAATATTGCCGCTTACCCGGATGCTCCCGGATGACCTTAAGCAGTGCATTCCACTGCTCCAGGCTTCTGGGCAACCCTGCGATTCCCAGTTCCGAGAAATGCTGCGGCGAATATACAAGCACATAGGGGTCAATATCAAGAGGAACCCCCCAGTCATAGCCATTCCACTGCATTTGCGGGATCAGTGTGGTTAGCGGAGCACTTCCGGGGACACTCTGGTAAATATCAACCGGAAGCAAGTAACCCTGTGTAGCCAAATCCGTGATGCTCCGGCCATCCGTCATTACAATATCCGGACTGCTGCCAATCGTCAGGTCTTGCTTCAGAACCCCGTCTGCCTCACCACTGTCCACATTGCTTAGGTTGACTTGGGTTCCGCTGGACAAGCTGTAATTGTTGCTGATCCGCTGCAGTTCATTAAATTCCTCATTGCTTAGGGACACCCTGATATTCAGACTTTGAATCCTGTCTTTATCCCCGGAAGCAGGACGCTCCGATTGATTCAGCTGCTGCTTCAGCGGATGGGCATCTTCCCGGGTATCCAGCTCCATGCTGGGGGACAGGCTTGTCAGCGACAGCAATAATATAGCAAACAGCAGCCAGTAGTTTCTCCTTCTCAGCACGTTTCTTCTCCTCCCGCCTATAACTCGTCTTCCCCATTTTACCAGAAGCCTCTTCGCTTGTCTGCCGGGTTGAAAACGTTCTCTTTCTATTATATAGGTGTTGGTGGCGAACGCTGAAAACTCTGCGGCATTGGGCCATTCCATGAAAGCTTTGGACTTCCGATCGCTGTTATCCTCAGATTTCCTGATTTGAATTACCGCCGCCGCGGTAGAAATCCGAGGATAAAGGCGAACGCTGCCGCTTCTCCAGTTCCAAACTTTCTTTCCATTCTTTTGCCGCAAAAAAATCCATCCCTCGCCGTTCCTTGGGGGCGCAATGGCAAACAGCCGGGAGTGCTCTCCCGGCTGTTTGCTGAAACCAGATCGGCCTGCAGGCTTGAGATAGCCTGCAAACCAACATACATCTTATATACTGGCATATGCCGCCAGCAATCTATTGCACTTTAGAGTCAATTTCATAATTCAGTTTGCTGAATAGCAAGACTCGGCCAAAATCTAAGGTCATTTTTTAAAAAATCAGGCCACTTGCTGGGAGTTGCGTAACCGCTGGTTTAACTTGTCTAGCGCAAACTTGCTGAGATTGTAAGCTAGTGTACTGAGCTGGAAATCAACTCTTGCCCGGACGCCGCGGTGACGCGTACGTTTCATGCCAAAATACTCTTTAAGATATGCAAAAACTCGCTCCACTGCCGTACGCTTCTTGTACAGCTCTGTAAAGCTCTCGCTACCTCTTGCGGGATAGGTGTGCTTGCGTAAATCCGTTTGTATGCGGATTTTAAACACCTTTTGGCAGCCGGAACCGGAAAGTGGACAGTCTTTGCACTGGCTCGGCTGGGTATACTTCAGCGTTTCGTACTTGGCATCAAAACTGTCGTAGCGGTAGGTATGCCCCTGTGAGCATACGGGATTGTAGTCCGAGTTCATTCCCTTGGGCGGCTCTTTGTGGTGAATCATTGGAATCGTAGGATAGGCGCCTAACGAATGAATCAACTGGTAGATGGCTGCGCTGTCGTACCCTTTGTCTCCCAAGACATGCTTTACGTTTAACCTAGGAAACTTCAGGAGCAGGCCTTTGAGAAGGATAACCGCCATGCGCTGGTCATTCAAATTCGCCGAACTCCATAAGCCACTAAGAATATACTGACAGTCCGCATCGACCAGCAGATTTGCCTTGAACCCGTAATAACTGGTAAGTCTACCTTTCGCATTTTTCTTGTCACAACGCGCGGCATGCCGGGGTAATGCTGCAAGCAATTCATCGTACGTGTAGGGCAGCATCTGTTCAATGGTTTTCTCAAACGGTCCTAGGCTCTCTTCATAAGCTTCCCGTTCCTTGCGCCGACGTTCCTTTTCTTCAGCAGAAGGACGTCCAGGCGGGTAGACGGGTTTTTTGGGCCGCTCGTCCACAGGCTCGGACTCGGGCTCGGTGAGTTCTAGCTGCAGCTGCTGAGCCACCGGAGCATCACTTGGCTTTTTAGCACGGCGGGCCGCGCGGCGTTTGGATGCAGCTTCGCTAAATAGGCTATCCCAAGCCTCAACGATAGAGGAATCCAAAGCGAGATGCATACCCGTAACGAACTCTTCCTCCAGGGCGGACAGCACCAGAGTATCCTGAAGGTCCTCGAGCATGCCCGTTTGCTCAAGCACATGAATCAAACGGGAGTACGAGGCTTCGCTCGGGATGCGGTTGGAACCGGTGAACCGGCACTGCACCCGAAATTCCTCGCTGAATCGAAGTCGCCGGACCAACGCGGATACAAACTCGATGCCCTCCATTTTTGCGATGAGCAGCGAGTAGATCATCGCGGGTACGTTTAGTTCTTCCGGCCGCCCACGGTTGTTCTTTTTTCCAAGCGCGTGCAAGACCGGAGCGAGATTTAAGTGTTCAAAGATCTGACTGTATTTATCTTCCGGTCGCATCAGCAACAAATCCTCAAAGGAAAACAGCTCTTCTTGCCGAATAGAATACATGGGGATTACCTCTTTTCATTCTCGGATGTTGGTTTGGTCACCTATATCTTCGAGATTTGGGGAGGTACTCCCTTTTCTATGCTCAAAAAAACCAATCCTAGCAAGGGTTTTGAATTATGAAATTGTCTCCTTTATACACTCAAATTTGCAATAATCTGCCCCATTTTGATTTCTATTGCACTTTGTACACTAGATTTCCCAAATTTAACTCAAAGAGGGAGTATTTCTTAAAATCTGTTGCACGAAATACAGCAGACTGCGTCGAGGCAGCTATTTCTCCCTCATTCTGTTGTATAAAGTGCAATCACACTAACTCTGGTTCTAGTTACGACTAAGCAAGCGCGACTGAGCTAGCGCGACCGATCTGGATTAGCTGTGCTAGAGCGGCTAAGCCGAACGGTTGTATCTACATGGGTGGAACTGGCTCTATAAGGCAAGCCTGCAGCTACAGCAGATCGGCTGCCAGCTGGGCCAGGTGCGAACGCTCGCCCTTTTCAAGGGTGATGTGGCCGCTGATGCCCTGCTGCTTGAACTTCTCCACGATGTAGCTGAGCCCGTTGCTTGCAGCATCAAGATAAGGATGGTCAATTTGCTCCGGGTCGCCCATGAGGATCACTTTACTGCCTTCCCCGGCCCGGGAGACAATGGTCTTCACCTCATGGCGGGACAGGTTCTGGGCCTCATCGATGATGATGAATTGCGACGGGATCGAACGTCCGCGGATATAGGTGAGGGCCTCCACCTGAATGCTGCCCAATCCCATCAAGATTTTATCGATATCGCCGGACTTTTTCGTATCGAACAGAAATTCCAGATTATCATAAATCGGCTGCATCCAGGGACGAAGCTTCTCATCCTTCTCACCCGGCAGGTATCCGATATCCTTCCCCATCGGAACGACCGGACGGGCGATCAGCAGCTTCTTGTACTTATGCTCGTCTTCCACTTTGAACAGTCCGGCAGCCAGGGCCAGCAAGGTTTTGCCGGTTCCCGCTTTGCCGGTGATGGTCACCAGCGGAATATCATCATTCAGCAGCAATTCCAGCGCCATCCGCTGCTGGGCGTTGCGGGCACTGATTCCCCATACCGCATCATTTCCGAGATAGAGCGGCTCCAGGCGGGAGGCGTCGCTGTTGACCTTGAGCAGAGCCGACTTGCCGGTGCCGATCTCATCCTTCATGATAACGAACTCATGCGGGTACAGCGGGTAAGACAAGGCCAATTGTTTGACGGACAATGAACGGTGGCTGTAATATTCATCAATCAGCGAAGGATGTACCATCAGCGACTGATACCCTGCGTACAGCTCGTTCAAATCACCGGTGCGGTCAGACAGGTAATCCTCCGGTGTAATGCCAAGCACATCCGCCTTGATGCGGACGAGCACATCTTTACTTACGAGTACCACAGGACGCGGTTCAGCCTTTTCATTCTCCTCATGAAGATAATTAAGCGCGACAGCCAATATCCGGTTGTCATTGGACACTTCACCGAACATTTCCTGTACCTTAACGAAGCTGCGGTGGTTAAGCTCTACCTTCAGCGTGCCTCCATGCTCGAGTACCACACCGCTATGCAGGTGGCCCAGTTCACGAAGTCCGTCTAATAAGCGCGACACGGTGCGGGCGTTGCGGCCGATTTCATCGGCATTACGCTTCTTGGAGTCGATTTCTTCCAGGACTACAGCCGGAATGACAACTTCATGCTCCTTGAAAGCAAAAATCGAATTGGGGTCGTGCAAAAGCACGTTGGTGTCTAGTACAAATATCTTTTTCATGTTATCCCCTCCACAGCGCCTGGTTTGATTGATCATACATAACTCCACTCAGCAAGGGCAAGCTAAGATAAAACCTGATCCATTGGCTGAAAGGAGTACGCACATATGAGAAAATCAATGTGTCTGTTGCTGGTACTGCTGCTGCTGACAAGCTGCGGTATCGCTAATAAAGCGTCATCACCCTCTCCTCAGGATAAACAATCGGCAAAAGCTTTGAACACCCAGGGGAACCGCGAAGTGCGGAATTTGGCAGATGGAAGTGATGCTGGGCTTGTGCCCCAATCACAGCCCGGACAACCTTATGACGCTCGAGATGTAAGCGATGTTGCGCTCAAAGACCATTTTGAGCAGTTGGCCAGCAGAGTTCCCGGTGTAAAGGGCGCTCACTGTGTGGTCATGAATAACGTTGCCGTAGTTGGTATTGATGTTGACGGAACACTTACCCGGTCCCGGGTAGGAAACATCAAATATTCCGTGGCTGAAGCCATCCGCAAGGACCCGAGAGGTGTAAAAGCACTTGTCACCGCTGATATGGATATCTCCAGCAGACTTGCTGAAATGGGACGCCACATCAGCAAAGGGCACCCGGTATCCGGATTCGCCTCCGAGATGGCCGACATTATCGGCCGCATTATACCGCAGCTTCCGGGGGATACCAAGCCTCGGGGCAACCGGTAGGCTTGCAGAACCTGCGAATCTTTGGATATGCAGAAACGGCTAAGCCATTCTTCAAAAGGCATCCGTTCCCGCGAATAAGGATGATGGATAGAAGAAAAATACATCCTTATTGTTAAAAAAAGCCTAGTGAGATCATCACTGGGCTTTTTGCATGGCAGCAAACACCTGTCCGTCCAGCTTCTCAGCCGCACGTGCATCGTATACCTTAGCATATTTTGGGGCGGACTCCAGCTGAGCGCCATAGAACAGCGCATTGCGGACCGCTTCAATTTCAACATCAAAACAGCACATTTTGAATGGCACATCGGGCAGCGGGTCCTGCCTCACCAAGGCGCGCCCGTTAATCGCATGTACGGTCCCCTCGCCAAAGACCGTTATGGTCACGAGCGGATTCACCTTCATATTGTTCACAAGTCTGGAGCGGTGGTCCACCGCAAGGCGCACTATAGAAGGGCTCACTGCATAGATCCAGGAAATAGCGGTGGACGTAGGCCCGCCGGTTTCCGCATCCACAGTGTTCAGCAGAACAAAAGTCTCTGACTGCAGCATGGTTAGCAGGGTTTCATTAAGCTGTGCAACGGCTTCGGACATAAGAACAGGCCCCCTATAACGCTTGAATGCATTCAATTTATTATATTATAGCACATGCCCGAACTTGCATTCAATTTTGGGAAGCAGCCGTGCCGCCGGGTACAGCACCCGCAATCCGGTCATGCAGGCTCTGCTTCGCAGCCTCAAGCTCTTTATCGTTAATATATACATATGGACTGCGCCAGGTTCCGGTCACCGGCTTGAATTCAATATTCTCCTTCGATATTTTCCAATAGGCAGAGATTATATTTTTGATCTGCTCATTTTCGATATCCGTCTTCATGTTGTCATCCACGGCATCCAGCACTTTGCCAATCTTCAGAACGCCGCCCAGGGACTGCATCTGTCCGACTAATGAATTCAGCACTTCATTCTGGCGTTTGTTGCGGTCAAAGTCATCGGACGCCTTCGTCTTCGGCCTGCAGTTCGACTTGCGGTAGCGCACATAATCGAGCGCATCATCGCCGTCCAGCCGGGCTGGACCTTTGGTCAGGTTGATATCCGTACCATCCACACTATCGGTATAGCACATATTTTCACTGATATTAACATCTACGCCGCCCAGTTCATCCACAACATCACGGAAGCCCTGAAAATCAAGCACGGTCGCATAATCTACGTCGATATCCAGATACTTGCCCATCATCTTCTTCATTTCGTCTTCGGCAGGAATACCTGAAGTCTTCTCCTTGCTCTTGAAGCGGGCGTAAAATTCATTGATTTTGGTCTTCTTGTATCCGCTAAGCTCCACATACGTGTCACGGGGAAGCGAGACCACTGTAGCGGACTGGGTTGTAGGATTGAGGGCCGCAACCATAATGACATCTGTCAGATTGGATGGATGTTTGGGCCGGTTGTCCGTCCCCAGCAGCAGCATGGTGATGGGCCTCTCAGCAGCAGAATGGCCTGCCTGAACCGGCTTATCCACGCCAAAGCTTCCATGATCAAACTTCCAATACAGATACCCTGCATATCCCAGCACGGCCAGGATGGCAATGATCAAAAGGGTTAATACCATTTTCCCCGTTCTCGCCAATGCTCCGCGTTTCTTGACTGGTTTTTTCTTCTGCACGGTTCTGGCCGCGCTGTTCGGCTGCGGTCTGCCATTTCTCGGGTTCCCGCCGGATCTTGGCGGCAAACTGCCTTTACTTGTACTCATAATGGAATAAGGTCCTTTTCGTTTCAACTGGTATTAGATGGCTTGCTCTCTCTATTAGACGAAATCAAGCCGCAAAAGTTGCGGTTACTGCCGTTTGCCCGCTGCCGCCGCCTTGCGTTTCTGCCGGGCCTCCACCATGTAGCGGACTCTCACCAGCAGCATAAGGCCTACAGCCACCAGCAGGCATTGAATGATCGGCAGCTTGTCATGCTGGAAGATAAGCAGCATTCCGGAGCCGAGCGCCATCATTACATAGAGGACAATCTCCTTGCCGATCAGCAGCTTTTGATTCACACGGAAAACACGGTTATACACATAAGTCAGTAAAATAAAAATGACAATATAAGCCACAATAGGATGCTCTGCGAACCAGCTCTGCACAGCTCGTCACTCCCTCCGGGAATAAGTTCGCTTACATTATATCATCCGCCGGGACATTATACCGCAATTTATCCTTAGAATTTGAAATATCCCCCTCAGGCAAAAAAGAACAGCCGCCGGATATCATCCGGCGGCTTATACAGACATAGAATCGGTTCATTCTCCAAAAGTGAACATCCTTACACCCAGAAACTTAGGCTTGGCTGGCTTGCGCCGCTTTGCGCTGCTTTTCTACACGTTCGCGTTCGCCCTTGTTCAGGATTTTTTTACGCAAACGGACAGATTTAGGCGTGATTTCGCAATATTCATCATCGTTCAGGTACTCAAGCGCACCCTCCAGTGAGAACAGGCGAGGCGTCTTCATCTTTACAGTTTCATCCTTTGTCGCAGAGCGGACGTTGGTCAGCGCTTTTTCCTTGCAGATGTTGACGATAATGTCATTATCGCGGGTATGCTCGCCTACGATCATACCTTCATAAATTTCAGTACCTGGCTCCAGGAAGAGGATACCGCGGTCTTCAACACCCATCATGCCGTAGAATGTGGTTGTTCCGGTCTCGCTCGATACCAGCACGCCTTGATGGCGTCCGCCAACCTGTCCGCCAATCAGAGGAGCGTAGCTGTCAAAGGCGTGGTTCATTACACCATAGCCGCGTGTCAGCGTCAGGAAGTACGTGTTATAGCCAATCAATCCGCGTGCCGGAATCAGGAACTCCAGACGAACCTGTCCGGTCCCGTGATTGATCATGTTGACCATTTCCGCTTTGCGGGTACCCAGGCTCTCCATTACGGCGCCCATGCTTTCTTCCGGAATATCAATCATCAGACGCTCAAGCGGCTCCATTTTGACACCATCGATTTCCTTAACGATAACCTCTGGCTTGGATACCTGCATTTCGTAACCTTCACGGCGCATATTCTCAATCAGAATCCCCAGGTGAAGCTCACCGCGTCCGGACACGATGAATGCGTCAGGGCTGTCTGTTTCCAGCACACGCAAGCTCACATCGGTTTCCAGTTCCTTGAAGAGGCGTTCACGCAGTTTGCGGGAAGTTACCCATTTGCCTTCTTTGCCGGCAAACGGACTGTTGTTCACGAGGAACGTCATTTGCATCGTCGGCTCATCAATCTTCAGAACAGGCAGCGCTTCAGGATTCTGCGGATCAGCAATCGTTTCACCGATGTTGATATCCTTGATCCCGGCAATCGCCACGATGTCCCCCGCACCCGCTTCTTCGGTTTCCACCCGCTTCAGGCCCTGGAAGCCAAAAAGCTTCTCAATGCGGGCTGTTTTGCTCTTGCCGTCACGCATGATGACGGTAACGGATTGGCCCTGCTTGATTACACCGCGGTTCACACGTCCGATCGCGATGCGTCCCAGGTATTCGTTATAATCCATCAAAGTAACAAGGAACTGCAGCGGCTCGTCCACTTTTTCAGTTGGAGCCGGGATATGCTCGGTAATGGTTTCATAAAGGGCAAGCATGTTATCGTCCTGCTTCTCAGGGTCCATGCTGGAAGTGCCGTTCAATGCGGAAGCATACACAACCGGGAATTCCAACTGGTCATCGTTGGCTTCCAGCTCAATGAACAGGTCCAGCACTTCATCAATAACTTCTTTCGGACGGGCTGCAGGACGGTCAATCTTGTTCACGACGACGATAGGCGTCAGGTTCTGCTCCAGCGCTTTGCGCAGAACAAATTTCGTTTGCGGCATGCAGCCTTCATAAGCATCTACAACCAGCAGTACACCGTCAACCATCTTCATGATTCGTTCCACTTCACCGCCGAAGTCGGCGTGTCCCGGGGTATCTACGATGTTAATCAGGAACTCTTTATAGGTAATAGCTGTATTTTTGGCTAGGATGGTAATTCCGCGTTCCCGCTCCAGATCGTTCGAGTCCATGGCCCGTTCTTGAAGGTGCTCGTGCGCACTGAAAATCCCGGACTGCTGCAGAAGCTGATCGACGAGTGTTGTCTTCCCATGGTCAACGTGGGCAATGATCGCAATATTGCGGATATCTTTTCTTGAATGCATGATTTGTATCCAAATCCTCTCATTTATCAAATTAAAAATGTTTAAATTTATAGCTTGTCGCGGCAGTCTCACAAAAGAAGCGCCAGGCAGAAAGCCGACGCTTCAACATATCCTTAATATTATAGTGAAAGCACTATGAAAAGCAAGTCTTTTTATGAAAAAACGCTTTCCAGCTCCGTTTAATTTTGCTAAAGTTGCATTCGGGCAAATTTCCGGACCGTCTTTTGGTTAAATGCATCGGAATGGCTGGCTTACCAGCCTCCGTTCCACTTTTTGCGGCCTCCCGGTTTGCCGCGTCCGAAGATCAGCCAAGCTCCTGCTGCAATCAGTATGGCCCCCAGTACATAGAGCGCTCCCGTTCCAAGCATGCTGAAGACCAGCAGCACAACGCTAAGCAGGCCCAGAATGACGGCTGTTGTGGTAAGTCCGCCGTTTCGCCCGGGGGAATAGAGTGAATATTCGTATAGTCCGACGGCGATGCCCAGCAGCAGCAGCGGCCACAGATGAGACATCAGTCCCCAGCCCCAGGTATTGCACAAGCCCAGAAGCAGTCCGTATACGGTCAGTATCCCGGCGGGCAGCAGCACCGATGCCGGAGCGCGGCGGCTGAAGAAAAGCACATGCAAGAACAGGCCGGGTACCAGAATCACAAGCGGCCACAGCGCCCGTCCGAGAAATCCGAACACCCCCAGCTTTCCGAACAGAATCACTATGCCGGCGGCGAGGATAAATATACCCAGTTTCGCATCGTTTTTGGAAGACATATGTCACTCATCCCTTCAAAAATTCACGTCTTTTCGCTCAGCCCCGTCACTGAACCACATAAGCACGTGACAGGATTCTCTCTATATTTTATCTGAAAAACAAATAAAACACCATCATTCTTCTTTGTTTTTGGCAGCCATGCCAAAGAGGCTGGGCCAAAGCTGCTGCAGCTCTGGTTCAGCCTCCATTTTTTGCCGGATTTTACTTTGCCGATAATGGCCTGCGCTTGAATACGCCCGACAAAACCACGATGATTCCAAGCAGCAGCGGCAGCAGAGAATGAATGGACGGCAGCAGGAAGGAAATCACCGCACCAAACTTGGCGTCCTGAAGCAGCATATCCCCCGCCGTGTAGGCGAGGATATAGGCGCCAATGTAGGTCAGGACGGGAAGCCGGTGCAGCCAGCTCACAATGATTCCGCTGCCCCACACCACAATCGGAATGCTTAGGGCAATACCGATTACAACCAGAGCGAGATCGCCCTTGGCGACACCGGCGATGGCCAGCACATTATCCAGGCTCATAACAAAGTCGGCCAACAGAATGGTGCGTACGGATTTCCATACGCTGGAGCTTTCTTCCACCCGGATGTCCTCTTCTTCCTCCAGCAGCAGCTTGAACGCGATCCATAGCAGCAGTATTCCCCCGCCGGCTTCAATATAAGGGACTTTAAGCAGCAGCACTGCAGCAAAGGTCAGCAGGCAGCGCAGCACGACAGCACCTGCGGCTCCCCACCAGACCGCCAGCCTGCGGTGCTGCTCCGGCAAGTTTTTACTGGCCATTGCAATGACCATTGCGTTATCTCCGCTCAGCACAAGATTGATCATCAGGATCTCACCAAGCAGCAATAAAGATTCCATGGACTTCAGCCTCCCTGAACTGCATGTATTTACATGTATGTCCAAGCAGGGCAAGCTATGCTACAGTCTGTGGCTTTTTTCCAAGGGGGGGAATGTCCGGCGCTTTTTTTGCGTATACAACACTATACCGTTCAGAAAACGCTAATAGGAGTGACCCCCTCTTGAACACATCCGTTCTGGATTTCATATTGCCGCTGCTGAATATTATCTTTCTGGATCTGATTCTGGCTGGCGACAATGCCATTGTCATTGGCCTGGCTGCGCGGAATTTACAGGGCCGGACACAGAAAAAAGCAATCCTGCTGGGCACAGGCGGGGCTGTGGTACTGCGGATTATCGCCACTATTCTGGTCGTTTGGCTGCTGAAGATTCCCTGGCTGCTGTTATTCGGCGGCCTGCTGCTGATTCTGATCGCCTATAAGCTGCTGACCGGAGACAGCGGAGGGCCCAATATTCAGGCAGGCGGGACGTTATGGGCGGCGGTGCGTACGATTATCATCGCTGACGCGGCCATGGGGCTGGATAATGTGATTGCGATTGCCGGAGCTGCCAACCACAATATTGCACTGGTTGTACTGGGACTGCTGATCAGCGTGCCGATCGTAGTCTGGGGCAGCACCCTGTTCATCAAGCTGATGGGCCGGTATCCCTGGATCATCTATATCGGCTCCGCCGTGCTTGGGCTGACCGCTTCCGGCATGATTACAGAAGAAAAGCGGATTGCCCCTTTTGTGGAGGAGCATCCGCTGCTGCGCATTCTTTTTATTATTCTGGTGATTGGCGGAATCCTGGCGGCAGGGCACTGGAAACGGGTCCGGGACCACCAAAAAGCAGCACATACCGGCAGACGGGCCGGCGGATGAAAAAAGAGTTCGCAAGGTTAGAACCATTCTTCCTGCAGCCCGGCTTGCGCCGGTACCACATCGCTGGGCTTCTCATCCCCGTACGGGGTTATGTTGACCGTCTCCGTACCGGCGACCGCCGCATCCAGCAGAGCACTGTAACCAGGCAGGGTCGCTTCGATTTTGTCCACAATCCGCAGGTTAGGATTCGTAGTTGGCGATTTCGGGACAAACAGCGTACAGCAATCCTCGTATGGGAGGATGGAAAGGTCGTAGGTGCCGACCGTTTTGGAGAGCTCCACGATTTCGCTCTTGTCCATCATCACGAGGGGCCGCAGCAGCGGAAGCGGAGTCGCACGGCCAATGACGTTCATGCTGGACAGCGTCTGGCTGGCAACCTGGCCCAGACTTTCGCCTGTAACGAGGGCCAGTGCCCCTTCCCGCTCAGCCAGCCGCGTAGCAATCTTCAGCATAGCCCGGCGCATCAGGGTAATAATCAGGTTATCCTGCCCGATTCCTGTAAAAGAGGTCTGCACCTCAGTAAATGGAACGAGATGCAGTTTGATGACGCCGGCATACCGGGACAATACCCGGGTCAGATCAACAACTTTTTGCCTGGCCAGCTCGCTGGTATAGGGAAAACTGTAGAAATGGACACACTCCACTTCAAGTCCCCGGCGCATGGACGACCAGCCGGCTACCGGGCTGTCAATGCCTCCGCTCAGCAGCAGCATGGCTTTGCCGTTGGTACCGAGCGGAAAACCGCCGACGCCGGCAATATTTTCACTGAAAATGTACGTATGCCCCTCGCGGATTTCAATTCTAAGTTCCATCTGCGGCGACTTCACATCCACAAGCAGCCCCGGATAGCTCTGAAGCAGCGGAGTAGAGATCAGCTTGTTCATTTCGATCGAGCCATAAGGGAAACCCTTCCATACCCGGCGCACATTCACCTTGAAGGTTGTGCCGGTCGGCGGGGCTGCTATGCGTAGGAAGTTCCGGCTGACTGATAAAATATCATCAAAGTCCGAAAGCGAAACCTTAACAGGACTTATCGAAGCAATGCCGAAAACATTGCGCAGCACATCGGCCAGCTCCTCCGCAGGCTCCCCGTTCAACTGCACGTATATGCGGCCGAACTCCTTGCTTAAAGTCACTTTGGGAAAAGGCCTGATCATTTCTTTTACATGGCGCAGCACTGTTTTCTCAAACCGGGAACGGTTTTTCCCCTTTAAAGTAAACTCTCCGAACCGCAGCAGCAGCATATCTGCATATTCGATACTCCTTGTGATTCCTGGCCCAGATCCGGCCGCGAACCCGTTCTCTATCTCTTTCATTCGTTATTTCATGCCTCCTTCAGCTTTCTTCAATGACAGTACAGCAGTCAGCAGGGCTTGTTCAAGCAGAGCTACATCCGCTTCCGTATGAATGTCCCCCAGACTGATCCGGATGCCGCCCAGAGCCGCCGGGACGTCTCTGCCCATCGACAGCAGGATCCGGCTCGGTTCAGCAAGCCGCGAAGAACACGCGGAACGGGTCGAAACCGTCATCCCCAGCTCTTCCAGCTTGCGCGCCAGCACTTCCCCCTTCATGCCAGGGTAGGAGAAATGGACAATATGGGGTGCGCCGTCCTCCCGGCTGTTCAGGACAAGCTCAGGCATGGCCGCAATAAAATGCAGCAGCCGGTTGCGGAGCGGAATCAGCCGTCTTACCAATTCCTCCCGCCGTTCACCGCTCATGCGAACGGCCTTGGCCGAAGCGACAATTCCCGCTACATTTTCGGTTCCGGCACGGTTTCCATTTTCATGGGAGCCTCCTGTCAGCAGCGGGAACAATGCAGTTCCTTCCCGGACCACCAGTATCCCTGTCCCGCGCGGACCACGGATTTTGTGCGGCGACAGGCTGTACAGCTCGGCCTGCCACTCCTTCAGCCGTGTCTCCAGTTTGCCGTAACCCTGCACTCCATCGACATGAAACAGCGTCCGGCGGTTCACCGCTTTGATGCCTTGGCCAATTTCCCGCAGCGGCTGCACCGTCCCAATCTCATTATTGACATGCATGACACTCACAAGCACGGTATCCGGCCGGATGGCGGCGGCTATATCCGCCGGGTCCACAATTCCAGTGCCCGTAGGCGCGACAAACGATACCTCCCAGCCCAGCTCCTGCAGTTGCCGGCAGCTCTCATATACCGACGGATGCTCCAGCTGTGTTGTCACGATATGCCTTCCTCTTCCCTGATACTGCAGGGCGGCGCCTTTGATGGCGAGGTTATTGCTCTCGGTCGCTCCCGAGGTAAACAAAATTTCGTGAGGCTGTACAGCAAGTGCGGCTGCACATACCTCCCGTGCGCGCGTGATGAGCCGCTCCGCTTCCATCCCGGCGCGGTGCAGCGAAGAAGGGTTGGCATAATGCAGCCTCATAATTTGTTCCACCGTCTGCACGACCTCATCATAAGGCGGGGCGGCAGCAGCGTAATCCCAATAAAGCATATATCGGAAGTCTCCTTTGCGTCTTCTGCTTGTTCATTTCTGCGGGAATCCTCATGCTTCATCCCAAATGGCGAAAAAGGATCAAACGGTCCTTGGCCACCTGTGGCTTAGGGTCTACCGTTTGATCCTTTTTATTATACCGCGTATTTGGCGCGGGCGCGTTCTATTTTGCTGATATAGGCCTGCGTTTCCTTCGGAAGCTGCGACAGATTGGCGAGCAGCTCCAGATCAGTGCTTACTCCCAGCTTGTTCACCCGTCCGGGACCCGCATTGTATGCGGCAAGCGCCATGTTCTCCTGTCCATTATACCGTTTCAGCTGATAAGACAGATAACGCACTCCGCCGTCGATGCTCTGCGCCGGATCAAAGGGATCGGATACGCCCAGTCCATTCGCCGTTCCATCCATCAGCTGCATGAGCCCTTTGGCTCCGGCTGAAGAAACAACATTGGGATTGAAGGAAGATTCCGTGTCGATTACGGCTTTGATCAGGTCAACGGGAACACCGTATTTCGCGCTGGCACTTTGAATCAGCTCTTCATAATCGGTAGGTCTGGTCTCCGTTATTTCCCCGGAAATGGTGTTGTAAGCTTCATCCATCCCTCCAAGCTGCTGCCACAGCAGTCCGCTTAGGGCAGAGCTGTCAAGCGAAGCTGCCGAGCTGCCCGGGTTTCCGCTGGCATTCTGGAGCGCCAGCTCCTGCAGAAGTGCGGCAAATTCTGCCGATGAGCTTCCTGTCACTTCCGGTTTTGCGTTCTCCGTCCCGTTGTTAACGCGGGTGGAACTTCGCAGGTTAATCCATTTCAGCTGCCCGGTCCCGGTTCCAGCTGCGGGGTTGATCGCCATGCTGAGCATTCCTTCTTTCAGGGGTTGTTTTTTATATGTGAATGAATCGCCAGTTAAAATTTAAAATGCGCCTTTATTTTACAATTTTTTCGGTGCAAATGCTATATACGGACATACAAAAACAGACTTCAGACCTGCATAGATAGGTCTGAAAGCCTGTTTTGAATCTGGATATACAGCTTCTATGGCGTCTAGCGGGCAAAAGGAATCAGGATAAAATAGCTGAGTGTAGAGACAATCCCCAGTCCCATGGCCCAGGCACCGGCTGTTTTTTGCCCTTTGGCATATGCATAATAACCAAGGACTGCAGCAATGGGTCCCATAATAATCGACCAGATAAACAAAGAAACTACTCCAAAACCTAAGCCTATATAACCGATGGAGCGGCTTTCATTGCTGGCCTCTGTTTCTGTTTTGGCTTCTGCCCCATTGATGTGTCCCCGGTGCACATGGCTCGGCAGCGGGCTGATTTCAGCGGCATATTCCTCACTGTGCGCTTTGTCCCGGCGGGGGTAGTCTACACGACGCGGCCGCAGGACAATTTTTCTACGCTGGTTGCGGTCCAGATTGGAGTCATCATCTTGCTTGTCCATGGCGCGCCTCCTACTCGTTAGGCTTGAACGTCAGACAACAGGTAGCAGAGGAATTGCCGGCATAATCATGATGGCCCTGACCAGCCATTTCTTCGGCATATTCTTCCTTGAAGGCGTTGCCCGAATGCTTGTCGATCTCGATGAGTATTTCGTCTGCACGGCACAAGTTCTGTTCTCCCCAATAATGACAGTTGCTCACACTGCATTTCACAAGCGTTTTTGCGGTTGTCATAGTTATCACCTCGGCTTCATTATGTCCGCTGTAAGCGAACCCTATGCTGCACAAGGGTTTCCAATTCCGTTACAGCTTCCTAAGCGGGGATAAGTTAAGAAAAACGGCTGTGCCGTCCTCTCACGGGACAGCGCAGCCGTCTTGGTTCTAACGTTACCTGAAGAACGACTCCCCATGAATCCTACGGCAACTCTTTAAGTGGAAAAAGGTACACTAATTTGCCGAAGTACCCTACCCTCGGGCAGATGAAGTGGAAAAAGGGTCACTAATTCAGCTCATTTCACCATTGAACCGGAAATGTGGCCCAATTAGATTTATTCCACTTCACTCTCAGGATTTCTTAATTTTCGGAAAAATAAGTTCCCTTTTTCCAACTAGCACCTGCGAAGAAGCCGGTAAAGACGGATCGCCCTATTCCTTCGCGATCGATCCGCAGCTGTTACGGACAGGAGAGCCCTTATTGAGAGAAGATTCGGCTATTCCGCAGGACTACGGACTGAGATGCCTTTATTTCTCCCTAAATTCTTATCTTTCAAAAAAAGACCGCATCCGCCCTAACTAAAAGGCAAATGCGATCTTCTGGAAATGGAGCAGCTTAACTCAGATTATACCTGGTTCTGCATGCGTTTTTCGGTCAGATAGTCATTCTCATAATAACTGAGGTCATCCCGCAGTTCTTCATAAACCTTGGTAATATCCAAAATAATGTCCCGTGCCGGGCGGACCGGCTTTTTGCGGAAACGGATCGCATCCTGGCCCGTGTAGGCATAACGTCCGTCTTCGGAATAACTTTCATTTTTAGGATAAAAGAAGTTGTTTACACCAAAGTGGTATACGTTATAAAGGGCTTTTTGCGCAAATGCATCATCAAAAGTGGCACGGCGCAGGGCAACCCCAAGTTTCTCATATGACATTTCCGAGAACACCAGCAAATGGCGGAGATCGGACAAAAAGCCCTGATAAAAGAGCAGCGTTTCCTCATCTTCCTCCGTGACCAGCTGCGGCAGCGCATGCTGATTCAGGAATATCTCCATTTTTCCGATTACGGATTTAAGCTTTTCTCTCGTCGTTTCACACAATTTCTGCACATTGGCTGCTGACATGGCGATTGCTCCCCCTTATTAGTCCTAGCTCTTGTAGTTGTAACCCATACAATCACAGCGAGGCATTTCCAAGCGCTTTTACATCGTAAGCACTTACTTTCTGATATTAACATAAAACCTTGGACGACGGTATCCTTTTCTGAAATGCATAAAACCTGCGCTCTCTCCTAAACCTACAGCTATACCATGCCATAAAGGAGCGGAAAATATGTCACGCAAAAATGCAATGATAGCCGGTTTGATCACCGCCGCTTTTACTATAGCCGTGTTCACGTACACGCTTCGGCCGGATGGAGGCCCTGCGCTGAAACAAGCCTCTGTACCGAACCCGCATCAGGAAAAAACAATTAAAAAAAAGGCCCTTACCCAGGATGTCAGCTCCACCGACCGTCTGAACAGAACAGATGTCAGCAAGCATCTGCGGACCATGTTATCCGAGACGGACGGCAAAACGCCCGAGGATATTTCAGCATATGCCAAACAGCTGCAGCAGGGACACGGACATATTGCCATGCTGATGTGGATTGATTTCCGCACGAAGCAGTCCAGCACGTTCAAATCATCTTTTCCCGAAGGAAGCGACCAGGAGAATAAACGGCTGCTGAAGTACCTGAACACCGCAAAAACGGCCATTCAGAGGCATCAGAGCTATGAATCCCCTTCCTTTATCATCGGCAATAAAAAATACTATTTCACAGCCCAGCGTGACCGGGAGGGACATTATGGTGTCATCGCCCTGATCAATCAGAGGATTCTCGACCGGGTGGCCGAGCATCAGCTCAAAAACCTGCGGCTGATCCCCTATCCGAAGGAAGGGAAATACCGGGTGGAATCCGTTCATGCCGATACCCTGAAGGAGCTTACCGTCAAGACCGGCCACGATAATGAGAACGCCAGCCATTATTACGAAAATGAGATCGTCGTCCGCTTCAAAAACGGCCATCCCACCGCCGGACAGCTGCAGACCATCGCCGCCGATATCCGCTGTAAGGAGCCTCGCAAGCTGGGCTACGCCTACATTTTCCGCTCCGGGAAGCTGAATTACCCACAGCTGAAAGCTTATTTTGACCAGAAGTGGAACCCGCAATATACAGAACCCCACTATATGTATTTAACCAATGATACCGTGGGTGAAAATACCGGGGCTGCAGTAATTACACCAAATGATCTGCTGTTCTCCACATACCAATGGAATCTGCCGGCTATCGAAACCGAACAGGGCTGGAATCTGTCCAAAGGCAGCAAAGAGGTCATTGTAGCGGTGGTGGATACCGGTGTGCAGGCCAATCATCCTGACCTCAAAGGCCAGCTGCTTGCCGGATATAATGCGATTACAAACACTTCGCCGCCTAATGATGACGTAGGCCACGGCACCCATGTTGCCGGAATTATCGGTGCACTGACCAATAACGGTGAAGGTGTAGCCGGCATCAGCTGGTACAACAAGATCCTTCCGGTAAAAGCGCTCGACAGCTCGGGGGCAGGAACCACCTATTCCGTTGCTGAAGGAATCATCTGGGCGACCGACAAAGGCGCCAAAGTCATCAACCTCAGTCTGGGCAATTATGCCGATTCACAGTTCCTGCATGATGCGGTTAAATACGCCTATGACCGCGATGTCGTGCTTGTATCTGCTGCCGGGAATGACAACACCGAGCGTCCGGGGTACCCTGCCGCCTACCCGGAGGTGCTTGCCGTCGCAGCGACCAGCGCCAATGGCGATAGAGCCTCCTTTTCCAATTACGGTGACTATATTGATGTGTCCGCTCCCGGAGAGAGCATCGCCAGCACCTATCCCGATAGCCAGTATGCTGCGCTGTCTGGCACCTCCATGGCCAGCCCGCATGTGGCTGCGCTGGCCGGACTGGTCCGCTCCCTGAATCCGGACCTGACGAATAAAGAAGTGATGGCGCTGATGACTTCAAATGCCGTGGATCTGGGCGATCCCGGCCAGGACAAATATTACGGCTGGGGCCAGGTGGATATCTACAAAACGCTGCAGGCCGCAGGCGGAGGCGAGGTTCCCCTGCAGCTGTTCCCGCAGCATGTCGGCCGCCAGCTCAAAACCCTCCTGCAGAGTCTGAAGAACGGTTATTGATTCAATGAGCGGAGGTGCTTGTCCAGGAGGATCAGGAACAGCCGCAGGCCCTGCTCCATGTCGGCTTCTGTCATTTGCGAATAGCACAGGCGGATATGCCGTGAGGGCAGATCCCCGGCGTAACACACATCGCCGGGAAGAAAAGAAATGCCCTCCTGCTCCGCCAGCGCATGCAGCTGTGCAATGCCGGAGGCGGAAGGAAGCTGCAGCCAAAGGTTCAGTCCCCCTTCGGGCAGCACCCAGGTCACGCCCGGCGGGGCGTACTGCTTCAGCAGCCCGGCCGCCTTCTCCATGCGCCTCCGCAGGGCAGCCCGGAGCGTACGGGCATAGTCCTCGTACTTGCGGGCAATGAACGGAAGCACCGCACCTTGCGTCAGCAGCGGACTGCCCAGATCACTGGCCGACTTGGCGGCAATCAGTCTGGACAGGATATTGCCCTCGGCTGCAACACAGGCAATCCGGAAGCCCGGAGCAATAACTTTGCTGAAGCTTTTCATATATACCACATGCCCGTCCTCATCCATCGATTTGATCGGAGGGGGTGGAGGCGTGCGGAAATAGAGGTCACTGAACGGATCATCCTCTACAATGAGACAGCGGTAGCTGCGGGCAAGCTCCAGCAGCCGCTGTCTTCTTGCCATGCTCATTGTGACGCCGCTCGGATTCTGAAAGGTTGGGTTCGTGTAGATCAGTTTGGGCGGCCTCGCATCGCATAGCCTGGTCAGCACATCCACACGCATCCCTTCATGATCCATCGGTACAAAAATCATCTCCGCCCCTCTTCCGGCGAATACGTCAATCGCGCCGGTATAACTCGGAGCTTCCAGGTAGACCGTATCTCCGGGACCGACAAACGTCCGGGCCACCAGATCGATTCCCTGTTGTGTTCCGCTGGTAATCATCAGATCAGAAGTAGCGAGGTGGATGCCCCGCGGCTGTAAATGCCTGCGCATGATCTCCCGCAGCTCCGGGTCGCCCTGGAAGTTGCCGTAGGAGGCCATCAGTTCAGGCTGGCCGGTTACGAGTGCCGCCATGGTTGTGCTGATCGGCCCCAGCGGCAGCAGGTCTTCATGGATTGCTGCAAGATGGAACGGATACTTCACCTCAGAGTAGCCGAAATTGCGCCAGAGCTGGGCGCGCGGTAAATAATCTTCGTACCCGTCCCGCCAGTCTGCACCGTTACCGGGCCCGCTCCGCTCATGCTCCGCGACAAAGCAGCCTTTGCCCTGGCTGCATATAAGATGTCCCTTCTTCTCCAGGTCGGCGTAGGCCTTGCTCACGGTGACCTGGCTTACCTTCAGCGTAGCTGCCAGACCTCTGACAGAAGGCAGGCGGAAGCCCGGCTGCAGCAGCCCGGAAGTAATCCGCTGGGCCAGCGTGTCGCTGATCTGCTGCGGCAGGGGTTTGCTGCCGCTGCGAAGCAAATCGATATGCATTTTTCCGTCCTCCCAACTGTTATATTCACCGCTTTACTGTTATACCGCTATGCCGTTATGATACAACAAAAACCAAGGCGGGGAGTACTTTTTATGAAGATAAATTTTTCTACAGCAGCGGATCATCTGGGTTCTTCGGCAGTCCGTGAAATTCTGAAGGTTACCCAGGGCAAAGACATCATCTCGCTGGCCGGCGGGCTTCCCGGTGAAGACCTGTTTCCAATGCAGGCTGTCCGCGATGCCTATAACAAGGCACTCTCCGCTGACACTTCAGCCCTGCAGTACGGCTTGACTGAAGGCTACCTGCCGCTGCGTGAACAGCTCGCCGCCAGGCTGACCGGGCAAGGAATTTCAGTATCCGCTTCCGATATGATTCTGACCACAGGCTCGCAGCAGGCGCTGGACCTGCTGTGCAAAATTCTGCTCGACCCCGGCGATGCCGTGCTTGTAGAAGCCCCTACCTATTTGGCCGCGCTGCAAGTGCTCGGCTCTTACCGTGCAGATATTCACACGGTCCAGAGCGATGAGCACGGCATGCTGCCGGAGCATTTGGAAGAGCAGCTGCGCATACGGCGCCCCAAGCTGCTGTATGCCGTACCTACCTTCAACAATCCGTCCGGAGCCACCTGGAGCAGAGAACGCCGTGAACAGATTGTAGAGTTATGCCGGCGCTATGATGTGCTCATTCTCGAAGACAATCCGTATGGCGAAATCACCTTCGATGAATCCCCAGGCGCTTATCCCCCTACGCTGGCAGCTATTGACCGAAGCGGCGAAGGCGAATCCTGTGTGGTCTACACAGGAACCTTCTCCAAGATCGTTGCTCCGGGAGTGCGCACAGGCTGGATCATCGGCCCCCCTGAATTGATCCGGGTGATCGCCAAAGCCAAGCAGGCTGCGGATTTGCATTCCAGCACGATTGACCAGCGGGCACTCGCTGAACTGCTGCAGACCTTTGACCTTGAGGGGCATATCCGCCTGATCTCCCGCGAATACCATTCGCGGATGAAGCTGCTCTCCGGCGAGCTGGCGGCCCGCAGCTGGGAGGGTACACATTTTCTTGAGCCGCGCGGCGGCATGTTCCTGTGGCTGACCCTGGCTGAACCTGTTAGCGCCGCACGACTGCTTCCTTATGCCGTAGAACAAGGGGTAGCCTTTGTACCGGGCGAGGTGTTCTATTCCGAGCAGCCGCGGAAAAATACGATGCGGCTTAATTTCACGCATACCCCTCCTGCACTGATGCAGACTGCTGTACAGCGGCTGGACAAAGCCCTGAAGATTTACTCGCAGAGTGAAGAACTTACGCAGCAGATATCTCAAGCCAAATAACCAATTGCATACCTAAAAGCGGCCCTCCTCGGAGGGCCGCTGTCTTATGATTACACCAGTTCAATTCAACATTATTGCTAACGAGTTGTCAGTTAGGAAAGTTTGCCGTAAGCCGGGTTCTGTGCTCGTCGTGGTTCGAACGGGAACTACCCTCCCACCATAAGCGACAATCATCTATCTAGGCCGTACATTACTGCACAGCTCCAGCGACCAACCTAGACGCGCCTCAGGCGAAGGCTGCTTCTTCCGGTTAAGGCGAAGCTGCGTCTCATTAGGTCTTGCTCCAGATGGGGTTTACCAGGAACGAAGTCACCAGCGTTCCTCGGGGTCTCTTACACCTCGGTTCCATCCTTGCCTGTGCCGCCCGAAAGCGGCCATCGGCGGTCCATTTCTGTGGCACTATCCTTCGGCTCGCGCCGACTGGACGTTATCCAGCACCCTGCCTTGTGGAGCCCGGACTTTCCTCCCGCGGCGTCTTCACGCGCGCCGGCGATTGTCTGTCAAACTTTCCGATCAACATTGTATATTATACAGACTTGCATCCTGCGGCACAAGTGTAAATAAGAGGAAATTAGAGAAAAGCAAACGGCTCCGTGTTCACCTTAGAGGCATGTACAGCGGTTTGGTATTTATGCTCGTTCAGCTTAGCCGTGATCCACTCGGCTACTTTCACTTTCATTATCTTTTCAGCATTGTGT
This sequence comes from Paenibacillus riograndensis SBR5, assembly GCF_000981585.1. Classification (NCBI taxonomy): domain Bacteria; kingdom Bacillati; phylum Bacillota; class Bacilli; order Caryophanales; family Paenibacillaceae; genus Paenibacillus; species Paenibacillus riograndensis. The sequence continues at coordinate 6,002,271 of NZ_LN831776.1, forward strand.
CCAGGATCAATCAGCGTTATGCCGGCCAAAAAAGCATCCTGAGCCGTATGGTAGTCAATGTCCCCGGTCACAAGCACATCTGCTCCTTTGAAGATGGCACTGCTGTAATACTTAGCCCCGGAGCCTCCCAATACGGCTGCTTTGCGGATCGGACGGTTCAAATCCCCAACAACACGCACATGGTCCACCTGGAGCCCGCTTTTCACCTTCTCAATGAACTGCCCCAGCGTAGTTGGCTCCTTAAGCTTCCCTACGCGGCCCAGCCCGAAACTGCGGCCCTTCAGGTCCATGGAATAGAGATCATACGCCACCTCTTCGTAAGGGTGGGCCTTCAGCATCGCCTGCACAACTTTATTCCGGATCGGCTGAGGTACAATCGTTTCAATCCGGATTTCCTCAGCACGCTCCAGCTTGCCCTTCTCGCCAAGGTAGGGGTCCGATCCCTCTCTCGGGATGAAGGTTCCATAGCCTTCAATATTGAAGCTGCAGTGGCTGTAATTGCCGATCCAGCCCGCACCGGCGTTCAGGATGGCATCCAGCACCTTCTGGTGGTGGTCCTTCGGCACAAATACCACCAGCTTGGACAGCTGCTCGGTATGGATATCCTTAATCGGCGCCCCTTCCAGGATTCCCAGCGCTTCCGCCATCCAATCGTTCATGCCGCCTTCGGCCACATCCAGATTCGTATGGCTGATATAGACGGCAATATCATGTTTGATCAGCTTCTCATAGAGCTTGCCCATAGGGGTATCGGTCTGGATGCCCTTAATCGGGCGGAAAATAATCGCATGGTGGGCGATGATCAGATTGCAGCCCTGCGCTATGGCTTCATCCACGACCGCGTCATTGACATCAAGCGCCACAAGAACACCGGTGATCTCTTTCTGCAGAGAACCAAGCTGCAGCCCGACGTTGTCCCATTCCTCCGCCAAATGCTTGGGGGCAAGCTGCTCCATATATCCGATTACAGTTTGTCCTTTGGCAAACATGCCAGCACCTCCACAATTCGGTTGATCTGCGCCGAAATCTGATTGCGTCTCTCCTCGGCCGGAGCCTGTTCGGAGCGGGACAGCGAAGTCAGAATCCCCTGCAGCTTGGCAATCTCTCCCTGCCATTTGGCGAAAAACGCAGCATTCGGCGCTTGCAGCAGCCAGGGTCCCATCTCCAACAGCAGCTCACGGTCGCACACCATTCCTCCGGCCAGCTGCAAATCACGGTACAACTGTTCATTCGTGATCCCTTCAGCAGCCTCTTCCCTGACGGCGGTCAAAATTTCATAAATTTTGCCGTCTTCCTCCAGAATATGCTCGGCGGTAAGCACCCAGCCATGGTTCAACAGCCAGCGGCGCAAAATATCCTCACCTACATTCGGCTGAAGCGCCAGTGTCTTCACGCCTTCAAGCTTGCCGAGGCTTAAGCCCCGGTCCAGAATCGAGGCGATCAGCGCGCCGCCCATCCCGGCGATGGTAATGCAATCGGCTTCTCCAGGCTCCAGTACTTCAAGCCCGTCTCCGCGGCGGACGGCAATCACCTTCCCCAGTCCAGCCTCTGCTACCCCTCTGCGGGCGGCTTCGAACGGCCCCGGGTTCACTTCTCCGGCAACAGCAGAAGGTGCGCGTCCGCTCGCTACAGCCGCTACTGGCAGCAGGGCATGGTCAGAGCCGATATCAGCAACAATGCTGCCCTGCGGAATCTGCTCCAGCACAAGCTGAAGCCGGTTTGACAATTTATTGTTATTCATGAGGTCACCCACGTTATCCATTTTTTGCGGAAAATAAACAGCAGGGCAAGACCTGCCGCAATCTTCAATATCAGTATTAGCGAAACCCACTGGGGAAAATCCTGTCTCAGCAGCAAAGCGTCAACTTCAGGCATAATCCAGAGTGAGACACCTACGCCCAGATAGACTCCGGAAACGCCATTCACCCGGTGATGCAGCAGCCAGCTCAGCCATACCATCAGCACGCAGAGCGGCAGATACAGCAGCTCCAGTTCAAGAATGGAGGCATCCGGCCGCTGCTGCCCGAAGAACCCTGCATACAGCAAGGCCCAAAAGGCAAAACCGCAGAAATGCAAAAGGCTGATCCGCAGAAAAAATCCGAGAACGACCCACAGCAGTCCGCAGCCTGCTATCAGCAGAGGCCGCCAGAAATCCGGATCGAGGTCATGCAGCGCAATAAGCCATAATCCGAAGCCTAGCGTCAGCACACTTCCAATCCCTGCCAGCACAAGGCTGATCATGTTGTTCCGGTCCCGGTAAATGTATGAGTAGCCATAACAAACAATCAGGACACAGAGTGCGGTAGCAAGTTGCAATGGCCAGGGAAAAACGCTAAAATAAAGACTAATCAAGAAAATCAAGGAAATAATTCCAAAACCAAACAGCCATACTTTGATGCTTCCCTGCTGAAGATTACGGAGTGAGATCGGATTGCTGTCCTTCACCCCGGCCTCATCATCATAGAGGTTGGTCAGGAAATCGCAATACTGCTCCGGCAAAACCTTGCTTCTTCTCCAGTACTGAATTTCTCTTAAAATAATTTCACGTTTTTCCAAATTCAATGGCTCATCCCTCTTTCAGACCTTGACTCCGGCCTAAGCTAAAAGGACCTCCTGCCACCGTGCAGCAGAAGGTCCGGTTTATGACACTATTCGAGGAAATCCTTAAGGCGTTTGCTGCGGCTTGGATGCCGGAGCTTGCGCAACGCCTTGGCTTCAATCTGGCGGATCCGCTCACGGGTAACACCGAACACTTTGCCGACTTCCTCAAGCGTTCTCGTCCGTCCGTCATCCAGACCGAAGCGCAGGCGAAGCACATTCTCCTCACGCTCTGTGAGCGTGTCCAGCACATCCTCCAGCTGTTCCTTCAGCAGCTCATAAGCAGCTGCGTCTGCAGGCGCAAGCGCCTCCTGATCCTCAATGAAATCACCCAAATGCGAATCATCTTCTTCACCGATCGGGGTTTCCAGCGATACCGGCTCCTGGGCAATCTTCATGATTTCTCTGACCTTCTCAACCGTCAGCTCCATCTCGGCGGCAATTTCCTCCGGCGACGGCTCACGTCCAAGCTCCTGCAGCAGCTGGCGGGATACCCGGATCAGCTTGTTGATGGTTTCCACCATGTGCACCGGAATCCGGATCGTCCGGGCCTGGTCCGCAATCGCCCGTGTGATGGCTTGGCGAATCCACCAAGTCGCATACGTACTGAATTTGAAGCCTTTGTTGTGGTCAAATTTCTCAACGGCTTTGATCAGACCCATGTTGCCTTCCTGAATCAGGTCGAGGAACAGCATGCCGCGTCCAACATAACGTTTGGCGATACTGACCACGAGCCGCAGGTTCGCTTCAGCAAGCCGGCGTTTGGCTTCTTCATCGCCGTTCTTGATTCTCATCGCCAGCTCTACCTCGTCATCAGCCGACAGCAGCGGCACGCGCCCGATCTCTTTCAGATACATCCGGACAGGATCATTGATCTTGATTCCAGGCGGGAGTGATAAATCGTCGTCGAAGCTGAAGTCATCATTGTCGCTGCCTTCATTGTCCTCGCTTGGCCGCAGGGTATTGACCTCTTCGTCATTCTCATTCACAACCTCGATACCCAAATCGCTCAGCTGCTCGTAGAATTCCTCCATTTGCTCGGGGTCCTGATCAAACGGCGACAATTTCTCCATAATATCTTTGTAGTTCAATGATGATCTTTTCTTGCCTTGCTCAATAAGCTGATCCTTAACCTGATCCAGAGTAAATTCCGCTTCCAGTTCAGTGTGCTGATCGTTCGCCATAATTCGACTCCCTCCTCCCTAGGTACATCCTGTCAACTGCTCATTGTCTCTCTAGGGCTATAATCTCACTTGCTATTTGTGCCGCACGCAAAAAGTCGCCCGACTTCTCAGCCTGAATCATCTCTTCGCGTTTTTGTTCCATCCCGCGTTGCACGGGGTATTTCCGCACTTCACGGATGCAGTCATCCAGAACCTGTGTATTCCAGTCCGGAGGAGTGTCCATCATGGAAATCGCGGTTGCGGTTTTTTCCAGACGGTCATCCTGAAGCGATGATAAAAACCGGCTGATGCCGGGGGGTTTGCCTTGCGCGTAATAGGCATATAGATAAGCGGCAATTGCCGCATGATCATCGATGTTGAACTCTTCTCCGAGGCGTTCGCCTACATATGCCGCGGCATCCGGGTCCTGTATCATCCAGGACAACAGCCGCCGTTCGGCAACATGATAAGCCGGCAGCAAAGTCGGCGCCTGCACCTGCCCTTTTTTATGCCTACCATTATTCCACCTTTTGTCGTTATTATCCCCTTCGGGAAGGTTTTTTTGCATGGACGCCCGAAGTAAATTGCAGTCCTGCTTCAAGCTATCATATGACAGCTCCAGCTCGGAGGCGATTTCGCGCAGGTAGACCTCGCGCTCTGTGGAGGAATGCAGTGAGGCGATAATCTCCAGGGCCTCCTTGACATAGGCTATTTTGCCGTCTTCCTCTAGCAGTATATGGTTTTTTTTCAGATATATAAGCTTAAATTTAATGGATGAAACCGCTGAATCAATGACTTGCTCCTTAAACCGCTCCCCCCCGTGGCGGGAGATGAATTCATCTGGATCGAGTCCGCTGGGAAGCACAGCCACCTTAACCCGCAGGCCATTGTCCTCCAGCATCGGGATCGCCTTCATTGCTGCGGCTTGTCCTGCCTTATCGCCGTCATAAGCCAGAACGATCTCATCACCCAGACTCTTCATTAGAGCCACATGCCCCTCTGTCAGCGAGGTTCCCATGGTAGCCACACCGTTATGCACACCTGCTTCCCAAGCCGAAATGACATCACCGTAGCCTTCAAAAAGGACGATTTGCCGCGTTTTGCGGATGGATGCTTTGGATTGGTGCAAGTTGTACAGAATCCGGCTTTTGTTAAACAGTCTGCTCTCCGGGGAATTCAAGTATTTCGGCTGACCGTCTCCAAGAATTCTTCCGGCAAAAGCAATCACCTTCCCTGTGCGGTTCGCAATCGGAAAAATGACACGTCCGCGAAAACGGTCAATATATCCTTTGCCCTCGCCTCTGGCCGACAGCAGTCCGCCCTTCTCCATCTCGGCGAGATTGAAGCTCCTTTTGTCCAGGAACTGGAGCAGTGTATCCCAGCGGTCCGGCGCATAGCCGATCTGGAACTGGTCGATCATCTTGCCGCTGAAGCCCCGGGATCTCAAATAATCCATGGCGGCAGTGCCGTATTCCGTATTCTTCAGCAGAAAATGATAAAATTTGGCCGACAGTTCATACGCCTGAATCAACCGGTCACGCTCTGGATCAGGAGGGGAGAGAACGCCTCCTGTTCCCTCGGGAACAGGGATATCACTTTCTTCCGCCATTATTCTGACTGCTTCGGGGAAGGATAACCCTTCGATTTCCATCCTGAATTTGATGGCATTGCCCCCCATGCCGCAGCCAAAGCAATGAAAGACGCCCCGTTCGGGCGTTACAGTGAAGGAAGGTGTTTTCTCCGAATGAAACGGGCAGAGGCCCCATAAATATTTCCCCTGCTTGGACAAATGGACAACCTTACCGACGGTATCGACAATGTCATGCCGTGCGAGGACACTCTCGATCACTTCTTCCGGAATATTACCTTGTCCGCTAGCCACTTCAACCACCTTCATCTCTTAACAAATAAATATAATTCGCTATAGCTGGACATTCTCCTGCAAAATCATTAAAAGTTTTGTCAGTTTATGTTGAAAATAAATTTTCTCTTCCGCGGTGATCGCTTTCGGCCCCTTGGAATAATGGCCGCGCCTGCGCTCCACGGCTCTGGCATGCCTGCTTTCCAGCATAAAATCCATGCCCAAATCATCATATTCCTGTCCGCGGTTAGACAAAACCCTGCAGCGTTTGCCCAGCGCCAGCGCGGCCAGGCCGTAATCCTGCGTGACGACAATATCGCCTGCAGTAATGTGATTGGCAATGTACAGATCGGCACTGTCAGCCCCACGATCCACTTGAACGATTGAGACGCCTTCCTCACCCCTCAGCACATGATCGTATGAAGAGACCATGATTACCGGGATGCCGAAGCTCCGGGCCACGGCAATGATTTCTGCCTTCACCGGGCAGGCATCCCCGTCGACCACGATCTTCCTTTCCTGTGATCTTTCCATGCTCATCACCAATTTCCCGTGTAATATATATACGCTTTGCCCAACTGAAATCCTTCTTTACAAAGCATAAATACGGAACGAATGTCAACTTACGCATTGGCACCGTTCCGTATATTTATACCCTAAACCATCGATCTATACCATAAACTGTACAAAAACGTACACTTTAGGGGATACAGACATCAGGATCTCCTAAAGAGACTACCACACCAGCTTGCCAAAATCGGCAAACGCCTTGGAATCGGCATCGATGCCGGCCAGCAGCGCCAGGCGGTTCGCACGGATCTGCTCATCTTCGGCCATGACCATTACGGAATCGAAAAATCCGGTAACCGCATCCTTCAGGCCGGACAGAATCCGCAGAGCTTCCTCCGCATTTCTGGCACGGAGCGCTTCCTGGTACGGTGAGTGAATAGCCTGCCAAGTCTCATATAGCTTGCGCTCCGCTTCTTCCTTCAGCAAAGAAGGCGCTACGGCCGTTCCTTCTGCGGCTTTAGCCGCCAGATTGCTGACCCGTGTCAGTGAATCTACGGTGATTTTGAAATCAGCCTGACTGTTTACAGTATCCATAAGCGCACGGCTTCTTCCCACTACTGCCACGATGTCATCGAAGCCTGCAGCAATTACCGCATCCACAACATCATAACGGACATTGTCGGATAACAGCCGTTTTACACGCAGACCGAAGAACTCGTACAGGTTTATACGCAGGTCAGGAGCAAAAGGTTTCTCTGTGCGTAAATTTTCATGCACCTCCAAGGCAGCATCAAAAATTTCCTCTAAAGAGACCGTCAGCTTATGCTCAAGGACCATCTGCACAATGCCTGCCGCCTGCCGGCGGAGGGCGTAGGGGTCCTGCGAACCGGTCGGAATAATGCCGATGGAAAAGCATCCGACAATCGTGTCGATTTTATCCGCAAGGCTGACCACAAGGCCGACTTCCGAAGCAGGAACAGCGTCTCCGGCAAAGCGTGGCTGATAGTGCTCGAAGATCCCTCTTGCAACCGCTTCGGGTTCACCGGCTTTGCGGGCATAATCCTCACCCATGGTGCCCTGGAGTTCGGAAAACTCATTTACCATTTGCGTCACCAGATCGAATTTGCAGATATCAGCCGTCCGGCTGACTTCAGCAGCTGTCTTTGCGGACAGCCCCAGCTTCACCGTTAACCGGTCAGCTACCGCACGAATCCGGCGGACCTTGTCCCCGACGCTGCCCAGTTCCTCGTGATACACAATGTTCTCAAGCTTGGCCAGCGCATCGCTGATCTGCAGCTTCTGATCCTCTTCATAAAAGAACTTCGCGTCCGACAGGCGGGCACGCAGCACCTTCTCATTCCCTCTGGCGATGACATCCAGCGACTCCGCATTACCGTTGCGGACTGTGACGAAGAAAGACAGCAGCGCACCCGCTGCGTCAAAGACCGGGAAGTAGCGCTGATGCTCGCGCATCGAGGTAATCAGCACATCCTGCGGGATGTTGAGGAAAGCTGCATCAAATGTACCGAACAGCACCGTTGGCGTTTCTACGAGAAACAAAACTTCCTCCAGCAGATCGTCTTTGATGGCAATCGTCCAGCCCTTTTCTTCTGCCAGCTTGTTGATCTGGCTCAGAATCAGCTCTTCGCGTTCCTTCACATCGACCAGCACATGCTGGCTGCGCATCGTTTCCACGTACTTCGCAGGCTCGGCAATAACCGCTTCCGTTCCCAGGAAACGATGGCCCCGGCTTACATTTCCGGCTTTGACGCCGGTGATTTCCAGATCAATCACCTCTTGGCCGAACAGGGCCACCAGCCAGCGGATCGGACGGACGAATTTGAAATCATAGGCTCCCCAGCGCATGTTCTTGGGGAAGGTCATTGCGCTGACAATGCCGCTAAGCCCTTCGGACAACAGCGAAGAGGTGTTTACACCCTCGCTGTTTTTGGTGGCATAAATATATTCCACTCCTGCCAGCTCTTTAAAGGTGAACTGCTCCGGCGATACCCCCTGGCTGCGGGCAAAACCGAGTGCAGCCTTGCTCCATTCGCCGCTGGCATCCAGTGCGATTTTGCGTGAGGGGCCCTTCACTTCTTCACTGATGTCCTCTTGTTTTTCGGCGGCATCCTTCACCAGAACGGCAAGACGGCGCGGTGTGGCATAGGCGGTGACTCCGCTATGGGAAATGCGGGATGCTTCCAGCCATTTGACGGTTCTGTCCTTAAGCTGCTCCATCGCAGCACGGATGAAGCGGGCCGGAACCTCTTCGAGTCCGATCTCAAACAATATATCCTTAGACAAGGTCAGCACCTTCTTTCTTCAGCAGCGGGAAGCCGAGCTTCTCGCGTTCCTCGAGATAGGTCGCCGCTACGGTGCGGGCGAGGTTGCGGACTCGGGTAATAAAGCCCGTTCGTTCGGTCACACTAATGGCTCCCCGCGCATCCAGGAGGTTGAAGGTGTGCGAGCATTTCAGCACATAATCGTAAGCCGGGAACACCAGATGCTGCTCCATCGCTCTGCGCGCTTCCTCTTCATAGGTGTTGAAGAGGGTGAACAGCATTTTGACATCGGAGACTTCGAATGTATAGGTTGAGTGCTCTACTTCCGGCTGATGGAATACGTCACCGTAGGTCATGCCGCCCACCCATTCCAGGTCGAACACATTTTCCTTCTCCTGAATGTAGGAGGCCAAACGCTCCATGCCGTAAGTGATTTCGACAGCCACCGGACTGGTCTCAATGCCGCCGACCTGCTGGAAATACGTAAATTGTGTGATTTCCATACCATCCAGCCATACTTCCCAGCCGAGGCCCGCGCAGCCCAGCGAAGGGTTCTCCCAGTTGTCTTCAACAAAACGGATGTCATGCAAAAGCGGATCTACGCCAAGCGCCTTCAGACTATCCAGATACAGCTCTTGAATATTGTCCGGCGATGGCTTGATAATCACCTGGAACTGGTGATGCTGATACAGGCGGTTCGGGTTCTCTCCGTAACGTCCGTCCGAGGGACGGCGTGAAGGCTCCACATAAGCTACCTTCCACGGCTCCGGTCCGAGCGAACGCAGGAAGGTCATGGGGTTCATGGTTCCTGCCCCTTTTTCCGTGTCATACGGCTGAACGAGAATACAGTTCTGGGCAGACCAGAACTGCTGCAGCGTCAAAATCATCTGCTGAAAATTCATACTACCGACTCCTTCGCTTCACAAGTTTAACTGCGCCTCTTGCCATGGTTCATCTTGCCTGCTGTCGATGGAGGCGGCACTCTTCTATCCTTGCGGTGTCTCACATGAGATCCTTATTGCCGACCACAAGGCAAAAAAGCTCCCGCCCCCATGCCTGATATACAGACATAGGGACGAGAGCCTGAAATATACTCCCGCGGTTCCACCCTACTTGATCTCATCAATAAATGACGAAATCCACTTTCATTCGCCGCTTTCGCACTCCCGGGTGCCATGTTCATGAACGTTGTCCTGCCAGGCTTCCACTCTCCCCGGCTCGCTTAAGGGCAATACTGTTCATTACTTTCCCGATCACTGCACGTTTCTCCATCTTAGGAGCTATAACGGCATATTTATAACAAGAAACTGAACCTATAGTAACGGATTTTTGGCGTTTCGTCAAATATTGTATTTATCAAGCTGGTCGAGAAAATTCTGCGACTTCAGCTTCAGCCCCAGCTGATGGTCCATAAAGGCCCGCATGATCTTTTTGAGTTCAGCACGGGTGCCTTCCTTCACATTCACATTGCCAAGCCGTGTGAGATCAAGTGCAGCGAACAAGCGCAGCAGCTTGAGTGCGCGGGGAGAAATCTCCATTGCAGGAGGATCATTATGCCTGCAGCTGCGGCAGAGCACGCCCCCGAGGCGGGGGCTTACCCGCAGTTCCTCATCCGGCTTGTCCAGACCGCAAACAATGCAGTTGTCCAGCTGCGGACCGTACCCTGCCGCCTGCAGAATTTTCATCTCAAAGACATTTATAATGATGCCGGGCTCCTTGTCTTCCTCTAGCGCATTGAGACAGGCTGTGAGCTGGCGGAACCAAAAACTGCCGGTCTCCTCATCATGAAGCACACGGTCAAGCAGCTCACAGGCGTATGAAGCATAAGCGGCTTTGACCAGATCCTCCCGCAGCGGATGATGGGACTTCGTAATTTCACCAGCATTCAGTGTTCCGAGCCCCCCGTTGTTGCGGAAAAACACATATTCCCCGGCAGTGAACAGCTGGATCAGGGCAGCATGGCGGCTTTTAACCTTTTTGGCCCCGCGTACGAGGACGCCTACTTTGCCGGCGTTTTCGGTGCAAAGCGTAATAATCGCGTTCCCCTCGCCGTAGTCCATGCTGCGGATGACGATCCCTTCCACCCTGTATAGCATGCCTCTTCCCCCAACCATTCGGCAAGCAACCAGTCCTTATTGCGCTTCTTCATCCAGGACCTTCTCTTCCTCCGCAGGCAGCTCCAGGCTGCCCTCAAGCGGATCTGCAGCTTGTTTGTACAGCAGATATGCATCGACATCCCCAGTCATTGCAAAATACTTCCACGAAAAGTCTCGCATTCGTATTCATCCTTTCTTCGGAAACACGATGTCTCTTCAGAAATAGGATGTGCGATAGGCCAGGATCTATCCTTGCAATTCCTGCCAGAAAGCTGCAAATGCAGAGGTTAAAGGTCTTTGTGGAAGCCCAAATCACGCAGAACGCGTTCCTGATTGCGCCAGTCTTTTTTCACTTTTACCCATAATTCCAGAAAAATCTTCGAACCCAGCAGGTTCTCGATATCGGTACGGGCCCGTCTGCCGACTTCCTTCAGCATCGCCCCCTGCTTGCCGATAATAATCCCCTTCTGGGAATCGCGCTCGACAAAAATAACGGCCGACACATGCACAACCCCATTGGATTCGACACGCATGTCCTCGATGGCTACCGCAATGGAATGCGGCACCTCCTCGCGGGTCAAATGCAGGATTTTCTCGCGGATCAGCTCTGCACAGACGAACTGCTCCGGATGGTCGGTAATCTGATCTTCAGGATAATACTGCGGGCCTTCAGGCAGGTATTTCACTACCTGATCCAGCAGTGTATTTACATTGCTGCCAAGCTTGGCGGAAATCGGTACGATTTCGGCGAACTCATGCAGCTTATTGTATTCGGTAATCAGCGGAAGCAGGGCTTCCGGCTCGATTTTGTCAATCTTGTTCATTACGAGAATGACCGGTGTTTTGACATCCTTGAGCTGCTCGGCAATATAGCGGTCACCTCCGCCCATGCCCTCAGAAGCATCCACCAGGAACAGTACGGCTTCCACCTCATGCAATGTGCTCATCGCCGTCTGGTTCATGTAATCGCCCAGCTTGGACTGTCTTTTATGGATACCCGGTGTGTCCAGGAATACAATCTGCGAATTGTTCGCGGTGTATACCCCGTGAATTTTATTTCTGGTGGTCTGCGGCTTGTCCGACATGATGGCGATCTTCTGTCCGATCACCTGGTTCATGAGGGTCGACTTGCCTACGTTTGGTCTGCCGATAATGGCGACAAACCCTGATTTGAATTTCATATGATCTTCCTTCCTGCTTCCTTGGCGCAAAGCCAAATTAGTTGAAAGCATCTGCTATTCCAACAACTTAATTGTATTTTGTGCAGTTATTTCAGCCTATAACTACAACTTTGCGATTTTAGCTGTATTTCGCGCAATTATTTTTGCCAATACAGGCTGTTTTTCCTACATTTAGCGAATTTAACCGCACTAACTGCAATTATAGTCTTTTGGAGCACAAATATCCGTTATTTAGCTGTACGATATGCAGTTAAGCCAGACAGCACGCAATATAACACAGTTAGTTCTGCCAGAATAGAGGCACTTATGGAGCTTCTGTGTTTTAACAGGAACTAAGAGCATTAATGGGTTCAATCCATTAATTTACCGCAGAATTACTCGGGAGCCTGCCCCTGTTCCAGATCAGTGGGGCCAAACGCGCCGGGGAGCAAGTCCCGCACGGTAGTCTCCTGAATATCGCCTCTCAGGTTGCCGAGAATGACCTTCATATCCGGTGCGCACAGCTCGACCATGACTTGGCGGCACACGCCGCAAGGAGACACCGGGCCGTCAGTATCGGCAATCACCGCAATCGCCTTGAACGTTCCAGCCTTATGGCCGTCGGCGATAGCGCGGAAAAGCGCGGTCCGCTCTGCGCAATTCGTCGGGCCGAAGGCGGCATTTTCGACATTGCAGCCATGATGAACATGGCCGTCCTGGTCCAGCAAGGCTGCCCCGACACCAAAACGGGAATAGGGGATATAGGCATTGGCCCGTGCTTTGATCGCTTCCTGTAAAAGAAGAGCAGATTCCATTGTTGTCCTCCTAAAAGTTTTATGAAGCTATGCTACATGTTTTTACTACGCAATAAAACTCGCTTCGGAAGCATACGCTTAAGTTTTGTGAGCCTATGCATCATCCGAATCGCTTCTTACAAAACTTTCTTCGGAAGCATACGCTTAAGTTTTGTAAATCCATAGAGTGAAGCTTACCGAGAGTGAAGACAATGAAAGACGGAGCGCAAAACGCGGGTCCGCCTCTCCCATAAGCTGAAGTTGTAAACTGATTATGACATAAGTCCGGTGATCCAGTCCATCACAGGATGATAAAATACGTAGATTCCCACGATGGCGGCAAAGACCGCCGTGAGCAGTACGGCCCCTGCGGCGGTGTCTTTCGCTTTTTTGGCCAAGGGATGAATCTCCGGAGAGACCAGATCGATTGTCGCTTCAATAGCTGTGTTCAGCAGCTCAGCGGCCAGAACGAGCGTAATTGCGAGCAGCAGCAGCATCCAGCTTGACGGGGGGAGTCTGAGGATGACGGCGGCAGCAAGCACGAGTACAGCCAAAGTGCTGTGCACCTTCATATTCAGCTCAGACTTGAACGCAGAGGCAATGCCGTGCGCCGCAAACCGAAAAGAGTGCCAGAATTTTTTGTGGCCTACCGCCGTATTCTTGACCATTAGCGTGTCAACCCAACCTGAGCCAGCACCTTTTCCTGTTTGGACATCATTTCGGCTTCCGAAACCGCATCCTGATGATCATAGCCCAGCAGATGCAGGAAACCGTGGACGAACAGGAAGCCCAGTTCCCGTTCCAGCGAATGGCCATATTCCAGCGCCTGCTCCTGCGCCCGGGTTACGGAGATAATGATGTCGCCCAATACATAAGGAACATCCTCTCCTTCTTCATCTTCTTCAAGAGCATATATAATTTCAGGCTCGTCTTCCCCGGTTTCGTTCATGGCAAAAGACAGCACATCCGTCGGACGGTCAATCCCCCGGTATTCCAGATTCAATTCATGAATGCGTTCGTTATTGACAAAAGTAAGATCCACTTCGCCTTCGTCAATCCCTTCCGCTTCGCCGGCCTTTTGCAAAATACTCTCCAGCAGAGTAATCAGCTCATCGCTTATTGGGTGTTCTTCCTGTTCGTTATTCCAGACGATTGCAAGGCTCATGTTGTTACGGCCCCTTCCTCTTTTTTCGGTTTTTTCACATCCTCGGGATATTCGATCCGTGAATGAAAAATCCCCATTACCGTTTCTTTCAGCGTCCGCGCAATGATATCCAGCTCCTTGATCGTCAGATCGCATTCATCAAACTGATGATCGTCCAGACGGCTCTTGATGATTTTCTCAATCATCGTCTCCACCTGTACAACTGTAGGCTTGCGGAGCGAACGGACGGCTGCTTCCACACTGTCGGCTATTCCGACTACGGCCGATTCCTTGGACTGGGCTTTTGGTCCCGGATATCTGAAGTCCTCTTCGGTGAAATCGGGCTCCACACCCTTTTCCTCAGCCAGCTTCAGTGCTTTATGATAAAAATAATGCAGGAATGTCGTGCCGTGATGCTGTTCGGCAATATCCCGGATCGGCTTCGGCAGCTTGTACTCCTTCAGCATTTCCACCCCGTCCCGGGCATGCGCCACAATGATCGACTTACTGAGCATCGGCTCAATCGAATCATGCGGATTCTCCATGTTGTTCTGGTTCTCTATGAAATAAAACGGCCGCTTGGTCTTGCCGATATCGTGATAATAAGAGCCTACCCGGCAAAGCAATCCATCTGCGCCAATCGCCTCCGCCGCCGCTTCCGACAGGTTCCCGACCATCACGCTGTGATGATAGGTTCCCGGCGTTTCCGTAAGCAGCTTGCGCAGCAGGGGATGGTTCGGATTCGACAGCTCCACCAGCTTCAGCGCCGACAAGATACCGAAGGTAGCCTCGAAGAAAGGCATCAGACCGATAACCAGCACTGCAGTCAGCAGACCGCTGGCAAAAGAGAAGCCAATCGCATATAAAGCCTGCGTCTGGTTCCAGACACCTCCGGCCAGCACATTCAGCATAAATACAGTCACGCTGCCAATCAGGGATACCATGATTCCGCCTTTCAGGAGCGTGGAGCGCTGCCCTGCACGGTGAGTGGCAAAAATAGCGACATAGCTAACGATAAGCGCAAAGAAACCGAAGGTGAAATCAAAGATCGTGTTCTGCTGCACATTGAGCATAATACTGGCAAGAATGCTGAATAAAATGGAACAGAAGTAGGCCAGCGACATATCCAGCAGCATGGTGATCAGCATCGCGCCAATCGCTACCGGCGCCAGGAAACCGACGTATGCTCGTGCATCCGTCTGCAGAAACGCAGCGAGCTTAACCGTAATAATCGTAATTATAAATACCAGCACCAGCATAAGCAGCTGGGAGTTATTATACTTGAAGCCGGAAGCTCCGCCTGAATACCGGATGAATGTAAACAGGCCAAAGGATAACAAAGCAGATAAAATCAGCAGGCCGAACTGCGGCCAGTAGTTGACTTCGTTGCTCAACAGTCCGTTGTCGTCCAGAAGGGTATACAGCTCAGGAGTGATCAGCTCCCCTTTCGCGACAAGCACATCCCCCTGCTCAATGAACACATCGGGTGTATTTTCGCGGGCCTGCACTTTCGCTTCCTTGGTTGCTTCCTCGTCGTAGAACTTGTTGCTCGTAATCACCAGCCGCACCAGTTCCTGCACCACCTCACGGGCCGTGCGCTGGCTCAGCGAACTGACGCTCACCTGCTCGGCCACCTTGGCGCGCGCGGACTGGGCATCGGTAATCTGGTCGTTCATCAGCTTGGTGACAATATCCCGGGCCACCGGCTTCATCTCGATAATGTCCTGCGAGGTCAGACGCGGAATTTTGATGTAAGTCTCTTCCGGAATAACATAAGTCTGATCCTTGATCACGGACTGCATCTCATCCAGCAGCGTATCGGAATAGGTGCCTGCATTCCGGCTGGAGGCTACAAAATTCAGAATAAAATCACTGGCCCGCTGCGGGATCTCCTCACGGTAAATCGCCGTTTTGTCACTTTGCGAGATCAGGTCATCCTGATTAAGGCGGTCGATCCGGTCCAGCAGAGAAGTTACAAGAGTGTCCGCTCTCATTGGAATAATCGCATAGCGGTTGGTCACATTCTCAGCCGCTTCTTCCTGGGCTTTTAGCTTGGCTTTGGTGTCAAGGATTTGCTTGGGTGCAGTGATTTCCTTGGCACTGTGGGTTCCCTCTTTGATGTCATACTTCTTGGGTACCAGGTCCGAGGACAGGCTGAAGTAGAAAACAAGCCCCAATAACAGGAAAAGAGCATAGCGCGTCACCGCGCTATACTTCCACCCGTTGCTATTGTATACAAATCCGCTTAATTTCGATGGTTGCTTTGAGGCCATGAAGACAGTCCCCTTTTTTATTCGAGGTTTTCGGCAGAGCGTTCATAGGCGACGATAATTTTCTGCACGAGGGAATGCCGGACTACATCCTGTTCTGCAAAATAGACAAAGCCCAGCTCATCAATGCCGGATAAAATCGTTTTGGCTTCAATCAATCCCGATTTTTTGCCGCGGGGCAGGTCGATTTGGGTCACATCCCCCGTAATCACCATCTTGGAGCCGAACCCTAGGCGGGTCAAAAACATTTTCATTTGTTCCGGAGTCGTATTCTGGGCCTCATCGAGAATGATAAAAGAATCATCCAGCGTGCGCCCGCGCATGTATGCAAGCGGAGCAATCTCAATCAGCCCGCGCTCCAGCGCTTTGGCGACCTGATCGGGGCCCATAACGTCGTATAAAGCGTCGTAGAGCGGACGGAGATATGGATCTACCTTTTCCTGCAGATCCCCTGGGAGGAAGCCCAGGCTCTCTCCCGCCTCCACTGCCGGACGCGTAAGCACTATTCGTTTCACGGACCCTTCCTTCAGCGCCGTAACGGCCAGTACCACTGCAAGATAGGTTTTGCCGGTACCGGCAGGCCCGATGCCGAAGACGATGTCCCGCTTTTTGATCGTAGTCACATAATGCTTCTGGCCGATTGTTTTGACCCGGATGGGCTTGCCGCGGAAGGTTGTCGTGATTTCACCCTTGAACAAATCAAGCAGCTGATCGGCCCGGAAATCCTTTGCCAGCTCCACCGCATACTGAATATCCCGCTCACTGAGGATATAGCCGCTGCGGATCAGGGAGAGCAGCACACCAAAAAGCTGCCCCAGCATGTCCACTTCCCGCTCCGCACCGCGAATCGTAATTTCAGCTTCACGCGAGTCAATTACAGCCGGAATCTCACTTTCGATTATTTTTAGAAAACCATCCTGCGGGCCGAACAGGGATTGCGCTTCTCCCGCATTTTGCAAAGATATACGAATGCTTGCAGTCTGTTCTGACAAGTAGCCTCATTCTCCTCAGTTGTTTACTATTGGAAGTTCTTGCGTAATTCTCTCTTCCACTTCAAAGAGCACTTTCATATAAACTTTACCATTCTCTTTCTTCTCATGCAAAATTTTTTGACTTTTAATAACGCTGTCTGTGCCGTAACGGGCCAGAATATCATTCTTCGCCCGCGTAATCCCTTCCTCGCGTGCAGCCTCGGGCGTCAATGTTTCGGCAGTATCCAGGACCTCCATTTCCTTCTCGGTCAGCAGCCCCAGCGGCAGCTGAAAAGAACGCCAGGTCAGCGGATCATGCTCCGTCAGTGTACGCGATTCCGCAAAGTCTGCTTTACCGTAACCCCATAACTGGACCGCCCATTTGCCCAGCACCAGATAGGTGCGGTCCTTCCGCTCTCCTGTATATGAGCTTCTTGTCCGGTTCAGTGGCACCTCTATATTGTATTCGTGCCAGACCAGGCCTTTCACCTCGCCTTTGGCAACGACATATTCCATATTTTCTTCATCCCCAATCGCACCGGAGATCAGGATCTGCCCTTTTTTGACCCGGGTGTTGCGGGTTACCACCGGCCTGCCCTGCTCCGCGTAGATTTCGGTCACCACCGCATCCGTCCTGCTGATCAGGTGGCGTTTGCTGAGCAGCGGCTTGTTCTCCGGCTGGTCGGATTCAACAATATGGATTTTTACGCTCGTCCCCGTCCGCTGTACCCCAACCCAGGAGACACCCGGAAGCGTTGAGGTCAGCTTTTTGGAGAGCTTGTCCGGATCATCCATGCGCCAAATCCACTGGAAAGGATATACCCCCTCATGGCGTGCAGCCTGCAGAATATCCTCGGAGTTAATCCGGTCATTCCCTTCAATCTGGACAGTCCATATCATCGAAGACAGCAGCACCAGGCCAATGCCGAACAACAGCAATCCTGCAGCAAAAAACTTCCGTTTCCACAGCTTGGCCGCATTAAAGGGCAGCCCGTTTCTGGCCGTGACACGGGTGCGGCAGCCTGTCTTTTTCAAGAGCGGCCGAAGGGCAAAAAAGTCATCCAGCAGCAGGTTCAGGGAAGCGCCGTCCCCGGCAGGCCTCACATCCCAGATGACGATGTCCGCTTCAGTAACAGCATTGATAAACTTTTCCACCTGCGGTCCCGTCACATGCAGTGTAACGAACCCCCGCAGTGATGCCAAAGGCGGCTGCTTCATGAGTTCTCCTCGCTTCCCTTATATCTGATCTCCCCGATAATCCCCTCTACTGCCAGCTCCTGGCCCAGAATATTCCGGATCACAAGCCCCTCGCCGGAGATTTCCAGCGAGCCGTTCACTAACGCAAGCCTCAGCTGCTCGGAAGAAAAATGCAGCACGCCGCGGTGGTTCTCAATATACAGTTCTTTATTGCCGATCAGGGTGATTCGGGGCAGCTCCTGCAGCACATCCTGCGGAAGATCCAGTACCCCGTTTGTCCATCCCCGCAGCCTGCGGCCAATACGGGTCATAAGTAGACTTCTCCCCCTTCCTGCCTTCTGTACACCTTATGCGGGAACGCTATTGTTTATGAATTAGGCGGGAACACTCGTGACTTAAATCGCAACCTTGTTCAAAAACAACAAAGGTGTCCCAAGCAGCGGCAAGAAACAGCTGCTTGGGACACCCTTGTAATGATACCTTATCCCCGGAGTCAACCGGGGCTTTAGAACCACAAAACTCTCATCAGGCCGGTCAGATCTGCCTGCGGTTAGAACGGGGCTGCCGGGAACGTGGCGGACCCAGTATCTCCGCCCATATGAGCCCCTCCCGCAGCGCATTGCGGTCAGCGGCAAATTCACGGCTGCCGGCAGGACTGGAATCAGGCCGGGCCCCTTTTTCTCCCGAGTCCGCACCGGCTGCAGCCCCGTCAAAATGCAGATGCAGCCGCTCCAATTCACGCTGCATCCGCTCGGCACGGGCCTGTACCCCATCCTCTTCACCGGCTTGCTCCAGCGAAAGGCCTTCGCCGGTTTCATAGTCGGGAGAGGGGCGCTCCGAAGACTCCGGCCAAGCCGGAGAGGCGTCATAATCCGCCTCAGCGCAGGACGCGGCAGGCTGGCCCGGGTACGGGGTACTGCCTCCGGGAGCAGGGAATCCGCTGCGCTTATTGGTGTCCCCGTATTCCGGCTCGCGCTTCGCACGCCGGCCGGGATTCAGGGGATATCCGCCCCCTCCACCGAAGGTTGGCATTCCCCCGCGCGGAGCGGCCCCCCCTTTATTTTTACCCGCCTTGTTCAGGCTGGAAATGATTGCGATGATGATAATCGCGGCTACGTAGATCAGGCTGCCCATGGGAACTCACATCCCCTTATTTATTGGTTGGACGGCTGCTGTCGTCACCATCATTTAGTTTGCCGAGCGAACCGCGCATTTGGGTGTCAGCTTCAATATTTTTGAGGTTCATGTAATCCATGACCCCAAGCTTGCCGGAGCGCAGCGCTTCCGCCATTGCCAGCGGCACCTGAGATTCGGATTCGACGACAAGCGCCTTCATCTCAACGACGCGGGCCTTCATTTCCTGTTCATGCGCGACCGCCATCGCTCTGCGCTCTTCAGCTTTGGCCTGGGCAATGCGTTTGTCTGCCTCAGCCTGTTCCGTTTGCAGGTAAGCACCGATATTTTTGCCCACATCAACGTCAGCTATATCGATGGAAAGAATCTCAAAAGCGGTTCCGGAATCAAGCCCTTTGGACAAAACCGTCCGCGAGATGGAATCGGGATTCTCCAGCACGTCTTTATGGGTGCTGCTCGAACCTACGGTTGTTACAATCCCTTCGCCGACACGGGCGATAATCGTTTCTTCACCGGCACCGCCGACGAGACGGTCGATATTGGCCCGTACAGTCACTCTCGCCTTCACCTTGACCTCGATGCCGTTTTTGGCAACAGCGGCTACAATCGGCGTCTCAATAACCCGTGGATTAACACTCATCTGCACAGCCAGCAGCACATCGCGTCCGGCCAGATCAATCGCAGCCGCTCGCGTGAATTCCAGCGGAATATCGGCACGCTGTGCAGCGATCAGCGCATTGACGACCCGGTCGACGTTACCGCCCGCCAGATAATGGCTCTCAAGCTGATTGATGTTCACACCCAGCCCCGCCTTGGTGGCCTTGATCAGCGGATTGACGATCCGGCTTGGCGTAACCCGCCGCAGTCTCATCGCCACCAGGGTTATAATACTGATTCTTACACCCGCAGCCCAAGCTGAAACCCACAGCATAACCGGGAAAAAACTGAAAAACACACTCAGCACGATAATCACAACAACCGCGATCAGCAAAATAGTAATTGTTGACGCTTCAATCATACCTCTTCCGACCTCCGTTACAATTTGTATTCCGTTCTCCTACTCCGCTGCTTCCTTCACGACCACACGCCCGCCTTCGACTTTGATCACAGAAATGGAAGCTCCTGCGGCAATAAAAGAGCCCTCAGTAACCACATCTACCCGCTCACCATTCAGACTGGCTGTGCCGGCCGGGCGGAGCGGTGTGATACTGATGCCTGAGGCTCCGACCAGACTTAGCTTCTCCAGCACGGGAACAAATCCCTGCTCCTTGGTAAGACTGTCCTGTAAAATAAACCTGTTCCAGATCCCCCGCTCCTTAAAAGTGACTGCAACTATCGCAATAACCACAGCCGCTGCGGCAAAAGCAATGCCCAGGCTGAACAATGCATGCGTATAGTTGTAAGCAGCCCTCACTACGCCTGCTACGAGGAATACTGAGCCAAGCAGTCCAAGTATGCCAAAGCTCGGCACAAACAGCTCCAGAACCAGCATGACAAGTCCAAGAATGAACAGCAGCCAGGTTTCGGAACCGGCAAACCCTGCCACATAGTTGCCGAAGAAATACAGCGCAAAAGCCAATGTGCCAATGATCCCCGGAACGCCGAAGCCCGGCACCAGCATTTCGATGACAATTCCCGCTATACCGACGAAGAGCAGAATCGTCATCACAATCGGATTTGTCAGAAAATGCGACATTTTTTCCGCACCGGTGTGCTCTACTCGAAAAATGTCGTCTGTTGAATAGCCCAGCGAGGTGATGGCCTCCTCAGGTGTACTGGCGATGCTGTCTGCGTAACCGGCTTTGAGCGCTTCATCGCTGCTAAGGGCGATAATCTGGCCATGTGCCTTGTTCACACCAAGCTCAGGCTTGTTCACCACAATATTTTTATCCATCATTCCGGCGGCTATTTCCGGGTCACGCCCGTTCAGCTCAGCGGCACCGACCATTTTTGCTTTCCAGTAGGATACCAGCTTGGCATCGTCCACACTGCCGCCTTTGCCGTCCACCAGGGAAGCCGCACCGATCATGCTGCCCGGCTTCATGATGATGCTGCCCGCATTCAGTGCTATGTAACTGCCTGCTGAAGCCGCATCGCCGTTAATGAAAGCAGCAGTCGGAATTGTACTGTCGCGCACCATCATGCCGATCTGCTCGGCCGAGCTCACCAGCCCCCCTGGGGTATCAATTTCCAGCAGAATCAGGACAGCTCCGTAGTTCGCCGCCTCCTGAAACCCGCGCGCAAGAAAGCTCTGCAGCCCCCGCTCGATCTCCTGATCAACCGGTATGATAAATACCGGACCGCTCTTAGGTTCTGCCGGACCCGTTCCCGGTGCGCGGGGTGCAGTGTTATCGGCGCTGACCCTCCCCGCCATAGGCAACAAAAACAGCATCAGAAAAAGCAGGGAAATACCCGCTGCAGCCATTTTTCGAAATCCGTTCAAGGACTCCTCTCCCTTCCTCCCCAATTTCCAGCCCATAATGCTATAGTACGCCCTGCAGGCCTAAGCGTTTCATAAACGAAACCAGACAGAACAGCGGAAAAAGGGATACAGTATATGCCTATCCTATACTGTATCCCTAAAATAATCCGATAAACATATCCATAAATATCTCATGTTCATCTGAAGCTTCCAAGTTATTTCTCAATAAAATGAAAAACACCCCTTATCAAAGGGGTGCTAGCGTTATATTATTGCAGAAATTGCAGAACCGCCTGGTTCACGAGTTTACCATCGGCGCGACCTTTGACCTTAGGCATCAGTGCGCTCATCACCTTACCCATTTCACTTTTCGAAGAAGCACCGGTTTCCTGGATGGTCTGCTGTACAATTACTTTAATTTCTTCTTCGGAAAGCTGATCTGGAAGGTATTTCATGATAATCTCGATTTCTGCCTTCGTACTCGCGGCAAGCTCGTCGCGACCCGCTGATTCAAATTCTTGGAGGGCATCTTTGCGCTGTTTGATTTCACGACTAAGGATATCAAGCACTTCGTTGTCGTCTAATGTTCTCTTCAAATCTATTTCAAGATACTTTATTGTAGAACGAACCATTCGAATCGTGGAGAGTGTGAACTTGTCCTTACTCTTCATCGCTTGCTTCATATCTTCGTTCAATCGTTCGCTAAGATTCATGCGTGGGTAATCCTCCTAAAACTTTCTCTTACGAGCAGCCTCAGACTTCTTCTTGCGCTTTACGCTTGGCTTTTCATAATGCTTGCGTTTCTTCACCTCAGCCAAGACACCATCCTTAGCAATGGAACGTTTAAAGCGACGAAGTGCAGCATCAATTGTCTCGTTTTTGCGAACTTTCGTTTCAGACACCAGTTTTCCCTCCCTCCGACCAGACCGTCCAAGAGCATAACAACACGGTTCATCAAATTTCATTATAGGTCAAAGCGAAATAAGGTGTCAACCTTCGTGTCATTCTTTTTTTGGGCCGGGTGCTCCGTATTTGATTTCTGTCAGGCGTGGGATGTCGAGCTGCCGACAAGCGCGCCTAATTTGGCACCGCCAAGCAAGTGATAATGGAGATGAGGCACGGCCTGTCCGCTGTCCGGTCCACAATTGTTAATCAGACGGTACCCGCTGTCCGCAATTCCGAGCTCTACAGCAATTTGCTGTGCTACAGCGTGAATCTCCCCGATCAGCGGCAGGTCCTCCGGTGCAACATCATTCATGGAAGCAATGAACTTCTTGGGAATGATCAGCACATGAACCGGGGCTGCAGGCTCTATATCATAGAAAGCCAGAATCCGTTCATTCTCGAAGACCTTTTTGGAAGGGATTGAACCCTCAATAATTTTGCTAAACACAGTTTCCATGGGAATGCTTCCTCCTGTCAGTTTTGGTGAAAGTCCAGCAAGTACATTTGGCCTCTGCAAGCTATGCTTGGGAATGGCTTTCGTCGCGGCATCATAATTGATGTCTATAATCATACAGGATAATTCCCGATTGGGAAAGGCGCCGGGAACATACCCTGTATAGGTCACTTCTGGGCCTATAATTCGTCCGGATTATTATTTGAAGACCTCAAATCAACTATAATATGTTATTTATTACATTTGTTAATTAAAAATAAAACTGTTGATTTTACTTTTTATGGTAATAAAATAAAGGGGGTTGTTTAGAAATGAGTACAGGAACAGAAGATACTGCTATTTTCGGACAATACCAAGCCCGGTGAATAGCTGCTGCCTCATTCCATGAACCGATTTCATCTTCCAAAAAGGAGTTCTTCCCTCATGAAAAATCATGTGATTTATCAGGTTTCCACAATGATTGCCCTGCTGAGCGGCCAGTATGACGGATCAGTGAGTTTTGGCAAACTGAAAGAATACGGAGATTTCGGCATCGGGACCTTCCATCAGCTGGACGGTGAAATGATTGCCTTCGACGGAGGCTTCTACCATCTGTACCCGGACGGCAGCGCCAGACCAGTAAGTCTGGAAGAGAGCACCCCCTTCTCTACCGTGACCTTCTTTGAGCAGGATCAGACGCTGCTGGTGCACACCCCCCTGGCCCGGAGCGAGCTTGAACAGGTGATCCATACGCTCCTGCCGAGTCCAAATATATTTTATGCGATCCGTATCGACGGACATTTCCGCGAGGTGCACACACGCACTGTTTCGCATCAAGACAAGCCTTACAAGCCCTTTGTTGAAGTGACGGAGAACGAGCCATCGTTCCATTTCTCTAATGAAGACGGAGTGATCGCCGGCTTCTGGATGCCAGCGTTTGCCCAGGGGATCGGAGTCTCAGGATATCATTTGCATTATATTAACGATGCCCGCAACGGAGGAGGACATGTTCTCGACTTTATAGTGGAGCACTGCACGATATCGATTTGCAGCAGTGAGGATCTCCGGTTGAAGCTTCCGCACAATGATGATTATTTAAAAGCCGATTTAGCTGCTGCTTCACTAAATGAAGATATAGCAGCCGCCGAAGGCCCTCGCTAAGCACGCTTATGGCTTAACCCGAAGTTTATTTGCACAAAAAAAAGAAACACCCTGCTCAGCTTAGAAAGCTGATTCGGCGGCGGACGTATGAAAAGGAGAAATGCTCCCGGTCATACGTCCGCCGAGGTGTTTCAAATGATGTCGGCTTAGCTGTATTATAACAACGGGATGATGCTGTATCTGTGACAGTTATCACACTAAATGCCGGACATCACATTTTTTCCAGTATAATCCGCGAGCCCCCGCCTCCCTGCTCTGCCGGGATGACAACCAGCTTGCGGGGCAGACGTGCTCTTAGTTCGGGAACGTGGCTGATAATGCCTACAGAGAGCTGATCATTATGCAATCTTTCGAGCGAAGTGATAACAGTATCGAGCAGATCCGGGTCCAGTGTGCCGAAGCCTTCATCCAGAAAAAAGAACTGCAGCGGGTACTGCCCGCGAAGCTGAATCTGCGCCGAAAGCGCCAGCGCCAGGGACAAAGAGGTCAGGAAGGTCTCCCCGCCGGACAAAGTGGATACAGGACGCCGCACTCCGCCATTCCCGTCATCCCGAATCACAAACCCTCCCCCGGAATCAACCTCAAGCGCATAACGCTGCTTGCTCAGGAAACGCAGCCGCTGTGAAGCGGCCTGGCAGACCTGCATCAGCTGCTCCTCGGCAATATACTCCACAAAAGCATTTCCGCGCAGCACCGTTTGCAGCTTGGACAGCCGGTCCTGAAGGGCCGCATGCTCCGCACGCTCGCCTTCCAGCTCCATCCAGCGGATATGCCGGTGCTGCAGATCTTCCAGATCGCGTTCAGCCCGGGCCCGGTCCTGCAGTGCAGTCTCATCGTCTT
Organism: Paenibacillus riograndensis SBR5; assembly: GCF_000981585.1. Classification (NCBI taxonomy): domain Bacteria; kingdom Bacillati; phylum Bacillota; class Bacilli; order Caryophanales; family Paenibacillaceae; genus Paenibacillus; species Paenibacillus riograndensis. The sequence continues at coordinate 6,027,252 of NZ_LN831776.1, forward strand.
CCTTGCATCTGCGCAGAGTCTCCTGACTTTCCTGCCACTCTTCTGTGCTGAGCACAGCCCCTTCCAGCTTCTCTTCAATATTCCGCAGCTGGAGCGCAACTTCAGCTTCACCGTCACGGTGGGCCCGCACCCGGGCAGCAGCCTCTGCCCGTTCCTCCGGCGCAAGTGCTGCGCCCTCCACCTCGGAGGCGGATTCAAACGCTGAGGTCTGGAGGCAATCCTGCCAAATCGAGACTGCGGCCTCGGAATGCTCACGGGCGGACTCCGCCGCCTGACGGCTGATAGCGGCTTCCTTCACCGCATGCTGTGCCTGTTCTGCTGCCGACCGGTGAACCTGTCTGCTGCTCTCCAGTCCTGTCTGCAGCTCCTGCAGGCGTTTCTCGCATTCTGCCAGCAATGCAGCGGCCGCCCGGCCGCCGGTCCACTGGAGCAGACGCTGCTCCTTCTCCCGCTCCAGTGCTTCTTTGCCTTCAAGCTGCGCGTTCCACTGGGCCAAGTCTCTGTCCAAAGCTGCAATCTCTTCCTGCAGCGCCTGCACGGAAGTGCTCTTGTCATCCAGAAACTTGACACTGATCTCCAGCCGCCCTCTGATTTCCTCAGCCTGCTCATCCTTCTTCAGCATTTCCCGGTAGGCATGTTCGGCTTCATCCGGTGCCAGCTCCGGAAACAGCCGTGACCATTCCTCCCGGAGTTCTCCCAGCTGCCGGTCCAGCTCTCCGGCCTTGGCTGTCAGGCCTTGCAGCCACACTGCTTCGGCTTCCACCGCCGCAGCTTCCTTGTGGCTCAGCTGCTGCTGCTCCTGCAAGGAACGCTGCCACTCTGCTGCAACCCGGCGCAATTCACCGGAACGGGACTTCAGCGCAGAAAATTCAGCTTCCAAGTGGGACAGGGCCTGCTCATCAGGAACTGTGGGGGAACCGGAAGCTGCATCGGGACCCGAAGCAGCCGCAGCCTGCGATGGATCAAACGAGTCCTCGGCTGCTTCAAGGCTGGAATGGACCGGCGGACGCGATAGATCAAAAGAGTCCTGGACTGCTTCATGGCTGGAGGGGGCCGGTGAACGCGATGGGTCAAGAGAGTCCTGGGCAGCTTCATGACTGGAAGGGGCCGTTAAACGCGATGGGTCATAAGAGTTCCGAGCAGCTGCAAGGCTGGAAAGGGCTGCAGAAGCCGTGGTACCGCCGCGCTGCTCCATTCCTGCAGCCGCAGGTGCTGCGAAGGATTCTGCCGCCTCTGCGCCGTATACCTGCTCCAGCCAGGCCACGTCTTGCTCCAGCAGGCTCCGGAACCAATGCCGCGCTTCAAGCGCCCGTCTGCCCAGGGTCCGGGACTGTTCGAGCTGGCGTTCCAGCTCTTCCCGCCCGGCGCTGTCCTCTGCCAGCGCCGGCGCGGGGTGGTGGAGGCTGCCGCAGACCGGACAAGGCTGCCCGTCCTGCAGTTCACTGGCGAGCGACAGGGAGAGCCGGTGCAGCTCTTGGCCTTTGAGCGCCGCCGCAAGCGTACTTCCATGAAGCTCCAGCTGACCGGCGGCGGCCTCTGCTGCGGCCTCCCCGGCCCGCAGCTGTTCCAGGTGCAGCGCTGCGGCGGCGATTCCCCCGCCGCGCTGCGCCTCAAGCGACCGCTGCCGCTCCCCGGCGGCGGCCAGCCGCGCCTCCGCCGCCGCGAGCACCGCGGCGCGCTCGGCGCGTTCACGTTCCGCCGTCTCCCGCTGGGAGGAGGCGGAACGCAGGCCTTGCAGCCGCTGCATGGCTTCCTGCAGCGACTGCCGCTCCTGGGAGCGGACCGCTAACGGCTGCAGGCTCTGCTGCAGCTCGTGCTGGCGCTTTTGGCCCTTGGCCAAAAGCTCACGCTCCCGGGCCATGCTCTCCCGCCGGGCAGCCAGCCCGCGGGAGGCCTCGTCGCGGCGCTCCAGCACCGCCGCGCGCTCGCGCCGCAGCCCGCCGAGCTCAGCTTCCAGCTCGAGCGCGCGGCGGTACGTATCCGCCCCCTGCCGGAGGGCGGGCTCCTCCGCAGCCAGCGCGGCCTGCGCGGCCGCTTCAGCTGCGGCCAGCTCCGCCGCCTTCCGCTCGGCGGCGGCGGCCTGCACCTCCTGGCCCTCCGCGCGGGCCAGGCGGCTCTTCCAGGCCTCTTCCGCGCTGCGCCAGGCTTTCAGCGCGGGCAGCATTTTCTCGGCTTCGTCAGACTTGCCGAGCTTCTGCTCCAGCAGGAGAATGTCCGCCTCCTGCGCGAGCAAAGCCTGGCGCTGCCCCTCGCGCCGGGCGCGCTCGTCCTGCAGCTCGCGGATGCGGGCATAACGTTCCGCCCGCTGCACCGCCTCATCCAGCCGCTTGCGGCAGTCTGCCGCCTGCCGGACCGCTTCCTGCAGCCGTCCGGCGGCAGCCTCAACATCCGCCTTGCCTGCACTGCCCAGCCCCTGCTGCTCGGCTTCCAGCGCCCGCAGGGCGGCTTCATTCTCCTTGACCCGGCGGCTGAGCTTCATCGCCAGCCCGTCGCCATACTGCTCCAGATGAAAAAGACGCTGCAGCATTTGTCTGCGGTCCACGCCGCGCAGCGACAGAAATTCGGCAAATTTCCCCTGCGGCAGTACAACGGCACGGGTGAAGTCATCCATTTTGAGCCCGATATGCTCTTCCACGCACCGGGTAACATCCGCGAGCTTGTCGGCCAGCACATGATCACCGTCTGCGGCAACTTCAATGAAACGGCTGATCGTATTGCTCACTGACTGGTCTCCGGTCCGTTTGAATTTCCGTTCGACCCTGTAACGGCGGGGACCTGAGGAGGAAGTGAGCTCAAAAGTAAAACTAACGCTTAGCTGGTCCTCGGAATGGTTCATGATACCCTGGGTCCCATTGACCGCACGTTCCACCTTTCCGTACATTGCCAGCGTTATCGCGTCCAGCACGCTGGATTTGCCGCTTCCCGTTGGTCCGAAAATACCGAACAGCCCCGTCTCCGTCAGGCTTCCAAAATCAATCTCCTGCTGCTCTCTATAGCTTTGGAGTCCGGCTACTTTTAGTAGAATTGGTTTCACTTCAGTTCTCCTCCCCTTCCGCAGGCTCGCGCCGCTCTTCTTCCGCCAGCTCCAGGAACAGCTCGATCAGGCTGTCCTCAGGCTCTGCCCCGCCGGTCTGCCGCTGATAAAATCTGCGGAACAGCTCCTGCACCGGCATGCGCGAGCGGGCCATCTCCTCAAGCTCCTGCTCCATCTGCGGATAAACCGGGCGGATATGTATAATCCCCTCGCGGGATTTGCGCAGCCGCTGGATATCATTCAGCGACATCGCTTCCGTGAGGCGGAGCTCCAGATCAATAAAAGCTGTGGCGTCCCGGCCTTCATCCAGCCAGCCGTAGACCTCCTGCAAGCCTCCGGAGGACTTCCAGTTCACCAGAGGACGGCCGCAGCGGAGATAAATTTCCTCGAAAGAGGGCTCGCCTCCGGGCGCAACCTCTATCAATGCTACGGACTTCGCCTGGCCGGCTTCGGAGAAGCTGTAGGCCAGCGGCGATCCGCTGTAACGGATCATGCTGTCGCCTTTTACGCGCTGGGCGCGGTGCAGATGCCCAAGCGCTGTATACTGTGCACCGCACGACAACGCTGAAGGATCTACAGTATACGCTCCGCCGACCTGAATAGGCCGCTCGGAGTCACTCTCCACTCCGCCCAGCACATAGATATGGCTCATCGCCAGATTAACGGTCTGGGGCGTGAATTCCCGGCCCAGCAGATTCATCAGCCTGCCGACCCGGGCACTATAGGCAAGACGAAGCTCATCTTCCCCCGCATCCCCGGCAAGGAGCTCGCCAAGCCGTGCTTCGGAAGGGTAAGGGAGCGCAGCGATTTTGGCAACCTCGCCTGTACGTGCGGCATGAACCGTCACCGGTTCGGAGGTAGGCATGCCTACCAGTGCAATGCCTTGTCTGCGGACAAGCGGGGATACGGACGCGACACGCTCCGGCTGATCGTGATTGCCGGAGATGACCACAAGCGGCCTGCCATCCGCAGTCAGCCGGGCGGCTGCATCGTAGAACAGCTGCTCCGCCGCTGCCGGCGGATTCACGGAATCATAGACATCCCCCGCCATCAAGATAAGATCTGCCTGGGCTGCATCGGCAATCTCCACCAGCTCATCGATGAACTGCTCCTGCTCCTTCTGCCGGCTTCTTCCTTCCAGCGTCCGCCCCAGATGCCAGTCTCCCGTATGCAAAATACGCATTTACGCCCTCTTTTCCCCGCCCGTCACGCGGCTTTGATAGATTAATAAATAGATTTATAGCTTCACTGCATGTCCGCCGTCAAAAAAGTACAGCCAGATCTCGGAGACCGGCTCCCCCAAAATGTCCAGCAGCGCCTTGCTGTACAGCTCCAGCTGAAAACGGTACTTCTCTTTGAGAGTTTCCAATCCGCCCTGATGCTCCAGCACAGCATCGGTTTTATAATCCAGCAGAATCAGCCGCCCTTCTTCCCGGAACAGGCAGTCGATAACGCCTTGAATCAGGACAGATTCACCAAAGGCCGCGTTTCCTGCAGGAGCTTCAAGCCCCGCTGCCGCTTCATTCAGATACTCAAGCCCATGATAGGCTTCGCCGGCCGGTACCATATAGCTGAACGGCTGCTCTCTTCTTTTCCAGGAGGCTCCGATCAGTCTGCGGCCCATTTCCCCTGAATAAAACGCCTCAATATCACTAATTTCTACAGCCTCAGCCTGCTCGCCCGTAAGTATGGCCAGCCGCGTAAGGCGCGCGATGGTCGCTTCCAGAACAGACCGGTCTACCACACCCTCCAGCGGCACATGCTGCATCACGGTATGATAGGCTGTCCCCCGCTCTGAAGGCGACAAGCCCCGCTTCTCCATAAACTTCGGACGCTGCAGATGCAGACTGTCCGTCCCTGCCGCCCCGCGCGTCAGGCTGAGCCCTGCATCACCATGCAGGGATTCTTCCAGCAAATCGTATGACGGCTGCTCCTGCATGGACAGCATCGATTTCAATTCGGTGACTGAGGTTTTTGCGGGAATCCCGGATGCTGCTGCATAAGGATACACCCATTTCAAGCGTCCGGTTACTTCGGCCTCTCTTGCAGCGCTCCCGTTGGGAACACGGCGGCCGTGCCGAAGGGCTTCAAGCACAGCCTGCCGTTCCTCATTACGATCCGCAGTACCAGACCCAGCCAGAGCTGACCCGGAACTGAGCTCCTGCGCGTTCACCGCAGAGATGCTCCAATTGGAAGCATCGCCATGGAGCACCGCAGATACAGGCCCATCGGCACCTGCCAGCTTGCGCAGGATAGCCGCGCGGGGATGGCGGATCAGCGCCGGCCCCACCCAATCCAAATAGCTGCGGCCCCGGGCCAGCATATGGTCTTCCAGCAGCATTTGCTCCCGGCCCTGCACACTGCTCCAGCCTGCAAGGGTGCGGGGCAAATCCCGCACGGTGCCGACCAGGATCATTTTGTCGCGCGGCCGGGTTAATCCGACATAGAGTACACGCATTTCCTCGGCCAGCAATTCCAGACGGGAACGGCGGCTAATTGCCAGATAAGGCAGTGTTGGATAAGTGACCCGGGTTTTGGGCTCTACAAAACGCGGCCCGAATCCAAGCTCTTTGTGCATCAGGAAAGGAGAATGCAAATCCTGGCGGTTGAACGGCTTGGCCATTCCTGCCAGGAAGACCACGGGAAACTCCAAACCTTTGGACTTGTGGATGGTCATAATGCGGACCCCCCCGGCTTCCTCGCCGGTTCCTCCCGCTGCACCCAGGTCGCCGCCGTTTTCTCTCAGCCGGTTAATGAATACCAGGAAGCGGAACAAGCCGCGTGCATTGGTATCATTCTCAAACTGAACAGCCCGGTCATACAGCGCTGTAAGATTATTCTGGCGCTGGAAGCCGCCAGGCAGACCGCCGACCCATTCCAGATAACCGCTCTCTGTGTAGATACGCCAGATCAATGTGCTGAGGCTTCCCTGGTGGGCAGCAGTTCTCCAGCCCTCAAGCTGCCTCAGGAAAACTTGCAGCTTCTTCCGCAGCTTCCCGGAAATCTCCGGCATTGCCGCTTTTCCTGCCATATGGTCTGCTGACGGGACGTCTCCCGCCGGGCTTTCTTCATCAGGTGCAGCCGGATCGGCAGCGCGGGAAGCGTCTGACTTGAACGCATGATGTCCGCCAGACCCATCCCCTATCTCAGTCTGCTCTCCGGCAGCCGCCAGCACTGCATCCAAAAATGAACCGTCGCTGCAGAGACGCACCGCTGCCAGTTCTTCCTCGCGCAGATTTACCACAGGCGACCGCAGGACGCCGGCCAGAGGAATATCCTGCCGGGGATTGTCCACAATCTGCAGCAGTGAAAGGGCAATTTCCACCTCGGTAGCCTGAAAATAGCCTTTGTTCTGATCCCCGTATGCCGGAATGCCCTCCAGGCGCAGCTCTTCGACCATCAGCGGAGTCCAGATCCGGGCAGACCGCAGCAGAATCACAATGTCCCCGTAAACAACCGGACGCATGATCTTCAAGGCTTTATCATAGATCATCAGCGGCTCACCGCCGCTCATGCCGGTCATCTGGGAGATGCGCCGGACGATAGCTCTTGCTTCAAGCTGTGCGGTTTCACTCTCCATTGCTTCATTTTCTTGCGGAGGAAGCTCCCCGTCCTCAGCAGATTCTTCTGTACGTGAAGACGATGATGTTCCCCGGTCGATTAGCAGCAGCTCAGGGGCAAAATAAGTGTCCGGCCCCTTCTCTGCCGCACCCGGAAAATGGGCTCCGTAAACCAGCTCCGCCCGCTCATCGTAGCTTATTTCAGCAACAGTACTGTCCATAATCTGCCGGAAAATCATATTCACGGCATTTACGACCTCCAGACGGCTGCGGAAATTGCGGGCCAGATCAATTACGGAGCCGCCGCCCGCGGCTGAACCAAAGCTCTTATATTTATCCAGGAACAATCCCGGCTCCGCCAGCCGGAAACGGTAAATGCTCTGCTTCATATCTCCGACCATAAAACGGTTCCCCGGCGATTCCCGGGAAATCAGCCGCACAATTTCCTCCTGCACGCTGTTCGTATCCTGATATTCATCCAGCAGTACCTCGTCGAACTGGTCCCGGTACTCCATCGCTGCATCCGAAGGCAGCGAATGTCCGGGCTCTGAATCTGCATGCCGCAGGATTTGCAGGCAATAATGCTCCAGGTCGCTGAAATCGACCATTCCCCGGCCTGCCTTCTCGATCCGGTAGCGTTCCCCGAATTCGATGACCGTCTCAGCCAGCTCCCGCATCAGCGGAGCGGCCTCATGCAGTTCACCCAAAAAGGCTTCAGCGGGGCGGCCAAAAAGCGATTTTTGCAGCTCCAGCAAGCTTTTCTTCACATTGTCACGCAGCTCCTTAACCCGCTCCTGCAGCCCCGGGTCGGTCGAATCCTTTTTGCAGGCCTTCAGCTTCCCAAACGATATTTCAATAAAAATATCATACAGCTCGGCCCACGGACGGAATTCCAGCGCTTCCTGCAGCGCCTGCACCATTTCCAGATCCGCAGCCAGATTGTCTGCGTAAGGAGCAGGGCCGCCGGGCTGCAGGGCAATTTCCCGGCCCTGGCGCAGCTGGCTCGCCGCGCCGTCCAGCGTGAGCTTCGCATCCGCCAGGATGCTCTGCACCCATGGCGTGCGGCTCAGGGCCTCCGTATCCGGCAGCGAGAAATCCGCTGCGGTGTCCCGCAGCCACTGTGCCGGCCAGGGATGGCTGCGCGCAAAATCATGCAGCCGCTGCACCAGGGAATGGACCGCATCATCGCTGCGCTCGCCGCTGAACCAGTCAGCCAGCCGCACAAACACCGTATCCTCCCCGTCTCCGGCAACCTCTCCATATTTCTCTTCCAGCAGCTCTTCCAGCAGCTCCTGGCGCATCATCTCCGCCTCATGCTCATTCAGAATCCGGAAGCCCGGATCGATGGGGATGAGCTGGTAATAACGCCGGATCACCTCCAGGCAAAAGGAATGCAGCGTCGTAATCGAAGCTCTGCCAAGCAGGGCAAGCTGACGGCGCAGATGCTCATGGCCATGGCTTTCTTCCTCTTTCCCGGAGCTTTCTTCCTCCAGCTTCCGTTCCAGTGCCTCGCGGATGCGTTGCCGCATTTCAGCAGCCGCTGCCTTGGTGAAGGTAGCTACCAGCAGCCTGTCCACACTGAACCCGTTCTCCTCATTGCTGATTTTACGGATAATCCGCTCCACCAGCACCGCTGTTTTGCCGGAGCCCGCCGCCGCCGCGACCAGGATATCGTCACCGCTCTCGGCAATGGCGCGCCACTGGTCATCGCTCCATAGGCTGCCTTCCGGCTTGGGTTCTATTTCCGCTCTCCGTATCATGGCTTCTCTCCTCCTTCGCGGGACAGCAGGTCCCAGATGACTTCCTTGCCCGGCTTGCCGAGATTGTTGTAGGCATTGCCTTCCACGGTCTCATCGAATTGGCATACCGGCCGGAAAGAGCAGAAGGTGCAAGCCGTTTCCTGCTGTATCCGGTAGGGCTGGATCGCTACATCCCCTTCAGTAATGCGTGTCCCGATATCAGAAATGGTGCTGCGCACTGAGGACAGCAAATGCCCCCATTGCTCGGGAGTGGCCACCGAAGCACTGCTGTAAAAGCTCCCGTCGCTTTTCAGCGCCACCGGCACGATTGAGGAATGCCCCTTATCCAGAGTGGTATCCATCAGGGAAACCACTTCACGGTCCGCCGTCAGCAGCCCCTTCATCTTGAACCGTTTCATCAGCTCCTGCTCTGCCTGCTCGCGGTTCATGCCGTTCGCTGAAGTCAGCAGCGGATCATGCACATGGAAATAAAGCGTTCCGGCCGGCAGAGCGGTTTGGCCGAGCCACTGCTCCGAATACGTAAGCAGAACATCGAGGTAGGTCAGCATCTGCAGGGACAGTCCGTAATAGACCTCATGCAGTTTGAGATCCTTATGGCTTGATTTGTAGTCGATGACCCGCAGCAGGATGCCCTGTTCGCCTTCAGCCATATCCACACGGTCGATCCGGCCCACTACCTCCATCACACAGCCGTTCGGCAGTGTAATCCTCAGCGGCGGGAGATCCTTGCCCGGGCCAAAGTCCAGCTCCAGCCCCACCGGCTCAAAGCTGCCCCTTCTGGCGTGTTCACCGAGGATGACTGAGGCGCGGCCGACAATGTTTTTGAGCTTGCGGGAGATGTATCCGTAGCGTTTGCTGCTCATAAGAATTTCGCCCTGCAGGAGCGGAGAGAGCCGGTCCACGGTCTCGCCGGCTTCACGGCGGCATTCCTCCGCGGACATGCTTCCCCAGCTCCGTCCCTGCTTCTGCAGCCGCAGAGCCATATCGCTGAGAGCGGCATGGAACAGTTGTCCAATGTCCGGTGCCTTCAGCTTATACAGCTGGCGTTCCTTCAGTCTCAGGCCGTACGAAGCGAAATGCGAGAAGGCGCAGGCCACGAACTTCTCCATGCGTGACACACTTCCGCGTAGCGTTGTCCCGCCGTACAGGCGCAGACTGGTCTCCCGCTTCAACCGGATTCCTTCATTGCGGTAGAACAGGGAGCCGAGCAGCCGTTCCAGCTTCGGTCCATACTCCGCATCGGTGATAAACCAGTTATAGACATCCCACCAAATCGCGGGAATTTCTACACCCTGGCGATACTGCCGAAGCTGCATAATGAGCATGCGCAGCGTCTGCTCCGGCTGGCTGACAAAGCTCAGATGCAGCGCTTCTAAAGTCTCTGCATCGTCTGGGACTCCAGCTGCAGACGATGGAAACCCGGAAAGGAAAGACTCTTTCAGTGCTCCAGGGAACATGCCGTGCAGTTGGCGGATGATTTCCGATGGCAGCAGCGCCTTGCCCTCTTCATCCGCTGTCGCGTAACTGATCCAGAGCTTGCGGCTCGCCGTAGTGAGTGTATTGTAGATCAGAAAGCGCTCATCGAGCAGCTTGCGGGAAGAGCCGGGAGCAAGCTCCATTCCCGCATTCTCCAGCAGCAGACGCTCCCCTTCCGAGAGAATGCCGTCTTCCTTGAACTGGGCAGGAACAACCCCTTCATTAAATCCCAGCAAAAAAGCATATTTGACACCCGATACCCGGGTGCGGTCCATATTCCCAACCAGTACCTGATCCAGTGCGGGAGGAACAAGCCCCATCTTCAGTTCAGCCAGACCTGTCTCCAGCACCCCGGCGAAAACTTCAAACTCCATTCTTTCATTGCCCATCATCTCCGCAATCTGATCCAGGAGGTCCAGCACCGCACCCCACAGCTGCGTATGCTCCCGGGCTGCCTCAGGCTGTCCAAGCTCCAAAGCCCGGGCACTCATCTGTTCCAGCTTGCGGGCGGCATCCATATCCTGCAATAAAAAATATACCGCTTTGCACAGCTCCAGAGCGCTGCGGCTTTTTTTGATCCGCTGTTCAAAAGCCTGCAGCGGACCCGTAATAACCCGACGGCACGCCTCCATTTTCGCCAGCAGCTCTTCATCCACAACTCGGGCGCCCTCCAGCGAAAGGCTTGGAATTCCTTTCCAGGACCGGCCATCCGTCCAGCGGTAGCCCTGAATGCCGCAGGCCAGCACGTAATTCTCCAGCGCATCCATATCCGCACGGGTCACACTGCGGTCCAATGGCAGCAGCAGCTCTGTCTTCACGCAGCGGAACACATCCTCATACCGCCACCGGCGGCGCACCACATCAAAGGCAGAGCGGATAAATTCCACCAGCGGATGATGCAGCTCATTCATTTTTTGGTCAAGGAAGAAAGGAATCCCGTAATCCTGGAACAGGGGGGCCGCAAGCTGCTCATAATCGGCAATATTGCGCATGAATACAGCCATCTCCCCGTATTTGGCCCCTTCCTCACGGGCCAGCCGGAGCATTTCCCGCAGGCTTCCTTCTACCTCGGCTCTGCGCGAAGCGGCCGCTGTAAGGGTAATGGCCTCTGCAACGGCAGAAGCTGCACCAGTCCAGCGGTCCCGGCGTCCAAATCCCCGCTCTAAATGGGCAAGGACCGGACTCCCGGCAAAACGCGGCAGCACCGGCGGCGCCAGCAGCTCGTCCCATACCGTCAGCCCCATTTCCTCAGCCATTCCGCGCAGCTTGATGAAGGTTACTGCGGCAGGATGGAACAGCTCCAAATCATGCGGCTGCAATCCCGGAGGATAAATCCGGTCCAGTGTCAGTGAGATTGTAACCTTGGAGGCATACTGCATCAGCTCCCGCAGCACAGCAAATTCCTGTGTGGTGAACCCGTGAAAGCCGTCGACCCAGATTTCCGAACCACGAATATATGAGGAATCCTTAATATGCTCAGCCAGCTCGGCGAGGCGGTCCTCTTCATCAATATACAGCTGGGACATTTCCTGTTCCAGCTCGCTGAACACGATATGTAAATCATCGAGCTTGCTGGCAAGAATAGGACTCCGCAGCGTAGAATCGCGCATCCCCGACAACTGTTCCTCCAGATCAGCTGCGCCGAGGCAGCAGCGCTTCAGCTCCGTATGCAGCTGGCTAAGCCGTTCCACAAAACCCGGTCTGTCGCTTGATGCCCCGAACAGCTTCAGCTCTTCCTTGCGGCGGCTGATAATCTTGTAGATCAGCATCTTCTTGCCTTCCTCGCTGATCGGCAGGCTGGCGCTGCCGCCAGTCTCCTGCTTCACCCGGTAGGCCAGCCGCGAGAAGCTCAGCGTCTGGGCACGGATGCTGCCCCTACTCTTTCCCGTCTTCAGCAGCCCTTGCTCCGCACCAAAGGAGCCCTGCTCCGGAACAAGCATGATCATCGGGGGGCCCAGCGGCTCCCGCTCCAGAGCGGAGTTTACCTCCCTCCATATTTTCGTAGTCTTTCCGCTGCCCGAGCGGCCAATCAAAAAGTGTACCGTCATCACAGTAGACTCCTTCCGAAATTATCCAATCGATTTGGTTAACCCTACTATGACTATGCATTTATTTACGAGAGTAAGGTAGGTATATGCGCATCTTAACTACAATCAAGTTTAGGAGGCCGTATTTGGCGGCCACGCCTATCAACTTAATGTAAAGGTACTTTTACATTTGCTCTCACCGTTATGTGTGCTATGTGTCTATTCGTTTATTCAACGATATTTCTGCTTTTGCTTTTACCGCAGCAGTTTCTTCGAGACTATGTAACGACATTTGCCGCTCATTCCTCCGCCGCTGCCCGCCCCTGCTAATCCTCTGCATTCAGAAGTAGAACACTTATACTATATTAATATATTGCTGGTCTAATTTCGAAAATTATCATATGAATCCGTCCCAATAGTATAGCATACCTCTTCCATCTAGAACATATGTTTGCCATTCTTTTCATATATGCGTCAAAAAAGAAGAGCCCCATGATCAACACAGGCCTCCTCTGTTATTTCATCTTCTCGGTCGATATAAATAAGCTTTCACTGCACCGATGTTCTGACTTGATTGCATTATCTGCAACAGAATTCCTTGGCATCCTGCAGTAAATAATATTCTGCTGCATTTCAGAGACAATTTCATAATTCAAAACCCTTGCTAGGATTGGTTTTTTTGAGCATAGAAAAGGGAGTACCTCCCCAAATCTCGAAGATATAGGTGACCAAACCAACATCCGAGAATGAAAAGAGGTAATCCCCATGTATTCTATTCGGCAAGAAGAGCTGTTTTCCTTTGAGGATTTGTTGCTGATGCGACCGGAAGATAAATACAGTCAGATCTTTGAACACTTAAATCTCGCTCCGGTCTTGCACGCGCTTGGAAAAAAGAACAACCGTGGGCGGCCGGAAGAACTAAACGTACCCGCGATGATCTACTCGCTGCTCATCGCAAAAATGGAGGGCATCGAGTTTGTATCCGCGTTGGTCCGGCGACTTCGATTCAGCGAGGAATTTCGGGTGCAGTGCCGGTTCACCGGTTCCAACCGCATCCCGAGCGAAGCCTCGTACTCCCGTTTGATTCATGTGCTTGAGCAAACGGGCATGCTCGAGGACCTTCAGGATACTCTGGTGCTGTCCGCCCTGGAGGAAGAGTTCGTTACGGGTATGCATCTCGCTTTGGATTCCTCTATCGTTGAGGCTTGGGATAGCCTATTTAGCGAAGCTGCATCCAAACGCCGCGCGGCCCGCCGTGCTAAAAAGCCAAGTGATGCTCCGGTGGCTCAGCAGCTGCAGCTAGAACTCACCGAGCCCGAGTCCGAGCCTGTGGACGAGCGGCCCAAAAAACCCGTCTACCCGCCTGGACGTCCTTCTGCTGAAGAAAAGGAACGTCGGCGCAAGGAACGGGAAGCTTATGAAGAGAGCCTAGGACCGTTTGAGAAAACCATTGAACAGATGCTGCCCTACACGTACGATGAATTGCTTGCAGCATTACCCCGGCATGCCGCGCGTTGTGACAAGAAAAATGCGAAAGGTAGACTTACCAGTTATTACGGGTTCAAGGCAAATCTGCTGGTCGATGCGGACTGTCAGTATATTCTTAGTGGCTTATGGAGTTCGGCGAATTTGAATGACCAGCGCATGGCGGTTATCCTTCTCAAAGGCCTGCTCCTGAAGTTTCCTAGGTTAAACGTAAAGCATGTCTTGGGAGACAAAGGGTACGACAGCGCAGCCATCTACCAGTTGATTCATTCGTTAGGCGCCTATCCTACGATTCCAATGATTCACCACAAAGAGCCGCCCAAGGGAATGAACTCGGACTACAATCCCGTATGCTCACAGGGGCATACCTACCGCTACGACAGTTTTGATGCCAAGTACGAAACGCTGAAGTATACCCAGCCGAGCCAGTGCAAAGACTGTCCACTTTCCGGTTCCGGCTGCCAAAAGGTGTTTAAAATCCGCATACAAACGGATTTACGCAAGCACACCTATCCCGCAAGAGGTAGCGAGAGCTTTACAGAGCTGTACAAGAAGCGTACGGCAGTGGAGCGAGTTTTTGCATATCTTAAAGAGTATTTTGGCATGAAACGTACGCGTCACCGCGGCGTCCGGGCAAGAGTTGATTTCCAGCTCAGTACACTAGCTTACAATCTCAGCAAGTTTGCGCTAGACAAGTTAAACCAGCGGTTACGCAACTCCCAGCAAGTGGCCTGATTTTTTAAAAAATGACCTTAGATTTTGGCCGAGTCTTGCTATTCAGCAAACTGAATTATGAAATTGACTCTTTCATACAACAGATTTCGGGGATTTAGCGTCAAAAGAACCTTTTTCTTTAAATCTGCTGTATAAACTACAACAGATTCAGTTTTTAGGCTGATTTGGAGGATATCTATTGCAGAAAGTGCAGTAGAATAGGGTTTCGTGGGCCGGGGATCGGGCTCCGGTTCCGTGGGCCGGATTACAGGTTCTGATCCCGGGTTCCGGGTTCCACCCGAATTTCGGCGAATTAGTTTTACTTTTTCCACTAAGATTTAGTTCCTGCTGAGCCTCACTCACGTTCCCCAAGCTTTCAGGTTCTCCAGTTGAACTCATATAAAATACGGCGTTTATTTGCTGCGCACCTCAAAAATGGCAAATTTCAGGTAGTGGCCTTCGTCCACACCGAGAATTTGCGGGTGGTCTTTGCCGGCGGCCCGCCACTCAATGAGGCGGAGCACTTTGCCGGCATCCTTCGCCGCTTCGGCGATGGTGTCGAGGAACAGCTGCGGCTGCATGTGGTAGGAGCAGCTTGCCGTTACGAGATAGCCGCCTTCATTGACAAGCTTCATGCCGTGCAGGTTGATGTCCTTGTAGCCGCGGCAGGCTCCAGCCACCGCACTTTTGGTCTTGGCAAAAGCAGGCGGGTCAAGAATAACAACATCCCAGGTGCGCCCGCCGCCGGCGGTCATCGGCTTGGCGGTATCTGTTTTTGAAGCAGGTTTGGCGCCTGGCTTGGCATCCGTTTTTCCGGTTGCCCGCTCGGAGCGCTCTTCGAGGCCTTTTACCTGATTGCGCAGGAAGGCAAACGCATCGTCTACCACAAACTCCACCCGGTCGCTGAAGCCGTTCAACTCTACGTTGGCTTTGGCGCTTTCGATGGCATGTGCGGAAACGTCCAGGCAGGTGACCTTCTTGGCCCCATATTTGCAGGCATGGAGGGTAAAGCTGCCGGTATGCGCAAAGCATTCCAGCACCGTCGCACCGTCCCAATAAGGGAAGGTAACCGGCTTGCCGCTTTTGTTGACCGGAAGCGTCTGAACCGTTCCATCCTCTGCCGCCACCTCCTGCAGCGTGATCCCGCTGCGCCCGCCCCAGCCTTGGATCAGCGGAGCAATGGAAGCCCGGTTCTCGCGCTGGTCAAAAAAGTATCCTGTCTTCTGCCCCTCTTCTATATCAACGATCACCTTGAGGCCATTCTCACTCACCGTAATGTGGCGCGGGCACTCCCCGTACAGCACTCCGGTTCTCTGTTCAAGCCCTTCCAGCTCGCGCACGCTGACATCGCTGCGCTCATATATGCCGCGCGGGGCAACGACTTCCACCAGCGCCTGCACAATCTGATCGCGGCACTTGTCCATTCCCAGCGTCAACAGCTGCACTACCAGGACCTCGCCAAACCGGTCGATAATCAGGCCGGGCAGAAAATCCGCTTCGCCATATACCAGGCGGTAGGCATCCGCTCCCGGCAGAAACCGCTGTCTATGGCGCAGGCAGCTTGCCAACCGCCCGGCAAAAAAAGCGGTATCCATAGCCGCCAGCGGATTCCGGGCGAGAATTCTCACCCGGATCTGCGAAGCGGGATTGTAATAGCCCGTCCCCAGATATCTCCCTTGATGATTAAGCACATCCACTAATCCGCCAGGCTGCGGATCTCCGTCTACAGAGGCTACCTCGCTGGCGTAAACCCAAGGATGGCCCTGCTCCAGTCTTTTTTTACGGCTGCGTTCCAAGATAACTGATGCCAATACTTTCAACTCCCTGTTCTTGTTGATGGATTCTATACATGTCCACTTCGCTGCTTTCATATATTGGTGTACAACCCCGTTCAAAGGAGCCTGCCCTTATGATCCGTGATGTGCTGTTCCCTGTCATATATGGTCTTGTAATCTTCCTCGCCGGCATGAAGCTGATGGAAGCGGCGCTGGCGAAGCTCGCCGGTCCCCTGCTCATGCGGACCCTGCATAAAGCAACCTCCACACCGTTAAAAGGCCTGATCGCCAGCAGCCTGCTGTCGGCACTGCTGCAGAGCAGCACCGCCGTAACGGTGCTGACCATCGGCATGGTTAATGCCGGACTGCTGACGTATGCCCGGACACTGGGCATTATCCTTGGCAGCAACATCGGCACCTGCCTGACCACAGAGCTGATCGGCCTGCAGATCAGCCGGATGGCCGCGCCGCTGCTGGTCTTGTCGCTGTGCTTGTGGGCGGCGGCCGTCCTGCTCGGCGAGCTGCCTGCCCCAAGCACACGGATAGCCGCCTCCTGCCGCAAGCTGTCCATACCGCTGCAGTTCATCAGCCTGGCCGCAGCCGGCTTTTCGCTTGTCCTCTGGGGCATCGCGGTCATGCAGTCGATTGGTCCAGCTCTGCAGGCCAGCGGCCTCTTCCGCTGGTTCCTGGACCATGCCGCAACCAGCGCGCTCTGGGGGCTGGCTGCCGGAGCCTGCCTGACGGCGATGCTGCACAGCAGCGCGGCGGTCATCGGCATGGCTATGGGCCTTGCCAGCTCCGGTGTCATGCCGCCCGGGCTTGGCATCGCCATTGTGCTTGGCGCCAACATCGGCACCTGCGTCACAGCCGTAATCGCCGCAATCGGCGGCTCGGCTTCCGGCAAATTCGTCGCCGGGTCGCATGTAGCGCTTAATATCGGCGGCGCCCTGCTGTTCCTGCCCTTTATTCAGCAGCTGCAGGTCTTGTCCGCCTGGCTGGGCGGCGGTCCCGCCGCCCAGCTCGCCCATGCCCAGACAATCTTCAATGTCGTCTGCTCCCTTGGTGTGCTGCCGCTGTGCTACCTGCCGGTATGGACCCGGCTGGAGGAACGGCTGCAACCGTAACTGCTTGTGCTTCCGCCAGCATGCGGGTGCTGTATGATGCTGTATCATTATACTTCAATCCGCTCTGCAGTACTAATGCTATTCTCCCCTCCCCTGATTGATTCAGAGAAGCAGCCAGGGGAACAAGCAGAAACGCCTTCGCCGTCTTTTAAGGGACGGTACCGTTTCAGCGAGAAATAGAAGGATAATTTATTGGATGAAGCATATAAATATTTGAACAAAAACGGCTGTGCCGTCCTCCACGGGACAGTGCAACCGTCTTGGTTCTTGGGTTACCTGGAGAACGACTCCCCATGAATCCTACAGCAACTCTTTAAGTGGAAAAAGGTTAACTAATTTGCCGGAGTACCCTATCATCGATAGTCCTAAGTGGAAAAAGGGACACTAATTCAGCTCATTTCGCCTTTGGACCAGAAATGTGGCCCAATTAAGTTTACTTTTTCCACTTCACTCTCAGGATTTCTTAAGTTTCGGAAAAATAAGTTCCCTTTTTCCAACTTGCATCCGCGAAGAAGCCGGTAAGCAAGTGCTAGTTGGAATTAGGATATCTAGACCGACTCCCCCCCTCAGAACTCAGCCTTCGCCGTCTCAGCAACGGTATTTCTGCCGTTGCTCGTTACAAATTCAGCCAAAGTATTTATTCTACAACTTTAAGCATATTCTTATCCACAATGTGGAAGTAATCATTGTTTCTAGAGTAAAGGGCTGGTGCAACCCAGCCCCTCCTCATCAAACCGTACGTGAGGTTTTCCCTCATACGGCTTTCCGATGTTCGTCATTCATGGGCATGCAGATTACAATAGCGTTTTTAGTCCATATTGGATGGTCAAATATTTAACTTCTGACCTGGACCTCATCCATCTCCCGCGTTGTCTCTTCTTCGCGTACCACCGGGTTAATCTTTGCAAAATATACCAATCCAGTTTCGCTAATCTCTTTTGGCTGTAGTTCGTGTAGTAATAATTTCTCCATCCTTGAATCTTTGGATTGAGCCATTCCACCTGTTCCGCCAACGTTCTTGAGCGCATGCTCGGAGGGGCTAATCTTTCTTTGACCACGCCTCGGATGCGCTCCTCTGCCTTTTTCGTTAGCCATTGCTGTGTGGTGTAATATACCTTCCCTTGGGAAGTTTCTGCTTTCGTTTTTCGATGGTGCATTCCTAAAAAGTCGAATCCTTCGTCTCCTGTCCACAGGCCTACAATGCGGGTTTTGGTCGGATGTAGAGTTAACTCCAGACGTTCCATGATTCTGCTTATGAGCTCATAGGCATGTTCGGCGTCCTTTTTCGTTTTACAGACTACGACGAAATCGTCTGCATACCTGGTCAGTTCCCCCAATCCACTTCCGTGTTTCTCCCATAGCCGGTCAAAGTAGTTCAAGTAGATATTCGCCAACAGCGGTGAGATGACGCCACCTTGTGGTGTCCCTAAATCGGAACGCCTCACGTTTCCTTCTTCCATAACTCCCGCCTGAAGCCATTTCCGTATTAACTTCAAGATTCTCCTGTCATTGATACGCATCTGTACCAGTTTCATGAGCTTCTCTTGATTAATGTTGTCGAAGTAACCTTGGATATCGACGTCGACTACCCAATTTCCTTTGCGGTTGCAGGCTTTCCGGATTCGTTCCAGCGCTCCTTTCGCACTTCGCTTCGGGCGAAATCCGAAGGATACTTCTTCGAAGTCTGCTTCGAAGATGGGCTCAATCACGAGTTTGGTTGCCATCTGTATGACTCGGTCGCGCACGGTGGGTATGCCCAGCGGCCTTGGCTTCCCGTCTTTCTTTGGGATATAGTGCCGCCGCACAGGCTGCGGATGGTAGCTGCCTTCTTTCAATTCTCGCTCACAGGTCTTAAGGAAGTTCGTTTCTCCTCGTTCCTCGATGTCTGCGAGCGTCACGGCATCTACTCCTGCTGCTCCCTTATTCGCTTTCACCCGTTTCCAGGCTTCACACAGCACATCCGGGCGGTAGACCTTGTCATACAGCGCATGAAATTTACGCTTCTTGTTCTCCTTGGCCGCATGACCTAGCTTTTCTTGGAGTTCTTGAACTTTTTCCTTTGGTGTCGTTAGCCCTTTGGCATTCACTCACTCGTACCTCCTCCAAAAGCATAAACAAAGCAGGGCTCCTTCCCTCCCTAAGGTTATGTTGTCCTTAGGTTCTTCGGTATTATGAGCCCCTCGGACTCCCTTCCCACAGACGGTTCATTTCATCTTTTGGACTTATAGAGCGTCTCTTTACGGGTTTCTAAAAAAAAAATTCCTCCCGTGTGGGGGAGGGTCTCCCCAGTTCACTGCGTCTTCTTTCCTTCCATGCCGATCCCCATACGCCGGAGGATTCTTCACTGCCGTTCCAAGTTCTCTGCAGCTTCCGTGGTCTTCACCCGTATAGGCGAGGCTCGACTTCCTCTCTCCCCCCTTGCGGGGCCTTTGTGACGACGCGGCAGGATTCACTTCATGTTACGGCCTAGCAGGTTGCTCGCCCTGTCTCTGACCGGACTTTTGTCGATGCGCTTCTACGCACAGATTTCGCCGTACGCAGGCATCCCAGCTACACGGGGGCTTGGCCCCTCCCGTGACCGGACTTTCACCGGCTAGAAGATACGTGCTTTCTGGGCACGCCCTATACTATTAAATTAGGGGTAAGCTTCGCTTCCCCCAAAACATATAAATTCTTATCTTTGCACAAAATCACCCTGGCGGGTGAATAACAGCCCGGAGCTTATGAGCACAGCAATTTCTTCACCGTTCCAAAATCGACGGGTGCACGTAAGCGACGAAAAAACCCGCCACCCCCTTAAAGGCGGGTCTGCGGGTCTGCGAAATTTCTTGTGAATGATTCACCGATTGAACGGAGAATCCGTTTATTTCACGGTAACAGATACCGTTACCGTTTTGTTATTGTATTTGCCCTTGATTGAGGTTGTGCCTTTACCGACAGCAGTGATGATTCCGGAAGCGCTGATCTTGGCTACGGAAGGCTTGGAGCTTGTCCATACCGTGCTTCCTGTGACCGTGGCTGTATTGCCGGTATCATACAGAGCAGTTACCACTACCCCTTGCGAAGCGCCCGGTGCCAGCTTCAGTCTGGTTTCGCTGACCGTAAGCTTGGTCAGCTTAGGCACAACTGTAATCTTGACCGTTGCCGTAATTCCCTGGTAGGACCCCGTCAGTGTCGCTGTACCTTCGTCAACCGCTTTTACCGAAGTTCCTCTAACTGTAGCCACTGCTGTATTGGAGGACTCCCAGTTCATAGCGCCGGAGAAATTCGCTGTTCTGCCGTTCGAGAAGGTTCCTGTCACTTTGATCGATTTGGAGGCTTTAATGTTCATTTCAAGCACGCTTGGCTCTACCAGCAGCTTCACAACCTTCTGCTCAATAGTTACCGGAATGCTGATGGTCTTATTGGAATACGTACCTTTCAGAGTCGCCGAGCCTTTGGATAATCCCTTCATTGTCTTGCCGGCGGCTGTCTGTTTGACCACTGCATTGCTGCCGCTGAACTCCCATTTAATCGTCGGGGTGACATCCAGCTCATCCCCGTTCTCCAGCACCGCCTTAACCCCAGGCAGCGGCTTCTCTTCGCCAATGACCAGACTCTGCGGATCTTCAGGCCCGATCAACACAAGCACTTTATTCAGAACCGTCACTTTCAGTTCCACACTTTTACTGCGGATGGCCGAAGGGGATGCTGCAACAGTGCTATTCTTGATCTTACCGGTAAGGGTAACCGTGCCTGCCTTGCCGCCGACAAGCTTGCCGTCCTTGATCCGGACGATCTCTTCATCGGCGGAAGTCCACTCGATTTGATCACTAATCTCAAGCTTGGTGCCGTCATACTTTGTTCCGGTTACTTTTGGCAGACTCTCGGAGTCCGCCGTAAAGAGCTCCTGCTCGGTTTTATCTGCAGTTAATTCAGTAAGGGTCGGCAATACCGTAAGCTTGAATGACTTGCTGACACCGAGATACTCCCCTTTGATCACTGTAGTCCCGACTGCCTTGGCCATTACGGTAGCTGCGGCATCTTCTGAAGCCACAGCATCGGCTGTCACTGTCGCTGCCAGCTGATTGTCAGAGCTCCAGACCGTACGTACAGATTGATTTTGGGACGAATTCACGGCATCCCGGACGAAAGACTTAACCCTAAGGCTTTCCCCAAGAAAAAGAGTCTGATCGCCCTCAGGGTTCAGCAGCAACGCCTCATATGGCGCACGCACATAGATATCTACTGATTTGGAAACCCCGAGATAGCTCGCTGTAATAACAGCCTTGCCTGTTCCTTCTATTGTAATTTTACCGGCATCTACCTTGGCAATGCTCTCATTGGAGGTTGTCCAGTTTGCATCCGCAGCAATATCCTTTTCCGGGCTGCTTTCGGTTGCTTTGGTCATTGCGGACAATTGCACAGGTGAGTCGCCGACCAGCAGTTCCATTTCCTTGACGGCAGTGTCTTTCGCCTTATCCTTCAGCACAATGGCTGAATACGGGAGCTGCACCACGGCTTTGAAAGTGGCAGTCAACCCTTTGTATTTGGCTGTAATTGTCGACTTCCCTTCACCCACAAGGGTGATTTTGCCATCCTCAATCGTAAGTACATTCGGATTGGAGCTGGTCCAGTCCGCATCGGCTGACACATCTTTTACAGAAGTGGCTGATTCTCCGCCAACGACTTTGGCTTTGACCTGCAGAGACTCTTCACTGTCGCCGAGTTTATAGTTGCCATCGGAGCTGCGCTCCAATGTCAATTCCTTGAAGGGATGAGTTACGGATACCTCAAGCGTAGCGATCGCATTGTTGTACGTTGCTGTAATCATCGCAGTACCAGTGTTTACCGCTGTTAGCAGTCCGTTGGCTACTTTGACAACATTCGTATTGGAAGACGTCCAGATGGCTGCAGCCGTGATATCCCTTTTGGAAGAAGACCCCTCCAGGCTGGCATAGACCTTAAGCTGCTTGGGTGTCTGTCCAACGGTAAGCTCTACTTTTGCGGAGCTGTCGAATTCAATGGAATTGAGGTCGCCAGTAGCTGCAAAGACGTTTACCGGAAAAACTGCAAAAGTCAGCAATATCATAATGAGGATCATTTTCGTCATTTTCCTGTACACAGTCATTGTTTCTCTCCTTAGGCATTAAAATTGTCGGTGCTCATTTTTCCACACTCTTCCACCTATATCGACAATTACGGCCTGAGTGTTTACCCTATTTCCAAATTTTTTTCAGCAGCGGCCAAATTCGGGACTTTCTAACTATATAAGTTGAACTTTAGTTTTACATTGTGGGGTATGGTCGTAACTGCGGGGAATGTTTGGACTTCCAGCCGCTGTATGTCCCCAGATTTCTTGATTGGAACCGCCTTTTGCGGTTGAAATCCGGTGACTGATTATGCTTCCGATGCGAGCTTTCCTACGGAAAGCTTTCAGGCGGACGCTACCGCTCTTCCAGTTCCAAACTTCCCCTCCGCACTTTTACCCTTTTGTTAGCTTTTCAAGTTCGCTTTATATAGACGTCTTCACTCCCAGCAGCGATAAAGCTTTGCGCAGAACCTGGATATTATTCGAGTACGAGTTGCCTGTTCCCCGTATCCAGGCAGCCGCCGGATCATGCCATTCCACAGCGTTTATCTCCTCGGTCTGCGCCTTAGTCTCACCGCCTACAGACTCCACCAGAAAATAATGAACCTCCTTATTCACTAAGCCGTGAACCGGATGCTGAAACGTATATTTAATCACATCAATCGGCGCTTTGATTGCCCCGACTGTCCCTGTCTCCTCACGGATTTCGCGCAATGCGGTTTCCTCCACAGTTTCCCCCTGCTCCATCTTGCCTTTGGGCAGCGCAATTCTGCCGTACCGGTCTACAATGAGCTGAACCTCCAGACCGTCCGCCCCTTGCCGGTAGACCACTCCGCCCGCTGAAATCTGCTTATATGCCATCTTCATCCTCCTAAAAGTTTTGCCTGTGTTGCATCATTGATTTACTTCGGGCAAAACTTGCTTCGTAAGCCTATGCTCTTCTTGAATATATTACCCTAATAACAAAATAGCCCCACAATGTGGGGCGTTTCGTAAAACCACGCAGCGAAGTGGAAAAAGTTATACCAAAGATTGTGGACGAAGCCCTACTGCACAATCTGGCGGAGCCCGCTCCGGTTCACGCTGACCAGCTCACCACGGCATTCGTTCACTCCCGCTTCCGTAATCTTCACCTGGCAGAGCTCTCCCTGCAGGGAGTCATCGCCGTTGAAGAATACCTGCAGATAGTTATCGCTGAAGCCGTGCTGTATGCTGCGGCCGGGAGCATTTTTGGCCGATCTCTCGGCAATGACGGATACCGTTTTGCCAACGAACCTGCGGGCATAGGCCAGCTGCATTTCTTCGGAGAGGTCAATCAGCTGCTGAACGCGGGCATTCTTGATGTCCTCATCCACCTGGTTCAGCATCCGTGCTGCAGGAGTCCCTGTACGCTTGGAATACGGGAATACATGCATCTCCGAGTAGTTGACCGCCTTCATGAAATCGTAGCCGGCGCGGAACATTTCCTCGGTTTCACCCGGGAAACCGACAATAACGTCCGTCGTGATGCCTACATCCGGCATCGCCTGCCGGATCAGCTCCATTTTGGCGTAATACTCTTCTGTCGTATATTTGCGGCGCATCGCCTTCAGCACTTCGTTATGTCCGGCCTGCAGCGGAATATGCAGATGACGGCACATTTTGGAGCTGCGGTTCAGCACGTCCAGCAGCTTCCCGTCAATCTGGCTGGCTTCAATCGAGCTGATGCGCACCCGTTCCAGCCCGTCTACCTGATCCAGCTCCCACAGCAGATCGGCAAGCCGGTAATTCTCCAGATCATCCCCGTAGCCTCCGGTATGAATACCGGTCAGGACAAATTCCTTGTATCCGGCTTCCACCAATTGATACGCCTGGGCAACAATCGACTTCGGATCACGGCTGCGCGACAGTCCGCGCGACCAGGGAATGATGCAGAAGGTGCAGAAGTTGTTGCAGCCATCCTGGATTTTCATAAAAGCCCGCGTCCGGTCGGCAAAGCCCGGCACATCCAGCTCTTCAAACTCCCGTGTCTTCATAATGTTGCGGACAGCATTCACCGGCTGGCGGGATTCCTGGATGTTCTTCACATGGGTCATGATATGCTCGCGGTCCTGGTTCCCGATCACGAGGTCAACCCCCGGAATATCTAGAATCTCACCAGGCGAGGTCTGTGCATAGCAGCCCGTTACAGCCACAATCGCCTCCGGATTGCGGCGCACGGCGCGGCGGATCATTTGGCGGCTTTTTTTGTCGCCGGTGTTGGTTACTGTACAGGTGTTGATCAAATAGACATCGGCGGGCCCTTCGAAGTCAACCTGCTCGTAACCTTCATTTTTGAAAAGCTGCCAGATGGCTTCAGTGTCGTAGAAATTCACTTTACAACCTAAAGTATAAAATGCTACGGATGGCATTGTTCAAGCTCCCCCATTTCTCCGGATTCATATAAAATACAGGCTGCGGCTACCATGCCTGCCGTCTCGCAGCGCAAAATGCGCCGTCCAAGCCCGACCGACACCGCCCCGGCCTCTTCAGCCGCACGGCATTCCTCCGGACTGAAGCCGCCCTCAGGGCCGACTACGACCATAACCTTCCCTGTTGACTGCGGCGGCAGGGCGGACAACCAGGGAGCAGCCGCGCTGCGGAGCTGCAGGCCTTCTTCTTTTTCATAACAAAAATACACAGCGTCATACCCGCTGAAGCTCTTCAGCAGCAGTTTCCAGCTGAGCGGCGAGTGCACTTCCGGAACGATGTTCCGGTGTGCCTGCTCGGCGGCCTCTTTGCAGATTTTGCGCCAGCGCTCCAGCCGTTTGCTCTCCTTGCGCTCGTCATACTGCACAATCGTACGCTCCGAGAGAAAAGGAACGAAGGCTACCGCGCCGATTTCGGTACATTTTTGAATCACCGTCTCCAGCTTGTCTCCTTTGGGCAGACTCTGGGCCACTGTGATTTTGATCCGCGGCTCATGCGTCATATCCAGCAGTTCCAGGATATTTACGGTCACTTCACCGGGTTCAATCCCGGCAATCTCCACCAGCGCCTCCCGGGAGACTCCGTCGCTGACGATCAGCTTGTCCCCGGCCTTGCCGCGCATAACCTTGGCGATATGCCGGGCATCCTCCCCGCTGATCATTACCGTGTCCGGATGAAACTGCTCCGGTGTTACAAAATAACGCTGCATCTACTCATCATCCTGTCCCTTGTTCAGCATTAAAGCGGCAGCGTTCCTGCTTCCCAGGTTCCCTGCCGCCGCTCTGCACACATCAATTCCCCGCTAAAAATACCACGTTACATCATACAACGTTTGATTTGCTGTGAACAGTCCCCGTTACAGCTTTCCATATCCAAACAGGCTAAGAAACATATTAATGAAATCATTTGCTATTTGCAGGGACCAGGAATTCAATGGCCCGATCGTATAAGCGCTTAATCCGGGAATAAAGACAATAAGCAAAAAGATAAAGACCGTCCACTGCTCATACTGCTGCAGCTTGCCGCGGATCGGCCGCGGTGCGATATCCTCTACAATCCGGTAGCCGTCCAGAGGCGGCAGCGGAATCAGATTAAACAAGAACAAGAAGAAATTGAACGGAATGAACATGCCGAAGAACCAGTAAACTGCTCTTAACAATTGTTCATTGGCAATGGAATCCATTACCCCCGTTGCATAAAGTGCAGCATAGATCAGCGCACCGATAATCCCCAGCAAAAAATTGCTGAGCGGTCCGGCTGCGGACACAATAACCCCCATCAGCCGGGGCCGGCTGAAGTTGTCGCGGTTCACCGGAACCGGACGTGCCCAGCCGAATCCGGCAATGAGCAGCAGGATTATACCGAACAGATCAAAGTGAACGGCCGGGTTCAGCGTCATGCGGCCAAGCAGCCTAGCTGTCGGATCGCCGAACTTATTGGCAAAGTACGCGTGGGCGAACTCATGCACAGTAAATGCGATCACAATCGTAATCAGAAAAAACGGAAGCTGCTGCAGGGGATATACTAGAATTCGATCAAGTGAATCCATCTTTACCTCTTTCCGGCTGTAAACGCCACCCAGTCTTCTTCACGGGATACTTCCATAATCTCAAAACCGGAAGACACCAGCGCTTTCGCCACGACCTCTTCCTTATCCTTATAAATACCGGAGGTAATATAGATTCCACCCGGCTGCAGGGCACGGTAGACATCATCCGTGAACAGTACAATAATCTCCGCTAAAATATTGGCGACCACAATCTTCACCGGGAGAGTAACGCCATACGCCGCTTCGCCCGCCAAACCGGATGAATCCACCCCGGTATCCACCGGATGGCCAGGTCTGGCCGAAGGCCACATCTCACCGGCCGCCGTATCCAGCGCCCGTTCGCCGCCGCCCAGCAGCGACAGAAGGTCGCTTTCCTTAACGGCAATCTTATCCTGCAGCCGGTTCAGCGCCACATTCTCGCGCGCACTGTTCACTGCCACCGGGTCCAGATCCAGCGCCAGCACCGACTTTGCCCCCAGCAGAACTGCACCTACGGCAAGGATGCCGGAGCCCGTGCCAACGTCGATCACCTCTTCGCCGCCTTCGATATGCTGCTCCAATGCGCGCAGGCACAGCGCCGTGGTCGGATGGGTTCCGGTTCCGAAAGCCATGCCGGGATCAAGTTCAATAATCTTTTCAGCAGCGTCTACAGGGGTGTATTCTTCCCAGGTCGGCTTAATCGTCAGCCTGTCTGATACACGCAGCGGCTTGAAATACTGCTTCCAGGCATGCGCCCAATCCTCCTCATCCACCGTTTTCCAGGAAATCAGCGCCTTGCCGGGATCAATCCCGAACCCGCGCAGCTCTGCAACTCTCGGAGCAAGTTCTTCTATAATATCATCCATGGAGACAGCTTC
This sequence comes from Paenibacillus riograndensis SBR5, assembly GCF_000981585.1. Classification (NCBI taxonomy): domain Bacteria; kingdom Bacillati; phylum Bacillota; class Bacilli; order Caryophanales; family Paenibacillaceae; genus Paenibacillus; species Paenibacillus riograndensis. The sequence goes on from NZ_LN831776.1 coordinate 6,054,132, forward strand.
GGCAAAATAGCCTTTAATCACAGCTTCCCCTTCAGGGATATCATTGAGCGGTTCGTCGTATAATTCACCGTAACGGGTGTCCCGTGCTTTGTTCAGCGTCCCCGATTCCTCAATGGAAACACCGCCTGCTCCGGCTTCATACAGCAGATTGGATATCATCTCCTGTGCTTCTTCTGTTGTATGTACCGTCAGTTCGTGCCATAACATGTGTGTGGGTCCTCCTAAAAGTTTTGTAACCATTGAACATTTAACAGTATACCATTTCTTGCCCGGGTAGCGCCAAACTGCCCCTCAGTTCCCCGAACCCTGTTGACTGCTGCGGCAAAAGCAATCCGCCGTATGGTCATCCACCATGCCGGACGCCTGCATAAACGCATAGCATATGGTGGAGCCGACAAACTTCATCCCCTTTTTCTTCAGCGCCTTGCTCATCTGGTCAGACTGCGGACTTGTAGCCGGAACCTCGGATCTTGTCTTCCACTGGTTAATCACCGGCTTTCCGCCCGTAAAACTCCAGAGGTAATTTGCAAAACCGCCCGCTTCCCGGCTAATCTCCTGAAACACTACAGCATTTTGAATGACCGCTTGAATCTTCAGCCGGTTGCGGATAATTCCCGTGTCCTGCATTAAAGCTTCGATTTTGGCTTCGTCATACAGCACAATCTTCCCGGGGTCGAATCCGTCGAACACTTCACGGAAGTGCTCCCGTTTTTTCAAAACCGTATACCAGCTCAGCCCGGCCTGCATGCCCTCCAGCATCAGCAGCTCGAACAGCTTTCGGTCGTCGTACAGGGGCTTGCCCCATTCCTCATCATGATAAGCAATATACAGCGGGTCTTCATTGACCCAGTCACAGCGTGTAATCTGCAAAATTAGGCTCTCTCCTTTTTCAGCTATATGCCACAGAATCAAATTAATAATACCAGTTCAAAACCCTCCCTTACCATACGCACGCAGCAGGGATTCGTGGCAAAATAAAGAGGCGTCCGCACCCGTCATGGGTTCTGGACACCTCCAAGCTTTTAAAAAACGGTTTCTTCCTTATCCTAATCTTCACTGAGAATTTAAGGCTGCAGCTGGACCCGCGTCTCTTTATCGGGATCGTCAGTCGTGTAATAGTACATATAGACAGAAGCCTCTGTGTCTTTGAAGTCCTTATAGACATCAATGGATTTATTGTTCCCGTCCCCGCTGAAACCGGGGGTTACAGGTCTGCCGGGAAGATTGTCGTAGCTCTCGCCCAGATGGGTCTGGTTGATCCCGCCAAAATGAGGGTCTTCACTGCCCGTTTCGACGTACAGATCTTTTCCCTGCATGTAATACGTCCACTTCACCGGATAACCGCCAACTTCGCGGATCAAGGTCTGCTTCTCCGTGGATATATTCGTTAAAAGTGTCGGGGCTTTATCTTCGGTATGAATCGTGACTTTATATTTGCCGACAAAAGTAATCGGCGTGCTCTCGTTAACCAACAATCCTGGAGGACGCTCAAAACGAAGATTAAGCAGCTTGGAGTCCTCCTTGGAATATCCAAAGTATCTCCCCTCAAGCGTTTTGCCGCTTACTTCTAAATAATATTTTTGATACGGCATCTGCCGTCTGAAGCTTTTGCCCTCAGTTCTTATCGAGAGACGGATTTGCGTGGGAGTAACCGACAATTTCTCAATGGTGTTATCAGTGTCGCCCGTCTCCAGCGGAAGCTTCAGCGCCTGTATATGCGTTCCGCTTTCCATCTGTTTTTTACTTAATTCCAGCTCAAAGTTCCATGGCCCGAAAATGTTCTGTTCCTGCTTAGTGTACTCCAGCTTGAAGGTCGTCTGCCCAGCAGCAATATCGTCTGTCTTTAAATACTGATTCATCTTGTATTCCCCGTGCTCTCCCGGTTCACCGAAAGTGCCGCCAGACAAATCTTTTACCCTGGTTGTGCCGTTGTAGGCAACAATCTGCGGAAATATCCCTTTCGGGTTCATAGGATCATCGAATGTAACCGCCGAGGAGAGCAGCAGCTTGTCTTTGCTTTGGGCAAAGGGCCGGATTTCCACTTTTTTCATGCCTTCCTTGCCTATTGGAAAGCTCTGCATCTCCAGAGACCCGATATCCAGCGGAATCTCCAGATCCTGCGTGCTTGTGGCTGTCACCGCTTCTGCTGTCAAGGTTACCTGCTCTGTATCCTGCCCGGGTACCCAGTCACTTTCGAAATAGCCGTTGTAACGCTGGTTCTCCTCATCCCATTGCTCATAGTTATACTCATTATCCGTCTCCTTCGTCCCCTGTAAGGTCATTCCTTTTACATGCCAAAAATCGGTGCTTACATGTTTTCCGACATCCAGACTATAAAGAATGACCGTGCGGTTCTCATCCACAACGGCTGTCTGAAGCGTAAGCGTTACCCCGTCCTTCGTTATGGATTGACCCAGCCTCTGTCCCAGGTTCTGGTCCAATGCCGTCTGAATTCCCTCTTTGCTGCTTAAAAGGTTGCCCCAATTATAATGAATCGCTGCATATACAGGAGCCGCAACCACCAGCACACTAAGCGAGGCAGCCGCAGCAATTTTGCTCCAGCTTCGGGTCCGGCGGGAGCCCGCAGATGTGCTGCTGCCCCGCAGCCCGGAAGAACTGCGCTCTGCTTGTTCTATGCGTGTCCACATTTCCTCGAAATCGGGATATTTGACAGCTTTATCTTCATTTAATTGATGCTTGAGTGCATGCTCCAGCTTGTTCATAGTGTTCTCCTTTCCATTCCTGTTCCGGGATTCCAGTTTCCAGCAGCACATTCTTCATCAGCTTCAGACCCTTATGCAGCCTTGATTTGGCCGTTCCGAGCGGAATGGACAGGGCCTCAGATACTTCAGCCAGGCTGAAGTCATGCATGTACCTTAAGGTCAGCACCGCCCGGATTTTCACCGGGAGCCGCGAGAGATGGATCATCCACTCCCGGGAGGTTTCCTTTTGCTCAATTAATCCTTCCACTGTGTTCACCACACTTTTCCCTTGAAAAAAATGAAGATTCGCCGCCACCTTCTGCTGCAGGCTCCGCCGCCGCTTCAAATGATTCAGACAGGTATTTACCGTGATCTTCATCATCCAGGACTTGAGATATTCGACACTCTGCCAGTTGCTGCGAAAAACCGTAATGAAAATTTCCTGGCACAGATCCTCGGCATCCGCCGCATCATGCACCATGTAATAGCAGGTCCGGTACACATCCTTATTGTAGGTTTCGAACAATTCCCGATTGTTCTCCAATTGTCGCCCTCCTCTCTTGTTCAGGTATCTATATAACAACTGAAGCTCGAAAAAGGTTCATTTCAGAAGTCTTGCTCAAGAAAAAAGCAGCATGGCCTCCTTTCGTTAAAGGGCCCACGCTGCCTATGTAGGATTCAAAACCCGTATTTAAGTACTTTGCGGAAGCATCAGATGATATCCAGCACTTCACGCGCTTGATTGTCCAGCTGCTGGGCGGAGGCGGCAATCTCTGTAAACTCGCGGAGAGCTACTTCAATCTGCCGCTGGCTTTCTTCCACTGTACCCTGGACCTGGTCCATTCCTGTAGACATTCTGCCGATCTCCTCTGTGATCCCCTTGACGCTCTCCCGTACCTCGCTGATGGAATCCTGCACCATGGCCGACAGCTTCCGGACCTCCTTGGCCACCACATCAAATCCCCGGCCGAATTCTCCGGCGTGAGCCGCTTCAATCGCAGCATTGAGAGCCAGCAGGTGAGTCTGTGAGGCAATATCACGGATCGTTTGCACCACGCCTTGAATATCCCCGGCTTTACTCTGCAGATTGGCCAGCGTCAGGCTGTTCTCACTGGAGACCCCGGCAATTTTGTCAATGCTCAGCAGCAGCTCCCGGCTCCGGCCAATGCCTTGTTCCGCGCGCTGATTCAGGCTGTCGGCCATCTGCTGCATCCGTTCCACCAGATTGCTCATGTTAGTTTGTCTGTTGGTAATATTGGTAGCAACCTTCGTCACACCAATGATCTGCTTGTCCGCCTCATCAAAAATAGGCATATAAGTAGCTTCCAGCCAAACCGAACCGCCCTCCGAGTCCATCCGCTCAATTTTATCCTGAAAGCTTTTGCCGGCAAGCAGGTCCTGCCAGAAAATTTCATAGTCCGGACTGTTCGCAAATGCCGGGAAACAGAAATCCCGGTGCTGCATCCCATACATATCCTCTGATCTGTATTTCATTGTACTGGCGAACACCTCATTGACATAAGCCACTCTGCGGTCAAGAGTGAAGCGGATCAGGGCCAGATTTTTCTCCAAGGCTTTTACAACGAGGGCATCTGTAACTTCCTGGGCTAATACATTGTCCATCTGTGATTTCTCCCCGTAAACTCAATTTTAAATAACTGCGGTTCGCCTGTTATCATCATCAGGCTATATTCCATATTAACGGTAAATTCGACCGATTGGTTTACAAAAGTAAGAATATTCTCTAACTAAAACCCGATCAGCCGAAACTTTTGTCTATCATTGTCGAAATTTGTTTAGAGTTTGTTTAGAGCCATCTGATAAAGTGATTTCACTTACTAATTTATTTCTACTACTTTATTTCTACTACTGAGGAGGATGCTTTTTGAACAAACAACAGATTGCACGTTCTTTGCTGGCCATCACGCTTTTGGCGGCCCCTCTGGCATCGCCAAAGGCGAATGCCGCAGCCCTGTTCTCTGATATCAACAACTCCTATGCAAAAGAAGCCATATTGGAGCTGCTTGATAAAGGCATCATCAGCGGAATTGGGGACAACAGGTTTGATCCCGCAGGCCAGCTTAAACGGCAGGATTTTGCGGTTATTCTGGCAAAAGCGCTAAGCCTCGATACCACAACTGTACCTTCCGTTCCCACATTCACCGATGTGCCTAAGAACAGTTATGCCTACAATGCTGTAGAGGCTGTCTATCAGGCCGGATGGATTAATGGTCCGGGAAATGGCCGGTTCGCCGCCGGCAGCCCGCTGTCCAGACAGGATATGATCGTAATTTTTGTAAGGGCTCTGGGTATTGAGGCTTCGGACAAAAGCTCCTTCCTGCCCTTTGCCGACAGCGCAAAAATCGCCGATTATGCCAAGGCTTCAGTTGCTGCCGCACTAGAATATGGCCTCATCCAGGGAGAGGGCGGTAATTTATTCAACCCGGCCGCAAATGCGGACCGCCAAAGCGTAGCCCTGGTTGCCTCCAAGTTCATTAAGGTCAAAGAGGCGGCTGCAACTCCTGCACCCCAAGCTACGCCTACTGTGACTGCGACACCAACCGTTACAGCTTCACCACAGCCGACCGCCACTCCTTCCACAGTGTATACATCTGTTTATTATCCGGAGCAGACCGCCACTCCTTCGCCGGAGCCGACGCCTGTTCCTACACCAGAGCCGACGCCTGTTCCTACGCCGGAGCCGACGCCTGTTCCTACGCCAGAGCCGACGCCTGTTCCTACGCCAGAGCCGACGCCTGTCCCTACACCAGAGCCGACGCCTGTTCCTACACCGGAGCCGACACCTGTTCCTACGCCGGAGCCGACGCCTGTTCCTACGCCGGATACAACAGCGCCTGAAGTTGACGCAGCAAAATTCGCGGCCGTTGACAACTACAACGGAACCTTCGATCAATTATTCGGAGCTGAATCTGCCGTAAGTGAAGAAGGAGCAGTGGTCCAAGCTTATCCATGGAATGACTTTAACGAAAATGGTCTGGTTGACGCGGAAGAGCTTTACACAGCCATGCCACTGGGTGTTAGCCTTGCTGATGGCTCCGTGCCTGCTGCGGACATCGGTGATCTATCAGCCGGATACTATACTGTCCTAATTACCGCTACTGATTCAGAGGGAAATGAATCTTCCAAAGATGCGGAACATGCTTTCAGCTTTTCATTGACCAAAAATGAAGCACCTGATATAACCGCTCCTGAAGTGGATGTGCTCAAGTTTACGGCTGTTGATAACTATAACGGGACGCAGGACCAGCTTACCGGCGCCGCTGCCGCAATTAGTGAACAAGGCGCAGAAGTGAAAGTGTACAGTTGGAATGACGTGAACGAAAACAGTCAGGTTGACGAGGGTGAATTAGGGGCTGCCCTTTCTGTGGGCACAAGCGCTGAAGATGGCTCTGTGGCTGCAGCGAACATCGGTGACCTTCCGGCAGGCAATTATCATTTTGTGATTACAGCCACGGATGCGTCCGGGAACGAATCAGCGAAGGATGCGGAACATGTTATAGAAATCACACTGCAAAAATCGGCAGCTCCGACCCTGCCTTCCCTAATCTACGGATTTGATGGCGGCGGTGGCAGCAAAACGAAGTATTTTACACCTGGAAGCACAGCATCTACGATCCGCTTCGATTTTTTCAGCAGTGAAAAATTCACCAATGCGATTATAGAAGTAACCTTGGAGGGGCTGACCTTCAGCACCAATGATTACTATAACATCAGCGGCTGGGTTCATCCGACCGCAGATCAGATCAGCAATGACGGGCACACACTCACTTTCACGGGTAACGCATCCGGTACTTCAGATATTTCCTTCGAGCTTCAAAGCAAGAAAATTCCCGCCGCTGGAACTTACTTGATTAAATACAGAGCGGATGCTGACGGAACAGGAACAGCCAAAGTATTCTCGGAAGAGCAATATATTACCTTAATTTCCGGTTCTCCGAATTGAGTACAGCTCCAGGGTTCCAAGCGTAAAGAAACCAAAAGTCAGGGGGAGTCCCACGGGTCTGAACATCTCGTATGGGGCTCCCCCGATCTTCATCTGATTAATTTCTGAATGTCTAAAATAAAATTTCCCGCTTGTTCACTTTAACCCCGGATAAGGATTGGTCGAACATATCAAGAATAAAGAGAAAACGCTCGGCTTCGCGGAATACGTGGTCCGCCAACAAAGGATGGATGATGCTTTTTATCCGGCATTCCTCGATCAAGTCACGTGCTGTTTTCTTGAAGTCACGCAACGATTTTACAGAGACCCGGTTTTCGTCCACGAATTGGCTGAGAAGCGGAACCGTCTGGGACTGAGGACGCATGTGGCTCAAATCCACCGCCTGAAACACCAGCTTATCAAAGTCATTGCTGAATTCCCGCGCTTGATCCACCAGTTTCCGTTCCGACGGGTCAAGCAAATGACTGATAAATTTGGCATGATCGGCCATGATCTTCAGGAAAAAGACATTCTCGTCAATAATGGCATCAGGCAGCGGTTCGAGTGTTCCTGAGTTAAGTTCCTCCAAACGGTTACGGAAATAATTAGCCTCCCGGCTCACATGGTCTACCAGCAAAGGGAAGTTGGTTTGTCCCGGAAGCTTGCATTGCAATATAAGGCCGAGCACCTTTCTTTTGAATGCCCAAATGTTAGTAGCCGCAACCCGAACCTCTGTGTTAAAAGCCTGAATGATGTGAGGGTCAGTATCGGGCTGAAATTCATAGGCTCTTCTCTCGATATCTTCAAAAATAGCGTAAAACTGGTTAGCCTCATTCTTAAGCTGCGTATCCTCCGCTCTAAACCCCAGACCCAAAAATAATGAATGCTCCTTCATGATCCTGGACCAAAAGCGTATTTCATCTAGCGACCGGGCAACAAATTCATTCAATTTAATCCCTCCCCGCGGGCATTTTATTCACCTACATCTAAGCATATGGATACTTTTTGTCCCCTATGATCTTTACTCTTACTTGTGTGGGTGATTCTGCGGGCACGATGAGCTTACTTCACGATCGATCCGCAGCCGTTGCGGACAGGAAAGCCGTTACTGATAGAAGATTCGTCTAGTTCAGCAGGACAACGGACATTCAAAATATATAGAGTGAACTTAAGATCTTAACATTAGGGACTTCGGGGGGACTCCGGAGAATGTTTGGACTTCCGGCCGCTGTTGTCTGCAGATTTCTTGATTATAACCCGCTGTTCGCGGTGGAAATCCGCAGACAAAGGCGGACGCTACCGCTCCTCCAGTTCCAAACTTCCCCTCCATCCCTTTTCCCTTTCTTACTTTTTCAAGTTCGCTTTATATATCCACATTTTTTTGCACTGTATAATTTCCTATACAGTAACAAAGAGGACCCTCCGCCCCTCATGGCAGCCGGTCCTCTTTGGCTGAATTTCCTTTACTTTTTTGAGCTATAGTCTCCGATTTTGATGCCCCAGACAGAGTCTTTCTGGTAAGATGCCGTTTCCCTGAGTTCAGGAAGCCGCGGGTCCTGCGGATAATGCTGCTCAAGATATGTGACAAAAGCCCGCCTAATGCCAAATTCCGCTTCCAGCTTATTGAATTCATTCGGATGCTTGTTCATTTCAGTAAGCGCCTTCTCCCACCGGTCCGCGTCGGCGTCCCCGGATTGCCCGCTGCGGACCTTGCCCGTAAGCTCCTGCAGCTCACGATACGCCCGTTTGACTCCCGGGGAGTACACCTGCTTCTGGTTCAAAAAAGTGAGCAGCGCCACAACCAGCGCCAGTCCGACCCATAACATCATGTTATCCATATTTATCCCTCCACTTAGCCTCTCTGCTCAATTATACACGCCCAAGCGTCAGGCAAGCAGAAACTTCAGCTTCTTTTTCCTCCATCAAGAACGGCTTCGGCGGCGGTGAACTTTGATAGGCAGAAATCTCAGCCTTAAGCACAAAAATACCCCACAGGCGTGGGGCGCTTTCATTATATCCACTTTTACATTGACCCGGAAAAATTCAAACCTGACGCATCGATAAGCCTCTTCAGGCTATTCCTTCTTCATAATTTCATGAAGCTGGCGTTTGTCCGCTTCCAGTGAGCGGTCCTGTGCCTCGAGATCATCCTCGTCCGCATCTGCGGCAGAGTAGACTACATCCTCCGCTTTTGCTTCATAGAGCATTTTCATCTTGTCAGTTTTGGAGAAGATTTTTGAGTTTTCTCTGTCCATTTGAGCTCCAGCCTCCATGCTTTATTAATATGAGAAGTTTACTCCAGGCATCAGATCATCCCGCCAGCCTCTTCAATCAGCGATAACGCCTGATCAAAAACCCCCGAATCTAATACAACCGTCAGCAAAATGTCCCGTCCCGTGGGTCCGCCCTCCCCGCCATGGCTCATGCCGCTGGCACTCGCATCCGCAGCTGCCAGAATCCCGGCCGAGCGGGTATCGGGTGTTGAATTAAGCGTCATGGTTGCCAGACTGGGAATATCCCCCGTCAGCGGATTATTGCCGGAATATTGAGCATTGCCCGGATATTTGCTGAAACGGTTAATCGACATATCAATGACCCGGAGTGACTGAAGCTTACGGGATACTGCCTCCGCTTCTTCGGGACTTTTGAAATAAGCCAGTATACTTTTTTCGGACATTTCTACCCCTGCTTTCTTTCTGGAATACCATACACAAATGTGTCTTTGTATTTTGCATTCACGGGGAGAAAATTATGCGCATGGCCATGAAGCGCCATCATCTAAATCTTAATTTGTTTGCAAAAGGACTTGGACCAGCAGGTTTCCGCTGCAATTCTGCCCTAATATGGTACAAAAGTAGTATATAACATTCCGCCGCTAAACTGTAAAATAAATGTAATTTTTAACAGGGAAGTCCACATTTTTACCCTGACATTCAATCTGCCAAAGGAGATGATAAACGCTGAAAACAGCTTCAATCCGTATCACCCGATATCATTTTCCAAATATTTCACACCCCTAATTTATGTCATATTTTATGACTTAAGTCGCAATTTATTTGTTGTTTTTTTGCTTTTCTTTGTTTTTCCTGCCCCCCAAATGTCCTATATCGTATTTATATGTCATATTTTGCTTCATAAAAAAAGAACACTCTCAAAAAACTTTATAAATTTAATGTAGATTTTACATTTTACCGGTGGTAAAATCTTCTTAATATTTTTCCTAGTATATTAGACGGAAATAAAATGGATCAATAGAAAAGGAGAATCCGAACCGCTGTCTGTTGCAGGAGAGATGTGGCCAGAACCAACAACATAACATGGAGGGGATTACATTTGGAGTGGACAAGACTACCTCGTAAGCTGTCTATATTGGCATTGTCACTCGGCGTGACAGCCGGTATGATTCCGGGAGCGGCATTTGCCGCCAGCAGCTTGCAGACACCATCAACCAGCAATCATCTTGCATCTTTGAATCCATCAAACCAGACTTTTATTTCTCCACAGATCAACACCAAATCCTCAATTAATGTTCGTGTCATTGTCCAATTAAGCGGCCAGCCTGCAGCTGTGGGCAAATATGCCGCCAAGCAGGGAATCTCGGCTCTGGCCAAAACAGCTACCGAAGCTGCGGTGAAGAGCCAACAGGCTGATGTGCTTGACCAGGCAGAAGCCAAAGGCATTGACCTGACCGTCAACTACAAGTATGACACTATACTGAACGGTTTCGAAGTCACTGTTCCGGCGGACAAGATTCCGGAGCTGGCTAAGATTTCCGGCGTTACTTCCATTTATCCTAACAGCACCTGGTACGCCCTCCCTGATCAGACAGTTACCGAAACCACTTACAGAAACGACAACGCTCCACTTACGCAAATCCATGCGGATTGGGCCGAAGCTAAGGGATTTAACGGTGCCGGGCTGAAAGTAGGTGTTATCGATACCGGTGTAGACTATAAGCATCCGGACATCGCAGCGGCATACAAAGGCGGCTATGACTCCTTCTATCAGGACAATGATCCTTATGAAGAAGAGCCTTTGACCCCCGCAGAAGACCCATATGGCGTAGGCTATGGCGGAACTTCTCACGGTACACATGTTTCCGGCACCATCATTGGACAATTTGCCGCCAATGGGAATACTGCTCAAAAGGGTGTGGCTCCCGGAGCGGATCTTTATGTTTACAAGGTATTGGGACGCAATCTTGATAAACCAAGCACATCCTCCGGTTCATCCGCTCAAGTTATTGACGGCATCGAGCATGCGGTCAAGGATGGCATGGATGTTATCAACCTGTCCCTGGGTTCTGATTCCGAAAAAGATGTGAACTCCCCGGATTCCATCGCCATTAATAATGCCGTACTTTCAGGCGTAACAGCCGTTATTGCCAATGGCAACAATGGGGAAGCCGGATATTTTTCGCTCGGTTCCCCTGCGGCTTCCCAGCTGGCAATCTCTGTAGGTTCAGTAACCAGCCCTATCGATGCTTACTCTGGCAAATTCAAGGCGGAAATTGCAAACTCGGTAACCTCCGTTACTTATGATACCTATTTTCCGTTCCACATAATGGCATATGAGCTGGAAAAATCCGATTTTGCTAGCGCCGACATTATTGGTACCGATCCTGTCCGGGTCGTTTATGCCAACCTTGGAGCTGATGAAGATTATCCCGAAGGCGATCTCAGCAAGACCATCGTTCTAATATCACGTGGTGATCTCACCTTCCAGGACAAGATAGCGAATGCCAAGGCACATGGAGTCAAGGCACTCGTAATCTTCAACGGTAACGCCAGGAAGGTGGACAATAAGAGTGAAGCTATTCTGGATGAGAGCTATACAGACCGTTCCGGTTTTATCGGAATTAATCTAGGAAATGGATACCAGAATGTTCCAACGTTCGACATTAAAGGCTCGGAAGGCCGTAAGTTGGCCAGAGCGATTATTGCAAATGGAGACAGACCTACTTATTTCACTTTTGGTTCAGAATATCAACATGAAATGACAACAGGCGATACAATGAGCACCTTCTCCTCCTGGGGTCCAAATGTTGATGGCAATCTGAGCATCAAACCGGACATTGTTGCTCCTGGTGACGGAGTGCTGTCCACCTATCCTGCTTATGGCGGAGATTATTCCAAGGCTTATCAACGCAGCAGCGGTACCAGCATGGCTACTCCGCATGTCGCAGGGTTATCCTTGCTGATCAAGCAGGCACATCCGGAATATACACCGTTTGACATTCGTGCCGTTCTGGCCAACACTGCAGATCCTATCTTGTACAATAAGGCTCCGGAAGACCTGTATATTCAAGGTCCTGGACGGGCCAATGTTGAGAATGCAATTTTGACGCCGGCTCTGCTCGAAGCTGTTGAGCCAATTACTATTCTGGACAAAAATTACGTTGCCCAGAGTGTCACCAACTACAACCCTTCAACAGGTTTTGGGGTGTTGACTCCAGGCTCGAAGAGCAGCAAAACGCTGCAGTTAAAGAACCTCAGCAGCAGCGATGTCGCTTACACCGCTTCCGTTAAATGGAACTATGGAGATGGAAAGGTTACTGCTGCATTGGATAAAACAACACTGACAGCTTCCGCACACGGTACAACCGGATTCAATTTGAATGTTGCTGTTGCACCCGACGCTAATCCAGAACAGCCTTATCAAGGTAATGTTATTCTGACAGCCGAAGGACAACCGACGCTGCATCTGCCATTTACGGTCCATGTAAATGATAAGGCTGAACAACCGGATTGGGGCACAGGCATACAGGAGGCAGTGATCAGCCAGCCGATCGTCTACTCCAATGCAAGTGCTGTTCTGAACTACCAACTGAAAGCTAAAGATATTAACTACTATGAAGTAAATCTGGTTGGTCTTGATGATGTCAAGAGAGGTTCCTTCCAGGTATCCACTACGGGTTCACCGGATAAATTCTTTGCACCGGGCAGCTACAGCACGGTTATAGGTGCCACCTACCATCCCTATGACCTCAATGGTGATCCTATCGTTGATGCCAACGGCAACCCGGCAGTAGCAAACATTACGGACGGGGTCTACAAGCTTGAAATTCTCGGTATCACCGCAGAAGACAACACGAAGACGCCGATTAAGATTGATTTGAACAATGACACTTACTACAGCACCTACACCTCATTCCGCTATATAACGGTCTCCAGTGGCGGCAGCGGCGGTGGAGGCGGTGGCGGTGGCGGTACAGTTGTAACGCCTAGCACACCTGTGGTCCCAAGCACAGTTAAATCCCTTGTCGAAGCAGGAGCCCAGCAGGTAACTGTAACGCCTGTAACTTCCTCGAAGAATGGCGTGACAACAGTAACCGTTAGCGACAGCGATCTGAAGACCGCTCTGGCAAAAGCGGCTGCCTCCAAGACAGCGGTTGTGATATCCGTGGGCACTATCACTGACAAAGCTGCTGAACTGAGCCTGACTGCAGATCAAGTGAAACTATTGGCCGGCATTCAAGCTGGCAGCTCGGTCATTGTAAGCATTAGCGGTTCTGCAGTATCCTTGCCGGTATCCCTGCTGGCAGCTTCTCCTGCCGGCCAAAGCCTGAAGCTCGTTATTAAGCAAGAGCCAGACGCCGCAAGCAAGCTGACGGCAAATACTGCCGGTTCAAAAGTAATTGGAACACCAGTATCCTTCGAAGCTTCATGGTCTACAGCTACAAGCAGCACTTACTTGAACGTTCCAAATAATGTTTTCATCAAGAGATCCTTTACAGTACCTGGTGCCATTCAAAACAATACTGCCGGTGTGCTATTTGAGGACAATGGACTGGTTACCCCGGTTGGTTCCGTGTTCACACCTCAGACTGATGGAACCACAATCGTTACCGTAAGCCGTCCAGGCTTCTCAGTATACGCTGCAGTGAGCAAGCCGGCTGCTGCCTTTACGGATATCGCTTCTTCCAAATCGGCCGATGCCATTAAGACTCTGGCCGACAAGCTGATTATCCAAGGCACTTCAGCCACAACATTCTCACCGCAGAGCAATCTGACACGCGCTGAGTTCACAGCACTGTTGACCCGTGCACTCGGTCTGCGCACCGATGCCAATGCAACCTTCTCCGATGTGAAATCATCTGACTGGTATGCCAAAGACGTTGCTGCTGCTTCCAAAGCAGGCCTGATCCTGGGCGTTGGTAAAGGTAAATTTGCTCCAACTCAAAAAGTAACCCGTCAAGAGCTTGCTGTCATTCTGGACAGAGCCCTGAAGCTGACAGGAACAGAACTGAAGGCTGCTAACCCTTCATTCACTACGTACACCGACAGTGCCAAAGTAGCACCTTATGCGAAGGACAGCCTGCAAACCCTGTCCCAAGCTGGCGTCATCGGCAGTGATGTGGGCAACTCCTTCAATCCTACTGCTCCGGCAACACGCGAGACGGCAGCTGCCGCTCTCTTCTCATTGCTGAGCAAAGTTGGGTTGATCTAGTAAGTTAAATAAGCCCAGGGTTTCTCCAGGTTGAACGGAGAAACCCTGGCGCTATACAACACAAAAAGTCCTGAAGCGCATCCGAAGGCTTCAAGACCTATGGTGAATCATTATATCCAGCCAAAAGGCTGTGCGTCCTGAAACAGGATGCACAGCCTTTTGGCTGTAATCTATATTTATTGCCGGATAAGCCTAGGCTCACACATCAGTCTCCGCGGAACGCACGCTTCATGCGGTCAAAGAAGGATTGCTCCTGCTCATGTGTATTCTCTCCGTCATAAGAGGCAAACTGGCGGAGCAGGTCTTTCTGCTCCTCACTGAGCTTGCTTGGCGTCACGACAATCACCCGTACATGCTGATCGCCTGTTCCGGAGCCGCGAAGATGGGGAACACCTTTGCCTTTCAGCCGGAAGAAGGTTCCGGTCTGAGTGCCTGCCGGAATCTTGAGCTTCACTTTTTCCGTCAGTGTCGGAATCTCGATCTCATCGCCAAGTGCCGCCTGGGCAAAGGTCAGAGGAACCTCACACATAATATCATCGTTCTCGCGGACGAAGAAATCATGCGACTTCACACGGATCACAATGTACAGGTCCCCAGGAGGGCCGCCTCGTGTACCGCCTTCGCCTTCGCCGGTCATGCGCAGCTGAGCGCCGTCATCGACTCCGGCCGGGATACGCACATGGATCTTGCGCTGCTTCTTGACTTTCCCTTGACCGCCGCAAGTTGAGCATTTCTCCTTGATGATCTTGCCTGTGCCGGAGCAATGGGAGCAAGGTCTGCGGTTGCGCATCTGTCCAAGCGGTGTATTCTGCACGAATTCCTGTTGGCCGCTGCCGTGGCATACGGAACAGGTTTCCGGTTTGGTTCCAGGCTTGGCACCGGAGCCAAAGCAGGTGTCGCAGGTTTCGGTGCGCGGAATGGTGATATCGGTCTCTTTGCCGAATACCGCTTCCTTGAACTCAATGGTCATGGTGTACTGCAAATCGCCGCCGCGCTGCGGTGCGTTCGGATCACGGCGTCCGCCGCCGCCGAAGAACATATCGAAAATATCGCCAAGCCCGCCAAAGTCTCCGCCGCCGCCAAAGCCGCCGCCCATACCCTGGTTAGGATCAATATGCCCATACTGGTCATACCGCGCGCGCTGCTGGCCATCGCTGAGCACATCGTAGGCTTCCTTCACTTCCTTGAATTTCTCCTCCGCATCGCTGGCCTTATTGACGTCCGGGTGGTACTGGCGCGCCAGCTTGCGGTATGCCTTCTTCACTTCGTCATCTGATGCATTTCTGCTAAGCCCTAGAATCTCATAATAATCGCGTTTTTCTGCCACTGCTTTCACCTCCGTACATCAATACTCTAATACTCAGGTTTCCCTGTAACATGTTAAAAGGAAAGTCAAAACACGGGATGCCCCGGTCTTGACCTTCCCTTTGTACAGAATAAACTTATCGTTTAAGGTTACCCTTGATTCTTCTCGTCGTCAACAACTTCGTAGTCAGCGTCTACGACATTGTCTTTCTTCGCGCCTTCAGCGGCTCCCTGTCCGCCTTCTGCGCCTTGCTCTGCCTGTGCAGCCTGTTCATACAGCTTCACGGACAATTGCTGTACAATCTCGGTCAGCGCTTCTGTAGCTGCGTTGATTTCTTCCAGATTGTCGGTTTCCAGGGCTGCTTTCAGCTTATCCTTGGCAGCGTTCGCTTTGTCAACTTCGGAAGCGTCGGCTTTGTCGCCCAGGTCTTTGATTACTTTGTCTGTAGAATACACGAGCTGGTCTGCAGAGTTTTTCGCTTCCACCAATTCTTTGCGCTTGCGGTCTTCCTCAGCATGCAGCTCGGCATCCTTCATCATCTGTTCTACTTCCGCGTCGCTCAGGCCGCTGGAGGAAGTGATGGTGATCTTCTGGCTCTTGTTAGTGCCTTTATCGGTTGCCGATACATTTACGATACCGTTGGCGTCAATATCGAAGGTTACTTCGATTTGCGGTACACCGCGCGGTGCCGGTGGGATCTCGTTCAGCATGAAACGTCCCAGGGTTTTGTTGCCGTTCGCCATCTGGCGTTCACCCTGCAGCACGTGAATTTCCACGCTTGGCTGGTTGTCGGCAAAGGTCGAGAAGACCTGTGATTTGCTTGTAGGGATCGTAGTGTTGCGTTCGATCATCTTCGTGAACACGCCGCCTGCAGTTTCAATACCCAGGGACAGCGGAGTTACGTCCAGCAAGACCACGTCTTTTACGTCACCGGTCAATACACCCGCTTGTACGGCTGCACCAAGGGCAACCACTTCATCCGGGTTAACGCCTTTGTGAGGCTCTTTGCCGGTAAGCTTCTTGATTGCATCCTGTACGGCTGGAATACGTGTGGAACCGCCCACGAGCACGATTCTGTTCAGATCGGCCGGAGTCATGCCTGCATCGCTCAACGCTTGGCGGGTAGGTCCCAGCGTGCGTTCTACCAGGCCTGCAGTCAGCTCATCGAATTTGGCACGGGTCAGGTTAACTTCCAAGTGCTGAGGCACGCCGTCAACGACCGTGATGAACGGAAGGGATACTGTCGTGGTCAGTACGCCGGACAGTTCCTTTTTCGCTTTTTCCGCAGCATCCTTCAGACGTTGTACTGCTGCTTTATCTTTGCTCAGGTCGATGCCCTGCTCTTTTTTGAATTCGGCTACGAGATAATCCATAACTACCTGGTCGAAGTCGTCGCCGCCAAGACGGTTGTCGCCGCTTGTAGCTTTTACTTCGAAGAAGCCGTCGCCCAGCTCAAGGATGGATACGTCGAACGTACCGCCGCCAAGGTCATAGACAAGGATCGTTTGGTCTTCGGATTTCTCCAGACCGTAAGCAAGCGCCGCTGCGGTTGGTTCGTTGACGATACGCAGAACTTCCAGACCGGCAATTTTGCCCGCATCCTTGGTAGCTTGACGCTGGCTGTCGTTGAAATACGCAGGAACCGTGATAACCGCTTGCGTAACCGGTTGTCCCAGATAAGCTTCGGCATCGGATTTCAGCTTTTGCAGAATCATGGCCGAGATCTCTTGTGCAGAGTAGTCTTTGCCGTCGATGCTTTCTTTGTGGTTCGTGCCCATATGGCGCTTAATCGAAGCGATGGTGCGGTCAGGGTTCGTAATCGCCTGGCGTTTGGCTGTTTCGCCGACAATACGTTCGCCGTCCTTCTTGAAGCCGACAACCGAAGGGGTTGTGCGTGCGCCTTCCGGATTCGGAATAACGACAGCTTCGCCGCCTTCCATTACGGCAACGCAAGAGTTGGTGGTTCCTAAGTCAATACCGATAACTTTACTCACTGTAAGTGCCTCCTCAAAATGATATGGAGCCATGGCTCCAGTTGGATTTTGGATTAAGTAATTTGTTCATTTCATTAACATCCGGCATATATAGACAGGACTACATGCTGACTTTAACCATGGCGGGACGAAGCACCTTATCCTTCAGGAGATAGCCCTTCTGGACCTCTTCCGTCACGATGCCTTCCTCGTGCTCCTCGCTCTCCACCTGCATGATGGCCTGATGATATTCAGGGTTGAAAGGCTGTCCTACCGTTTCCATAGCTGCAAGTCCTTCAGACTTCAATACCCCTTCCAGCTGTTGGAAAATCATATTCACGCCTTTGTTAAAAGCTTCGAATTCCGGAGTAGCCGGAACTGTGGCAATGGCACGTTCGAAGTTGTCCAGTACCGGAAGCAGCTCACCTACAAGCTTAGAGGTGGCATACTGTGCCAGTTCCTCTTTTTCCTTCTGGGTACGGCGGCGGAAGTTGTCAAAATCAGCCTGCACACGCAGCACACGCCCTTGATATTCATCTGCCAGCTCCTGCAGGCGTTTGGCCTCTTCACCTTTGCCTGAAGCCTCCCCGATGGCCTCTTCTGCAGCTGCCGCCCCGTCCTCGCGGACTGCTTCAGCCTCATCAGCTGCCTGATTCTCATGTATTGCCTGATCTTTAATTTCATTGGAATCCTGAATCTCTTCCTCTTTCAAGTTGTCTTCACCTCCTTAATATCAGTCACGAAAACATTTACGCTCTGTTCACTTATACCAGTGTGCCAGCATCGCTGTCAAATCCCGGGACAGAATCCCTAGTATACCCATTACGCGTGCATATTCCATCCGGGTCGGACCCAGGATGCCAATGCTTCCAAGCGCCTTGCCGTCCAGCGAATATGTGGCTGTAATCAGACTGCAGTTGGCAAACGCCTCATGCTTATTCTCCATGCCGATACGCACCTGCATGCCGGTTCCTCCGGATGCGGGAGCAAGCATTTTGAGCAAAGTAGGTGTTTCTTCCAGCAAATCGAGAATATCCTTCACCTTGTCGACGTCCTTGAACTCCGGCTGGGTTAGCATATTGGTCGCTCCGCTGAGATAGATGCGCTGTTCATGGTCACTCTCCAGTGCTGTATCCAGCACCTTCATTAATTCTTCGTAGTGGGAGATATGGCGCTGCATTTCCTCCCCAAGCTCGGAATAGAGCTGGCTCTTCAGCTTGTAGAGCGGTACATTCACCAGCTTGCTGTTCAGCAGATTAACCACTTTCTCCATCTCGGACAGAGAAATCTCCGGCGGGATGCTTACGGTCTTATTCTCTACCTGGCCGGTACTGGTAACAATGATCGCCACAGCGGTTCTGTCATCCAGCGGCAGCAGCTGGAAATGGCGCAATGAAGTATGAAAAACCTCCGGCCCCAAAAGGATGGAAGTGTAGTTCGTCATATTGGAAAGAATCATCGCCGCATGCTGGATAACCTGCTCCGTTGCATTAAGCTTCTCGGCAAAAAAGGCGCGGATCGTGTCCAATTCAGCCGATTCAGCGGAATTCCACGGAACCAGATGATCCACATAATAGCGGTAGCCCTTATGGGAAGGAATTCGTCCTGCTGAAGTATGCGGCTGTTCCAGGTAGCCCAAATCCTCCAAGTCGGCCATTTCGTTGCGGATCGTTGCAGGACTGTAGCCCACGTCTCCCCGTTTGGAAATGCTTCGCGAACCAACCGGCTCGGCAGAAGTAATGTAATCATCTACGATGGCATTCAATATCATTTTCTGGCG
Source organism: Paenibacillus riograndensis SBR5 (assembly GCF_000981585.1). Classification (NCBI taxonomy): domain Bacteria; kingdom Bacillati; phylum Bacillota; class Bacilli; order Caryophanales; family Paenibacillaceae; genus Paenibacillus; species Paenibacillus riograndensis. The sequence continues at coordinate 6,073,285 of NZ_LN831776.1, forward strand.
TTCGGTTAACATGCAAAATCCCCTCCTGTCGGCTCCGGCTCCTGATTCGTTAGCACTCTGGTTAGATGAGTGCTAACCACTAATACAAAAATACCAAACTGACCTTGACATTGTCAAGTCAGTTCAGTATCTTGGCTGCGCCCATTTCAGCTTAGGCGGGCTTCCCGTGTTGTACGGCAGACCAGCCGCATCACTTTACGGTGCAGAGAAGGAAAAAGGGTGAACACAACATCCATCGTCCGGCGCAGCGGCATCGGATTGACAAGCTCTTCATTCCTCTCTATTCCTTTAAAAGCAATACCGGCAAAATGTTCAGGAGTCATCAGCTTTTGCTTTTTTACCTGGGCAAGGACCTTCTTCTTATCCATATGCACCGCCTCGCCGCTGTCAAAAATCGGAGTGTCGACAAACGCCGGACACAAGCAGCTTACCTTAACCCCATAAGCTTCAGCTTCATAGTGAAGGGAGGCCGTCAGCCCCACCGCCGGACCATCCGCGACATCCACCTGAACAAAGCGGCAGGCTCCGCCCAAGCCCTCAAGCTCCGCCACCGTCTTAACTCCTTCCTCTGCATTCAGATCAGCAATAACAATGTACACCCTTCTTTTAAGGAGTTCCTTGCACAAAGCCTTGCCAATCCCTGAAGCGCCCCCGGTAACGATTCCAACCCGCTGAATCTGATCCATTCATTATCTCCCCTATTCTTATGTATAGTGGTAAATCTAAAACCATATTTCCCGGATGGATAATGCAACCAATTCCCCGCTTCTTCGTCTGTTCTTTCAGGGGGGATGTACAATGAAGTCACTAAGGCAACAGATCTTAGCTGCATCTATTCTAATGATGACCGTGCTTATGCTGTCTGGCTCCATGCGGGAGGGGGTGCCGGGCGGGATGCCGGAGAAAGCAGGTCCATATAAGTGCTATTACGGGGACGTTGATTATGCCTCTGTCCTCCGGTGGAACGGCATTACCTATATGGATAATAGCGATGGAGATATCAGCGGGTTGAAAACTGGGGATAAGGTCGGCAAAATCCGCTACCGCAAAGCAGACCATACTTGTCCGCGTGATCCCATGCAGGATGGGGATGCCACGCTGCTGGAAGTGGGTACGCAGCTCTACGAGGTGAAGGGCTACAAAGCCACAGCCCTGCTGATGGCAGGGGACAGGCTGTATGAGGCTACCGATAATCCCTCTGCCCGGACCCTTAACGATCTGCTGGATATTGAAGGAAAAATCAAAACAGTACGTTTTGTCAGCGGCATGGACGGGAGTCCGCTGAAGGATTTTACACCGGAAGCCTCTGCCGTATTCATCCGGGAATATCCTAAGCTGAAATATGTTCCATTTCGCCAGTTGGCCAAAGAAACCAAACAGTGGGTCGGAGATAAATACTGGCTGGAATTGGAACTGAACGACGCTTCGAGCAGAAGAATGGTCTACAACGCGATGTTTGCGGCGTTCCAACCTTCCGGCTATGCCACACCTGAGCTGGCCCGGCTGGTGGAAGCGCAGCGCAAGCTGATTTATGCACAATAACACGGGGCATACGGCCGCAGGGATTCCCAACCGCTCAAAAATCAACAGGGGCATGCTGAAGATGGATCCGCTATCCTTAGCTTTTCAAAAAAACCACTTTTCCGCAAAGGGCTTATGCCCTGCTGAAAAGTGGTTGCTGTTTTAGCGTCTATTAATTTGCTTAGAGTTCACATTGTTTTGCAGCATGCCTAACTCTCGGCGATATACCGTGGTTAAGACATGCGTGGTTGACTGGGCGACTTTGCGTGGGTTTCTCTGCGGACTCGATAAGCTCTCTTTACGACCGATATCCGCAGCTGATGCGGACACGAAATCCGTTAATTTGGGAGGCTTCATCCATTCCGCAGGCCTGATGCCCGCTCCGGTTCTTAATCCAGCTTCTTCAGCACGGCGATCTCATCGCAGGCATGCTGCTTCTTGCAGTTCACACAATCAGTCCAGACCTTCTCCGGGAAAATCTCCTTCTCCACGACGGTAAAGCCGTTTCTAAGGAAGAAATCCACTGCATAGGTCAGCGCCATGATCTTGGGAATCTTCTGGCGTCTGGCCTCTTCCGTCAGCTTCTCCAGAATCATCGAGCCTATGCCTTTGCCTTTGCCCTCATCACGCAATCCAATGGAACGCACCTCTACGAGATCAGCGCCCAGTCTGAACAGCGATCCGCAGCCGATGAATTTGCCGTCCAATTCCGCGATCACGAACTGGTCGATCTGGCGGGTCAGTGCTTGCCTGGAACGGGGAAGCATAATACCGCGCTGGGCGTATTCCTCTATCATTAAATACAGCGGCTCTACATCCTCCACTGTAGCATTTCTGCATATCACCTTATGGTCTCCCGCAGGAGCTGGCTGGCGGACCCCATCCGTTTTGACAAGCACTTTGACTCACCCCTTGTTGTTAATATGAATAAATATACAACAGGGTGAATTACAATTCAAGAGGTATTTTAAAATTAAACTTCCGTCAGAACTCCGACAAATTCACCGAACACATCATTCCCGAACAGGATGCCCTGCTTGCTTAGACGGTAGGCATCTCCGTTCTGCTCAATCAGGCCGGCGGCCAGCATTTTTTTCAGCGACCCCGCAAAAATATCCTGCAAAGACTTCCCGAACTGTGCCCGGAACGCCTGATCCGACACGCCCTCGCGCATCCGCAGCCCGACCATCATGAAGTCCTCCATCGCCTCCTGCTCGGAAATCCGGAAGGTGTCCAGACGGGGCAGCCCGCTGTGCGAAGCCTCGATATACGGGTTGACACCCTTGATATTCATATGCCGCTGCCGCTTCACGTATCCATGCGCTCCCGCACCGAGGCCATAATAATCCTCATTGCGCCAGTACGTAATATTGTGACGGCTCTCCATCCCCGGCTTGGCGAAATTGCTGATCTCGTATTGCCCATAGCCTGCAGCCTCCATCGTGGACATCAGCAGGAGATACATTTCCAGCTCATCCTCTTCACTGGGCAGCGGAAGCTTGTTCTTGTTGAACAGGGTGTGGAACAGCGTATTTTCTTCAACCTTAAGACTATAGATGGAATAGTGCGGCAGATTAAGCTCCAGCGCTTTGCTGACGCTCTCTCTCAGCATATCCACAGTCTGGTTCGGCAGACCGAACATCAGATCCACCGACAGATTATGCAGTCCGACACTGCGCGCATTCTCGAGACTGCGGTAGACATCATCCACATTGTGGATGCGTCCGATGCCGCTCAGCAGCTCATTCTGGAATGCCTGCACGCCGAAGCTGACCCGGTTGACGCCGCCTTCTTTCATAACTGCGAGCTTATCCTTATCTGTGGTGCCGGGATTGGCCTCCATTGAGAACTCTATATTCTCATCCCACTGAGGAAAGTGCGTGCGGACCGATTTCAGAAAATAAGCCATCTCCTCCGGCTTAAGCACCGTAGGTGTTCCCCCGCCGACAAAAATCGTCTTGATCACACCAGGCGTTGTGTGCTTCACCGTCATTTCCATCTCCCGGTCCAGCGCACGCAGGTAATCCATGACTGGCTGATCCTTCAGGACATAGGAGTTGAAATCACAATAGAAGCATTTATTCGTGCAAAATGGAATGTGAATGTATACGGCCTCAGGGGGACGGCCATTAATCGGGTTTGTCATAGCTGTCTCCTTTGTTCTATATAAGTTGAACTTTAGATTTGCAAATTGGACCGTGCTGGTACAGCTAGCCGGAAAAGGGAAGCCTGGCGGCTTCCCTTATAGGCATTCGCTTATGGGTAGATCTGCATCATGCATGTTAACAGCTGGCATTCCGGCATTCGGCCGTTACGCACCGGTGCTTAGCTTGACTTACTCATCAATCTTAAGCACCGCCATAAACGCTTCCTGCGGAACCTCAACGCTGCCGACCTGCTTCATGCGCTTCTTGCCTTCCTTCTGCTTCTCCAGCAGCTTCCGCTTACGCGAAATATCGCCGCCGTAGCATTTGGCCAGCACGTTCTTGCGCATCGCCTTAACGGTCTCGCGGGCCACAATCTTCGTGCCGACAGAAGCCTGGATCGGCACCTCGAACATCTGCCGGGGGATGATTCCGCGCAGCTTCTCACAGATGATACGGCCGCGGTTATAGGCGCGGTCACGGTGAACGATGAACGACAAGGCATCAACCTGTTCTCCGTTCAGGAGAATGTCCATCTTCACCAGATTGGACTGCCGGTAGCCGGAAATTTCATAATCAAAGGACGCATAGCCCTTCGTACCCGATTTCAACTGGTCAAAGAAGTCATACACAATCTCCGACAGCGGGATCTGATAAGTGATGGTAACCCGGTTGGAATCCAGGTACTCCATATTGACGAATTCGCCGCGTTTGTTCTGGCACAGCTCCATTACGGTACCTACGTAGTCGTTCGGGACAATAATCCCGGCCTTGACGTATGGCTCCTCCACATAATCAATGGTTCCGATCTCCGGATAGTGTGACGGATTGTCAATCTGGAGTGTTTCGCCATTGGTCAGCTTGATGCGGTAAATAACGCTTGGCGCGGTAGTGATCAGCGGCAGATTGAATTCACGTTCAATACGCTCCTGAATGATCTCCATGTGCAGCAGTCCCAGAAAGCCGCAGCGGAAGCCAAAACCCAGCGCGCTTGAGCTTTCAGGTTCAAAGCTGAGCGAAGCATCGTTCAGCTGCAGCTTCTCCAGCGCTTCGCGCAGATCGTTGTAGTCCGAGGTTTCGATCGGATACAGCCCGCAGTACACCATCGGGTTAATCTTGCGGTAGCCCGGCAGCGGCTCCGGTGTCGGATTCTTGGCATCCGTTACCGTATCCCCGACCCGTGTGTCGCCGACATGCTTGATGCCGGCTACGATGAAGCCGACATCCCCAATGTTCAGCTCTTCCACGATGCTCATGCGCGGCATAAATGCGCCCACCTCAATAACGTCAAATACCTTATCGGTGGCCATCATCTTAATCTTCGAGCCGGCACGGATCTTGCCGTCGATAACGCGGACATAGACGATAACACCTTTGTACGGATCATAGTGGGAGTCAAAAATCAGCGCCTTCAGCGGAGCGTCGGAGGTGCCGGAAGGCGCCGGAACCTGCTTGACTACCTGTTCCAGTATCTCCTTAATCCCGATGCCTGCTTTGGCGGAAGCCAGCACAGCTTCGCTGGCATCCAGTCCGATCACATCCTCAATCTCCTGCTTCACCCGTTCGGGGTCAGCGCTCGGCAGATCGATTTTGTTGATCACCGGAAGAATTTCCAGATTGTTATCCAAGGCCAGATATACGTTAGCCAGTGTCTGAGCTTCGATTCCCTGGGCTGCATCCACTACGAGCAGCGCGCCTTCACAGGCGGCAAGGCTGCGGGAAACCTCATAGGTGAAGTCGACGTGCCCCGGTGTATCAATCAGGTTCAGCAAGTACTCCTGACCGTCGTCAGCACGATAAGTCAGACGCACAGCCTGAAGCTTGATGGTGATACCGCGTTCGCGCTCCAGGTCCATCTGGTCAAGCACCTGCTCTTGCATTTCGCGTGAAGTAAGCGCACCAGTGTATTCCAAAATGCGGTCGGCCAGTGTCGATTTGCCATGGTCTATATGTGCAATAATCGAGAAATTGCGGATTTGTTGTTGTCTTTTCTGAACGTCAGTCATTCCTTACCCCCACAGACAGCCTAATGTTAATCCACTTATTATAACAGTACGCGCTTCACCCATCAATCCCGCCTGCGCCGAACACGTAAAGAAAAGGTCCGGCGCACAGAAAAAAAGCGGACTTGCTCCCTCCGGGGGAGACGCAGCCGCCAATTGTTTTCCAAAAATTACTGCGCAGTACGGTGTAAGCAGCTTATTTCTCAGCAGAGTCGAACAGCGAGACCACCCAACGGATGCTCTTCTGCGAGGCCTCTTGCAGCAGCCCAGCTGTTTTGTCAGCCAGCTTGTCTACTGTCGGCTTTTGCTCTTCAGGGATAAGAATCTGCTCGGGACTCATCCTGCTGTAGTCCGCAACCTCCTGCTGAGGCAGACTCCCGCCCCCAGCAGGTCCCGCCGTGGCTTGCGGCTGCACCGGCACAATTGTATATTCGCCTGTTACAGGATCTACAGACACGGGAACATACACATAAGCCTGCCCGCTTTGTACCCCGCCTGCCGGGGGAACGGTGCGGGTACCTGCCGTCTGACTGGCTGGTGCAGTCGGGGACGTCCCGGCTGCATTGCTCCAGCCCGGCAAAACTGTAGAAGCCCTGGGGCTTCCGCTTCCGCCGCCGCTGCCGCCTCCACTGCTGCCGAACTGCATGCCTATCAATATGCCGATGCCGGCCCACAAGCCGACCATAACCAGATTTTTACCGAACCGCGTCATTTCAGACGCCCCCTTTGCCTCGTATAATCAATTACTCTGCTTCACTGTGTCTGCACCAGACTCAGGCGCAGCCGCTTTTTCCGCATCATGGCTGTTCCAGTAGACATCGGCAATGGCATCGGCCAGGATATCTGCTGTCCGTTTCAGTTCATCCTCTGAATTGTCGATTCCGCCCACTTCAATTAATACACTGTTAGGCGAAAGCGTCTGATTGTATTCCCCGTTGTTGCCGTTGCCGGAAGATTTCCCCCAAATGCCGCGGGAAACACCGGGATAGCTTTTTTCCAGCAGCTGATGGATTTTATTGGCGAACGCCTCGTTTTTCTTCCAATTTTTATTCGCATGTCCGAGGATAAAATACACCTGGGCGTAACTTTTTCCGTTAATGACGGCAGTGGTTTTGCCATGCCGCTGTGAATCACGGTGAATATCAATCATTTCAGTCATCTCCTGATGGGTGCTCATCGCTGCCTTGACAGTCATGCGCGAATATTTATAGGAAAAGTTCCAATTATAATCCGGCACTGTCGTAGCGTAATCCTCTTGCGCATGAACCGTACCAATTCCGCGCTGCTCCAGTCTTTTGGCAATATATGAGCCTACCAGCATTACATTTTTGGAAGGAACAGCTGAACTTGGGTTGTCACTCTCTACGCCCAGCAGCGGGTTGTAGGCCTCGCGGGGGTGGGAATGATAGATTAAAATCCGTTTCATCGCAGACTCCTGGCTGCTGCCGGGTGTAGCTGCACTGCCGTTGCCGCCTGCCGCGTCCGGTGCTGCAGTAGGTTCAGGCTGCGGTTCAGTCTCTTCTCCGCCAGGCTCGTCCACCCCATCGCCATGTGCAGGTTCTGTTCCGGCCCCTCCTGCCGTATCGTCTCCGGTACCATGGGCTTCTGAATCTCCGGCGGCCAGTTCATCCGTTCCCGGATGGTAGTCTGCAGGAGCATCTTTAGCACCGCCCGAGCCGAGCCGCAGCAGAAACGGATCATCGGCGGCCAGCCCCGGAACCTCGCGGGAGAGCAGGCTTTTCGGGTCCCCGGGGTCGACACTGGTCAGCATCCGAAAGACGAAGGAGGTTACGTTCCTGCCTGAAAATGCAGACGGCTCTTCACTTTTCGGCAGATGCGGAACCTCCATGCCCAGCAGCTCCATAAAAAATCCGCTTGATAAGGAAGCCGCCAAACCCTTCATTGAAGGAACGGGCGAAGAGTTCAGCTTCTGTCCGGCCAACCCGCCGGCGCCAAGCAGCATAAAAAATACAAGTGAACCTCCGGCCAGCAGCAGCATCGTTTTTCCCAGCGACAGAACATCCAGCAGCTTGCTCCGCAGCCGGCCGATATTCCATAGCTGAAACCATTTTCTGTTCATTATTGTTATGTCCTCCTCCAGCCCTCTGTAATCTCTTATACTCCCAATCTATGAGCGGAGAAGGAATGCTAGAACCTGAAATGAGAGAACAAAAAGAAGAGCCGGACGCTCTCTATGTGATGGGGAACCAATATATACATATATACATTTTGATATGTAAAAAAGCCCGCCTCAATCTGCGGATAGGCAGACTGGGGCAGACGGATTTGAACTGCGGACCCGGTTAGGGGGCCCAGGAAAAGACAAACAGGGGGCAGGAAAGACTGAACCGTTAGGCTGGTTAGTGGGTATACGCTCCTACATTCCCCGGATCAACAGCCTCATGCAGCGCAGCGTTCAGTCCGCTGGCTACGATATTAGCGATTTCTTCAATGAACTCATCAATTTCCTTTGGGGTTACGATGAGATCATGTCCAAGCGGCTCCAGCACCTCTTTGACCAGCGACAGCCGTTCGTGCTCAGAGATGTCGTCCAGCATGCCCATGATTTCTTTGGTTTGCGTGGCGCCGGCTCCAGCCTGCCCAAAATGCCTGCTCATCATCTCCAGCACGTTGTTCACAATGGTCGAAGCATAGCAGACGGTAGGAACGCCGATAGCGATGCAGGGGATACCCAGTATCTCTTTAGTCAGCCCCCGGCGTTTATTGCCGATTCCTGAACCGGGATGGATGCCGATGTCGGCGATTTGAATCGTCGTATTGATCCGTTCCAGCGAGCGGGATGCCAACGCATCTATGGCAATTATCACATCCGGCTTGGTACGGTCGATGATCCCCTGAACCACTTCGCTGGATTCAATACCGGTAAGACCCAGCACGCCCGGCGCAATCGCGCTTACATTGCGGTAGCCCGGGGAGACCTGATCGGGAACCAATTCGTAGAACTGGCGGGTAATCAGCGAATTCTCCACAACGAGCGGTCCCAGTGAATCGGGAGTCACGTTCCAGTTGCCTAGACCAACAATCAGAACAGAAGCGTTGCGGCCAATGCCGATTCTGTCCATGAACTGCTCAAATTCACGGGCAAAAACCACGGACACCTTCTGCTGCAGTCCGGTATCACCGCCGCGCAGCGCGGGAACCTCCAGGGTTACGTAATTACCGATGGCACGCCCAATGGCCTGCGAACCCGCATCATTAGCCACGGCAAGACGGGTAACCTTGATGCCATCCGCCTCTTCCACCTCTTCGTTCACACCGGGAATGGGCGTTTTTTGCGGTCCCTGAGCCATTTCCTTTGCTTCCAGCGCCAAATCTGTGCGTACCGAATACAGCTGAAGATCCAGTTCCATTATAAGTTCAGCCTCCTTTTGCATATTGGTGATAGTGTGCGAGAGAAGGCCATGGTTTATACAGCCCGGAAAGGTTAAATTTCAAAGCTTTAGTCTTGCATTTTATGAGAGGTCATGCTAAACTATTTTAAGTTGTGAATCATTTGATGATTTCGAATGTCTTTCAGGAGGTGAATGCAATGCCAAATATCAAATCCGCGGTAAAACGCGTCAAGACGACCGAAAAACGCCGTGCACTGAACGCTTCCCAGAAATCCGCGCTTCGTACAGCCGTGAAAACTGCTGATGTAGCTCTGACTGGTACAGAAGTGGAAACTGCTCAAGCTGCTTTCCAAGCTGCTTCCAAAAAGCTGGACAAGGCTGTAACCAAAGGCCTGGTTCATAAAAATGCGGCTGCCCGCAAAAAATCCCGCTTGGCGAAGAAATTGAACGCTCTTAAGGCTCAAGCCTAAGCCAGGGGCGACATTAATAATGCGCACTTTAAGAACCTGACCGTTATGCTGCATGCGGTTAGGTTTTTTTGTTGTATAGGAAATTATACAGTGTAAAAAAATGTGGAGAAGCCTCACAGGACATAAGCGATGTAGAAGGATGGGGCTCCATCCGCAGACTGAAGCGGACAGAGGAACCCTTATTTTGTAAAAAACCTTGGAGCCTGGAATACAGGGAAAAGGGACAAATAAAGGCATCTCAGTCCGTCCCTGCGGAATAGATGAATCTTCTTTCAATAACGGCTTTCCGGTCCGTAACGGCTGCGGATCGATCGTGAAGGAATAGGGCGATCCGTCTTCAGCATGACCCCGCTGATTTTGGAGCGGTGGGGAATCCCTGCGGGCATAAGCCCCGTGTTGCTATTTACCCGCCAGGATGATTTTGTTCTGCGCCGGCGCCCCAACAACGGCAATTCTGCCGTTATTTCGCTGCACACACTAGCCGATGCTATTCCCCTAAGTTTACATACATCTTATCTATAATAGAAAAGATCAAAGAGCCTGTCCGCAGCACATACCGACGCTGCGGACAGGCTCTTTGCTGTTCACACAGATCACGATGCTGCTAGGCACCCAAACGCAGCATGAACATCTCCAGGCCCAGCACCTTGTCGATGGCGCCGGTCTTCATCTGGTAATCCAGATCGGCCAGGAAGCTGAGGATCTGCCGCAGGCGCTGGCTCTCAAACTTGCGGGCCTGCTCCCCCGCCAGCTTGACGGCGTACGGATGCAGCCCCAGCTGCGAAGCGATCTGGCCTTGCGAGTAGCTCTGGGCAGACAAATCCTTGACCTGCAAAATAATCCGGAACTGCCTGGCAATCAGCGCGGCAATCTTGATCGGCTCCTCCCGCTGCTTCAGCAGCTCATAGAGCGTATTGAGCGCCTTGTCGAGACGCAGATTAGCGATATCCTCCACCAGTGTGAACACATTCTGCTCCGTCCCGCGGTGCACCAGGCTCTCTATGGCTGCGGCATCCACAATTCCGCCCTTGCCGGCGAACAGGCACAGCTTGTCCATCTCTGCCGACAGCCCCTGCAGTCCTGTTCCGGCGTTCGCTACAAGAACCGCAGCGGCTCCCTGTGCCGGCTCGCAGCCGCGGTCACGCACGCCCTTTTCAACCCAGCGCAGCAGCTCCTCTGCTCCCAGCGGATTGAACGCCAGCACCGTTCCTGCGGCTTTGACCGTCTTGACGATTTTTTTGCGCTCATCCAGCTTGTCGCTGTTGACCATGAAGACGATCACGCTAAACTCCGCCGGATGCTGCATATAATCGCTGAGAACCTCCACCCGGTGTTCTATCTTGGCATTGTCCTTTCCTGCGGTGAACAGAGAGGCATCACGCACCAGCAGCAGCTTCCGCTCCACCATGAACGGTACAGTCTCCGCTTCCTCCACGACCGCCTGCACCGGCGTCTCGGAAAGATCAAAGGGAATGACAGCAAAATCCCGGTCCTCTTTGGCAATCAGGTGCTCCTCCAGAAAGGCTGCAAATTCATTCATCCGGAACTTCTCGCTCCCGTACAGCACATAGAGCGGCGAAATTTTCCCTTGTCTGATGTCTTTGGCCGCCGCTTTGGCATCCATCCCGCCACTTCCTTTTCCATTTCGTCTCTGATTATTGTAACAAAAAGCGTGAAGCATACAAAGTCTTATCTCTGCGCAAAAACGGAGCAACTCCGGCAGCTATGGCCAAAGTTGCTCCGTTCCCGCGGCGCATCTATATAAACGACGGAAGGAAAAGCTCTAGAAACTTTCCGACCGGCGGTCATACCGATGGTTCTCACGATCCCTGTATCTCCTGTCCTCTTACCATAGCATATTCCACTGCCGCATAAAAAGTTCCACTCTGCAATTATTTTGCAGACGGTGATGGGTCCGGAGTAGGCACAGGTGTTGTAGTTGCAGTAGGGGAAACCGTCTGCGAAGCAGAAGGAGCCCCGGTCGCAGCTGAATCCGGCACAGTGTAGGTCTTTCTAATTTCACTGCCGTTTTGGGTCGTGACATAGGTGAACTCACGGCTGTCCTCCGACCACTCACCGGAAACCCATTCCCCCTCCAGAGGGAGAGACGTCAGCGCCTTCCTGTCGTCTCTGGAAGCACCCTCCGGTATCGAATAGATTACAAGCTGCTGCCCCGCAAGCTCGGCGTCAAAACGTCCATCCGGCGATGTTGCAGGTGAAGCCGCAACCATTGCGGGCATCATGTTCATAATCCCGAATTCCGATGGTGAAGGCTGGATATCCTTGCCGGAGTTCGAATCACCGGCCCTCATCTTGCCTTCCATGGGCGCGCTGTCCTGTGCACTGGTATCTCCGTTGGCATCAGGACTGCTAATTACAGAATTCTGCGGCGCAGGTGTCGCCGCCGGTGTGGCCGCAGCCTTGTCAGGCTTCTGCGTCTGTCTCTTCAAGGCGTCCGGCTTCTTGGTGGTCTCAGGCGCCACAGCCGGAGCATCCTGGGATGGTGCCGTGGATGGAGCAGTCAGATCCTCAGTCCCGCCGGAAGTATTATCGCCGCTGCCGCCGGCTGAAAACATGTTGTCCTGCGCCGGGCCTTCCTGACCTGCGGAGCCTGTCGCACCGTCCGCATTGCCCTCCTGCCCCGCCTCCTGGGAAGGTTCAGTGGACCCTATACTTTTTTGCAAAGAGGAACCTGTATCTGCACTCTGATTAAGCGCCTGCTCGACATCTGCCGCCGGCATCTTCTCAGGCATGTTGAAAATAGCAATCAGCAGGATAATTGCCGCCGCCACTGCGCCAATGCCTGTCCGTGCCGCCATTGAAGATCCCTTCGGGATTTTGCCATGGCTGCTTTTGCGAGAGAGCGGAACGACATTGGATTCATCGGTGCCCGTCATGACCGGTTCCTGAACGCCGCGGTCCAGCTCATCGAGCCGTGGCATGATCGAGTCAACGAGACTGAAAGGGGGCTTCACGTCCGGCAACTGCTCAAGCTGCCGGGAGAGCGTGCTCAGACGGTCATAGACATCCGCGCATGAAGGACAATTGTCGATATGACGGAACATTTCAATTATTTCTTCTTGGCTCAAATCATGATCCAGATAGCGGTGCATCCATTCCATCACCTCCGCGCATTTCATCCTGATACACCACCTTTCTGATACTCCTGAAGTCTGTTCTGCAGCTGCTGCCTGGCCCGGAACAAATACGATTTTACCGTGTTCAGAGGCAGATCCAGCGAGTCTGCAATCTCGTTGTAAGAAAAGTCCTGCAAATACCGCAGAACGATTACTGTCCGGTGATGTTCCGGAAGCTGGTCAATCGCCTCTCGTATATCCTCCGCCAGATAACCGGACAACACTTCACGTTCCACATCATGTTTATCCGGAAACACCATTTCATGTTCATCAATGGAAACTGTAGGTTTGGTTCTTCTGAACTTGTCAATGCATATGTTGGTCACAATCCGCTGTACCCATGTTTTGAACTGGGCTTTTTCCTCGTAGGAACCGATTTTGGTATACACGCGGATAAGCGCCTCCTGTGAAGCATCCAAAGCATCCTGTTCATTATGAAGAATGTAGAAGGCCGTCTTATATACATGTCCTTCAATTTCTCGCAATAGGGTGATTAGAGCGTCGCGATCGCCCGATTGAGCGGCTCTGATGAGTCCCTGCTCCACCACGAAGGTTCCCCCTCTCTATGCAATCTTACTGACGCGCAAGACTGCGAAATTGTTGCAAGCCTGTAATCATTATTTTTGTTAATCCATAATCCTTACTAAGCATACAGGGGAAGCTCGAATCATTCAAATACTCTTTTAGTGAAGATGGTTACAATAATGAAATCAGATGGCACGCAAAACAGCCGATTGCACCTTTTTCAGGTGAAAACCGGCTGTTGTTCAACAAACATTTAAAACTTTTGTCACTTAAGCTGAATTTTAAGCACCTTTGATTTCCTTGAACTTCGCTACATATTTGGCGGCCAGCTCGGTGATCTGATCGTAACGTCCTTCCTTGGCCGGAGCAGTCAGGTTGCCTCCGATGCCTACAGCGATACAGCCGTTCGCAATCCATTTCTCCATGTTGTTCAGATCCACACCGCCGGTAGGCATAATGTTCACATGCGGCATCGGCCCTTTGACGGCCTTCACATAATCCGGTCCGAAGGCGCTTCCCGGGAACAGCTTCAGCACATCCACGCCCAGCTTCAGCGCTTCCTTCATTTCATTTAATGTCATGCAGCCCGGCATATAGGGGATACCGTAGAGATTGCACATTTTGGCGGTTTCTTCTTCAAAAGAAGGGCTGACCACAAATTCCGAACCAGCCAGAATGGCGATTCTTGCAGTAAGCGGATCAAGTACCGTACCTGCGCCGATCACCGCACGGCTTCCGTATTCGGCTGCCAGGCGTTTGATCGCCACATCGGCATCCGGAGTTGTAAACGTAACTTCAATGTTGTTCAGCCCGCCTTCAATACAGGCAGCGGACATCTTGACAGCATCATCGGCATTGTCGGCGCGGATTACAGCTACTACACCAACGGATGTAATGTTCTGCAATACTTTTATTTTCTTCATCATAAACTCCCTTTCTTGGTCAATCTCCGAAATAAGAATATTTATTTAGATAAACTATTTTATCTAATTTACTAACCTCAAGCAAAAATCCTCTAAGAAAATAGTAATAACAATGTCTCCTGCCGTCAATATATATTTATGTGAACAGACTGTAGAATCTCCATAAAAATAAAATATCCCTTATAAAATAAGGATTAACACATTTCTCGTGATTTCATAAGGCTAATTTATTTTACCGGAATGAGGGATGTCTTATTGTAGAAAACCGATTTATGTGATAATTTCAAATTACTAATCATAATTCATTTATACAGGGGTTGCATGTTTACCCTGAGGAGGAACTATTCATGAGCAAACAGCTGGATGCAGTTACGTTCGGGGAACCGATGGCGATGTTTTATGCCAATGAGGCGGGCCCGCTGCACGAGGTGACGTCTTTTTCCAAAGCTCTGGCCGGGGCAGAGAGCAATGTGGCAACCGGATTATCCCGCCTGGGGCACAAGACCGGATATGTAACCAAGCTTGGCGAAGATAACTTCGGCCAATTTATCGCCAGTGCGCTGAACAAAGAACAGATTAACACCGACAGCATCACTTATACCAAGGAATTCCCGACAGGTATGCTGATCAAATCCAAGGTGCTTACCGGAGATCCCAAGGTTGAATATTTCCGCAAAAATTCTGCTGCCTCCAAGCTGAGCTTGTCCGATTTTGATGAATCCTATTTCGCTTCCGCCGGGCATCTGCATGTGACCAGCATTTCTGCGGCACTGTCAAAGACCTGCCATGAATTCTCCCTGCATGCTATGGAGTTTATGAAAAAGAACGGCAAAACCGTCTCTCTCGATCCGAATCTGCGCCCGGTACTCTGGCCGGATACAGAAACCATGGTGAACACCATCAACGATCTGGCAGCACGCTGCGACTGGTTCCTGCCGGGCCACAGCGAAGGCAAAACTCTTACCGGCCTGGATACACCCGAAGAAATTGCCGGCTATTATCTGGAACGCGGCGTATCCCTGGTGGTTATCAAGCTCGGACCTGAGGGCGCTTATTACAAAACCTCCTCCGGTGAAGAAGGGTATGTCAGCGGATTCAAGGTTGAAACTGTAGTCGATACTGTAGGAGCCGGAGACGGATTCGCAGTCGGCGTGATCAGCGCTATGCTGGAGAAGCTGACTGTAGCGGAAGCCGTGAAGCGCGGCAACGCCATCGGCGCGCTCGCCGTGATGTCCCCTGGGGATATGGATGGACTGCCAGACCGGGACAGCCTGGAAAAGTTTATGAAGACCAGCGTATAAGCAAACCACACCTCCCTCATTGTTTATGGGGGCAGATAAAAGCCCTTCACAGTCTTAGCCAGACTGTGAAGGGCTTTTTGTTTGTGGTGAGCACTGTGAGCCATTGAAACATAGGTTTTACTTGGTCCCCGGCGGAGCCTGCACGGATTGTCCCTGCTGCAGCGCAGGCGGAAACCGGTAGGTAATCGGCACAGCTGCTTCCTGTGCCTCGATCAGGGAGAGCATGATTTTGGCAGCCTGCATCCCCATCTCATAGGCAGGCTGCCGGATCGTTGTGATCGCCGGATTGTAGATCCGGGCAAACTCGGCATCATCAATCCCGATCACAGACAACTGGCCGGGAATCGTTATGGAATGGCGGTTCGCATATTTCAGGATTTCCCCCAGCACCAGATCATTGGCTGCAAGCAGCGCCGTCGGCGGCTGCGGCAGGATCAGCAGCTCGTCCAGCGCGGAAGCAATCGCCTCTCTGGGCACACTGCGCACGTACCGGTCATTCATCGCGAGGCCCGCTTCCTCCATGGCCTTTTTGTAGCCGCTCATCCGCTCCTTACGGGGGGTAATCGCATGTTCGCCGAGGGGAAGCGACAAAATAGCAATCGCCTCATGGCCCTTCCCCGTCAGCTCTTTGATGGCTGTTTTGACGGCCATTTCGTTATCGAGCAGCAGACTCTGAGTGGTAATCCCCTCCACCAGCCGGTCCATAAAGACAAGGGGATACTCCGCTTCGATCAGACGGGAATAGGGAGACGGATTGTCCCCGGCCGGAAAAATGATCAACCCGTCCACCTGGCGGGCTACCAGCGCCTCCACGTGAGTGTTCTCCTTGTCCGCATTCTCGTCGCTATTGCAGATAATCACCTGTATGCCATGGCGCTGCAGCTCATTCTCAATCGCCCGGATACACTGGACCGACAGCGAATAATCGATATTCGCCACGATAATACCAACCATATGTGTGCGGTTCTGCTTGAGGCTGCGTGCGAGGCCGTTCGGCTGATAATTCAGCTCTTCAATGACCTCGGCGATGCGGTTTTTGGTCGCTTCACTCATATATTTGAACCGTTTATTCAAAAATTGCGAGACCGTGCTTTTCGACACTCCCGCCTTTTGGGCGACATCTTCAATCGTCAGCTTCTTCATCTTTTCGCTCCACTCTGTATAAAAAAACACCGGCTCCCCCAAACCGCCCGGCAAGAGCGACTACGCAGAAAAGCCATACTTTCTGAACTCATCAAAAAGTATAGCTTTTTTTTAGTAAATTATCTAGTAATCATTATTAGAAGTTGCGGATGGGCTATTGATTAGACATTGCACCAAAATCGCAGTATGAATAATTGAATTGAAAGAGTTTCTATGTAATTCGTTCGTGGCGGGCTAAACTATGTATTTTTTTCGTAAAATGTATAGACTTACTGCAAATTTACGAAAAAATATAATTTTTTATCGTTATTTTTATCGTTTTCTTTCGTTGATTCATGTTTAATACAGGACTATAATAACAACCGTTAACCATAAGATGCTGTGTGACACAGCAAAGCGGGGGATTGTTCTGAAGACGAAGAAGGTAACTATTACGGACATCGCCAAGGCTATGGGCCTCTCACCGGTATCCGTCAGCAGGGCGCTGGCGAATCAGGCGGGAATCAGCGATGAGCTGAAGGCGAAGATTGTGAACAAGGCCGCAGAGATGGGCTATATCAAGCCAAGGAAGCACACGCCTGCCCGTATTCTGGTGCTGCACCAGAAGCCTTATCAGCATGATAACAGCAATTTCAGCTATATGGTACAAGGGATTGAGAAGGCCTTGCAGGAGGCCGATACCGACTACAGCATAGAGTTTCTGGATAAGGATAATCAGAGCCGGCTGATTCTGCCCTACCGCTTAAGTAAAGGCTTCAAGTTCGATGGTGTGATTTTTATCGGCAGATTCAATCCGGAGTATGTCTCCTTCATTCAGCAGGAAATTCCGAGCCTAATCTTCTATGTGGGCTATTCTCCTGCTTATGATTACGACAGTGTATGGTTCAGCTTCCTGAATGCCGGTTACAAGCAGTGCAAATATCTGATTGACCGGGGGCATAGCCGTATCGGGTTCCTCGGCGACCTCAGTGCGTACCGGAACAAGGAAAAGAAAACAGGCATCACCTCTGCCCTTGAAGAGCATGGCCTGACTGTGGATGAAGCTCTTTTTTTCGGGCGCAATGAAGCTTTCCCCGCAAGGCTGGCCGGGTTAATCACGGATGGGCTGCTGCCAACCGCCTTTATTTGTGAGCATGATTTCGCTGCGGTGGAGCTGATCCGGCTGCTTCAGGGGCACGGTCTTAAAGTTCCGGGGGATGTTTCCATTCTCAGCAGCGGCAATACGGAGGTTTCGGCTTATTCGCTGCCCGCGCTCACCACAATGGATCTGAATATTGAATACTCCTGCCGTACGGTCGTCTCCACGCTGCTGAAGCGGATTGCCGAACCGGGGAAACCTGCGGAAAATATTGCGGTATTAAGCACCCTTGTAGAGAGGGAGTCTGTACGAACACTTTAATAAGCGCTTTTTAAAGGTGGGGAATTCATGGATTTTTCGGTATTGCTGCGTTTTTTCAAAGCCCATAAATTCAGCTATCTGACAGGGTTTGCGTTCATGTTCGCCGCCTCTTTCATCCAGACCCTGTTTCCCAGGGTGCTCGGAAGTGCGGTGGATCTGATGAAGGAGAGCGGATTTGCGGTCCGTCAGGTCATGTTCCAGGTGCTGTGGATGACGCTGATCGCCGCCGCAGTCTTCGCCTGCACTTTTCTATGGAGAAATATTATTATCGCCAATGCGCGCAACCTGGAATGCTATTTCCGCGAAGAGCTCGTCCGGCATTTTTTGAAGCTGTCCCCCGCCTTCTACAATACCCGCAAGACCGGCGACCTGATCGCCTATGCCATCAACGACATTTCAGCGGTACGCATGACCTTTGGTCCGGCGACGGCGATGTCTTTTAACGGAATTGTTATCTGCTTCTCCTCGGTCTACTTCATGTTCGCCACCGTCGATGCCCGCCTTACGCTGATTACCTTAGCGCCGCTGCCCTTCATTATTCTGCTCATGCTGTTCACCGGCCGCAAGGTCCAGACCAGATTCCGCATTGTACAAAATCAATTCGGGGCCGTGTCTGACCGGGTGCAGGAGAATATCTCCGGTATCCGCGTTATTAAAGCTTATGTGCAGGAACGTTCCGAAATGGAACGCTTCAGTGCACTGAGCAGCCGCATGAAGCAGGCCAATCTGGATCTGATCCGCGTCTCTGCTGCACTTCCGGCCATGATCGAATTCGGGTTCGCCATCTGTTTTGTGCTGAATCTGGTTTTCGGCAGCCGTATGGTGCTGAGGGGGGAGATCAGCATTGGGATGTTTGTCGCTTTTAACGGCTATTTGAGTCTGATCGTGAACCCTATTGTGTCGATTGGGCGGATTGTGACGATTTTTCAGCGCGGCATGGCTTCCCTTGGGCGGCTGCATGACATCCTGCGGATACAGCCGGATATCCAGGACCTCCCGCAAGCCGCAGACATTCAACCCGAGGGTCCGGTCGAGCTGCGGGATTTGACGTTCCATTACGATGGAACCGGGACTCCTGCCCTTAAGGACATCTCACTTGTGCTGCCAAAAGGGCATACCCTGGGCATTATCGGCCACACCGGGTCCGGCAAAAGCACACTCGCCAGCCTCCTTTTCCGCTTCTTCAACGTGGAACCCGGGCGGATCTTGCTGAATGGGAGAGACATTAACGGCTACACGCTGGAGGCGCTGCGGGGAGGGCTCGGGTATGTGCCGCAGGACACCTTTATTTTCGCGGCTTCGGTGAGAGAGAATATTGTTTTTTTCAAAGACGGGTACAGCGAGGAAGAGGTGCGTGAAGCCGCAAGGCTCTCCATGATCGCAGACAGTATCGGCGGCTTGCCTGAGGGCTATGATACGATTCTGGGAGAACGCGGCGTCAATCTGTCGGGTGGACAAAAGCAGCGTCTCGCCATCGCCCGCGCGTTGATCCGCGATCCCGCCATTCTCATCCTGGACGATGCGCTGTCTGCGGTCGATGCTGTCACCGAAGGGCTGATTCTGGAACGGCTGCGGCAGACCCGCCAAGGCAAAACCAACATTCTGATCTCGCACCGCGTCTCCGCCGTGATGGAAGCCGATGAGATTATTGTGCTGGACAAAGGAATGATCGTTGAAAGAGGAACTCATGCGCAGCTGCTCAAGGAAGGAGGCCTGTATTATGATATCTACACCGAACAGCATGAAGACGGGCAGTCAGTCTATCCGAAAAAAGCCTGAGGCGGGCGCAGTCAAACTGCTGCTGCATTTATCCGCCCCTTACACCTTCCAGCTCATTCTCGCCTGTCTGTGCGTAGTCATTGTCAATGGCGCTTTGCTGATTCAGCCGCTGTTGCTGCAGCGCGTAATCGACCATTTTCTAATCGGCGGAGCCGTGGAACGCGGCCTTGATTCCATCGGCGGGCTGGCCCTGCTCTACCTGCTGGTTTCGGCGGCAAGTGCGGTTTTTTCCTATCTCCAGGCGCTGATTGTCGGCAAAGCCGGACAGAGCCTGATTCATGAGCTGCGGGTCCGGGTCTTTTCGATTATCGAGCGGCTTCCGCTGCCTTACCTGGACCGGACCTCCTCCGGCAGGCTGATTACCCGGGCGACGAACGATACCTCTGAAATCAGCGACCTCTACACCGACGTCATTATATCTTTGGTAAAAGATGTGCTGCTGCTGGCGGGCATTGTATATGCCATGCTGGTCCTCAGCCCCAAGCTTACGCTGGTCTCGTTCACCGTAATTCCGGTGATTGTGTTCCTCGTTTTTTTTATCAAAAACAAAATCAAAAAAAACTTCTTCCATATGAAGCATTACATCGGACAGATCAACGGCTTCATTGCCGAGAGCATCTCCGGAATGCGGGTCATTCAGATCTTCCGCGCCGAAAAGGAAAAAGAGCAGCAGTTCCTCAAGCTGAACGGGGAGTATTTCAACACAACCCTGATTCAGGTCCGCCTGAACAGCATCCTGAAGCCGGCCTCAGATATGTTTCAGAGCCTGGCGATTGCGATTCTTGTCTGGTACAGTGTAGGCCGGATAGCCGGCGGTACCCTGCAGATTGGTGTGCTGTATGCGTTCACGACCTATATTAAGCAATTTTTTGCCCCGGTCTCTGATCTGGCTGACAAGTATACCTCCATTCAATCCGCATTCGTGTCCACAGAACGTATCTTTGAGCTGATCCGTGAGGAGGAGCACCTGGAGGAGCCGGATGCCGGTCTGCCCATGCAGCGCCTGAACGGAAGGATCGAGTTCCGCCGCGTGTGGTTCTCCTATAACGGGGCCGATTGGGTGCTGAAGGACGTAAGCTTTGTAATTGAAAAAGGGCAGACTGCCGCTTTTATCGGGGAAACCGGGGCCGGCAAAACGACGATCATCAGCTTGATCAACGGCTTTTACAAGGTGCAGAAGGGAGAAATCCTCATTGATGGTGTCAACGTGAACGATATCCGGCTGGATGATCTGCGGCGCAATATCTCCGTTGTGCTCCAGGATGTATTCCTGTTCTCGGGCACGATCCGCGACAATATCACACTTGGGGACGACATTGACGACGATACTGTACTGGACGCACTGCGCGCTTCCTGCGCTGAGGCGTTTGTTCATAGCGCTCCCGAAGGAATCGACGAACCGGTCACCGAACGGGGAAGCACCTTATCCGCTGGCCAGAGGCAGTTAATTTCCTTCGCCCGTGCCATCGCCCATGATCCGGCCATCTTCGTTCTCGACGAAGCCACCGCCAACATCGATACCCGCACCGAAAAGCTGATCCAGCAGGCCATCGACAATGCCGCGAGCGGAAGAACGACCTTAATTATCGCCCACCGGCTGTCTACGATCACAGGTGCAGACCTGATTATAGCGATGAAAGCCGGCAGAATCGCCGAATCCGGTCATCCCCGTGAACTGCTGAAACGCGGCGGGTATTATGCGAAGCTGCTGCAGGAAAGCCGGGATCATGTGTATTCTTCGTGAATGAAGAAATTGCCTCCCCATAGAAGGTCAATTTCCGGTCCGGAATCCGCATATTTTTCAGTCCGGAAGGGATGAATAAAGGCGATGATTATAGCAGCAGTGCTCCGAAGCCAGATTAGACCATCCATTATTAAACCTATGAGGAGGATACGAAGATGGAACAGCCCCCATTAGAGGTGTTTGGTACATGGCAGCATGCTTATGAGGAAGATGCCAATGGCATTGCAGTCTATCGCCCAGCCGGCAATTCGTTTGCTTCTTTCCAAGATCGTGAAGAGATAGAAATCAGACAGGACGGAACCTTCTCCAGACTTGTCCCCCGCCGCAGTGAGGCTCCAGATATCATAAAGGGCGAATGGGAGCAAACGAAGGATCAAGTGATCCATGTCTCCTATGAATCCCCCGGCCTCGCCCCGCAACAGCTGGAAATCATAGAAAGCAAACCGGATCTTCTCAGGGTGCGCAAAGTCTAAAGCCGGATACAAATTCAGATCAGTTGAAACAACCCCGTGCCCGAACCAATTTGGGAGGACGGCAATATGCATGAAATTTCGTTTGAGACGCTGCTGCTGATCACGGCAAAACCAGACTAATGGCGAATAACCGGTTCAACGGAACAAAATCAGACAACCGGCTGTAGGTGATCGAGAAGATAGCGAACACGATAGAATAACCGGTGACCGTCAACGAAACGGTGGACGGCAGCAAGTTAAAATAATGGCTCAAATCGTTTAACGCCAAATTAAACATGGCCGTGTTCATAGTGACCAACACAACGGTAATGCCCAGCAACGTAATAATGATGCCTTCATGGGGAAGAAGGAGCGCTTCGTTTTTCTCGACTATCGTATTGTTGAGCGCATCTTTCACGGGATTTTCCTTCTTTCCATTCATTGTTCTTATGCCGGTTTTACTTAGCGATCTTAGCAAAGTACTCCAGAGTGCGGACCAATTGGGATGTGTAAGACATTTCGTTGTCGTACCAAGCTACGGTTTTCACCAATTGCTGGTCTTGGACCGTCAGAACTTTAGTCTGAGTCGCATCGAAGAGAGAACCGAATGTGATGCCTTTGATATCGGAAGATACGATTTCGTCTTCAGTGTATCCGTAAGTTTCCGAATCGGAAGCCTCTTTCATGGCAGCGTTGACTTGATCAACCGTTACCTTTGTGTTCAGTACTGAAACGAGTTCAGTCACAGAACCTGTTGGAACAGGAACACGTTGAGAGGCACCATCCAGTTTGCCTTTCAGCTCTGGAAGAACCAGACCGATCGCTTTTGCAGCACCTGTGGAGTACGGAACGATATTCTCGGCAGCAGCGCGCGCACCGCGGAAATCACCTTTCGGATTCGGAGCGTCTAATGTGTTTTGGTTGCCCGTGTAAGCGTGGACTGTCGTCATCAGCCCGGATATGATACCGAACTTGTCGTGCAATGCTTTAGCCATAGGAGCCAGGCAATTCGTTGTACAGGAAGCACCGGAAATGACGGTTTCCGTTCCGTCTAGCGTTTCATGGTTCACGTTGTATACGATCGTTTTGATGTCGCCTGTAGCAGGAGCCGAGATTACGACCTTCTTCGCCCCGCCTTTCAGGTGAAGCTCGGCTTTTTCTTTCGTGGTGAGGAAGCCTGTACATTCGAGAATGATATCTACGCCAAGCTCGCCCCAAGGGAGCTCTTCAGGGTTGCGGTTCATAAGAACCTTAACCTCTTTGCCGTTAACTTTGAAGTACCCGTCATGAACTTCAATGTCTCCGTTGAAAATGCCTTGCGTTGTATCATATTTGAGCAGATGGGCCAACATTTTAGCGTTAGTAAGGTCGTTGATGGCTACAACCTCGACACCTTCCACATTTTGAATACGGCGGAAAGCGAGCCGTCCGATACGTCCAAAACCGTTAATGCCTACTTTTATACTCATTGAATAGTCCTCCATAATTCCGTATTTTTATTTTATTTTGAAATAAGTGAATACCTCTTCTGACTGAATCCCCTGCACTAGCGATTAAAAAGGCCTCATCGCCCAGTACGTACATCCCCTCTCTCCTGATTTCCTATCCCGCCTCTCTCTTGGCTGTTTATAATATAAAAGATACCGATCGGTATCTTTTATATTAACATAATTCTACCGAATGGCAAGGGCGCAACCGTAAAATTTGTTATAATAGATTATCAGAATAAGGTTCATACGGAGGGCTCATGAAAAAAGGGGATAGAACTCGGGAATACATCATCATGAAATCGGCTGAACTTTTTAACCAGAGGGGATATGCCGGTTCATCACTTAACGATATTATTGCCGCCACCGGAATTAAGAAGGGCGGAATCTATCGCCATTTCGGCAGTAAAGACGAGATCGCGCTTGAAGCCTATAATTACGCCGCCAATGTGGTTAACGGAAGATTTTCCGAAGCGATCGATAAAGAGGAGTCTGCGGCAGGCCGGTTGCTCGCATTTTTCCACGTTTATGAAGATGTTGTGAACACCCCCCCGTTCATCGGCGGATGCCCTTTGCAGAACACCGCCACAGAAAGTGACGATACTCATCCCTCATTGCGCGATAAGGCCCAACGAGGAATGCACAACACCTTGGACATGATGAAGCAAATTATTTATGAGGGGATTCGAACGGGTGAATTCAAGGAAGATGTGGATCCGGACACCTTGGCTTCGTTTGCCCTTTCCTTGCTGGAAGGCGGCATTTTGCTGAGCAAGTTGGAAGGCAGCAACCGACACATGCAAATGAATATGGCCAGTTTCTCTTCCTTCCTACAGCAATGTTGCCTAAAGGTACATTGATCTACCGCTGTGCTTCTCAACTTCATGTCAACAATAGCCCTGTGGGCTCAATTTCCCACGGCGCTTGTGAAGCTGCAAGCTTATCCTTACTGGATTTATAAGTTTACTATTACACCAAGTCGGTACTAGTTAAACCGCCTTCAACTAAATTGGCGTAACTGCACATTTCCACATTGCTTGCTGCTTTACTGCACCGTCTTATTCCTGCATCTCTGTCTCCGGCTCCAGCTTATGACGCACCGCGATCCCCTCCCGCCGGACCTCCATCTGAATCTCCCCCTGCAGATCGGTCCGGTACACAGCAGTGCTGCTGTCAGCCAGGCGCCTAAGCACATCGCCATTGGGATGCCCATACAGATTGTTAACGCCTGCCGAAATTACGGCTGCGCCCGGGTTCCAGAATTCCAGCCAGTCTGCGCCTGTTGCGGTTTTGCTGCCGTGATGGGCCACTTTCAGTACATCTATCGGACCACCTTGTATAGCTCCGGCCTTCTTCACGTCCAGCAGGATCGCTTCCTCCGCCGCCTTGTCCATATCCCCTGTAAAAAGAAAGCTCCGGCCGTTCATCTCCAGCCGGAAGGCCACCGACTTGTGATTCTGGTCCTCCACCTCCGGTAGCTTGGCCTCCCCTGCCTTGTGCGGGTCCGGCCACAGGAACATCAGCTCCGTCTTATCATCCGGAGCAAGCGCCTGTCCCTGCTGCACCGGATACAGCCGGACACCTGCAGCGAGCGCTGTATTCATCAGCTTGCTGTAGGAATCTCCCTTGGCGAGCGTTCCATTGAACAGCAGCGCCGAAACAGGCATTCCCTCCAATACTGCCTGGAGTCCCCCGGCATGGTCCTGGTCGCCATGGGTCAGGATGATGGCGTCCAGGCGGTGAATGCCCCGCTGCTTCAGCAGCGGCAGCAGGGTTTTGGCTCCGACCTCAAACGGACTGCGGCGGACGCGCCACGCTTCCTTTTTGCCAAAGCTGACCGTGCCGCCGCCATCAACCAGAATATGGGCTCCGCCGGGGGTGGTAATCAGAATACTGTCACCCTGCCCCACATCGAGGTAGCTGATGGCTCCGGCACCTCCAAGCTGCTCCGAGTGATAACCCCTGTACAGCAGCAGTGCTAATCCAACTGCACATAGGAGAGCTGACGGCCCGCTCCAGCGCATGGATTCTGGCATTTGAAACGGGGTAGGCTGCAGGTTTCCTCCGGCTCCGCTCCATATCCCAGCATCCCGGACTCTTCTCCCTCTGCTGTCTTGCGGTTGATCCAGCTTCGTCAGCGGTTTGGTCTCATCCTCCATGACCTGCGGGGCCAGCCGGGCCTCGGCACGCCGCTTCATGGCATAGAGTATTCCATAGAGCAAGCCATAATAGCTGCAGATCCACAGCAAGGAGGGTGAACTCCAGATCAGCACACCGCCCGAAAACCCGTTCATCCATCCCACCGCGCTAAATGTAGCATCATTCATCAGTTCCGCAGCATGTGCAAGCACACCTGCACCAGCCTGCCAAAAGCGGCCAAGCAGCAGGGCTGCCGTCCCGAGCGGCAGTACCAGAAAGGTAATAAAGGGCACAAACAGCAGATTAGCGGCGAAGGAAAGCAAGGAAAACTGATTGAAATAATAGACGGTCAGCGGAAAGGACACAAGCTGCGCCACCAGTGTGACTGAAACCGTGCTGCTCAGCCAGCGGGGCAGCCTGCACAGCAGCGGGTTCACCAGGGGAACATACACCATGAGTCCTGCGGTCACCAGAAAAGACAGCTGAAAGCTTACGCTGAGCAGCAGATACGGATTCCAGACCAGCATCATCAGCGCTGCGGCCGCGAGAATATTCATTCCGTCCTTCAGTATGCCAAACCGCGCAGCGAGCAGGGCAATCATACTCATAATTCCTGCCCGCACAATGGACGGCCCGGCACCGGACAGCAGCACATATATAGGTATCAATACTATCGTCACAGTCAGTGCTGTTTCTCTGGTGAAGTGTAATCGTCTGAGGATAAATAAAATCACTCCGACCACCACTGCCACATGCATTCCCGAGATCGCCAGTATATGCGTCAGCCCCAGCTGCGAGAACTGCTTGAACGTTTCTTCATCCAGATCATCCTGCAAGCCAAGGACAAGCCCCTTCATGTACCCCGCATGCGGCTCACGAAACAGACGGTCCATCCCGGCTCCAAGCGCGGCCCGCACGTCGTCATTCCAGCGCAGAATGCTGGAGAGACCCCAGGAATCCGGCGGAACAGCCTGTACGCTTGCCGTCCCCTCCCCCTTGAGCAGCCAGTGAATTCTTTGCGTCAGCAGATATGCGCGGTAATCAAACCCGCCGAAGTTTCGCGCTTCCCCCGGCTGCTTCAGTTCTCCCTGGACGGCCACCCGGTCTCCCCTCTTCCATCCGGCGGCAACAGCGATTTCCGACTCAGCCTGGAGCGTGATTTGTACAGCGATGAGCTCGCCCTCAACTTTTTTCCGGTCCAGCCCCATCCGCGACAGCTTCACAGTAAAATCCACCCGGTCCCCATCACGTTCCACAGGAGAGACAATTTGCCCTTCTGCCGTTACATAAGATTCGTTCAGCTCAGCCGTGGATTGCCCGAATGCCAACGGAAGCAGGCTGACATTTCTTCCTTCGTTCCATTCCCAATACAGGGTGGCAGCAACGAGTGACAGACCCAGCATAACTGAGATTTTCCAGCCGCTTCTCCCGCTGACAGCACAGATTGCAAGCAGCAGCAGACAACCCGCTGTATAAATCAGCAGCTTATATCCTGAGAACAGACAGCCTGCCGCACTCCCGATGACCCAGCACACCGTAAAGCTTAACAACGGCCTTTTTTTCATATATACCCCTCCTTACCTAATTCCGCCGATCTCACACAGTGCTCATTGGCCAAAGTCCGAATACAGCAAAAAGAACCCCTGCATACACAAAAGTCGTGTGCGCAGAGGTTCTTCCCCTGAAGTTTGATGCTTATTCTTTCGGCTAACGCGACTGCCTGCTATTCCGATACGGTGATCATCGTTTCCTTCGGCGGTTCATAGTTCTCCAACTGACGGAAAATAATGCCTTTGGAGGCCAGCATGGCTTCCACCTTCTCCATGTCCTTGCGGTAAGGACGCAGATAGACGATCTCGACAATCCCGCTGTTGGCGAGCATATTGGCGCAGGTCCAGCAGGGTTCATCGGTGACATAGACGGTGCTGCCCTCCCGGTCGCTCCGGTCCGTGAACAGCAGCAGGTTCTGCTCAGCGTGAATGGTGCGGATGCAGCGCTGCTTCTTCACCATCGTCTCCACACCGTTAACGAGTTCCCGTTCATACTGCTCCGAAACCATACATCCCGCCTCAGAACAATCCGGCACACCCATAGGTGCACCGTTATACGCCGTGCCCAGCAGCTTCTTGCCCTGTACGAGGACCGCGCCGACATGCCGGCGGGGGCAGCGCGAGCGTGTGGAGACCATGCAGGCAATATCCATGAAATAAGTATCCCAATTCTTGCGGTAGGCTACAGTCATCAGCACTCTCCACTTTCTCTTCAATAGTTGTTCATTATTGTAGCATATTGCAGCAGGCTTTCACTAGGACATCCGGCACGGAAAAAAACAGATGGAAAACCTGCTTATGACGCTAATCCATTAGCAGCCTCACGAATGAATGCTGCCCTCCGGGCGCTGCTCCATCCAGCTTAAAAACTCACCAGCGGCTTCAGCTTCTCCAGCATTTTCGGCCCGATCCCCTTCACCTCACCCAAATCCGACAAGCTGTGAAAAGCCCCTTTGCTGCTGCGGTAATCTATTATCGCCTGCGCTTTCTTCCCGCCAATGCCAGGGAGATCCATCAGCGCTGCAGCATCCGCAGTGTTGACGTTGATTCTGCCGTCCGTAGAAGCCTGGCCGGTAGAAGCTGTGCTGCTGGAAGCCGTGCTGCTGGAGACGGTTCCAGTAGCGTCTTCGGCCTCCGCTGTGGGTGGCGACGCATTCCCTGCTGCGGTTGACACTGCTCCGCCGCCCCCAGCGGCTCCAGCAGCATTTCCGTTCACAGTCTCGCCCGCAGACCCTGCCGCCGCTGCTCCGGATGTTCCTTTCAAACCGTCGCCTGCCTCCCCTCCCCCAGCTGCAGCCCCCTTGTCCACGGCAGTATCCTTGCCCACGACAGCGTCCTTATCCACGGCAGCGTCCTTGTCCACGGCAGCTACCTTCGGATTCCTTGCTTCTCCCCCTCCAACCCCGGCGGTTACTGTTGTATTTGGCTTGTCCGCCACCCCCAGCGCCTGGGCCATACTGACGTTCAAAGACTCCCAGCCAGCAATTCCGTTATCCTCTTCCCGGCCGGCCGCCCAGATCAATCCACCGCCAAGCAGTACAGCAGCCATCATAGTAGCTATCTTATTTACATTCATGAACCTGTCCTCCTATACCATACTGGAATTTTATACAAAGTTATGATTGAAACCTGTCATTTGTCCAAGACTCCGGCGCATACATTTAACGAAGAGTATTCCTGCAAGGCTACAGCCACACCAGAAAGGAGGGTACCCTAGATGAAGGTGGGATTTATCGGAACAGGCAGCATGGGCAGTCTGCTCATCGACGCCTTTCTGTCTTCGGGTGCGCTTGAGCCATGTGATGTGCTGGCCAGCAACCGCAGCCCGAACAGGCTTCTGCAGCTTCAACAGCGCCATCCTGGCATCTCCATCGGCAGCAACCAAGAGACTGCACAAGGAAGTGATATTGTCTTCATCTGTGTAAAACCGCTGGAATTCAAAACACTTACGGATGAAATCTCGTCTTCTTTACGCAGCGAGCAGATTGTCGTGTCTATCACCAGCCCAGTAATGCTCCACCATCTGGAATCCGCTCTGCCATCCAAAATAGCCAAAGTCATTCCCAGTATCACCCACCGTGTCAAAAGCGGGACTTCGCTTTGCATATTTGGCAGCAGGCTTAATACAAAAGACAGGCTCCTGCTGCAGCGGCTGCTGTCTTTTATGGGCGTGCCAATAGAAATTCAGGAGATGCATACCCGGATTGCCTCTGATTTCTCCAGCTGCGGTCCCGCATTCATCAGTTTTTTTCTTGAGCGGTGGATTGAAGCCGCAGTAGAAGCTACGGGCATTGATGAAGAGCTGATCACCCGGCTGGCGGGAGAGATGCTGCTCGGCACAGGCAAGCTGCTGACGGAGGGTGAATTCTCTCCGCAGGAGCTACAGGAGAGGGTCGCCGTGCCCGGCGGCATTACAGCGGAAGCGCTGAGCCATCTCCGTACCAGTCTGGAGGGGGTTTTTGAACGGCTGATCCTCACAACACATGATAAATATGATGAGGATGTCGAAAAGCTGGACGCATTATATGGCCGTGGCGGCATCATTCAGGCTCCGCTGGACCGCTAAAATCCACCGAGGGGGATAGAGTAAAACGCCCCAAACCAAGAAAGCCCGCAGCACGGATGACTCCGTTGCTGCGGGCAAAAATGCGTTCTTCGCTTAACCCACTACAATATTGACCAGCTTGCCGGGAACCGCAATGATTTTGCGTACGGTTTTGCCCTCTATAGCTGTCTTCACATTCGGAAGCGACAGCGCATGGTTCTGCATATCCTCCTGACCCATGTCCTGCGGGATCAGCGCGCGCTGTACGATTTTTCCATTCACCTGAACGACGATTTCCACTTCGGCATCCACTGTCCAGGCTTCATCATAAGCCGGCCAAGCCACATAGCTGATACTGCCTTCATGACCCAGCAGCTGCCACAGCTCCTCCGCAATATGCGGTGCAAGCGGCGACAGCATCTGCACGAAATGCTCTGCCGCTTCGGTGGACAAGGTCTCCTGCTTATAAGCATCATTGATGAAGATCATCAGCTGGCTGATCGCCGTATTGAAGCGCAGCTGCTCGAAGTCCTCGGTAACCTTCTTGAGCGTCTTGTGCCAGGTCCGTTTGAACTCATCGGTGCCGCCGCCTTGGGTAATCTTCGCACTGATGCTGCCGTCCTCGTTCACGAACAGACGCCATACGCGGGAGAGGAAGCGGTGGATGCCTTCGACGCCTTTTTCATTCCATGGCTTCGTTGCTTCCAATGGCCCCATGAACATCTCATAGACACGCAGTGTATCCGCGCCATAAGCTTCCACAATTTCGTCCGGATTGATGACATTGCCGCGCGATTTACTCATCTTTTCATTGTTGTTGCCCAGGATCATGCCCTGGTTCACCAGCTTGTGGAACGGCTCCTTCGTATCCACTACACCGATATCATACAGCACCTTATGCCAAAAACGGGCATAGAGCAAATGCAATACCGCATGCTCAGCTCCGCCGATATACAGGTCAACGGGCAGCCATTCCTTCTGCTTCTCCGGCGAACACAGCTCCTTGTCGTTGCGGGGATCAATATAACGCAGGTAATACCAGCAGCTGCCGGCCCACTGCGGCATGGTGTTCGTCTCGCGGCGGGCTTTCATGCCGGTCTCCGGATCAATCGTTTCAACCCACTCCGTCACATTGGCCAGCGGGGATTCTCCCGTGCCTGAAGGCCGGATCGAATCTACTTCCGGCAGCAGCAGCGGGAGCTGATCTACAGGGACTGTCTTCATCGTGCCGTCTTCCAGGTGCAGAATCGGAATCGGCTCGCCCCAATAGCGCTGGCGGCTGAACAGCCAGTCGCGCAGGCGGTAGGTTACTTTTCCTTTGCCGCTGCCCTTTTCTTCGAGCCAGGCGATCATCTTCGCAATGGCCTCTTTGTTATCGAGACCATTCAGGAAGCCGGAATTCACATGCGGGCCGTCGCCGCTGTAAGCTTCTTCCTCAACATTGCCGCCCTGCACCACTTCAAGAATATTCAGGCCAAACTGCTTGGCGAATTCCCAGTCACGGGAATCATGTCCCGGCACCGCCATAATGGCTCCCGTTCCATAACCGGCAAGCACATAATCCGCAATCCAGACCGGCACCTGGGCGCCGTTCACCGGATTAACCGCGTAGGCACCCGTGAAGACACCGGATTTCTCCTTGGCCAGATCTGTACGCTCAAGGTCACTTTTGCGTGAAGCCTTATCGCGGTATTCTGCGACTGCTGCCTTCTGCTCTTCTGTAGTGATGAGATCTACCAGCTTATGCTCGGGTGCCAGCACACAGTAGCTTGCGCCGAACAAGGTGTCCGGACGGGTGGTGAACACCTCCAGGCTGGCATCATGGCCTGCAATGGCGAAGGTCACTTCAGCTCCGGTTGACTTGCCGATCCAATTGCGCTGCATATCCTTAATGCTTTCTTCCCAGTCCAGCTCCTCCAGATCCTCCAGCAGGCGTTCCGCGTATTCTGTAATTTTCAGAATCCACTGGCGCATGGGTCTGCGGACCACGGGATGGCCGCCGCGCTCGCTTTTGCCGTCGATAACCTCTTCATTTGCCAGCACCGTTCCCAGGGCCTCACACCAATTGACCGACACCTCTGCCACATAGGCCAGTCCGCGGTTATACAGCTGAATAAAGATCCACTGTGTCCATTTGTAGTACTCCGGATCGGTTGTGCTGATCTCGCGGTCCCAGTCATAGGAGAAGCCCAGCGATTTGATCTGCCGGCGGAAATTATCGATGTTCTTAAAAGTAATCTCGCGCGGATGCTGCCCGGTATCCATCGCATATTGCTCAGCCGGAAGGCCGAAGGCATCCCAGCCCATCGGGTGCAGCACGTTGTAGCCGCGCATCCGCTTGTAGCGGGAGACGATATCCGTCGCCGTGTAGCCTTCCGGGTGTCCTACATGCAGCCCTGCGCCTGAAGGATACGGAAACATATCCAGTGCGTAGAATTTCGGTTTGCCTGCATCTTCACCTGTCTTAAAAGTCTTGTTCTCATCCCAGAACTTCTGCCATTTAGGCTCGATGGTTTGGGCACGGTAGCCTGCGGCTGTGTTTGGTGTGTTGTTGTCGCTCATCTTATGCTCCTCCTTGGAGTGTTGCTTGCTTAGTTAAACCTGCTAATTTTTTAAAAAAATATTGTAGAGGAGGGTCACTACCAGAAATGTCTGGGGTTCCACCCGCTGTTTTACCCGGATTTCTGATCTCACACTATATAAACTGAACTTGTGATTCTTCGATTTCGGGAGTGTTCGTGACTCCAGAGAATGTTTGGACTTCCGGCCGCTGTTGTCTACAGATTTCTTGAATCTATACCGTTGTTCGCAGTGGAAATCCGCAGACAAAGGCGGACACTACCGCTCCTGCAGTTCCAAACTTCTCCTCCGCCACTTCTCCCATCATTGTAATATTTCAAGTTCAATTGGTATAGGCGGTTGAAATCCGAGTATTGCGCATGCTTCCGATGTGAGCTTTCCTGCGGAAAGCTTTCAGGCGGCCACTTCGTTGCTCCAGCTCCAAAATTTCTTTCCGTTCCTTTATCTCTACAAAACATTTAAAATACCTATCCGTTTTGCCTGCCGGGCAGCAAAGTCCAAGAATCAGCTCAGGACTCGCTGCTCGGCTGGCGATGTCTGCCCTCGATCTTCTCAGCCAGACCATGCGGGCATGTAACCTCCCGCGATCTCAGCCCCGGCAGGGGCTGAGGCCTGGTCCAAACCGGCCTTCGCCGCTTCAACAACGGCATTTTTGCTCTTGTTTCCGCGCCATCCGGCCTTCGCCGCTTCAACAACGGCATTTTTGCTCTTGTTTCCGCGCCATCCGGCCTTCGCCGCTTCAACAACGGCATTTTTGCTGGTGTTGAAGCGCAATCCGCCATGCCAGACATTTCCTCTCACGCTTCTCCCGGCCGGGCCTGTAACTAATTCAAGTGGAAAAAGCAAACTTAAATCCCTCCATCCCGCTTCCCCGCTAATGTTAAGTGGAAAAAGGACAACTAATTTGCCCCATTCGCACGCTTACCCGGGAATTGGTTCATTTTAAGTTTACTTTTTCCCACCATTCCCTCTTTTAGGGGCTTTTTTGTTTCATTTAAGTGTACTAATTCCACTTCACCTTCCCTAGCTCTCCCCACAATAGGAAACCTCAGTTTCCAATTAAATAAGGGGGAAGCCTTCCTCCAAAGCATATAAATTCTTGCAAGTAGAAACGGCTTTGCCGTCCTTTTTAAGGACGGTACCGTTTCAGCGAGAAATAGAAGGAAAATTTATAGCGTGAAGCATATAAATTCTTATATTTCAAAAAAACCTCCCATCCCCAGCGTATAATCGCTAGGGACGAGAGGTTTGAATTCCCGTGGTACCACCCTAGTTAGCGGCCGGGTATACTTTACCTGCCACTCACTTTGACACCCTGTAACGGGGGTGAGGCGACGACAGTTCACGCGCTGGCTTCCGTTCCGCATCATTTGCCTTGCGGGACCTGCGGCTTGCGCCGTTACTCGGAGGTGAGTTCATCCGTTCCGTTAACCGGCTTGCACCACAGCACCGGCTCTCTGCCATAACGTTCCGCGAATTAATAATCCTCTTCTTCGAACAACTATTCAAATGTTAATCGTAATATTACATAACATTATAACTAAAAGCTTTGACTATAGTCAACGTTGGAATTATCCGAAATACAGGCTGTAGAGCGACAGAGCGGAAATCAGGTTGAGCAGTACATGGGCAACCATGCCGATGTAAATGTTTTTGGTCCGCCATACGACGTAGTACATGGGAAAGATTGCAATCAGCCGGGTGATGATCATCCAGGGGGAGAAGAAATGATACACGACAAATAACACCACATTAATCACTACGCCCCAGCCCCGGTATCTGCCCAGCCTGGGCAGGAGATATCCTCTAAAATACAATTCCTCCACGGCCGGCGCCAACAAGCCGATCAGAATAAAATCACTGGCCCAGGACGCCGCCAGCATGCCATGTGAATACCGGGACATATCATCCGTACCGGCATCGAACCAGTCCGGATAAAAGGAAAAGACATGCTCCAGCAAAAACCGGCTCACCGGTTCCATTAGCCAGAAAATCAAAACTGCCCAGCCCAGCACTACGGGGACGAGAATGAGATAGTGCCGCAGAGGCAGCTTTTGACGGTATGGCATAATGCCCTTTAATGAAAATGTGCCGGTCTGCCTCCGGGCTTGATAGAACAGAATCCCAAGCATGGCCGGTGTGAGCCAGACTATCGTTTCTATGTTGATGGAAAGTGCAATGGTAAGACCGGCTTTATGTAATAATGGCGAAATAAAAAGAATAAAAAGAAATGTGACTGCACCTGGGATAAGATGAAATGCTGCTGCTTTCAGAAGTGAGTGCTGCTCTGTCTCTAACTGGTCGATCGGGTGAGTATTCAAGACGGACCTCCAGGATGATAATAATTTAACCGCGGTTAAACTAAGTCTATCATCCGTTTATAGCGGGTGTCCGCCTCTGCACGTTCAATAGATAACGGTGTACGGTTGATGAATGATTATTGCTGTCCGCTGCTTACAGTCTTCTGGATTCTATAATCCACTCACGCGGGTTGCTTCCGAACCTTTCTTTGAAAATCGCGGCAAAATGGCTCGGATTGGAATAGCCCACCATAAGCGCGGCATCACAAACGTTGATGCGTTCCGTTTCGAGCAGTTCCTTCGCCTTATCCAGCCGCTTCTCTTTTAAATATCCAAAGACTGTAGTGCCATACAGTTCCCTGAAGCCGAATTTGAGTTTGGAATCGCTGATTCCGGCCAGCCTGGACAATTCCAGCAGAGAAGGGGGCTGCTCCATCCGCTGCTGCAGAATCCTGCCTGCCTCGCGCACCCGCTCAATGTCATCCTTGCGCAACCGGCCTGTGCGGCGCTGCGATGGCGCTTCGTCTTCAAGCAAAGTGTGCTGGAAACAGAGAGCAAGAAGTTCCAGGGTTTTTCCTTCCAGAAACATTTTCCGCAGCGGTCCGGCAAAAGGATGGGAGCGCATGTCCTGCAGAATGGTCTGCACCTTTGGCAGGATGGATTGGGAAAACATGCAATTCAGACGGCCGTCCAGAATCGCGGAGTAGGTATACCGGGCAAGGCCAAGCTCATCCATAAACGCGTCAAACAATGCTGTGGCCAAACGGACTTCGCAGATCGCAAAGGCCTCATGTGCGGTATACTTCAGTTCGATTTGCTCCTCCTGCCCAAACGTCAGATGGCCCAGGCCTGCAGATATCTGTTCCTGTATTCCCGAATGAGAGATTTCTATATTGCCCTGAATCCAGAATGTCAGATCGACCATCGGAAGATTGCCGTGGAGATGCATGATATGATCGTCCGTAATCTGGAAGTCAGCCATGATAACCTCCATGCCGGGTCTCAGTCGTGTCCGGCTGATGCTTCCGTTTCCTATGGCTTCAGGCAGAATGATCCGGTCGGTGTACCGGTCCTTTAAGTTATAGGGGAGAAATGGAGATAAATACCTGTTGTAATGGGAATGAAGCTCTTCGTACTGCAGGGACTGCAACGTTTGCATACGTGTTCCCCTTCTGTGGTAAAGCGTATGACCGTTCGGCCTTTCCGCCTAAACCGGCTTTCGCTTAATATAATAAGCCATTATGTGCTGAATTACGACTTTTCCGGCCGCAAAAACCGGCACCGCCAGAATCAGACCAATTACCCCGGCCACCTCTCCACCCACCAGCAGCGCAAAAATAATCAGCAGCGGATGCAGATGCAGCTTGCGCCCCACCACCTGCGGCGATATGACATTGCTCTCCAGCATCTGGCACAGGGTATTCACGACGGCAACCAGCAGCACGAGGCGCAGCGATAGGGTGGAAGCCATCACAATCGCGGGCGCCGCCCCCAAAAAGGGGCCCATATACGGAACAATATTGAACACCGCCACCACACAGGCGAACAGCAGCGCATAGGGCATACCGATGATCGCATAGCCGATATAGGCCAGCACCCCGATGATGATGCAGACCAGAAACTGTCCGCGGATATAGTTGCCCAGCGCGTCATCGATATCCCTCAGCATTTTAACAATCAATTTACGGCGCGAGCGCGGCAGACAGGAGACCACGGTCCGTTCGAAGACATCAAAATCCTTCAAAATATAGAACACCAGAAAAGGCACGATAAAGGCGTCAAACAGCACGCCGATAGTCGAACCAATGTTATCGAGAAAATGGGAGATCCCGCCGGCTAGACGGTTTTCCAGCTGAAAGAACCAATTATTCATACCCATCCCGACTCCCGGCGGAATCAGCCTGGTATTCATGTTCCGCATTAGGCCCTGCGCATGTAGCGTTATTTCCGGCAAATGCTCGTTCAATTCTTCAAGCTGCTCGATGAACATGGGAATCAGATTGATGAGGATAACCGCCAGCGAGGTCAGAAATACAGCATAGATCAGCAGCACGGCCACACTGCGCGGCATTTTGCGCCCGGCAAGCATACTGACCACCGGGTTCAGCACATATGAAATGATCATAGCTGCCAGAAACGGCGCAAGGATGGCTTTTAGAAACTGGAAGACTCCCTGCAGCATTGGACGGAGCAGCCATACAAAATATAAAATGATCAGGGCGAGCAAGACTCCGATCATCCAGCGGAACCATTTACTGTGGGACCACTCCTCCATATTATCCCTCCTGATGTATTCACCCTAAGACAGGCATGCAATATCAGTATGTGTGGGAGGGTGGCGAAATAACCTTTTTTTCAAACAAAAGTTGTTTTTTTGTTATCCAGGTTCAGAAAATGGT
The DNA here is from genome assembly GCF_000981585.1 of Paenibacillus riograndensis SBR5. NCBI lineage: Bacteria > Bacillati > Bacillota > Bacilli > Caryophanales > Paenibacillaceae > Paenibacillus > Paenibacillus riograndensis. The sequence goes on from NZ_LN831776.1 coordinate 6,110,179, forward strand.
ATGGCGGGACGAAGCCGGCGCTGGCTAAAATCATATTATAAAAACGCTTTCATTTTAAGGAGGAATGTTTTTCTATGAGAATGCTGAAAAAATTGTACAGCGCTGCTCTGACTCTGCTGCTTGCCGGAATGCTGGCAGGGATTCCGTCTGTTTCAGCAGCCACCGTCTTTTATGAGCCTCTGACCTACTTCAATCCCGTAACCTGGCAAAAAGCCGACGGCTATTCCAATGGCGGTATGTTCAACTGTACTTGGCGCGCCGACAATATCTCGTTTACCGGCGGCGGACAGCTCCGCCTGGCGCTGACCAGTTCCAGCTACAATAAGTTTGACGGCGCAGAAATGCGGTCTGTGTACAAGTACGGCTACGGCAAATATGAGGTCAGCATGATGCCGGCCAAAAACAGCGGAATCGTCTCCTCCTTTTTCACCTATACCGGACCTTCCGAAGGAACCTCCTGGGATGAAATCGATATCGAGTTTCTGGGCAAAGATACCACCAAGGTCCAATTCAATTATTTTACGAACGGCGTTGGCGGCCATGAGAAGGTCGTCAATCTTGGATTTGACGCTTCCACAGGTTATCATACGTACGCCTTCGACTGGCAGCCGGGCTACATTAAATGGTATGTGGACGGTGTATTGAAGCACACGGCAACCAGCAATATCCCCTCCGAGCCCGGCAAAATCATGATGAACCTCTGGAACGGAACCGGTGTAGACTCCTGGCTTGGTTCATATAATGGCGCCAATCCGCTGTACGCCTATTACGACTGGTTGAAATATACAGGCAACTAAAAGCGGGTTTATCTTCAGAATTTGTTATTTGAATTGACACATTGGTATGGCGGCTGACGCCGCCATTCAGTACGATAATAGAAAGAAGACATCACTGGAGGAACAGAATGGATACGCAGCAGATGAATCAAGGCGTCCGCAGGCCGCATCATGATGAATATCTGGAACGGGACAGGCGAGGATTCCTGGCTGAAGCCGTATAACGGAAAAGTCCCGCTCCAGGCTTACTATGACCAGTTCCGCTATATTCCGGAGCAATCGTCGGGCAAGCAAGAAATTCCGGCGCCTCTCCGACAAGAAACCGCCTTAATCGAGGCGGTTTCTTGTTCCTGCGGCACTCACCGGCGGCTGCGGTCCCAGGCATTGACTTCCGAGGTTTCGGTTAATCCGCCGTAGGCTTTCCATTTGTCGACGAATTCATCGAATTCCCCGATGCCGCTGTCCGCGAAGATTATTTTTTGAAAGCTTTTTTGTTCCAGCTTCTTCAGCAGCTCGCCGTCGCTCTTCATCGTCGCGGTTGGCGGTCCCGTGAACTGTTCCTTGCGGGAAGCCTCCTTCTGGCTAAGCAGCACCGGGGCAATGTCCTTTGGGATTTCCTTGATGACTTTGGAGGGAATTCTTGCCCCATCGAAGGTTAGCGTATAGGAAGCGACCCGGATGCCGCCCAGCGGCAGAGCGGAAGGCCTGATTGTCGGCTGGCCGGCATCCATTGTCCAATCATAGTCTTTTGCAAGGCCATTGATGAACTCGCCGGTCGAGGTGGCGTAATAATCAAACAAATAATTTTGATAGGTAAAAAAGATTTCAGGATGCATCATTTTCTTGTTGATCAGAATAGCGCCATTGACAGGCAGGGTGCCTCTTCTCATGACCGTACCGTCCGGTCCGGCAGGTATGGCGGCGGCCTTGATACGCGCCTGCGGGTCTGCGCTGGTCAGATGTGACAAGGGCCAGCCGCCCATCCAGTACGGACCGGCAATGATGCCGGCCTTGCCGGAGACGAACAGATTGGCGGCGCCCTCTTCATCAAGCCACGCACTGTCGGTGGACAAGTATCCTTGCTGCACCCATTGCTTCATGAGCGCGACAGCCTTGCGGGCGCCGGGCTGCACGGACCCGTATTCCAGTGTTCCGTCACTCCGGCGGTTCCATTGCTCGGGAACCGTGCCGAACGCGCCAAAAATCCAGCTGCTGTCCCCCATCCAGGTACTCGGACCGTTGCGGAAACCAACCGCAAGCCCGTAGGTGTCCTTAAGACCATTCCCGTCCGGGTCCCGGTTGACAAAGGCGTCCATGACCTGTTCCAGCTCGTCCAGAGTCCGCGGCGCGGACAGATGCAGCTTGTCCAGCCAATCCTGGCGGATCCAGAGCAGCGGATCGGAGTTGTACTCGTAATCCATAATGGGAATCGCATACTTGTGCCCGTCCCGCACATAACTGTCCCAAGCCGAGGGATCTTCGGCCACGGCCTGCTTCCACACCTTGGAAGCGAATTGCCCGAATAAACTGCCAGCTTCCATGAATTGCCCGGAGTCGATCAGCTCCTGGATGACGTTGGCATCCCTTGTCGTTACGACATCGGGCATATTGCCTTTGGCCAGCTCAAGCCTAAGCTTGTTGGCGTAGGTCTCGGAGGTGCCGGAGATGGTCCAAAGATAACGGATGCGGATGCCCAGCCGGTTCTCGGCCCAGATTGTATGCACGTTATGTTCGAGGCTCTCGCCTTTTTTGAAGGTCAGATTGGGGTTCACGGAGCCTACCGTATACAGGTCTACAGGCGGATTATATTTGCCTGTCTTGACGTCGAAATGAGGCGCTGTGCTCTCCGGGGAGGCGGCCGGGAGACTTTCGCCGGTGCTGCGAAACGCGCAGCCTGACAACGTCAAGAGCAATATGAATAGCGATAATCGAATTTTCATGGAACCACCTGCTTTTCGTAAAGTTCTGGGGAATCGGACAAATTGTATCATAACGTCTTCAGTATCGTGTGATACACTTTTTTCTATTACAGCGAAGTCTTTGAAAAGGATGATCTTATGGCCTGGCGTCCGAACCTGTTTATTAAAATGGTTGCGATTCTTCTTTCCCTTATTTCAGTCACGCTCTTATTCTACGGACTATCCTACCGCAAGGATATCGGGGTCATTACGAGCCAGATCAAAACGACCGATTTGAACCATCTTGAGTTCCTGACCCAGCAGATGGACAATAATATCAACCAATTGGCAGGCAGCATGTATGCGCTGCAGAGAGATCCGACCGTCCGCGACTATGAGCAGATCCGGCAATTGGGCCATCTCATCGATCCCGCCCAGACCATTATGACCGTTCTGGAGAAGCTTTCCCTTCAGACCAGCTCCAGCACGTGGGAGAACCGGATTGTCCTGTACAAGCCGCACAGCGGCGAGACCCTGGGGTCGGATTCCTCTCTCTCCTTTAATTCCTCCATACTTGGGAAGCCTTTACCGGCGGGCTGGGAGTATATTTCGGAGGACAAGGGAAGCGCTGAAGCGGGCTTCCGTCTGCTGTTGTCGGACCCGATTGAGAGCAGGAATGATCCCCGCCAGGCGGGACTGCTGATGTCGATGTATTTTCCCGTATCCAATATTGAGCGGATGTTCGATGCCTACCAGTCGCAAAACAAGGGCGACACCTTCCTGTTCCACCCGGCATTCGGGGTGATCCTCTCCCGCAATACCGACCGGGAATTGGCGGAGCGGATTGTTGCAACGCTGACATCTTCAACCGGGCAAGGGAGCTCGGATATTTTCAGCCTCAAGGAAGGCAGCTTTCTTGTCAGCTCGGTTCCATCTTCGGCCATTAACTGGCAGGTTGTGCATTATTCGCCGCTAAAGCAGATTCTTCAGCCGATCCGGAGCAGCCGTTATTCCTTCCTGACGGGATCGGCCATCCTTTTGGCCATGAGCCTGCTGTTCTCGCTGCAGCTCTATCGTCAGGTACAGCGTCCGGTAAGCCTCCTGCTGCGTTCCCTCAACAGAATGAAGGAAGGACGCTGGTCTACCCGCATCCATACCAGGACCAATCCTGAGTTCACGATGCTCAACGAGGAGTTCAATGAAATGGCGGAAAAGATTCAATCGCTGATTGAACAGGTCTACCTGGAGCAGCTGCGGGCCAAGGACGCCCACTTGAAACAGCTTCAATCGCAGATCAATCCTCATTTCCTTTACAATTGCCTGTTCTTTATCAAGAGCAAGGCTGTTGTTGGCGACACCGGTTCAGTGGAGGCCATGGCGCTTAATCTTGGCGAGTATTACCGGTATATCACCAAAGCCGACCATTCCCTCACCACCCTTCAGGATGAGCTGAAGCTGCTGGAGAACTATCTGGAAATTCAGAATTTGCGGAAGCAGCGCATCTGCTACGAGATGGATATCGCCGATGATCTGCTGGGTCTGCACATTCCCCGGCTGCTGATTCAGCCCCTGGTCGAGAACAGTATTATACATGGCATTGAGAAAAAAATCGGCCAAGGCTTCATTCGGATCACCGCCAGCCAGACGCAAGAGACGGTCACCGTCACCGTTGAAGACAATGGAGCGGGCATGACCAGTGAGGCCATTGCCTCTTTGCATGCGAGAATGTCCGAACCGACGCGAGAGGACGGAGGCTGCGGGCTATGGAATATCCAGCAGCGCCTCAAAACGCATTATGGCGATTCTTCCGGTCTTCTGATCGCCCCTTCATCTGAAGGCGGCCTACAAATCACTCTCCGCATGGAGAAGAAAGAGGAATCCTATGCACCAAATTCTGCTGGTTGACGACGAGCCCTACGTCGTCGATGACCTATCCATCTCGCTTCCTTGGGCAGAACTGGGATTTGAACAGGTTCATAAAGCCTATTCCGGTTACGAGGCGCTGGAGCTGCTTCAGCGTCATCCCATCGATATTGTAGTCACTGACATCAATATGCCGGAAATCTCGGGCATTGAACTGATTGCCGCCATCCGCAGCCGCTGGAAGCATATCCGGGTAGTTATGCTGACCGGTTATGCCGAGTTCGAATATGCCCGCAAGGCGATTGAGGAGCAAGCCAGCGCCTACCTGCTTAAGCCGATTGCCAATGACCAGCTGATCGCCGTCATCGTTAAGCTTCGGGAAGAGCTGCGCAGCGAATGGGAGGCATGGTCTTCCTATCAGCGGACGATGCAGACCTTCCGCGAGCATCTTCCGCTCCTGCGGGACCGCCTGCTCGGCGAGCTGCTGCAGGGACGGAAGATGCCCAAGGCGCAGCTGGAGGAACGGCTGGCCCAGTTCGATCTGCCGCTCTCCACCGCCCTGCCGGTATGCCTTGCGGTGGTCAGACCGGAGGAGTTCTTCCGGCGCCAGGACATGCACAGCATGCTGCTGTTCGAATACGCGATCATCAATATCGCACAGGAGCTGTTCCAGAACCGTTTCCGCATCTGGTCCTGCAAGGATGTGCATGATTATCTCGTATTTCTGCTGCAGCCCAGGGATGACATTGAAGCCGGCGGCAATCCGGGGGATGATGTCGCCCAGGCGGCCTATCAGCTGCAGAACCATGTCGGCACGCTGATTGGAGGCGGCCTCTCCGTGGTGACTACAGGCTGGGGCGGCTTCCCAGACCAGGTCTACACGCTCTATCAATCCGCCATCTCGGCCATCCGCCAGCATATCGGCAGCGAAACAGGCATCTATCTGGATGCTTCTGACAACAGCGGCTCCCAGCCTGTGGAGATTCTTCAGCCGCTCTATGAGCCTCCGCTGTTCTTTCATATGTTCGAAGCGAACAACTGGCAGGGAATTGAAGATAAGCTCAATGCCATTGCTTCAGAGCTGGGCCGGAATCCGGACCGCTCGCTGGAGCATATCCATGAAGCCCGCCTGCATCTGGAGACGGCATTCTATTATTTTGCCCACAAGAACAACAAAATGCTGAGCGAGATTGTCGGCAATCCGCTGCTGGAGCAGGCTCCCTTTCAGACGCCGGACATGCTGCGGGATTGGGCGCTGGAGGTCATCGTTCTGCTGAGAGAGCATTTTGAGTCAGAGCGCCGGGACAGCCGGACCGTCCTGATTCGGAGCATTCATGAATATATCAACAGCAATCTGCACTACGTCTCACTCCAGGCCATCGCCGATCATGTCCAGATGCATCCGGTCTACCTGTCCAAAATGTACAAGCTGGAGACAGGCAAGCGGATCAGCGACTATATCAGCCAGGCAAAGATGGAAAAAGCGGCGTATCTGCTGATCCATACGCCGCTGAAAATTTATGAAGTTTCCGCCGAGCTTGGCTACTCCAACGCCCATTATTTTATTAAGCTCTTCAAGGAATACTCCGGCATGACCCCGCATGAGTTCCGTGATCGGTCTTTGTAACGTCCTTAATTTTCAAAATGCAGCTCCACCTCATGGGTAAGCCCGTCATCCGGGGTCGGGACAAGACCATTCTCAAGCGCCCGGCCATCCAGCGTCAGACGGGCTGTGCCGTTCTGCATCCGGCGGAAGCCCTCCGGCTTGCTGATCCGGATACAATACGAAGAGCCGCCGAGCTTCAGGGTGTAGGAGAGCTCCGTCTGCTCTTCCCGCAGGATCGGATTGAGCGCAATGCCCTGCGCCGTATATTCAATGCCAAGCGCTTCCATCAGCGAGAGGGTGAGCCAGGTCGAGGTGCCGCTTAGCATCGGACCAATGTTCTCACCGGTCTCGCTGTTATTGTATTGGGTGCAGAATCTCGGATTTCCGCAGATGGCGAACGGATCTTCCATCGTCTTAAACGGCATGATCCGGTCCAGCAGCCAGTAGCCGAAACGGCCCAGTTCGGCGGCAAGTCCCGCATCCGACACTTCCTTGGCCCCCTTGAACATCGCTGCGGCGGCCATCATGCAGGCATGCTTGAACACGCCGCCGTTCTCCCGGTCGCCGGGAAAGTATTCGTCCGAAGCCGTGTGGGAGGACACCCGGCCCAGTGCAACAGGCGAGACCAGCTTCAATCCGTAAGGGGTCATGAGATGCGACTTCATGGTATCCAGCATCACAGTGATCTGCGCTTCATCCGCGCAGCCGGACAGGATGCTCCAGCTAAAAGAATTCAGGAAGTAAGAACCGTCAGCGGCTGGATCTGAAGACAGACCGTCCCCGGCGGCTCCCAAATATGTGTATTCGCCGTCCGCATACCGGTTGAACAGCACGCGTGCGAAGAAGTTATCCTTCCAGGCATGCTCTTGAATACGTCCACGCAGCTCTGCCCCGAAACGGTCCAGCTCCGCGGCATAGTCCTGCTCTCCCTTCCGGGCGGCCAGTATGGACAGTTCATCCACCGCCACCTTCAGCAGAAAAGCATTCATGACGCTCTCGGAATAATCGCTGTCCAGCGGATCACCGAAGACTCCGCCCGCTTGCAGCTGCTTCCGGTAGCGCTCTTCCTTGGCCGGTCCGTTCAGATACGTGTCATCCAGCTTCAGACAGTCGTTCCAGTCGGCGTAGTCCAGCAGCGGAAGGCCGTGGCGGCCCACCGAAATCCACCCCGAATAGACAATGACCGCCTTCAAGGTCTCGAAGACCGGACGGCTGGTTTCTTGTCCCGCCACCGGGCAGGACTCATCCAGGAATTCAAGATCTCCTGTGAGCATGACATAACGGTAGACGGCTTGAACAAGCCATAACGCATCGTCGGACCATTTGCCCGGCTCCTTGCCGGCCCAGAAGAAATTATGATAAGCATAGCCCAGTTCGAACACCATGCCGGTCCATTCTTTAAGCAGGCTTTTCACCAGAGCGCTTTGTCCCATACCGGTAAAATAATACATCGAAGCGTACAAATCCTGGATTTCGCGGAAACCAATTTCCCTGTACCCTTTTTGTGTCTGGCAAAAGGAACGGGAGACGAACGTTTGGTAGAACACCTGAAACGGAAGATTGCGGTTGACAAACACATCAAAATTTTCGTCACCGGTGAATACCTGCAGGAACTTGCCATAATCCCGCACGAAGCCGGACGATTCGGCCAGCGCCGATTCGGCCGCCTTGCGGTCGGAGAACCGGGCGACCAGCGCGCCCACTTCGTCCGCCAGCACCGTGTCGTTCCAAGGCGCGCCGCTCTTATCGGAGACAAGTCCGGTCAACTGGTCAACCGCTGCCGAGCTTCCGGCAGGAATATGGAGTTCTCCGGCTACGGCGAAGAAGCCCGGTCCCTTGCGGTGCAGAATACTGCTCAGCTTTAGCGCTCCAGCCGGCCGGTGCAGGGAGCCTGTACCGACGAATTCATTGTAGCTGACGCAGTATTCGCGCGGCAGCACCGGCCCGCCTTCCCCATGTATGATCATCGTGTGGAAGCGCAGATCGTGACGGCCGCCTTCCGGATAATAATCGGGACTGATGGCCGCTACGGCTCCCGAAGCATCCTGAAGCACGCCGCCCTGCATGATGACGTTGCTGTACAGCACATCCTCGAACAGCGCCCCCGGAGCGGCGGAACCAAACATCCCCGTGTAGACTATCCGAAGACGGCGGCCCGCGTCTCCGCGGTTCACAATTTCAATCCGCTGCGTTTCAGTCGCCAGAGGCATACCTTCGGCATGCGGCAGGATAAAGATGGTACGGGTGATTTCCAGTCCGCAGCGGGTGCGGTAGCTTATGACGGTTGCATTCTGCGAATGCGTGCAGACTGCCGATTCAATCCCTTCGTCGCCGGGGTCTGCGGAATAAAAAATCTGCTTGCCGTCTTCAAACAGGTAAAATTGCCGGTTGGCCGGGAAGCCGTTCTCCTCCTGGCGCATATCCCAGCGGGTGGCCAGCACCTGGGTTGCGGCGTGCGAGCGGAAGCTGCCGCCGCCGAAGCGGTCAACAACGCTCTTGGGCGTGGTCTGAAGCGGATGTGGAAACCGCAGGCGGTTTCCGAGCAGCAGATTGACCGCGAAATGCGGGCCCGGCACGGGTGAACGCAGGTCGATTACATGCTCCCCCTCGGCGTTAAGTATCCCAGCCCAGCCCGGTGCAGCTTGCAGCTGTGCCAGAGCCTCGCTTACAGCCGCCTCCGGGATTTGGGCGGTCTGTTCCTCTTTTCCGGCGTGCCGGATATAGAGCGACAGTTCTGTACCCTCACTGTTAACGGTGAACAGCGCGGATGCGCCGGCTTCAGCCGGCAGCAGTGCGGCCACGGCGGGCAGCTTGAGCAGCTCCTGAATGGCAGGCAGCCGAAGCGGCAAACCTGCTATTCCTACAGCTCCACGGCGTTCTGAATCGGTAAAGAGGGCGCTAACGTGCGTGCCCGTGCCAATCCGGCCGGCAAACGCTTGTCTCAGGATATCTCCGGCCGATGCTGCTGCTTCTCTTGCGGTAGTAAATTTCAACATCATTGCTTTCTCCTTTCCTGGCATTCACGGATCAGCCCTTGACGGCCCCCGCAGTCATACCGCTAATAAAGTATTTCTGAGTCATGAAAAATATCACCATAACCGGCACAGTTACAACTGTGGAAGCCGCCATCAACAGATCATAGCGGGTGTTGTACTGGCCGACAAACAGGCGGATGCCGACTGGAATCGTCTGTACATCAGAGCTGGTCGTCAATACCCAGGCGAAGAGAAGCTCATCCCACGCCGTAAGGAAGATAAAGATGCCGGTCGCAATAATGCCGGGCACAGACAGCGGCAGAATAATTTTGTAGAAGGCCTGAAATTTCGAGCAGCCGTCAATTACCGCAGACTCCTCCAGATCTCTTGGGATGGAGACAAAGAAACCGCGCATAATCCAGATACTGATCGGGGTATAGAACGCCGTATAGACGAGAATCATTCCCCAGTACGTGTTGATCATCGGCAAACCAAACGTATTCTTAATCCACAGAAACATCAGATAAATCGGGAACAGGAACATAATCCCCGGAATCAGCTGAGTGGATATGATACTCATGCTGAACAGCTTCGACCCCGGAAAATCAAACCGCGCCAGCGCATATCCGGCCAGGACGGCGAAAGCACCGGCAAGCAGAGTCGTTGCGCCGCAGATCAGCAGGCTGTTGCGGAAATAGATGGCGAAATTAACCGTGTCCCACATGTTGACATAATTGACCCACTGCGGCTTCGGCAAACTGAAGGTAGTGATGCCGTTCAAAATCTGGTCGTTCGAGTGGAGGGAGGTAAAAATCATCCACAGAATCGGAAAGATGGTCACTACAACGATGAACCAGGTCAGCGAAGTCAGCAGAAACGAAGTGACAGAACGTTTGCGGTGTATACTCATTGGGCATTCAACTCCGTTCTAAAGGCCCGGTACCAAACGCCGACTACCATCAGCATTACGACCATCAGCATCATTGAAGCGGCAGAACCGGAACCAAACGACCAATAGCCGAAGGATTGGCGGGTCAAGGCCGTCATCAGCAGATCTCCCCACTCCCCCGGATATCCGGCGCCGTTGCCGAACATCGTGGAAACGATATTGTAAGAGTAGACATTGTTGATGATTTGGAATAAAAGCTGTACCGCAATAACCGGCTTGAGCATCGGCAGCGTCATGTTCCAGAACTGGCGGAACTTGCCCGCGCCGTCAATGGTAGCCGCTTCGTAGATATCATCGGGAATGGTCTGCAATCCAGCCAGGAAAATGACCATCAGGAACGGCCAGCCGCGCCAGATGGTCGGGATAATGATCGCCCAGATGGTATTCGTTCCGAGCAGCCAGAACGGCTTCTCCGCGAAGAGATGCAGAACGTCGACCAGAATATAGTTGATAATGCCATTCTGCTGCCACATAAAGCCCCAAAGCACGCCGACAACATAAGACGGGACGACCCAGGGGAGCAGCATCGCCGTACGGGCTATGCCGCGGCCGGGGAAATCGCGGTTCAGGAGCATGGCCATCATAAGCCCCATGATCATTACCCCGATCGTGACGATGACGGCATAAATCGCGGTGTTGCGGATTGCAAAATTCAACCCCTGGCGGACCGGATTATCGGAGTTGAACAACAGGCCAACATAGTTGTCCAGCCCGACAAACGGCGCCTTCAAATATTTGACCAGCGTAAACTGGTTCAGCTTCAAAAATGACATCCAGATTCCCTGCAGCATCGGTAGCAAATGTACCAGCATCATGAAGATGATGGTCGGCACCATCAGCATATAGGCGAACTTGTTATCTCTGACCCGTTTGCGCCACAGCCCGCGCTTGCGGGATGGGGCTTTGGCGGGAAGGTTATTCTCAGTATGGAGTCCCATCTCTTATCCCTCGCTTTATGAATGGAAGGGGCCGCCGTGCCCACTCAGGGGGCGGCCTCCCGGAATCTTAGTAGTTATTGATTAATAATCGCTTTGACTTCAGACGCTGCGGAGTCCAGCTCTTGCTTGACGCTTTCTTCGCTGTATTTGCCTTTCACACCGGCGACAATATCCCAAATGTTAGCAAAATGCTTTTGCAGTGCCGTTTCCGTTGGGCCCCATTGCGGAATGGATGGATAGGTTTTTCCGTATTTTGTTGCTTCCGAGAAGGCTTTCATATTGGCATCGAGATCCGGCGCATCCAGAATGGACAGCTTGGTAGGGAGCTGGCCGGATACATTGGCGTAGGTTTTCTGCGCTTCATCGGAGGTCAGGTATTTGATAAGCTCCCATGTGGCTTCCTTGTTTTTGGAGCCGCTGAACACCGTCAGCTCGCTGCCGCCGACAAAGGTAGATTGTCCGCCGGGACCGGCTGGAAGCGGGGCCACCGCGAAGTTCTTCGCTGCCTTTTTGTCGTCCATGCCGCCGTTTGCCTTCGGTGTAGCAAAGTTTTTGGCCAGCCACGGTCCGGAGATAATCACCGCCGATTTGCCGTCGCCGAAATCACTTTCGATCTGCGACGAGTTCTTTTCAAGCGAGGACTTATCGACGAGACCTTCATGTGCAAGTCCTGTGTAGAACATTACGCCTTTAAGACCTTTCTCTTCGTTGAAGATTACGTTTTTGTTGTCTTCCGAGAGAACATCGCCGCCTGCGGCCCAGATCCAAGGGAAAATATTATGCACTACGTTCCAGTCGTTCTTGCCCGGAAGTCCCAGTGCAGCGATCTTCTTGCCGTCGACCGTTTGTCCGTTGACCGCTTCCAGCGCGCTTTTGAAGGAATCCCAATCCTTGAACGCGGTTTCCGGATTTACCCCGGCTTGCTTGAATACATCGGTCCGGTAGTAAATGGCGCGCGCATCCACGAACCAAGGCACTCCGTACACCTCGCTGTCGCCTGCGATGGATGTTGTTTTCCAGATCGCCGGCAAGAAGGCCTCAGCACCGCCCACATCGGCCACTTTGTCAGTCACTTTGTCAATGCCGCCCATGCTGGCGATTGCCGGCACCCAGGTCGATCCAAGCTGAAGCAGGTCCGGGCCTTCGCCGCTTGTAGCCGCTGTTGTGATCTTAGTCCAGGCGGAGCCCCAGTCAAGCACCGTTACCTTGACGGTGACATTCGGATGCTCTTTCAGGTAGGGATCAAGGGTCTTCATGAAATCCGCATCCGGTTTGGGACTGTTCGGCATCACCCAGGCGTTCAGGGTAACCGGTTCTGTGCTTGGAGCTGCAGAAGCCGTAGTTGCGCTGGAATTTTCTTTCTTTTCTCCGTTGTTAGCAGAATTATTGCTGCCCCCACATCCGCTGACAGCCACTGAAAATGCCAGGAGCAGCGCACTAATGGATACTGCTGTCTTTTTCACAATAAATCTCCCCCATTGTCGTTTGAAGATCTCGGAGAACGGTCGCCCGTCCTCCATATTTAGATTATAAAAGCGTTTTTTGCCGGTCTAAATACCAAATCCCAAGCCTGGATACCAAATTATAAAGCTTGTCTCAAGGTACAGACACCGTTCCGTTGTTCGTCAGCACAATATCATCAACGTCTACCGCAAGCTGCCCTGTGCCTCCGTCCGCAATATTTCCCAGCTCGAAAGAAATACGGCCGATGGATGTGCTTCCTCCGGTAACGTCAAATTCCAGGGTATAAACGGCGTAGTCCGTGCAAACGCTGCCGTTCCGGCTGCAGTAGTGCCGCCTGCGCTTGCGGCTGATCCGGGAAACCCGTCCATCCCCGCTGCTGCTTGTGCCGGTCCCGTGTTTCCGGAAGCTGAAGCCCTGACAGCAGCATAACCGCAATTAGAAATTTGGATATTCCTTTACGGTAAGATCCTGATAGAATTCCGGCGTTGCTGCCGGTCGATTTCAGTATAGGGTCCGCTCCCTGCAGGTAACATACCAATTCCTTAGGGCGTATAACAAAGATGCAACTTTCGCAAAAAAAAAGCAAAAAGCCCAATCCTCAAGCGGCTGCAGCAGCCGCCCGGGAATTGGGCACGATGAGTCTATGTAACTCATTTGGAGCATGAACCAGGCTAAGGATCAGGAAGATGCATGGATCTGCGGATAATCCTGGGCAATCTCTTCCCCGGAGAACAGATCATCAAGCGAGCTGAGTGTACCGTCTTCTTCCACCTGATACACCGACATTTTCTCGCCGTTGACTGTCAGTTCGATGAAGCAGCCCCAGCAATAGAACTGGTGGGAACCAATCTTGCCGATATCCTTGGAGTTGCAGTTTGGACACTTCATATAATACATTCCACCTATCCGTTAACAATATTAATGGCTTTTTGAAGCCGTTCTTCGCTCATCGCGGGAACCAGCACCGAATTCTCCCCAATGGACATTCCTTCAGAACAAGGCAGCCATTTGCGGCCTTCGATCAAATCAGTTACTAACCCGTCACTGATTTCCAGCGCTACTATTGTGTTTCCCAACTTCTGGTCAAAATAAACATCGGATACCCGGCCAAGAATTGTTCCGGATGCCGTAAGCACCTGAAGATCCTTCAATTTCTTTTTTCCCAGAAGGAATGTATAGGGTATATGGTCAGTATCGGCCTTGACAATCGACTCTTTACTGCGGATCATGACAGCATCCTCGCCGTAAGCGACAATATCTTCCCATGCCACAACTTTCACATGACTGGAGAAAAAAGCTTTGCTTTCCAGTTCAATACCCGTAATATTCCAGTTTGAATCCAGTAATATGTCGACAATTTTGCCGATTTCGTTACCTTCTTCAACCTCGTATACAGCCAAGCCGATCATTTCTTGAAGTTTCATGGCTGTTAATGTCCCCTCACTTTGAGTGTACTTACGGTTTCCCTCACAGTTGAAGAACACTCAAACCCTAAACCGGCGACAAGGCTGCAAAACAGCCCAATCTTACTTACGCAGCCGTTTCAGGATGGTTTCAACTTTTTGGGCCACGTACTCCATTTCTTCATTAGTATTACCCATACCTGTGCTGAAACGAATCGCCGAATTCAAAAGTTCATCCGGAAGCTTCATCGCCCGAAGCACATGCGAGATTTCCAGGGAGCCTGAAGTACAGGCCGAACCGCTTGCGGCTGCAATCCCCTCCATATCCAGATTCATCAGCATTACATCGGTGCTCACTCCAGGAAAACTCAGATTCAGGATCCCCGGCAAAAAATGCTGCTTGTCCCCGTTGATGACGTAGCTCTCTCGGCCGATCCGGCGGTCCAGTTCCTGCAGCAGCACTGTCCTCAGCGTTAACGCCTTCTCCCTCCGCTGCTCCAGCCCCGTAACCGCAAGCTCTACGGCTTTGGCAAATCCGGCAGCACCTGCTAGGCTTTCGGTCCCTGCCCGTCTGCCGCGCTCCTGCAGTCCGCCATGCTGTCTGGGCTGCAAGGGAGCGCCGCGCCGGACGTAGAGACCGCCGATCCCTTGAGGGCCGTTGATTTTGTGAGCGGTGAAGCTCATATAATCCACTGGAAGCTCGCGAAGAGCAATAGACAGCAGACCAAGCACCTGTACGGCGTCGACATGGAACAGGATGCCGCGCTCTGCGGCTAATCTGCCAATCTCTTGTATAGGTTCTACAGTTCCTACCTCATTATTCGCAAACATCACACTGATCAGCACCGTATCTTCGCGCAAAGCCGCTTCTACATCGGCAGCAGATACACGCCCTTCCGTATTGACCGGCAGATAAGTAACCGAAAAGCCCTGCTTCTCCAGCGCTTCACAGGTGTGCAGGACCGCATGATGCTCTACAGCTGTCGTAATGATATGCTTCCCTTTGTGGGCCGAAGCCGAAGCCGCACCGAAAAGGGCGAGATTATCACTCTCGGTGCCGCCGCTGGTGAATACCCATTCATCCGGCGCACAGCCCAAAAAGCCCGCAATAGTGTCGCGCGCGCTATTGATCATCTTTTTGGCAGAACGCCCGTATGTATGCACACTGGACGCATTGCCAAACTGCTCAAGCAGCATATTGTACATGACCTTCGCCACCTCCGGATGCACCGGGGTCGAGGCGGCGTGGTCCAAATAGATCGGTTTCATGACGATGGTTCTCCGCTTCTTCTTTATTCAGGATTTTCATACAGGACTACTCGATTATAACGCCGAACCAGTTCTTTTACCACCTGTCAATAAACACAATATTGTAATAAGTAGACATGGGCTGCCGGGAGCAATATCCAAATAATTGTTGCGTGTATACGTGTACCTGAAACAGCCTTTTAGTACGAATCGGCCCGTTATTTATCCAGGGCTCCCAGTTCTCCCAATCTGGCAGGGAGCTGTTCCTCAGAAATCACCTCGATGCCATTTCGTCTGAGCAGCGCAGCGGTCACACCTTCACCCGGAATTTTCTGGCCGGCAAATGCGCCATTGTAGATCATGGAGCTCCCGCAGGAAGGGCTGTTTTCTTTGAGAACTACAATCGACGCTCCTGCGTTCCGTGCCTGCTCCAGCGCTTTATAGGCACCTAGAATATACATTTCGGAGACATCGTTACCCAGCCGGTCCATCACCTTCGCAGTTCCGTCAAGTACGGCTCCCCCATCACCGCCAACAATTTCCGCCGGCTCTCTCGGAGTGGAGAACTCGCCAAGAAGCTCGGGGCATACCGCCACCGCCCGGTTATTATCCAGCAGCTGGTGAATGGTCTCATCCAGGCAATCTGTACTGTTGTACCTTACCTTCATTCCTGCCAGGCAGGAGCTTACGATGATCATGGAATTTCTCTCCTTCGCATTTATTCCATAACTTCATTTATAATAAAACAATATAACCTTCAGAGACACAAGGGGGTGTTGCAAAATGTGCGGAAGATATACCATTACCGTAAGCATGGAAGAATTGATGCTGTGGTATTTAATTGAGGACACCACGATTGTCCATTATGCGCCGAAATACAACGCGGCCCCGATGCAGTCTATCCCGGCGGTCATTCATGACGGCAAACAGAACAGGCTCGGAAAGCTGCGCTGGGGACTTGTGCCCTCCTGGGCCAAAGAAGACAAAATCGGCAGCAAAATGATCAATGCACGCAGTGAATCGCTTCAGGACAAGCCTGCCTTCAGAAACCTGATCAGCACGCGCCGCTGCATCATCCCGGCAGACGGATTCTATGAATGGAAGCAGCAGAACGGAAGGAAGCAGCCGATGCGGATTACGCTGAAGAGCGGGGAGCTTTTTTCCATGGCCGGCCTGTACGACATATGGATGGATGCCAGCGGCAACAGGCTCAGCACCTGCACCATTATCACCACCGGGGCCAACAGTCTGATGGCGGATATCCATGACCGGATGCCGGTTATTCTCAGCCGCGAGGCAGAATCGGAGTGGCTTGACCGCAATAACCGTCAGGTTCCCGACCTGATGAAACTGCTGCAGCCCTATTCTGCGGATCAGATGCGCGCGTATCCTGTGTCGTCAGCGGTGGGCACTGTGCGGAATGACGCTAAGGAACTGGTTGATGAGGTGAAAGAAAGCGCTGGCTAAAAAGTGGTCATTTTCAATGATAAATGGTTTCTTATGTTCAAGTGATTCACCCGATTGAAATCATAAGACAACATCATTGTGTGCCGGTTCCTCAACACTTTTATGAATGCACTGTTAAAGATGTAATGTGTCAGGAATTAAAAAACGCAATAAAAGAAAATAGGCATTACCTTTGACTCTTTTATAATCTTCATGGGCCTCCTTTAATCGGGGGCTTTTTTCTTTTTAATCGACTCAGGCGATATCTTGGAAATATAGGCATTCGCCGTGAACACAATGGGTTGAAGTCCATAGACTGTTGTGGAGATATCATTTGAGGAGGTTATCCATGGATACAAATTATCAACAAGTCAGTTGGAGTTGCATGAATAAATACGTTGGAATAATTACGACTGATGGTCAATCACACGATGGGTTTATTGCACACGTCGATCAGGATTATGTTACCCTCGCGATTCCCACAAACGAAATGATGGGTCATATGAATGGAATGCCGGCGCAAGCATCTACCTATAGACAGTTTGGATTCTTTCCAGGTTTTTTCCCAAGACGCCGCTTTTTTCCGAGACGCATACCCTTTGGTTCCGTTGCCTCTTTGTTTTTGCTTCCATTTTTCATTTGATGAGGCAGGGACTCCAATCCACCTTGAATCCTTCATCCTGGAGCAATAACAATCTGTGACATCTACTCGAAAAAAACAGGTCCTCCCCAAATTTTTTGGAGAAGGACCTGTTGAACTTTACGCCACATGTACTAGAAATTTCAAAGAGGCTATTCATAGAGAACAAAAACGGCTGTGCCTTCCTCCACGGGACAGCGCAGCCGTCTTGGTTCTAGCGTTACCTGGAGAACGGCTCCCCATGAATCCTACGGCAACTCTTTAAGTGGAAAAAGGGACACTAATTTGCCGGAGTACCCTGCCCTCGGGCAGATGAAGTGGAAAAAGGGACACTAATTCAGCTCATTTCGCCATTGGACCAGAAATGTGGCCCAATTTATACGAAAATAACTTTGTCGCTTCACAGCTCGAAAGTAAATTTTGCTTTAAAGATCCCCTATATCGGAACTTCATTTTTTTAAAAAGTGGGTATCATGTAATAGGTGTCAGTTCCACTTGGTAGCCTAGCTTTTGAAGTTTTTTAATCAGGTAATTTGCGGTCTGCTCTGGGGTGTTCAGATATTCCGTCCCCAGCTCGGTATAGGGGACTTTATCCCGAAGCATCACATACATGATTCGGATCATCGCATGGGCTAAAGCGACGATGGCTTTCTGTTTTCCTGCCCGTTTCACGATCCGACTGTACATAGCGGAAAGCCGATTATTCTTGGACTTGCTCGCTGCCCAAGCGCACTGGACGAGTACGGCTTTCAGACCTCGGTTCCCGCGTTGGTTCTTTTTACTTTTTTTTTACCGGCGCTCTCATGGTTGGCTGGACACACCCCGACCCAAGAGGCCAGATGAGCTTCACTTGGAAAAGGAGACACGTCGGTACCCAGTTCCGCCACGATGCTCGCCGCGGCATCCGTGCTCACGCCTGGAATGGTATCCAGCAGTTCAATTTCCTTCCTGTATGGTTGCACCAGTTCCTCAATTTCAGCTTCCAACGTCTGCATTTCACTCTCCAGATACTGCAAATGATCCCAATGACGCCGGATCATCTTCCGGTGATGCAGACGTAGTCGGCCGTTCATCGCTTCGACCAGTGAAGGCACCTTCATCTTCAGCCGGGTATGCACCAGCTTGCGGACCTCATGCACCTCCAGCACTTCGCCATTCACAATCGAGTCCAGTAGCGCACGACCGGAAACGCCAAAAAGATCGGAGACATACGTGGTCAGTTTAATGTTGGCATCTTGTAGAATTTTGTGAATCCGGTTCTTTTCTTGCGTCGCGTTTTGCTTAAGCTTGCGCAGATACCGGGTAAGGTCACGCAAATCGCGGATGGGCTCGTCCGGGACAAAGCTTCCCTCAATCAAGCCGCAGCGGTGGAGCTTGGCGATCCACTCGGCATCCTTGACGTCGGTCTTCTTCCCGGGCATATTGCGGATGCGTTGCGGGTTGGCCAGCGTGATCGTACAGGTGCTTTCTAGAATGTTCCACACGGGTTTCCAAAAGACCCCTGTACTTTCCATGGCAATCTCGGTACATCCCTGCTGCTCCAGCCACTCCTGTAATCTCAAAAGCTCGCGGGTCGTGGTTCCAAACGTCTCGATCACGGACTTGGGTTTCTTCTCCAGGGGGCCACTCAGTAGACAAACCACCACCGTCTCCTGATGAATATCCAACCCGGCACAGCGTTCACGAATGGCATCCATATTCCCTACCTCCAAGCTAAAAGTATGCGTGGATCATGCAACCTAAAGAGGTGAAATTTTATACACGTGCTCGTGGCAACACTCGGCGATCCTCGTCGTTGCAGTTGGTCAGATTAGGTTACGGGATGTTTCACCAATATTGAATCGACCTCTGATCCACAGCACGATTTTACCAAATATATACTCTGACTTCACCTGATTTTCATGACCGACGGTGGCCGCCAGGCCATGGGTGATTAGGTTTACTTTTTCCACTTCACTCTCAGGATTTCTTAATTTCCGGAAAAATAAGTTCCCTTTTTCCAACTAGCACCTGCGAAGAAGCCGGTAAAGACGGATCGCCCTATTCCTTCGCGATCGATCCGCAGCCGTTACGGACAGGAGAGCCGTTATGGATAGAAGATTCAGCTATTCCGCAGGATTACGGACTGAGATGCCTTTATTTCTCCCTTTCCCCTTTATTCCAGGCTCAATTGAACGTTATAACGGCTCCTGAGTCCGTAACTGTAGATAAAGTTAGATTTTTGGCAAAATAAGGGCTCCTCTGTCCGCTTCAGTCTGCGGATGGAGCCCTATCCTCCTCCATCGCGTATATTCCTGTGAGGCTTCCAAGATATCCACATTTTTTCACACTATATTACAGTTAAAGGGGGAAGTCAGTTTCCCCAAAACATATAAATTCTTTCAAGTAGAAACGGCTACACCGCCCTTATTAGGTCGTTACCATTGTGGCTTCCCTCCTGAACTAATTGCAACCCTTACCCCAGTTTGCTGTTTCTACTAATCTGAATATTGACCACGGAATTAATCAGGTACGCTCAGCCGGGTAATTAAAGGCCAGCAGCCGATTGCCATGAACCACCTGGAGCGGATTACCAAGGGGATGGAACTTCCAGAGGACCATTTCTACAGCTTATATGTGGACGAATGCTTCTATTATTCGTCACCAACTTGGCGGCGTCTGCGGCCATTTCTTTTACGGTCGGCAGAGCTGGGACGTCTCGATTGCGTTGAACAGGTCGTTCAGAATCTGCTAGAGAATCTGACGTATGCCCCTATGCTGTTCGAAGTGGCGGAAGGGCTGTTTCAGGAGGGGCTGTGGCAGGCTGCAGCGTTATTATATAAGAATGTGAGCGCCAGTGAGAAATATCAAAATTCCGAACGGCTGGCAGTGGCCAGTTCCGTTTGTTCCGGATAGCCCTTGGCGACGATCAGACCCAGAATTTGCAGGCGGCTCTCCTCTTCGAATGTTATCTGGACCGGCTGGATGAAGCGGATCAGTTGGATGGCTTGAAGCATTTGGCCCATGTCTATGGTTCAATGCATCGGTGGCATAAGGTGGATGAACTAGCGAAGGAGATGCTGCGATTAGCAACTATTCGCTATAAGCTACAGCGCCAGTCGGACCGTAGAGAGAGTGACGAGAACCCCCCCGAGAAAACCCTTACTTCTATATTCTGTACGCGCAGATTATCCGTTCAACCGTGTGTGATGAATTTGGAGACTACAAATCGGCATTAGATTGGGTGTCCCTCTATATGGATGGAAGCTGGATCCAGGAAAACAATGAGGAAGTGAAGCGAACTGTAGCCCAGTTTCAGGAGTGGGGCACCGCGAACAGTCTGCTCTATCGGGTGTTGGCAGGACAATATGAGGCGCTCTCTGAATATATCGAATATATCTCCCTCCGAACAGATGAGATATTAATAGCTTTATACAATATTATCTTATCGGCTAACCGCTATGATTGGAATGTTGATTACATTCTGGACCGGTTTGCTGCCTATATCCCCTACCGGACCTATTCTACAGAATTTGGCGAATACAATCAGCAGGTTATGTCGGACCAACACACCCGATTCCTCGTTGAACTGGCAGCCTATTATTTACATAACAAGCGCAAAGAAGGGATTAACTTCATCCTGCAAAGTTTGGAATCATCTGCTAAAATCAATAACGAAGGTACGGTCATCAAATGTGTCGATCTGTTTGGGCAGCATCGGCACCAAGCAGATGAAAAAGAGAAAGAACAATACAAACTTCAAATTGGAGAGTACTTGTAGATACTATCGACTCCATAGCAAACTGTAGCACTCAAATGTTGGTTCAAACTATGGGCCACGGTTACGGTAGTGGTTGAAGCTTTCTGTGCAGCAATAATTTGATTCCAAGTGTTTTCACTGCCCTTTATGTTCAGCGAAGTCCGCAGACCAACCGTCGTTCCCGGTATATCGGGAACGTTGTTCTATTTAATAAGAAAAGCAACGGCCCTCATGTGTTACCACGAAGGCCGTTTAACTTATTCAGGCCCGATCGGTTATAAGACACGATCTAAAGTCACTGAGCAAATATATCTTCATGTTGCTTAGCAACGCCAGATGTCTATGGCAGATGATTTTGAATGGGCAATCAATAACTAACCTAATGCGGGTAAAGTGCGGGTAACGCTAGTCCCCCAAACCGCCGTAAGCCCTTGTCCCCCAAGGGTTCCCGACAATCCCTCTAGATATAAAACATGTAATTATCCGCATGACTCTCCTCTTTAAAGTTGATCAGGTCGGATAAAGTGGTGGAGTCCAGGACATCGGCGATGCTGTCGCGGATGCGCAGCCAGAGGTCGCGCTTAGCCGGGTCGTCCTCTTCGGTGAAATCCACAGGCGAAATCGGCCCTTCCAGCACGCGGATGATGTCTCCGGCGGTAATCGTACCGGCTTCACGTGACAAAATATAGCCGCCGTAGGCTCCGCGGATACTCTTCACCAGTCCTGCGTTGCGCAGCGGGGCGATCAGCTGCTCCAGGTAATGCTCGGACAGCCCGTTTTTCTCGGCAATACTCTTAAGGGATGTGGGACCTTCGCCAAATTTCAGGGCGAGCTCCATCATAATGGTTAATCCATAGCGTCCTTTTGTTGATATCTTCAAAGGTGCACCTCTTTCGGTTTAGTTGCTGGTATCGCTGGCTTGACATGAGAAATGTCATATCAACGTATTCCGATGTTTGCTCTCAGCTTATGTTATCATATCCTTGGGCATATTTGGAGCGCAAACTGTAACTTTTTGCAATAATGTTCGCCAGTGGTGGACAAATTGTCAAATTTTCCGCCTGATCCGCTGCCATTTGCCCTGTCGTGTGCAGTCTGGGGTAGACAGGTATGTTATAATACACAATGAGCCGGGTGTTTTGCAAGGATACCGGTATTTTTTGCATAGAAAATGGTGATTTCGATGACAAAGGCAAATCAGGATACACGTGTCGTTGTCGGCATGTCGGGAGGGGTCGATTCCTCCGTTACAGCGCTGCTGCTTAAGCAGCAAGGTTATGACGTCATCGGCATCTTCATGAAGAACTGGGACGATACCGATGAGTTCGGCGTGTGCACAGCCGAGACCGACGCCGAGGATGTCCGCCGTGTATGCGAGCAGATTGATATTCCTTACTATACCGTTAATTTCGAGAAGGAATACTTTGATAAAGTCTTTTCCTATTTCCTCGATGAATATAAGGCCGGACGGACGCCTAATCCGGATGTGATGTGCAACCGCGAGATCAAGTTCGGGGAATTCCTGAATAAGGCGCTGCAGCTTGGCGCAGATTATGTTGCCACTGGCCACTATGCAAGGGTAATTGAAGAAGACGACGTTTTCAAGCTGCTGCGCGGAGTGGACAGCAACAAGGATCAGACCTATTTCCTCAATGCGCTGAACCAGTACCAGCTCTCCAAAGCCATGTTCCCGATCGGACATCTGCCGAAGCCTGAAGTGCGCCGGATCGCCGAAGAAGCCGGACTGTACACCGCCAAGAAAAAGGACAGCACCGGCGTCTGCTTCATCGGCGAGCGCAACTTCCGGGAATTCCTGAGCCAGTACCTGCCGGCACAATCCGGTGACATGGTGGATATCGCCACCGGCGAAGTCAAAGGGCGGCATGAGGGCCTCATGTACTATACGCTGGGTCAGCGCCAGGGTCTTGGCATCGGCGGCTCCGGCACCGGTGAGCCCTGGTTCGTGGCCGAAAAAGATCTAAACCGCAACATTCTCTATGTGGTTCAAGGCGACAAGCATCCAAGCCTGTACTCCACCAGCTTGACCGCTTCGGGCGTGAACTGGATTGAAGAGGGCACCCTTGGGACTGCCCCCCTGAAATGCACCGCGAAGTTCCGCTACCGCCAGCCGGATCAGGGCGTGACCTTGACTGCGCAGGAAGACGGAACGGTGCATGTAGCCTTTGATGTGCCGCAAAAGGCGATTACCCCAGGCCAGGCCGTAGTATTCTATCTGGGCGAACAATGCCTGGGCGGCGGAACCATCGAGGCTGCCGAGAAAGTTGTCCCGCTGCCGCAGCTGTAAACTTCATTTTACAGCAGCTGACGATAGGTAATAAACCAAAGAACCTTCAGACCCACAAAAACAGTGGAGTTGAAGGTTCTTTTTCATCCTTTGGCTTGGGAAATGCAGGGCCTCTTAGGTCATGCCTGTATCAGACCACCCGCTGAGTTAAGGCTGAAGCCCCCATACCAGCACCCCGTTCAAATACAAGGGCACCCGGCTCCAGTCGGTGTAGGCGGTTTTGGCCGGATTGTAAGAATAATCCCCTGTCTCATTGTAATTGCTCCAGTCCGTTTTGTTGATGCGCAGCTGGATCTCTCCGGTGTTCGCACCTGGTGCGAGGCTCCCGGCTGCCGGGCTGAATGAAATTTCCACGTAATAATCCGCTCCTGTTGCAGCGGGAACGAGCTTCACAAAGCTGCCCAGCACATTACCGCTGCCCACTGTGGCATAATCCACATTGAACTGCTGCGCCTTGTCCCCGTCAACGGTATAATAATAACGGAGCTTGAGCTTGCTGAGTTCTACCGCTGTGGTTCCATTATTAACAATCCGCAGCTGTGGCCGGAGCTGGGAGTCGCCAGGGTTCGTATCCGTTGTGCGGTATTGAACCACTAAATCACCCACCGTTGGTATGGGCACA
The DNA here is from genome assembly GCF_000981585.1 of Paenibacillus riograndensis SBR5. NCBI lineage: Bacteria > Bacillati > Bacillota > Bacilli > Caryophanales > Paenibacillaceae > Paenibacillus > Paenibacillus riograndensis. The sequence goes on from NZ_LN831776.1 coordinate 6,134,051, forward strand.
GCTGTTGGCTTGGCTGAGACTTCCGGTGAGTCCGGGCTGGTCCCTGCTGTGTTAGTGGCACTTACGACGTAATAGTAGGTCGTATCATTGACCACTCTGGTATCGCTGTAGGTGGCCTGCGTGACATTCCCTAATGCAGTGTATGGCCCGCCGCTGATTGTGGCCCGTTTAACCGTATAGCTGTCCGCGCCCCTTACCTTGTTCCAGCTCAGCGCAACCACTTTATCTCCGGCAGCCGCTGCCGGCTTGGAAGGCGCTTTTGGGGCAGCCGGTTCTTCGGTGGGGGTGTTGATCAGACGGTCGTATTCGGCATATGCCGTTGCCATATCCACCTGCGACCAGAAACGGTGGTACGTAAATTCAGGTGCTCCACTGTCCCAGGTTCGGGTGGCTTGGTTATAGGAGCTGTTGTATTTTCCTTGCAGATAACTCCACTTAGGATCATTTTTGATCGCCGGAAGCACATCGGTATAGCTTGCGTACACTCCGTTGCCGCCTTTTGCCGGATCTGAGGGCACTGTCGTGCTGCCCGGTATCGTATTCCCCTGACCAAAAGTGCCGGTCCAGCCTGCCGGGAAATACACTTCTTTGGTGAAGTAGCGGGAATAATCCCCGCGCTTCTCTACTGTGGTGATGCCCACCCCGTCATTATAGCCCCATGCCGTATCCAGCAGTGATTTAGCCAGCTGCGAGGCCGTTCCGCCAAGCGCAGTATAGCTGCCGTGCTCCGCCTTGTTCCCTGCGGCAAAGAACGTAAGCGCCTTAATATAGCTGCCCAGCACGCCTGTATCCTGGCCCGGATTCTTGGTAACTGCCTTCAGATTGCTGTTGCCGCTGAATGTACTGAAGCCGGTCCACGTATCAGGCTGTCCCTGCCACTCGACGTTGCCTGGAATCCAGAACTCGCCGGGTGCGGATACCGTTGCCACCTCGGGATCATCTCCGCCCAGAATCCGTTGTCCCTGCTTGTTCAAATAGTAGCCCTCGGCGTCTGCGAGCGGACGGCTGCCGGCAAAGGCATAATCGGTGGACCAGTCTATCCAGTTCTCTATCACACGTTTGGCCATTTGGAAATTGGCCGAGGTGGTGTCCCCGCCCGATGCCAGAATGTAATACAGCTCAGCTACCCGCTCCACACTCCATGCCTGCATGCCGAACCAATTGTTGGACGGAGGATCGGTATAGACGGGAGCTTCATCGTAGGCCATGCCGTAGAAAGTGCTTGTACCGGCTGGATAAGCGCTGTATGACCCGTTATAGCTGTTCGTGGCTCCGCCTGCTATAGCGCCTTCGGAGGACTGCAGCCAATTGTAGAATTCCAGCTGGCGGGTTAATGATTTGCTCCAATCCTGTCCTGCTGTTGCCGAAGCCGGAACCAGTCCGCCGGCCGGATCCGAAAGGGCATACGCTGTGACTACGTTCTGGTAGCCCTGATGCGCATGGCTGGCGCCGATTCTCCAGGCCCAGTTCCCGCTGGCGCCCAGTCCGCCGCCCCATGCTGTATACCAGGCCAGCAGATAATGGCTGGCATCCTTGCCCGTTCCGGCTTCCGGTGTGCCGTCTGCGGCACTGCCGATCTTTTGAAAATATTTGTCATACATGCCGTACCGCAGATAGTCGCCCATTTTCTTGGCTTTGTTCAGATATACAGTATTGTTATAGCCAAGCTCTTTGGCCCAGTACATAGCTTGTACAGCACGCGCGTCGGCATCGGTAGCATCGGTATACCGCCACTGTGCCGCAGGGACATTGCTTTCTTTGGTGAACAGGCTCATGAAGCCTTCATTGGTTTTGCCGAACGATTTGTCATCCTGTGAAGGATGCGGTACAGCCTCCCAGACAGATTCCTGGGTGCCCCGCTGGAAAGTATTCACGTAAGCAGCCGTATGCGCAGGATTCAGCAGGTTCCCGAAACCGTACCAGTTGTCGACGTCCACCAGCCAGTGCATCAGATAGGTCTGGTTGTTGCCGTAAGCGGACTTCAGCTCGGCATCCAGCGGATCTTTTCCGGGACTGTATTTGCCGTTAAGCGGGCTTGGATACTGATCCGGCTGTCCGAACTCGGAGGCATAGGTCGCCGGGCTGTTCGGGTTGTAATAGCTCATTGTCGGCTGCTCCTGCACACCATCCCCTTCATTAACCGGGATAATGTACTTCTCCATGTTGTCCCAGGCGGACTCCAGCTTGCTCCAGTCTCCCGTATGATAGCCATACAGCACTTCCAGCCACATCCAATAGCTGTATGCCTCCGAGGTAGTCATATGTCCATAATTAGGCGCTTCGCTGAGCAGGGTCTCCACCGAATGATACGGAACGCCTTCAGCCGAAAAATAGCCGTTCGCCGGGTCTTTCAGCTGGCTGTACATTTGCAGAAACCTTGTCTGTTCGACTGAAGCGGCCTGTGCCGTTGCGGGTCTGAAATTAAAGATACCGGTTACAAGGGTGAGCGTCAAGACTGCAGCCATGGCTAAGGAAATAGGTTTTTTGATTGAACTTAGCTTCTTCATTTCGGCATGCTTCCTCTCTGGAATGAATTATGGTTCCAAGCCCCAAACCAAGGTTCCCTCACGGTGAAGTGTGACTTTGTCCCAATCGGCGAAGGCCTGCTGAGTTCCGCTGTAGGAATAGTCATTGCTCTCGTTGTACGGCGTCCAATCCGTTTTGTTGATGCGCACCTGGATTTCTCCCGTATCCGCGCCCGGAGCAAGATTTCCGGCACCCGGGGCAAAAGAAATCTCCACATAAGAATCCGCCAGTGCGGCCGGTGCAGCCAGCTTCACAAAGCTTCCGCTCAGATTCCCGCTGCCAAGGACCGCGTAGTCGCAATGAAATTCCTGCGGCTTGTCCCCGTCCACGGTGTAATAGTAACGGAGCTTCAGTCCGCTGAGCGCTACCGCTTCTTTTCCCGTGTTCACAATCCGGAACTGGCTGCGGATCTGCGCGTCACCGGGGCTTGTATCATTGGTGCGGTACTGCACACGCAAATCTCCTTTGGCAGGCGGCGTTGTCTCACGCGGCCGGGCCGCGGCCTGTGCAGATGCGGTACCCTCCCCTACACTGTTAGAAGCGGTTACAACATAGTAATAGTCCACTCCGTTCACCAGCCCGCTGTCGCTGTAGGTCGTTCCTGTTACTGTCCCAATCGCGGCATAAGGCCCTCCGTTTACCAGCGAGCGTTTGATCGTGTAGCCTGTCGCACCGCTGACAGCATTCCAGGCCAAGGAGACACTGGCATTCCCGGCGGTTGCCTGCAGTCCGGACGGACGCCCCGGCACCTGGGGTTCACCGGGATTGCCGCCGGAAGGCAGTTCCCCATACACCTTGACGCCTGCATCAAACACCGGAATGTACGGATTCTTCACAGGAGAGGAGGCACCGGAAGCCACACCCTTGAAGGAGAAATCATTCGTGTTATCCCAGAAGGCCGTGTTCAACGGAGCACTGATCCGGAATTGAATCTCCTTGCGGTAGGCGGATTGCCCGCCAGGATAAACCGGTGTCCCGGTAAAGTCAATTTTCGTATAATAAATATGGTTGGCCTCGTCAAAGGGAAGCAGCTGCGAGACGGTTCCGCCCTGATTATAGCCCCCTGCCTTGACCGTGATATCCTCCGGCCCGTACCCGGCAGCGGCAGCTTCACTAAGGTCCACATAGTAATAAAAGGACATCTGGCTGCTGGAACGTGCCGGCCAGCCCGAGCGGTTATTGAGCAATGCGCGGATCTCCACGAAATTGCTGCCGCTCGCATTTACCGAAGTCTCGGTGAACATCTCATCCTCACGCGTTTCGGCCGGAGGGAAATTCTCCAGCGGCTGCTGGCCCTGGCCGTGAAGGAGCATCATTTTGGCCAAAGCGCCGGTAAAGGCTGAATTGTAATCGGTTGCAACTTCGTTGGAAACATAATCGCTGATCGTATCTGTATAGCTGTCGGTCTTGGAAGGTCCTCCGACCAGCGCACCATACAGCACATGGCGGTGGTTGGCAGGGGTCGTCTGGCTGTCGCTCCAGGAACCATGTGAGGTCCGGTGATGCGGATGCTGCAGCGCATTGCTGCCAAAGCCGATGACATAACTGCTGCTCCGCGGATTATCCCCCAGCATATACGTAATCTGCCGTTCAGCAAATGTCCGGGCTGTATTCTGCTTCACCGGGTCGCCCACCCAGTCCGCATAGACAAAAGCCAGAAATGCCTGAGTGGCCGCATAGCGCAGCGCCCCCCACTGGTCCAAATGTGCAAGTCCCCCGGGAGTATAAGCAACCCTGTCGGTTGTCCCGTTCACTCCGGTGGTCCAAAACTGCATATTCCGTTCCGTGGATTGGATAAATTTGGGGTCGTCTGTGATGCGCGACAGCAGCAGTTGGGCACCGTAATGCTTGTCATCCCAGGATTGTGTCCATTGATAACCCCATTGCCCCGACTGATTGGTGCTCCACGAATTGCTCGCGGTTACGGCTTTGTCCAGATAAGTCTGGTCGCCGGTCGCCATATACAGCCAGACTCCGCCCCAGCTTAATTCGTCGGCATAACCGCTCCATGATTTGTAATACTGCGTGGCATCTGTGATGCTCTCGGAGTATACCCCCCGGTACGTATCGGCAAAATTGTATAATTGCTTGGCATGGAGCAGCAGCTTGTCCGCATATGCGGCATCCGAATCCCTGAAAATGATCGCCGCCGACGCCAGCGCAGCGGCAGTTTCCGCCGCCAGATCAGAACCGGGATGAGCCGCATCAATTTTATACGAAGGGCGCGCCATCGGCATGACCTCTGCGGCTCCCCACCAGTTATGATCCGCCGTGCCGTTGCCGACCTGTCCCCACAGCTCATTGGGTGCGGTATGCGCTTTCATAAAATAGTCTGTTGCCCAGCGGATATTGTCCAGAATCTCATCCAGCTGTCCTGATTGCACATAACCCTCCTTGTACTCATACACCGACCAGGCCAGCATTGTCGCCGTGTACGCCATAGGAAACCCGAATTTGACATGGTCTCCCGCATCATACCAGCCTCCGGTCAGATCATGGCCGACATCCGCACCATCCTGCAGCCCGGAGTCGCCCCGCCATTCCACACGGTTGTTATCCGGCAGTTCGCCGGACCGCTGGGTTTCATAAAAATAGATAGATTTCTGCAGTGCCTCTGCATAATTGTATCCGCTTCCCTCCGCTTTGGCGACAGACGGGTGAAATACCGCTCCTGAGAACATTGTGCACGTTAACATTACACTCAAGGATAAAATAAGGCCCTGCTTCCGTTTCCTTGGACTCATACACACCCAGCTCCCTTCTCCATCTGATCTTCCTGCTTCCGTTCCTGCTCCATCGACATCATCACGTACCGATACCTCCCCAGATTTCAGGCTTGGACACCTTTTACCGCCTTTTACCACCTTTTACCTCCTAATACCGCCAAATCCATCCTTCACCTCCCATAGTCATGTCAGGATTAGCTCATCCCATCTCAATAAATACCATATACAGGTAATTAATTCTATATATTTACATCTAAAATATATAAGAAACCGGAGTTTTTGTAAAAAAATTACCATTTCGATCATATTTTTCGCTCTATATAGAAGCTTGAACCTGAAATCTGTAACATTAATGTCCGATCCAATAGAACGTTCATGCCGCCGCGCGGCATCCTAGAGGACGCAAATATAAACATGAAAATGAATTTGCAGGATAGTACACCCCGGAGTCTCCCGGACATAAAACAGGACGATTCCCCGGCAAGCACCAGGAACCGTCCAAAGTATCGGGTGAACTCAATATCAATGCTATAAATCAAAGTATGAAGAAGATATTTTCGAGCAAACAAGCTGCTGAAGAGACAGGTTAAGCGCACACACCTTACGGTATTACAAGCAAACCGGGTCCATTCATGAAATATCACAGGGCAAAAATGGATATCGACAGTATTCAGAGGCCGATACCGCGTGGTTTCAGGTTATTAAGTACAAGCGGTTTTTCAATAGCTTTTTCCTTCTCTTTGAGTGCTACTGTCCACGCCGCAGGCCCTGATTATGGCGGATTTTGGCTTCATTCCCCTGCTCGGTAGCCTGATAGAATTCCCTCCGGCTAATCGCCTTCGGCAAATATTCCTGCTTCACATAATGGCCGGGAAAGTTATGCGGATACTGGTATCCCTCATGCCCAAGCGCCGCCGAGCCTTTGTAGTGTGTATCGCGCAGATGCAGCGGCACCTCGGCGGATTTCAGCTCCTCAATACTGTCCATCGCCCTGGAAATCGCCATAACTACGGCGTTCGACTTCGGACTTTCGACCGCGAACAGGATCGCCTGGGCGATGTTCAGCTTGGCCTCCGGCCAGCCATTGTTGCGGTAGGCCTCAAGCGCGCTGACCGCCTGCACCATCGCCTGCGGATTGGCCAGGCCGATATCTTCGCTGCTGGCCGCAATCAGGCGGCGGATGAAGGTCATCGGGTCCATGCCGAGCTTCTCTACGGCATAGAGAAACCAGAACAGGGCGGCATCGCTGGAGCCGCGGATGCTTTTGTGAAAAGCCGACAGAACGTCATACTGGGTCGACTCGTCGGCTTTGACAATCGGGCGGCGGATCGACTCTTCCGCCACCGCAAGCGTAATATGCACGCTGCCGTCAGGCTCCGGCGCTGTGGTCATCGCCGCCAGCTCCAGCGCGTTCAGCGCCCGCCGGATATCGCCGTTCGCCATATCCGCTATATGCTGCAGTGCTTCCTCATCGGCCTGCAGCTGCATGAATCCGAGCCCCCGCTTCTCGTCGGCAAGTGCTCTCCGCATCGCAACCAGGCTGTGTTCACTGGTCAGGGATTCCAGCTGAAACAGCGTGGAGCGGCTCATAAGCGCCCCGTTCACATAGTGGAACGGATTCTCGGTAGTCGCGCCGATAAAAATAATCGTGCCCTTCTCCACCGCAGGCAGCAGCGCATCCTGGCGGGAGCTGTTGAAACGGTGCACTTCGTCCAGGAACAGTATCGTCTTCGAGCCGTACAGCGATTTATTGCTTTGGGCCCGCTCGATCACCTCGCGCACATCCTTGACCGAGGCCTCCACTGCATTCAGCCGCACAAACTCGCCCTGCGTGTGATGGGAAATGATATGGGCCAGGGTTGTCTTTCCGCAGCCGGGAGGGCCGTAAAGCAGGATGGAAGACACCTGATCGGCTTCAATGGCGCGGCGCAGCAGCTTGCCCGGGCCAACAATATGCTCCTGGCCGATATATTCATCGAGATTCTCCGGCCGCATCCGGTCTGCCAGCAGACGGCCTCCCGCCGTATCCTCACCGAAAGAAAATAAATCCATGATTCCACTTCCTTGCTGTAATCTTGTAATCTAAACCAGACATTACTGCTCTCTATCATACCACATTAAAAAAGAGCATGACCTCGCCCTCCCGGCGGGTGCCATGCTCTTTGTTCAAAGTTTAGACTAGCGGTTCATCGCCAGCCGCATTTTTGAGATAATTTTGCGGATGCTTTCCTCAGATAAATGGTATCTCTTCTGCAGCTCGTTCACCGAGCAGCCGCTGCTGTGACTGCAGAAAATTTCCTCGTTGCGGCTGGCAATCTCTTGCCGGGAGCCGCTGTTTTCGCCCCACTTTACACGTTGCTCTGTTTTCTTAGGGATGTAGAGCAGCTCACCCTGAATATATCCCTGCAGCTCTTCGAGCAGGCCCGGGGGGAGCACATCCTTTCCATTTACATAACTCACTTAACGTTTCCTCCTTCAACAGGTGTGTTCCCTTAAGTCCGGTCATTGCGCTGTTCATCAGCAACATGTCACCTGCCTCCTTTCTTCTCCTCATATTTGGTAAAACCGTGATTTCATTATATAAAAACCCGTGGTTAGCGTCTACATTCAAAGTCATTTCACGGCAGCGGCCCTTCTGTCCAGCGCCAGCTCCGTGCCTGTGTTCATAAATGATAAGGAGGCCTCGCGGCCTCCTCATATGCAGGCTTCCGTACTAGACGGAAACCACCTCGTATTCTGAAATCATTGCAATCAGCCTCCTTCCAGAAGTAATCTTGCCCGGCCGGACACTTATTATTAAGCCATAGGCCAGCCACAGTTACAAGTTCAAGAATAGTTATAATCGTTTTCCACCAAAGCGCAAAAGAATATTTTGACGAAACCCTAAATAATAAGTCGATAAATGTCGAAATAAATAATAATTTATCTATTTATTTTGAGATATGGGGGAAATTACTATGTCAGCTGTCCGGAGCGCTTTAACACGTTTTTTTCACATCAAGAAACTCAGAACTGAGTTGATGCTGTTCATTATTACCGCCATTGTAATTCCTTCTCTTGCCCTGGCTGTCATCTCCTCGGAAACCTCCAAAACAGAGCTGCGCTCCAAAATGGAGGACACCACAAACTCCAGCATCCATATCCTCGATAAAACGCTGACCCAGCTGATTCAGCTGGAAAGTGCAAGTGTCAATGAGCTGGCTGACCAGATTTCCGCAGCAGATGTGACAAGCGGTTCCGCCAGGGTCCGCAAGCTGATTGACAAATTCAAGGCGGAGCATCCCGAAATCGACATTGTTTCCCTGGGCAACACTGACGGCAAATTTATGCTGTCCCCCACATCCGATCAGAAGGACTATGATCCCAGGGTACGGGACTGGTACATCGACGCACTGAAATTTCCGGAGTCCGCATCCGTGATTGACCCGATATTTTCCAAAGTGACGGGGTCCTATATTATGCCGATCTCACGGGCCTTCCCGGACGGCAAGGGTGCCATCAGCGTCAGCCTCAGCATGAACGGGCTTATGGAGCTGGCCAAGACTGTAAGCCTCGGCTCCAGCGGCTATGCGTATATCCTGGACAGCCAGAACAAGGTCATCTACCATCCTGCGATGGAGGTTGCCACACCCGTCACAGGGGCTTTGCTGGATGCCCTGAGTGCTGCCCCCATGGGCAAGGTGTCGTACAAAGACACCACGGCTGATATGCAAATGGCCGGCTACTACGTGACTAATGAACTGTCCGGCTTCAAAATAGTTGGAGTTCTTCCAGCAGACGAATACACGCGGGCGGTGTATCCTATTCTGTATAAATCGGCAATTGTTCTGGCGGTTGCCTTAATTGTGGCGATTGCTGTTACCTTCCTTATAATCCGCCGGATCACTGCACCGCTGGAGGCGCTGAACCGTTCCGCCAAGCGGGTAAGTGAAGGCCAGCTCGATGAATCCGTTACGACCCGCCGCAAGGATGAGATCGGCGAGCTTGCCGGGAATTATAACGCCATGGTGCAATCGCTTCGCACCATGGTGCAGGATGTATCCGAGACATCCGGGCATCTGGCGGCAGCCAGTGAGCAGCTTACCGCCAGCACCGGAGAGAACAGCAAGGCCGTGGAGTATGTCACCGAGCTGATAGAGGATTCCACGCGGGGCGTGGAGGCCCAGGCCTCCGCGTCCGCCGAAGTGGCCACAACGATGGATGAAATGTCCGAAGCGATCCACAAAATCGCTTCAGCCTCCCAGTCCATTGTCAGCGCGGCCCTCCTGACAGAGAAGGATGTCAACAACGGCAGCGCCAAGGTGCAGCATGTCGGGAACCAGATGCAGACGATCCACCACTCAGTGCAGCAGTCAAGCAGACTGATCGCCGATCTGAACGGGCTTAGCGCCAAGGTTGCGGAGACCAGCACGGCTATTGCGTCCATCGCCAAGCAGACCAATCTGCTGTCGCTGAATGCGGGGATTGAAGCTGCACGGGCCGGAGAGCATGGCAGAGGATTTGCCGTTGTGGCCGGAGAAGTGCGCAAGCTGTCCGAAGCTTCCAAGGTAAGCGCGGGAGAAATCCAGGAAACCATCTCCGAGATGGTCGGTCTGATCGCGAGCGTCTACGATGTAATGAGGCATCAAGTGGTTGCGGATGTGGAGCAGGGCATGACTCTGGCACTTGAAGCCGGTGAGGCTTTTACCCAGATCGAGCAGTCTACCCGCCACGTGGGAGAGCAAATCCATGAGGTCTCGGCGATTACCGAACAAATGTCGGCCAGCTCCGCTGAGGTAGCCGCTTCGGTACAGGAAATGGCCAACATAGCGAAGGCGGCACTGGATTCTTTCCAAAGCGTTACGGCGGCGACGGAAGAGCAGCTTGCCTCCATGGAGGAGATCACCTCCTCTTCCGCAGCGCTGTCCGCGATGGCATCCGATATGCAGCAGCAGGTGGAGCGCTTTCAGTTCACTGCACAGCACGAAGGCCAGTAAACAGCATCATACTCAAGTGGAAACGGCTGTCCCAAAGCATGAAATGAATGCTTGGGACAGCCGTTTCTGTGAGAAATATAAGGATGATTAATAAAGTGAAACATAGCAAGTTTATATTTGAACAAAATCACTTGGCGGGTGAATAAGGTCTTGGAGGTTACGAAGTCCGCATTAGTTGTACAACATGCAGGATTAGCATCCATTTGGTGCAGTCAAGCTCACATTGTTGTACAATTTACAAGATTTTTGTCCATTTAGCGTGCTTAGGTCACAGATTGTTGTACAACGTGCAAGATATTCATCCATTCGGCCTGCTTAAGACACACTTTGTTGTATTCCGTGCAAGATGTTCGGGGGTTACCCCCTCTCTGGGGAACCCATGCTTCTTATATGCTAAACTTCCAGGTTGACCACGTTTTTTGGGTATGGCGTTATTGCCTAAACGACGACAAGTGGAAAGAGCTTTGCCGTCTTCCACGAGATAGTGCAACCGTTTTGGATCTAGCGTTACCTGGAGAATGCCCCCCAAGGTATCCTATTGCGACTCCAAGTGGAAAAAGGTTAGCTAATTTGCTAGAGTATCCTCATCCTCGACAGATCTAAGTGGAAAAAGGTACACTAATTCAGCTCATTTCGCCATTATTCAAGAAATGTGGCCCAATTAGATTTACTTTTTCCACTTAAACCTCAGGATTTCTTAATTTTCGGAAAAATAAGCTCCCTTTTTCCAACTAGCGCCTGCGAAGAAGCCTGTTAAGCGAGTGCTGGTTGGAATTAGGATATCTAGACAGGCTAATCCCCCCGACGGCTCTCTAGCAACGGCATTTCTGCCGTTGTTTCCGGGCTAGCCGGCCCTCGGCTCTCCTACAACGGTATTTCTGCTATTCTTGCATCACCAAAATTCCAATTAAAGGATGTTCTTTTGCGAGTATCCGAAAATGGGGACATGAAGTAAAATAATAGAATCTTGTGTGTAAAGGGTGGTTCTCTCATGTCTACGTCGAACGCTTCTTCTCTGGCGACGCCGAATTTCTCATTTTTCAAACGGATGTTTCTGTTCAATACCCTTCTCTTACAGCGGTTGATTCAAACCATGACCACGCTGTCCACTCGGCTTGGCTCCTCCATTTCTGCGGCCAGTGCGGACAATGCAGAGCGGCAAGCCATTGGCCGTCTGCTCAAAAATGCAGCGATCACGGAAGAAAATGTGTTGGACTGCTATCGGCTAGAGACGATTCGACAGATGAAAGAGACCGGAGAACAGGTGTTTTTGTGCGTCCAGGACACCACCGGAGTCAGCTACGGGCAACGCGACAAAACCACCGGTCTGGGCCAATACACGACGTCTAACACCAAAGGCTTGCTGACCCATTCCGCTGTGGTGTTCACCACCACCGGGTTGCCGCTGGGACTGCTGTATCAGAAAATCTGGGCTCGGGAACCTCAGGCGAAGGGGAAGCGCAAGGTCAGCCGTCCGTATGAGGAAAAAGAAAACTACCGCTGGACCGAAGCTGCACAGGTCAGCGCCGCTGCGGTGCCAGCGTCCCTGAAGCTGATTCACATCGGCGACCGGGAAGCCGATTTTTTTGAGTTTTTGGTCCAACTGCAGCAAGACGGGCAGTCGTATGTCGTTCGTTCCATGCAAAACCGGATCACGGAGGATGGGGGCGAGCGCCTATGGGACAAGGTGCGTGCCCAGCCCGCCGCGGGCGAAATCCGCGTGTCTCTCCCCCGGGATACCCGCCGGGGTACACCGGCACGGGAGACCACACTGGCCCTTCGGTTTACGAGCAGCACGGTCCAGGTGCCCATTCATTTGCAACAAAAAGGAGCCGATTACTCGCCACTATCCTGTACGCTCATCCACGTGGTGGAAGTGACGCCGCTGGAGGACCAAGCGCCCATCGAGTGGTTTCTGGTCACCAATGTTTCGACCACGAATGCGGACGAGGCGGCGGAAAAAGTAGCGTGGTACGTGCAGCGCTGGAAAATTGAGCGGTTCCACTACATTTTGAAGAACGGATGCGAAGTCGAAAAGCTGCAGGAACATCAGGCTAATCGACTCCAAAAGCTGATCTTGTTCTACTCGATCATTGCGCTACAAATTCAGCATCTGACGTATCGGTCCAGAGAGCAGCCGGAGGCCCCGGCGACCGAAGTCATCCGCGAAGACGAATGGCAGGTGCTGTACCGGATTGCCTATCGAACCAAGACCGTGCCCCAGCAGCCAGCCACGCTGAAAGAGGTTGTGTTCGCTTTGGCTAAGCTCGGCGGATTTTTGGGACGCAAGAGCGACGGAGACCCGGGCGCGAAAGTGATTTGGAGAGGTCTGCGAAGGTTTCGGGACGTGTATGAATCCTACCATTATTTGATGTAATTTTTTTCTATTTAGGTGATACAAGATTAGTATTTCTGCCGTTGTTTCCGGGCTAGCCGGCCCTCGGCTCTCTAACAACGGTATTTCTGCCGTTGTTCATTACAAATTCGTCCAAAATGCAATTATTCCATAGCATTATGTATAACTTAGACCGCCCTCTTCACCGGGGGCGGTCCTTGTTGTAGATGAGAGCTTAATCCGGTACATGGGATTTCTTACTCCGGCCAGCCCTGCACGGTTCCTTCTCCATTCTGCAAATATGGGGGAAGCCCTTCTCCGTGCAGTATCCACAGCTCATGGAGGGCCCGGGTACAGCCTACATACATCAGCTTCGCATCCCACGCTGCACCGCCGTAATGGTCTGAATCGGCATCGGCGAGGATGACGGCGTCGAACTCCAGCCCCTTGGACAGATAAACCGGAAGCACGGACAGTCCTCCCCGGTATTCAGTCATGCTGCCGTCGATCAGATGAATATCCTCGAAATGCCCAGCAAGCTCTGTGTACAACTCAGCGGCTTCCCGCAGGCTGCGGGTTAATACGGCCAACGTGCGGTATTCCCGGCCCGAGAGCGATGCGAGCGCTGTTCTAACGGCCTGAATCCGGCGGTCTCCGCCTGCAGCGGACGCCGGGAGCGGCTGGCCGTAGGATATCAGACGCACGGGATTTCCGCTGCGGAAGACAGGCACAGCGAGCAGGCTGCTGCCGACTCCGGCAGACAGAATGCCGTTGGCAAATTCAATAATCTCCATCGTTGAACGGTAGCTACGCGTCAGGGCGTGGTAAGCTGTGTGCTCCGGGGCGAACAGGGTCTGCATTTCTTCCCAGGCATGGACGCCTTTATAGGCATGAATCCCCTGTGACAGATCGCCCAGGATGGTAAAGGAATGTCCTTTTACATACAGGTCCAGCACCGCTATCTGAAAAGGCGAGAAATCCTGGGCTTCATCGATCACGATATGATCAAAGCCGCTGCCGCCTTCATTGCCGTTCAGCAAATAATGAATATAGAGCAGCGGAGGCAGATCCTCTTCATGCAAAATGCCTTTTTTGAGCTCCTTGACTGTTGATGCCAGCACTTCCGGCGGAATGCTCTCCGGGGCCTCCGCTGGCCAATCTTCAGGCACCTTCACTGCACGGAAAATCTGCTTGTATATCGTCAGCGGGTCATATTTCGGCCATTTGGCACTGTAGGCCTTCTCACGTGCAGCGCTTTTCTTCTTGCGGTCCTTCATCGCCGCAGCCGACGGGCTTTTCTTCAGCTCCATTTCGATCCAGCGGTGAATCCGCGCCATCACCCGCTCCTTGCGCTTGGCAGGCGGATATGGGGCGTATTCCTCATTATGCCAGCGCAGTATCATGGAGCGGTGCAGCACCGAGCCTTCCCATGGACTAAAATCCCCTGCCGGCACCGCACCGTTCTCCAGCAGGCCTATGACCGATTCTATAATTCCCATCAGTGCAGTCGATCCCTTGAAGCGGCCCGGGGTTTCTTCCGTGATCTCCGGCATGCCGCCTTCTCTTTCGAACCAATAACTCATGGTTTCTGCAGCATTCTGCTCCGGCAGCACAACCCCAAGCACATCCGCAGCCCAGTCGGGAAAGGTGCTCTGGGCAATATTGCCGACGCCCAGCTCGGGCAGCACGTCCGAAATATAATCGAGGAACATCCGGTTCGGTGCGAAAATAATCATTTTCTCCGCTGACACCTGCTCCTTGTATTGATACAGCAGAAAAGCCAGACGATGCAGCGCGACCGTGGTTTTCCCACTGCCTGCCACGCCCTGGATAATCAGCGCGGTGTTCTTCGCCGCCCGGATAATTTTGTCCTGCTCCTCCTGAATCGTCGAGACGATGTCACGAAGACGGTTGTCCTTGTTCTCCCCCAGCCGGTAGACGAGAAATTCATCCGAGACAGCCGGCCCGTCACTGTCGCGGTTATAAGTATCCGCCACCCTCTCCAGGATCTGCTTGCGGATTACCACGTTGCGCTTCAAATAGACCAGCCCTTCGATCAGCCCCTCCGGGGCTTCGTAGGAGGCCGGCTCCGTGCCGCCAGTAAACGAATAGAACAGGCTCGCCACCGGTGCCCGCCAGTCAATGACCAGCGGACGGTCGCTTACCTGTTCCCGGTCTACACCGATTTTACCGATATAGAGCGCCTTGCGCCCATCCTCATCCTTGCCCTGAAAATCAAGCCGTCCAAAGTAAGGCTCCTGCCGCAGCTTGGCAAGATCTTTGCGCCGCTGTTCCCTTGAGACCTCCAGCGCCTGCTCCGTATAATCATGCCCTGTGTACACCGGAATGCCGCGCAGCCTCTCAAGAACTGTGTCAATCTCCGTAAGCGCGCTGTTCAGCCTGTCTTCTTCCTCTTGATAGGCACTTTGAAAGTTGTCCTCCAATTTCAGTTACCTCCTAAAAGTTATGCGGGCATACGCCTGTGTTGCCAAGCGCACCCTGATTTGCCTCGTGCAAGACTGGCTTCAGTCACACAAAAAGGATATTTATCATATCACAACAGATTCTGGAATACCATAACATAGTGACTGGAAGGCTTATCCCATAAAAGCATGCAGTACAAAGTTGGCTATGAACAGGCCGGCAATGCCGTACAGTGCGGGCGGAACCTCCTTGCCTTTGCCCATGGCCAGTTTGACAACCGGATAGGTGATGAAGCCAAAAGCCATGCCGTCCACGATGCTGTAGGTGAACGGAATCATCACCATGATCAGGAACGCCGGAAACAGCTCGGTCAAATCGCTGAGGTCCATCTCACGCACATTCTGCACCATCAGGCCGCCGATGACGATCAGAATCGGCGCGATGGCGCTGTCCGGCACGTAAGCCAGCAGCGGAATGAACAGGAACGTGGCCCCGAACAGCAGGCCGGTGATCAGCGAGGTTAGGCCGGAGCGCCCGCCTGCGGCGATCCCGGCTGTGGATTCGGCAGCCGCGACAACGGGGCTGCTGCCGAACAGCCCGGCTGCGATATTGGCAATGGATAGCGCGCGCAGGCTGCTTTTGAAGCGTTCCGGCCGGCCCGCCATCAGCGTCTGGGACGAGATCAGACCGATATTTTCAAAAACCACAATCAACAGCAGCAGGAACACGGCAATCCAGAAGACGAGGCTGAGGCCTCTGCCCCAATCCATGCCGGCAAACACACCGCTGTAACCCGCGAACATATGCCCGGAATCCGTATTCTCCGGTACATGCGCCGCTCCCAGCAAATAGGCCATCCCTGTGCCCGCCAGCATACTGATCAGCAGTCCTCCGCGTGTGCCGCGGATGAACAGCACCAGTGCCAGAATCAAAGTCACACAGGAGGTGATGACTGCCGGATCACTGAAATGGCCAATGGCGACGAAGGTCGTGCGGTGGGCAATGACAATCCCGCTTTTTTGCAGTCCGATAAATGTCAGAAACAGGCCGATTCCGACCGTGATCGCATGCTGCAGATTATGCGGGATCGCGTCGCTCAAAATCCGGTACAGCGAGGTGAACGCCACAATGGCGAACAGCACACCTGTTACGGCTACTACTGCAAGTGCTTCACGCCAGTCCAGCTTCATGGAATGCACAAGCGTATACGTGAAAAAAGCATTAATTCCCATGCCCGGCACCACTACAATCGGTGTTTTGCCGCCAAAAGCCATCAGCAGACACCCGGCCACTGCCGTCAGCAGCGTTGCCACCATTCCGGCCCGCAGCGGCATTCCCGCATCATGCAGAATCGCCGCATTAACCATCACAATATATACAGAAGCAAAATAGGACAGGATGCCTGCCGAGAGTTCCCGTTTCCAGTTATCGCCCGGCTCCAGGCCTACCCTGTTTCGCCACACCTTCGAATTCATATAAAAACCTCCACTACATAGTGAAATCACGGGTACGACACTCTGTTTCCTAAGCCGCAATAAAAGGGCGTAAACCGCCGGCTGGCGGCTGTACGCCCTTTGTTCATTTATATTTCCCGCTTATCTGATTCGCTTCATTTATTCGCTGATCCTGCCGGCCTCCAGGAGGTCGCGTACGGCAACGCTGACCATAATAAGTCCTACTACAGGCGGCACAAATGAATTGCTTGCCGGTGGCTGTTTGGCCTTGCGTCTGTCCGGAGCATTGGCAGGGACAATCTGTTCTGTAACATCCTCACGGGGCTTAACCGGCTCTTCGGTTGAGAAGACCACCTTTACGCCCTTTTTGATGCCTTCCTTGCGCAGCTTCTGGCGGATGACCCGGGCAATCGGGTCCATGCTGGTCTTGGAAATGTCGGCAACCTGAAAGCGGGTCGGGTCCATTTTGTTAGCCGCACCCATGCTTGAGATCATCGGGATCCCCCGAGCCAGACACTCCTTGATGATATGAACTTTGTAAATAATAGTATCTGAAGCATCGATTACGTAATCCAGCTTGTACTTAAACAGCTCCTCATACGTTTCCTCCGTATAGAACATGTTCAGCGCAATTGCTTCGCATTCCGGGTTAATCAGCTTGATTCGCTCGACCATCAGATCCGTTTTGTTCTGGCCGATGGTAGTGGTCAGTGCATGAATCTGGCGGTTGATATTGGTGATATCCACCGAATCTTTGTCAATCAGGATAATGCGGCCGATTCCGGTACGGGCCAGAGCTTCAACCGCCATGGCACCCACACCGCCGATCCCGAGCACTGCTACGGTGCTGTTCTTCATTATCTCCAGACCTTCCGGTCCGATCGCCAGCTCTGTACGCGAGAACTGATGCAGCATGATATACAGCCTCCTACAAATATATTTATTTCTTTTCTTTGTCCGGCTTAGGCGCCAGCTTGATGTGCAGCTGCTCCAGCTGTATTGCATCGACTGGTGCCGGAGCGTCCATCAGCAGGTCGGTTGCACTTGCTGTTTTTGGGAAGGCAATCGCTTCCCGCAGGTTCGTGCGGCCGGCAAGCAGCATAATCAGGCGGTCGAAACCAAACGCGATCCCGCCATGCGGCGGAGTGCCGTATTCAAAGGCATCCAGCAGATAACCGAACTTCTCGTAGGCCACTTCCGTTGTGAACCCGAGCGCATCGAACATTTTCTCCTGTATTTCACGTTTATATATACGCTGGGAACCGCCGCCCACCTCATAGCCGTTAAGCACAATATCATAGGCTTGTGCGCGGATGGCTCCAGGATCGGTGTCGAACAGGTGCAGGTCTTCATCCATTGGACGGGTGAACGGATGATGTTCCGCCACGTAACGCTTCTGGTCTTCGTCATAACCGAGCAACGGGAATTCAGTCACCCAGGCGAATTTGAAGACACTGTCGTCAATTAGGCCAAGCTGGCGGCCGATCTTAAGGCGCAGCGCCCCAAGCACATCTGCCACTACCTTCTTAGTGTCAGCGGAGAAGAGCAAGAGGTCGCCTTCTTCGGCGCCGGTACGCTCCTTCACAGCTGCAATCTCTTCCTCCGTAAAGAATTTCACGATTGGACCTTTGAATTCTCCGTCCTTCACTTGAATCCAGGCCAGGCCTTTCGCTCCGTAGCGTGCAGCGTAAGGTCCCAGGTCATCGATTTCCTTGCGGGTCCATGTGCCGCAGCCTTTGGCGTTCAGGCATTTCACCTCTCCGCCCTTCTCAATGACGGAGGCGAACACCTTCACACCGCTGGCGGCCACGATATCGTTCATTTCCACCAGTTCCAGACCAAAGCGCAGGTCCGGTTTATCCGAGCCGTATTTGCCCATGGCTTCGGCATAGGTCAGGCGCTGGAAGGGAACGGCCACATCGACGCCAACGGTTTCCTTCAGCAGGCGCTGCATGAGGGTTTCCATCATAGACAGCAGTTCGTCCTGAGGCATGAACGAGGTCTCGATATCGAACTGGGTGAATTCCGGCTGGCGGTCAGCACGCAGGTCCTCATCGCGGAAGCATCGGGCCATCTGGTAATAGCGCTCAATGCCGCCGACCATCAGCAGCTGCTTGTAAATCTGCGGCGACTGCGGGAGCCCGAAGAATTCACCTTCATGCACACGGCTTGGCACCAGATAATCGCGTGCGCCTTCCGGGGAGCTTTTGGTCAGGATTGGCGTTTCGATTTCGATAAAGCCTTCGCTGTCCAGGAAGTCACGGAATATCTTAGCCGCCTTGGAACGGAGCAGCATTGTCTTGTACATTTCAGGCCGGCGCAAGTCGAGGTAACGGTATTTCATTCGCAGGGATTCATCAACTTCCACACCATCTTCAATGAAGAACGGAGGCGTTTTAGCCGCATTCAGCACTTCGATTTCTGTAATCTGCACTTCAATCTCACCGGTAGGCAGGTTGCGGTTAATGGTTTCTTCATCTCTTTTTACAACTTTACCCGTAACGGACAACACGTATTCACTGCGCACCTTGTCAGCAATCTGCAGGGCTTCACCGGAATAGTCCGGGTTGAACACAACTTGCACAATTCCGGTACGGTCGCGCAGGTCAATAAACAGCACGCCCCCCAGGTCGCGGCGGGTCTGGACCCAACCGTTTAGCGTTACCGTCTCGCCAATATGGCCCAGCGTCAATTGTCCACAGTTATGACTTCTACTCATTATTTATCCTACCCCTTTTTGGTTAAAATACATATTTTCTCATAAAAATGCTAATTCAGCGACGCAGCCAGGTCTTCCAGCTTCACCGTCCGCTGTTCGCCAGTTGCCATGGATTTCAGGGCAATAACGCCGCTGTTCAGCTCATCTTCACCCAGAATTGCCGTATACCGTGCATTCATCCGGTCCGCCGATTTCATCTGCGCCTTCATCTTGCGGCCGAGGTAATCGCGTTCCGCCGCGTACCCCAGACTGCGCAGGGTGAACAGCTGCTTCGTAATCTCCTTATCTGCAGCTTCTCCAAGAGCAACAAAATACACATCCAGCGGTTTGGCCGCCTCCAGCTCTACACCCTGATTCTCCAGAATCAGCAGAATCCGCTCCAGACCAATTCCGAAGCCAATGCCCGGCTGATCGGGTCCGCCGATTTCTTCCACCAGTCCATTGTACCGGCCGCCACCGCCAACCGTGTCGATGGAGCCGATGCCTGCCGCTTTATATTCAAACGCGGTGTGCGTGTAATAATCTAGTCCGCGTACAAGACGGGGGTTAATGCTGTATTCCACACCCATAACATCCAGGTGGGCCTTGACCTGCTCAAAATGCGTAGTGCATTCCTCGTCCAAGCTGTCCAGAATGGACGGAGCACCGCCAAACTTGTCCTGATCCACTTTGCAGTCCAGCACACGCAGCGGATTGCGTTCCATTCTGCGCTGGCAGTCGCTGCACAAGGTATCTCTCATCGGCCGCAGAAAATTCAGCAGCTTCTCCCGGTAAGCCGCGCGGCTGGGCGCATTCCCTACGGAATTCAGTTCCACCTTCACGTCCTTAAGCCCCAGATCCTTGTAGAACTGATATCCCATCGAAACCACTTCCGCATCAATGGCCGGATCTACCGCTCCAAAAGCTTCAATCCCGAACTGGTGGAACTGGCGGTATCTTCCCGCCTGCGGGCGTTCATACCGGAACATCGGTCCGATATAATACAGCTTGCTGACATCGGGTTCACCATAAAGCTTGTTCTGAACGTAGGCGCGTACTACACCTGCTGTCCCTTCGGGACGAAGCGCCAAATCGCGGTCACCCTTGTCCTTGAAGGTATACATTTCGCCTTCCACGATATCTGTTGTTTCCCCAACGCCGCGTTCGAAGAGTCCTGTGTGCTCGAACATCGGTGTGCGGATCTCACGGTAGTTGAAACGCCGGCAGAGATCTCTTGCCTTGCTCTCCACAACCAGCCATTTCTCCACGGCACCCGGCAGCACATCCTGCGTGCCCGTAGGTTTCTCGAATCTTTCCTTTGCCACAGCCTATCCCTCCTGAAAATAACAAAAAATCCCCCGACCCTGTTTGTGCACAAACAGGGACGAGGGATTATCATAACCAATAATTCACCCGTGGTACCACCCACATTCCGGATTCAGGCCAACTGCCCTACACCCGCTCTAAGCGGTTAACGCCCGCCTACGCGCTCCGGCTACTGACTGGGGCAATCCTGCGGCTGCCTGCTTTCGCCGTGCGTTCTCGGGGAAGTCATTCATCCGTTCATTAACAGAATCCTTACAGCCTGGGCAGAAACGGTTCACGCACCCTACTGGATGTGCAGCCGGTTCTGTGGGATTCCTCTCTGGGGTCATGGGTTACGGATTACTTGGTCCCGTCATCAAAACACTATAACATATCGTATACTGTTAGATTCTACTGAACCACTGCGCTAAAGTCAAGGCATGAAAATAAAATACAGCCGCAAATTCCATCCTTTGAACCAAACGGCTGCGCCAACCTTGGCTGGATAAGGTAGCCGCTTTGGCTTTTAGATAGCGTCGCCTGGAAAATAACTCTATGCACCCTCCGGCAATTCCAAGTGGAAAAAGGATCACTAATTTACTCGGGCACCCTACTCTCCAACTAGCAATTCACCAGAAATAGAAGGCACATTTATTGCATATAAATTCTGTTAGTGTCCTTTGGCTTGCTTAGAGCTCCTATTGTTATACCACATGTGCAATGCTGTCCAGAAATCAGTTAAGACATGCATTCTGGACCGTATGATTATGGTGTGGGTCCTTCTGCGGGCACGATGAGCTTCCTTCACGATCCGTCCGCTTCAGTCCGCTGATGGAGCCCCATCCTTCTGCATCGCTTATATCCCCGGAGGCTTCCAAGATATCCACACTTTTTTACACTGTATTACAGTTAAATAAAGGGGAAGTCGCTTCCCTAAAACATATAAATTCTCATCTTTTCAAAAAAAATGACCTGCAGCCGATTGCTGCAGGTCCATCATCATATATTATAAAAAAGGGGGTCATGCTTCTATTATAAACAGGCTATATTAAGGAATCATGAATGAATTATTACGGTTACATTACAGAAAAGAAAGCGTTTTATTTTTTGGGACATTCCCCGGTTTCCTGCCCACAAACCACTTTACACTACAACATTATTCTCTGTCCAGAAATTTAGTACAATTTTTAATCATTATATTCAAAAAAGCTCCAAGAAAACCCTTCCAGGTTTACTTGGAGCTTAATTTTGATAACCACACTCAAAACTGATCCGGTGCTTATATAGACAAGATATGCGGACTGTTGCTTATCCTGACATTGACTTAACTACCCTTCAAAAATCTCCACAAAAGCTTGTTTGCCGCGCAGAACCTCAACGACTTCATTGCGCTTCTCTTCAGGGACTCTAAGGTCCATGACGTAATGTACATCGCTCAAATCCCTGTCATCCACATCCGTGGCACTGCGTACATCTCCGGCACGGCTTGTGTCGGTATTGTCGCCAAGATCATTGTCTACCCCGATGCCCGGTACAATGGCCGCTCCGGAGACCGTGCCTGTTGCACCTGCAACGCCATAAGCACCACCCGTCATGGCTGAATTGTTGTAAGGAACAAACGGCAGCAGGATATTACGACTCCGGTGGTCGCCTTTATCCAAAGGATCTGTTAATTCGGATACTTCAATGCCTTCCACACCGTAAGGAATCAAAGCCGTCTTCGCACCTTCTGCTTCACTTTCGGTTCTGAAATACGCCTGAATTCTTGTAGTCATGGTCGTTCCCTCCTTATGAATGGTTAGATCATTGAATCCTTAAGCCTGGATATCATGTATTACAACACCTGGAGCAGCTCACGCATTATTGCGGGTTCTGTTCAATATAAGTTGAACTTTAGTTTCACATTGTGAGGTATGGTCGTCACTGCGGGGAATGTTTGGACTTCCAGCCGCTGTTGTCCCCAGATTTCTTGATTGGAACCGCCTTTTGCGGTTGAAATCCGGTGACAAAGGCGGACGCTACCGCTCTTCCAGTTCCAAACTTCCCCTCCGCACTTCTACCCTTTTTATGAATTTTTCCAAGTTCAACTTATATAGATACATTCTGTCTTCGTCATTCTATTACCCGCATTCACAGGCTTTCTAACGATTTAAGGACAACTCCGGCATTATTTACAGTAAGCCGCCATCCCCAAAAGTTCTCAGGTGCGCGGCAGAAGGCTGCGGCTGTTTCCTTTTAACACTTGAAGCTCTTTATAGTCTTCGGCACCCTTCGCTGCCTTCACCGCTTCTGAACTGCAGCCAACATTATAGGCCGGAATGCTGCTCCAGCTCCGTGCTTTTTCTGATTGTCTCATGCCCAGACTCCCTGTTATTCGTAAATACCCGCTCCCCGTAGTTTACCCACCCCGTAGTGGCCCTATCCGCACAAATGCGGAGAAGGGGACCTTAACTTTCTGATCTGAGCTATCTGGACAGCAAAAAAAGAGTGCCTCTGCCGATCCCTCAAGGAATCTCGCATGACACTCTTATCGCAAATATGTTCTATCGATTGGTTAAGTCCGTGCTGAAGGCTACAGGGGTTAGCCACGGCTGTCCAGCAAAAGCGTTACCGGCCCCCAGTTGGTCAGGGACACATCCATCATCGCTCCAAAAACACCGGTCTCCACCTGAAGCCCGCCGTTCCGCAATTCCTGATTGAAGTAATCGTACAGCCGCTCTGCTTCGGCAGGTGCAGCCGCAGCCATAAAGTTCGGCCGCCGGCCTTTGCGGCAGTCTCCATACAGCGTGAACTGTGACACGGACAATATCGCGCCTCCTGTATCGGTGACGCTGAAATTCATCTTGCCGACTTCATCCTCAAAAATGCGGAGTCCGGTAATTTTATCAGCCAAATACTTGGCGTCCTGCTCTGTATCTTCATGGGTAACGCCGACCAGCAGCATCAATCCTTGTCCGATCGCTCCGGTCACTGTATCCTCTACGCTTACCCTGGCTTCCTTGCAGCGCTGCACCACTACTCTCATTACGTCTTTCAGCTCCTTGCTTTACTGCATAATGCGGTTAACGGTGTATACATCCTTGACCCGCTTCACCCGATCAACCACAGATTGCAGATGATCGGTGTTGCGGATCAGAATCGTCATATGAATCATCGCCATTTTGTTCTTGTCGCTTCGTCCGGTGACGGCCGATATATTGGTCTTGCTCTCCGACACTGCCTGCAGCACCTCATTGAGCAGCCCGTTGCGGTCATGGCCGGTAATCTCAATGTCCACGCTGTAGTTAGCCTCCATGCTGCCTTCCCATTCCACTTCGATCACCCGTGCCGACTCCTCCCCATCACCATCTGCAGGAATATTCGGACAGTCTTCACGATGGACAGAAACGCCGCGGCCGCGGGTCACATAGCCGACAATATCATCGCCCGGCACCGGATTGCAACATCGGGCAAAGCGGACAAGCAGATTGTCGATGCCTTTTACACGAACCCCGTTGGTCGGCTGATTGCGCTTCTCCCCGCTGGATTTGATCTCCTTCATTTGAGTGGTAAGCTCCAGATGTCCTGCCGCTTCTTCCTGTTCCTTGCGCAGCTTCTCTGTAAGCTTGGAAGCGATTTGCGCGGCGGTAATTCCGCCAAAGCCCACGGCCGAGAGCATATCTTCGACATCATTAAAAGCAAATTTCTTGGCCGCATCCGACAACTTATCCTCTGTCAGCCAATCCGATACCTCCACGTTCTGACGCTTCAGCTCGCGTTCGATCGCTTCCCGGCCTTTTTCAACATTCTCCTCACGTTTCTCCTTCTTGAACCACTGCTTGATCTTGCTGCGGGCATGAGAAGATTGGGCAATCTTCAGCCAGTCCCGGCTGGGGCCATAAGAGTTCTTCGAGGTCAGAATCTCCACGATATCCCCGGTCTTCAGCTTATGATCCAGCGGCACGATCCGCCCGTTCACCTTGGAGCCGATCGTCCGGTTCCCTACCTCAGTATGAATCCGGAAAGCAAAGTCGAGCGGTACAGAACCTGCCGGAAGCTCCACAACCTCGCCTTTGGGTGTAAAAACAAACACGAGATCGGAGAAAAAGTCCATCTTCAGCGACTCTACAAATTCCTCGGCATCCTTGGCTTCATGCTGCAGCTCCAGAATCTCGCGGAAAAACGGCATCCGGTTCTCCGGATTGACATTATTGCTGCTGCCTTCCTTGTAAGCCCAGTGGGCGGCAATCCCGAACTCAGCAGTCCGGTGCATCTCCCACGTGCGGATCTGCACTTCTGTAGGCTCTCCGCCCGGACCCACCACAGTGGTGTGCAGAGACTGGTACATGTTCGCTTTGGGCATAGCAATATAATCCTTGAAACGGCCAGGCATTGGCTTCCAAAGAGTATGAATAATCCCGAGTGTGGCATAACAATCCTTAATATTGTCGACGATAATGCGGATGGCAAGCAGATCGTAGATTTCATTGAACTGCTTGTTCTTGGTGTTCATCTTGTTATAGACACTGTAAATATGCTTCGGACGGCCCGAGAGATCCCCTTCGATCCCCATTTCGTCCAGCTTGGCACGGATGCGGCCGATCACGCTATCGATGAACTGCTCCCGTTCCGCCCGCTTCTTGTGGACCAGGTTGGCAATGCGGTAATACTGCTGCGGGTTCAAATAGCGGAGGGCAATATCCTCCATCTCCCATTTGATTGCCGAAATCCCCAGCCGGTCCGCAATGGGACAAAAAATCTCCAGCGTTTCATAAGAAATACGGCGCTGGCTTTCTTCGGATTGATATTTCAGGGTACGCATATTATGCAAACGGTCCGCCAGCTTAATCACAATCACCCGGATATCCTGAGCCATGGCGATGAACATTTTGCGGTAGTTCTCGTTCTGCTGCTCTTCCTTGGAGCGGAAGCGAATGCGTTCCAGCTTGGTTAAACCGTCCACCAGCATCGCGCAGGTATCGCCAAATTTCTCGCGGATCTGCTCCAGGGAGACAGTGGTATCCTCTACGACATCATGCAGAAGCGCAGCAATAATGGAGATGACATCCATTTGCATATTGACGACAATATCTGCGACCGCGAGCGGATGCAGGATGTATGGCTCCCCCGATTTCCGAACCTGCCCGTGATGAGCCTGATCGGCAAACTCATAAGCTTCCCGGATGCGGAGAAGATCTTTTTCTTTTATATAGGCGCCGGCCTTTTCGGTTAATTGCTCTATGCCCATTCTCGTCGTATCCGTTTCCTTTCTATAATAAAATGAACCCGCAAGCATTGCAGAATTTGCAGGTTCCATATGTCCAAATCTGCGCTAGCGCATTTAAAGTTGTCTATAATTATGACGCTTGCGATGGATTACGTCAACACTTGCCATAGCATGGCACCAGGGGAAAAGAATGTGTCAAGAATAGACAATTTCGTGGCACTTGAAAAATGTTGTTGTAAAAAGACGCCGTTCTATTTAATCTAGTAAAGGCGGTTTTTTGGAACCTCACCTAAAATAGAGACGAAAGAGAAGTGAACACCATTGCAACGCGAAATTCAAGTTAACGAGAAACTCCCTTGGGGCCCGGGCTTTCTGCTGAGTCTGCAGCATTTGTTCGCCATGTTCGGCAGCACGGTGCTTGTTCCTAATCTGTTCGGGGTAGACCCCGGTATGATCCTGTTGATGAACGGTATCGGCACACTGCTCTATATCCTGATCTGCCGCGGCAAAATTCCGGCCTATCTTGGTTCAAGCTTTGCCTTTATCTCTCCGGTGCTAGGCGTGCTGGAAAAGCATCAGGGTGATCATCAGCATGGATATTCGCTTGCTCTGGGCGCTTTTATCGTAACTGGCGTGATCTTCATTCTTGTCGCATTGATTGTCCGTTATGCCGGAACCGGCTGGATTGATGTTGTTTTTCCTCCGGCGGTTATGGGCGCTATCGTAGCGACCATAGGACTGGAGCTGGTGCCGGTTGCAGCCCGCATGTCGGGGCTCATTGCTCCTGAAGGCGCAACCGACTGGACGCCGGATGGCAAAGCGATCACCCTCTCCATGGTAACACTGGGCGTAACTGTTATTGGTGCAGTGCTCTTCCGCGGCTTTCCCAAAATCATTCATATCCTCATCGGTATCGTAACCGGTTATGTTCTGGCTTATATTATGCAAGTGGTGAACACAGATGCGATTTCCAGCGCGCACTTCTTTTCCCATCCCACTATTATCACTCCTTCCTTCGACTGGCAGGTTATCTTCACCATTATTCCGGTATCGCTTGTTGTCATTGTTGAACATATCGGCCATTTGCTTGTTACGAGCAACATTGTCGGCAAAGACCTGACCAAGGAGCCTGGACTTGACCGCTCGCTGATGGGCAACGGGATTTCCACTATTCTTTCCGGATTTTTCGGTTCCACACCCAATACCACCTATGGTGAAAATATCGGCGTTATGGCCTTGACCAAAGTATATTCGGTCTATGTCATTGGCGGTGCAGCAGTAATTGCGATCCTGCTCTCGTTCTCGGGAACTTTCTCCTCGATTATAGCCAATATTCCCCAGCCGGTTATGGGCGGTGTGTCGCTCCTGCTGTTCGGTGTAATCGCTGCATCCGGTCTGCGCATCTTTGTCGAGCAGAAGGTTGATTTCTCCAAAGCGACCAACATGATCCTGGCTACTTTGGTGCTGGTGGTCGGCATCAGCGGCATCTCGCTCACCATTTACGGTGTCCAGCTTAAAGGTATGGCGCTGGCCACCATTGTCGGAATGGTTCTGTCCCTGCTCTTCAAATTAATCGAGGTTCTCGGCTTATCCAACGAGCAGGACAGTGAAAAATCTGCACATTAACCATAAATACTTCGACAGGCTAATTTGATTTATAAGCTCCAATATAAAAGCGGACAGTTGTCAACAATCGACAGCTGTCCGCTTTTTATTTCCCGGGAAAAGATAACCGGGTCTGCTTAGTCTTCGTAAGTAAGGAGCGAATGAACCTCGATACCGGAAAGCTTGTTCCGTCCGGCAAGCTGGGTCAATTCGATCAGGAAGGCCGCTCCAACCACATTGCCGCCAAGCTGTTTCACCAGGCTGACCGAAGTGGCGATGGTGCCTCCCGTTGCCAGTAAATCATCGGCAATAAGTACGTTCTGTCCAGGCTTGACCGCATCCGTGTGGATAGCCAGTGTGTCCTTGCCGTATTCCAGATCATAACCTACCTCAATCGTATCATACGGCAGTTTGCCGCTTTTGCGGATCGGCACGAAACCGACACCCAGCGCATATGCCAGAGGTGCGCCCACTACAAATCCGCGGGCCTCAGGTCCAGCAATCACATCGATCTGCAGATGCGCTACCAAAGCCTTCAGCTCATCAATGGCGCGGCGGTAAGCTTCGCCATCCTTCAGCAAAGTCGTGATATCCTTGAAGCTGATGCCCGGCTGCGGGAAATCCGGAATCACACGAATATTGTCTTTAAAATCCATATTGTCATCTCCTAAAAGTTTGTGAGCGTTACCTCACTGAATGATCTTCGGACAAACTTGCATCGGAAGCATACGCTTAGTTTTGTTAGCATAGCTTCTCAGCATCTTCTTCGTACAAAACTAGCTTCGAAAGCATACGCTTAGTTTGTGAGCGTTACCTCACTGAATGATCTTCGGACAAACTTGCATCGGAAGCATACCGCATTATCCCACCCGGGATACCTCCAGGCGGCGGGATAACATCCACTCCTGCAGCTCACTGCGGCTGCTCTCCATGAAATACTGCTCCATTTCGGCAGTTTTGCCCAGCCTCACAAACTGCTGTGAAGCTGTAAGGCTTTTAGCGGAGGGCTGCGTAACAAACGTAATCGTCCCCCGGCTGCGGTCTATGAACTCAAGCTCCTCGAACACGTCGAGCATTTTGGCCAGCATCCGCATCCCCATGGAAGATTGCCGGGTAAGCCGCAGCAGCAGCTCATGCTCGGGAACCGGAGCCGTCGCTAGAGCGGCTATTGATTTATAAAGTACTTTGAAATGGTCTCGTGTCGGCATCTGCAGCCGGTCACGGCCATCCCGGATCGAATGCAGCAGGGCAATGTTGTCCGCCTGCGGGAACGCAGCAAGCAGCGCATCAAGCTGCTCCGGCGTTTCGGGCATATCAAGCAGACAGAGCAAAGATATCTGTGCATCTTCTGAATCCGCCGGATGATGCCGAACCGGGGAGATTCCAGCGTCTTCATCATATACCCAAAGGGACATGCCCTGAAGAGCGCCCATAGGGGATAAACGGCTGTTCTGGAAGACCGCCGCTGTTCTGAGAGGCTTAACACCGCTATAAGGCTTGAGCAGCTCATGAAGCTGTGCAGCCTGCTTCACCGCATCCGCTGCACCGCGCAGATCAAAGAGCTGTGGCTTCGGCACGGCCAAATCCTGCAGCATGAGCTGCGGCTTCCGCGAGCCGTTCCATTCATTCACCGACAGCTCTGCCAGAATATCAATCAGCGTTCCGCCCGGAAGCAGTTCGGCAAGCCCTCCTTTGCCGAAGGCAACCACTTCAATCGTATGGCTGTCCTGTTGGAGGACAAGCTTCAAATGCTTGCCGTCCTGCCCCATCTTGCGGGTTTCTTTGACAGCTGCGCCGCGGACAATGAATTTTGGTACCGGATTAGCCATACCGAATGGAGCCAGCCGATCCATTTCGAGCGTGGCCTGCAGCGACAAATCGGCAATGGCCGCCTCTTCGTCAGCCTCCGTCACGGGGAGGAAATGCTCCGGCGTCAGTACCTTAGCGGCATAGTCATTTAATGCCGCTGCAAATTCTTCCAGCTTATCCTGATGGAGACTCATGCCCGCAGCAGCCGGGTGACCGCCGAAATGATCCATTAAATCTGCGCATGAGGATAATGCCTCATAGATATCCAGACCCGGAATGGAACGGGCCGACCC
Source organism: Paenibacillus riograndensis SBR5 (assembly GCF_000981585.1). Classification (NCBI taxonomy): domain Bacteria; kingdom Bacillati; phylum Bacillota; class Bacilli; order Caryophanales; family Paenibacillaceae; genus Paenibacillus; species Paenibacillus riograndensis. The sequence continues at coordinate 6,163,408 of NZ_LN831776.1, forward strand.
TTTGCACATGCCTGTCTCCGGGTGAATATCCAGAATAATCACCGGCCGGTAATAACGCTCCAGCAGCTTGGAGGCAACGATGCCCACTACCCCGACATTCCAGCCCTGTTGGGCAAGCACGATGATATCGGGCAGCTTATCCTGCTGAATCTGCAGCTCCAGCATGGCGGCAGCTTCCGTTACAATTCTTTCGACGACCAGCTGGCGTTCCTTGTTGAGCAAATCCAGCTCTCCGGCAAGCTCTTCAGCCTCATCCGGATTCTCCGTAGTCAGCAGAGTAACTGCCCGCCCGGCATGATCCAGACGGCCGCTGGCATTGATGCGCGGTGCCATGCCAAAAGCAATATTCACCGCACTTACGGTCTCCATCGTGATTCCGCTCACCCCAAGCAGGGCCCGGATACCAGGGAAGGGGGAGTTCCGCATGCTTGAGAGGCCTTTGCGCACAATACTCCGGTTCTCGTCCTGAAGCGGCATCAAGTCAGCAACCGTGCCGATGGCAGCGATTTCGTGCCATTCCACCGGAACCTTATCCCCAAGCAGCGCCTGAGCAAGCTTGTATGCCACTCCGACTCCTGCTAATCCCTTGAACGGGTATGGGCAGTCCGGCAGCTTAGGATTGATTAAGGCATACGCTTCAGGCAGAAGCTCCGGCGGTTCATGGTGATCCGTCACGATCACATCCATTCCCAGCCCATTTGCATAAGCAATCTGATGGTACGCACTGATTCCGGTATCTACAGTGATGATAAGCGATACACCTTGCTGCTTCGCCCAGTCCAGAGCATGATTATGCAGCCCGTAGCCTTCATTTGCTCGGTGTGGAATATAAATATCAAAAGAAGCGCCCAGGTAGCGCAGCAAATAGATCATCAGCGCAGTACTGGACACTCCGTCCGCATCATAATCGCCATATACCAGAATATGTTCTTCATCCTGCAGCGCCTTTCTGATTCGGGGAACCGCTTCCGCCATCCCTTTAAGCAGGAAGGGGTCATGCCCTTCGCCTTCCCCGCCCTCCATGAACAGAAGCGCCTTGTCAGGCGTGTCCATGCCTCTCTTGACAAGCAGCGACGACAAGAGTGGAGAAACCGAAAGGCTCTGGGCCAAATTCCGGACTACTTCAGGATCGGCTTCCGGAGATTGCCATCTTGATTTTGAATGGAGCAATTGATTTCACCTTTTTCTCCCTTAGCGGGCTACTGAAGCAGCGTAGGGATTTCATTATCTACAAGCTCATGGTTGCTTTTGTAAGGATAACCCGGATCATACGGCACAACATCCATATGAACCTCGCCCACATGGACAAAACGGTGCTGCAGGAGCTTTCTGGCACATTCCGAAATGTCCTGGGCCTCCATAACTGTGATGCGCGGATTCACACTGATTTTGACCTGCAGATTTACATAACGCCCTTGCTCCAGAGCCTGCAGATATTCCACACGGATTACACCATGTACGCGCTGTACCGTTTCAATGAAACCTGCAGCCTCCTCGGAAGGAAGCTCCTGAAGCTTCTTGCCATACACAGAAGTTGCTATAAGCGAATAGCCTTTGCGGATAATAAGACATCCGGTCAACAGGGCTGCGATGGGGTCCATGTACAGCAGCGGATGCAGGTTGAACGCCCCTCCGGCCATGGCCAGTGATATCCCGATAAATACAGTGATAGAAGTATATAGACTGAAGCGGTGGTTATCTGCATATGCGGCATGACTGCCATCGCCCAATTTTTTGAAATAACGGTACTGGTACTGAAAAACTGCCTCTTTCACAACAATAGAGATGAGAACGGTGATAAGTGCTGTCTGCCCTGGTGCGGACAGATGTCCTCTGGTCAGATCCCGAATCGCCGAGAAGGCAATTTGCAATCCCCCCATCAAAATCAGCACGGAAAAAAGTATGGCAATAATCGGTCCTTTATTATTCTGGGGATTGCGTGGTGCTATCCTGTTCTTCTTCTCTGGTTCCCTGCGCCACGGAAACGGAAGAATCTCTGCCAGCTTGGCAGCTGCATCCGATCCTGAATATAACGCATCGCCCATTAATGCCTTACTGCCTGAAAGATAACCCATGGTTCCTTTGGCTGCAGCCAGCGCAAGATCACTGGCAACCCCCGTCCAGACCATTTTATCACTTTGCGGTGATTGTTTGTCATTCATTACGAGGCCCTCCTTACCACTAGCAAGTATCTCATGATGACCGCTCCGCCCTGACATCCCACTCCAAAGATTTCGAAAAGCCGCGTCGTCTTTGACGCGGCTTTTCGGGTGTGACGGCTTTAGGCTTTCGCCGGATTGCTCTTCACGGGCTGCTTCTGGCGTTTCTTCAGCAGCAGCCAGAGCGGACTTGCGATAAAGATCGATGAGTAGGCTCCGAAGAGCAAACCGATAACCATAGCAAGCGAGAACATTTTGATCGATTCTCCACCCATAACAAGCAGGAAGAACGCGGCAATAAATACCGTAAAGGCTGTGTACAGAGAGCGCATAAGCGTCTGGGCCACACTTTTATTAACCAGCACCTTAAGATCCTCATAGGTCTTCTGCTTGCCAAAACGCAGATTCTCTCGAATCCGGTCAAAGATAACAATCGTATCGTTGATCGAATAACCGATGATCGTCAGCACCGCGACAATGAAGGTCAGGTCAACCTCCAGGCGGAAGATCGAAAAGACAGCTACGACGATAAAAGCATCATGCACAAGCGCCACGATCGCAGCCAAGGCAAACCGCCATTCAAAACGGATACTTACATAAATGATAATCCCGAGACAAGAGATTAGAACCGAATAGATGGCATTGCGCGCCAGCTCTTTGGCCATTTCCGTATCGACGGTGTTGATCTCGAAGGAAGCTTTGTCATCCAGCTTGGTTACCGCAGCTTTCAAAGCCTCGTCCTGATTACTGTCAAGCACTTCATCATAACGGATGTTCACCCGGTTCTCACCTAAGGTAATGTCCGGCTCATGGGAGATGCCCAGTTCCTTCAGAGCCGGCTTAAGCTGCTCCAGCGTGATGTTCTTCGACAGCGCCACGTCCACATTGGAGCCTGCTTTGAAATCAACGCTGTAATTCAGACCCATGGTTGCCAGAAAGATCAGACCGGCTAACGTAATTGCAATGGAGAAAATATAGAAAAATCTGCTCAGATGTACGAAATCAAGCTCTTTCTTAAAGCGCACGGATGTCACTCTCCTTTACCCCAAATTGCTTCGGCTTTTTCAGAGCGCCGGCTTTGACCAGCACGGTAAGCAGCCAATGGGCAAAATAAAGGTTCGTCACGATACTAAGCACAATTTCCACGATCAGGATCAGGGCAAAGCCCTTAACCGCACCCGTACCAAAAGCGAACATTACGGCCGCAACGATAATAGTGGTTACGTTCGCGTCCATAACTGTGCGGAAAGAGGTTTTGTTCCCTGCCTTGACAGAAGACAAAATACTCTTGCCGTTGCGCATTTCTTCCCTTATCCGTTCATTGGTAATGATATTGGCATCGACCGCCATCCCTATACCGAGAATAAATGCGGCGATACCGGGGAGAGTCAAGGTAAAGTCGGCAACGACGAATACCGCAATCAGCAGCCAGGTATGAAGGATCAGCGCGAAGCTGGCCAGAAGACCCGGCAACCGGTACATGCCGATCATGAATATCAGAATAATTATAGAGCCTACAAGTCCGGCTTTGATGGTCTGGTCAAGAGACTGTTTACCGAGGGTTGCGCCAACGCTTTGGGAATATTTCTCCGTCAGCTTCAGCGGCAAAGCACCAAGGTTAATGGTATCAGCCAGTTCGCGTGCTCCATCAATAGTATAATTACCGGAGATTGAAGCAGTGCCGTCTGTTAATACCGCTCTAACGACTGGCGGATTACCTAACAGCTGATCATCGAGATAGATAGCCATTTCTTTACCAAGCAAACGCTTGGTAATTTCCGCAAATTTGTCTTTGTCTTTGATCTTGATGCTGATCTCAGGCTGATTCAGATTGTTGCGTTGAACCTCCGCCGCTCCCTCAACAAAGTCACTCCCTACAAGCTCAATCTTGCTGAAGGTGCCTTGCGGATCCCCCGGAGCAGCGCTGCGGAAGGTCAAAACTGCGGGTTCTTTCATCTTCTTGCGGACTTCGGCCTCATCGGTAACGCCCGCGATCTTCAGACGGATGCGGTCCGTTCCTTCTGTAGTAACCTCAGGCTCGCTTGTTCCGAGTGCGTTCGCCCGTTTTTCCAGGCTCTCTGCAGTCTTCTGCAGCGAAGCACGGGATAACTCTGCTCCCGCCTCCATGGGCTCGGCGTGATACAGAATCTCGAAGCCGCCCTTCAGGTCAAGCCCCAGACGGACCTTGTCCAGCAGCCCGGGAGTTGTAAATACCATAACCCCGGTTAATACGAGCACGGTAATAATAAAGCTCAACATTCTCTTCATGCTCTTGCTAGTTCCCCTTTCATTACTCAATATTCCTATTATAGCTACGTGCGAAATCACCGTCAATTCAGGCAGAAATGACGTTACGGTTCTCACACAAAGAAACGGCCGGCTCTGCTCAAGCGGCATGCCATCCGTTTATCATAGGAAATGCTGAATGCTCTTCTCTTACTTTAACGCTTCCTGAACCTGTTTGCAAAAGTAAATCGTTCCTTTTTATACGTTCAAACCGCGATAAGCGGCAATAGTCAAATAGTTCATATAACTATTAGCCTTGAGTGAATAGATATCATTCACCAGCTTATGCAGGGCGGGTCTGCCTTCCTTGTCATAATTGCGGCTGACGCAGTCCCAGATATCCTTGCCCGTTACATATTCATAGCCGAGGAGCCGAAATTCCTCCGCTTTGCTGCGGCACATGGCTTCGATTTCATCACTAAGCTGTTCATAACTCCACTCTTCCGATTCCACGTGTTGACACCTCCAAAGATCGCTCGCTTATGCATGTTCACAAATAGGTATTCGACCAGACTTCCCTTGTTTCCTTCTTCCGGCTGAAAAGTTGTCACGGATAAAGCTTGTCATGGAAAAGCCTATCATCCGCATATCAATGTAAGAGAGACTACTTGTGGGAAGAAGGAGTGCCCTTTGAGGAAACAGAGCTTTATTCAAGGAACCTTGATACTGCTGGCCGCAGGCATCATTAACCGGATGCTCGGCTTTATTCCGCGAATTATTTTGCCGCGTGTGATCGGCGCCGAGGGGGTAGGCCTGTATCAGCTCGGCTATCCGTTTTTCATTGTGCTGATTACGATCATCACCGGCGGAATTCCGCTGGCCATTGCCAAAATGGTCGCTGAAGCCGAAGGAGAAGGACGCCCCGAGGAATCCCGGCGGATTCTGCACAGCGGACTGGCCCTTAGTCTTGGACTTGGTGTTTTTTTCACGCTGCTCGCATTGTTCAGCGCTTCCTGGGTCTCCAATGTGATTCTGACAGACAGCCGTGTCTATTACACCTTTGTCAGCATGACACCGATGATTGCTATTGTTGCCGTTTCTGCGATCTACAGGGGGTATTTTCAAGGCAGACAGAACATGATTCCTTCGGCGCTGTCCTCGGTCCTGGAATCGGTCATCCGGATTGTTTTTATGCTGTGGTTCTCCTGGCTGCTGCTTCCCAGAGGGGTTGCTTATGCGGCGGCAGGAGCCATGCTGGGTGTAACGGTTGGAGAGATTGTCGGCATGCTGGCGCTCTTGTGGCAATATTATTATATCGTAAAAAGGGACAAGAAAGCAGACTTATCTCCTACAGCAAGCACACCGGACCCTGCGCCGGAAAACGAGGAAAAAACAGCCGCTTCTGCCAAAAGCCATTCCATCTTCAAGCGGCTGATCCGAATTTCCGTGCCCGTCACTGCCGGACGGCTGGTGGGTTCGTTCTCTTATCTGCTGGAATCCATTATCACCGCCCGCAGTCTTGCCCTCGCCGGAATTGCCACGGCAGCCGCTACCGCACAGTACGGGTCACTGCAGGGGATGGTGATTCCTTTGCTGCTGCTGCCGGGGGTGCTCAGCTCTTCGCTTGCGGTATCGCTTGTGCCTTCCTTGTCGGAAGCTTCGGCGCGCCGTGATCTGCCCACGATTCACAAAAGAATGCACCAGGCGCTGCGCCTGGCTATGGTAACCGGCGCCCCGTTTGCTGCGGTTATGTACATTTTTGCCGTACCGCTCTGTACGCTGATGTACGGCAATGCCGACACGGCTCCGATGCTGCGGATGATGGCCCCTTTTGCATTGTTTTTATATGTCCAAGCACCTTTGCAGGCTGCCTTGCAGGCTATGGAGCGCCCCGGCAGGGCACTGGTCAACACACTGATTGGAGCGGTCGTCAAAATCGTGCTTATCCTTCTGCTTGCCTCACAGCCCGAGTATGGCATCTACGGGGCGATCATCGCAATTATCATCAACAGTATTCTGGTGACTATGCTTCATGGGTACAGCCTGGTCCGGCTGATATCATTGTCAATCAGGCTGGCCGATCTGCTCAAGACACTTGCTGCGATGATTATCATGGCTGCCGGAATGTCTTATATCTATACCTCTGTGCCAATCGCCCCTGCGCAGTGGGCCCAGTTCCTGTTCGCCGCCGGCAGCGGGATGGCGCTCTATTTCGGAATCTGCCTGCTATCGGGCCTAATCTCCATCCGGGATTTGGACCGGGTACCTTTTATCAAAAAACGGCGCTGAAGCTTCAAGGCATATCCAGACGGTCTACATAAATTTCTCCCTTATGGTTAATGGAGCAGAGAAACACATCCTTGAAGTCCGACACGCCTTTTTGGCGAATCTGGGTCCTCAGCCAGAATCGCGTCTTGCCGATCATTTCCAGATTGTGATCCTGAACCTTGCCGTCCATGATAAGCGGAATCGGCAGGCCTTCATATCTGATTTTATGGCTTGGAAGCTTAACGCGACCTTCGCCGTCCCCGCCGGAAGGCTTGGCCTTATCTCTGGCTTCGGCAGTTGAACTGCTGTTGCCGCTCTGATTGCTGGAGGATATCCCCTTGTTCTTCTCAATAACTGTAAGCTGTCCGCTGGTTTCCAGGATTGCAAACTCCACATCGGCGGGACTGTCGATATTTTGTCCGCGGAGCTGGAGCAGCAGATCGTCAATATTATACCGCTGCTTGCGCATTTCCCCGCGATGCAGCTTGCCATTGGAGATCAGAATGCTGGGTTTGCCGTCGATCAGGAGCCGCAGCTTTCTGCTCTTCAGGCTGAACTGCGCCACCAGGACCTGAATCAGCACCAATGTTGCCATTGGCACCAATCCATCATAAATCGGCCGTTCAATATCTTCTATAGAAAATATGGCAATCTCGGCAATCATGATGGAGATCGTCAAATCAAATACCGAGAGCTTGCCGATTTCCCGTTTGCCCATAATCCGCATGCACAGGAAAATGAAGATATACATCAGCACAGTCAAAAAGATATGGGCTGAAATATGCTGGAACATATTCTCTTCGCTCTCCTTCCAGTGGTCACCCGCCGCCGCGGGCAAATTAATGTACCCCTATTCTGGCCCCTCAACCAAGGGAACATTCGGCAGACGGCTTATTAATTAATGGTAAAAAGGGCTCAAAGCCCCTTTCGTGTACTATTGGGGCAAGCCCCCCCATACAATAGTTAGTAATCATTCCTTGTGTACTAAAAACTTTTAGGAGGTCGTACCATGTATTTAATCCGGCGTCTATTCTCGTGGAGGATATCGAGTCCAGTGTTATCAGGCTTATGCCGCGCTTTTCTGTGGATGCTGCTGGGGGCGATGGTTCTCTCCCTTTTACTCTGGGGAAGCGGACTGGAAGAACAGGATCTTACTATGTACACTTATATCGTACACGGTGTTGCCGCTGCCTTCGGCGGATTGACTGCAGGACGGAGAGCCCCCGGCAAAGGCTGGTATCACGGGGGGATCACGGGAGCGTTATACGGTATTATTGTTCTGCTGATTGGCTTTCTGGCGCTGGACAGTGCTCCTGCCGGCATCGATTGCTTGTGGGTTCTGGCAGCTGCGGGAATTGCTGCATTCGGTGGAATATTCGGGGTTAATTTACATAAATCCTAAAATTTCAATATAATCGAATCCTGCTCCTGAAAATATGGTAAACTGGATTCATCTGACTTTACATGCGGGATCAAGGAGGCTTCGATTGTTTTGCTTTACCAATCTATGAACTATGTAGTGCTGTACACCGTTGTAATTGTAGCTGTATTGATGTGGCTAGGTGCCCGTCGCAATCCTCTGCTGGCTTTTGTGGAGATCGGAAAGGAACTTATCCACTCATATAAATTTCTGCTGCTTGTAGCAGGAATGTTCGGTGTGCTGGCCGTGAATAAATACGAACTGCAAATTGAGCGGAAGCTTCATATTACTTCTGATTACACGTCTTTCGTTTTTGGGCTTGAAGGCCATTTTGTCAGGGATCTGCAGCATTTGTTTTTTGCTCCCTGGCTGACGCCAATCATTGTATTCTTCTACATTTTTATGCTTCAAGCCGTGCTGGCTGCTTCTCTGGGGGTCTACCTGCTGGATAAGAACCGCGTCATGCTCTACGCAACCTGCTATGCGATTATCCTCAACTATGCCATTGCTATTCCGTTTTATCTCTTTTTCCCGGTGAATGAAGTATGGTCCTATGTGCCGGCAGGCGTCCGGTTTACCATGCTGGATGTCTTCCCGAGATTTGAGCAGGAGTACAGGCCTCTCTCAGGTCTGGACAATTGCTTCCCGAGCCTGCACACCGCAATCTCTGTATCCACCGCCCTGCTCGCCTTCCGCTCCGGCAACCGCCGCTGGATAGCGATCACGACCGTGTCCGCAGTCATTATAGTGTTCGGCATCTTCTATCTTGGCATTCACTGGCTGACTGACATGCTTGGCGGCACCCTGCTGGCCGTGCTGTCAACCACAGTTGCCGTGCAGCTCGCCAAGCTGACGCTGCGCAGCAGCGAGGGACGGCTGGCCATTCCCAGCCGGGCAACGGATACACGCTGATTACTTTATAGAAAAAGGCCGGGAGCCCATATATGGGTTCCCGGCCTTTTTCCTTCAACTTGTTAATACTTTTTGAATGGATTTATAAGTGGTTCTAACGTCTTTGCTTAATGACTTCTGATCTGCATATACCGAAACATCCATAATTTCCTCTTGTGGTTTATATTCATAAACAAAATGTTTTTTATGCGAAGCATTTCTTTCCAACAGATGAATTGTAATATCAAACTGGTAATGTTCAACGTCTTCTGAATCAGAGGCTTCACTTGCAAAAATAATTACATCACATTTGTATTTTTGGTGAATGAATCCGAAAAATTCTGAGCAGCCGATACCTTCAGATAAATATTCGAACCCGTCAAAGATATCGGGAGAATGATCTGAAACAATCACCGAGTAAAATTTATCCTTATGGAAAAAATGATTAAGGATAATTGAGAATTCCTTTTTTAAGTAACCTCTAATTAATATTACAGGAACAGGAGGATCAACCGTTTTCATTTGTTTCAGCAACTTATGGATATAAGCTCCGTAAAATTCACTGCTCCATAGCCTAACTTTTGGATCGCTCCCGTTCAAGTTCCCTGGTGAAAGCATTCTTATTTCATGAACACCATCTTTTACGGCAGTTATACTGTATTCCTTTTTTTTCATCATACAATCTGTATTAATAATCAAGTAAGGGTTATAGCTGCTTTCATTTGCAGTTGAACGAGTATAAAGTTCTTTTTTGATATCTTCCACAGTAAAAAAGGGATTCTCAGTGAGTATCCCATGAACTCTGCTGGTTATAAAAGGAGCAGCGAAACTGTTGGAACTGTTCGTCTCAAAAACTTCACCTTGTTCTGATGGAATAGAATGTTTACCGCTTGTAATCACATCTACTCCATCATAAGGATAAGGATCAAAAACATATGGATTGGAGTGTAGGTCGTCAGAACTTTTGACTCCAATTACATTGGTTAAACTGGCCGGCAAAGTAAAGAGGCCGTTATTATTAGATGCGGCTACCATAATAAGGCCTTGTTCCGCCACTTCATTTACACAATCCCGAATGGCAGCAAAATCCAAAAAGTAGGTTGACCCTAAACTGAGGTTGACGATTTTGATATGGTTAGCCAGACACCAGTATAATGCTGTGATCAATTGTTTGGTTGTGCCTTTGCGGTTATTTTTTTCATTTAAAATCTTAACGCTGGAGAGTCTGGCGGTCGGTGCATATTTTTTTATGATTCCTGCACAAATCGTACCGTGGCTTTTTAAATGCTTATCATAATGCTTTCGATCGATAATTTTTAAATTACCTTTTATTTCTTTATTATATTTTAGAGTGCCAATCTGAAACGGGTATTCATTTACTCCGTCATCAATGAGGCAGACATCTATCGGATTGTGCCCTTTCATCCCACTACCACTACCTAGTAGTTTTATTTTTCATTTCCCGAAGAATAATTGCAGAAATATTGGATATGGTGTTGAATCCGCCCGAAACAATATCTTTTTCCGGAATAGAAATCCCGAAATTTTCTTCAATTTCAATATATAATTTAAGCAGATGCCTTGCTTTCATATTCACGTCCCGTTCAAGAAAATTCCGGTTATATTTGTCTTGCCCCCATAAATCGGTATCAATCAGCAGCTTGCTCTTTAATATTTTATCCAGCGACTCTGCGATTTCTTTAACAGTGATTTCCTGGCTTATAATCCCCAAGTGTACCATCCCTTTCCTGGCGGTTTGCGATGTCTAATAATTAAGCTTCTAGAAATTGACTGCCATTTCAGCTTCCGATAATTTGTCTACAATTAAACCGGCAATTTTCGCCGTATCTCCTTTATCCAGAATATTAAATACAGGTACTGAAGATACAACACTGCATTCCTCAATACTCTTTTGCATAAAATCTTGATTAAGCGTTAATGTGTTTACAGAACTTGGCTTAGAGTTCGTCATTTCGACCCAATCAATCTGCCTATTGGTTATATTCAAGGCATCAATATCCAAGCCGAATTTATATTTGATAGAATTTATAATTCCATCCAAATATTCTGCTGTATACTTCTCGTGAAACAGACTTACTACTACAGCATCGGGAACAACCGCCTGAAAAATTTCATATGCCGTAATTCCAAAGCCATTGGTGATTTTGTTGTTATAGCGCATAAAGCCGCCAGGTACGGCTACGATAATTAAGTCAGGCTCCTCAGTGGATTCAATCTGTTTGATGTACCGGTTATAGCACAAGATTTTATCTGACTCACTGATTAATTCTTTCATGAACCCCGGAAACGAATGAAACCCCAAAAATTCACAATATGATCTGGAACCAACCACACTCACTTTATAACCCATATTTTCAAAGGCGGATTTTAGATCCAATTGCAATTGAAACTTATGAGTGTTCTCGGCTATTCCAACGACTGCAAGGATCGGGGTAGTACAATCTATAATTTCTTTTTGTCCAAACACCAGATCATTTAAGAAATCTGCATGACCCAGATGATCGTCTCCATAATTTATAAAATAGCTGCCCTTCTTCCCGCACTTTTCTTGTACTTCTTCTAATTTTTCATTCAATGGAATTAGGGTAATAATGTTTTTCCCTGCTTCAATTGCACTCAAGAGTTTGGGATAGATGTTCTTTTCCAGCGTATATGAATTGTCGGCTTCAGCAAAGATTACAGTATCAATTCCACCCAAAATCTGATCAAATTCCTGACTCACCGTAATGCCAAGGAATCCGCCGCCATCAGCATAGCTGGCATCCTTGCCGCATAACCCCCATCCCGGTAAAGAGGAAAGCTGAATATCGCTATAATGGTCAACAAAACCTTTGTCTCTTAACAAGGGAGTAAAATGGGAGTCGTAAGGATAAATTAATACACTTTCTTTATTCAACATACTTCCCTCCAAATCATTATCCTGTAATCTTCTGAACCATTTCTTTTTTCAATCCGCATTCTTTTAGGGTACATACGTCCTTCAGCATTTCATCAAAATTGTAGCGGACATCCCGGCAGGCTTTTTGTTTTGCTTCCTTGCTCAGTTGATTTCCATCATCGGACAATGAAGCACATACTCTGCAGTTCCGGAATGCATAACACTCCTTACAGCTTTCTTCCGTAAGTTGTCCTACATTCAATAATTTTTCTATTTTGTCAAAAAAGAACCCCTCTTCAATATTGCCGATTCTCATAATATCCGATGTCTCACTAACCCTCTCACATGGATAAAAGTGGGCATCCGTACTCATAAACAACCGGATTTGTCCCGGTACGCAAGGTCCGGAATGGTGATCCTGTTTGGCTAATGGGGCAATATTCCGGTGCGAGTTGCTGATATACTCAAAATGCTCCCGGTAGGCGGCTCTGATTAATTGTGAATTGTTCGCTTTGGAAACCTTGCCCAATACAAACAACAAATATTTAAATTTGCTGTATTCCCATTCCCCTACAAAATTTTCGCTGAATTGAACGCGGTCATTCCGGTAATTATTAGATACAAAACTTCCGATCACCGCTGATTCATTGAAAAATTCTTCTTCACTGGCGATGAAATCATCCAGACAATTAAATTGTGCTGTTGGGTCCATAACCATAGAAAAGGAGAGATTTTTTTTGATGTCCGGGTACTTTTCCACAATTCTTTTGATGTTATCATATACAGCATTGAAGGTTCCGCAACCGGTTGAGGCAAACGTACGGTGCTTATCATGAATTTCTTGAGGCCCATCCATACTGACGGTAATTCTCAAATTGTAGCCCAGCAATCTCTTCACATTAGTTTCATTGAGCAGGCTGCCGTTTGTGGTCAGACTAAAAGAAACGTTTTTCCCTTCTGCCGCTTTTATCGCGTAGTCCATGCATTGAATAATCAGGTTCATCTCCAGCAGCGGCTCGCCGCCATAAAAACTGATATCGATGTCCTTGGCATCCTTAGAATGCTCGATCAGAAAATCTATTCCTTTTTGGGCAGTGGCAAAATCCATCCGTTTATTGCTATGTACCCGATTTACATAAGACCCGGAATACACACAATAATTGCATCTGAAATTACAATTTTGGGTGACTTGAAGAATGATTTTTTTTAAATTATAGCCTAAAAGCTCATCAAGCATTTTTCCATTGCTATGCTTTATTTCTTCTACGCGGTTGTTTGACAGATAGCCTTGATCCTTTAATTTTTGGATAACCGGATGCTGGCTTGAACGTACCGCGTCAGGATCGTTGATAATTTGATAAGTTTCCTCATCGACATTGATAATTTTATTTTTATTCACATCAAAAAAATAATACTTATCCATATTTTCGAACGAATAGATCAACGGATTTTCTTTGGTCAACAATGGACTGTCTCCTTTACCGTTTCGTAGTCATGCTTCTGCTTAAGGAATAAAAAGACTAGGGCTCTGCTGACAGGTAGCTTTGTCTTTAGAACCCTAGCATTTTCGGTTAACCTCTCACTTGAGCGGTTGCAGTCGGAGTGTAGTTTTGCGATCCGCTATCAGCGCTAGTATTGCTAACATGCAAGAAATCAGGACCCCAGCAGCTGCAAGTGGCGCAATAACATGCACAAGAAAGATGACAATCAGCATAAGCCTCAACAGTATGCATTTGCGAAAAATTCTTTTTATTTAATTTTCTCATTCATTTCGCCTCCCTTCGTATGTAATAGATTATATAAATTCCAGAGTGACAGGCACTCCGAAAAGTATATCAACTAATCAGTTCTCTGCATTCCAGTTCGCTTTCATATAACTTTTTATATGTAAAATTGTTATTCAAGAGATTTCTATGGCTTCCTTGGCCTACCAGTTTGCCGGCATCAATAACCAGAATTTCATCTGAATCAATAATGCTTGACAGCCTGTGGGCAATCACGACAACGGTATGGTCATGAGAAATGGAGCTTATTAATTCCTTGACCAGTTGCTGGGTTTCATTATCCAGTGAAGAGGTTGCTTCATCGAATAAAATAATTTTGGATTTTTTCAACATCGCTCTAGCGATGGCTATCCTTTGTTTTTGGCCGCCTGACAGATTCGCGCCATTCTCCTCAATGACTGTTTTATATCCATGCGGAAGACTCATGATGTAATCATGAATTTTTATCTGTTTGCAAATGGCTATCATTTCTTCCTCAGTTGCCGCTTGGTTCGCGATGAGCATATTTTCAGCAAATGTTGCATTAAATAAATATGGAGTTTGGTGCACTACCGATATATGCTGGCGCAGTGTTTCTTCATTAAAGTGATTAATATCTATTCCATCAATCAGAATGGCTCCTGTATCAGCCTCATAAAAATGGAGCAGCAGATTAAAAATTGTAGTTTTCCCGCCGCCGCTGCTGCCTACAATTGCAGTTGTATTATTCTTTGCGATGGTAAAGCTCAGGTTGTCAACAACCTGCAAATCGTCTCCGTAACCGAAGGAAATATTACAAAACTTAATTTCCCCTTCAATGTGCTGCATTGCCATGTCCCCAAACTTTTCTCTTTTATATCCAAATTCATCCAGCAGGTTGAATATTCTCTCAAGCGAAGTCAGCGCTTTCTGGATGTTGCTGCTGATTTGGGTAATGTTCATTAATGAACCCGTGAGCTGGCTGGAGTAAGAGGTAAATGCAATAAAGTATTCAATGTTCAGCTGTCCTTTATATATTAGAAACCCTGCTATAGCCATAACACTAAGCTGTGAGAGAAATGAAGTGAACTGTGATAATGACCGGGCCACAGTACCTATAACATTTATATTTATATTTTTTTCTCTAAGCAGGCTGGCCAGATTTAGAAATTGATTAATTTTTATCTTCTTGATGCCCAAACTCTTTATTTCTCTGATCCCGGTTATGGACTGTTGGAGATTACTGAAATAGTTGTCATTTAACTTAGCCAGCTCTTCACTTCTCCTTCTTATTTTTTTGCCGGAGAAGGTGAAAATAAAAAATGTAACCGGAAAGCTAATTAGAATCACCAAAGATAGTGGAACACTAATCTGAAAAACAACAATACATATGATGACCACCCGAAGAATGTCGATTGCAGTATTAATCAATTGGTTGGTGAGGATGCTGGCAACAGTCGCAGTGTCTCCCTGCAAACGGGATATAAATTCGCCCACCTTCATTTGGTCATAAGCCTTTACAGGAAGTTCAATGATCTTTTGAAACATATCTCTTTTCAAGTCATAAATAATATTTTCGCTTAATGAGGAAAATAAATAGGATTGAAAGAAACTTAAAATGGTTACAAAAAGTTCTGTTATAAACAGATAGATTAACATTACACTGAGCTTTGCAAATTCCTTAGAGAACAATAACGCGATGACCTTACCTAATATCAATGGCTCAATAATTTGCAGAATCAGACAAAACACAATACAAAAAAAAGTAGTAATTATACGCAATTTGTAAGGAAAGAGATACATCAAACATCTTTTCAGCAAACCAATATCCTTTGTATTAACTATGGATTTCATAAGCCATACCTCTGATGGTAATATTTAATCAATAAATTAGTTATTTCATGTTTTTACACTTTATAATAACTTTCACTTGCAAAGCCAATTCTACATCTTTCGATATAAATTGTAAACATATTTTTACTATATTTCAATTTTTAGTATATTTATTTATGGAAACTAAACTATAATTGTTGAACATTTAAATTTATTCCTCTTTTATCCAATTAATCAATATACTACTGTGTTTTTGCTTTTGCAAATATGTAAAATACTGGATTTGCAAAAGCGGAAAATTTCTTTATCCCACGGGTTCGGACTTCAGGAAATTGCACAAAACCCGCTATTTTTTCGTAGAAAAATAGGCCACCCGAAGTTTACGGCTGACCTATTACTACGAAAAAAGCGCTGTCTCTCTTGTGAGAAACGGCGCTTTTTATGTAAGGCTGTACTAAATAGCTACTCTTTATCTTCTACATCCACAACCGAATGACTGATGGAACCCCGGTCAAAGGTCAGTTTGGTCACATCGTTTACCCGCAGGACTACGATGTCATCGGAAATTTCCATAATCGTCCCGTGAAGGCCTCCAATGGTCACTACCTTATCGCCCTTTTTCAGAGCTTTCAGCATAGCGTTGCGAGTCTTGGTCTTCTTCTGCTGCGGACGGATGAGCAGGAAGTAAAACACCACAAACATCAGCACAAAAGGACCTACAAGACCCAGGATGCTTCCGCCGCTCCCTGCTGTTGCTGCATATTGAAACTGTAACATAATTCTCCCCCCTTTCAAAAGACAATGAAACACTTGCCCATTACCTAAAATCCTTTTAGATTATCATATAATCCATATTGCGCAAAAAACTCATCGCGAAAATCAAGCAGCCGATCTTCCCTGATGGCTTCACGCATTTTACGCATTAATTCCAGCAGGAAGTACAAATTATGGTATGTCGTTAACCGCAGGCCGAAGGTTTCATCGGCTTTGATCAGATGGCGCAAATAAGCACGGGAATAATTCCGGCAGGTATAGCAGCCGCACTCCGGATCAAGCGGCCCGAAGTCGCGTGCATACTGCGCGTTGCGGACTACAAGTCTTCCCTGACTGGTCATCGTTGTCCCGTTGCGGGCAATACGTGTAGGCAGAACACAGTCGAACATGTCCACTCCACGGATTGATCCTTCCAGCAGCGCATCCGGTGAACCTACGCCCATTAAATAACGCGGTTTCCCTTGCGGCAGCAGCGGAACCGTATAATCCAGCACTTCATACATAAGCTGCTTGGACTCTCCGACGCTGAGCCCTCCAATAGCATACCCCGGGAAATCCATGGAAGTCAAATCAGCCGCACTCTGGCGCCGCAAATCCTCATACATGCCTCCCTGAACGATGGCGAACAGTCCCTGGTCTTCAGGACGGGCATGGCTTTTGAGGCATCTTTCGGCCCAGCGTGTAGTGCGTTCCAGTGACTTTTTGACGTAATCATATTCTGCCGGATACGGCGGGCATTCATCAAAAGCCATCATGATATCCGAGCCCAGCGCATTCTGGACCTCCATCGCCACCTCCGGCGAGAGGAACTTCTTGTCCCCATTCAAGTGGGAACGGAAATGCACGCCTTCTTCGGTAATTTTGCGCATGTCACTCAGCGAGAAAACCTGAAAACCGCCGCTGTCTGTTAAGATGGGCCGGTCCCAGTTCATGAATTTGTGCAGGCCGCCGGCTTCGCGGATAATATCATGACCCGGACGGAGAAACAGATGGTATGTATTGCTCAAAATAATATGCGCATCCATCTGCTTCAATTCTTCAGGACTCATTGTTTTGACGGTGGCGAGTGTACCTACAGGCATAAATGCAGGCGTTTCAATTACACCATGCGGGGTATGCACCCGGCCGAGCCGCGCACCGGATTGTTTGCAGGTCTTGATGTGTTCATAAGTTATTGCTGCCATAGGTTTAACCCTTCCTCTTGCTTAATAGATAAACATTGCATCGCCGAAGCTGAAAAAGCGGTAACGCTGCTGAATCGCAGCTTCATAGGCGGCAAGTATATTCTCCCGTCCGGCCAAAGCGCTCACCAGCATCACCAGTGTAGACTTGGGCAGATGAAAATTGGTAATCAGTGCGTTTACAACGGTAAATGTATAGCCCGGGTAAATAAAAATATCCGTCCAGCCGCTGCATTCTTGAATCGGACCGCCTCCGGCCTGTCTGCCGGCCGTTTCCAGTGTCCGGCAGGACGTTGTGCCCACGGCTATGATCCGTCCGCCCCGGGCTCTGGCAGCATTGAGCATATCCGCTGTCTCCTGGGACAAGACGAAATACTCGGCATGCATCACATGCTCTTCCACCTTCTCTACTGACATAGGACGGAAGGTGCCTAGTCCGACATGAAGCGTAATATAGGCAATCGTTACACCTTTTGCCTTGATCTGCTCCAGCAGCTCCCGGGTGAAATGCAGGCCTGCGGTCGGCGCGGCCGCCGAGCCTTCATGCTTGGCATACACCGTCTGGTAACGCTCGCGGTCATCCAGCGTCTCCTTGATATACGGCGGAAGCGGCATGCTTCCCAATCTGTCCAGAATTTCCTGGAATATTCCTGTATAGATGAAGCGGAGCGTCCGCCCGCCCATGTCAGCCTCGTCTTCAATCACTGCCTTGAGCTCCTCGCTGAAGATAATCACAGCTCCGGTCTTCAGCTTCTTGCCGGGCTTCACCAGCGCTTCCCAGCGGTCTTCGCCCAGACTCTTCAGCAGCAGGACCTCCGCTTTCGCACCGGTGTCTTCCTTGACGCCGAAGAGCCGGGCGGGAATCACCCGTGTATCATTCAGAACCAGCGTATCACCAGGCCGAAATTGCTCCAGTATATCCGTAAAATGCCGGTGCTCCAGTTGGCCATTCTCCTTGTTCACGAGCAGCAGCCGCGATGCACTGCGGTCGGACAGCGGAGTCTGGGCGATGAGCTCCTCCGGCAAATGGAAGTCATAATCATCTACATTCATGGTCAGTCTTCATTCCTTATTTATAGTAACGTTATTAAAGTAGTGTTGCAATATTCGCTTGTAATCATACCCTTTGTCGGCCATGCCCTTCACGCCCCATTGGGACATGCCAAGCCCGTGGCCGTTGCCCCAGCCTATAAAATAGAATCCGGAGCTGGCCGTGACTACTCTGGACGAAGCATCTGCACCCATAACTACGGTACCGCTGCCGCCCGCTGTCCCTTTGCCGGAAGCAGAGAGTATTCCAGCGCTCTGGGAGCTGTTAACCGCTGCCGTAGAGCCGTTAGCGCCTAATACAGTATAACTGCCGGCAGGTACAATATCAAACAAAGTACTCGGTAATCCGCCGAACGCCGAACGGAACAGATCGGGATATTTCACCTGCAGAATCTCCCCGTTGGCTTTTACTTGCGTGACTCTGCCCGAAGGCCCGCGCTGCGAAACCTGCAGACTGCTGATGGAAGAGGGCAATGAATTGCTGACCTTGCCTGACAGGCTTTTGAGCAGCTCCGCTGAAGTGTAAGGCCCTTTAACCCAGCTGTAGCTTCCGTTCTCATAGAACTGATCCAGAACTACGGCATTTTCGCCGGGGTTCAGCTTGCCAAGCGGACTTGCACTGCTCTCAACGACAGGCAGCGGGCGGATGTTCACATCTTTGGTGCTCGCAGTAGCTATAGCCAGGCCAGCCGCAGTTTTGCCGCCGGTCAATTGGATATTGTCCTCCCGGGCATAACCCGAGACGCCGCTGTCCAGCAGCAAGTAATACCATTTCTTCGATGCCGCTGCAGCGGAGTCTTCAGCACTGGCAACACTGACAAAGGTGGCACCGCCGTTGCCCCATACCTCCGAAGGGTCGGCGGTCACACCGCCGCTGTTGGAGGAGAACACTGCCTCCACGATCTTGCCGCCGCTCATCAGCACCTCGCCGGCGGTAGCATCTACTGCTTTTGTAATTGTAGGTGCTTCAGCTCCAATACCGTAGTACACCTGGCTGAGTGTGGTATCCACCACATTCGCCACATCAAAACGGTTGCCCTGCGACAGCGCATAGCTCCGCGCCGCTACAGCCTGGGCCTTAAGCGCTTCTTCGGGCCAGCCTGAAGAAACCTCTCCGCCGACAACCGCATATAAGTACTGCTCCAGCGGAACTTCGTTAATGACAGCCAGTGATCCTGAGAGTGCGCTGAGCTCCAGATTGCCGCGGTAAACGCGCTTGGAACGTTCAGCTAGTTGAATCCCGGCGGAATTGCCGGAGACTATGAATTTGGCTCCTGTACCAGACACCTGGTAATGAAACGCCTGGCTCTCGCTGCTCCAGTCCAGTCCCGCATCTGTACGGATCATCATCCCCGGTGTCGCAGCCGCTCCGGCGGATACGGCAAGCTGCGGAAGCGCAGCCGTAACTGCAGTCCGCAGCGCGGCAAGATCGCTGTCGTTTGCCGCTTCGCCGACCCATACTTCCACTTGAGCGCTGCCGTCTGATCCGCTTACCAGCGTCTTCCAGGCATCAAAACCAGCCGCTGTAATCGTGCCGGCCACAGCATCCGCTTCCTCCTGGGTAGCAAAGGAGCCTGCGGACAGATGTTTGCTTCCAACCAGGGCCGGAGCCTGTCCCTCGGCAAGGGTCAAGCCTGCTTTGCTTACCCGGTTCAGCCCTTCCTTCGCCGCACTTTCGCTGGTGTAAGGACCCGTGTACAGCTGATAGACCGTCGCGCCATTCCGCGAAGCTACAAACAGCATCGGCTTATCGGAGGTCGATTGAAGCTTTTTGGCGGCTTCTGCGGCCGCCTGCCATGTAGGGCTGTCCATCACCTTAACCTTGTATCCGTCGAGGCTGACGCGGATTTTGTTATTTGCCGGAATGGGCAGCAGCTGGGCACTGCCGGACATCAGGCTGAAGCCCGTCGTCGAACTCAGCGTCACGAAAGGGACGGTAGATTTATATTTGCTGCCAATATCGGCAAACAGCGCAACCCGGATGGTTGCGTTCGGATCGGCATGGCTGTCGGCGGCAGGAAGCAGCAGGCCGCCTGCCATCAGGGCGCCTGCAAGCAGGCTCATTCCTGTCTTTTTCCACCTGGCAAGATTCATCTTGATGCCTCCTATTTAATAGAGATGATAGCAAAAAAAGATTTATTGCGGCTGCGGAGGAAGCGGAAGGCCCAGATGCTGATAAGCGGCAGGAGTCACAACTCTCCCCCGGGGCGTCCGCTGCAGAAATCCAATCTGCAGCAAATAAGGCTCATATACATCCTCAATGGTCTGGCTCTCTTCTCCGATTGTCGCAGCTATGGTATCCAGTCCGACAGGTCCGCCGCGGAAGGAACTGATCATGGAATGAAGCATCTTGTGGTCGATGCTGTCCAGCCCGCGCGGGTCCACCTGCAGCATCTTCAGCGATTCTCCGGCAATCTCCGGCGTAATGATTCCGTCGCCGCGCACCTGTGCGAAATCGCGAACCCGCTTCAGCAGGCGGTTGGCAATCCGCGGAGTCCCCCGGGACCGCAGGGCGATCTCTTCGGCAGCATCGCCCAGAATCTCAATGCCGAGCAGTTCGGCATTGCGGGACACGATGAAGCTCAGCTCGTCGATCGTATAATACTCCAGCCGGCTGACCACTCCGAAGCGGTCGCGCAGCGGCGCAGACAACAGCCCGGCTCGGGTAGTGGCGCCGATTAGCGTAAAGGGCGGCAGGTCCAGGCGCACCGAGCGGGCGCTCGGCCCCTTGCCGATCATAATATCCAGCGCGAAATCCTCCATCGCCGGATACATCACCTCTTCCACCGTCCGGTGCAGCCGGTGAATCTCGTCAATGAACAGCACATCGCCCTGCTGGAGATTGGTCAGCAGCGCGGCCAGATCGCCGGGCCGCTCAATGGCAGGCCCGGATGTTGTCCTGAGGTTCACACCAAGCTCATTGGCGATAATATTCGCGAGTGTCGTTTTGCCGAGACCGGGAGGCCCGTACAGCAGCACATGGTCCAGCGCTTCACTGCGCATTTTGGCAGCTTCTATATATATTTTCAGATTCTCTTTGACCTGGTTCTGTCCGATATACTCTCCCAGATAGCGGGGGCGCAGGCTTAATTCTACAGCCTGCTCGTCCATCATCAGGTTTGCCGATATAATCCGGTCATCCATTATCCATCACTCCGTTCTGTCAAGCAGCCTATTTGGCTGTATACAGCAGCCCCAACGCCTTCTTCATCAGCACATCAACCGGCCCTGAATCGGCACCTTCCTTCTTCATGGTCAGCCATACCCGGTCCAGTTCGGCTTCGGTATAACCAAGCGCCCTCAGCCCGTCGCGGGCTTCCTCCCAAGGCAGGGCCTCCGCCGCAGCCTGGGCTTCAGCCGCTACAGCGAATAATCCGGTCTGCATGGATACCGCGCTCAGGCCGTCCAGCTTGTCCCGAAGATCCAGAATCATCCGCTGGGCCGTCTTCTTGCCGATCCCCGGCAGCTTGGTCAGGAAGGTGATATTCTCCTGGTAAATCGCCGAGATCAGCTGATCCGGTGTTCCGCCGGTCAGAATCCCCAGAGCTACGCGCGGGCCGATCCCGGATACTTCAATCAGCTTGCGGAACAGCTTCTGCTCTTCTCTTGTCGGGAACCCGAAGAGCAGGGTAGCATCCTCGCGTGTCTGGTAATGGATGTAGATCGTCACCGGCCCCTCCAGCTTGGCAAAAGCATACGGGTTCGGGCAGAATACCCGGTACCCTATGCCCTGGACATCCACCACCACATATTCCGGCTCCAAATGCACAACCGGACCTCTTAAGTAATCTATCATTTTCGCAATACCTCATTTAATTTGGAATTAAGACTCACCGAATGGGCGTGGCATACCGCCACCGCCAGCGCATCCGCCACATCATCGGGCTTCGGCACAGCCGCCAGCTTCAGCAGCAGCTTGACCATCTCCTGCACCTGCTTCTTCTCGGCCTTGCCATAGCCCACCACAGCCTGCTTCACCATCATCGGAGTATACTCCGCGACGGGAAGCCCGCGCTGGACAGCAGCCAGGATCAGCACACCTCTTGCTTGTGCCACCGGCAGTGCAGTGGTTACATTGCGGCTGAAAAACAGCTTCTCCACCGCGACCGCATCAGGCTGGTATTTATCAATGAGCTGCACCATACCCTCGTAGACATGCAGCAGACGTTCCTCCTCCGGCGTGTGCGCCTCCGTCTGGATGCACCCGTACTGAACCGGCGTTAATTTGTTTCCTACCTTATCCACGAAGCCGAAGCCGACAATCGCCAGCCCCGGGTCAATTCCCAGGATGCGCAAATCCAATCTCTCCTCTTAAGCAGGCAGCATATTCCTACTGTTTCATCCATTTCGTTGCCGTGAAGCGAACATATGTATTCCTTCTAACCATTATAGCAAAAAACCTTCTTCCGGGAGAATAAAAGTTTGCTGCCGCCCGGGAAAAGAAGGTGAATCTCCGGGTTCAACACCGGCTTGCGGACAGAGGTTGGAGTCCGGAACAGCACAACAGCTGGCCTGCTCGTTCATTACTGCTGTCTCAGAACACGGCTCCCCCTCCCGGCCGGCCTCTGCAAGCGCAATAAAAGTGAGTGTCCGACACACGCCCTACAGCACAAAAAAGGCCGCCCCGGCTATAACAGCAGCTCAAGGGGCAGCCTCTATTCCAAATTGCTATTCTTCGCTTTGCATCACCTGTTCCGACGAGTCCCGCGCATAATCGCTGAAGGTGGACAGCACGCTGTTGTACTCTTCTACATCTTGCACGCGGATGCCTTCATGGAGCTGCTCTAAGATTTCATCCGGCAGCGAAGACTTCATCGAGCCCATGTCCATTTGAAAAAAGGTTTTCAGCACCTTCTCCTGCGCCGGCGGACCTTTGAACAAGGTCAGATTGCCCTGCTCGTCCACACCGAAAAAGGCGTCCTTCTTAATCAGCGGCGATAAGTCGTTAACCATACGCTCCAGCCAGAGATCCCCGTCTGCGCTGATCCAGCCGTTCCAGCCCGGATGTGCAGCGATGACCTGTTTGAGCTGGACGAGGGGCTTGTCCCCGGGAAGGGTTACGATCTCCTCCCCGGAAATATAGGTTGTCTTCAAGTGAACCGTCCGGCTGACCGGTTCCTGACTAAGGGTCTCCAGCAGCTGCTTACGATCCAGAGCTGAAGCCCCTTCAGTCCCTTCTTCTTCAGCCTGGCTGTACGCAGCCGCTGCAGCCGGCACGCTTCGACCCGGATCACCGGATGAGGCCTGTTCCTGCAGCCCGCTCAGTTGGTCAGGCACATTCCATGCCGTATCACTCAGTAAGCCGCTGAGCTCCTCCGGGACCTGCATACCGCGCCAGGCAAGCAGCGTCAAGGCTATACAGGCCGCTCCCACCCAGGGGGCTCTTTTCCAACGTCTCCAACGCCGCCACAATTGTTTCTTCAAGCGAAAAGCATTCACGTTGATCCCTTCATTCTGCTTTTTTCCTATTGTGACCTGCAAAGGGATCAATTATGCGCTTAGCCCCGAAAATTTGACGAATTGACCCGGTTTTTAATGAGTCAACAACGGATTTTCAATCGCACCGAGGAACAACCAGACTCCTGTCTGCCGGTCTTCGATCACAAAAAGAAAAGGCCGGTCCACTGTCATTTGAAAGGGGAGTTTCACAGAAGGAGCAGCACCTGCAAGCATTTCTACAAGCGTGGAGGCTGACGCTTCGGTCCCTTTTTCGTTCACATCGACATAGGTTTTATGAATGATCCTGCTGATATAGATGGGATCGGGAGTATCGGCCAGCTTGGAGAAATCGCCTTTCGCCGGATCAAAAGCCTGTTTCACGCCCAGCGCTTGTACTGCGTCCTTCAAATCCGTTCCATAGTTGGCGGTAAACCGCGGCAATCCTACCGTCCCCTGCCGGTTCTCAAAATCCTCTTCAGCAGGAAAACTCCCTCCCGCAAGCCTGGCTTCCAGATCCTCCAATGAAGAGCGCTCACTTGGCAGAATAACCAGCATATCCATCTGCTCATCTCCATAGGGGATACGTATGGCTTGCCAGTCTTCATGCGCCGCGTACGGAAAATACCCGGTTCGACTCATCATCGGCACTTGTACCGTCTCATCCGCCGGGAGATGAAATTCTGCCTGCCGGGTATTTTCTTCAGGAAAAGCATCCTTCCAGCCGCCCTTGAAATACAGCGCGTTCACAAGTACAGCCACAGCATCGGGACCTGGAGGCTGATCCAGCATCTCCTTAATCGTATGCTCCGTATGCTTGGATACCCATCCGTTAATTTCGGTGACTGAACGCGGTGCGGCAAGATCTATCGTGCGGATCTCCGCCTTATAATAAGCTTTGCCGGTCTTAAGGTAATCTTCGCGCAGCGGTAATCGGGAGGTGCCCCAGACGGAATTGGCCAGCTTCAGCTCAATCCCCGGCCCGGCATCCTGCATCACCGGCAGCAGTGCCTGATGGCTTGCGTTCAGTTTCTGGAGCTCTCCCGGTGCATAGCCGAGCAGCTGTCCCAATTCTTCCGCCGTCTCCCCGGCGCTGCCATTATAAGCAAGTGCCAGGGCGGTGGCGATGCTGTAGGGCGAAATCGTCAGGTTACCTCCGCTCTTGTCTCTCAATTGGCTGAACAGCTTCAGCCCGAGCAGGTTGCTCTGCTGCGCCAGCCGGAAATCCAGCTTGGACGCAGCGGCTTGCCTTTCGGAATAGCTCATCACAGTCCCTCCTTGGCTGCAGCCTGACAGCAGAAGGATAGCTAGCAGGAGCACGGGTATTCTTTTCACCATATCGTTACACTTCTCCCTTCATCATCCGCTCAGAATGATATGCACAGCACAGCAAGTACTGTAACTGACGCAGAGGTCTGGAAAAAGTTTCAATTAACTGCATATGCTCTAGCCCGTGCCGGTGCTTGGCCCTCAAAATATAAAAAATACATTCATACTTATCTTTCTAAGCCATCATTTGCTATACTCTATATTAGCGAAAATGTTAAAAACTAAAATAAAGGGGTAATCCTTGATGATCATTCAGCCAAAAACACGCGGCTTCATCTGCACAACCGCCCATCCGGAAGGGTGCGCCAAACAAATACAGGAACAAATTGATTTTGTAAAAGCTCAAAAGAAGCTCAGCGGCCCAGTGAACGTGCTTGTTATCGGCGCTTCCACCGGATACGGGCTGGCTTCACGGATTGCTGCCGCTTTCGGCGCAGGAGCCAATACCATCGGTGTCTTCTTCGACAAAGCCGCTGAAGGTACGCGGACGGCTTCGGCAGGCTGGTACAACTCGGCCGCATTCGAGAAGGCTGCTGCACAGCAGGGCCTCAAATCTCACAGCATTGTTGGAGATGCTTTCTCCGATGCCATCAAGACCAAAACGATTGACCTGATCAAAGCCGAATACGGCACCGTTGACCTTGTGGTCTACAGCGTCGCATCCCCGCGCCGCACACATCCCGTAACAGGAGAAACCTTCTCCTCCGTGATTAAGCCGGTTGGCGCCGCCTACACGAATAAGACAATGAACTTCCATACCGGAGAGGTATCCACGGTCACTATTGAGCCGGCAACAGAGGATGAAGTCCGCCAGACGATCGCCGTTATGGGCGGGGAAGACTGGGCAATGTGGATTGACCAGCTGCAGGAGGCCGGTGTGCTGGCCGACGGGGCAACCACCGTAGCCTACTCCTATGTTGGACCGAAAATCACCCATCCGATCTACCGGGATGGAACGATTGGCCTGGCCAAAAATGATCTGGAGCAGACCGCCATCGCGCTCCATGAGAAGCTGAGTGCAAAGGGCGGACGCGCTTTTGTCTCAGTCAACAAAGCCCTTGTTACACAGTCGAGCTCCGCGATTCCGGTAGTTCCACTGTACATTTCCACTCTGTATAAAGTGATGAAGGAAAAGGAACTGCACGAAAACTGCATCCAGCAAATGTACCGTTTGTTCACGGATCATCTGTATAACGGCGGTGAAGCGTCTGCGGACGGCAGCCACCTGATCCGTATCGACGACTGGGAAATGCGCGAGGATGTGCAGATCGAAGTTATACGGCGCTGGAACGAGCTCGAAACCGGCAATGTTCCTGAGCTTACCGATCTGGAAGGCTACCGTGAAGACTTCTTCCACCTGTTCGGCTTCCAAACCGAAGGTGTGGATTACGAAGCCGATACCGATCCTGCGGTAGAGATTCCGAATCAGGTGTAATGCTTTTGTAGTAATTCTGCCCTGAATATAATATAGAAGCCGCCCCTTGAAGTAACTAGGGGCGGTTTCTTTGCGTGCGCTCTTTTTGCGTAATCAAAGGAACAGATTTCGGTATTTGGTCGGCGTCAGCCCGAACTGCTTCTTGAAGCTCTCGCGGAAATGATCCTGGTCCGCGTAACCGATCTGATCGCAGATTTCATAAATTTTGATCAACGGGTCCTTAAGCAGCCGGGCTGCCTCCTCCATCCGCAAGGAAATGATCATTTGGTTGATGGTATTCCCGGTCACCTCTTTAACCAGCAGATTCAGATATTTGTCGCTGAGTCCGACAGACCCGGCCACCTCCGCCAGGGACAGATCCCGGCGTGTGAATTGTTCCTTTATATAACCGATCGCCTGTTCAACCAGCTTTCGCTTCTTGATGTTTTCCGGCCACCCTGCGTCCGGAAACACATCTGCCAGATGCGGAAGCTTTTCTTTTACGGCCTGCTCCGCCATGGAGATTCCACGCTGTTTCTCCCTCTGCAGCTTAAGCTCACCCACGGCATGGGCCAGCACACGCTCAATCTCTTCAGGATCGATAGGCTTGAGTATATAGTCAAGCACATGCAGCTTGATCGCCTGGCGGGCATGCTCGAATTCACTCAGCCCGGACAGGATGATGCAGCGAATGTCGGGATGGCTCGCCATTACAGCTTCAATCAGCTGCAAGCCGTTCATTACGGGCATGCCAATATCCGTTAAAATCAGATCCGGTACCTCCCGCTCCAGCCACGCCAGCACCTCCTCCCCGTTCTCAACGGCCCCCAGAACAGTGATGTCCAAGGAGTCCCAGTCAATGGCGTACTTCAGCGTATCGCGGACCATTTTGACATCCTCAGCTATCAGCAGCTTATACATAGGGCACAGCCTCCATTTCTGGCAGAATCGAATCTGAGTAGAAAGGCAGTACAGCCTCAACGCATGTACCCTTCGCAGCCGGCAAATAGCGTAAGCCGTAGGCTTTGCCGCAATGCAGCTGGATTCTGCGGTGAACATTCATCATACCGTATCCGTTCCCCGGCTCGAGGAGCTTGATCCCCGGTTCACTGGCCGGTTTCTCCTGAAGCGCCTCGTTCATCCGTTCCACATCACAGCCAGTCCCGTTGTCCTCAACGCGCAGCAGAAGCAGCCTGCCCTCAAGCCGGGCCGTAATCGTGATCCTGCAGTCGCTCTGCCGGTCGGTAAACCCATGAACGATGGCATTCTCCGCAAGCGGTTGCAAGGTAAGGTGGACCATTCTCGCCTGCAGCAGCCCAACCGGCACTTGAATGATCACCTGCAAATGATCCATCATCATTTTTTGAATGTGCAGATAGGCTTCAACCTGTTTGATCTCTTCTTCCAGGGAGATCAGGGTCTGCCCACGGTTAAGGCTGAAGCGAAAGACATTAGCAAGCGAACGGACAATTTTGCTGGATTCCATATCACCCGCCATAATAGCCCGGCAATTGATTAAATCCAATGTGTTGTAGATAAAATGAGGATTGATCTGGGCATGCAGCAGCTCAAGCTGCAGCTCACGCCGTTCCAGCTCCTCCTCAAAGGATTTCTCAATCAGGCCATGCAGCGTCACCAGCATGGAGCCGAACGTCTGGCTGAGCTCATCAACCTCATAGATGCCGGATTTCTGCTGTGGAAGCGTATCTTTAAACCCGCTAACCTCCAGGCGTTGGATGGTAGTTACCAGCCTGGTGATCGGAACGGTCACCCGCACCACAATTCTCCGCAGCCAAAAGCCGGCGATTAACAAGGCTGCAGCGACGCTCGCTGCACCGATTGCCGATATGACCAGGGTGTACCGGCTGATATGGCTCTCCGGAACGATGGTTAAAAGCCGCCAGCCATTTTCGAACGTTTCGGACATCACCCGCTGCTTTTCTCCGTCAATGTTGGCGATCATCGACTCCTTAGAGGCATCCAATGCGCGCACAACCGGCAATTCGTCTGCAGATTCCAGAAAGCTGTACCGCTCACTGAAAATGACCCGGTTGCCCTCATCAAGCAACAAATGGTAACCCTGCTCCAGCTCCGCATTGCGGAATACACTCTGAATGCTCCTGATACTGGCCCCAACGATGACCGTGCCGATACTCCGGCCATCCTTAAGGCTGGTTTTCCGCCGCGCCGAATAGATCATGGCACCTTCCGGCCGGTCTGTCCTCTCGCCCCACCACTCCGTCTGCCGCTCCTTGCTGCTCAGGCTGCGAAACCAGGGCTGGTTCTTCAGATCATCCGACTTGAAGATGCCCGTCACCGGATAAAAATGGTTTGTTGCCATTTCATATAACCCGCTGCCTGGCTCCAGCGCCACAGATACGATATAGGATTGCTGTACAGCCTCTTGCGACCGGAAATCGTTCAGCAGGGAAAGCAGAGACAGATTTTGCAGATTCGCCTGGAGGATGTAAAAGTCATCGACAGCATCAAAGGGCTCCTGATAGGTGCTCTCCAGCAAATTCTCAATGGATTGATTGGTGGCAATAAAAGCGGCGACATTGTTCATCGTGTCAAACTGGTATCCCGCGTTCATGTAGACAAATTTCATTGATTGCTCCGCCAGTTTGAGCGTGTGATCGTTCTGCACCCGGATGAGAATGTAGCTGGCAGCCGTAGCAAAAAGGGCGATGAACGTAACGATCAAGACAAAAATCGGGAGGCTGAGTCTGGATAATAGCCGGGAACTGCCCTTCCATTTGCGTATACGCATCGTTGTCTCCCCTCCGTTGATCCTTAAGTGTTTAGGCTCTATTATTATGCTCTACCGCCGGCGCTTTGTCAGCATGGTTTGGGGCAGCTCCCTGTCAGCTCAAAAATCCCCCGCCGGGGAATTGTACCCTGGCGGGAGATTTCGGAGCAGAACGCACAACTTTTACTTGCCCGCTTTCTTCTGGAAGGACTCTTCCAGCTCCTGCAGTATTTTCGCTCCGCCCTGAGCCTTCCATTTCTCGACGAATTCATCGAATTTCTTAATGTCTCCACCCATAATTATTTGCGTGAATACGGAGTCGCGCATGGTGTTGAGCTCTACCAGCTTGGCGATCTTCGTGGGCGAGTCAAGATAGTTGGAGGCATCGGTAATCTGGAACTTATTGTTGATCGCAATGCCCAGCGACTCGGACAAGCGCAGCGGCAGCGACTCCAGGTAGCGGGGCCAGCCTGTAAGTCCAGGAGCGAACAGATAACTTTGCGTGCCGCGGTAGTTGCCATCCTTGTCCTTCATCGTCTGCGGATCAACCAGATCGGTCACGGTCTTCAGCACGCCGTTCTCGATTTTGTAATCCTCACCTTCGATCCCCCATACCGTCAACATCTGGTTTTCCAGGGACAGGGAGTCCTCGATAATCTTCAAAACTCTTTTCGGATCCTTTGTTTTGACACTGATCGCATTCATCTGGGAGAAGGGGGCTCCCATTGGCGCAACCGCCGTTCCATCCGGACCGACAAGCGAATCGGTCAAGGCCAAATATTTGTACGGCTCATTGGCCTGATCCGGCAAGGTCCCATCCTTGGCCAGACTGCCGCTCTTGATCAACTCTCCTGTTTCGATCTGTGTATCATAGCCATTGGGGGTTGACCACCAGCCCATCCATGAGAACAGCTTGCCACTGTATAGCTTCGTCCGCTCCTGCTCCTCCTTGATCGTGGGGAATTCCTTGTCAATTAGGCCCTCCGCGTACATTTTTTGCAGGAACAGCAGCGCTTCCCGCATTTGCGGCTCAATATCATAGTTGCTGAACTTGCCGTCTTTCTCGGTGAAAAAGCCCGGCGTTACGCCAAAAGCACCAAAGATATGGTCGAAGGAATTGTTAGCGTATTTCTGCTCGCCAATCTGGGCAGTATAACCGCCGAGCGGAATAACATCCGGCATCTCCGTCTTAATCTTCTTGAGCAGGTTGTAATACTCATCGAGCGTCTTGGGTATGTCCGCCCCTACTTTTTCCAGATAATCCTTGCGCATATCCAAGTTCCAGCGATACCCGGCACCCGGTCCCCCCTGATAGGGAATACCGTAAATTTTGCCGTTTACCTTGGCCTTCTCGAATACATCCTGTGGAACCTCCCGCATGATATTCGGCGTATCCTGCTCATTGATCAGATCAGTCAGATCCACGAAGGCTCCTTGCTGCGCATATTTCTGAAAATCGTCAGCAAAGTCGATTCTGACCACATCGGGAATGGCGCCGCTGGCTATTTTCAGATTAAGCTTTGTTTTATATTGCTGGACGTCCACCATCTCAGGAACAATCTTGATATTGAGCTTCTGCTCAATGGCATGCATGACCACGTCTTTGGCTGGATCATAGGGCTTGGAAATGTCCTGCGCCTTCATCCAATTGAGCACATAAGGCTCCCCGGCAGCCAGCGGTTCAGTTCCCGGTGCAGATGACGCAGGGGATGGTGACGTAAGGGATGACGCACTGCCTTCTTCATTGCTTTTGCCGCAGCCCGAAAGCGCTACGCTTCCGGCCAGAAGGACGGCAAGTACGCCAAACGACCAAATTCTTTTTTGTTTAGGCATGAACAATAAGACCTCCTCGAATCAATCTGTGTGTATATTTACTCTTGAGAGAGTAAACCAAAGTTGAAGGACATCCTGGAGTTGCCAGGCCTCTAGCCTTTAACCGATCCAATCAGCATGCCCTGCTCAAAGAACCGCTGGACGAACGGATAGATGATCATCATCGGCAGAGCTACGATTACAATCGCCGCCATCTGAATGCCGATTGTCGGCGGCGGCGCGGAGCCGGCCGTCTCAAGCAACTCCGGCGGCAGGCTGGAACTGGCAATGATCGTCCGCAGTACTAGCTGCACCGGCGCTTTGGACCATTCGCTGGTATACAGCAGAGCGTTGAAGAAATCATTCCAGTAAACAACCAGGTAGAGCAAGCTCACTGTGGCAATCACCGGCATGGACAGGGGAAGTACAATTCTCCACAGAATCCTGAACTCTGAGGCGCCGTCGATAGAGGCGGACTCCTTGAGGCTTTCCGGTATGCCCTCAAAAAAAGATTTCATCAGGATCATATTAAAGGCACTGTATGCCATGACCAGAATGAGTACATAATTGGTATTCAGCAGGCCCAACTGCTTGATTGTGATATAGGTCGGGATCATGCCGCCTTTGAACAGCATAGTAAAGACAAAGTACAGCATGATTACCCTTCTGCCAGGCAGCTTCTTCTCAGCCAGCGAATAAGCTGCCGTAACCGTGAGCACCAGGGCAAGCGCAACACCGCACACCGTATTGCGGATGGTATTGCCGTAAGCATTATAAATCATAGAGCCTTCCTTCAGCAGATAATCAAAGTACTGGAGGCTGAAGGAGGTAGGAAACAGCACCAGGCCGTTCTTCTCGCTGTAAATCTGATATGGTGTAACGGACACGGACAGCACATACCAGAAGGGCAGAACGATAATCAGGGTGAGGATGGTGAGGATGATATAATTGGAAACGGCAAAACCAGTCTCCCTTTTTGACGTTTTCATCGGTTTTATTCCCCCCTTGTCAGAAAATTCCTGAATCATTGACTTTGGCAGCGATGTGATTGGTAAGGAGCACCAGCACGAAGCCGATCAAGCCCTTGATGACGTCAGCAGCCGCGGCCAGGCTGAGGTTGAACTGCTCAATACCTATGCGGTAAATGTAGGTGTCGAGAATGTCCCCTACCTCAAACACCATGGGATTGTACAAATTAATCACTTGGTCCAGCCCGGCGCTCATGACCGTCCCCACCCTGAGGATGAAGATAACGATGATTGTACTCGTAATGCCCGGAAGGGTCACATGCAGCATCTTCTTGAAGCGCGTTGCTCCATCCATAGTAGCTGCCTCGTAAACCTCCGGATTGAGCCCGGCAATAGCAGCTATATAGATAATGGCTGCCCAGCCCATCTCCTTGAGCGCATCCGTGATCACAAGAATGGTCCGGAAGTATGCAGGCTCAGCAAGCAGGTAAGCAGGCTTTCCGCCAAAGAATTCAATAATTGAGCTGATCACGCCGGTCTCGGGAGAGAGCAGCAGGGAGATAATCCCGCCATAGACCACCCAGGAGACGAATCTCGGCAAGTAAACCGCGGTCTGCAGGGTCTTCTTGAACCAGACTGTGCGGATTTCATTCAATGCCAGCGCCAGCACGATCGGGCTGAGAAAGCCGCTGAGCATTTTGTACAAGCTGATGAGCAGCGTATTCAAGAAGGCATTACGGAACATTTCAGATTCAAACAGCATGCGGAAATACTTAAACCCCACCCAATCACTTGCGGAAAAGCCCTGAATGACGTTATAGTCCATAAAGGCTATGCTGATCCCTTTCAGGGGCAGATAATCAAAAACAAAAACCCAGGCAAATGCGGGAAGCAGCAGGATATATAGCAGCTTGTACTTCCACACCCTTCTAAACTCCCACCTGGACTGCGGTTCCACTCTCTCAGCTATCCTAGTAGTTTCCATCCCCATCCAACTCTCCTCCTGTCATCTTCTCTCTCTGTCTATTCAAAACATGTAAGTGCTTACATCTACTATATTAGCTGAAATGACCGGGTCAGGTAACCGGAGCGAAGGACAATAATACCCGGGAAAAGTCGCGTTTCTCATCCCGGACAAGCTAATCCCGGGGCAGCAGCCCCAAAATAACCCCACAAAGTGGGGCCTTTGCATGGAAGCTGATTCAGGTACTTTGCGGGGACCCCAATATATACTTTCTGGCGCAAGTAGAAACGGTACCATCCTTTTAAGGACGGTACCGTTTCAGCGAGAAATAGAAGGATAATTTATAGCGGGAAACATATAAATTCGCTTATATTTTAAAAAAAGAGGATGCCTTACACACGGGAAATCAAGCCTCGATTTCCAAGCATTATTCCTGGCTCTCCTTTCGGCCCGGCGCCTTGGCAAGCAGCATAAGCACCAGCCCTTGACCATACAGCGCCGGGTACACCGGAATACGGTTGTAGGCCTCCACGCTATCCATTACCGGCGTTCCGCCGGATACGCCGTCCACTACTCCAGCCTCGGAAATATAAGGGAGGATAGCCTGCAGTGCTCTCTCTGCAGCGCTTTCGTAGACTGGGGAGGCATCCACCAGCCCTTGCTCCATCGCTATCTGCAACCCATAGGCGATTCCTGCGCTTCCGGAGATTTCCCGGTAGAAACCCGGCTGATCCATTACCGTGCTCCACAGGCCATCCTTCTGCTGGAAGGAGACCAGACCGGCCAACAGGCAGCCATACCGCTGGCCCAGCTCGTCTGGGATCGCTATCAGGGGGGCAATTTCTTTCACAATCAGCGGCACGCCTGCTGCAATCCAAGCGTTGGCCCGGGTCCAGCGTGCTCCCGACATATGGTCGCCGGAATTGCAGTTCCAGCCATGGAACAGCACATGATGTTCTTTGTCATTTAGCAGACGGAGATGAATCAGTACCTGCTTCAGCGCTTCTTCCGCATAGCTTTTGTTCTCTACGAGCTTCGCGGTGCGGGCCAGAAACAGTACAGCCATGAAGATAGTGTCTGCCCAGACCTGTTCCGAGAAATCCGCCTTCTCCGTCACCGTATGCTCCAAGGCCTGCTCCCGGGTCTTCGGCGCTTCCTTGAGAAGCCAATCCGCAATCCGAACCGCCTCTTCCTTCAGCCACTCGTCCCCCGTCAGGCGATACAACGCCGGAAAAACTGCATAGGGAGCGATGGAG
Organism: Paenibacillus riograndensis SBR5; assembly: GCF_000981585.1. Classification (NCBI taxonomy): domain Bacteria; kingdom Bacillati; phylum Bacillota; class Bacilli; order Caryophanales; family Paenibacillaceae; genus Paenibacillus; species Paenibacillus riograndensis. Next base: position 6,197,779 of record NZ_LN831776.1, read on the forward strand.
TTGATGACCCGGGTTTCCTCCGCCTTGTGCTTGTTGCGGGCGACCCACTCCGTCAGGAAGACCAGCACCTCCGGGTCCCCGCTGGATTCATAGTACTCCAACAGAGCGATAACGCCGACCCCCGGCACCCAATCCCAATTCTCAATGTTCATTCCCCAGTTGTTATCGTGTTTCCCGGTCATTTCTTTCCACACCCTGTTTGCAACCGTTTGCAGCTTCATGGTTTCTACTCCTTTGGCTATTGTTATTCCGGTCAACTCCATAAGCCACAGCGTAAAATCAGCAGGAACATATCTATTGGCTCTCCTTAGGATCCAGTTGACCATGTACGTCTATTGCACCATCCGGCAGCCGGGAAAGGCTTTGGCTCCCGTTCGAACATATCCTATGTTTGATGATGTCCGTATTCCTCCGGTCGGAATTTTGCCACCTGCCGAGATGCAACAGCATCCGCTTGAAATGGAGTCCATATCACACCCGCTGCAGAAGGCATAGACGCTGTTCTCATCCTCACCTCCAGACCGTTCACACTCCAGTTGCCTGCAGCATCACGGGCGTAAACGATGAATGTATATGGCGTATCCGCATTCAGGCCTGTAATGACGGCGGATGTTGCTGTGGCATAAACGCTGTCTGTGACTGTACCGTAGACCGCATCCGTAACACTGCCGTGCACGCTCATAGATACACTGTCCCCCCAGATGATCCGGTATCCCGTCACAGCTGTGTTATCCTGAGCTTCCGTCCAGTTGAGTGTCACACTGTTCGTTGTCACATCCGATGCTGTCACTGCAGCATACCCCGGCCAAGTGGGAGACTCCGAATCAGCAGACGGCTCCGGAGGCGTGTAGTCTATGAAAATAAAGGAATCATACAGCGATGTGTTCTTAGAATCAGCCGTCCCCTGGGTCCATTGAACAAAATCATCCCGCCCGTTCTGAAGATCCGCATCGTTAACAGCGATGTTTAATCCGATTCTGCCTTCAAGCTCCGGCTTCAGATCTTTGATATAGGAGGCAGGGAGCTGGAACTCATAAATCGTCCGGTGCGCCGCCTCGTCCCGGACCGCCTCAAACGGTGTTAGACCGCTCACATCCCCATTCGGATTGGGCTGCGTCGAATTGAATATATTGATGAGCCGCCTTCCATCGTTAGCCAGTGCAAAGCCCCATTCCGTGTCATCCGGCCCATAAGGGGACTCCCTGTTGTTCAGCGGATCCAGACTGACCTGCACAGAGTCGTTCTTCCACATGTTCGCCGGATTCTCCGACTGCTTGTGAATGTCATCCTGAACCGAAACGGCGACATACATTCCTTCAGCATTCCATTTGGCGTATGCTGCCGCCTCCAAATTGCCGGGATCCCGGTAACCGCTTGCATGCTGGGACTTGCTGCGGAGATGGAATGGAAAAGCATCCTCCCAATCACTCAGGTCTCCGTCAATTGTCAGACCATGCGCCTGCTGGATCAGGTTGAACTCAAGGGGCAGGGAAGGATCATGGTAAATAAGCTTGTTCTTGTCCGTCTCTACAATCTGCATATCAAGGGTATACTCATTAAATGGCAGTCGGTCATGGTAAGTCCAAAGGAAGTCCAGACGGACGCTGCCGCCTTTTTGCAATCCGCTGAAGGTGTCTGTGGTTAACGGCTCAAGAAGGACTCCATCGGGGCCTTTCACGATGACCTTGCCCGTCTTGGAAAAAGATGAGGTTCCCGTCAATTGCACGGACAGCACATCCAGTTCCTCAATGGTCTTCTTGACGGGAATCAGCTTCACATCCAAACCGTCCTCCACCGTCAGCTGCACCGTCTTCGTATCGAATACCGCGCCATTGTACAAAATCTCAAACGAGATATCGTAGCGGCCTTTCAGTGTGTTTTCCGGTACGAGAATCGAATAGGGCAGATCAATCGAGCTCCCGGCGGGGATAGTCACTGCCTCAAGCAGTTGCACATTTTGTGATGACTCCCACCCATCCGGCAGATGAAGCTTCACCGTCACCTGCTGAGGAATATTGGTATTATTCACGAGGGAGAGCGTAATTGAATTAGCGTAACCCGCTTCTGCGTTTGCCTGAGTCGGCACCGCATTGGCCATCACTCCGATGAATTTCGCAGGCTCGGAATCCGAGATTGCGGCAGCCGCAGAAGCAAACTCCCGTGCCAGCAGATTATAGGCATAGCTGTCCGCATATCTTCCCCGTGTGTAGGCGGCATCCGCCAGCCTGCCGTACCTGTTCAAGCGCAGCACCGCCGATGTGGCGACTGGCATCACGCTGTAATCACCTTTCTTGGCGTTGAACGCTGCTGTTACGTCTTGTACGGAGACGGCATAATCCAGACTGTTCGCATCTGTGCCGTCAAGTGCGAAGCTCAACGCCACAGATGCGCTCTCCGCCATATTGTACAGCGTCTCCAGCGCCACATAAGCGGGAGCCTGCTCCAGAGACCCGCTCTTGATTTGACCAGCAATCTTTGCCATCAGCGTGTAAATATCCTTGATTCCCTGCTCTACGCCTGCTGCCTGGCTCCCCCCCGTCAACGCTGTCTCCATCAGTGATTCTATGCGTGAAAGCTCCGTCAGATCAGCCTGGATAAGAGCAGCATTGCCTGCCGTTTGCACCTTGCCCAACTTAGTGGATGCTTCCTGCAGCTTGCCCTGTAAAAGCTTGACCGCCGACTGATACACAAAATCGGTTGATGCACCCGTGATGTAAACTGGCGATCCGGATACAGCCAGCTGCAGGTCTCCGCCGCCTGCCGGTGTTACAGGCACTGCAGTACCGTTGATATCCTTGATGCTTACACCCTCTGATCTAAAGGGTAGCGTGATTGTGCTGACAGGAAGCTTGACAGCCGGATCATCCTTGTGGTCTACTTTTTTCCAGGCTGTGATAACGGGTACGCCATCGTTCAGGAACACGTGAATGGCAATGTCCGGATTCCCGGTATCCCAGGTTCCGATATACCGGGATTTATCCAGAGTGGTCATCAGTTGATTGACAGCGGTGTAAGCCAGCTTCGGCCGGCCGTCATTATCCGTTAGCCCCCAGAATATGTCGTAATACCGGTCATCCGTACCATCGTTTTTGTAATTGTAATATTCATACGCCTTTATCTGATCGGTAACCATGTAATTCAGAAATGCGCGGACGATGTAGTCCCGCTGCGTTTCCTCCGACACGGAAGGATAACCCGCCGTGGCGGTAGGCCAGCCTCCCTCCGTCAAATAATAGTCCTTCCAGCCGCCGTATGCGTTTACAAGATCCTTCACACCATTTATAATGTTCTGCAAATTGTCGTCCGGCATAGCATTGTACACATATGGATGGTAGGAATAAGCGTCGGCATAGTCAAAGGAACCAAGCTCCAGCTCCTTCGGAAGAACACTGAGCACACTGGAGGTATGATCACCAGCCAGCAGCATGGCGTTTTGGTCCGCTTGCTTCATGTTCAGATAAGCTACCTTCTGCAGCTGCACGAACTCGCTGGGCACATAGGGCTTGGAGAAAATCTCAGGCTCATTCGGCATTTCCCACTGCCGGATCTGGTCCTTGTACCTGCTGACGGTATTGGCTACGAAGTCGCCCATAGCCTTCAGACCTGAGGTCGTATTGATGGTGCCTTGCTGGTAAAATGCATTCTTGTCAATGCCTAATACTGTAACCTGGTTGAAGCCGTAAGAGAACAGCTTGGTCAGCAGAGGATCTGTTCCGCTGTAATCGTAGACCGTATTGCCCGAAGCATCCTTCACATTCTTGTCCACGCTGTCCCAGGTGATGCCGGAGCGGTGATGGCGCGCCCCCATCTTGCGGGCTCCGTCGATAATATCATCGTTCCAGTTGAGGGCATAATGCGTATTCAGGCCGAATTTACTCTCATTATCCAGGTCGGGCTGACTGACCGGGGCTGCCGCATTGATAACAGTCAGACGCATCTTCTTGGACTTGGCAGGCTGAGCGACACCATCAATCCTAAAATCAGCCGCTACCTCATAGGTTCCAATCGTATTCAGCCTTGGGTCAAACAATACGGTATCGGTATTCTTCGCATATTTCTCCATTTGGTACGTCTTTGTGCCGGAGGCAACGACCGCCTGGTCCCCATCTGCTCGGCGCACGGTATAATCGATCTGAAAATTGTGGGCTTCTGCTCCAGCTTCCAGTGCAAGCTTGAATCCAGGTGATTCCTCCAGTGAATAGATACCGGCATAATTGCCAGACGGCTGCAGATCAATGACAGGCGGTACCGGAATCGGCTCGATGGCAAAATCGTCAATCATCAGGTTAATGCCGCCGACTACGTTCCACTGAAAGTACCCTTTCTTCAGAGCCAGTGGATCGGAATCGTCTCCGCTGGCAACTTCCACTCCGTCAATAAACAGCTTGTGCGTAATTCCGCTTACCCGAAGCTCGTAATCATGCCACTCATCAAGCAGCGACTTGACATAGTTGGCTAAATAATAATTGCCGCCAAGTGTTGTTTTTCGCATCAGAAAATATTTGGAGTTGTGTGTCGCCCATTCCAAGGCATTGTTGTTGCCATCGTCTACCGACCGGTAACGAAAGCGCCAGGTATTCTGAACCGCTTCGCTCGTTCGTTCATATCTCACCTTGAATTTGACGGTGAAATTGTCCGCATTCAGGTACATCGGAAGATTCAGCCTGGCGCTCCCCGACCCATTCAGATTGAACACCTTGTTGCCGTCCGGCAGCTGAATAACCTTCGTATTTCCGCCTACGTTCCAGCCAACGGGGGCAACATTCAGCGTTTCTCCTTCAAAATCATTGATATAGGGTACGATTCCCCCGATAGGAACCGTAATTTCCCCCGACTCCGGGTAGCGCACTGTCCTTCCCTCATCATTCTGAGCGGTCAAATAATAGCGGATCTTGCTGAACTGGTTCGTCCCGGCAATGGTACCTGAATAGGGGCCTGTCCCGCTTCCTGCCGCCTGAATGATCTGATCAGGAGCCGCTTCCCCGTATGCATAGTGAATCGAGGCGTCAAGCACAGAATCCCCACCCTTAACGGAAAAGGAAAGCGGAAGATCCGAATTGTAAGGAATCTCTCCCGCCGGTGTGTGAACGATGGAGAATTCAGCCTGGTCCTCAATAGGCGAAACCCGGACTTGCTTCACCTTAAGATTTGCGTTTGAGCTGGCGCTTAGGCTTTTCAACGAGAAACCGGCTCCCCCAGCAGAAAGTGTGGCGTCCGTGAAAGTCGTAACCAGTGTTCCGTCCACATATAGACTGAATGCGCTTCCTTTAACCTCCAGCCGGTATTGATGCCAACTCGACAGGCTGAAGCCGGGAATGGCCGCTCCGATATCGGCCGGTGTCCCCACTTGGACGGTTGTGGAGGAATTGGGGTATTTCCACATTTCAACCGACTTGGTGCTTTTGAATTCCAGAAAATAATAGGCAGTTCCGGAGAAATATCGGAAGATAACCCGGAACCGGTCTCCCTGCGCGGTGAACTCCATGTTGTAATCGGTGGAGCTGTAGGGCAGTTTGGAAGCCTTGACCACTGCACGCTGTGGAGAGGTCAAGGATGTAGTGCCCTCCAGCTGCGCTTCTGTTCCGGCCCCGCCTATGGACCATGCGTTGCTTCCGAATAAATCCCAGTTGTCCAATCCTCCTGTGAAGCTGTCCTCAAACATCGGGGAAGGCTCAGCAGCTCCGGCATAAACGGGAAACCATGGAAGCAAAAGAATGGCAAGCAGGACTGTGGACAAGCGTTTGAACGAGTGACTCATGAATGGATTCTCCCCTCGTACTTGCCTGAATTCGTCTTGTACCTCTCATACCGTAAGTCAACTTTTTTACTTGTTTTCACATGAACAATGCCCTCCTTGCCCTCAGGCTGACAACACCCCCCGGTGGAACAGATATAAGATGAATCCCCGCTTCCATATGCTGCGTGAACTGTTCCACAACCTGACCTGTGCAGTTCAACACCTCAACGGTCCTTTGCCCGGAGCTTCTATCCAGTTCTACAACCATTCCGGCGGTTCGCGTGCCGTTGACAAGGATGACCGTTTCCGGCAGCTCCCGGTTTAACGTAACGACTGTTCGCTCATAGGCGGCGGTGATCAGCGTATCCTCATTGCTTGCCTCAACAAGCGGGTACAAAAGCTCCGGATGATGAGGCTCCAGATGTCCATCCAGCAGAACAGCCCGGTGCTCCTTCCAGAAGTCCAGCCAAAAGGCGGTCATTTCTCGGTGTTTGACCGGAAGGAGGTCAAGCCGCACAGAAATTTGCGGAACCGCAAACAGCACGCTGATCAATTGAAGCGCCGCAGACTCCACCGGATCCCCGGGATTCCACATAATAGGGTCCGCATGGGCTGCCGTATTGCCGCACAGGAGACGGATATCGATAGTCCGCACCCGGTTCTCGACAGAATCATTCGGACAATCCGCCGCCCGGAACATATTGCCGTATTTGCGCATATACGGGCCTACATAGGCCTGACGGAATTCAATCATCACATCCGGCTTGATCCTGCGAAGCCGCATTAGAATATCGGTCATCAGCCGGTCAACCGCATCCGGCACCGAGATATAGTCCCGCCCATTCCCATATTCATGCTTAGCTTCCTTGGGGAGATTGAAGCTGTCCACAAAGTCCAGCTTGAAGCCATCCAGGTCCCAGTTGCGCATAGCTGTTTCATAAATACCGATCAAATATTCCCTAATCTCGGGAAAGCGGGGGTCAACAATTCCCCAACCGCGCGATTCAATCGTATACAGCATCTTGTCCTCAAACTCCCCCCAGGCCTTGCTTTTCATGCCTATGAAAGGAACGGAGTACCATAACAGATATTTCATTCCAAGTCCGTGAACCCGCTGGACATGAGCCTTCATATCCGGTATTTTGTCTACGCATACTTCCCAGTCGCCACAGTACGCATAGCCGCGCGAATTGTCCGAGGTTTGCCAGCCGTCATCCATGATGACCGACTCGCAGCCAATTCCCTTCGCCAGGCGGCACATCTCCTCTACCTCTGCCGGAGCCAGCTTTTGATGAAAACTGTACCAGGTTGAATACATCGGTTCACGGGCAGGCGCCGGAACGGATGAAGGTGACAAACCCGGCAATCCGCTCCACCACATTTGTACATGGTTCAAGCTATCATAATAAGCCAAATCGCGGCAGTCGACCCGAAGTGTCGCTTCATAACTGCTGAACGGGGCCATCGGTTCCTCAAATAAGGTAACCGAGCAGTGAAACACCGCCGTTTCCTCGTGAACACCCGCTTTGCATTCAACCGGGTTCAGCGTATCCGAGAACGCGAAGGTCATCCGGTTCCGGCCAGCGCCGCTAAACAGACAGACTACCGGTGAAGAGACGGTCAGCTTACTGACATAGCCGGCCCCCCAGTCCGGAATGATCCCCCGGTTCCTGCCGCCGTTCGGATGCCATACCCCATGGATATCGGTTATCGGCTGCTCCCAAGCCAACCGGATAACCGGCGGAACAGCCGGCCGTTCCGTGGTCAGCCGAATATGAACAAGCTCAATGCCAGCTTCGGGAGTTTCCAAGGTGACTGTCGCGTGATAGTCATCTCCTGCTCCGCTCAATTGATAATGACGATCGGATTGCTGTAGTTGGTGCATCCGTGTATCCCTCCATGTATCCGCTCGCATCGTTTCGATGAAAGGGCTTTCTCTAGTAAGGTTACCTTATGGAGGTACAGGTGAAAACCGGAAATAAGGAATATTTTACAGGGGGGAATACTTGAGTAACAGGTTTTATTAATATCCCCCTTATGATCCGGCCAGCGCCGATCGGATCTGTCTGGTATAGAACAGGCGGACAATGAAGAAGTAGATGACCTGAATGAAGAAGAACAAGCCCAATACAATCAGGGATTCCCGGAACATAGAATACTGGAACATGTGTGACAACGCTGTAAGGGCCACGGCTCCATGCACAAGCGCGACCACAATAGGTGCGAAGAAAAGCAGGCCGATCTGGCGGTTCAATATTTTGCCAAGCTCTTTGTCACTCAGCCCCAGCTTGGAAATAGCCTTGAACTTTTGTCTATCCTCATCCAGATCGCTGTACAGCCGGAAATAGAGAAAGCTGCCGGCCGAGACAAAAAATACGATCCCGATAAAAAACCCCATGAACATCAGCGGCCCAAAGTTTTCATTAATCTTGGAGGTCTGATACTCCAGCGCATAGAAATTATAGTGCTCATCATAGGGAAGCTCGTTCGTCAGTTTGCCGCCCACGTTCTGTACTCCCTGCTGTCCGATCGCCCCGTGCCAAGCGTAATAGCGGCTCACTTTCAGCGGCTGTGCAAGCCGGTCAATCAGTTCATCGGCGACGACGTAATAACCGCTGAAAGCCCGTACCGCCGGAGACACGACGGCCTGATCCGCCTCGATGACTATCCCTTGCTGCAGCTTCACCGGCTGGTGGAGCATCTCCTCCCCCTTGCGCGACAGCCCGAAATCTACAATTGCGGCTTTCCCTGCGGTAAGCCGGATGGACTTAAGCCCCATCAGCTTAGCGACGTGGTTATATTCGGATTGTTTCACCAGAATTAGTGTCTGGCTGCTATCCGCAGCTTGGTAATAGTTAAGCTGCAAACCCGTTTTTTCGGCAGCAATCCCGGCTTTGCTGAGGCTCTGGTCAATAAGCTGTATATGGGCTTGGGCCTGGCTGTCTCCGTCCGCAGACATATACGTAAAAAGATAGGGATTTTTCTGCGTAAGCGCTCCGTTCAGCATGGACTGAAACCCGTACAAAGCCCCTATCGCGCTGAAGGAAACGGTTGAGATGATGGCAACCAGAAAAAAGGAACGTGCATTGTCCTTCATCCGGTAGGAAAGGTCAGAGAGCAACAGCATATTGGTTCTGCGCCAGAAAAAACGCTCCCGGCCCTTCAGCTTGCGGATCAGATACACGCTGAGCTGGGTGAACAGCAGATAGGTGCCGATTATGACCATAACGGCAACCGGAGCGAGCAGCATGACCACATTCAAACCGCTCGCCCGAAGAGACAGGAAGTAGCTGGTCCCCAGCAGCAATACCACCAGCAAAGACAGCAGAACCGAGGCCTTCGGCTCCTGTTTGGGCTGACTATTTGCCTTGATGAGTGTGATCAGCTTGCCGCTGCGGAGCACCGCCGAAATAAACAGGGAGATCAGAATGAAGAGCAGCATGAACGAAATCAGTGTCAGCAGGATCGCCTTGATTGGAAAATAGAATTGCAGCGGCTCCTTAAGCGCAAGCGCATTTGTCCCCGCAAGCAGAATCCCCTTCGCGAATACCATCCCGAGACCGATGCCGCCGGCAGTTGCGCCTAACCCGATCAGCATATTCTCCCAAAAAATCATCCCCCGCAGCTGCCGGGTGGTCATTCCCTGCATCATCATCAGCCCGAACTCCCTTTTCCGCGATTGCAGAAATGCACTCATGGAGTAGAGCACGAAGAAGAAGGAGAACACATAGATTATCCACTTGGAGACCGAAAGCCCTAAAACCGCACTCGATTGCAGGTTTTCCGCGCTAAGCACCGGACGATAGGCAAAAATGGCAAAGGTAAAGAAGACCATCACCGTAAACATGCTGCTGAGGAAATAAGCGGTATACAGCCTTTTGTTCCGGGTGACGTTACGGAATGCGAACTGGCGGAACGTCATTGCTGTATCCTCCTAGCAGCGAAAGTGTATCGATAATCTTCTGAAAAAAACTCTGGCGGTTGTTCCCGCTGTGGATCTCTGTATAGAATCTTCCATCCTTAATGAACACCACACGGTGACAATAGCTGGCCGCTACAGCATCATGTGTCACGAGCAACATCGTCGTTGACTGCTCCCGGTTGATCGCTTCCAGCAGATCCATCACATCCTTGGCTGCTTTGGAATCCAGATTGCCTGTAGGTTCATCCGCAAGCAGCAGCTTAGGGGAATGGATCATCGCTCTGGCGATCGCTGTCCGCTGGGCTTGTCCCCCGGAGATCTCATAGGTGCGTTTTTTCATAATGGCGCTGATCCCCAGCTTCCCGGCAATCTCCTGGGCCTTCTGCTTCATCTCACTCACCCGGGTTCCATCCAGCGTCAGCGGCAGGACCATATTTTCCTCCACAGTCAAGGTATTCAGCAGATTGAAATCCTGAAAGACAAATCCCAGCTCCCGCCGGCGGAATACCGCCAATTCGTTTTTATCAAGCTTGCCGGTGTCCTTGCCATCGATCATAATACTTCCGGTAGTCGGGCTGTCAACCGTGGCAATCATATTCAGGAGGGTTGTTTTACCGCTGCCGGACGGTCCCATAATGCCCACGAATTCTCCGGCTTCTATGGTTAGATCAATATCGGTCAAAGCCCGGTAAGCCACGTTTCCCTCATATATTTTACTGACCTGCCTTACCTCAAGCATATGGCTTTACGCCCCTTTCTTGGTATGCACAGCATTGGTTCTGTAACCAATATACCGGAGACGGCAGCACATCAACTATCGATTTAGGTTTCACTTTTATTACACGCTTGTAAGCAAAGGATTCGCCGCCAAAATAATCCGCAGCACCGTTCCCTCGCCAACCTCCGATTCCAGCTCAAGCCGGTGCCCGAGACGGTCGGCGGACTCCTTCGTCAAATACAGCCCCATTCCCGTAGACTCCCGCAGTCCGCGCCCGTTGTCGCCCGTGAAAAAGGGGTCGAACACCCGCTTGAGATCAGACTTCTGGATGCCGATCCCCTGGTCCTTAACCTCAATGACTGCATCCGGTCCCCGGAGATAGCAGGATACAGTAATCTTCTGTCCGCCCCCCGTATTTTTCGCTGCCGAATATTTGATGGCATTGTTAATAATTTGCGACAGCATAAAGAACAGCCATTTCTCATCGGTCTGGGCGGTAATTCCGGGAGAGGCGGCCTTTACCTCGGGAAAGATACGATTGCGGATGAAGAGCCGTTTGTGATCATGGACGACCTCGCCTATAAGCTTCGGCAGGACGACAGGTTTGATGTGAAAATCCTTTTCAAAAGCCCGCAGCCTGGCCATATACAGAACGGTATGCAGACCGCCGCGCATACGCTCCAGCTCCTCGCGGATACTGGCAAACTCAGGCTCGTCCATATTCTGTACAGTCAGCTCAATCACCGACAGCGGAGTTTTCATCTGATGCACCCATTGGTCAATAAAGGTTAAGTGCTGCTCCTGCTGCAGCTTCACCGCAGTCAGCTGCTGCTGATAGTGGCGGTATTGTGTGTGCAGCAACTGCTCCAGCGCTTTGGAAACGGGGTTATTCTCAATCTTCTGAAAGGATTCGTCCAGCGTCTCAAGAGGTCTGCTGAGACGAAGATAATAGCGGCGCCTGCTAATATATTGATAGATCATGTAGCAGCTGAGAAAGAAGAAACCAATAAAGACTGAATAGAGCGCGGTCGGAAGATTGCGATAGCCGTCAAACCAGTAAATCGACAACATTGCGCCGAATTGCACCATCTGAACAGCCAACAGCAGCGCATGCTCACGGATAAACAGCTTCATGGCTTAACCCTCTGCCCAGCTGATGTTCAGCCGGTATCCCGAACCTCTGACAGTAAGCACGGCATCTTCAATCCCAAGCTCCTGAAATTTCTTCCGGACCCGTGCAATATTCACATTAAGCGTGTTCTCATCCACAAAAGCCTGCGGGTCCCACAGCTTCTCCAGCAGGGCCTCCCGGCTGGCCACCCTCGGATAACGCTCCATAAGACTCTCTATAAGATCTGATTCCTTTCTGGTGAGGGCCACGACCGCCTGCCCATACAGCAATTCGAGCCTTTCAGGATACAGGACCAGCCCTTCCTTCTCCAGCATCAGCTCCTCACGCTTGGCCGCATACTCCCCGTAAGCCCGGCGGAGATGGCTGTGGATTTTGGCGAGCACAATCCCTGAATGGAACGGCTTGGTGATATAATCATCCCCCCCGTTTTCCAGCGCCATGATCTGGTCCATCTCACCGTCACGCGCGGAAATGAACAGCACAGGGCAAGTAGAGATATTGCGGATTTGCCGGCACCAGTAATAGCCGTCATAGCTGGGCAGATTCACATCAAGCAGAACCAGCTCCGGTCTTATCTGTTCAAATTCCTGGAGCACCTGAGTGAAATCCTCGACCTTTACCACATCATATCCGTACTTTTTAACCGCTGACAGCAGGAGATCCGCAATCTTCGGATCATCTTCCACAATCATGATTCTGAACATATTCACGCTCTCCTTGTCTCGTTCATCTGTGTAAATATATAACAAACTATAGCATATGTAAGCTTACTGGCGGCAGGCCCATAGAAAGATGCTTACGGCACACAACCATAAGCGCGTGATAGCTGTCCATGAAATCAAGCTGCTGCAGAATGGACAAGTAGCTGCATAGTTTGGACGTGTCCTGACTTTGCTTCAGACAGATTACAGTGATTTCATATAACACTAAGGTCACAATCTTGTCGTAGAGCAGATTGGTTTTATCCGCCAAAGGCAGAGCCTTAGTAAGAAAAAACAGGCTTTTCTCATAATTCCGCTCCGCCAGGCAAATATTGGAGATGTTCTGGAGCAAATGCTGCTGGATGGTTCTGCTCTCGGCAAAGCAATGATATTTATTAAATTCCTGCACAGCTCTCAGGCCAAAAAAGATGGCATCGTCACTGTTCAGCGTGAACAAAAAGTTGTTAAGCAGCTTGAATTCATACAGATACCAGGTATCTACCCCAAGCAGATAGGGCTTGATGTAATCGGCAATCTCACTCAGTTGTCTGATTTGATCCCCGTGGCCATACTGAATCAGCAGTCCCTGTCCAAGCAAATACAGATGGTAAAAAGCTTCCGTCCGCGTAGTCTTATACAACATATGGCATTCATAGCTGACGTCCCTGACCTTCTCAAATTCGTAGCGGTTCCCCGCTTCAACGAGGGTCAGGTGGAGTGTCCGTTTGACCGGCTGGGCATAGTCATGATGTAAGAATAACAGCTCCTCCAGCGACATTTCCAGCTTGTCCAGAATCAGAATCAGCTTGTCGTAGCCGGGGAAATACTTTCCTCCTTCAAAACGTGACAGATTGGAGCGGCTCATAATTCCCCCTGCCAGATCCGACTGATTCATCCCTTTAGACTTTCGAATCCGCTTAACCGTCTCCCCCAGAACCCTTCCCATTTCACTTCACTCCCGCAAATGTGAGTATACAGCACAATTTCTCTATCTATTTTCCATTGTATGCTACATTCGAGCCAATGAAAAATACAATGCAGGAAGAAGGATCGGTATGAACAATCCGGCAAACCGGAAGCTGAACAGCAAAGTATGGAATATCTTGCTTGGAACGCTTTTTACCAGAACGGCACTCTTTATGAGCACACCTTTTCTGGCCATATTTCTGACGACTCAAAAGGATATTTCCCTCCTCCACACCGGCTATATTCTCAGCATTAACCCGCTCATCAATGTGTTGTTCGGCAGTTTTGGCGGGAGGCTTGCTGATAAGCTCTCCTTGAAAAAAATAATAGGCGGAATCCCGCTTGTCTGGGGTTCCGCCTTCATCCTGTTCTATTTTGCCGGCAGCTTCTGGCATTTTCTTCTGCTTAGCGGCCTTAACGGCTTGTGCTATTCTATCTTTGAGCCTGCCAGCAAAAAAGTGCTGTCTGCCCAAACCGCCCCGGACAACCGGCTGCTGGTATTTAACCTGAGGTATTCCGCGATTAATCTGGGAGCTTTTATCGGCCCCCTCCTAAGTTTGCTGTTTAATATGAAGCTGACACTGTTTCCTTACGTGATCCTAGGCATCCTGTATATTCTATATGGGATATCGACCCGGTTTTTCTTCCGGGATATGCCGGCCGGAGCGCCAGCTTCGCCGCCCCTACCGCTCCGCCGCCCGCGAGCCTTCACCGTAATCCGCAAAGATCATGTTTTCCTTCTGCTGTTGGCCGGCATGAGCTTCTCTTTCTTCGGTTATTCCCAGCTGAATGCAACCGTCTCGCAGTATCTGGCTACCACCAGTGCTTTAACGAATGGTGTTCAACTGTACTCCACCCTTCTATCTGCCAATGCCCTGATCATTCTCGCTGCCCAATTTGTGCTGCTGCGCTGGATCTCCGGCTGGAATCCCTTTACCGTCGTGCTTGTCAGCAATTTGCTGATCGGCCTAAGCTTTTTGCCGTTTATCTTACCGCCTGCTTTGCTGCCGCTCCTTGCATTTATTGTCCTCTTCAGTGTAGGAGAACTGCTGATCGGCGCCCGCTTCGATGCCTTGGTGGATGAGCTGGCCGCAACAGAAGTCAAAGGCCTGTATTTCGGCTGCTCGGAATTGATCAAGGCGGGGACCATCGCCGGGCCATTAGCTGGAACCCGCCTGCTGGGCCATTTCGGAGTACAGGCCGGATTCCCCGTCTTTGCCCTGTTATGCGCCATCACGATCACCGGTGCAGGGCTGATTGCCCTAGCCAAGTCCAGGCATAGGAAAGTTATTCATGCGCAGAAGCCTCTGGAAGAATATCACGCTTGATGTGAGGATCGTAGTTGGCGACAATCAGAATATCCATATGCCTTGCGGTGCGCAGCAGTTTTTTGATGATCGTGCCTTCCCATAACCGTTTCCATGCCGGGCGGTCACATTGGCCGATAATAAGCTGGGTGGCATGGTGTTCGTCAGCTTTTGCCTGAATGACCTCTGCAAGCCTTGATGAAGGCCCTGATGAGGAGATCATTTCAAATTTTCCGCCCAGCCGAAGGGTCAGGTTCTCAATGCTTGCTTTCATTTTCAGCTCGTCCTCGGTCAGTTCTTTCGCTGAATGTACATAAGCAACAATCCAATCCGCCTTCAACCGGAAAGCTGTCCTGAATCCCCTGCGGATTAGTTTCCCGGCACTCTGGCTAAGCTTCACACAGACAAAAATAACCTCCTGCTTATTCCAGGGCCCGCGAAGAGAGCTGACACGCTCCCATGCCTCCAGCCGTTCATCTACGTCATCGGCAATTTCCCGGAGCGACAGCTCTCTCAAGGCAATCAAATTCCCGATTTTAAAAAAATTGTCCAGCGCTTGATCGATTTTTTCCCGGGCATAAATCTTCCCGTCCTTCATGCGGGCTTGCAGCGCCTGTGGCGCCACATCGATAAGTTCCACCTCATCCGCCAGGCGGAGAATGGAATCCGGGACGGTTTCCCTCACCCGAACCCCGGTGATTTGGGCCACCGCATCATTCAAGCTTTCCAGATGCTGCACGTTGACGGTTGAAATCACCGAGATGCCGGCATTCAGAATTTCCATTACATCTTCATAACGCTTTTTGTACTTGCTCCCGGGAACGTTAGTGTGAGCCAGTTCGTCAACCAGCACCACTTCCGGGTTGCGCCTCAGGATGGCCCCGGTATCCATTTCCTCCAGCACAGTTTCTGAATATTTGATTTTTGCCCGTTCGATAAACGGCAGTTCAGCCACCTGCTGGCCCGTTTCCTGCCGGCCGTGCGTTTCCAGCAGACCGATAACAACATCTACTCCCTTCTTGAGCAGATGATTGCCTTCCCGCAGCATGGTATAGGTTTTGCCTACTCCGGGTGCCGCACCAATAAAGACCTTGAACCGCCCCCGCCGGATCCGCCCGATTTTTTCGTCTACTTCCCGTGAGCTTAACCGGTGATACAGCGGGTTATCTGCGGGAACGGCCAGTTTTGCGGGCAGAATCCGCTCCCCTTGGTGCTCCGCCCGGTCGGCAACCATGAAGATATCCATATTCCTGGACTTCCGGATGATGTCATTGACAACAGAGCCTTGCCAGAACTCCTGCCACCTCGACTGCCGGGAATGGCCCAGCATAATCCGGGTAACATTATGTTCAAGCGCATACTGGATCAGCCGCTCCGGCAATCTTCTCCGGGAATGGAAAGGCAGTTCTTCGAACGCTGCCCCGACCTTCCGGACAAGCTTAACGAGCGACTCCTTAAAAGCTGCCTGCTCTTTCGTCAGCGGACGTTTTGGGTTCGTAAAAGTAATGATAATGAGTTCGCCGTTCAGCCGTTTCGCCACCTGCTGGCCGCGCCGGACATAAATCGAGCCGTTCCAGTGATATTGGGTGGAGACCAGGATGCGTTCCGCCGCGCCGGACGGACCGAGCATTCCCATCTGCTCACGGTGCTTCTCCAGGGAGTCATTCACCCCTTCCGCCACAAGCCGCAGAGCCAGCTCGCGCAGCACCCCCAGCGTTCCCCGCTGAAACAGTGCGGCGGTTTTGCTGTTGCGCACATGCCCTTCCGAGACACGCTGGAGCAGCGTTTCAGGCGTTACATCAATCAGACGGATTTCATCTGCAAGCTCCAGTGTATGGGCAGAGACCGTCTCCTCCACCTCAATCCCCATATATTTCTGGGCCAGTTCCCTTACGCCTTCCAGCTCATATACGTTTACCGTAGTTATTACACTGATTCCGTGACCCAGCAGGAAGTGGATATCTTCCAATCTGGTCTTATGCACTGCATCAGGACGGTTCCGGTGCGCCAGGCCATCCACCAGAACCACCTCCGGGTTCCGCTGGATTAAGGCTTCCACATTCAGATCCTTTTTTTCCGTGCCGTCGTGGACCCAATGAATGCTCGGGATCCGTTCGAGCTGCCCGATTTGTTCAATCGTTTCAGGACGCTGGAGCGTGGATACCGCACAGATGACGACATCTATTCCCTGCTGCTGGAGCGCTGTTCCTTCCCGCAGCATATGATAGGTTTTGCCCGACCCGCTTACTGCACCAATAAAAATTTTCAACCGTCCGCGATGCAGCTTGGAGATGGATAACAAGATTTCCTCCGGACTTTTCCGCTTGAAGTTTTCCACCTTGTCCATTCCTCACGTTCCGATTTATTTTCCATTCACCGTCTTCTGCACATCGATGTTGAGCAGGAGCACATTGACAACCCGCTCTCCCAAGACTCCCAGTTCTCTTTCTTGGGTATGCTTAGCTACCAGTTCCTTCAATTGTTCTTCAGATATGCCAGTGCTCTTGCTGATGCGCGGGATTTGAACCTGCGCCGCCTCCACACTGATGTGCGGATCCAAGCCGGAGCCGGAATTGGTGATCAGATCCACCGGCAATTCAGACACGGGAATCCCGGGGTTCTCCGACTTCCAGGCCTCTACTGACGCCTTCGTGCGTTCAAGCATATCCGGATTGGAAGGCGCATAGTTCGGCGTACCTGAGGAAACCGCGTTATATTCAATACTAGAAATCCGGCCATGGAAGTAACCCGGGGACGTGAAATTCTGTCCAATCCATTTGGAGCCAATGACTTCATGTTTATCATTATAGATCAGGCTTCCATCCGCCTTATCCGGCATGACTGCCTGGGCAATTCCCGTCACAACCAGCTGATACGCCAGAATAATAATCATGAGTGCGACAGTTGTTCTTATTGAAACAGCGATAGTCTTCATACCGCATTCATCCTCTCTATACCCAGAATTGGACAACCAAGTCTATCAGCTTAATGCCGGCAAACGGGACAATCACACCGCCCAAGCCATAAATAATCAGGTTGCGGCTCAGAAGCTGTGACGAGCTCATCGGCTTATATGCTACCCCTTTCATCGCCAGCGGAATCAGCAGCGGAATAATCACCGCGTTAAAGATCAAGGCCGAAAGGATGGCTGACAGAGGGGAATGCAGTCTCATCACATTCAAGACTTCCATTTCAGGAATCGCCACCATGAACATCGCTGGAATAATCGCAAAATATTTGGCGATATCATTCGCAATACTGAATGTAGTTAATGCTCCGCGGGTCATCAGCAGCTGCTTGCCGATAGAGACCACTTCAATAATTTTGGAAGGATCGGAGTCAAGGTCCACCATGTTGGCGGCTTCCTTGGCAGCAACTGTTCCGCTGTTCATGGCAATCCCCACATCGGCCTGGGCCAAGGCAGGGGCATCATTGGTGCCGTCACCGGTCATGGCTACCAGCTTGCCTTCCGCTTGTTCACGGCGGATTACAGCAATTTTATCCTCCGGTTTACTTTCAGCAATGAAATCATCCACTCCGGCTTCAGCGGCGATGGTGGCAGCTGTCAGCGGATTGTCCCCCGTACACATAATGGTCTTAATTCCCATCTTCCGCATCTGCTCGAACCGTTCCCGCATCCCTGGTTTTACAGTATCCTTCAGGTAAATGAGGCCGTATATCGTCTGATCGACCGCGACAGCGAGCGGTGTTCCCCCCGCCGACGCAATCGCGTTGCTGTTAGCCTGCAAATCGTCCGGGATGATCCCGCCCTGGCCGGCAACCCATTGCTTTACCGCATCTACAGCCCCCTTGCGGATATGCCGCCCGTCCGGCAGGTCAATGCCGCTCATGCGGGTCTCTGCCTTGAACTCCACGAATTCCGCACCATCAGCAACGGACTCCTGAAAAGACAGATTCTGACTCTTCAGCAGCTCCAGCACAGACCGCCCCTCAGGCGTCTCATCGCGAACCGAACTTAAGGCTGCCCAAGCCGCCACATCCTGCCGGGAGTGCTTGCCTACCGGGATAAATTCACTGGCCATGCGGTTTCCGTAAGTGATGGTTCCTGTTTTATCGAGAATGATCGTGTTGATATCCCCCGATGCTTCCACCGCTTTACCGGACATAGCCAATACATTGAACTGTGTGACCCGGTCCATTCCGGCAATACCGATGGCTGACAGCAGCCCTCCGATGGTGGTGGGGATCAGGCAGACCAGCAGGGCAATCAGCACAGGAACTTCCAGGCGGATATCCAGATAATCGGCAAAGAAAGGCAGCGTAATGACTACAATCAGGAAAATAATCGTCAGACTGACCAGCACGGTATTTAGCGCAATCTCGTTTGGCGTTTTTTGACGTTTGGCCCCTTCCACCAGAGAAATCATCCGGTCCAGAAATGACTCTCCGGGATCACTGGTAATGCGGACCTTAATCCGGTCGCTGATTACCTTGGTTCCTCCGGTTACAGAGCTGAAGTCACCGCCAGCCTCTTTGATCACCGGAGCAGATTCGCCCGTAATGGCCGATTCATCGACCGAGGCCAGGCCTTCAATGACTTCCCCGTCACCCGGAATCATTTCTCCCTGGGCCACAATAACCACATCGCCTTTGCGCAGTTCCGTGGAAGGCACTTCTTTGACCGAGCTTCCGCTCACCTTGTTTGCGGTGATCTCTTTTTTTGATTTTTTGAGGGAATCAGCTTGCGCCTTGCCCCGGCCTTCCGCCAGTGCTTCCGCAAAATTGGCAAAGAGTACCGTGAACAGCAAAATGAACGCTACCGCAAGATTAAAGCCCGTGGAGACATCCCCGCCAAATGCATCAGGCACAAATACAAGAAATAAGGTAATGATGAAGCCGATCTCCACCACAAACATGATCGGATTGCGCAGCATAACGCGCGGGTCCAGCTTAATAAACGCCTGCTTGGCAGCCTGAATGACGATATCTTTATTGATTGCACTTTTCTTTGTACTCATTTTTCTTCCTCCATCCATAACCTCTAAGGTTTCAGCGTCAAGAATTCAGCAATCGGTCCCAGGGCAAGCGCCGGGAAGAATGTCAATGCTCCGACAATCAGTACCGTACCCAGAAAAACAGCACCAAACAGAGCCTTGTCCGTACGGAAGGTCCCTGAGGTTTCCGGTACAGTTTTCTTGGCTGCCAGTGAACCGGCTACAGCCAGCATCGCAATGATGGAGAAATACCGGCCAAGGAACATCACAATTCCGGTGGAGATATTCCAGAACGGCGTCGCATCGCCAAGCCCCTCAAAGCCGGAGCCATTGTTGGCAGCAGAGGAAGTAAATTCATACAGCGCCTGTGTCAGCCCGTGAAAGCCGGGATTCGAAAGGGTATCGGACTGGGTGAGCAGCGCCAGGGCCGTAGGCAGCAGAATAAGCATCGGATTGATAATCAGCGTGACTGCAATCAGCTTCATTTCCTTACCTTCTATTTTTTTACCAAGAAACTCCGGTGTTCGTCCTACCATCAGACCCGATAGAAATACCGCAATCATCGTATACATCAGCACGTTAACAAATCCTACCCCGACACCGCCAAATACTGTGTTCAGCATCATATTGCCGATCGTAATCAATCCGCCTATAGGCGTCAGCGTATCATGCATCGTATTGACCGCTCCTGTCTCCGATGCTGTCGTAACGACCGAGTACAGGGCAGACTGGGCAACGCCGAACCTGGCCTCCTTCCCTTCCATGGAGCCTTGCTGATGCTGAATACCCAGAGCGTTGACGGCCGGATTTCCTGCATTTTCACTGGCCAGTGAAATCCCCAGGAAGACTATGAACATCATGGCCATCGATACGAACAGCACCCGGCCCTGTTTTTTATTGCCGACCATTTTCCCGTAGGTAAAAGGAAGCCCCGTACCCAGCAGCAGCATGAGCAGAATTTGCAGCAGGTTGCTGATCGCATCCGGATTCTCGAAAGGATGGGCCGAATTGACACCAAAAAATCCGCCGCCGTTGTTGCCCAGCTCTTTTATGGACAGAAAAGAGGCTACAGGACCGCGCGCGATCTCTTGTGTCACACCTTCCAGCGTATGGCCCAGAGCAGTAGGCTCCAGCGTTTGGGGCACACCAAGGGCCACGAAAACAAATGCCAGGACAAAGCAGACCGGCAGCAGAATCCGGGTGATTGCCCGGACCATATCCACGAAGAAGTTCCCCAGGGGTTTCCCGGTCAAACCGCGGATAATGGCGATTCCCACAGCAAGCCCGGTAGCGGGGGAGGTAAACATCATAAATACGATCGCCAGCATTTGCGACAGATAGGATAGCCCGCTTTCGCCGCTGTAATGCTGAAGATTAGTATTTGCCATAAAGCTGATTACCGTATTAAAAGCAAGTGTCGGCTCCATCGAAGCAATCCCGCTTGGATTTAACGGCAGCGCACCCTGAAACCTGAAAATCAGATAGACCAGCAGCATCATCATTGCATTGCTGAGGACCGCAGCCAGAGCGTATTGCTTCCAGTTATAGTTCTCCTTACGTATTCCGCCAATCGCATAAACCGGTTTCTCCAGCCAGCCGAACCAGCGGTCCAGCCCTGTTCGCTCATAATTGAAGACTTGAGCCATATACAGTCCCGCAGGACGGGCAAGCAGCAAGGAGAGCAATAAGGTTATAGCAATTGCGATATAAGAAATCATGGTCACTTAAATCCCTCCTGAAATCGTTACTAGAATTTTTCCGGATTAATCAGCGCGTAAGTTAAGTACACAAAGAGAGCTGCTACGATTATTCCCAGTACCCACATCATCCTTGGTCACTCCCTTTATCGATGGTTCCGGAAGCCCATTGCGCCAGCCCGGTCATGAGCAGGGTGAGAATAATTAGTGCGGCAATCATATAAATGTCCAACATGTGTATAGACCTCCTTCTATTTAACTCTAATATCTGTCTTCGCCCAGCACCTGGTTCACAGCCTTGAGGAAGGCTGCATAACCTCCATCCCTATCCTGCCGGGAAGCCAGCGCCAAGAGCATCGTCTGCTCGATTTGCCTGCCGTCCAGCTCATAGCTGCCTGACAGGATTTCTCTAACCTCGTCCTCGGGCGCTCCCTGGGCGAACTTTCGGGCCGCTTTATAAATGTCTTTATTTTCATAGCAGCCTTGAACTCCCGCCTTCCGCATGTCGGCAACATCGTATAGTTTTTTTATCGAATACAGCACCACCAGCAGAATTGAGATCAGCCCCGTGTTTCTTAACAATCCTTCCATCCCCCACCACCTCTTTCCTGATCCGCCAGCCCGACTTATGCTTTTGCTTCCGAGATTCAGAGTAACATTTCCGCCATAAGTTTAGGGTTAGGGTTTTCTTGGAGGTATTAAGATCATCTAAAGATTCAAATGGGTAGTGGAACGCCAAAAAACCATGCCCTCAAAAGAGCATGGTTGATCACGCAGGTTAAATTAAAACCGGTCAGCTATCGTCACCGACTTGAAGCATCCGGTAGCCAATTCCGATATGTGTTTGAATATACTTGAACTGCACGGGGGTTTTTTCGATTTTTTTCCTTAAGGTTGCCATAAATACCCGCAAGGAAGGGATATCCACGGTAGGACTGCCCCAAATTTCATGCAGGATATAATTATGGGTCAGCACCTTGCCGACATTTTTGGCCAGCAGACACAGAAGCTTGTATTCACTTGGGGTCAGATGGATTTCTTCTTCACCGATCCATACGCATCCGGCGGCATAATCAATCTTCAGGTTTCCATTGACGAAGCTGGATGCATCCTTGAGAAGCTTGTCACTGTCATACCGGATTCTCCGCAGACTGACCCGCAGTCTGGCCAGCAGTTCCTCCACACTGAAGGGCTTGGTCAGATAATCATCCGCCCCCGCATCCAGCGCCTCTATTTTGTCCCGGTCTTCGCTGCGTGCACTGACCACGATAATCGGCAGATTCGACCATGTGCGGATCTTTTTGATGATGTCCACACCATCCATATCCGGCAGCCCCAAGTCGAGGATCATCAGCTCCGGCTGGCTGGATACCGCTTCTAATATGGAGGCTTCGCCCGTCTCAGCCGTATGGTATTTATACCCTTGGGTCTCCAGCGTGGTTGTAATCAGCTTGCGGATCGGCTTGTCGTCCTCCACGACAAGAATTAAAGGCTTATTCATGAACATTGACCTCCTCAGCGTGCAGGGTGAAATAAAATACCGTACCTTTGGGGACATTATCCCTCACGCCTATCGTCCCTCCATGGGCATTCACAATGGACTTGCACAGAGACAGCCCCAGGCCCAGGCCACGGCGGCCATCCCCGCGAATGTTATCCGCCGTAAAAAACATCTCAAACAGCCTGGCCTTGGCTTCCTCAGAAATACCCGGACCATCATCGGAGATTTCCACAATGACCCGATGCCCGTCCTGTCTGGCCGAAACCGTAATGTGGGAACCCTGCTGGGTATACTTTATGGCATTATCCACAATATTGATCAGAACCTGCACAATCAGCCGGGAATCCATCCGGGCCATAAGCAGCTCATCATCGAGTTTCGTGTGAATCACATGCTTCTCACTGTTGCGGTTCACATGAAGGAGTGCTTCGGAGATCACCTCCTCCATTAATTCTGCCTGAAAATTAAGATTTAGTGTGCCATTTTCAATCCGGCTGATCGACAGCAAATTTTCCACCAAATGAATCAGCCAGATAGAGTCATCATAAATATCCGTGTACAGTCCTTTTTTCTGTTCCTCGCTAAGGACCCCGGAATTTCCCACCAGAATTCCTGCGTTCCCCGAGATGCTGGTAAGGGGGGTCCGCAGATCATGAGAGATCGAGCGGAGCAGATTGGCACGCAGATGCTCCTGCTGAATTTGCATGGAAATTTCTTTTTGTTTTTCGTTCAGTTTTTCTTTTTCCAGCGCAAGTGCACATTCTCCCAGCATGGCAATCATCAGGCCCTTCTCAAAAACCTCTAATGGCTCTTCCTGCTCCATCACAATAGCGGCCACTGCAAAAACCGTGTCGCCTCCGCGCACAGCATGGTACAGGCAATTTGCGCCAAAAAATGTATCCGTGGTCGCTCCCGCACGCTTGTTGTTTTTCAATACCCAATCTGCAACGGCACGTTCATTGCTGCCCGTGTACGTATGCGGATCAACTTCAGAGCCTTCCTTTGGAAAAATCAGCGGTGCGCTTAATGCCCCTTCCTGAACCGAATAAAAAATAACCGTCCTGTCCAGCAGCTTAACCATCTGACGGGCCATTTCATCAATGATCGCCGGGGAATCCTTCGCCTGCTGCAGCTTCCGGCTGGTTTCCAGAAGAACCTCCGTCCGGTAGGCTTTTTGTGCGGATTGACGGGCCTGCTCGCTTACCCGCATGGTCAGTGTACTGGTTATGAACGAGGCCGCCAGCATCACCAGAAACGTAACCGGATACCCTGCTTCATACGCATTCAGAGAATAGTAAGGCTCGGTAAAAAAGTAATTGAACACAAGCACACTCATCACCGACGAAACGGCGCTGTACACCCTTCCCTTGGTTACAATTGCGCTTAACAGAACCCCCAGAATATATACAGTAATAATATTGGATTCCAGAAACCCGAGATAGCGGAACCAGATGCCGATCAGGGTGCAGACCACTAGAATGGCAATCGTCTTGTTGGTATCTGCCAGCGACAGCTTGGGATATCTCGCGTATAAAGGTAATCTTTTGTAAAAAGAGGGTTGAGTATAGGGAATAATATAGATTTCAATATTGGGAAGCAGAGTGGTGAGCTTATCCACGAGATTAGATTTAGCATACCCTCTCTTTTTAAAGGGAGAGCGGCCGAGGACAATTTTTGAAACCCGGCTTGTTTTGGCATATTCCGCGATCTGTCCCGGGACATCCTCTCCATACACCGTCGCGATATTCGCCCCCATTTGCTCAGCCAGCCTTAAATTATCCCTCAGCTCGGTTTTGTTTTTTTGGGTTAATTTTTGGGTTTGCGGTGTTTCTACAAAAAGTGCCGTAAACTGTCCATGGAAGGCTTCAGCCATTCTCGCAGCCGCCCTGATCACTTTCTTATTGGAAGCGGCCGAGGATAGGCAGACCAAAATATGATCTTTGGTATCATAATCATTTTTTTTCGCCTGTTCACTAATTTGTATGGCGATCCGGTTTAGCTGGCTTGCCGTATTGCGCAGAGCAATTTCACGCAGCGCCGTCAGCTTCTCCTTGGTGAACAACTGCCCCATTGCCTGTTCATCAGCATTGTCACGATATATTTTCCCTTTATGCAAACGGTCTATTAAGTCATTAGGTTCAATATCAACCAATTCCACCTGATCCGCACTATCGAATACGCTATCCGGAATGCGTTCCTGAACAGTCATACCGGTAATAGAGTAGACAATGTCCGTCAGGCTCTCAATCTGCTGGACATTAATCGTCGTATAGACATGAATTCCCGCGCGGAGAAGCTCCTCCACATCCTGATATCTTTTTTTGTGGCGGCATCCGGCCGTATTCGCATGAGCTAAATCGTCCAGCAAAATAAGCTCAGGGCTGCGCTGGAGTGCTCGGTCCAGGTCAAACTCCGGAATGACAGAAGCTTCATAGGACATTTTTATTGGAGGTACAAGCTCCAGGCCTTCCAGCATAGCCAAGGTATCCGGCCGGGCATGGGTTTCTATAAACCCGCCTACCACATCCGTCCCCTCTTTTTGCTCCTCATGGGCCGCTTTCAGCATCGCACAGGTTTTTCCTGCGCCCGGCGCATATCCAATAAAAATTTTCAGCCTTCCTCTTCGTTGTCCTGTCTTCATGCCTGTTAACTGTTCAAGTATGGAACCGTCACCGGTCTGATTGATCTCCATTCCATGCCCGCTTTCTGCTTATCACTTTGGTTGTACACGCCTTCATCTACTTAGTATAACATGTGCAAAATCAGCATCGTATTATGACTTTGGCTGCCGCATTAAGATTGCATTAAGATCCGCTCAGCCCCGGACACCAACACTGACAGCTTGAATCTCCGATAATGCGGGACATGCTATGAAAAAAGAAAACCGCTCCAAAGGAACGGAATTCAGTACGCTTGCTTCCCCCTATCTTCAGGGTTTGGAGCGAAAATCCACCATATATCTATCTTTCCCACTCATCTTCTTCCTCCTGCAGACCACTGTATGCAATGTTCTCTTTCACATCGGTACTATGGTCATCCACCCAGGATTGCGAATGCCAGGAATGCACGATTTCCTGCAATCGCTCAATTCGCCCGCGCAGAGCCTGGCAAATCGCATGACAGCGAGCTTCATCCACAAAAAGCGAATCACGGAAAATATCTTGCACCTCTTCTTCAATGCCGTCCAGTGCAGACAAGTCCAGCCAATCGAAAGAGGTCACCAGCTTGATCTGCTCATTATGATCCGGCTTGAACGGCTTGCAGGTCAGCTTACCATCTGCACGAATCAAGCCGAGCGGCTTGGAAAACCAAAGCGACGAACCGCTATCAAAAATCGGCGCTGGCCCGATCCACTCCAGCGTCTCTGCATGGCGAATCACACCAAAATTGTTCTGATGACGATCCTCATTGGCAACCAGGTAGTCCACTACCATCATCTGGTCAAGCGCCTTAACAATGCCGGGAATGCCCAGCTCCTCACAGCAGCTCACGTAATGCTGATACACCGAAACATGATTTGGCTTTTGCTGGGTGTGCATCACATACCAGGCGGTAATAAGTTCTGTCTGAGGGGTAATGAAGTTTTCACACACACTATATGGGTAATCTTCTTGCTCGATCAGGGTATAGGGGACATGGGGAATTCCGAGCCGTTCCATGATCTTGCTGGCAATTACCTCATTGTATGGTTCTTGCTGGGTGGCCCCGCTTCCCCCTTTGATCAAACAACGTTTGCCATTAATAATGGCCCATTTCTTTTTCAGCCAACCATCTGAGGTATTGTCCGGTGACACCAGGCTCACAGCATCTGACGAGACTTTCCCGAACAACACATTCCCCACATCCTCCGAAAAGGGATTGCCGAAAAAGTTAATGTTGTTCCACTTTAACTCCGGGGCAGACGGGCGAATCCAATATTGATCGGACAAGCTGAGTCCATAGCTTTTATCCAGCAGTTTTTGTGTCGCAGACAAGTTCAGTTCAAGCAGCGCTTCTTTAATCCCGTCCCGGCTAGCCGGAATTGCACGGCCTCTCCACCATTCATTCAATCCCGCACGATCTATTTTACCTTTCTTAACAGGTATCCCAACGGGTACATGCTGCTTCGCATACACTTGTCCAATTGCTGAAATGGAGACTGTTGCTTCATCCAGTTCAATCTCAGCCACGGGTTCATTCTTGTGCATGAGAGTGTAGGATTTATTCCAAGAATCCGCCATACCGTTCACTCCATTTCTCAGTTCCTTACTTCCATTACTTTTATTATAACAAGCCTGCAAAGATTTCGTCATGAAGACTTCAGAATTTCCCACTTCCTGGCAAGGGAAATCATTTTTAAGTTTCAGTTTGCAGGCCCATAATCAAATGCAACTAATATCTCGACAGGTCAGATCATTGTATTCCAAATATATCTTGCAGATAGTTATCAAGAATACGAAGGGGCTCGTGTAAAGCCTGGTTTGGAAACTTATGAGTTACCTTATAGCATGTTCTAGGAGGCACCGATACGGATAGTTTCTGAAGAACAAAATCTCCCATCCGTATCATATGTGCGCCAATCGAAGCGGGAACGATCGTCCATTGTCTGGCGTCCTTCAAAAAAGTAGTGATGAGTCCCGCTGTGTCCAGATGAACACGGGACGGGCAAAGAGGGTCCCACCACTGGTCATGTCTGAATTGAAACTCTCTATTCCAATTTATGAAGACTTCGTGCTCTGCCGCCAATTCTTCCATTTCCACAGTATCTCCAGCCTGCCGCCCCGGCACAGCCAGGCGCAACAACACCATTTCTTCAGTAAAAAACGGTTTAACAGTGACACTAGGCGACACGATTTCCCGCACCACAAACGCCACATCCATCTCGCGCCGCTCAATACTATCAAAAGCTTCCTGAGTATGTTGCGTACGAATTTGCAGCCGGATTGACGGGGTATACTGATTAAGCATTCTATATACAGGAGGCAAAACAAAGTGGCTTATACTTTCGGCAGCACTTATTGCCAGACTTAACTGCGAACCGCTAGCCTGTAAGATTTGTGTTTCCCTCCAGAGAGCCTCCCATCTTTCCGCAATGCTAAAAAAGTTTTCCCCTTTTGGGGTCAGACTGATTTTGGGTGCCCCTTTTCTTCGCTCAACCAAAAGGCCGCCCATTTCCTGCTCCAATGTCTTTAACCGATAGCTTACCGTAGCTTGTGACAGGTGCAGCAATTCGGCCGCTTTGCTTATACTCTCGGTCCGTACGATAGCTAAAAACGCTTCAATCCCAGGAAAATACATAGAATATCTCCTCAATATATAGAAATAATTAATATAGTTCACAAAATATTTGAGTTTTACAACATTATTCTTTATGTTTAAAATTATCATTAATAAAGATGAGGGGTCAAATGTTTTTCACTGGAGCGTCCTCGTCCTGATTGCCGCTAGAATGGAAAGGTTATGAAAGGTGGTTTAGCAATGAAGATTCTCATCGTTGGCTATTTTAACGAAACCTCAAAATCAAATATTGCAAGGTATTTTCCGCAAGACTGGAACGTTGTAGTTGTCCCGCCCGGACAAGAAATGCTGCATCATATTGAAGATTGCCAGGTAATCATCCCTGAACATATTAAAGTGGATCACAGCCTGCTTTCTATCGCAAAAAAATTAAAATTGGTACAGACGGGTGCAGGATTTGATAATGTAGATGTCCCTGCCTGTACACAGCTCGGCATTTGGGTGGCCAATGCAGCAGGAGTGAATGCACAGGCAGTGGCCGAGCACGTAATGGCACTGATATTGTCTTATTATAAAAACATACCGTTTCTTGATACATTCATGAAAAACAAGATGGATGAAAGCCAATTGGACTATACAGGGAGTGAATTAAAGGGCAAAACGATTGGGATTATCGGTTTGGGCGCTATCGGAAAAAAGGTAGCTGCGTTTTGCAGGGTTTTTGATATGAATGTGCTGGCTTATGCGAGAAATGCCGTTGTACAATCTGACGGTTTTGTGAAAATGACGGATTTCGATACGCTTTTAAGCACATCGGATATAATCAGTGTACATATACCCTTGAATCAGCAAACCAAACAGTTGATCAACAAAGCAGTATTCAAGAAAATGAAAAATTCCACTCTTTTTATCAATACAGCCCGCGGCGGGATTGTCAACGAAAGAGACTTGATTGATGCATTAAAAAACGGGGATATTTCAGGCGCATGCCTGGACGTGTTTGAATCTGAACCGCTTCCTATTGACAGTGAGCTCCGGAATCTGGGTAATGTGATACTTACTCCCCATACAGCAGGAATGCCTGATGGCCGAAAATTTCATAAAAAAAGATATGATTTCTTTATAAATAATATAAAACGTATAGAAAATGGTGAAGAGCCTGAAAGCAAGCTCAATCAGCTATTATAGTTTTGGTGCAATAAAAATGGCAGTCGACGCGCAGAAACGCTCCATACGATGAAGTCAAACAAGAACCAGAACGGCTGTGCCGTCCTCCACGGGACAGCGCAGCCGTCTTGGTTCTAGCGTTACCTGGAGAACGACTCCCCATGAATCCTACGGCAACTTTTTAAGTGGAAAAAGGTACACTAATTTGCCGAAGTACCCTACCCTCGGGCAGATAAAGTGGAAAAAGGGACACTAATTCAGCTCATTTACCCATTTTTCAAGAAAAGCAGCCCAATTAAGTTTACTTTTTCCACTTCAATCTCAAGATTACTTAATTTTCGGAAAAATAAGTTCCCTTTTTCCAACTAGTACCTGCGAAGAAGCCGGTAAAGACGGATCGCCCTATTCCTTTGCGATCGATCCGCAGCCGTTACGGACAGGAGAGCCGTTATGGATAGAAGATTCGGCTATTCCGCAGGACTACGGACTGAGATGCCTTTATTTCTCCCTTTCCCCTTTATTCCAGGCTCCATCGAACGTGATAACGGCTCCTGAGTCCGTAACTGTAGATAAAGTAAAATTTTTGGCAAAATAAGGGCTCCTCGGTCCGCATCAGTCCGCGGATGGAACCCTATCCTCCTGCATCGCGTATATTCCTGTGTGACTTCCAAGATATCCACATTTTTTCACACTGGATTACAGTTAAATAAGGGGGAAGTCAGTTCCCCCAAAACATATAAATTCTTATCTTTTAAAAAAAGCTCATGACATTGTATCTTGTACAATGTCATGAGCCTTTTGTTTGATACCGGCGAGAGGACTCGAACCTCCACGGTTTCCCACTCGATTTTGAGTCGAGCGCGTCTGCCATTCCGCCACGCCGGCAAAATTTGATAATTGAATAAAAATGGCGCGCCCTGAGAGATTCGAACTCCCGACCTTTTGATTCGTAGTCAAACGCTCTATCCAGCTGAGCTAAGGGCGCAAATTATGGAGCGGACGACGGGAATCGAACCCGCGACCCTCGCCTTGGCAAGGCGATGCTCTACCGCTGAGCCACGTCCGCACACGGTATGTATAGCAGCTGATGCTTATGCTGTAACCCTGAAGCAAATTATTGATGGCGGAACCGACGGGATACTCTTCACTTCGTTACGAGATTGCGATGTAATCCTTACGAAGTCTATGCTCCAACGAACCCTATGATGGATTCTCATCCCTGAAGCAAATTTTGATGGCGGAACCGACGGGATTCGAACCCGCGATCTCCTGCGTGACAGGCAGGCATGTTAGGCCAACTACACCACGGTTCCAAATTAAGCACTACTCTTTTTGGGGTTAAATTGCGGGGGCAGGATTTGAACCTGCGGCCTTCGGGTTATGAGCCCGACGAGCTACCGGGCTGCTCCACCCCGCGTCAGTAAAAAATATTCAATTGGAGCCTCATGGTGGAGGCTGAGGGGTTCGAACCCCCGACCCTCTGCTTGTAAGGCAGATGCTCTCCCAGCTGAGCTAAGCCTCCATGAAAGAAGCAACTTAATGATCATAGCACAGTTAGTTGACAAAAGCAAGTCGTGAAAATGTGTGTTGAATAAAATGATGACCCGTATGGGATACTCTCCACTCCGTTTCGAGATTGCGAAGTATTCCTTACGAAGCGTAAGCTTCAACGAACCCTATGGATTCTCAACCCAAAATTCGAAGATGTAATTGGTGACCCGTATGGGATTCGAACCCATGTTACCTCCGTGAAAGGGAGGTGTCTTAACCCCTTGACCAACGGGCCATAATGTAGAACTAACATTTGACAACAAAAAATATTATATCAAACAAAGAGGTATATAGCAATAGTTTCTTAAGAAAAGTTGGGAGATCTGCTTCATCTGTCAAGCAAACGAATGTGCTGATATTTCACTTTTAAGCGTTGAATAAATCTTCTCATCCTCCCTGGTGCAGCGGGCAGCAGCGAAATCTGAAGTTTGGCGGCTATGGCTTCTGCCACCTGCTCAATACTCATATTATCTGTAACCAGTTGCTCGGCAAATATAGGGTGCTGATGCCCTTTTAGGCATCTGTCGATCTGATTGGCAGCCCATGAGTGTTTTCCTTCTCCACGGCTTCTCAGCCGGGCCAGGAGCCGATCCCGCGATACATACAAGGTGTAGTGATACACCTTGATCCCGTCCTCTCTCAGTCGTCCAACGATCTCCCTAAAGTAATCAGGCTCGACAATCGTCATTGGAACAATAATGATCCCCTCAAATTCGGAGGCAATATATCGTAACATGGAATAATTAAATTCACGCCACTGAGAGTAATTTTGAAAATCATTTTTCTTCAGTGTTGAAGGTATGTTCTTCTGTATGTAGTAGCCGGCATTTTCCGGGTCGAACACAAAGGAATGTGGGATTCTGCGATTTAGCTCAAAGGCCGTTTGAGTTTTTCCCGAACCAAAAGCTCCATTTATCCAAAGAATCATGGCATCGCCTCCGAAGATTAGCCTTCTACTTACTCTCTATTCTAAAAAAACAAAATAGCTCCCTCGCCCTTCTGGTCAACATAGCTGCTTGGGGTTTCAGTTGAGTTGCTGAAGGTCCCTCCATGAACCCCTAGGCGGCTCCAAGTGGAAAAAGGTTAACTAATTCAGCTCATTTCGCCTCTCGAATAGTAATATTGCCAATTAAGATTCCTTTTTCCTCTTATTTCTCACGATTATTGATTTTTCAGAGAAATAGGTTCCCTTTTTCCAACTAGCGCTTACAAGAAAGCAGTTGAGCAAGCACCAGTTAGGAAAAGATATCTCAGCTGACGATTTCCTTCAATTCAGGCAAATTCCACTTTTTTAGAATATCATGATTTCCCACAAAACAAAAAAGCCACTGTTGATTATTCAACAATGGCTTCATGTGCTTGGCGGCGTCCTACTCTCCCAGGACCCTTCGGTCCAAGTACCATCGGCGCTGGAGGGCTTAACGGTCGTGTTCGGGATGGGTACGTGTGGAACCCCTCCGCTATCGCCACCAAACGGGCACTTGCGGTGCAAATGCATAATTCAGGTCTCAGCATCGCCAAATGCTGAAAGCAAATGTCACATCATGCGGCCACTTGGACCTCATGACTTCCAATTTGATTCCTGAAAACTGAATCCGAAACGAAATCTACATTTTAGTTTTTTTGGATAAGCCCTCGACCGATTAGTATTGGTCAGCTCCATGCATTGCTGCACTTCCACCTCCAACCTATCTACCTCGTCGTCTTCAAGGGGTCTTACATGCTGGGAAATCTCATCTTGAGGGGGGCTTCACGCTTAGATGCTTTCAGCGCTTATCCCGTCCGTACGTAGCTACCCAGCCATGCTCCTGGCGGAACAACTGGTGCACCAGCGGTACGTCCATCCCGGTCCTCTCGTACTAAGGACAGCTCCTCTCAAATTTCCTGCGCCCACGACAGATAGGGACCGAACTGTCTCACGACGTTCTGAACCCAGCTCGCGTACCGCTTTAATGGGCGAACAGCCCAACCCTTGGGACCTACTTCAGCCCCAGGATGCGATGAGCCGACATCGAGGTGCCAAACCTCCCCGTCGATGTGGACTCTTGGGGGAGATAAGCCTGTTATCCCCAGGGTAGCTTTTATCCGTTGAGCGATGGCCCTTCCATGCGGTACCACCGGATCACTAAGTCCGACTTTCGTCCCTGCTCGACTTGTAGGTCTCGCAGTCAAGCTCCCTTCTGCCTTTGCACTCTTCGAATGATTTCCAACCATTCTGAGGGAACCTTTGAACGCCTCCGTTACTCTTTAGGAGGCGACCGCCCCAGTCAAACTGCCCGCCTGACACGGTCCCCGTACCCGTTTAGGGTACCAGGTTAGAACCTAGATACGATCAGGGTGGTATCCCAACGGCGCCTCCACCGAAGCTTGCGCTCCGGCTTCTACGGCTCCCACCTATCCTGTACAGATCGTACCCAAATTCAATATCAAGCTGCAGTAAAGCTCCATGGGGTCTTTCCGTCTTGTCGCGGGTAACCTGCATCTTCACAGGTATTAAAATTTCACCGGATCTCTCGTTGAGACAGCGCCCAAGTCGTTACGCCATTCGTGCGGGTCAGAATTTACCTGACAAGGAATTTCGCTACCTTAGGACCGTTATAGTTACGGCCGCCGTTTACTGGGGCTTCGGTTCACAGCTTCGGAGTTGCCTCCTAACCGCTCCCCTTAACCTTCCAGCACCGGGCAGGCGTCAGCCCGTATACTTCGCCTTGCGGCTTCGCACAGACCTGTGTTTTTGCTAAACAGTCGCTTGGGCCTTTTCACTGCGGCCCCCTCGGGCTATTCACCCTACCGAGGCACCCCTTCTCCCGAAGTTACGGGGTCATTTTGCCGAGTTCCTTAACGAGAGTTCTTCCGCGCGCCTTAGAATTCTCTTCTCGCCTACCTGTGTCGGTTTGCGGTACGGGCACCTTCTCCTGGCTAGAGGCTTTTCTTGGCAGTGTGAGATCATGACCTTCGCTACTGTAATTTTCGCTCCCCATCACAGCCCAGCCTTACGGTGTGCGGATTTGCCTACACACCAGCCTCACTGCTTGGACGGACATCCATCAGTCCGCGTCACTACCCTCCTGCGTCACCCCATCGCTCGTAGCGGATTACGGTGGTACAGTAATTTCAAACTGTTGTCCTTCGACTACGCCTGTCGGCCTCGCCTTAGGTCCCGACTTACCCTGAGCGGACGAGCCTTCCTCAGGAAACCTTGGGCTTTCGGCGGATCAGATTCTCACTGATCTTTTCGTTACTCATACCGGCATTCTCACTTGTATGCAGTCCAGCGCTCCTTCCGGTACACCTTCAATCTACATACAACGCTCCCCTACCCCTGATGCAAAGCATCAAGCCATAGCTTCGGTGGTGTGTTTAGCCCCGTTACATTTTCGGCGCAGAGTCACTCGACCAGTGAGCTATTACGCACTCTTTCAATGGTGGCTGCTTCTAAGCCAACATCCTGGTTGTCTGTGCAACTCCACATCCTTTCCCACTTAACACACACTTGGGGACCTTAGCTGATGGTCTGGGCTGTTTCCCTTTTGACAATGGATCTTAGCACTCACTGTCTGACTCCCGGCAAGAAGTCCATGGCATTCGGAGTTTGACTGAGCTTGGTAACCCTTGCGGGCCCCGCACCCAATCAGTGCTCTACCTCCACGACTCCATTCACCGAGGCTAGCCCTAAAGCTATTTCGGGGAGAACCAGCTATCTCCGAGTTCGATTGGAATTTCTCCGCTACCCCCACCTCATCCCCGCACTTTTCAACGTACGTGGGTTCGGGCCTCCAGTGCGTGTTACCGCACCTTCACCCTGGACAGGGGTAGATCACACGGTTTCGGGTCTACGTCCACATACTCAGTCGCCCTATTCAGACTCGCTTTCGCTGCGGCTCCGGCTTCTCACCTTAACCTTGCATGTTAAACGTAACTCGCCGGTTCATTCTACAAAAGGCACGCCATCACCCCTAAAATGGGCTCTGACTTCTTGTAAGCACACGGTTTCAGGTTCTCTTTCACTCCCCTTCCGGGGTGCTTTTCACCTTTCCCTCACGGTACTGTTTCACTATCGGTCGCCAGGTAGTATTTAGCCTTAGCAGATGGTCCTGCCGGATTCATACGGGGTTTCACGTGCCCCGCACTACTCGGGATCCGTCTCGGAGGGGTTAAACTTTTGGCTACAGGGCTTTTACCTCTATCGCGGGCCTTTCCAGACCTCTTCGCCTAACCTAACCTTTTGTAACTCCATGTGAGACGTCCCACAACCCCAAGGAGCAAGCTCCTTGGTTTAGGCTGTTCCGCGTTCGCTCGCCGCTACTGACGGAATCACTATTGTTTTCTCTTCCTCAGGGTACTTAGATGTTTCAGTTCCCCTGGTCTGCCTCTTCACACCCTATGTATTCAGGTATGAGTGACTGCGAATTACCACAGCCGGGTTTCCCCATTCGGACACCCCCGGATCAAAGCTTGCTTACAGCTCCCCGAGGCAGTTTCGTTGTTCGCCACGTCCTTCGTCGGCTCCTGGCGCCTAGGCATCCTCCGTGTGCTCTTATTAGCTTAACCATCGCGTAGATCGTTTCGCTTGTTCGCTCCGCTTGAGTGTAGGTCCTGTTCACTGCTTACGCAATTCACAAGGGGATCTCCACTCAAAAGTCGCTGCACAATCGAAAATCTTCGCTCAGCATACTAATAACTATTTCAACTTGTTCACACAAGTTTCAGCTAAAAGATGTTCTAAAACGCATTTTCGTTTCGGTATCCAGTTTTCAAGGATCAAGAGTGTTACTGAGAGTTCAAACTCTCAAAACTGAGCAACGAGTGAGTGTTCGAACCCAAGGGTTCTAATGGAAGCTTACACTTCCGATTTGAATGTTCTCATTGCAGAGAACGATTCTCCATAGAAAGGAGGTGATCCAGCCGCACCTTCCGATACGGCTACCTTGTTACGACTTCACCCCAATCATCTACCCCACCTTCGGCGGCTGGCCCCCTTGCGGGTTACCCCACCGACTTCGGGTGTTGTAAACTCTCGTGGTGTGACGGGCGGTGTGTACAAGACCCGGGAACGTATTCACCGCGGCATGCTGATCCGCGATTACTAGCAATTCCGACTTCATGCAGGCGAGTTGCAGCCTGCAATCCGAACTGAGACCGGCTTTGCTGGGATTGGCTCCACCTCGCGGCTTCGCTTCCCGTTGTACCGGCCATTGTAGTACGTGTGTAGCCCAGGTCATAAGGGGCATGATGATTTGACGTCATCCCCACCTTCCTCCGGTTTGTCACCGGCAGTCACTCTAGAGTGCCCAGCCTTACCTGCTGGCAACTAAAGTCAAGGGTTGCGCTCGTTGCGGGACTTAACCCAACATCTCACGACACGAGCTGACGACAACCATGCACCACCTGTCTCAACTTTCCCCGAAGGGCACCTAATGCATCTCTGCTTCGTTAGTTGGATGTCAAGACCTGGTAAGGTTCTTCGCGTTGCTTCGAATTAAACCACATACTCCACTGCTTGTGCGGGTCCCCGTCAATTCCTTTGAGTTTCAGTCTTGCGACCGTACTCCCCAGGCGGAGTGCTTACTGTGTTAACTTCGGCACCAAGGGTATCGAAACCCCTAACACCTAGCACTCATCGTTTACGGCGTGGACTACCAGGGTATCTAATCCTGTTTGCTCCCCACGCTTTCGCGCCTCAGCGTCAGTTACAGCCCAGAAAGTCGCCTTCGCCACTGGTGTTCCTCCACATCTCTACGCATTTCACCGCTACACGTGGAATTCCACTTTCCTCTTCTGTACTCAAGCTGCCCAGTTTCCAGTGCGACCCCAGGTTGAGCCCAAGGTTTAAACACCAGACTTAAGCAGCCGCCTGCGCGCGCTTTACGCCCAATAATTCCGGACAACGCTTGCCCCCTACGTATTACCGCGGCTGCTGGCACGTAGTTAGCCGGGGCTTTCTTCTCAGGTACCGTCACTCCGGTAGCAGTTACTCTACCGGACGTTCTTCCCTGGCAACAGAGCTTTACGATCCGAAAACCTTCATCACTCACGCGGCGTTGCTCCGTCAGGCTTTCGCCCATTGCGGAAGATTCCCTACTGCTGCCTCCCGTAGGAGTCTGGGCCGTGTCTCAGTCCCAGTGTGGCCGTTCACCCTCTCAGGTCGGCTACGCATCGTCGCCTTGGTAGGCCGTTACCCCACCAACTAGCTAATGCGCCGCAGGCCCATCCTCTAG
Organism: Paenibacillus riograndensis SBR5; assembly: GCF_000981585.1. Classification (NCBI taxonomy): domain Bacteria; kingdom Bacillati; phylum Bacillota; class Bacilli; order Caryophanales; family Paenibacillaceae; genus Paenibacillus; species Paenibacillus riograndensis. The sequence goes on from NZ_LN831776.1 coordinate 6,234,568, forward strand.
CAGCAGATTGCTCCGCCTTTCATCCTTATCCCAGGTGGGTCAAGGAATTATCCGGTATTAGCTACCGTTTCCGGTAGTTATCCCAGTCTAGAGGGTAGGTTGCCTACGTGTTACTCACCCGTCCGCCGCTAAGCTTATCCCGAAGGATAAACTCCGCTCGACTTGCATGTATTAGGCACGCCGCCAGCGTTCGTCCTGAGCCAGGATCAAACTCTCCAATTGGTATTGAAAAAAGCGATAGCTCATTTTGAAACATCTGACGAGAATTTGCATTCTCTGATGAAATTTCTAAAGCGTGAAACACGCTGTGAAACTCATCTGTTTTGGATCTCACTTGCATGAAATCCCACTCACTCGTTGTTCAGTTTTCAAAGATCAAACTCGTTGTCGGCGATGATTATCTCGTCACCAGCAACTTTTATAATATACCATGTTTATCGATCAATCGCAACTTTTTTTTCAAAACAAGTTAGCTCATTAACCAAATATCCATGATTCCCATCCACAAACTTTCACATAACGTTTGCGACCGGATTTATAATATAACACGTATCTTCCGATAAATACAACCTCAAATATTACCAATTATGAACTGAGCCATATGCCCTCTTAAGTTTTGCATGACCATTTACCCACCAATAATTACAAGAAGCATGCAGCACTGCATTGTACTAATGCAGTCACTACATGCTTGATGAGCCTAGCTTATAAATAATTCAGTTCGAAATCCATGGATTTTTGCTTTTTTTCGTTTTGTTTTTACGGGTATTCTGGCTGGTGCGCTGTTTGGCAGAACTTTTGCTGCTGGTGTTGGCGGGCAGACCTGATGTCTTAACTTTTTCTGCAGGCGGTTTGGTGCTGTCTTTACTGCTCACCGCAGGTTCAGAACGTTCTGCCACTGCCACTGGAGTTGTCTCCTGCTGAAAAAATTCAGGCTCCTGAATTTCAGGCACCCTGTTATGCGCATGATTCTCCATTCCCGGGTACACCGGATACGCCGGAATACTGGAAACCATAGGTGCTGCGAATGTACTTGGCGCCACTGAATACGCCTGCGGACTCATATCTATTCCGTATGGAGAGCTCAATCCTGGCATGGGCTGCATATAACCGGGGTAATTGTTAAACATGGGCTGCTCATAGGAATACGGTTGAACTGATTGTACCGGCATCTCTGCACCGCAACCGCATGATGGCCATGGCAGATTCATGGACGGTTCGCTGTACTGAGGCATAACATATGATGAATTTTCACTGACAGGACTGATGTTTTCATAAGCCGGCGCTGTGTTCGGGTACCAGGCTCCAGGGAACTCCGTTGCCGAATACAGGCCATATGGGGAAGGATAATCCTGCATATAGCTCGCCGGCTGGACAAAGCCCGGGGCCGGGTTCATTCCCATTACAGCCATGGGTTCATAGTACGGATATGCCGTTGGAGAATCCATGAAATATGGATTTGTGCTTAAGCCCGGGTAGCCGAATGAATTGTCACAGGACGACTGCTTATTAGCTGGCTCGACCCCTGATTTGGATTTTCCCTGGGGAGGCATCTCATAGGTCATCGCTTCCTGAGCCGGAACTGAGATTTGTACAAACAAACTCTGGGATTCATGAATCATTTCATGAACTGGCAACACTTCCGGTGCTTTGTTCGCGACAGGTGACACTTCCGGTACTTTGTTCACGACAGGTGACACTTCCGGTACTTTGTTCACGACAGGTGACACTTCCGGTACTTTGTTCACGACAGGTGATACTTCCGGTACTTTGTTCACGATAGGCGACACTTCCGGTACTTTGTTCACGACAGGTGACACTTCCGGTACTTTGTTCACGACAGGTGACACTTCCGGTACTTTGTTCACGACAGGTGATACTTCCGGTTCTTTGTTAATTATAGGAGCTACTTCAGGCTCTTTGTTTGGAGCAGGCGCCGGCAGATTGGTTGTAACGGGTGATACCTCAGCAGGCGGCTGCTCTTTGACTCCGGTATAATCTTTAGCACCCAGCTTTGTTTTGTCAATGATAGCATTGGCTGCGGATTGGGGCTCAACAGCAACAGGATCTCCCTTTTTGGGGATATTGACAGTTTCACCAACCAAGAGGGCATTTGGATTCTTTAAATGTGTATTGGCATCAATCATATCCTTCAGTTTAATTCCCCATGCTTTGGACAGCTTCCACAAGGTATCGCCTTGCTTGACAGTATGTTTGTAATAGACCTCATTATTCTCCGGAACGGGTACCGTAGCCGTAGGGATTTTCACCTTATCCCCAACGGCAAGCACATCAGGATTGCTGATCTGCGGGTTAGCCTCGATGATTTTTTGCAGCGGCACCCCGTACTTTTGCGATAAGGCATACAGCGTATCGCCTGATTTGACCATGTGTATTTTCACGCAGCAATAACCTCCTAAAAGTTTTGTTAGTGAGCCTCAAAGCTTGCTTCGAAAGCATACGCCAGTGGTGTAGGCTTATACTTTTGTAAACGGCGTTGTACTAAAATTGGGTAGAAGCATAGGCTTAAATCCCCTGAAGCCATGCATCCTGTACAGCTATGCTGCAAACTCCGGTGCCGAAAGCTTCCTCAGGTTATCCTGCTTCCAGCATCTTGATATGCGGTACAGCCGCCTCCTTCGTTACTACATCTTATGCAGGCTATGGGCGATTGACATCCCTCAAACAAAAAAAATCCTCTCATGCATAGCATGAAAGGATTTGTGCTTGTAAACCTGAGCTTGTCTCATAGTCCAGGATCATTCCCAAACTTTATAGCCGTCCTTATCTACAACATTGCGGAACTCTTCAAGCAGCTGCAGCGTAATAGGGCCTGCATGCCCTGCACCGATAACGCGGCCGTCGATTTCCCGTGCCGCAATCACTTCGGCAGCTGTGCCGGTGAAGAAAACCTCATCTGCAATATACACGTCATGCATAGTAAACGGCTCTTCTTTCAGAGTCAGTCCCAGCTTGCCGCATAGCTCGATGATTGCCAGACGAGTAATACCTTCCAGTGCGCCCAGGTAGCACGGCGGCGTGTAGACTATGCCTCTTTTGACAATAAAAATATTATCTCCTGAACCCTCGGTTACATACCCCTGGGCATTCATCATGATCGCTTCGTCGGCTTCCGCCAGATTGGACTGGATTTTGACGAGGATGTTGTTGAGATAGTTCAGTGATTTGATCTTAGGGTTGAGCGCATCCGGAATATTGCGGCGCTGGGAGACGGAAACTGCACGAAGTCCGTTCAGATAGGCCTGCTCCGGATAAATGGCCAGCTGTTCAACAATAATGATGACACTGGCTTTGGGACAGCGGCGTGGGTCCAGACCCAAATTGCCGGGGCCGCGGGAAACAATCAGGCGGATATATCCATTGCGCATGTCATTGAGACGTATCGTTTCAGCCATAGCTTCCAGCATTTCGTCATAAGTCAGCGGGATATCCAGCATAATGGACTTGGCTGAATCATAGAGTCTGTCCAGATGCTCCTTGCATTTAAAAATATTGCCGTTGTAGATACGGATGCCTTCGAATATACCGTCTCCGTATAGAAATCCGTGATCAAACACGGATACCTTTGCATTTTCCTTCGTTACGTGTTGTCCATCCAGATAGATCCATTGCTCAGCCATGAATTTACTGCACCTCCGCTTTCTCTTCCTCATAGGTGTATGTGGGATACGAGCCCAGAATCCGCACCTGGCAGCCCAAGGCATTGATCTCTTCAATCGCCGCAGGCAGCAGGACCGATTCGATCGGTTCCATCACATCAATATAAAAATAATAAGTACCTAATTTCTTCTTGGTCGGCCGTGACTCTATACGTGATAAATTCAGCCGCCGCCAAGCAAATGCAGCCAGCACCTGATGGAGTGCTCCGGGAAAATCCTCCGGCAGGGTCACCAGGATGCTAGTCTTGTCACCGCTGCTCTTCCGGGGAAGCTCCAGCTTCTGATGGCCAACAAGCACAAACCGCGTGTAATTGTTATTATGATCTGTTACCTGCCGTTCTACAACCTCAAGCCCATGCGTAGCCGCACCAAGAGCTGTGCCGATCGCAGCCCAGCCTTTGCCGGGATTGTTCGAAACAATCTCCACGGCTTCAGATGTGCTTCCGACGGACTCCAGTTCGGCCCAGGGAGCGTGATCGCGGATAAATTGCAGGCATTGCGCCATGGCAACGGGATGAGAAAGGATTTTGACCACTTTACTGTAATCCTTATGGCCCTCAGCATCCACAAATTCCTGGGGATTACTGATAAGATTCTGTATAGAAGGGAAAATCCACTCCGCCTGCATAGGCAGGTTCACTTCATTGATGAGCCAGTCTATATGCAGACTTACCGAACCTTCAATAGTATTCTCAATCGGAATCACGCTGTAGTCCGTCGCTCCATTGGCCGTAGCCAGAAAAACATTGGAGATTAGCTTATGATGCTCAATATTTACAGGCTCATCACCGAATAAATGCAGCAGCGCTTCATGCGACACCGAGCCCTGCGGCAACACTGCTATTGATTTCATAACTGTTTTTCTCCTTTTATCATATCCAAAAATGATCTGTTTTGCATCTGGTTTGGTTCAATCTGTTCTACGGCCACACCGGATGAACTAGGCGGCAGCCAGCAGGTCCGCGCAGGGATACCATGCTCCTCCATCGTTTGCTTCAGAAAAAGCTCCAGCTCCGGCTTGCGGCTCTCCTGCCGGTCAACCATACATAGCAGCGTTGGCCCGGCACCGCTCAGCGCAATGCCCAGTGCTCCATGCCCTGTCGCCTCGGCCAGCAGCTTCTCCATCCCGGGCACTAATGGCGCCCGGTAAGGCTGATGCAAGCGGTCCTGCATGGCGCGGCCGATCAGATCAAGCCGGCCTGCCGCCAGGGCAGCCGTTAACAGCGAGGTCCGGCTGATATTATGAACAGCATCCCCCACCGTGATCTGAGATGGAAGCACCCCGCGGGCTTTGGTGGTCGAAAGCTCGAAGTCAGGTATAACTACAAGAATCTCAAGCGCCTCGGGAGGCTCAATCCGGATGTAATCCGCATGTTCACCGTCCCACACGGCTGTGATGATGCCGCCAAAGAGCGAGGCGCCCACATTATCCGGATGCTTTTCCAAGGCTGTGGCCATATCGAACAGTTTGGCGTTACTCAAGGGGGAACCAATCATGGCATTGGCCGCCGCCATTCCGCCGACAATCGCTGAAGCGCTGCTGCCCAGTCCGCGGGTAAGCGGGATATCCGAGTACATGGTGATGGAAAGCTCCGGAACGGCTACCCCGGCTTCCGAAAAAACCATTTGTGCCACCTGATAAAGCAAATTGCTTTTATCCTTGGCCACACCTGCCATCTCGTCTCCGTAAAGATGAAATTCGGTCTCTGCAGATTCCTCCATTTCAATCCAGGCATATAATGAAAGCGCCATGCCCAGCGTATCAAATCCCGGCCCCAGATTAGCAGTGCTGGCGGGTACTTTAACTCTAGACCTTCCGTACATACTCATAGCTGGTAAATCTCCTTCATTATTTTTGCGTCTAGCTGTCAGCACGAATTCAAGGTTTAGCCTTCTACCCGATAGTGGCTCTTAATCCGGTGAATGACCTTAAGCTGCTCCAGATGCCGCATTACTTTATTCATACTCGCCTTGCTGGCATTGTGCGTCACAATAATAATCTCCGCATCCGGATTACTCGGATTGGCTTGCTGCACCACCGAATCAAGACTGACATCATACTCCGCGAATACCTGTGTAATTTTAGCCAGTACACCGGCCTTGTCATCTACATGCAGCAGCAGAAAATTCTTATAGAAGATGTCTTCGTCACTCTTGAGCTTCTTCTGTTTGTACGGCACAATCTGCTTCAGCCCGTTAACGCCCAGCTTCAGGTTCTTAATAACGGCGACCAGATCCGCTACGATGGATGTAGCTGTAGGCATAGCGCCTGCTCCTGCACCGTAAAACATCGTTTCTCCAACAGCCTGACCGTATACATATACCGCATTATATACGCCGTTGACGGAAGCGATCGGGTGACCGGTCCGGATCATTGTCGGCTGCACGCTGATGCTGAATTCATCCTCATGACTCTCGGCAATGCCCAGCAGCTTCATTTCGTACCCCAGCCTTTTGGCAAAAGCGATATCCTCCTTGCTCACTCCGGAAATGCCGCTGACACTGACATCACTCAGCTCCACATTGGTCCGGAAGCCAAGTGTGCCAAGAATAGCCATTTTGCGTGCAGCATCCAGGCCTTCGACGTCGGAGGTCGGGTCCGATTCAGCATATCCGAGTTCTTGTGCTTCCTTCAGCACATCATGGTAGGACGCGCCTTCCTGGCTCATTTTGCTCAGTATGTAATTGGTAGTCCCGTTTACGATGCCCATAATCTTCACGATTTTATCAGAGGAAAAGCCCTCGATAAGCGTGCGGATAATCGGAATGCCTCCGGCCACACTGGCCTCATAAAACACATCGCATTGCTTCTCCTGCGCCTTCGCAAGAATCTCCGAGCCATGCAGCGCCATCAGGTCCTTGTTGGCCGTCACGATATGCTTGCCGCGTTCCAGCGCCTCCAGAATGTATTCCTTCGTTCCCGCGATTCCCCCCATCACTTCCACGATGACGTCAATCTCCGGGTCACGGATAACGTCCCAGGGATCATCGGTGATAGCAGCCGCATCCACTTCGATATCCCGGGGTTTGTCAGTATTCTTAACGGCAATGCGCTCAATGAGAATCGGAGAGCCCACCTGGCTGCTCAGATCCTCCTGATTCCCTTCCACGATACGGACTACACCCGTACCCACTGTTCCCAGACCCAGCAACCCCACTTTGACCGGCTTCATTTGAATCCTCCTAAAAGTTTTGTGAGCATGACTTCCCTGAATTGCTTCGAACAAAACTACATCGAAAGCATAAACTTAAGTTGTGTGAGCACACTACTTGAAATGACTTTGAAAGTATACACCTGAGTTTCATGAAACGGCATTACCCCTGCCCGATAATCAAAGCCCGCTTCACTCCGGGTATTGCCTTCAGGCTGTCCAGCATGTCGCCTAATTCTTCGTTCAAATGCGAAATTTCCACAGAGATAACCACATTGGCCCGCCCCTGCAAGGGAATACTCTGGTGAATCGTCAGCACATTGGCGCCATGAACAGCAACTGACCCCAACACCTTGGACAGCATACCCGATTCATGCTCCAGATCAATGGAGATCGTAACAATACGCTCCCGTTCCAGCTGATGGATTAAATGAATGCCATCCTTATATTTATAAAATGCACTGCGGCTAAGCCCAACCTGTTCTACACCCTCATGTACCGTCTTGGCATCACCTGCCTCAAGCAGCTGTTTGACCTGCATGGTCTTTAGCACAGCGTCAGGCAATATGTCCTCACGGACCAAATAATAGCGTTCTTTCACGAACGTCCTCACCCCAAAGACTTTTGTGTTTAGATAGTGGACATTATACGGGATGACCGCTGTAGATTGCAATAACTTTTCATTTAAAAGCCGCCAAAGCCGTATCTCAACCCGTTTACATCCGTTCCTCATGCTGCAAGCTGAATAGATGACGTTGTGTATAGAAGCAGCAAAACCCCCGGATATCCGGGGGCAATTCCTTTAATACACCATTATCTGCTCAGCTATAAGCTATTGTTGTTCCACAGTAATCGCAATTCTTCGACTGGCCGGGCGAAACGGTATTTTGCGCTCCACAGCCCGGGCAGCGGACAGATTTAGGCAATTGCGTTGGTGCCGGTGCTGCTGCCGGCTGTGGAACAGGCTGTGCCTGCCCGCCGCTTGAACCCGGGAGCGAAGATAAGCCTTCCTGAAAAAGCTCCTGAGGTGCTGCAGCGGTACGCCCCTCATTTATAACCAGATCAGCAGATAACACCCCGTGACTTTGGAGATACAGGAGATCCCGCCGCACATCACTTTCACTTTGCCCGGTTTGTTCGGAAAGATTGCCGATGTAGCGTATGCCGCCAGTATTGATCAGCTGCACATAGGCTTGGGCCAGCTGTGAAAATTTGAATCTGGCCTTAGCCGCACTGGCAGCGAAGCCGGAAGCAGGCAGCAGCAGAAGCACCGTAAACAATATCAGCATTGTAATCAAGGTAACTGTATCGATGGGCGCTGAAGTCACCATATAGATCACAAATACCATCATCTGCATAAAACCGCCCACGAAAACGTGGTACAGCAGGCTGATATTGGCCGGCTTACGGTAGTTTTTGAAATGGCTGCCCGCAAAGCGTACCAAGGCAAGAATCAGCCCCAGCGGCATAAAAAGATAACCTATAATGATAATCACATAATCAAACACCGGCCGGTCATATTTAGGCAAGCGGAGCGTGTTCTGGCCCTCTTGCCCGGTCAACATATTCATGAACTGCAATCCTCCTATTTCAGTGCCGCAAGCTCCCGGTTTCGCCGCTGAAGCGTACTGGCAATACTCTCGGTCAATGTTTCCGTTTCTTTTTTCCAATCGGCCGGGGGGTCCTGCAATACAAGCAGCAGGGCTACATGATCATGCAGCAGGGAAATCTGCTGGCTGATGACAGCCTCCGTCTCATACATTGCCGGGTCTGATACGGGATCGCTGTATTTGAATTGTTCTTCCAGATCCTTGAGCAGCTGGTTCAATTCTTCCGCACCCGGGTTACTCCAGGTTCGGGCGGTAGCTGCAATCTCCGTTATCTCCATCAGATGAAGGCGCAGACTTCGGCTGGCATCAGCCGTTCTCTGCTCCTGTACTCCGGCATTCCACCCGTACAGCCCAACCGCCCCCAGCGCTATGGCGCTCAGGATCAGCACGATTAGCTGCTCCCCGGCATACCAGTAAGGCTGCAGCGCCAGCATCCAGTCCAGCACAATTGTCGAAAAAAAGACTACTGCCGTATACACGGCCATAATTAAAGCCCCGCTCAAGAGGACTGGCGGGGTCCGCTTGGCGGTCCCGGCCGTCCGCAGCCAGAACAGGCTGTAGGCATACACTGCTGTTTCTGCAATAAGCAGAGCAATCATGGATACCACTGTACGGAATACAGAATCCGCAAAACCCAGCATAACCACAGACCCTAACGTGAAAATGACAACTGCGGCGTAAATCCCTGTAAACCAGCTAACATATTTTCTGTTTCTCTTCATGAGACTCTCCTTTTATCCGGCCCTTGTTCCACACTCCGGACAAAACTTCTGGCCCGGCTGCAGCACATGCCCGCAACCTGCACATGGAATAATCACGCTGGTTCCGCAGTGCGGACAGAACTTGGCGCCGGGCACGACCTGCTCCCCGCAATTCCGGCAAGCCGTGCGGTCAGCGGGAGTGCCTTCCGGCTCCGGCTGCTGAAGGCTGCGGCCGCAGCCGCTGCAGAAACGGGCCTCAGCGGAATTGCCTGCGCCGCAGCTTGGACATGTCTTGATTGTGCTGCCCGCTGCAGAAGCCCCGCCTTCCATGATGCCTCTCGTCATCCGGTTCATCATCTCGGAGGCCGGACCGGCAAAACCTAGCCCCATCCCAAGACCCAGTCCTGTATTCACCATACCGGCACCGATACTCCCCGGATTCCCGGCGGCCTCCTCCATGGTATTGAAGCTGCGCTCCTGTTGGTAAGTGAAGCCGATAATGTCCATCTCCGCTTTTTTGGCCAAAGCTTCCTTCAGCCGGACCGTTGCCGGATCATCATCGGGAATGCTAATGGAATCAATATAAAAGTTATTCAGCTCAATTCCGCTCTCCAGAAAGGTTGAAGCCAGCCGGCCTTGAATATGCTTGGATATTTCCGATACGTAGGCATTAATCTCCAGTATGCTGATTTTTTTGTGGACCAGGTAGGTAGAGATCAGCTCGTTGATATTGGACATCAGCAGCCCGCGGAAATAACTAAGCATTGTACTCTGATCAAACTGCGGCAGCGTCCCGACCAGCTTCAACAAGAACTTGCGCGGTTCTTCGATTCTGACACCGAACTGCCCAAAGGCGCGGACAGCGATCATCATTTTATATTTCGGGTCCTGAAGCTGCAGCGGTGCGCTGGTCCCCCATTTCACGTTCATGGAGTTCAGCTTGTTCACGTACCAAATTTCCGCAGTAAACGGCGATTTGCCGCCGAAAGGAAGGTTCACCAGATTCGAGAGAAGCGGGATGTTCGCTGTGCTGAGCGTGTGTCTCCCTGCGGTAAATGAGTCCAGCGCCTGACCGCCCTTGAACAAAATCGCTTCTTGGGATTCATTGACGATCAGCTGCGTCCACGTTCCCAGTTCCTGGTTCGGATACTTCCAGGCAAATACGCCAGGAGGCCCGTCATATTTTACAACTTCAATGATTGCCATCTGCCTATCCTTCTTTCCTGATCATAGGTATGTAGTATATATCGGTTGTTGACTTGGAAATTTCCCCTACTTTATTGTATACGACAAAGGGATAATTTGGGTTCTTTTTGCAAAAAAAACGCCGGCCATGCCCTCCCTTATCCGGGAAAGCACAGTCGGCATTTGGTTTAGTCTCAAATCGGCAGCAGCTTAATAATAACTGCTGTTCTCTACGAACTCGAATTCGAAATCAGCGATCCGGACAATAGTCCCTTCCACCGCTCCACGTTTGCGCAGCTCAGCATCCACACCCATGTGGCGCAGTGTGCGCGCGAGCTTAAGTATGGCATCATGTGTGCTGAGCTGCATCCGCTTCAGCATCCGCTCAATCCGCGGGCTGCTGACCACAAAGGCATCGTTATCCCGCGTAATAGTGAAGGAGTTGTCCTCTTCCGCTTCGAGCTTGTAGACCTTGCGTTCTTTGGTCTCTGCTACTTCTTCCACAACCGGAGCCACCGGGATGCTGTCGAGAAGATCCGTCGCCCGGTAGAGCAGCTCCTGTACTCCCTGACGGGTAAGTGAAGAAATCGGTATAATTTCCAGATCCGGCCGAAGCTCTGATACCTGCTCGCGGAATGCAGCCAGATTCGCCTCCGATTCAGGCATATCCATCTTATTGGCTGCTACGATCTGCGGACGGTCCATGAGACCGGCGTTGTACTGCCTCAGTTCGTCATTAATCTTCACCCAATCCTCAAAGGGATCGCGCCCTTCGGAGCCGGACATATCCACAACATGGATGATGATCCGGGTGCGTTCCACATGCCGCAGGAATTCATGTCCGAGACCTACACCCTCGCTTGCTCCTTCAATCAGTCCCGGCAGATCGGCCATGACAAAGCTGCGGCCATCCCCTACATCCACCACACCTAAATTCGGAGTAATGGTCGTGAAGTGATACGCACCGATCTTCGGCTGTGCAGCGGAAACGACGGAGAGCAGGGTGGATTTGCCTACGCTTGGAAAGCCCACAAGCCCCACATCCGCCATCACCTTCAGTTCCATCACGATATAGCGTTCCTGGCCTTCTTCCCCATTCTCCGCCAATTCAGGAGCCGGATTGGCCGCTGTGGCGAACCGGATATTCCCCCGGCCGCCCCGGCCGCCGCGTGCAACCACTACCTGCTGGCCGTGGCGGGTCATGTCGGCAATAACTTCCTTGGTATCGTCGTCGATCAATACGGTTCCCGGAGGGATGCGTACGATCATATGCTCGGCGTTCGCCCCGTGCTGGCTTTTGTTGCGCCCTTTTACTCCGCGGTCCGCCTTGAAATGGCGTTGATAACGGAAATCCATCAATGTGCGCAAGCCTTCATCCACACGGAAGATCACATCTCCTCCGCGTCCGCCGTCACCGCCGGCCGGCCCGCCTTCCGGCACATATTTCTCCCGGCGGAAAGCCACCAGGCCGTCGCCGCCGTCGCCGCCTTTTACATAAATCTTAGCTTTATCTACGAACATTCATGTTCACCTTCCTTACATTCCCAGAGGCAGCCGAAGCTCTACATTGGGTTTACCCCTTCCAGACTGCTCTGCTTTGATAATTTTTCCTTGTACTATATTATAAATTTGCCCCTGCAGCAGCTCGGGATCGCCATGATCCCCCTCGCTTTCGAAAGAGATCAGAATGTCTCCTCCATCCTGTGCAAAACCGAGCAGAAGCTTCCGTGTATCGCCCTCCGGGGCGAGTCCGCTGTACTGATAAGCCCTCACCGTCTGCATGATCACCTGTGTCAGCTCTTCCCCCGTGTCCGGGCTGAGCTTATTCTCCAGCTGCAGTCCTTCTTCTACCTGCACTTCCAGCTCCAGGCTGCTTCTGAAGGTGCGGAAGGACTGCAAATAGAACACAAGCGAAGGAATGCCGAGCTTAGCGATACGGCTGTCCAAGGCAATCCGCTCCTTTATTCTTCCCACACACTCCAAGGATTTATCAGGCTTGCCGAGCTGGATATATCCGTAAAGCACCTGCAGATCATTCATCCAGTCATGCCGGTGATGATTAAGTGTCCGGTTCGCCGCCTGCTGTAAAGTCTTCTCCTGTAGGCGCAGCTCCTCTTCAAAATGACGCCGGTTGTAAAAAAAGCTGTAAGCAAGCACCGCAGCTACCCATACGGCAAGCAGCAGGCATGTCAAAAGGGAAGTATGCCAATACAAGAGGCCTAAAGGAAGCATTACGGATAACATGACTGCCCAGATCAACCATTTCCAGGATTTCATTCTTTCTCCCCGTCCCTCAGTTCGCAAAATTCATGCATATTTAGCTGTTCCTCTTCACTGATAATTACCATTTTCCAGTATAACACAGGCTTTCCCGGCAATCACCAGCATTTCAGCCAAGCGAGAAATATAAGGATGATTTGTGGAGTGAACCATATAAATCCTTATATTTTGAAAAAAAGCCCCCGGCACTCATGCCGGAGGCTTCTACTTGCAATTCGATTTCCGAAAGCTTACGCTTCCAGTGCCGCTGCTACCGGAGCGACATCAACCGGGTACACGCTCACTTTTTTGCGATCGCGTCCCCAACGTTCGAACTTCACTACACCGTCAACCAGAGCGAACAAGGTGTCATCTTTACCGATGCCTACGTTTGTGCCCGGGTGGATTTTGGTTCCGCGTTGACGAACCAGGATGTTGCCGCCGGTAACTGCCTGACCGTCAGCACGTTTCACGCCAAGACGTTTGGAGTGGGAATCACGTCCGTTCTTGGTGGAACCTACACCCTTTTTCGATGCGAACAATTGAAGATCCAATTTCAACATGTTGGTCAACCTCCTTCTTTAAATAATAACTTCCTGTATCTTAATATACTTCCCGTATGAATCTGCGATATCACCGAGCATAAGCACCATGGATTCCAGCAATAGCTGAACCTTGGCGGAAACTTCGGGATCGTCCACCGGAACCAGGGTTCCGCTTAGAAAACCATCCTTCATCGAAGTATCCAGAACAACGCCTGTCAGACTTTCAATCGAATTCACCGTTCCAACCGTGACGGCGGAAACACCGGCGCAGACGATATCCCTGCCGATCTCTGCGTATTTCGCATGCCCTTTAACAGCAAAACCGACAATCGCACCTTGAGCAGAAGCCCGTGTAATCCGCACGTTAATCATTAACGCACCTTCTTACGCTTGAATCTTCTCGATTGTTACTTTGGTGTACGGTTGACGATGACCTTGCTTCTTGTGGTAGTTCTTCTTCGGTTTGTATTTGAAAACTACAACCTTCTGACCTTTACCATGCTTCTCGACTTTAGCTGTTACAGACGCGCCGCTTACCAGCGGAGTTCCTGCAGTCAGACCGCCGTCGTTGGAAACAGCCAATACACGGTCAAACGTTACGCTTGCGCCGTCTTCAGCATCCAGCTTCTCAATGAACAATACGTCGCCTTCTTGGACTTTGTATTGTTTACCGCCAGTTTCGATAATTGCATACATTGTACTTGCACCTCCTCATGTCTCAGACTCGCCTAGTCTAGGTGGCAAATTCCCGGAGGAACCGCGCTTATGTACCCGATCGGAGCGGTTGCAGCATGTGCAGGATTAGAACAACCAAACACATACTTGAAGATAGTATCACACATATTACGTTCAGTCAATGGCAGAAAAAAACTAAAACCCGGGCTCCTGTAAAACCGGGAGCTATTCCAGCCACGCGCCGACTTTGCCCGTGCCTCCGCAGCATTGGCAAATCGCCGGGGCGAAGCCTGCAGAGTCATGTCTCGCCTTCTTGCGGGTCATCTCCAGCAGTCCCAGATGGGTCCATCCAAGAATATGCGTCTGTGTGCGGTCACGGCTGATGACCCTCTCCAGACGTTCCGTAACCATCTTCCGGTGCTCTTCACGCTGCATATCAATAAAATCAATGATAATAATGCCTCCCGTATCCCGCAAGCGGATCAGACGCCCGATTTCCTCCGCCGCCAGCAGATTCGTGCGCGTGACCGTCTCCTCCAGTGAAGTTCCGCCCGTGTATTGTGCAGTGTTGACATCAATGACGGTGAGTGCCTCCGTCTCATCCCAGATCAGTGTTGCCCCGCCTTCCAGGGTGATTTTGCGCCCGAAGCTTTTGTGCAGCTGCTCCTGCACCCCGTACGCGGTAAAGATCGACTCCTGTCCATGGTAGAAGCGGACGGGCTTGTACTTTCCCGGAGCCATATCATTCAGAAAAGCCTCCGCTTCCCGGACCGCCTTCGCCGAGTCAATCATCAGCTCATCCTGCTGCGGATTGAAGGCATCCCTGATGAATCGCTGGACAATGCTGAGATCCGAGTGAAGCAGAGCCGGTGCCCCACACTCCTGCGCCCGGCGGGTGATCATCTCCCATTGGGACCGGAGGAAGGAAAGGTCGCCTTCCACGGCCTCCACCGGTTCATCCTCCGAGACGGTCCGCATAATAATTCCTTCTTCCTGCCGCCGCAGCCGCTCGCCGATGGCCTTCAGCCGGGCACGTTCGGATTCACGGCTGATTTTTTTGGATACGCCGACATAATCCGCAAAGGGCATGTACACCATCCAGCGTCCCGGAAGCGTATAGTGGGTCGTTACACGCGCACCCTTGCCGCCCCGCGGCTCTTTTCTCACCTGGACCACAATTTCCTGGCCGGGCTGCAGCAGCGTTTCAATGGAAGGCTTCACCTCCGGCTGCCTTTCCAGATGGGGATGCAGCACATCATCTACATATAAAAAAGCATTCTTCTTCTGTCCAATATCAACAAAAGCGGCCTGCATGCCTGGCAACACATTCATGACCCGCCCCTTGTAATAACTGCCGACCAGCCCTTGCTGCTGATCACGTTCGGCTGCATATTCGACCAGACTCCCATTGTCCAGAAGAGCCATCCGGGTAACATGCTGCATGCAATGAACGATCATTTGCTTCATGGCTTCACCTCTGGTTTCAATCGATCTTTCTCCGTCATCCATCAGCGGGATGGTTCAAGTCCATATTTTACATTCCAAAATAAGAAGAGATCAGCTTCTGCTCCGGCACAACGGCCACGATGCTCTTATCCTCATTCATCACATAGATAAAATGATACTGGTTACGTTTAAATAGACGCAATATATCATCCAAAGGTTTCGCGGAAAAGGCAACAATTGGACGCGCGGCACTTCCCGATTGCTGGTATCGTTCATATACTGCTTCTCTGTTCATCAAAAAGGAGACAAAGCGGTAAGGCAGATTACGCTGGTCCGTAAGGTTCGAATAGAGCAGAAAAGCCCCGATCATCAGCAGGTTCAGCCGGAGCCCTCCCCCTGTGCCCAATGGCAGCATTGCATACCCGACCACCAGCACACTCGCCGCGATGCTCACTCTGCCGCACCATAGCAAAGTAGCATAGTAGGGAAGCAGCAGACTAAGCATCGCCTGAAATATTTTACCGCCATCCAGAGGGAGGACAGGCAGAAGATTAAATAACGCGATAATCGCATTGGCTTGTATAAAATAATCCAGGAACGCACTGGTGCCATATCCGGTCTGCCGGAGTCCGTAGGCCATGACGATCAGCAGCACATTCTGCAGCGGTCCGGCAATAGCGATGCCCATCTCCCGGACAGCGGTCAGACGCCCATGATCCTCCATCACGGCAACCCCGCCGAAAGGCAGCAGCTGCACCGATTTCACCTGAACCCCGCAGAGCAGCGCTGCACAGACATGTCCCATTTCGTGAATGAACACAATTGTGAACAGCGTCAGCAGTTCCAGAAACTGGCCTGTGACCACAGAGAGCAGCATGATCAGAACAAACAGCGGGTGCAGCGCCAGCTGGATACCCCTGATCCTAATCAAACGATACCACTTCAGCGGGATCAATATAAGTCTTGTCTTTCATAATTGCAAAAAAAAGCAGCGGCACTGAAGCATTCTCCGTTTCCTCCAGCCAGCCCACAGCATCCCCGCTTTGCACCCAGTCATCAGCTGCCAGCTTCGTCCCGCTCAGATGCCCGTATTCAGCCGTTATATCCCCGGTATGGCGTACGGTGATCCGGATTCCGCCCTGCGCTTCTTTGGCAACGGACAGCACCCTTCCCGTATCTACACTTTTGACTGTTAGCGTCCCGTTAGAAGCTTCTGCAGGCATAATCTCCACACCATTCATTGTAGCAGCAAAAGGCCGGACAATACTGCCTGCAAGCGGAGTGCTCAGACCATGCGCGGCGGTTACCTTCTCTGCCGGCTGATCTTCGCCGCCGAAGATCGGAATAAATGCCGGCGCTCCGCTGAAATGCTCCTCGTACCAGACCTGCGCGGCGGCAAAATCCATATCCCTGCTGAGCGCATCGGTAATGAAGGCCTGCACTTTGAGCGCCCAGGGCTGCTGGATGGCAAAGATTCCCCATACGGCGCCAAACACCACAATGCTCGCGATGGTTCTCCGCATAAAACCCGAAGCAAAGCGCGGCTTGTCCCCTCCCCCTTCATCCACCCAGCCCCCGCGCCGCTGCTTCCATAGGGCCTCAGGGTCAGGCTCGCGATCTGTAGAATAATCATGGGCTGCTCCCTCTCCCCATTCCTTGAACGTTGTTGTCCGGTCAGACAGCGCATACAGCGGCGGGACAGCTGTATGCGGAGAATCGTCCAGCTCCAGCAGGCTGCGGATGCGTTCCTTGCGGCGGCCTTTAATACCTGATTTCTGTTCCATGTTGATCCCTCCGGCGGGCTTGTTTTACTTTTATTTTATGAAAGACCGGGGCTGATTTAGAACAAGCCCCGCCGGGAGAGAGAACAGAAACATACAAAGCTGAACGGTTCAGATACGCTTTGGTGTGGCTTTACAGCACGAATCCGAATCAAGTGATCTACAGCACAAAGAGCCCGCTGCAGACTATCTGCAGGCAGGCTCTTTGTGCTGTAGTTTGCTATGCTGGTAGAACCTTGAGTCCGTTCAACCCATACCAAAGAACTTCTTCAACTTCTTGAAGGCCCCCGGCTTCTTGTCCAGCTGCATCAATGGCACTGCATCCCCCAAAATCCGCCGGGCGATATTGCGGTAAGCGATTGCCGCTGCCGAATCGGGATTCATGACGGTAGGCTCCCCGTTGTTCGCTGCCTTGATCACCAGCTCATCATCGGGAACGATACCAATCAAATCAATATTCAGCACCTGCAGAATATCTTCAATATCCAGCATATCACCTGTTTTGATAAGTCCAGGCCGAATCCGGTTCACTACCAGCTTCGGCGATTCTACGTGCGACTGCTCCAAAAGGCCGATAATCCGGTCCGCATCCCGCACGGCAGCATGCTCCGGCGTAGTCACAACAATCGCCTTGTCTGCTCCGGCAATGGCATTGCGGAAGCCATGCTCAATCCCGGCCGGACAATCGATCAGGATGTATTCATACTCCTTTTTGAGCTCAAGAATGATATCCTTCACCTGCTCCGGTGTAACGGAGGTCTTGTCTTTGGTCTGGGCCGCAGGGAGCATGTACAGCTCATCAAAACGCTTGTCCTTGACCAGCGCCTGATTCAGACGGCAGCGTCCTTCCGCAACATCGACCAGATCATAGATGATGCGGTTCTCCAGCCCCATGACCACATCCAGATTCCGCAGTCCAATGTCGGTATCGACCAGACATACTTTTTTGCCCTGCAATGCAAGCGCGGTGCCAATATTGGCCGTAGTGGTTGTTTTGCCAACTCCGCCTTTGCCCGAGGTTACGACAATCGCTTCTCCCATGGAGGCTACACCCCTTTAAAAACATTTAAACCCTGACGTAATTTGACTATATTATGAATTTTGTCGATTTGCATAGCACCGCTCGATAGATAGGCAAATTCCATACTGCTTTCCCGGGTTCCCCATTCATCCGGCGGGCGGCTGATAACGTCAGCAATCCGCAATTGTGTTGGCGACAGCAGGGATGCAGCAATAATAGATTCCTGATTGCCGCCCACCCCGGCATGAGCCATACCGCGCAGTGCTCCAAGAATATAAATATCACCCGTGCAGGTAATCGACCCTCCGGGATTCACATCGCCCAGGAACAAAAGATTCCCTTCATGGTGCAGGACCTGTCCGGAACGAATCATTCCGCTGACCATAAACAAGGCATCAGTATCCTTGCCGCCGGGCTCTTCCAAAGCTTCAACGGAACGGACCAGCAGATTGCCCTGGCTCTTCAGAATGTCCAGCACAGCTTCCTTCTCTTCTTCGGACACCGAACGGTTGCCCAGCTTAATGTCCACATGCACAATCGGTCCGGTTAATATATTCTGATGGCTGTGCTCCAGCTTATAGCGAAGCTCGCTTAAGAGATCTTCAAAGGGGCACTTGTCGTCTAGCAGGAATACCAGGCCATCCTTGATGCCCTTGATCCTTACATGCTTGGATTGTACTGTCATTTGCCTGTCCCCCCATTCTCATTCATTCGTGCCGGGCCAGGCAAATTCCTTCTTTCCCATGTAAGAAAATGCAGTCCGGCTTTATGCAGCCTCTTCCTTGCGTGTCTCTTTCTTCAGCTGTTCAATCTGCTTGCGGAGAGGCACATAGAGGAGCAGGGCAACAGCAAAATGAAATAACATGGTGGGCAGCATATGGTGCAGCAATGCCCAATCATAAGAAACCCGGCTTAAATTAAATACGCTGTAAATGGCAAATAGCACACTATCCTCAAGCAGACTGCCCAGCAGGACCACCGTCATCATCAGCGGCAAGGGTGCACGCGGCAGCTGGAATATCAAACCGATCAAATAAGCTGACACTCCCATTGCGAAGGAATGGGCACCGAGAATCCGGCCATAAAACACCACATCATGCAGCATCCCGAAGGTCAAGCCCAAGATCAGAGCTGTATGGCGGTGATGGTATACCGTTACAAACAGAATCACAATAAAAACAAGATTCGGAATAATCCGCATCTCCCAGGCGTTTGGTAGCAGCCAGGGCATAATTGTGCCTTCTAAGATGAATAAAAGAAATAAGAGCAGTACTAAGACGGATCTGCGCATCTTCACTATTCGGCACGCTCCTCCGTAAAGACAACGAACAGTTCCTTCCAGTCCTGAAAACCCGCCGCCGGTTTGATGATTGCCGTTGAAGTCAACCCGTATTCCCCTACCTTAACACTTTCAACCGTTCCGATGGTCATCCCGCGCGGGTAGACCCCTCCAATTCCCGAGGAAATGATGGTATCCCCTTTGGCTACCGGATTTCCCACAGGGATTTTATTCATCATCAGCATCCCGGATTGCTGGTCGTAGGATTCAATCATCCCGAAGGTATTCCCTTCCTTATTGAAGGCGGTCGCTGCAATGGGCGGCTGGGAGTTCGGATCATTTACATCCATCATGGTCATCAGCTTCACGGTGGAAGTGAAATTGCTTACCTGGCTGATTACGCCAACCAGCCCCTCAACAGAGGTCACGGACATATTCAGCTTAATTCCGTCCTTGGCTCCAAGGTCAATAACCAGTGTGTTGTTGCTTGGCTCCGTCGTCAAGCTGACAACATTTGCAATCCGGTAGTCATATTTGTACAAATTCTTCTGGGCATTCGTAAACTTAAGATCGATTTGATATTGATCGTTCTGTGCCTTGATGAAATTATACTGGGCCTTTTCGCGCGCATACTGGGCAGCGAGGATTTTGAGCTCCTTATTCTCTTCAGCCAGCTTATGCAAATTCCCGATATCTTGGAACAAGCCCGCTACATATCCAGCGGGCTTGTAGAACAGGTTCTGCACGAAACCGGTCGTATCTCTCAGGAAATTCTCCGGCCAGGACAAGGATTTCCTGGTCCCCAGGCTAAAACCCATGACAACAATAAACATGACCAAGGCAATCAATAATATGAACAAACGTTTATTATTAAACAGCTTAAACAGTTTCAACACCCTCTAACAAACGTATTTCTCCCATATTAGGGGTTGACGTTCACAGACAAGCCAGGTTCTAACGCTTGGAGCGGAGACTGGAGCCGGTGCGGCTTTTGAAGAGATGAATATTCTCCAGCGCTTTGCCTGTTCCAATGACAACACAATCCAGCGGATTCTCAGCGACGATCACAGGCATCCCGGTCTCGCGGGCCAGCAGCTTATCCAAATTGCGCAGCAGGGCGCCGCCGCCGGTAAGAACAATGCCCCGGTCCATAATGTCGGCTGCCAGCTCCGGAGGGCATTTCTCCAGCGTAACCTTCACAGCTTCCACAATGGCATTAACAGTGTCCGATAACGCTTCACAAATCTCATCTGAGGTAATGGTCAGGGTCTTTGGCAGTCCGGTTACAAGATCACGCCCGCGGATCTCCATGGTTTCCGTCTTCTCCAGCGGCAGAGCGGAACCCACATCCATTTTGAGCTGCTCCGAGGTGCGTTCTCCGATCATGAGATTATACTGCCGTTTGATGTACTGAATGATGGAATCATCCGCCTCGTCTCCGGCAACCCGCACCGAACGGCTGGTTACGATACCGCCCAGGGAAATAACAGCTACTTCGGTCGTACCGCCGCCGATATCGACGACCATACTGCCGGTCGGTTCCCATACCGGCAGGTCTGCACCAATGGCAGCCGCAAAAGGCTCCTCGATAATATAAGCCTCACGTGCACCTGCCTGCTTGGTAGCATCCTCTACAGCACGCTGTTCCACGGCGGTGATGCCGGATGGAACGCACACCATTACATTCGGATGGCGCTGGAACATCGAGCGCTGCTTCTGGGCCTGACGGATGAAATATTTAATCATAGTCGCCGTTGTATCGAAATCGGCAATAACTCCGTCCTTCATTGGACGAATGGCACGGATATTTCCCGGCGTGCGGCCGATCATTTTTTTGGCAGATTCGCCTACCGCCTCAATTGTCTTGGTATCTGTATTAATGGCCACAACGGAAGGTTCTCTGACAACGATCCCCTTGCCGCGTACATAGACGAGCGTATTCGCTGTCCCCAGGTCAATTCCTAAATCTTTCGTAAAACCACCTAACATGCTTGTATTCTCCTTTTCCCTTGTATATCTAGCCCATTGTATTACATGAATCCTTTTTCCTTCAAACTTATAAATCTGCTGTCTCCAATGATCAGGTGATCCAGCACATCGATTCCGACAATCTCCCCGGCCTGAAGCAGTCTTGAAGTTAAAGAGATGTCTTCCGGACTGGGCGTAGGATCACCGCTCGGATGATTATGTGCGCATATGATTGCTGCGCTGCTGCATTTCATAGCTGCCCTGAACACCTCGCGGGGATGCACGATGGAGGCGTTGAGGCTGCCCATGGATAATGTCTCCTGCGCAATAACATGATTCTTCGTATTCAGAAAAAGGCAGACAAAATGCTCTTTCTGCAAGTAACGCAGCTGCTCGGTCAATATCTCCGCCGCGTCCTGGGGACTGCGGATGATGACCGGCTCGGTCAGCCGGGAGTTTGCCATTCGTCTTCCCAGCTCTATGCCAGCTTTGAGTTGCACGGCCTTGGCAGGGCCGATGCCTTTGATATTCGTCAGTTCTTCAATGCTCAGGTCCGCCAGCCCGCGAAGACTGCCTGCCACCCCCAGCATCCGCTGGGCAATATGAATAGCCGATTCCGCCCGCGTACCTGTACGCAGCAGAATGGCCAGCAGCTCCGCTTGGCTTAATGATTCCGCCCCATAATGCATCATGCGCTCTCGTGGTCGTTCTTCATGGGGGAGGTCCCGCAGCATAAATGTTTGCGACTCCATCCCTATCCCTCTTTCCTAATAGCTCCGCTGCCGGCCCAGCACCGAGATGCCAAAACCCGACAGCATCTCCCCAAGCAGCGACAACGGCAATCCGACCACATTGAAATAACAGCCCTCAATCCGTTCCACCAGGGTGGCGCCCAGCCCTTGGATCGCATAGGAACCAGCCTTGTCGGCAGGCTCTCCGGTCGCTATGTAAGCGGAGATTTCATCCATGCTCATCGCTCTCATGGTTACAGAGGTTACCCGGTGCTCCACCACGGTCTTCCCTTCCGGCAGCCCTATGCAAGCTACTCCGGTGTATACCTGATGTGTCCGGCCCTGCAGGAGCTGAAGCATGTTTCTGCTGTCCTGCTTGTCCGCCGGCTTGCCGAGCACTTGGTTCCCCAACACCACGATCGTATCGCTGCCGACGATAACGGCGCCACGCTCTCCGACAGAAGGCCGCACAGCCTCCGCTTTGCGGAGCGCAAGGCGGCGCACAATTTCTGCGGGCGCTAAGCCTGGCGGCGTGCTCTCGTCAGCATCGCTTGAGATGACTTCGAAGGGCAAGCCCAGCAGAGCTAACAGCTCCCGGCGGCGCGGAGAACCCGAAGCAAGAATAATCATTCGTGAGTTGTCATGCTCCACTGTATTAACGTCCCTTCTCAGCAAACATCGAAGCTACAGCCTGCGGTAGAGCCAGAGGGCCGTAATAATACCGGCAAGACTGAGCAAGCACAGTTTCAAATGAATAGTGATGTCATAGGTTATGATGTCCAAATCGGCTTGCGGCGACCATTTAAGTACAGTCGAGGCTGTAAGAAAAGACAGACCTTTTACAGGTTCCAGCAGTTTGGCGATCCACGCCCCGGCCAGCCAGCCCAGAATAAGAAATAACAGCAGTATTCCCACATTTTTCTTCTTCATCTAAGTCTTCCCTCGCCATTTTTTGACACCCTAATTATTATACGGTGAAACGGAGTTCAACACAAACGCAAAATCAGGTACGGAAATGATTACCACTCTCCGGCAAGTATAGACCGGGGTAAAGCCAGCCTGCTGCAATTGCAGAGTCCTTACACCACCTGGGCTTGGAGGCAGCGGAAGCAGATCATCCATGAATATTTTACCTCTTAAAAAACAACAGCAATCCCCTGCCCGGCAGACAGCCAAAACGGGGGGATTGCTGTGTCTAGTATTTATGAATGGACCCGTTCAGGACAAGGCAGAGATCAGGCTTTTCTGGGTGGTGAGAAAACTCATCATCGCTTCCTGCACCTCCCACAGCAAGGCCTGGGCATGGTTCTTATTATACTCATTCAGCGCGGATATGCCCCGGCTCATGGATTTCTCCAGCCCGGCGCAGAGCTTCTGCGCTGCTGCCGGCAGGCCAGGCTCCAGTGCCCGGACAGCTTCGGTCCACTGCATATGGAGATCGCTGACCGCAGTGCTGTCCGCGGCCCCTCCTTGCCCGCTCAACTGCGAAGCGGACAGCCTGCTGAGCTCGCCGAGCAGCTTCCCGCTGGCGGTGAAGTAGCTGTCTATAGTCTCAGCCGATCCTGCAAAGGCGGCCTGCTCCGCAGCAGGGAGCGAGACCTCCCTGACGTACAGCTCGATCCCCTGATTCTTGAGGCCGCTGCTGAGCAGCTTGGCCTGTTCGCGGTCAGGCGACATGCCGGCGTATACCCGGTTGCCGTCCGCCGGATCCAGTCCGGCGGCCAATCCGGCGGCAAGCAGTTCCTGCCTGGCCTGCTCCGCCCCCGCAGGAGTGCTGAATACACCGTACTGCAGCAGGTAATAGGTCTGTGCTGCAACCTTCACCGGAATACGGTTCACCCCTGCATCCCCGCCTGCGTCCGGCGGCAGGGCAGCGGCAGTGTCCGTTCCGCTCTGTACGGCCGGCGAGGCCACATTTGGAGTGTTATTGCCTCCCGCGGGGCTTCCGCCGCCAATCAATGACAGCGCCGCATAGCCAAGCAGGATGCCAGTGCCGAGCGCTCCGGCGATGGAAAGTGCGAGCTTCCACCAATAGGAAGGACGCCGGGTATGGTAGGCGCCGCCATAACTGCCCCCACGAAGCGGGGGATCTTCATAGTGCCCGTATTCATTGGACCACTCTGGACCATAGCTGCGTTCTTCCGGCCTATCTTCATCCTGCTCTGCAGGAGCAAGAGGATAACGCGGGCGCTGGTCCCATAAATCAGGCGGATGGTCCGTGTGAAAGAAAAATGATCTTGTATCCTCCTGTGTACTGATCCGGTCCTCCTGATCCTCCCGGTATAGCAGGACGGGATCATACTCCTCCGGTTCCTTAGAAACCTCCTTGCGCGTGCTCTCTATGCCGGTGTCCGCCGGGTAGCGCTGCTGAAGCAGCTCCGCTTCCCGCCGCTGCTCTGCTTCCGCGTATTCCCTGGCAGTGCCCAGCCCGGACCCTGATCTGCGGTTGAGCGGCCCAGTTCTTGTATTCCCGGTATCCGTATCAAACTTGAAAGTCATTCTTCCGTTACTCAACGCTCTGACACCTCACTGTCGTCTATTCTATAAGCAATATATGATAGACGAGAGAAAGATATGCTATTTTAATATAATTACACGAGACTAAGCACTTTGGCCTTCACGTTCTTCACCTCATAATGGTTAAGCAGTGTACGGTAAGCACGGTCAGATATGAGGGAGGCGAGCTCCGGGGTCTGCAGCAGCATGACCGTCTGTTCAGCAATCTCCATGGCCGTTCCGGCCAGCAGTATATCCCTGCCGTTCTCGCAGATCAATGCCTCAGCGCCGCGCGGGCTGGTTACGACCGGAGTCCGGAGCGCCCACGCTTCCAGAATCTTTTCCTGACCCCCGCAGCCTTCATCCAGACAAGCAATCACCGCCTTGGCCCGGCGTATGTATTCCCCGGCAAGACTGGTATCCTCAATAATCTTCACGGAGGAATCCGTCTTGGAGAGGGCCTGGATTGAAGAATCTGCAGCGCTGCCCACCATGTAGCATTGAACCTCCGGGACCTCAGCCCGGATCAGCGGATAAACCTTCGCATGAAATAATAAGGCTGCATTCCTGCCCTGTACGTTATGTATATCCCAGTGAAGCATGATCCCGTTCTCTTTGCAGACCGGCTCGTCATGCTGATATTGCTGAAGATCCACAAAAGGCGGGACGACATGCACCTTGCCGGCATCGGCAAAGGACAGCGCCTTGAATGACAGGGCATCCCGCTCGTTAGCCGTCAGCAGCAGGCCAGTCTTATTCATCAGCCTCCGCTCATCCCGCCGGGTCCGGGCTTCATTCAGTTTGTGGTAAGGATACTTGATCCTGCGCCGGACAGTCCCCCCCTTCTCCGCGGCCCTGCTCCAGGTCCGGCGGGCATCCGTAATAATGACCGCTTCGGGTAGCAGGGAAGAGATCATGTCAATACAGTTGTTGAGAAATCTGTGGGAAATGAATACATGACTGTAGGTATGCCGGCTGCAGAGCCGCCTGATCTCAGTCCGCAGATCTTTACTGATGTCTTCAAAGGCAGCTATGGAGCGCAGCTTGTCCAGCGGCCGCAGCAGCGCACTGCGGGAAGCCGCTGCCTGCTCTACCCGGTGAACGGTAAGCGTATAACCGGAATCCGCAGCCCGTTCCCGCCCGCCTTGGCGGAATTCAATGAGGTCAATATCAAATTTCTCCAATAGGATTTCAAGAAAACTTTCTATCCGGTGTTCTTCTTCCTTACTGCATTCTTTCTGGGCTGAAAGGAACAGCATTCTTTCTCTCATGGCTCTGTCTCCTTGGTGTTCTATGAAAAGATCAAACGGGATATGCACATATATACGCAGAAAAAAAGCAAGCGGATCACATCCCGCCGCTTTTTATGAAACTTTAGATGTAGATCAATAGTACCCTATTCCTACCCTAAAGACTGTCGATTTATGGAATAAAATAAATCTTTTTTGAAAGTCGTAACCATTTAGACCAAACCAAGCAGTTTCTCACGTACACTTCCTGCCTCATAATTGCCCATTAGCGTCTCATAAGCACGGTCCGCCAGTACTATTCCGCGTTCGTGATCATGAAGAAGCTGAATCACACTGTCTGCAAAGGTTACAGGATCATCAGCAATCAGTATGTTCCGCGAATGCTCGTAGAGCAGGCCTTCCGCTCCTTTCGTGCTTGAGACTACAGGTGTTTTCAGCGCCCAGGCCTCCAGGATTTTCAGCCGGGTTCCGCTTCCTTCCCGCAAGGGAGCAATGACGACCTTCGCTTTGCGCACATAATCGGCAACACTGTCCACATAACCGGTGATCACTATCGAGGGGTCCTTTTCTGCCAGCGCAGCGACCTCCGGGTGTACATCCCGGCCCACAATATACCACTTGATCTCCGGCACCTTGGCCTTAATGAGCGGATAGATCTCGCGGTAGAAGTAGGAGGCTGCGTTAATATTCGGAAAGTAGTTCATATTACCCGGTAAAATGATCCAATTCTCTTTGGGGATGCCCGTATTTGCCGGATAATCTCCGATACGGATAAAGTTGGGGATCACATGGACTTTATGCGAATTCGGGATGGACAGCGATTCGAACGCCAGACCGTCCTGCTCCGAGGTGGTCAGCAGCAGATTCGTCTTGTCCATCAGCTTGAGTTCGTCCCTCTTCGTCCAACGCGCATTGAGGGAATAGAACAGCTTGGCAAAGCCCTTTTTCTTGGCTGCCAGTTGTGCGGACAAGCCGCTCTCAAAATTGTGGGCATCCGTGATGATCACGGTGCCCGGCAGTACCTCGCGCACAATGTCAATGCAGATTCCCAGCAGACTGTGGGAAATAAAAACATGGCGGTAGCTGTTCTGGCGGCACAGTTCCCCGATCTTGCCGCGCATATCTACATCCACATGGCTCATGTAGGAGCTGTTGCGCCTTTTATATAAGGAGCGGAGCATGGCTTTGCGGTAATTCACCGTTCGCTCGACCTCGTGTACTGCAAGCCCCGGCACCTCATGTTGGTCATCTGCAGGCCTTGAATTGCGGTAAGTAAGCAGATCAATATCATATTTGCCCAACAAAATATTCAGGATATTGCCAGTTCTCAGCTTGCCTCCGCTATCCTGTGGAAAAGGATTCTCCGCAGATATGAATAGCAATTTCTCCCTCATTGTCTTCGTCTCCTAATCTCAAATGGTCTATGTCTATGCTGTGTCGTAAAGTGCATAGCATATATTACCCCAAACTTCATTGCGGTTTTGTCGTTTTATGTATTTTCCAAAAATAATTTTCAAAAAAATGTATTTCCAGAGCGTGTTTCTAAACTTAATCAATCTTTATCACATAAAAAGAAGAAATGGCACAGTACTCTTTAATGCAAAGAGTGCTGTGCCATTTCGATGTGAATTCTGTTAGATTGCAGGCCCCGGCTCAGTGCTTCTTCAGTCCCTCAGCCAGTGCATACCCAACCTTCCAGATGTCTCCCGCGCCCATTGTAATCACAAGGTCGCCTGGAGCAATCCGGTCCTGCAAATCGGCTAATACGGCGTCTTTGGTCGGCAGATGCCTTGCATTGGCATTGCTGTTCTGCACGATTAACTCTACCAGCTTGGCAGAGCTGACACCCTCGATCTGCTTCTCCCCGGCCGGGGAATAGATGTCAGTCAGAATCACCTCATCGGCTTCACTGAAGGCACGGCTAAAAGCATCCAGCAGGAAAAAGGTCCGCGTATAGCGCTGCGGCTGGAACACGGCAATAATCCGTTTGCCCGTAGCCTTGGCTGCGCTGATCGTAGCCTGGATTTCTGTAGGATGATGCGCATAATCGTCAATGACCAGAATATCATTGGCCTCCCCAAGCACTTGAAACCGCCGTTTTGCCCCGTGGAATTTCAGGATGGACTCCGCAATTCCCTGGAAGGGAATTCCGGCCTTCAGACAGGCAATGACTGCCGCCATCGAGTTGTAAAGATTGTATTTGCCGGGGATGGACAGCTCGATGCGCCCCAGTACTGCACTGCCGAAGTTCATGGTGTAGGCTACCTGCCGGTCGCCAAGCACGATATCGGTCGCCGTGTAATCCGCAGACGGCGAATGAATGCCATAGGTGATCACGTTGCCTTTGACTTCAGGCAGAAGTGAGGCAGCCGTCTCATCATCCGCACATACAATTGCGGTGCCGTCCTCCTGCATCTGATTCATGAATTGTACGTAGGCGGCCTTCAGGCGTCCGAAATCGCCTCCGTAATTCTCCAGGTGATCGGCTTCAATATTCGTCACAATCCCCAGCCAAGGATGGTATTGCAGGAAGGAGCCGTCGCTCTCATCCGCTTCGGCTACAACGTACTCCCCTTGTCCCGCCTTGGCATTCGTGCCGACATTCATAATTTCCCCGCCGATGATATAAGTGGGGTCCACTCCACACTCTTCCATAATCAGCGCGATCATTGAAGAGGTGGTGGTTTTGCCGTGGGCGCCTGCAATCGCAACACCTTTGCGCTCATTCAGCAGCCGGGCAAGCATTTGAGACCGGTGCAAGACCGGAATGTTAAGCCGCTCCGCTTCTACCCATTCCACATTATCACTTGCCAGAGCCGTTGAGTATACGACAAGGTCTGCGCCTTTGACCTGCTCAGCCGTATGCCCGATATACACCTTGGCTCCTTTGGCTATTAGTTTCTCGGTTAATTCCTGAGCCGCCACGTCGGAGCCCGTTACCGTATATCCCATTTCCAGCATTACCCGGGCAATCGCGCTCATGCCATAGCCGCCGATCCCTATAAAATGCACACGTTCAGTAGTATCCAACAGTTCGTCACCAGCCTTTTTCAGAATTGGGTTGCCGCAAAAGCGTACTGCGCACATCAGAAATCAAATACAGCGTTCCGGAGACGACCGCAAGGTCCTGCTCCGCTGTGATCGACTGCAGAAGCTGCAGCGCTTGGCCCCAATCATGTTCTACTTTGATTACCAAATTTTCTTTGGCATATTTCTCACGCAGACGTTCTGCGATTGCCTGCAGATCTTCCGCGTCCATTTTCTTCCGGAAATCCGGTTCGGTCAGGATGAGCGTATCCACTATAGGCAGTATATGCTTGAAGTATGACTCATGATGCTTATTCGCCAGCATCCCCATGAGCAAATTTAATTTATCGTACTTGTAAAACTGAGGCAGGCTTTTGGCCAGGCTCTCTGCACCTTCGGGATTATGCGCCCCGTCCAGGACAATCCGCGGAGAAGTGCTCACTTCCTCCAGACGTCCCGCCCAAAAGGTGCTGCGGAAGCCTTCCAGCACATCCTCGTCCTCCAGTATAAAAGCCATATACTGACGCAGGACCTCCAGCGCCATCATCGCCGCAGCGCTATTACTGAGCTGATGCTCGCCTTTCATGGCAATGCCAAGCTCAAGGGAACGGAAAGGGCCCTTGAAGGTGAAGGTCTGAAGACCGCCGCTGACCACGGCGCTGCCGTAGCTGAAATCTTCTCCGGCAAGATAGAGTTTGGATTTGCTGGCAGCCGCTTTGGCCTTAAGCACCGCTATGGCCTCCGGCTGGCTTACACAGGTAACCGCCGGGACACCGGGCTTGATGATCCCGGCTTTTTCCCCGGCAATCGCCTCCAGCGTATCGCCCAGAACATCAGTATGATCGTGGCCGACATTTGTAATGACAGACACAATCGGGGTTACGATATTTGTTACATCCAGCCTTCCCCCAAGACCAGTCTCCCATACGACAACATCGGGGTAGCAGACTTCCGCATAATAGAGTATGGCGAGAGCCGTAGCAACCTCGAACATTGTAGGTGAGCCAAGCTCAGTTTGTGCCATTTCTTCAACCAGCGGATGCAGCCTGTTCGCAAGTTCAGTAAGGACATTCTCAGGAATGTCCACTCCATTGTACTGAAAACGGTTTGTGAATTTGGTGATGTAGGGAGACGTAAAAGTCCCCACGCTGTACCCGCTTCTGATCAGCACACTGGTCAGAAAGGCGCAGGTCGAGCCTTTGCCGTTCGTGCCCGCCACATGAATGAACTTGAGCCTGCGATGGGGCTGGCCCAGCTTCTCCATCAGCCGTTCAATCCGTTCGAGACCCGGGCGGATGCCGAAAGGAATGAGGCCGTTAATCCAATCCACTGCTTCTGTATAAGAAGTTAAGGGAGCGGTTCCGCCGCTCCCGATCCACTCGTCCATAGTCCCTTATCCTCTCAGCTCTGCGATGCGGGCCAGCACTTTTTCACGCTTGGCGGAATAATCCGCCTGCTTCGCCCGTTCCTCTTCGATGACTTTAGCCGGCGCTTTGGCAACAAAACCCTGGTTGCCAAGCTTTTTCTCAACGCGCTCTACTTCGCTATTCAGTGTCTGCACTTCTTTTTCCAGACGGATAATTTCCTGTTCGATATCAATCAGCCCTGCCAGCGGCAGCAGCAGCTCAGCTCCGGTAATCACAGCGGACATCACCTTATCCGGCGTGTTCGGCTCAAGTCCGGCTTCGAAGGAAGAGGTGTTGCAGAAGCGCCCGATGTAATTATCGTTTTTGGCAATAATGTTCAGGGTCTCATCACTGGCGGCTTTAATGATCAGCTCCACCTTTTTGCTCATTGGAACATTGACTTCAGCGCGGACATTGCGGACCGCACGGATCACATCCATCAGCAGATTCATTTCCGCCACAGCCTGCGGCTGCTCCAGTGCAGCTTCATACTTCGGCCACTCGGCCAGCGTAATCGTATCTCCCTCATGCGGCAGATGCTGCCAGATTTCCTCCGTAATGAACGGCATGAACGGGTGAATCAGGCGCAGCGTACGGTCAAGCACATAAGCCAGCACGGATTGCGTCTTGGCTTTGGCAGCAGCGTCTTCGCCATACAGCGTAAGCTTGGAGAACTCGATGTACCAGTCGCACAGATCATCCCAAATGAAATTGTACAGGAGGCGGCCAGTCTCACCATACTCGTACGCGTCAATTAGACGCGTAATATCGCGAGAAGTTTCGTTCAGGCGGTGTAAAATCCAGCGGTCTGCTGTCGAAAGCTCGCCGGTAATGTCAATATCTGCAAAGCTTACGCCCTCCAAATTCATCAGGGCAAAGCGTGAGGCATTCCATATTTTGTTGGCAAAATTACGCGCCTGCTCCACCTTCTCGATGCGGAAACGCAGGTCCTGGCCGGCTGTGATGCCTGTGGAAATCATATAGCGCATGGCATCCGCGCCATACTGCTCGATAACATCCAGCGGATCAATCCCGTTGCCGAGCGATTTGGACATTTTGCGTCCTTCGGCATCGCGGACCAGACCATGGATCAGCACATCGGAGAACGGCTTCTTCCCAGTAAATTCAAGTGCGCTGAAGATCATCCGTGCCACCCAGAAGTAGATTATATCGTATCCGGTAACCAGAACATTGTTCGGGTAATACCGCTGATAGTCGCTGCTGTTCTCATCCGGCCAGCCCAATGTCGCAAACGGCCACAGGTTGGAGCTGAACCAGGTGTCCAGCACGTCCTCATCCTGTCTCAGATCGTCAAGACCGCTGATTCTGCGGGCTTCCTCTTCACTGTCGGCAACAAATACTTCCCCTGTGGATTCGGAGTACCAGGCCGGAATGCGGTGGCCCCACCACAGCTGGCGGGAGATGCACCAGTCGCGGATGTTCTCAATCCAGTTCATATAGGTTTTCTCAAAACGTTCCGGAACGAAGTTGACGCCGCTGCCGTCTTTTTGGGCGGCAATCGCCTTCTCGGCCAGAGGCTGCATCTTTACAAACCACTGTGTGGACAGATAAGGCTCGACTACAGCGCCGGAACGCTCGCTGTGTCCCACCTGGTGCACATGGTCTTCAATGGAAACCAGAACCCCCTGCTCCTGAAGATCGGCGATAATATTCTTGCGGCATTCACTGCGGTCCTGGCCCTGATACGGACCGGCTTCCTCGTTCATGGTTCCGCTCTCGTCCATGACATTAATTTGCGGAAGGTTGTGGCGAAGGCCCACTTCAAAGTCGTTCGGATCATGGGCCGGGGTGATTTTAACCGCACCGCTGCCGAAATCCTTCTCGACATATTCATCGGCAATCACCGGAATCTCGCGGCCGATGATCGGCAGGATCAAGGTTTTGCCAATCAGATTCCGATAGCGTTCATCCTCAGGATGCACCGCAACCGCCGTGTCCCCCAGCATCGTTTCCGGACGTGTCGTGGCAACCGTAAGGAAGCCGCTGCCGTCCTTCAGCGGATAGCGAAGATGATACAGATGGCCGTTAACCTCTTTGTATTCCACCTCAATATCCGACAAAGCTGTACGCGCAGCCGGGTCCCAGTTGATGATCCGCTTGCCGCGGTAGATCAGGCCCTTCTGGTACAGTTCCACAAATACCTTGCGCACCGCCGCTGCCATCCCCTCATCAAAGGTGAACCGCTCGCGTGAATAGTCAAGGGACAGGCCCATCTTGGCCCACTGCTCATGAATAGTCTCGGCATACTGGTCCTTCCAGGCCCACACCTGCTCCAGGAATTTCTCGCGTCCCAGATCATGCCGGGAAATCCCCTGCTGGCGCAGCTTCTGCTCCACCTTCGTCTGGGTGGCAATGCCCGCATGATCGGTTCCGGGCAGCCAAAGGGTATCGAAACCCTGCATCCGCTTCGTGCGGATCAGAATATCCTGCAGCGTGAAATCGAGCGCATGCCCAATGTGCAGCATCCCCGTTACATTCGGCGGGGGGATGACAATGCTATAAGGTTCTGCTTCCGGCCGTTTGCCGGCTTCAAAGAAGCCATGCTCCATCCAGTAAGCGTACCATTTCTGTTCTGCCGCCTTCGGATCATATGTGGTCGGCATGTCGTTCTGTTTGCTGCCCGGCGTATCAGCCTGTACCGTATCCTGCATATCAGGCAGTTCAGCCGTTTTGTTCTTGTGATCAGCCATTGTTGAACCCTCCAATTGAATAACATGTTATAAACACAAAAAGACCCTTCGTCTCAAAGGACGAAAGGTCATTCTTTCGCGGTACCACCTTTGTTTCGCGCTATACAAAATAAACCTCCGCTCCGGTCCCATACGGTTCCAGAAGCTTAACGCGACACTCATGCAGATAACGGCTGCGTCCGGCCACATCCTACCCTGGTTTTCATATGATGAATACAGGCTTAGAGGGGCGACTCCGGGGCGACTTCGGGGGCTGCATCCTGCGGAAGTTCACAGCAATTACAAATTCCGCTCTCTGAAGGGCTCACCGCCTACTCTTCCCGTTCCCAGTCTTTTGCTTTTACTTATTCCCATAATACATTTAGTACTATTCCTAGTCAACAAAAAGGCTTTCCCTATTTCAATTCTATCCTTGCAAAGCCGAATTCACTTATTCGTCTGCACCGATATTCACCTTAGCTCCCTTTACGCGGGCTTGTCCGTCAATATCGAGTGTGCCGATAACCGCGGTATCCGCGGAACCGGCATCAATCGCCGGAGATGCAGTCTGCAAATGGAAATTACTGAGGCTCACGTTCACGAACTTCGGATCGGCAAACAGTGAGTGTGCATCATTACCGGTTCCTGATTTATAAGCGGTAAAGCCGGTGTAGCCGGTATTTTTCCATGTCCAATTCGCACCGGAGCTGCCGCCTGGAGCATAGTACAGATTGTAGTCTACGACATTGCCCGAGTTCTTCGTGTATTCGTTGTAGATTAGCACATCAGTGGAGCCGGCTGCGAAAATATTGTTCTTGATCGTATTGTTTTTGGTATCATACTGCACGTACAGCTGGCCGGCGCCAGCGCCAATGGTGTCATTCTTATAAAGCGTGTTGTTGACGATTGTGCAATTAACCGTAGAGCCGCGCTGGTTATCATATCCGCCCATGGCAATACCTGTCTGCCGGTTGCCGTACACCATGTTGCTGCGGATGGTGATGTTGCTGGTCGATTTGCCGGAATGCTCAGAGGCAATCTCAATGCCGATGTCGTTGTTATAGCTGTAGTTCCGCTCAATGATACTGTCCTTGCCGCCATCGACATAGATGCCACCGGCTGAATTGCTGTTGTTAGGAAGCTTTTTACCATAAGAAGGATTGTGATTGGAAGTAATATTGTATACCCGGTTGCCGCTGACCAGACCATTGCGCGCCTGATCGTAGGAAGGATTCGGTGCTGTGCCTTCATAACCAATGATATCAATCCCGATATTGTCATTGTCATGGATGATATTATCCGTCACGGAAAAGGTGTCCACATTGCCGTTCAGAACCAGCGATTCACTGGAGCCGAGCACCAGATTGTACAGCTCATTGCCGCTGATTCTGACATTGTTGATCGAAGCAGGCGCCTTAGTGCCATATACGGCGATGCCGTGCGCATCCCGTCCCTGCAGATCACTGCCTGCCGGAGTAGAGGTATTCTTAATATCATGAATTTTGTTATTAGCAAGCGTAATGTAACTGCCGGAGCCGTGGACATATATGCCGGCCGGCATCACATTCTTGGCGGCTGTGGTATAATTGCGGATTTCGAAGCCTTGAATGGTAATGTAATTCGCATCTGTCAAGTCTACAATCCCTTCAGCCCCGCTTACAGACAGTCCTGTTCCATCAATAACCGCAGTCTCCGAATTGTAGCTGGTGAACGTAATCGGTCCTGCCGCTGCCGAACCTGAGCCGGTAATTTTGAGTTTCTGGTGGTACACGCCTCCACGGACATAAACCGTGCTTCCGGCCACCGCAACATCCGCAGCATGCTGCAAGGTTTTGAACGGCGCACTGCTCGTTCCCGGGTTGGTGTCGCTGCCGGTTCTCGCCACATAATAGTCAGGCCCCTCAGCATGAGCTGCAGGCGCCTTCATGTCCCCGATTACTGCACCCAGCACAGCCAGGCTTAACCCTACTCCTACTATCAATGTCCTCCCGAACCTCAACACCAGTCATCAGCTCCCTGAAAAATAAACTTCACCAGGATGATACCCGTTTGCCCCATTATAACCGGAACTGCAGTGAAGATCGATCAGCGGCAGGCACTTCCGGTATGGTGTAGGTCATTCTGCGCACACGATAAGCTCCCTTCACGATCGATCCGCAGCCGTTACCGTAACTGCTGAAAAAACAGGATTTTTGGCAAAATAAGGGCTCCTCTGTCCACTTCAGTCCGTGGATAGAGCCCAATCCTCCTGCATCGCTTATATCCCCGGAGGCTTCCAAGATATCCGCATTTTTTTACAATTTCTTATGCAGCAAAAAACCAACAGACGTCCTGGTCTCAGGACATCTGTTGGTTTGTGTATGATTGGTGGCTTGAGGCACACCGGACTTCTCACTCCACCGGTCAGGGAATGTACAGAACCTGGCCTTCCTCCACGTTCTGTCCGGAGAGGCGGTTGTACATGACTAATTCTCTTGCGCTTAGCTGGTATTTCTCAGCAATCGTATCCAGCGTTTCTTCGCGCTGGACAATGCAGAGCCGAACCTTGCGGAACAGCTCCGTACCGCCGCGGCCTCCGATGAACCGGCTTTTCCATTCCGTATCATTGCCGGCATCCGGTGCTGCCGCCGGGACCGCAGGCTCCTGCTCCTGGGCATGCTGATTCTCTTGTTCCTTATGGGCTCTGCTGGAGCTGAGCAGCGTAGAGTAAGTGAGAGGCTCCCGTTCCTCAGCCTTCTCTTCTTTTTTGCTGCCGAGCGCGATCTTCAGATCAGGCTTCTCTTCGGGCACCGGCTGGACATCAGGCGCCGTTATAAGCTCATTCTCACTGGCTGGCAGGGTTTCCGCAGCAGCTTCAGCAGGCGGATTTGCCGCGTTCTCCACAGCCTCCGCAACAGCTTGCGGCTCTTCCTTATGCACGGCATGGATTTCCGCTTCCGGCTCACCGGACTCCGCCCCCAGCGCTTCCGTACTGCCTGAAATCCGGGCGATTTCTGCAGGGTTCAAGTCGTTTGCTGTGAGAGCGTGGCTGGCAACCGGTTCCTGGGGGGCCTTATCCGCCTTCTGCGGGTGTGCGGTTGGTTCAGCGGCAGCATAGCCGGTTGGAGAATCAAAACTGTGGGTCCGCGCCTTGGGTTCATTGTCCTTATGCGGCGGCTGGGCTGTTGCAGCGGGCCCGGTGTATACCGCTTCATCCGGAAACAGCGGATTCACCGGAGAAGCCGCAGATTCCACAGAGTTGGCCTCCACCTGCTCATGGGCCGTGATATCCGTTGCTCCTTCACCGTAGGTCCACAGTGAATTCTCATAGAGCGCTTCATTCTCATGCTCATGCTTGGCAGCTGGAGCTTCCTGTCTCTGCCCTGCCTCTTCAGCAGAATAAGCTACCGTGTACTCCTCCTGCTGCCAGGCCGGCTGGGTTTCACCGCTGCCGATTCCGCGCAGCGAAAGCACGCCGGTGATATTGACAGTCCGCATCGTAAGCAGGTCAATATCGAAATTCTCGATCTCCACCCCTATGTCATCAAGCGAGCTGACCCGTGTCAGCGGAACTGTGATTTCAACGGGAATCGCATGCTCCAGACGCTGGGTCCGGTCATCTTCTCCCCGGTAAAGCCCGGTAAGCAGCAGCTGACCGTACAGCTCGGCACGATCCTCCCGCTGAATTACCTGAATATCCGGGATCAGCTCAACCTCTTCCAGCTCAGCGATTCCCGGAAGTTCAGCAGGCAGATGAATGCGTTCATAAATATCAAACCGCAAGCCGTGGGACTGGTCAAACACGGGAAATGTCCTCCTTCTTGGCATAATCTAACCCTGAGACAAGCCCAGAGCATAAGCCCAAAATGTTACTCCCCTCATGTATATGCTTGAATCCCTAAGGCATGACAACTTTGGACGCAGCTTAATTGAAGGGATTATGCGCTTACTCACCAATAACCATTTGGGCATCGGGAATGCTATAATTCTGTGGAAGTCCCTCCCGCAAGGCAAGGGCCAGCGGATCTCCCGGCCTCATAAGCTCAAGCACATCGGCAGGATGAAAGGCATCAGGCAGTCTTGAGGACACTGCACTTTTGCGCCAGCCTTTGTCTGAGATATTGCCGCGCCGCCCCTTCTGCAGCGCGACCGCTTTGTGATACGCCATCAGTGTGCCCGCTGCCATCCCATCCAGCGAACGGTTCTGCGCGGCCCAGCTTCGCGCCTGCTTCCCGGTGCGCATCCGCAGCTCATCGTCCCCCAGCAGCTGTTCAAGCTGCGCCGCCAAAGCTGCGTTGTCCTCGGGCGGGACGACAAATCCCGTCACACCCTGCTGCACCATTTCCGGCATTCCTGCCGTTCCGGCCACAATCGGCGCAATTCCGGCAAGCTGGGCCTCCGTCACCGAAAAAGGCTGTGTATCCTGCAGGCTGGGCTGCACATAAATGTCGGCAGCGGTCAGCGCCGCCGGAATATTGTCTATTTTGCCGGTAAAAAACACACGGTCCTGAATGCCCAGCTCCCGCGCCTGCTCCTGCAATTCTTCCGTAAGACTGCCAATTCCGGCAATCGCACATACCCAGTCGCGGCGGCTGTGCTGCAGAATTCCCAGAGCGCCTATCAGCACATGCACCCCTTTGATATATTCAAGACGTCCGGCGTACATAATCACTTTGAGGCCGTCTCCGAACTTCAGCGGGGCAGGCATTGCGGCCTTGGCATCGTACTGCTTCACATCCATTCCATACGGCAGTATGTGAATCCCCGCTCTGCCTGCACCTTCCCGGTTCACCAGCTGCCCAATCCAGTTCGAAGAGACCAAAATCAGGTCGGAGGATCGGACGCCCAGCCCCTCCAGGCGGCGGAAATAGCGCCAGATGGCCCGTTTCTCATAATCTATTCGGGTAAGCTCCGGTTCAATCCCCTTATATTCGAAGTAGGATTCGTAAGCCAGCGCCCCGTGAAAGCTTGCCACCAGCGGTTTCCGCACCTTCATAATCCGCCGGATGGCATAGGCCGAGATCGGATCCTGCGCATGGATCACATCATACTTCTCCAGGCCGAGAACTGCTGCCCCGCCCTCAAAGACATAACGGCCAAGCTCAAAGCTGAGAATCCCATGCTCCAGGTACAGATGCGGAAACCGGCTGGTATCGAACTGAGGCAGCAGCGAGTTGTATAGGACTTTTTTATCAAAGGAAATGCCTTGATCCAGCAGGTAGAGCGTATGATCTTCCGCACGGGAACCCATCAGCGTCACTTCATGCCCTTGCTCACTCAGCTTGTCAGCCAACTGCTTCATATACGTCCAGATCCCGCCCATATTCGTAAGTCCCCAGTAGGTGACCAGCAGTATCTTCATCAACCTCTCACCCCGGCTCTGAAAAATAAATGGAACAAAGTATTATATGAACAGAAGCCGCAGCCAGACATGGATAAATGATAAACTTTCCAAAATATCTTTTGATCACGGCCTGAAATTTTCAGGTATAATCGGGATAACTCCTGAAAGGAAGTCAACTGTGATGTCCAAAGCAAGGCTATTTGACCTATTTTTGTTTGTTGCCTCCCTGGCTATAGCCTTCGGCGCGAGGCACGCTGTGGTGCTGGACTCTACTTATCTCAAAGCTCTGATTCTCTACTGGGCTTTCTCCAGTTTTTATTTTCAATTGCGCATTGTCACCCGAAGCGGCAACTCCACGATAGATTATGCGATCAGCTATACTTCATCTTTTGGTATATTTGCAGGACCTCTGGGCACTTTTTTGTTCGAGGTGCTCTACCGGTTCACTGTGTTTTTCTATAAAAAGAAAACGAAAACATCGGACCCCGGAGAATTCCTGGATACCTTTTACAATATTGGTTCCTTTACGCTAGGCGGTTCTGCCGGGTATTACCTGTACACCTTGCTCTATCCTTATGCCGCACAGCTTCCGCTGGGCTACTGGCTGCTGTTTCTCCTTGTAGTCTGTGTGACGACGCTCCTGTCATCGGGTTTTCTGACGATTACCTGTGCCCTGTCCGGTGATATTACCACCCGCAAAGAGGCCATGAACATGTTCCTGCGCAGCAGAAATCTTCTGGATTTCAGTAAAGTGGCCCTGTCCAATGCCCTGCT
Organism: Paenibacillus riograndensis SBR5; assembly: GCF_000981585.1. Taxonomy (NCBI): domain Bacteria; kingdom Bacillati; phylum Bacillota; class Bacilli; order Caryophanales; family Paenibacillaceae; genus Paenibacillus; species Paenibacillus riograndensis. The sequence goes on from NZ_LN831776.1 coordinate 6,273,567, forward strand.
CCTGCGCCTGCTGCAGATGGGAAAATGGGAAATGCTGATCGCGCTCTTCCTGCTGAACTACATCGTCAGCATCTCCTTTTACTCCAAATCTCAAAGCGCCCAGGATAAATTTGAACGGGACAAGTTCGAGCAGATGGCCTACCGTGATTTTTTGACCGGCACCTTCAACCGCGCCCACATGGACAAAATGATGCAGGAGCTGAATCACAGCGGGGAGCACATCGGCATCGTTGTAGCGGACATCGACCGCTTCAAAAAAATCAACGATACCTATAACCACGCCGTCGGCGACCGGGTAATCACCCACTTTGCCCATACGCTGCAGGCACATATGCAGGATGAGGATATTTTGTTCCGCAGCGGCGGCGAGGAATTCACCATGTTCCTGAGGCATAAATCCTTCTTAGACTGCCGTGCGCAGATCCAGGGAATCCTGGACACCATTGCCGGACACAGCGTCACCGCTGAGTATGAGGATCAAACGATCGATGTTGAATATACGGCTTCTTTTGGACTCTATTATTACCAAGCGGCCCCCGGACAGAAGACCTCTATGGAAAAAGCATATGTCTACGCCGACCAGCTGCTGCTTGAATCCAAAAAACTCGGCCGCAACCGGCTCACATCCACAAATGAGCTGGAAGCATAGCGGGCCGAGACATATCTGTGGCTAAAATCCGCCCACGAAGCGGGGCCTTTGCATGGAAGCTGATTCAGGTACTGACGCGTGACTAGCAACACGGGGCCTATGGCCGCAGGGATTCCCAACCGCTCCAAAATCAATGGGGGCATGCTGAAGACGAATCGCCCTATTCCTTCGCGATCGATCCGCAGCCGTTACGGACAGGAAAGCCCTTATTGATAGAAAATTCGTCTATTCCGCAGGACAGCGGACAGAGATGCCTTTATTTGTCCTTTTCTCCTTTATTCCAGGCTCCATCGAACGATATAACGGCTCCTGAGTCCGTAACTACTGAAAAACTAAGATTTTTTGCAAAATAAGGGATCCTCAGTCCGCTTCAGTCCGCTGACGGAGCCCCATCCTCCTGCATCGCTTATATCCTCTGAGGCTTCCAAGAGATCCACACTTTTTTACACTGTATAATTTCCTATACAAGAACAAAACGGCTGCACCGTCCTTCACTGGACAGCGCAGCCGTTTTGAAGTTTAAGAGAGGCCAGGAACACTGTAGTCCCGCCCGCCGGGTACCCCTGCGCTTCCCCCGGTCCTTTGCGGATCGGCCGAATGCGTATGGATTGCGGTGGGGGTGGAGTGGGAGTGCAATTGGAGTTCGGCGGAGTGTGGCGGAGTGCAGCAGAACTGCGGTTTAGTGCAACGGGACTGCGGTCGACTGCAGCGGGAGTGCGGTGGGAGTGCGGCGGGAGTGCGTAGCACAAGTGTCTAAGTGGAAAAAGTAAACTTAAATTGTACCGCTCCCGCTCTCCGATGGCTGCTAGTTGGAAAAAGTATAACTAATCTGGCCGATTCGCCTACTTACAGCTGAATTCGCTTAAATTAAGTGTCCTTTTTCCCACTATTTCCTCTATAGAAGGCCTTTGAGCCTATTTAAGTCTACTATTTCCACTTAGCTTCCTACATAGAGTACGGGGAAGAAGCATAGTCTTCTTCGTCTAAAGTTCAGCTGCATTAAAGGTATCTCCGCCTTCAATGGTGCCGGAATTGAAGCCTTTGTAGAACCAGCGCTTACGCTGCTCCGATGTGCCGTGGGTGAAGCTGTCCGGCACCGCGTATCCTTGCGCCTGCTTCTGGATCGTATCATCGCCGACCGCACTCGCAGCCGTCAGCGCCTCTTCCAAATCACCCTCCTCCAGCAGATTCATCCCCTGGGCGTGTTTGGCCCAGACCCCGGCCAGATAATCAGCCTGAAGCTCAAAGCGTACTTGGTATTTGTTGTATTCGGTTTCGCTCAGGCTTTGGCGGAGCGAATCCAGTTTTTTTGTGGTGCCGAGCAGCGTCTGTACGTGATGCCCTACCTCGTGGGCAACGACATAGGCCATGGCGAAATCTCCCGGAGCCTGGAAGCGCTGCTGCAGCTCGTCATAGAAGCTGAGATCGATGTACAGCTTGGCATCACCCGGACAATAAAACGGCCCCACCGCCGACGTCGCCGTCCCGCAAGCCGAATCCACACTGCCGGTATAGAGCACAAGCGTCGGGTCCTGATAGGTCATCCCCTCTTCCTGAAAAACCTCAGACCACACATCCTCCGTATCCGCCAGTACGACGGATACAAAGTCGGCCAGTTCCTTCTCCTGTGCCATCTGTTCGTATGGGGCCGAAGACTGGGTCCCGCCGGATGTGATGCCCCCAAGAATATCTCCGATATTTCCGCCGCTCAACAGCGTAACAATCACCACAATAATGATTCCGCTTATTCCGCCGCCAACCAGCTTCCCGCCGCCGCCCATGCCCCGGCGGTCCTCCACATTCGAGCTGCCTCTTCTTCCCTGCCACTTCATGTGTAACCCCCCAGTCATTTTTACAACTTAAATGTAACAATTAATGCCAATAATCCCAAGCCACGATGCACGTAGTACAGAGAATCCAGCGGAAAAGTTATTTGGAGCTAAGTACCAGTAATCAATTGCATACAATAGAGCAAAGGCCGGCTACAAGCAGTGCAATGAGCAATCTAAGCAATCTATTGAAAAAATTACAATGACGCAGATAGGCCTTTAGCAAAACATTTTAAAAGTCTATTAGTGTTATACCCAAAATTTCTTAGTTTGCTTGTCTTCACAGCATCCAGTTTCTTACACGCCCTTGGTTACGCCTGCCGTCCGGGCAGAACTCCCTATTTGTTCCTATAATTCAAGGTGTCACCTATGTGGACTGGCGGGAATATACTGTCTCATTGCTTTATTGAACTCCCTTGAGAAAGGATGCGGTAACATGACCAGCATTGATCCAGTGTATGAAATTCTGAAAGTGATGGAACAAGAACAAAGGCCGGAGTTCCGGCAAATCGGTATGGACCCCAGAGATTTCAGGACGGTGCTTAAGCATATTCATGAGGCCGGCTATGCGGACGCTGGCGGACTGACCCCGTCGGGCCAAAAGTATATCCAAGCCTATGAACGCAGGCTTCGTTCCAATTCGCACGTGTCCCGGCGCGATCTGGCATAATCCGGGTATGTTCGAACCGGCAAAGCCAACCCCATAGGAATAAAACGGCTGCCTCCGTCCTCCACTGGACAGTGCAGCCGTTTTATCCATATCAAAAGGAAAGCATAGCTTCCTATCCAAAAACACCCCCACAAGCCAGTGCCGAAACGCAGCCTTGTGGGGGTGTTGTTATGGAATGACTAGGCGAATGGAAACCGCCTGAAGCCCGGCTTCTGATTATCTAAATGTCGCCATCAGCAGAATTACGCCTGCGGCGCTTCACCCAGCTGCATCCGTAAACGCAGCATATCCTCCGGCCATGGGTCAGCTATTTCAAGCTGTTCCCTGGTCCATGGATGGCTGAACGCCAGCAGCTCACCATGCAATGCCTGGCGGTCTGGACCTCTGGAACCGGCAGGACCGGTACCGGGCCGGGCAGGACTGTCCCCGGTCCCGCCCCCGGTTCTGCCGGGGCTCTCCCGATCCAAGCGTCCTACGCCCGTACTCCAGGCGGACTCACTAATCGTGGGGCCGCCGGAATGCGAACGCTGGCCCGCAGCACTCCACGGCGGGCCGCCGTATAAAGTGTCCCCATACAGCGGATGGCCCAGGTGGCTGAGGTGGACGCGGATCTGGTGCGTCCGCCCGGTCTCCAGCTGCACCTTCAGCACGGTGCCGCTTCGAAGGACCTCGCGGTCCATTATCCGCGTAACCGCAGTCTGCCCGCCCGGCGAGACCCGCCGGCGTGCCGCATGATGGCGGTCGCGGCCTATGGGAGCATCGATTACCTTCAGCTCGGGCGGCACGACGCCTTCCACGATTGCGGCATACAGCCGTGAGACGGCTTTGGCGCGCATATCTTCGTCGAGTGCAAGCTGCGCATACTCATTCTTCGCGTACAACACCGGACCCGTCGTGTCCTTGTCCAGACGGTGGAGATGGCGCACCGCGGTCCCGCCGCCGGAAACCGAATAATGGGCGGCAACTACATGATCCAGCGTTACCTCAGTCCCGCTCCCATCCGGATGCACCGCCATGCCCGCAGGCTTATGGACAACGAGGCAGAAATCATCCTCGAACAGCACCTCAAGCTCCTGCCATGCCGGCTCAATGCCCGCCTCACGATAAGGGAACAGTGCCAGCCGCAAACGGTCTCCCTTCCACTGGATACCGCCTTCACGGCGCAGGCGCTCATGGAGTTTGACAGGCATGCCTACGGTAGCCAGCAGCCACTTGTCAATGGCCGCTTCCGGCTCGCCGGCGGCGGTAATCACCCGGCCCGGCATAACCTCCAGCCATTCCCCGCGGCGGGTCCAGGCCCCGCCCCCGGTCACGGAGAGGGGCTCCTCCGAGGCCGTCACAGGGATTTCAAGGCCTGGTAATGGGCCTCCAGCGTATCATCTATATCCTGCTCGCTGTGTGCGGCAGAGACGAACATGCCTTCAAACTGTGAGGGCGGGACACTGATGCCCTGATCAAGCATTTTACCAAAATACGCACGGAAATGGTTTAAGTTGCTGGCTTTGGCCGTATCATAATTGGTCACCGGACCTTCGGTGAAGAATGGGCAGACCATGGAGCCCACCCGGTTGATGGTCAGCGGAATCCCCGTATCCGCCGCGTTACGCCGAAGCCCTGCTTCCAGCCGCGCCCCGAGGGATTCCAGGCGGTCATACACTTCAGGCGTCAGGAGCTTCAGCGTAGTTAGCCCTGCAGCCATCGCCAGCGGATTGCCGCTGAGTGTTCCCGCCTGATAGATCGGTCCGGTTGGAGCGATCTGCTCCATAAGCTCTCTTTTGCCGCCATAGGCACCAACCGGAAGACCTCCACCGATCACTTTGCCGAAGCAGGTCAGGTCCGGCTCTATGCCGAACAGCCCTTGGGCACAGCCCCGGTTCACCCGGAACCCGGTCATCACCTCGTCAAAAATGAGCAGCGCTCCATACCCCGTAGTCACCTTGCGCAGACCCTCCAGAAATCCCGGCAGCGGCGGTACGACCCCCATATTCCCGGCAATAGGCTCAACAATCACAGCGGCGATCTCGTTGCCGTAGCGTTCGAAGGCGATTTTGACCCCTTCCAGGTCGTTGTAAGGCACAGTAATCGTATTCACAGCCACACCTTCAGGCACGCCGGGACTATCCGGCAGTCCGAGCGTAGCGACACCCGAACCGGCCTTGATCAGCAGACTGTCGGCATGGCCGTGGTAGGAGCCTTCGAACTTGAGGATTTTGCTGCGTCCGGTATACCCCCGGGCCAGGCGGATTGCACTCATCGTAGCTTCCGTACCGGAATTAACCATGCGCACGATATCCACCGAATGAACGCGGCCGACGACGGTTTTGGCCATTTCCGTTTCCAGCAGTGTCGGCGCGCCGAAGCTCGTCCCTTTGACTGCCGTCTCCTGCAGCGCCTTGACCACTTCAGGGTGGGCATGTCCCATAATCAGCGGTCCCCATGAGCAGACGTAGTCAATAAAGCTGTTGCCGTCGATATCGTAAATGCGCGAACCCGCGCCATGATCCGCGTACACCGGTGTCAAACCCACGGATTTGAACGCCCGGACCGGACTGTTCACCCCGCCGGGGATATACTGCTTCGCTTCTTCAAAAGCCTTGCGGGAAGCCTCTTCCCGCCGCGCCAAAGGCAAATTGCTCATGGTCACCACTCCTGTTCTGTTCGTATGGTTTGGCTTGTACTTGCACTGCTGAACCGGATCAGGCACAATCCTTCTCCGGCTGATTACGACTGCTGCGCTCCAGTTCGAAACATGTTCTGTTTTCTGCCTGGTGCAGGACCAGCTCTTTTATCCGCGCAGCCAGCGGGCTGCATCTTTGGCAAAATAGGTAATAATAATGTCTGCACCAGCGCGCTTCATCCCGGTCAGCATCTCCAGCACGACAGCTTTTTCATCGATCCAGCCTTGCAGGGCTGCGGCCTTGACCATCGAATATTCCCCGCTCACATTATAGGCAACCAGCGGCAGATCAAATTGGTCGCGGATCGTACGGATGACATCCAGATAGGCCAGCGCCGGTTTTACCATGAGCATATCCGCACCTTCCAGCACATCGGAATCCGCCTCACGGATGGCTTCGCGCAGGTTGGCGGGGTCCATCTGGTAGGTTTTGCGGTTTCCGAACTGCGGTGCGGAGTCGGCGGCTTCACGGAACGGGCCGTAGAAGGCCGACGCATATTTTACCGAATACGACATGATCGGCACATGCTCAAAACCGTTCTCATCCAATCCGGCGCGGATCGCATGCACGAACCCGTCCATCATATTCGATGGCGCGATAATATCCGCTCCCGCCCGGGCCTGCGACACCGCCGTGCGGGTCAACAGGTCCAGCGAAGCATCATTGATCACATCGCCGTGCACGACACCGTCCACCGTATGGGTATGAACCATCCCGCAATGGCCGTGATCCGTAAATTCACACAGACAGGTGTCCGCAACCACGAGCAGCTCGGGGTACCATTTTTTGATCAAACGAGTGGCTTCCTGCACGATGCCATCCTCAGCGAAGGCAGAGGAGCCGACCGCATCCTTGGTTTCGGGAATTCCGAACAGCAGTACAGCCGGAATGCCCAGCGCTGCGATTTCGTCTACCTCCGCCTTCAGCGTATCCAGCGAAAAATGGTATACCCCCGGCATGGAGCTGATTTCATTTTTTACACCTGTTCCATAAGTCACAAATATCGGCTGGATGAAATCCAGCGTATTCAGGATTGTCTCCCGCACCATGCCGCGGATTCCGGCTGTCCCGCGCAAACGGCGGTGTCTTGTAATTGGAAAACCCATCTTTTCATCCTCCTATACAGTAGATACATAAACACAAATCGGACGATAACCCAAAAACAACCGATCTTCGTCAGTCATAAAAAACCAAACCGAATCTATCTCAGCCTTGTGCTTTCGTTCCAGCGGCACAGCTCCTGCACCAGCCCTTCTATCGTCGCTTCCCCGGGAAGAAGTCCCGGTGTCAGCCCGGCCTCTACAGCAGTTTGTTCGGTCACCGGACCGATGCAGGCAATCTTGACGCCCGCCAGCAGCGGAAGCGGATCTTCAAGCCCCATACGCCGCAGAATGCTGATGAAGTTGCGCACCGTCGAAGAACTGGTAAAAGTCACCGCATGAATCCGCTTTTCTTCCAGCAGCTTCAGCAGCTCCACATCGTCCTCACCAGTCACCACAGTCTCATAGGTATCCACCTCGGTCACTTCAAGGCCAAGCTCCCGCAGCTTGTCCGCCAGCCACTCGCGCGCCAGGTCGCCGCGCGGGAGCAGCACCTTCTGGCCAGGCTGCAGCCTGGGTCCGAAGGCTTCAAGCAGCCCTTCTGCCTGGAAATGTCCAGGCAGTTCCTCAGCCATCAGCCCGCGCTGCGCCAGCGCCGCGGCTGTGGCCGGGCCCACCGCGCCGATACAGGCGCGGTGCAGCCTGCGGACGTCCACCTTCAGCTCCGCCAGGTGACGCCAAAAAAACTCCACGCCGTTCACGCTCGTAAAGAATACGTAATCGTATTCTTCCAGCGCCGCCAGCGCGGCGGCAATGTCAGCCCTCTGCCTGTCGCCTTCGGGCATTCGCGTCTCAATGACCGGGAACTCGTACGGCTCGCCGCCGAGTTCCTCAATCCGGTTCACCAGCTCGCTCGCCTGGCTGCGGGCCCGTGTAACCACAATGCGCTTGCCGAACAGCGGCAGCGCTTCTGCCCACATGAGCTGCTCGCGCTGGAGCACGACCTCGCCGACGACAATGACCGCCGGCGACTGGAAATCCGCCGCTTTCACCTTCGCCTCAATGTCGGCCAGCGTGCCCGTCAGCGTCTCCTGATCCGCACGGGTTCCCCAGCGGACCAGCGCCACCGGTGTCTCCGGCGGCCGCCCATGCTTGATCAGCTGGGCGCTGATGTAGCCGATCTTAGCCACGCCCATAAGGAATATCAGCGTCCCGGTGGCGTTCGTCACTTTATCCCAGTGAATAGAATGATCGAGCTTATCGGGACTTTCATGCCCTGTAATGATCGATAGCGATGAGGCCATATCCCGGTGCGTCACCGGAATGCCGGCATACGCCGGAACACTGATCGCCGAAGTTACACCCGGCACAATCTCATATAAGATGCCATGTCTGCGCAGCAGTTCTGCTTCTTCACCCACACGGCCAAAAATCGTCGGGTCCCCGCCCTTCAAACGCACTACCGTCTTGCCCTCCAGCGCCAAATCCACAAGCAGCTGATTGATTTCCTCCTGCTTCATCGTGTGGCGGTCCGGAAGCTTGCCCACGTATATTTTTTGCCCGCCGGGCTTCATCCATTTCAGCAGCCGCGGACTGGCCAGCCGGTCGTACACCAGCACATCCGCTTTTTGGACACATTCCAGCCCTTTGACCGTAATCAGCTTCGCGTCCCCAGGCCCCGCACCTACCAGATAAACCTTCCCCGTCATTCCCCTCATCCCCTTGCATCCGCCAAAATCTGTTCTGCCCCTCTGGCAATAAGTTTCTGCGCAACCTCTGCACCCAGCCGCACCGGATCATGCCCACTGCAGGTTTCCTTCAGTACAACCGAACCGTCCGGAGTTCCCACCATTCCTGTCAAAGTAATCAGCTTGGGGGAGGCAGGCTCCGCAGCTTCCGCGTCCAGTACCGCAAAAGCGCCAATCGGCACCTGGCAGCCGCCATTCAGCGCCCCGAGAAAAGTCCGCTCCGCCGCCACCGTCAGCGCCGTCTGCTCGTCATTATATAACGCCAGCAGCTTCCGCAGCTCGTCGTCATCAGCCCGGCACTCGATCCCGAGCGCCCCTTGCCCCACGGCGGGCAGGCAGACCTCCGGCGGCAAATATGCCGTCACCCGGTCCTCCCAGCCCATCCGCGATAACCCTGCCACCGCCAGCAGGATTGCGTCAAATTCACCGCTCTCCAGCTTGCGCAGCCGCGAGTCGATATTGCCGCGCACCGGCTCGATCTTCAGATCAGGCCGCAGCGCGGCAAGCTGACTCGAGCGGCGCAGACTGCTTGTGCCTACGCGCGCCCCTTGCGGCAGCTCTTCGAGCGTAAGTCCGCCGCTCGAAATCAGACAGTCCCGCGGGTCCACACGCCTCGGAACCGCACCGTTCATCAAGCCCTCCGGCAATTCGGAGGGCATATCCTTCATACTATGTACAGCCATGTCAATCTCACGGGCCAGCATTGCCTGCTCAATTTCCTTCACAAACAATCCCTTGCCGCCCACCTTGGACAGCGTTACATCAAGAATCCGGTCACCCTTCGTAACAATCTTGTGCACCTCAAAAGTAAACCCAAACCCATGCTCCCCACTCAGCCACTCCAGCTCCGCAATCACTTGCCCCGTCTGCGTGAGCGCCAGCGCACTTTGTCTGCTGCCTACTATAATCTTCCTCATCCTCCACCCCTCCTGGTAACCTGTCTTTGCCGCTGTTTCAGGCGTGCTGGCCGGTTCCGGCCCATACAACGGCATTTCTGCCGTTGTTTCAGCGTGCTGGCCAGTTGCAGGCCATACAACGTTTCGCACGCGTCAGCTTTTAGAAACTTATTCAAAGGTATTTTTACCTTTGATTTAGCCACTTCAGGCCTGCGGGCCTTTTTTAAAGGTATTTTTACCTTTGATTCAGCTACTTCAAGCCTTTAGGCCTTATTCAAAGGTATTTCTACCCTTGATTTCGCCACTTCCAGCCTTTAGGCCTTTTTCAAAGGTATTTTTACCTTTGATTCAGCTACTTTCAGGCCTCTGGACCACATTCAAAGGTATTTTTACCTTTGATTTAGCTACTTCAGGCCTTTAGGCCTCATTCAAAGGTATTTCTACCTTCGATTCACCCGTTCCAGCTAAATCGGCGGTTCACTTCCACAACACAGTTGTCAGTAACGTCGGTACAAATCCTTATCCTTTCAAGTAGCCAACACTTCCAGACTATCCCAGGCTCTGGGCAGCTCATATCTACACTTCAAGGTTGCGGGTGATCCAGTTGTCGATGTCGTCCGCGCTCCACTCTATAAAGGTGCCCCGTCGCATCTCATTCAACACATCGAGATTTCCGACCCTGCGCAGAAGGCTTCTGCGCAGCTCCGGCGACAGCTCTCTGCGCTTGATTTCTGTGCGCAGGTCGTGCAGCCAGTCCAAGTAGGGCTCGTATTCCTCGCCCAATATCTCAGCCAGCTGCTCCGTGATCCTCGCAGCTGCCGACGGTCCCGCGCCTGAAGTGGACACGGCGACCGTCAGCCTCCCCCGGCGAAGCACGCCAGGGGTAATGAAGCTGCCAGCCTCGGACCGGCTGGCCACATTCACCGGAAGGCCCAGGCTGCGCGCCTCCTGGGCCACCGCCTCATTCACCGCCGCCTCATTGCTGGCGGCGTAGACCAGGAATGCCCCCCGTATGTCTCCGGGGGCATAGGGGCGGCTGATCCAGCTCAGCCGCCCCGCTTCAGCCAGTGTAGCTAACGCTTCTGTCAGCAATGGGCTGACCAGAACCACCGCCGCTCCGGCTTCGACAAGGGCGCCCACCTTGCGCTCCGCGACCGCGCCGCCGCCAATGACAACCACACGCTGGTCCTGCACATCCAGCATAATAGGCAAATACCTCACCATGCAGTCACACTCCCACTCCTGCCACTGACCTGGAAACTCAGCTACGAGTAATCCTTGCATTAAACTCCCGAACCAGTTCCAGCCGGGATCACCGTAACTCAGTCTAAACCTCGCATCATTCTCGCTATACCGTTCCATCCAGGATCAGCGTGAACTCTGTCTCAAACTCGCATCATTTTCGCTATACCATTCCAGCCGGATCACCGCAAACTCTGTCTCAAACTCGCATCATTTTCGCTATACCATTCCATCCAGGATCACCGCAAACTCTGTCTCAACTCGCATCATTCTCGCTACACCATTTCTGCCGGATCACCGCAAACTCTGTCTCAACCTCACATCATTCTCACTATACCGTTCCATCCGGAATCCACCGCCATCTCTATCTCATCCGTACATCAATTTCCTGCGCCACTCCAGCGAGTATACCGTCAACACAAACTCAATTTTACTACTGTTAACGCCGAAGAGAACCCCTCAGCTTATCACTCTTTTTTATACTTAACTTCTATGGGAAATTCGCTTCGTCTGATACTTACTCCAGTCCGGTACTATCCTATCTAATACTTACCCCAATCCGATATTCACCTTTGTCAAATCCTGACCTTCCCGTTAGTGGACCAACGCGACTTGACCGGAAGCGAAGGGAAGCAGTCTCACATTTATAGTCCAGATCTGTTCTTGCATGCATGTCTGCTGAGGTTATCCTAAAAAAAACAAACAGTTGCAGTCCCCACGAACTCATCTCATAACGACAGCATTTTATTGAGCTGCTCATTCAACCTCTCGTACAACTCCATTTACACCTACATTTTCCGCTTCTCATACAACTTCCCATGACAAGCTCCATATACACTTACTTTTTCCGTTCCTTATGCAGCATCACGCAACAAATCTATCCACACCCATTTTTACCATTTATTTTGAAACTCCACCTAACAAATTCTCATACAGTTACTTTTACCGATTATATGAGATGAAACTGGAGAACTTGAAAGCGCAGGGGAAGCAATAAAGTTAATCAGGAACTGTAGCTAAGTGGAAAAAGTAAAACTAATGAGCTGAAATTCCGGCTGCTGAAGGCTTTAGTGGGATTTTGTACACCTAATTCAAGCATAATCATCCCATACGTCCGCTTTCGGCCGAATTAGTGATCCTTTTTCCCACATCGGATACTCCGTAAGCCGAATTGAGCTCGATTAGTGACCCTTTTTCCCACATAGGTTACTCCGTAAGCCGAATGAGTTCGATTAGTGACCCTTTTCCCGCATAGGTTACTCCGTAAGCCGAATGAGTTCGATTAGTGATCCTTTTTCCGCTAACGATGACTGCCCTTAGAGGTTTCAAGTGCAATTTATACAGCTTCTTTAATTGCATCTAAAACCGCTTTTTATACTCCACATACTCACTCTCATACCGCCTTACACCAGCAACGTCCAGCACCATACCCTGACCTAACTTGCCCTAACTACCCCAGCCATGAAACTCGGACCAGGAGTTCAGCAGGAAGTTCAGGATAATAAAACCATAGCCGGCAATGGCCCAGCGGGCCATGGAGGTGCCGCTGCGGCGGGCGGAGCGCTTGAGGAGGATATAGATAATGTATACCGCAAGCCCGATCAGCGTGGTCAATACCTTCGTATCCTGGAACAGCGGCGTGCGCCCTTCAGCGACAATCGACATTCCGGCCAGCACCAGCGAAGCCAGCAACAGCGGAACTCCGGCCAGAATTGCCGTATACGAGTATTTGTCCATCGTCTCCAGACTGGGCAGGCGGCGGATGCGGTCATCCCATTTTTTGTGCTTTAGCCGGGTATGCAGGAACAGATACATTATCGCAAACACCGTCCCCAGTGTCAGTGCGGCAAAGCTCAGGTTGGCCAAAATAATATGCAGCGCCAGCCATCCGTGCACCGCACTCCAGCTCTGCAGTGTATGATCTTCGGCGGTCAGCCAGACCCGGTTCAGCAGGAAAACGCTGAAGCCTGCCATGCTGAGCAGCAGAATCGTAAATTCTCCACCGCGGGTATAGGCAACCGCAAGCGAGGTCAGCACAATGATGAAGGAGAACCAGAACAGGAAGTCATAAGGCGTAAAAATCGGCAATCCCTGCTCCTGGGAGAAGCGCACCGCAAGCCCGGCAGCCTGCAAAATCCCGACAACAACAAGAAGCCCTGTGCCCAGCCGCTTCCCGCCCGGACTCCGCTTAAGGCAATCCGAGAAAACAAACAGCAGGCTCAGGGCATATAGCAGCAGAGCGGCATCATATATTCCGTTCAGCAGTTGCATCTTGTTCACCCGCCCAGCAGGCCTGCCGGGGCGAACACCGACTTCGGCAGTGTGAACTCACTGGCGGCGGGACGTTCAGCTTCCTCCCGTTCCGGCTTCGCGGGGCTGGTTCCGTCAGGGTCAGAGCCAAGCTGCTCCTGAAGCGCGAAGATTTGTGTGAAATACTCCAGGGCTTCATTCCCCTGCTTGCCGCCGGACAGCTCCTTGATCACATTGATCGGATCATGCATCATCTGGTTGACAATACTCTTGGTCAGGCGGCGGATCACCTTGCGCTGATGCTCGTCCAGTTCAGGCAGCTTGTTAAAGAGGCTATCCATCGTGTCTTCATAAATCCCGTTCGATTTGTCCTGAAGCGCACGGATGACCGGCCGGACACCAAGCGTCTTCAGCCACATCTGGAAGTCCTCCAGCTCCGCTTCAATCATGACTTCAATCTTGGCGGCTTCGCTGCGGCGCATTTCCAGGTTGGTCTCCACTATGCCTTCCAGATCGTCAATGTCATACAGGAACACATCCGGCAAGCTTGCCGCCGCCGGATCAATGTCACGCGGTACGGCAATATCAATCATGAACAGCGGCCGCGACGGGCGGCGCTTCATGTTATCGGCCACTTGATCTGCTGTCAGCACATAGCCGTCCGCACCTGTAGAGCTGATTACAATATCCACTTCGTCGAGATGCTGCAGGGCGTGCTCAATGGTGCTTGGCTTGCCCGAGAACTTCCCGGCCAGCTCTGCGGCCCGCGCCAGCGTACGGTTGGCGACAATCACTTCAGCCGCACCGCTGCTGTACAGATGCTTCACCGTCAGCTCGCTCATTTTGCCTGCGCCGAGAATCAGCACTCTTTTGCCGGTGAACATGCCGAAAATCCGCTTGCCCAGTTCCACAGCCGCATAGCTGACAGACACTGCACTCTCGCCAATCGACGTTTCACTGTGCGCCCGTTTGCCCAATGTGACCGCCTGCTTGAACAGCCGGTTGAACCAGGTGCCCGTCACGCCTTCCGCCTGGGCAGTCAAAAAAGCACTGCGCACCTGCCCCAGGATCTGCGTCTCGCCGATCACCATCGAATCCAGACCGCAGGTTACCCGGAACAGGTGGGCAATCGCCTGCTCGTCTTCATATATATACATATGCTGCGCAAATACATCGCTTTTCACTCCAAACCACTGCTCCATATAACTGCGGATGAAATACCCGCACATATGCAGCCGGTCCACAACCACATAAATTTCCGTCCGGTTGCAGGTGGCAACGACAACGCCTTCCAGCACACTTTTGGTCTGCATCAGCTGATGCAGCGCCGCAGGCAGATCCTTTTCGGCAAAAGCAAACTGTTCCCTGACCTCTACAGGCGCCGTACGGTAATTCAGGCCAACCACGACAATATGCATCGTTTGTTCACCATCCTAATCTCTATTCATTGGTGCAGGTACTCTTGCTGCTCACCTGTAAATTTACCGGTACCACTTTCACAAGTTCTATAAACGCTGTGTTAAGTATATCACATGAAAATACGGCATTTGACAAAACCTTTGAACTATTTATGAAATCCAGATAATAATTATTATAATCAAGCAACACGGATTTGTCGTCCTTAAATACATGGTTAGGATCGGTTATTTCAAATTTTTTATCAGCAGTCCACATCGTGAACTCCGCTTACTCCAGGAGCAGCACCACACAGGTCTTATTCCGGTAAGCCGAAAGGGAACTCGCCCCATCTATAACCCCATATACAGACGCTGCATCATGGATGACCAGCGCATCCTTATTCCACTCACCGTCACCTTGAAGCGAATATGTGTCTATTTTCGAATACGGAACTTCTGGCATCTTTTTATCCTCCCCAAAGCCACAATTGTCATTAAACCTAACATATAACTCAAGGATTGACACACTTTATTGCGGGTGATAGCATATAACAAATGATTAAAGTCATTGTTCCTGACATAAAACTAAACAAAAGCATGTTAGCTCTCATCCACATGTTACTTTTCCATCCATGTCCCCTAATTGTATAACTCTTGTATAAGCTCATTAATTTGGTTTGAGCGTTTCTACAGGCAACCGTAAATTGCCCCAGGCTACAGGAGGCACCGCAAAGCAGCTGGATCTTCAAGGCCAGAGTCCGCATGATTGATGTGCGCTCTTCCGTGATGCCGCTGAGCTTCCAGGTGTCTCTTGTGTCCCGGGTTTTTTTGTATATTCAGCCAGGGGAAAGAAGTATGGCTAACCAAACTTTTAAGGAGTGAGGACCATGAGCGCATCCTATGCAAGGCTCAGCGAATCCATCAGCAAAGCCAAAAATGTAAGAATTTATAAAGATAAGGACACTGCCTATGATTTCAAACTCTATCCCTTCGGTGAACGGGGCACCTATATCGATCCTGAGCTGATCAGCGAAATTACAGACAGCCTGGCTGAGAGCATCACCGCACAGTTCCCTGCTTTTGATTATATCGTATCTCCCGAGCCGGGTGGACATACCTGGGGTATGCTTGCCGCCTACAAGCTGATGAAGCCGATGAACATTCTGCGTCTCAGCACCGAATTATACGACAACTATGAAGTTAGCATTAAACGCGAGACGGCGTATAATGAGAACTATATTTATTTTGACGGTTTCACTGCCGGAGACCGGGTGCTCCTTCTGGATGATGTCATCAGCTCAGGCGCTACGATCCGCTGCATCGCCCGGCAGATGGCCCGCATGGGAATTGAGCTTACCGGCGTTCAGGCGATCCTGGCTAAAGGCGATCATTACAAACAGTTGCAAACGGACATTGGCGTCCCCGTACGATTCTTATCCAAAGTATAGCAAAAAAAACAAACCTAGAGAGGGTGTGACCCCAAATGGCTTACTATTATGATCAGCCGTCCAGAACATTCAGCGAGTTCCTGCTGGTACCTAATCTAACGACCAAAGAATGCATTCCGGGAAATGTGGATCTTCGAACGCCGGTGACCAAATTCCGCAAGGGAGAAACGCCCGCCCTAACCATGAACCTGCCTGTAACTTCTGCCGTGATGCAGGCCGTATCCGACCACAACATGGCCATTGCCCTGGCCAAAAGCGGCGGCATCTCCTTCATCTATGGCTCGCAATCGGTCGAACAGCAGGTCGAAATGGTCCGCAGGGTTAAAAAGTTCAAGGCCGGCTTCGTGCTCAGCGACTCCAATCTGCGCCCGGAGGATACGCTGAAGGATGTGCTGGAGCTGAAAGCCCGCAGCGGCCATTCAACCATCGCCATTACTGACAACGGGGAGCCCACAGGCCAGCTGATGGGCATCGTGACCAGCCGTGATTACCGTGAGAACCGTCTTCCGCCGGATTGCAGGATCACCGAGTTCATGACGCCACTGTCTTCGCTGATCTATGCCCGGGAAGGCATCACCCTGACCGAAGCCAATGACATGATCTGGGACCATAAGCTGAACTGTCTGCCGATTGTGAACAGCAGCGGTAATCTGGTACACCTCGTCTTCCGCAAGGATTATGACAGCCACCAGGAGTACCCGCTGGAGCTGCATGACAGCAACAAGCAGCTGATCGTCGGCGCAGGCATCAACTCCAGAGATTATAAGGAACGCGTTCCGGCGCTTGTGGAGGCAGGGGCGGATGTGCTCTGCATCGATTCCTCGGACGGTTATTCCGAATGGCAGGCGGAAACGATACACTATATTAAGGAAACGTTTGGGGACAATGTAAAGGTTGGGGCAGGCAATGTCGTGGACAAAGAAGGCTTCCTCTACCTGGTCGAAGCGGGTGCGGACTTCATCAAGGTCGGCATTGGCGGCGGCTCGATCTGCATTACCCGTGAACAAAAAGGCATCGGCCGCGGCCAGGCCTCCTCGGTCATCGAAGTTGCCGCAGCCCGCCAGGAATATTATGAACAGACGGGCATTTACGTCCCAATCTGCTCCGACGGCGGCATCGTGCATGACTACCATATCGTGCTTGCCCTTGCGATGGGAGCCGACTTTGTTATGCTGGGCCGCTATTTCGCCCGATTCGACGAGAGTCCGGGCCGCAAGCTGCTGGTCGGCGGCAACTTCGTCAAGGAATATTGGGGCGAAGGCTCCAGCCGGGCCCGCAACTGGCAGCGGTACGACTTCGGCAACGCCGACAAGGAGAGCAAGCTGGAGTTCGAGGAAGGTGTGGATTCCTTCATTCCATACGCCGGACGCCTCAAAGACAACCTCGATCTCAGCATCAGCAAAATCAAATCCACCATGTGCAACTGCGGCGCACTGACCATTCCGCAGCTGCAGCAGCAGGCGAAGATCACCCTCGTCTCCTCCACCACCATTTACGAAGGAGGGGCACATGATGTTATGCTGAAGGAGAAGGACAGATCCTCCTCCTGAGCGAGGAATGCAAGCCGCCGGGTACGCGGCCTTATTTCTTAGAGATGAAACAGACAGATTAAGGAGCGCAAAAACGATGACAGAATTACAGAATGTGCTTGTTCATAAGGATGCTTTGCAGCAGAGAGTCCGGGAGCTGGGCGCGGATATTTCCCGTGATTACGCAGGCAAGGACCTGGTCCTCATCGGTATCCTTAAGGGAGCAGCCGTGTTCATGGCTGACCTGATGCGTGAAATCAGCTTCCCCGTAGGCATTGATTTCATGGCCGTCTCCAGCTACGGCACAGCGGCCACCACTTCAGGAGCGGTCATTATCAAAAAAGACATCGATACCGATATCCGCGGCCGCCATATCCTGCTTGTCGAGGATCTGATCGACACCGGCCTGACGCTGAAGCATCTGAAGGAGCATTTCCTGAACAGCGGCGCGCTCAGTGTGCGCATCTGCACCATACTCAACAAGCCTTCCCGCCGCCTCGCCGACGTAGAAGTTGAATATTCGGGCATCGAAATCCCCGACGAATTTGTCGTCGGATATGGCCTGGACTATGCCGAGCAATACCGGAACCTGCCGGAGGTGTGGGTGGTGAAGACGGGGGAAGCGGACTAAACTATAATTTCCCGAATATCCAGACCGCGTTCTTTCGATAAATCTATGAATGTCTCTTTTACTTTCACAAGGGGTCTGAAAAAATCCATAGGATTGTTCAATATAATTTCTCCTATGTGTCCATTGCTAAGCTGTACCTTCTTCCCGATCATATTAGGGAGCAGATTATGTATTAGCGCTTGCACGGGCTTCTCGTTCAGTTTACCGAATCCAAGCTCATACATTTCTTGCAAAACTGTTGAGAAGTTTCGCTTTGGCTGTTCTGCAGAAACAAATGTCTTGCTGATGAATTCATTGGCCACAGCAACAATCTGGGCATAGGGATGGATTTTTTCCTTATGTACTCCGAGCGGATAGCCTGTTCCGTCCTCCCGTTCGTGATGCTGCAGCGCCACTAATGCAGCGGTATCATCTTTCAACGAATTGCGGATAATCTGATAACCTGCCGAAGTATGCTTCTGAAGCTCCTTTTCTTCCTCATCATTTAAGTGGCCGACCCGGTTACGGATGGATAACCGGACGCGGCTTTTCCCGATATCGTGGAGGTATCCTGCCCTGCAGATTTCAAACCGTTCGCTCTTCGGATAGCCTAGCCACTCAGCAATATAGTATGACAACAAACCAACCTGCAACGAGTGATTGTAAATGGTCTCATCTTCTTTTTGGAAACTGAACAGAAGGGTAAGCACGTCTTTTTGCTCATCCAGCTGTTCCAGCAAGGGCATCAGCGTCCATTCTATTTTTGACCGGTCAATCTCTCCCGAGATTATAGCCTCCAGAAAAAAGGCTTGGTATTCCCTAAGAGACTTATCATAATTAGGTTTGACTCTCAGAGGACGTTCAGTGCCATTAAACACCTCTCTGGCTATACGATCTTCTACACTGCCCTCAACATCCACAAATTTAATGCTGTGCTTATTCAGCAACGCAATATCCTCAAGACGGATTTTTGTCTTTTTCGCCAGCACATGAAGACCCTGACGGTTAAAAATATCGGTTTTCAGAACATCGCCGATCTTCAATTTCTTAATATGTATTCTCACCTTGTGTCCCTCCGAAATGGATTAAGCCTTTATAATTCTATCGTAAGAACACAACGTTTTATAAATAGTTCTTAACACCCCTCTCTGGCTGATTCTACATGACTAAAAGCGCATTTTGAAGAAAGCTTTCTTAAAGTTGGGATAATATGGATAACCCATTTCAATTGTTAAGGTTGAGGATAATATCTATGATCTTATATTGTACCGATACGTGCCCAATATTTAAATGTATGTCTCTCTAATACATGCTTCATTCCAGCTTTATCAACAAATATTTTCACATTGCCAAATTTTTCATGAATTGATTTAAAATTAGGAAGGGAATTCACCACTAGTTGCTTGTCCCGCTTGCTTATGATTCTTAGAATCGCTTAGGGATCCAACAAAATTAATTAAGTACATTGCTTATTTCCTAACGTTCTCATCAAACCACTTCTGTTTCTTGACATAGTTGATTGTATAGATAATAAATTGGATAATTTTGAAGATCATTTTGTTTTTCATTTTCTGATTTTTGGAAATAATATCCTACTTCAATTTTATAATACAGCGCAGATAGAATGTATTTTTATATGAAATGCAAAAAGCACCTGAACCTGTCTTTTAAAGGCAGTATTCAAGTGCTCTAAGGTTGCAAGTAGCCCGCGGCCCTACGCCGAGCCGTCTACTGTGTAGAGATAATGCCATAAAGCTCTACCAACGGTCAAGACTACCATTAAACCCGGCTGCGTATTCGTCCACGCGACTTTCTACGTTCTTTTGGCACTTCATACTTTCAAAAATCCAACATTTCTATACGATATATAGTAAAAAAAGCATCTTCATTAAATGCAAATTTTCTTTCTTTAACCACATAGTCATCTTCAAATAATTCTATAATATCACCCTTGGAGATTGTTGGGATCGGGATTTTGGTCTCTTGTTCAAAGATCAGAATATCACTTTCAAAATCAAAAAATCTTGTCAGAAATACTTCTACAGGTGGAAATTTAGATTCATATTTTGAAATCGGCATGCTTTTATTCTCCTTTTATAAATTCAGAATTTTTAAAACTCGTGCCGTACATTCATGTTTAGGCAAAAGTTCATACGTAACTTAAGAGGGTTAAATTCTTTTGGGCACAGCCGCCCGATTCTTTAGATCTGGGTGGGGACAATTATCAAAAAAACCACATGGAGCTGTTACACTCGCATGTGGCTAATGATACTATTTTTTAAAAGGAAGATGTGGACATTTTGTACAGCACTGATCTGCTTCTTCTTTGTTTATTCCAAGTTCAGGCAGTATGTTGAAATTAGCAATCTTTGTTCTCTCATAATTAATATCCATGCAAAGACCTAGTTGAATAACCTTGTTCAATAAAGGACAATAATAATCCTCTTCCATATTTACTTCACCACCTTCAACAAAGCCTTAATAGCTTTATCAAAATTTTGCTTTCCATAAGTTGTTACAACCTTACCAGCTCCTATTGAGTACTACTACTGCGTCTTTTGAGAGATAAAAGTAAGTATCTGTAACCTCTTGTTCTAGTACCAGTAATGGCTTAGCAACTGTTTGTTCCATTAATTCTTGGTTTACTCCACGTGCTGCTGCCCTTTTTAAAGCGTGGGATGAAATACTTGTAATAGTCTGCCCTGGTGCCTCCACAACCGTACCTAAACCCGATATTTCTGTTCCTATTGTTAACGTAGTTGTAGCCGTCAAAGAATAAATTCCGAATGCTAATACTGGAACTGTTAAAGCTTCTGTAACGAAATCCTCATGAACTCCGCCTTTTCCTGTGGAAATGGATGTACCAGTCGAATAGTCAGTTCTTGCAATAACTTCAGCACCGTTTGCTACTCTTATTGCAATTGCTTTATCGTGTACTGCTTGCATAGCAGCAGTATTACCTGCTGCCTAAGCTTTATTAAATTCAGCCGTATACTTATCTATCAATCAACTTTTGGTCTGCTTTGCTCCAATATTTATCCTCAGCAATACGATGTCCTGATGGATCACTATAAATTCACCTGTCCGGCAAAGCACGAATTACAGTATAAGACGACCAACCGCGAGGGATACCGGCAGTACGCTTCTGATCCACAGCATTGTAAGAACTGCCCGTTATTAAACGAATGCACACGATCTCGCAACCACCGAAAGGTGGTGACCCGTTATGCCTGGGAGAACAGCAAAGAGTGGGTGCGAGGCAACCGGTTGAGTCGATCCGGGAAATATCTCTACCGAAAACGAAAATAAACGATTGAGCGAAGCTTCGCGGATGCCAAATATCTCCATGGGTTTCGCTATTGCCGTTTGCGCGGACTGCAAAACGTCAGGGAACAGGCCCTGTTGAGGGCAGCTGTGCAGAACATGAAGAAGATGACGATCCACCTGGATCGCCTAGGAAAACGGGGGTAATCTCCCCTATTTCCGCTTTGAACCGCCCACTTAGAACATGAGAAACCCCGTACTTTGAAAAAAAAGTACAGGGTTTCTCGACAATCTGAGGACAGCCGATTGGCTGTCCTTTTATTCGTTATCCCCTACTAAATTAACGGTCAATTCCATTATCTAACCAAATTGCACACCCGAAAAGGACCCCGTTATTAATGAAAGGATGGCTTTTATCTGTGCAAGCTTCAGTCTAAGTCAGACCCGTTTGAAGCAATTACCTTCTTGTACCAGGCAAAGCTTTTCTTTTTTATTCTTCTTAGGGTTCCTTCACCCGCATTATTTTTATCGACATAAATGTATCCATAACGTTTTTTCATTTCTCCGGTAGATGCACTGATCAAGTCAATTGGCCCCCAACTGGTGTATCCGATCAGATCTACACCATCCTGAATAGCCTTCGATACCTGCGAGAGATGCTCCCGCAAATAATTGATGCGGTAATCATCATTAATTATGTCGTCTGCTTCCAGAACGTCTGCTGCACCCAGACCATTCTCCACAATAAATAATGGCTTCTGATAACGGTCATATAATAGATTCAGAGCAATTCTCAGACCCAGCGGATCAATCTGCCAGCCCCATTCCGATGAAGGCAAATAAGGATTTTTGACACCGCCGAACAGATTACCAGCCGTAGTCTCTTTCCCTTCCGGATTTGCACTCACGGCACGGCTCATGTAGTAACTGAAGCCAATAAAATCAACAGGATAGCTTTTCAGAATAAGGTCATCTCCGGATTCTTTTTCAAGCACCACATCATTCTCTTTAAAAAATTGTGCTGCATATGAAGGATATCCCCCTATAGCCTGTACATCGCCGAACATCAGGATTTCCCTTTCTCCTTGCAGAGCAGCAAAAACATCCTCCGGTGCACTCGTCAACGGATATGCCGGAATATAAGCCAACATACAGCCGATTTGGGCGTCAGGTATAATTTCATGGCAAGCTTTTACGGCGAGCGCACTTGCTACGAACTGATGGTGTGCAGCCTGATATTGAACCTGCTTCTGATTCTCTCCATTCCGGAGGATGATTCCACCACCTGTGAACGGATAATGGGCCAGAATATTAATTTCATTAAAAGTCATCCAATACTTTACTTTCCCTTTAAATCTCTCAAATAAAACCTTGGCATACCTTTCATAGCATTCAATGACCTTACGGCTTCTCCAGCCCCCATATTTCTTTGCCAATCCCAAAGGCATTTCATAATGGGAGATTGTAATGACAGGTTCTATATTGTATTTGAGAAGCTCATCAATCAACTGTTCATAGAAGCGGATGCCCTCTTCGTTAGGAATCTCTTCATCTCCCTCTGGAAAAATACGTGTCCAGGCAATCGAAGTCCGGAAACAGCGAAAGCCCATTTCTGCGAACATTGCGATGTCTTCTTTATACCGGTGGTAAAAATCGATAGCTTCATGAGAAGGATATTCACCTTCAGGAATCTCCATGATCGGCCCTGTAATGCCACGTGGCAATACATCTGCTGTGGACAAACCTTTTCCATCCTCTAAAAAAGCGCCCTCTACCTGATTGGCCGCTACTGCGCCGCCCCATAAGAAATTTTCCGGAAAACTGTGTGTGTTGGAATGCAAAGTGAGTCTCCTTTCTGGAAAGTTCTGCTTAGACAACAAGAGTCAGCAACTTATCTTGAGCGGTAACCGTTGAGTTTGTTGTTTCAATCACATCCAGATAATCGCCGGTATTCGAGATGATAATTGGAGTGATCGGATTGTATCCAGCTTCCTTGATCTTCTCAAGCTCAAACTCAATCAGTACATCTCCTGTGCGTACATGATCTCCTGCTTTAACCCGAGGGGTGAAATATTGCCCCTTTAATTGAACAGTATTGATCCCAATGTGAATCAGTATTTCCGCACCGCTCTCGGACAGCAGAATGACAGCATGGCCTGACTTGAGGATAGTCCCAACCGTACCGTTCACTGGAGATACGGCTTGGCCAACACTCGGAATAATGGCAATGCCTTTCCCCATAGCCCCTTCTGCAAAAGCAGGATCGGGAACTTGAGTCAAAGATTTCAATTCTCCTGTTAAGGGGCTCAGAAGTACTTCCTTCTTAGAGGTTGATGCTTTATTAGAAGCGGGAGTGCTTCCGCCCGGTTGAACAGCCTTTTTTTCTACAGCAGGAGCGGTATTACTTATTTCTGTTACTGCTTCAGATTTTTTTTTGTCTTGGTATCCTAACAGAACCGTCAGAATCAAACCAATCCCCATAGCGGCAGCAATCCCGATTAAATAGTAACCCACAGGTTCAAACGCACCGATCGAGAAAATATTCTGGAAAACAAATGCTGTAGCATACGTATGGAAACCGCCATTAATCGCCCCACCGACAGCTCCGGCAATAATAACATATGGAATCGTGCGCTTGTGGCGCAGCAATATCCCATAAACGGTCGGTTCAGAGACACCAGCTAACAATAGACTTAACGTAGAAGAACCGGCAATTGATTTCAAAGACTTCTCTTTGGATTTCAGGAAGACAGCCAGTGCCACCCCTGCCATTGCAAAGTTAGAAGCCGCCCACATCGCAAGGATTGGATCGGTTCCATTGGCCAAATTTGCCAGTACGATTGGAATAATACCCCAGTGAAGCCCAAACACCACAAGGAAAAAGATCAGCCCACCAATAACAGCACCTGTTAACAGTCCGCTTACTCCCATAAGATAATTAATCGCGTCTGCAATCGCGTTTCCGATATATACTCCAAATGGGCCGAAGATCATCGCAGTGAGCGGTACAATAATGACTAAGGACAGCAATGGAACCATGAATGTCTGGAGCTCTTTATGAATGATTTTCTTTAAAAATTTCTCTACATAAGAGAAGATCCAAATTGCTACGAATACCGGAAAGACGGTTGATGAATAATCCATTAAGACTACTGGAATGCCAAGAAAAGAAGAAGTATCTCCATTGGCTAATAACCCCGTAAAATTCGGTTCCATTAAAGCTGCACCAATGACCCCACCTACATAGGGATTTGCGCCAAACTTGAACGATGCTGAGACGCCCAGGAATATAGGCAGGAAATAAAAGACGGCATTTGCTGCCGCAGCCAGAATGAGATAAGTTCCGCTTTCTGCAGATATCCAACCGAAAGTTGTAAATAAAGTTAAAAAGGCTTTAAGTATCCCTGCTCCGGCCATTGCAGGCAATAAGGGAGAAAGACTTCCTGAAATCACTGCAAAAATTCTGGACATCATTTTCTCTTTAGGTTGATTTGCATCCTCTGATGCAGAATTTCCTGCCCCTAGTTTGCTGTTTTTCATAATTTCTTGATATACGTGAGCAACGTCATTTCCGACTACCACTTGGAATTGACCGCCACTTTCTACGACACTCAAAACCCCTTCTAAGCTTTTCAGTTTCTCCTTGTCAGGCAGCTGATTGTCTTTGAGATTAAATCTTAACCTTGTTGCACAGTGGACAAGATTGGTAACATTCTCTTCTCCACCGATGTTCTGCACGATATCTTTGGCTAATCTTTCGTACTTCATTTGTGCTCGCTCCTTTAGATCTCATTCTGGTTATATGGTATAAAAAAAGCCTGAATAGGCGATGAAGTACACTGAGTAACAGTACACTTATCACTTATCCAGGCTTTGCCCAATTGATGGTAACAACCCTGATCTTTATTGTAATTGGCTAATCTCTGCTGGTCACACGCCTAATATGGAGCATAAAATAGACCATTTCGCCTTCGGTTGTCTCAACTTGATACTCTTCCCGTAAATAGGCTCTTACCTTCTCACTGCAGGCAAAAGCTTCAGGATACTTGAGAACGACTTGCTTGTAAAGCTCATCATCCTCAGAAGGAATCGATTCATGACGCATAGCACGATAGGAAAAATATTTCAAATGGGTCAAAAAGCGGCTGTAATTCAGTGAATTCTCATCCAGCTCAATCCCATAGTGAAGTGTTACTATATTAAGAATGCCCTGAACCATCTGGGTAACCAGCAAGGTCTGTTCCATTTCCTGACCATCCTGCTGACCATTTACGAAATGCATTGCGATAAAGGCAGCTTCGTCTACAGGCAGTTTAAGACCGGTTTCCTTTTCAATTAAATGTAATGCATGCGTTGCCGTGTGATATTCCTTCGGATAGAACTTCTGTATCTCCCATAGCAGCGCATTTTTAAGATTCAACCCCTGTGTGGAGCGCGTAATTGCGTAGCTGATATGATCTGTCAGAGCCAGGTAGATATTATTACTAAAGGATGTGCCTAGATCTTTTGCTGCATAACGGATAATTTGATCTGTTAATTCTAAATGCTTTGGAGGAATCTCACTCAGTAATGTAGATAGCCGCTCAGATAATTCCTTAGTCTCCATCACGAAGGTCTTCTCAATTCTTGATGGATCTATATCTTCACCTGGATTTTTCTGATAGGCTAGTCCCTTTCCAATAACAATGATCTCAGATCGATTATGACCTTCAACCAGTGCAACATTATTGTTAAAAACTTTTTTTATCCTCATGAGTTCGCCCACTTTTTATTTTTTACTAACAAAATAAGCCTAAACTAATCCAAAACTAAATATAATTTAGCGCGGATTTGTTTAGGCTTTGCCTGCAATGCAGTAACAACCCTAATATTGATTGTAAATTCATTATATAAGATGGAGATAACGTTTTCAACAAAAAAATAATGCTAAAATATGTATATATATTCAAGCAAAAAAATATTGACTTTTACAATTTTCGTATTTATGATTTCTCATGTAGATACGATGTGGATTGTAACCGTTTAACCGGGCAAAACCTAAATCGAATCAGACATTGGATTTCCCATGTCGGTTCGAGTTAGGTTTTTTTTTAAGCGGCTTAATCCGACTCGCTATGTAAAACATAACAAAATTTATAACTGGAGGTACGTAGGATGAAATTGAAAAAGGGTACAGGTCTGATGCTAACGTTAGTATTATCGATCGGCACCATACTGACCGGTGGGCTGCCTGCGAAAGCCGAAGCGGCTTCACCTGCGCAAATTACGGCAAACACGTATATCGGCGATACGGGAAGGATGGTTGAATCGTTTGATCTAAAAGTAAGCAACGCGAGTGAATATGCCGATTTGAAAGCAACCGATTTTGAGATTACCGGCAACTACGACGGATATCCGGTGAACGAGAAAAACGAAACAGTGCAAGAGGATTATACGGATGACGGGGTTGAATTGAGCTGGCATGAAAACGTTTTATCACTTAAAGTAAAGGCGTTTAAATATCCAGGGGGACCGAAGTCCGAGTTTGCCGTGACGAACGGACGTTACCCGGAGCTGTCGTTTAATCAGGCAGCCGTAACGGCGTTGAAAACGCGTACGGTCGACGATTTTGTCGCAGGGAAATATACGGGCACTAACGGGGAAAAGTTGAACTATCGGTTAAAATTGACCGATTCTGCGGCCCCGCAACCTCTGATTGTATGGCTGCACGGCGGCGGGGAGGTCGGTACGGACAATCTGAAACAGCTTACCGAGAACAAAGGCGCGGTTGCCTGGATAGACTCGGGTTACGATACTTCCGTACTGGCCGTACAGTTTCCCAAAAACTACGGCTGGAAAATCTATAACAATCCCGAAGAACTTTCGCTGATGCGGGATTATTTCGAGGTGCAAGCGGAGCTAATCGGGGAGCTTGTCGATTCCGGCAAGGTGGACCCGAACCGGATTTATGTCGTAGGCGTGTCCAGCGGGGGAGGCGGCGCGC
Organism: Paenibacillus riograndensis SBR5; assembly: GCF_000981585.1. Lineage (NCBI taxonomy): Bacteria > Bacillati > Bacillota > Bacilli > Caryophanales > Paenibacillaceae > Paenibacillus > Paenibacillus riograndensis. The sequence goes on from NZ_LN831776.1 coordinate 6,300,800, forward strand.
TTCGATTCCTGATGCAGTATCCCGGGCTGTTCGCCGGCTCCATTGTCATTTCGGCGAAAGACGCTGTAGCCGATTACACCGGTTCCGTGGATACGTTTAAGCGGGAACTGAAGGATCTGACGGATGTGCCGGTATGGCTCGTGCATGCACAAAATGACCCGATCACGGATAGCCGGACGAGTACGCTGGCGTATGAGGCATTGACCGGATTGGGCAACAAGCAGGCCAAGCTGAGCATTTATGACGATGCGTTTATGGCCTCTCAACAGTTGTATGGAGATTTTAGACACTGTTCTTGGGTAACCGTATTTAACGATAAGAACATGTTGGCTTGGTTGTTTGAGCAGAAAAAAACAGCTGACACACCGGTCTCGCTGCAGCAGGATGCTCAAGTGACACGCGCGGAGTTGGCCGCGTTATTGGCGGACCGGCTGAACCTTGCCGAGGTGATCGGCACCGATATTTATACGGATACTGATAATTCGCCTCAGGATCTGGCTATTCGTCAGAATACGACGGCCGGGATCATGAAAGGCATCGGCGGCAGCCGGTTTGCCCCAAAATTGGCCGTGACGCGGGCGCAGCTCGCGGCGATCGCCGATAATATCGTGCGGAATGCGGGACTGGAGCATGCCTCCTCTTCAGCCAGCGCGGCAAAGTTCAGCGACGTGCCAATCGGGCATTGGGCTTCCGAAGCGATTGCGCGTTCCGTTGCGGCTGGAATCCTGAAGGGTGATTCCGCAACCCGCTTTGCGCCGAATCGGTTCGTAACCGGGGCGGAAGCAACCAAGTTTGCGGAAATGCTGGCTACTATGAGATAAGTAAAATGTAATTATACAATTGAAGCTTGCAAAAAACCTGCACAATTGCAGGTTTTTTGTTTTGCTAAATTCCCGCATGTATTTGGTTTTACTTGCGCTTCGCTAAGTTATTCCATACCCGAAGCCGTCCCCTGGACTTCATCGATCAATTGCTTCACCCATGCCCATTCATGTTCGGTTTGCGTTTTTTTGAAACGAATGACTTCCGTTATGAACCGATTTCTCGACTGGCCAAGATCGTATTGGCGGCTGTGCTTTAGCTCCTCTTCCAACACGCTCAGCCGCTTTTGCAAAATGTCAAGCTGCAATTCGGGCTCCAAGCGGTCGAACAGCGCGACGCGAACCAGGAACTCCATTGGATTGGCGGCCGCTTTCCGCGGAAAGTCGCGAATGAGCTCAATAAAAACTTCTTCTCCCGTGTCCGTCAACAGATAGACATGGCGGTCGGGCTTACCGTCCACTTTCTCAACCTCTTTCGTCATAGCCCCCATTTCCTGAAACCGCCGCAACGCAGGGTACAATAAATTGTTATTGATCTCGAACGATTCCCCCAGCGCTTCCTGAATATTTTTTTTGATTTCATAACCGTGCTTAGGCCCTTTTAAAAGCTGCCCCAAAATCAAAATATCTGCATACATTAAAATCACCTTTCTGTGAATTTTTTGTGAATAGTTTCAATTTAATTTACTTAATTTGTATTTTGTGTGTTAAAATTTCTTATAGGTTAATTTAACATAAGTTATTTTAATTTAGAAGCACTCAAAATCATTCCGTATGGGAGGGAACATGATGAACGCATATCGCCAAGTGATCTTGCTGAACGAAATTTCGAAGCTTGCAACAAAACAAGCGCAATGGGAACCGTATGCCTGGTACAAGGACATGAGGGACCGTAATCCCGTCTACTACGATGCCGAGCAGGATGTTTGGAACGTATTTTCATATGACCACGTCAAGCGCGTGCTGTTCGACCATGAGTTGTTCTCCAACAAAAAGGAACGAAGCCTGATTCCGACTCCCATCCAATTGGATAACCGGAGTAACGTCAATCTCGTCGATCCGCCGGAACACCGCAAACGGCGCGCGCTCCTCACCCAGGCTTTTACACCCCGCAGCCTAAAAGAATGGGAGCCCCGGATCCAGGAGATCGTCGACGAACTGATCACAAATATGGAAGGCGCTCCGGTCATCGATATCGTGCAAAAGCTGGCGATTCCGTTACCGGTTACCGTCATCGCGGACCTGCTTGGGGTCCCTTCCCGGGCTCGCGGGCAGATCAAAGCATGGTCCGACATCCTTTTTCTCCCTTATAATAAGAAAGCATACACCGACATCGAACAGCAAAAGGGCCGGGCCATGAAAGAGTTCGCCGAGTTTTTGTATCCCATCGTTTTGGAGAAACGGAAGCACCCGGCGGATGACATCATCTCCGACCTGACCCAAGCCGAACTGGAGGGCGAGAAGCTGACGGACGAAGAAGTAGTCAGGTCAGCCATAGGGCTGCTCGGAGCAGGCAACGAAACAACGACGACGCTGATCTCCAACATTTTCTATTGCATGCTGTTCGATCAACCGGGTGTTTATCAAGAGCTAAGAGCCGATTTGAGCTTGGTTCCCAAGCTGATCGAGGAAGTGCTGCGTTTCCGCTTCGGGGCGACGATTGATCGGAAGGTAGCCCAGGACACCAACGTCTTCGGGCCCGAGATGAAAGCGGGGCAAGTCGTTGTGGCCTGGATTGGCGCCGCCAACCGGGACGAGTCGCACTTTACCCGCGCAGACGTATTCGATATCCATCGTCCCGGCAATCAGCAGCATATGACCTTTGGAGCTGGTCCGCATTTCTGCCTGGGCGCCCCGCTCGCGCGGTTGGAAGCGAATATGGCACTAGCCTCGTTTGTTAGACGATTCCCTGATATTCAACAGACAGATGGGTTCAACCTTGACGAGCATTTGACCGCTTCGGCCACGGGTCAGTCCTTGAAGAGTCTTACTATTGGGACAGCATAAAACAAATTGCGCTTCAATTGATTACAAAAGCCGCCAGGGGCTATCCCAAAGTCATTGGTAAGGGACAGTCTCTGGCGGCTTTTGTTTCGGATTATGTATATGCGCTGCCGTGGCATCCCGATCATAAAATCATATCATTGAGGAAACAAATATTATGGTAGAACAAAATGGCTACGCCGACCTTCATGCAACGTAGCCGCTTTAAATTTCAGTTTAGCGTTGCCCGGAGGCTCCTTTATGGATCCTTCAGTAATTCCAAGTGGAAAAAGGTTAACTAATTCAGCTCATTTCGCTCTTGACGAAGGAATATGACCCAATTAAGTTTCCTTTTGGCTAGTCTAGGGTTTTGGCAAGGAATGCTATTGCCATATTGAACCAAACGGCCACTTCATCGTTGACCATATTAGGTGAGCCTGCCGTTGTTGCCTTTGCTAAGGATAGACCATGTTCTCCACCTGCAAATAGGTGGAATTCTATCCTTCTTCCATTTTTAAGCATCGCCTGAACAAATTGAATGGCCCCAGATACGGGCACGAGAATGTCATTTTCAGTCGCCCAAACAAATGAAGGAACCGTATCCTCTGAAACTAGCAAATCTGTTGAATACGATTGTAGATCCTCCGCCTTCCAATCTGGTTTCCCCGTCATATTTCGATACATGACATCAATTAGATCTAGTCGAATTGTACCGTCCTTTACGACCAACGCTTCATTTAATTCACTCATCATTGGGTTTGCCTTAAAGGCCTCCAAAGCTTCAGCTGGCATCCCAGTATCGAGAGAGCCTGCATGATTAGGTACGACTACACATGGATAGGATAAAACTACAGCATTGGGTTTAATGCTCTCTGAAGAACAGCCTAACGCATTGGCAAACTCCGGCAGATTCCACATAGTAGCAAGGCTTGCGGCCAAATGTCCCCCTGCAGAAAATCCACATGGAACGATTCGATTTACGTCAACACACCATTCATCCGCATGATCTCTTATGATGGATATTGCCTTAAATCCTTCCAAAATGGGTTGCGGCATTAGAGCTTCTTTACCAATTGAATATCTTAGCACGAAAGCATGATATCCGTGGGTGGCGAAGGCCAACGCAACTTGCTCTGCCTCCCGGTCAGATGTCGATATATAAGCACCACCAGGGATAATCAGAGCGACAGGACGTTTGAGATTATGGTTGAATTCTACTGAGTTATGGAGAATATAGGCCTCCATAAAAACTTCTTCCTTGTTCTCACAGATCGGAATCTTCTTACAAATCATCATTGTTTAACCTCTCCTTTTACACATTCTCGTAACCAATCGGCTGACCCGGCTTGATATGATAAGATCCGCTGCCCACTTCCAAAGTGACGCGCCCGTCTTTATAGGAAACCTGTTCGAAATCCGCCGACAGGCGCTTCGCATCCTCCTCGCTTCCTTCCAACATGACGGTGGCCGTCGTATTCGCAGGTACAACAAAACGATAGGCCACTCCGTCCTCGGTCTTTCTCCAACCGGATTCAATTTTGCCGTAAGGAGATTCATGCGTTGCGGATGCGTGCGTCATTGTGCCGCCGATCCATGGCTTAATGATGAAATGCTCATATCCCGCCTGCTCGGGAACAGGCCGAATACCAGCCACACCGGCAAATAGGAAGTTGCATACCGCCCCGTAGGAATAGTGATTAAGCGAATAAGCCAGTTCCCCCTCCGGCGAAATCCCGTTCCAACTTTCCCAAATAGTTGTTGCGCTTTTAGCCACGGCGTACAACCAGGACGGACATGTATCCTGTTCAAGGAGCCGATAAGCGACATCCGGATAGCCGTAATCGGCCAGGACGTGGAGAATGAACGGCGTGGACAGGAAACCCGTATTTAAATGGTAATCCTGCTCAATAACAAGTTCCGCCAGCCGATCGGCCATCGCTTGTTTTCGGTCTTCGCCGGCCAAGCCGAAAGCCAAAGTACGCACAAGGGGAGCCTGTCTGCCTTCCTGAATCAGGCCGTTTTCCGGAATGAAATATTTGTTGTAAACCCGCTTAATCTTTTCATGCAGCTTTGCGTACCGCTCCGCATCTTCCCGCTTTCCCAGGACGGCGGCCATCTCGGAAAGCAAACGGGTGGAATAGCCATAATAGGCGGTCGCCGTTAGCGGATCGCCCTTGAACATTCTCGTTTGAATTTCAGCTCCCATTTGTTCCGGACTGTGATCGATGTCGGCTTCCAGCCATTCCCCATAGTGAAACTTCGTATCCCAGATGAACTTCGCATCCGGTTCCCCATCCGTATCGTTATGGTAGTAGGCTGCATCTTTATAGTGATCACTGTCGTTTTCGGCATTCGTTTTCATGTATTCGACCCAGGCTTTGGCAGAGTCATATTGTCTTTCCAGAATCGATTGGTCTCCATAACACAAGTACATCGTCCACGGGGCGATTACTGCCGCGTCGCCCCAACCCGCGGAACCGTCGAGATAACCGGGTTCTCCGGGTTTGGTGGAGGCGAGCATAGCCAGCAACGGGTCATTCGCGTTTTTGACGACCCGTTCATATTCATCCACGCTGTGGAACCCCAGTACTTGAGGAACCGTAGACCCTACCGCGCCGGATGGAAACTGTTCGGCCGCCAGGTCGGCCAGCCACTTTTCATAGAAAGCATGCACATTCATAAAATCCGCCGCCGTCCTTGCGAATAGCTGAGCGTCGCCGGTCCAGCCCGCCCGTTCTCTTGTCGGACAATCCGTAGGGATTTCCATGAAGTTGCTTTTCATGCTCCATCTGGAATTGGAAACCAGCTGATTAATCAGCGGATTGGAACAAGCAAAATCACCGGCCTCCTCCATGTCGCTGTAAATGGCAAAGGCAGTAAAATGATCGGGCTTCGGCTTACCCGGAACATTTTTCAACAGGACATACCGGAACCCGAATATAGTAAAATAGGGCCGATATACTTCCTCGCTTCGTCCGTTTAGAATGTAATGAATTTCCTGGAAATCGTTCAGCGGTCCGGTGTGTTCCAGGTTAGACAGCGTAAAATTTCCGTTTTTGTCCAATGTTTCGCCATGAACCAAAACGACTTCCGTCCCCGCATCGCCTTGCAGCTTCATTTCAACCCAACCGGCTATGTTTTGTCCGAAATCAAGCACCGTTTCTCCGTTTGGCGTTTCGATGATCCGGGGAGTGAACTCCTCCCTGGTCCGAACCGGAAGACTTGAGGCTACCAGATGATCTATCCCGTAGTCCTTAACATGTACCGCCGTCCAATCGGCATCATTGAACCCGACCGTATTCCACCCCTCGATGTCGATACGGGCATCATATACTTCTCCCGCTTTCAAATCGGACTTCAGCAGAGGACCGGACGAAGTTGTAAACGACCCGTCGCTGGCAATGATCTCCCGGCTTCCATCGTCATAGCTCAATACCACTTGTCCCAAAAAGGCCACTTTATACCCGAAATTGTTCTTCAGCAAAACCCCTGTAGAGCCTCTCCACCATCCGTCGCTGAGCAGGATTCCCCAGGCGTTCGCGCCTTCCTTTAGAAGGTGAGTTATGTCATAAACCTGATACTGCAGCCTAGCGTAATAGGATGTAAAACCTGGCGTAAACAGATGGTCCGTGCCCTCCGTGCCGTTCATGTAAAACTTATACAATCCTCTTGCCGTCATGTAAGCTCTAGCTGAAACGAGCCCGCTTCTCACGTTGAATTCTTTACGGATATAAGGCGCCGGCTTATAAGCGTCCGGGTCTACCTCACTCTCCGGTTCGATCCACTTCGCCTTCCAGTCCGCAGCGTTCAGCAGTCCCATCTCGAAGAGCGCCGGCTCGCTAAACGCTGACTCGTTCCCGTCATTGTCCCAGATTTTCACCCTCCAGAAGATTCGCACCGCTGACTTCAATTCAGGTCCGCTGTATTCCAGTCTCTGAGCTCGGCCCGTTACCTTACCGCTATCCCAAAGGATAGAGTCAAACGTCTCGCTGGCGGATGCTTGAACTTGATAAGCATTTTGAGTCATGTTCCGGGCATCGCTATTGATTTTCCAAGAAAATCGGGGAGATTTGTTATCCAATCCTAAGGGGTTGCGCAAATGTTCTGTCTTTAAATCATAAGTACTTAACATTACCATTTCCCTCCTTTAGTAAACGCCTTCATATTAAATTTACAATAGATAGGATTGTTTTCTTAGCCCAAAACTTAAGCACTTTTTTATCGTTTTTTAAGGTGTTAGAATGAAGAGGAAAGGGAGGTCGATTCATAGGATGAACCGCAGTGAACTTGACGCCTATTTGCGGCAGTGTAACGAAATTGAGTCGCTGGCATTACTGTCACCTGAGAAAATCTATGGAGGTTATGAAGCAGCGATTATTGAAGTGAACGGAATCAGTACCATTCTCGAGCATTTTTTGCGGCCAGGAGAGCATTTTTCCTTTTTTAAACATCCTCGTTATCTCGCTGCCCCTGGACACCGTCACGATTTTTTAGAGATAAATTTTGTTTATTCAGGCGAATGCAGGCAAGTTATTAACGGGAAACCAGTGATTCTGGCAGCCGGGGAATTTTGCATGATGGACTCCAACGTGATCCATTCCATCGAGAAGCCGGGAGATAACGATATCATCATTAACCTGTTAATGAGTAAACGGTACTTTGATATTGACATTATGAAGCGCTTATCCGGAAACGACCTGATGTCCGAGTTCCTCATTAACTCTATATATAGAAGTCAAGACCATAACGATTATATGATTTTTCACTCCTCAACGAATCACAATGCCCGTACTTGTATGGAACATTCTCTGTGTGAGTCCTTCGATCCGGCGGTCGGTTCTGAAGAAGCGATTAACTGCCATATCATTCTCCTCTTTACCGAGCTCATGAGAGACTACAAAGAGTCGAATGCATTTAAGCGTAAAGGTCCAACATCCAGGGCGCCGATCACCAAAATCGTCCAGTACATTAATGACAACTTCAAATTTATCACGCTGGATTCTTTAGCCTCTCATTTCAACTATCATCCGAACTATCTCAGTAATCTGCTGAAAAGTCATTTCGGTTTCGGATTAACGAAAATCGTCCAAGACTTAAAAATAAAAGAAGCGACCATGCTGCTCAAGTTTACGAATATGCCAATTGGGGAAATCGCTTACGAGGTTGGGTACTCCAATATCACGCTTTTTTATCATCATTTCAAAGAGCGTCATGACGTGACCCCATCGGTGTACAGAAAAACAAACAAGTAGGTGACGAGAACTATGAAATTGATGGAGAGAATTGCCGAGATGGAGTTAAAGATGCAGGGCACTCCTGTATATTCGTTTGATGAATTAATGGAAATGCCTGAGATGCCGAACAATACGCAATTGTATAACCTTCAGGATTCGGATAGTAATATTCATTATATTAAGGATAACTTTTCATTTATTTTATGGCGTGTTACCCCTAATGGGCGTATCAGTTTCGTTATCGAAAATTTAGCGCAGAGAACTTATCGAGTGGATATCGATCCTACCCGAAGGTTCAAAGATCGACACAGGCATGACTATGTAGAATTGGCCTATGTCTGCAAGGGTCAACTGCCTATGGAGATTTCAGGGAATCACTATATTTTCCAACGAGATGAAGTATTTATTATCGACCGGAATTGCATCCATTCGGAGGATTTAACCAATACAGATAGCGCCGTGGTGTTTCTTTGCATGTCGGAAACTTTCTTTGATGAAATTTTCTTAAGCGAATTACAAGAGGAGCCGCTCCAAGAGTTCATCCGGATGTGCTTGAAAAAGCAAAAAAGAATACGTCAGTTTATGCGCTTCACTCCTGTAAGCGATAACAATCAAATGTATAACTTAATCAGCCAGGTCGTTGAAGAAGCGGAGTCAAAAAGAAAAGGATACGATTATTTACTCAAAGGGCTAATGATGCGAATTATGGATGTCTTAGCCAATTCCTATCAAATTCAATTATCCAAGCTGGAAAAACAGCGGAAGGACGAGATATTATTTCAAGAATTAGAGAAGTATCTGCATCAAAAATATAAGGAAGTCACCATTGAGGAATTGGTATTAAAATACCATTACAATGCGGATTATTTTAACCGGCTGATCAAGAAATACACGCAGCTGTCTTTTTCGCAATTTCTGCAAACCATACGTTTGTCAAAAGCGGAAGAAATGCTTGTGGCGAGCAAACTTCCGGTCCATCAAATCATCCATGAGGTCGGTTATCAGAACAAAGGATATTTTTATAAAATATTCGTGCAACGTTATGGCATTACGCCTAAGGAGTTCAGGAGCAGACACAAAATTTAATGAATACGCTAAAAGTCGGTTTAGGTAACCGAAATTTAAAATCAAGCAGTTAGGGGGAATTTTTCTCCCTGACTGCTTTTTATATAATTCATACTAAAAATAAGAAAGGCAGGATGGAAAATGATAAGAGAATCATTTAATCAAGGCTGGATGGTTGGGCCTGTTGCAGGTTTTTTTAACATGAATTCGAATGAACAACCCAAAGCGGTTACTTTGCCGCACGATGCGATGATTGCAAAGAAAAGAAGCGCTCAAGCGGTAAGCGGAAGCAAAAAAGGGTATTTCTCAGACGGGGCCTACGATTATGTAAAGAAATTTTATGTGCCTGAAGAGTACAAAGACAAAAGAGTTACCTTTGAATTCGAGGGGGTGTATATGCATGCGATGGTGTACATCAACGGCGACTTTGCCGGACAGCATCCCTTCGGTTATACCAACTTTTATATCAAAGCGGACCGGTTCTTAAAATATGGCGCCGAAAATGAAATCAAAGTGGTAGCCAAAAGTCATGACGATTCCCGCTGGTACACGGGTACGGGAATTTACCGCAATACTAAAATAATGGTTGCTGACCTCGTGCATATTGCGGTGGATGGCGTGAAAATCAATGCTACTGATATTGAAAGCAAGCATGCTGTTGTGGTCGTCGCTACGGATGTTGAAAACGAAGGCATAAATCCGCGCACCGTAAGAATAGTCACTGAAATTGTGGATGCGGATGGGAATTCCGTAGCTTCGGATACGGCGCCTTTTACCGCCTTTGCCGGGGAAAAAGCGACATCCCGCCAACGTCTTTATATAAGGGAACCTAAACTGTGGAATGTGGAGACCCCTTATCTCTATACTTGCATAAGCAAGGTGATGGATGGAGAGCATGTCCTGGATGAAGAAACCCATACATTTGGTATCCGCACGCTCTCCTTGGATGCGGAAGACGGTTTGCGTATTAACGGAGAGGTCGTTAAGCTGCGTGGCGCGTGTATCCATCATGACAATGGAGTAATCGGCGCCTCTACGATCGAGCGTGCCGATGAGCGCCGGATCGAAATTTTAAAGCAGGCTGGCTTTAATGCCATTCGAAGCGCGCATCATCCGGCCAGCAAAGCCTTGCTAAAAGCATGCGACCGCATAGGAATGCTGGTGATGGATGAGAGTTTCGATATTTGGACCCATCATAAATCGGATTATGATTACGCCCTTCATTTCCCGACATGGTGGGAGCAAGACATCCAAGCGATGGTAGATAAAGATTATAATCATCCAAGCGTTATCTTGTACTCCATAGGAAATGAAATTCCCGAAACTGGAAGTGCAAACGGTACGGCTTGGGGTAGAAAAATAGCGGAGAAAATCCGCAGCCTGGATAGCACTCGTTATGTGATGAATTCCATTAATGGAATGGTAGCCGTCATGAATCATCTGCAAGAGATGTTTCAAGGAAACAACAACTCCAGCGATACGGGGACCGATGTCAATTCATTTATGGCAAATCTTTCCTCATTTACAAAAGGTATTATGGGCATGGATGTCGTTACGCATTCCACTGCGGAATCGTTTGCGGCGGTGGATATTGCAGGGTATAACTATGCCGATAACCGATACCAAACCGATAAAGAATTGTTTCCTAATCGCGTGATCTGCGGCAGTGAAACCTTCCCCCGGGATATCGCCAACAACTGGAAGCTGGTGAAAGAAAACGGACATGTCATTGGCGACTTCACCTGGACCGGATGGGATTATTTGGGAGAGGCTGGACTCGGCAAAACGGTATACGATGAAACTGCAGCCCAAGGGGCAACGGCATCCTATCCATGGAAAACAGCATACTGTGGCGATATCGACATCACCGGTTACCGTCGACCGGTCTCCTATTATCGTGAAATCGTATACGGTCTGCGCAAGCAGCCTTTTATCGCCGTGCAGCGTCCTGAACATTATGGTAAAAAACCGGGCATGACTCCTTGGAGTTGGAGTGATTCCATAGCAAGTTGGAGCTGGGACAGATATGAAGGCAAGCCTGTGAAGGTGGAAGTCTATTCAGAGGCAGATGAAGTTGAACTGTTGATCAATGGTAAGACGGCAGGCAGAGCCGCTGCTGGTGAAGCTCATGAATTTAAGGCGGAGTTTGATATCGTTTATGCACCCGGCGAACTTGTGGCCATCGCCTACACGAATGGGAAAGAATCAGGCCGTACTTCGTTGTTAACCGCCGTCGGCGGAGTTAATCTGCAGGTAGCAATCGACCGCCCGCAGATTGTGTCGGATGACAATGATCTTTCATTTGTAACCATATCGCTGGTTGGCGATAATGGTGTTGTAAGACCGCTTGATGATCGCAAGGTATCGGTGCATGTAGAGGGTGCCGGAATCTTGCAGGGCTTTGGAAGTGCCAATCCAAAGAGTGAGGAAGATTTCTTTGAAACGGAACATACGACTTTCGACGGAAGAGCACTTGCCATTATCCGCCCCACCAATAGCGGGATCATCAACGTGCTGATTGAAGCTGAAGGATGTACGGCTCAAAACGTTAAGATTGAAGCTCTATAGTTACTCTTAACACTATTCTATGGGAAAACATACCGAAGCCGCATCGACATCAGATGCGGCTTCTTTGCTGATTATTCAATTACCCTGTATACGTCGCCTTCGGTGATGCCTTTCTCATTAAAAGCATCCACTCTAACATAAAGGGACTGGCCTTTGATCAATGCACCAATATCAACCTGACTCTTACCGAGAACCATATAGCTATGATACAGTTTATCCGGTGCGAAGCCCCAAAGCACATTGTATCCCACAGCATTTACACTCGCCCATGATACCGAAAGATCCAGTTCGCTTAAGAGTTTTGTTTGGACTCCGGTTATTTTGTCCGGCTGTTTCCCTTCGCCTATCCCAAACACCCGCAGACCGGAAATGCAAGCATTCTGATGATAGGGAAGTTCCTTAACGGTGCATCTGACAAACCGCGCAGTAACTCCGGCTTCTTTTACAACCAGATCATGCGGCAAATCCGAATCTGCTCCTGATTTATCTTCAATTACGAAATAATCTGTTCCGTCAACCGATCCTTCCAGGAGCCACCTGGTAACATGCTTCCGTCCGTCAATGTATCTTTTTGTTTTTCTCAATTCTCCGTTTTCCATTGGAGTTACACCTTCAGGAATAGTAAGGTTCAGTTGGTCATCGGCAAAATTAATTTGTACGGCATGTACATCACATACATGGTTCAAATCAACCTCAAGCCATTCGCCCGGCTGATTGGACACCGCTTTCCACCAGCTCTGAATGCTTTCATCCGTAGCTTTTGAAGCCTCTTTTCCTGCTTCATAGGAAGAAGCGCGCGCCGGCTTGCCATAGGAGAGCAGCATCCACTCGGGATTGCTCCACGGGTTCATTGCTGCTTGTTCGATCTTCATAGGCCAATCGCCATATCGTTGATTGCAGAATAATTCCCCGTCCTGGTCAAAGCCTGCCGGCCACAATCCCATACGTCTTTCAAAAGGGTGATTGACGCTGACTCTCATACTTGCGGCATGCCACCGGTTTCCAAGCTTATCTTCCAGCGTGGAGCCATGTCCGGCCCCGGGTATAAATCCGCCCGGCTTGTATGAGTAAGGGTTATTGCGGGCCAGAGCGAACGGTCCCAGCGGTTTGTCGGATACGTAAACGCCATCTGAGTAAACATTCACTTCCGTTGCCGGACTGGCATACTGCAAATAATACTTACCGTTATATTTGTCCATCCACGCTCCCTCGATGTATGGATCACTGCCGAGGGCAATCCTGAGCAGCTTCAACTTTTCCTCGGGCACGCTTCCGCTTTCCGCATAGGCTTGAACCATTTCTTCAATTTGTTCGGGAGTTCTGCCGAAAACATGATGTTCACCGTTTCTTTCATAACCATGCACTGCCGGCTTGCCAAAAATAAGTTCAACCGGCATCCCTATCGGTTTCATGTCTTCAGGATTCAGTTCCACTCCATAAATCGGCGTTAGGTTGGAACAGCCCCAGTAGAAGTAAATTCGGCCATCATCATCCACGAACAGATTCGGGTCCCAAAAAGGAAAATCCCCGGGGATTTCTTCAAACTCCTCTTGTATTGGATCTTTTGTCCTGAAAAAGGAGCAGTTTTTACTCTTGGATGATGCGGAAAAATAAATGTATTCGCCGATTACCCGTACATCTGGAGCATAATCATAAATCGGTACATCTTTTAGGGGATGAAAATCCCAATCTACCAGATTATCACTTGTAAGAAATCCGGCCGTCATAGATGGGAAAAGATAGTACTTCCCTTTAAACATAATCAGCGATGGATCCGCTGCTTCTCTATAAATACTCATCTTTTCTAATTTCACAAACTGATATTTATATTCAATATTCATGGGGTTGCATACATATTTCACCAGTTATTCCCCTTCACATTGTGTATTGTTCAAGCTTCAATCCACTCCATTTCCCTGTAGATAAAATAATCAAAATCGGCATGCTTGCGGGTGCCGCTCAAATCCTGCGCACAAATTCCAACAAAGGTTCCGGTAAAACGCAGTGGCTCCTTGGCTTCGTCCGAAAGATGCAAAATATGACTCTCTTCACCAACCGGGCACCAGCTGCTGTCTTCAATAGCATAGTAGAATTGCAGGCGATCCCGGTTGACAACCGCCTTTAAGCGGACCGGACCGGAGTCCGGGATCTGCAGATCAGCGGCAAGCAGCTCATCGTACATGCCATGCACCGATTGGATAATTCCGATTACTCTACCCTGCTGCTCAAGATGGGTAATCCTCAAGTACACATAATCTTCTGTGTTATAATACAAAATCAGACCGGCCAGTTGCTGAAAGTTCTCAGGCTCAAATTCGATTACCGTCTCCGCTTCAATATTGAATACCTGCTGCCGCCGGGCAACCAAGCTCTGCCTGTGGCAGGAGCTTAAAGATTCCCTTCCCTTTAACCGCAGGAAACCTTGCCTCTCACTGAGTGAAAGCCAGTCAGGGTCCGGAGGAATCCGCAGGGTGTTCCACTGGTTGCCCAGCAGGGGTCCGTCGAAATCATCCCGCTCCGGTTCCGGCTCAAAGGGATGCGGCGGCAATTGCGGTGCCTGCACTGCAGCAGACGGAGCGTTCCCTCCCCCTTCGAGGCGGAGCCAGCCCTCCGCGTCCCAGTAACACTTCTGCAGAGCCGTCTCTCTGCCCAAGGTACAATGAAATCCATCTACGGGTCTTGCGCATAAATGGGCCATATACCATTCACCAGTCCGGGTCTCCACCAAAGACGCATGCCCTGCTTTTTGAAGGAGCAGAGCCGGATTGCCGCTGCTGGTCAGCATCGGATTGAGCGGGTCAATCTCATACGGTCCCATAAGCAAGGCAGCACGTGCCACAGTAACGGCATGCTTGTACCTCGTTCCGCCTTCCGCTGTAATCAAGTAGTAATAACCGTTCTGTTTGTACAGGTGCGGACCTTCAGTAAAGCCGATTCCGGTGCCTTCAAAAATGGTTGTGACCGGACCAATCAACCGTCCTTCCGTCTGCGAATACTCCTGAATGACAATGCCCCCGAATTTGTTCTTCTCCTTACGGAAATCCCACCGCATGTTGAGCAGCCATTTCCGGCCGTCATCATCATGAAATAGGGACGGATCGAACCCGCTGCTGTTCAGATAGACCGGCTCCGACCACGGTCCTTCGATATCGGCTGCCGTCACCAGATAGTTATGGGTATCCTTAAATGCTCCCTTATGGGATTTCACATCGGTGTAGATTAGGTAGAACAGGCCGTCATCATAAGTCAGGCAGGGCGCCCATACCCCGTCAGAGTCGCCGTTCCCCTGCATGTTCAGCTGCGATATCCGGTCCAGCGGCCGCTTTAGTAGTCTCCAGTGGACGAGATCCCTGGAATGGTGAATCTGCACCCCGGGAAACCACTCAAAGGTTGAAGTAGCAATATAATAATCATCCCCTGCACGGACAATCGAAGGGTCCGGGTTAAAACCGCGCAGAACGGGATTAACAATAGTGTTCATCCTTAAAACCTCCTTCTCTTCAGCCCTCGTTAATGATATTTAGCTGCCGGACACCGGAGTAATGATCACAGGACCGATAAGCCCGCTTGGTTCCTGCTGGGAGAAGGAGGACAGGAAATCCCGCTGGTCTTTAGCGAGCGTGTTCGTAACCTCAATAACCAGGCGGTTGGTTCCTTTCCTGATTGTGCCCGTTACTTCCATCCGGTACGGCGGGCAGAGGTTTAAGCCTGCATGTTGACCGTTAATCCACACTTCTGCCGTTTCATAGACTTCACCCAGATCAAGCAGTACCTTGTCACAGGAATGATTCCATTCAAATTCCGTTTCATAACGGAAAGTGCCGGAAAAGCCCGGCAATACATCCCGCCCGCTCATATTTTTCAAAGAGGTTAATTGTCCCCGCGCTTCGAAATTAGGGTAGTGATCCGCATCTGCAATGGAGACCGTCCATTCTCCTTTTAATTCCAGTCCGATTCCGTCTGCAATCCACTGCAGCCCGGCAGGATAATCTGTAAGCGCAGTACCATGGAGCAGCAAGACAGATTCATACGGATGAAGCATAAGCTCCACCACTTCCGCACCGGACTCCCCAATTGTTTCCTTTCTGGTCACTCTGTTAAGGAAGGCGTCATATGCATACACATCCCCCTCAAGCGGCAAAGCAACTTTCGTAGTAATGATTTGATTAGGGCTTTCATTGAAAAACATAAACACCTCTGCATCTTCATGAACATAGTGATAATTCCGCAGATGCGGCTCGTACCCGTCCACTTTGACCTCATAATAGCCGTCTGCAGTCAGATCCTGCGCCAGCCTGTCTAATCCGCTTGTCTTCACATTCGGATGCACCGAAAGCGACAATAACGCCCCGGAGACATCGATGCCTTCACTTGAGCGCTTGGGTAGTCCGTTAACAAACCGGACGGGCAAACCTTGCTCGGCGAACTGGAGCAGCCGCTGTAACGTTGCCGCCGGTAGTGCTTCCGCGTAGGGCACAATCAGGCAACTGTAATCCTCGCGGTTAACCTGCAGCTTGTTGTCCTTGACACTTGCCGCTTCCAGAAGAATATCAACGGGAAGTACTTCACAGTCGATCTGATGCTGCATCAATGCCTTTACAGGTTTATGAAAATACATCGATTCCCCGGACCACTCGGCTTCAGCGTGGTACAGAACAGCTGCGGTCGCCACATGTCTTCCGCCTGAAATCAGATGACTGATCCGGTTGATATATCGGTTTAAATAGCCATAGTAGCGGTACTGCGGATTTTTCCCGCCCGCATACATATGCGGTGGACAGTCTGGGTCCGGAAACCCCTTTTGGGTAAAGGCATGCGGGACAAAATGGTTCACACCGCGAACAAGCATATGGTCTGTAAGCCACTTCATCAGCTTTAACCCTTCCGCCCAGCCATAGGCCCCATACACTTCGCACATTGTCCTGCCTTGTTTTTTCGGATCAATGTGTCCGAGCGACACACCAAGCTTAGCTAGGCCATAGTGGTAGAATTCACTATCCGTCTCTCCCCCTGTTGGCTGGCGGAAAGATAATTGATCAAAACCAGGAACAATTTGCCACAGCACCACATCAAGGCCGGACATATCTTGTCCCCAGAGTGAGCGGAAGAAGTGCCCGGCACCAGAGCCGAGTCTTGCATGCACGTTGTTGTCCTCAAGTACATGTCCGATGTATTCTACCCCGCGGGCTCTGCACCACTCTCCGATTTGATTGCAGAAGTTTTCCGCATAAAGCTTGCTGACGATATTCATATAGGTATACCGGATAAGGTCCGACTGTTCCCCTGTATCATGCCAGAGGAGGGGCAGGTGCTTACGGTAGTCCCCCCCCAGGGCCTGTTCAAGCAAGACAGGCATTTCGCTGCTCCACGGAAGTGATACTCCTGCTTTGCCGGGCCTGGAATTGAAGTCAAACGTCGTCGTATCATTATAAAATCCGGGCTCGTCGGAGAAGAAGCCGGCAAAGGTATGCCCGAAATCTGCTTTGTAGCGGTCATAGACGGCCTCATAAACGGTATCGAGCAGAATACTGACGGAATTACGGTCCAGCGGGTTCAGATAATTCTCCTGCTTCTCGCTGCCGCCCTGCTTATCCTCCGAAATCACAAATACCCGCCAATACCCTTCCGGGATGTCCCAGTACAGGACACCTTCATGTACGAGTTCAGTGAGGTCAACGGATTCACCAAGCAGTGCTCCACTGGATGGATCGCGGCGGACCGCAGTAACGGAGACCAGCTTGTTTTTGCCGCTTGCATTGTCTTTCAAGGAGATGGTCGGCCGGAGTCCGGTCATCAGCAGGGTGTCCACCAGCAGGGAGGTCCCTTGGGCGGGACCAATGGTATCGATGTAGCGTTCGCCCAGAAAGCTGCGGTGAAGCTCTTCAGGTGCCTCCTTCACCTTCCCTGCCGCATGTCCCGTCGGAAAATGATCGTCATCAAGCAGCCATACCTTCATCCCGCGCTTCCGGGCTTCATCCATAATAATATCCATATCCAGCCACCACTTCGGCCCGAGAAAATCAGGATGAGGCCGGGCCTCTATGCATACCGCCCCGATTCCGGATTCATGGACACGGGCCATCTCTTCCCGGATCACCGCTTCTTCCTCCCCATGCTGCCAGAGAAAAGGAAGAATATAATTGTGTTCCCGGCCTTGCAGCACTTCCGTTACACGACTGCTCATAATTACCTCCTGTATAAGCTGATTCTTATCTGGACCGGGCGGATGATCATACGATTACTGCTGCACTTTGTCGTACCATTCTCTGGCGCGCTTCGTAACCTCTTCGCCTCCCGATTTATTCCATTTCTCTACAAACTCATCAAATTTCTCGATCGGATACTGCCCGATGATAATCTTGGAGGCATATTCGGCGTAAAGCGTCCGGTTATTAATGTCCGGGTAGCCGTCATATACACTGGCCGGCATCCCGTCACCGGCAATAACTTTGGCATACTGCTGGGCCTCCTGCATATTCCGGATAACCTGATCAATGGCCCACTTGCTGTCTTCCGAGACCGTACTGTTGAAGAGATCTATTGTGAAATCCAGTGTCGATACGCTTGTTGCCGGATTGAGAATCTGGTTCTCTTGCGTGCTCTTGTCATCCGGAAGCTTGACGGCTTTGCCGTCCTTCATCGTATAGTGCATTCCTTCCACACCGAGGAACAGATCTTTCCAATTGCTCTTATCGTACATATTGTTAAGCAGCTTAAGCGTAGCCATCAGCTTCTCTTCAT
Source organism: Paenibacillus riograndensis SBR5 (assembly GCF_000981585.1). Lineage (NCBI taxonomy): Bacteria > Bacillati > Bacillota > Bacilli > Caryophanales > Paenibacillaceae > Paenibacillus > Paenibacillus riograndensis. The sequence goes on from NZ_LN831776.1 coordinate 6,319,212, forward strand.
CCTTATTGTTTTTGACGACCCAAAGAGGGGAGGCGATTTTTTTCATCGTGTAGAAGCCCTTATAGCCTTCAACCTCAGGTATAGGCAGGACGGAAAATTCGGCCTTTACGCCTGTGTTCTTATACAGATTTTCGAAAATCAGATTGCCCTGCTCTACCCAGTGGAAGTAATTCCCTACCTTATCCGACTGAATTTTCCCGTCCCACTTATCCTTACTGTTCAAAAGCGACTCTTTATCAATTAACCCTTCCTTATACAGCTTGGAGATGAACTCCAGGGCTGCCTTCATATTCGGAGTTACTGCGGAATAAGTCAGCTCGCCATCATAAATGTCCCATTCCGGATAGCCTTCGAACATCGCCACACCATACATGGCGAACAGATGGTCCATCCAGCGCGCCTGCTCGCGGCCGCCGGTTGGAATCTCATCCTTCTGGCCGTTGCCGTTAGGGTCCTGATCGCGGAAAGCTTCAAGCACCTTTACATATTCATCTTGGGTTTTAGGCATTGACAGTCCCAGCTTATCCAGCCAATCCTGACGGATCAGACCGGCGTATCTGCCGTATTCGACCACATTGGGAATATAATAAATTTTGCCCTGACCCGTGGGGTCGTTCGCCTTCACGACTTTCCAGATATCTTCCGGTATGGCTGCCCATACATTCGGCGCATATTCAGGAATCAGCTCCGTCAGATCGGCAATGGCGCCGTTCTTCGCCAAGCTGTCTTCAAGTCCCTGTTGGGGTACGAACAGATCCGGCATCTCATTAGCGGCAATCTTCAGGTTCAGTTGATTGAGGTAATTGGTCCCTCCGTTCCATTCCACATAAGGATTAATAACGCCTACACCCAGCTTTTCCTTATATAATTCATACAGCTTGCTACCCTTGGTGACCGGCTGATAGCCGATGTTCGTCCCCCATACTTCAAGATCAATAACTTTATCTCCGCCGGAAGCCTGGTTCTGATTTTCAGCCGCTAAACCTTCGGCATTGTTTTTGTTTCCGCTGCAGCCGGTTACAGCGGTAATGGCAAGCGTGCTTGCCGCCAGCAATAAACCCATTTTTTTTATTTTCATATATTCTCCTCCTGAATTTCTTAAGTTTAGAAAAGCTTGCTCCGCCCAGAACTTATCCTTTAACCGAACCGATCATAGCTCCCTTAACGAAATACTTCTGCAGGAAAGGATATACCACAACAATCGGAACAATTGCAAAGATTACCGTTGCTGCTCTTAACGTGCGTTCATTATAGTTCAGATGAGCTGTAGATGCGGCACCTGCCATAATGACGCTATCGTCGGTAATGAATTGGCGGATTTTAATCTGCAGCGGGAACCAGTTGGTATCCTGCAGGAAGAACAGCGGATGCTGGAACTGATTCCATAACACCACACCATAAAACAAAGCAAGAGTTGCCAGCACGGCCTTGGACAGCGGAAGCACGAATTGGAACAGCATCCGGAAGTATCCGCAGCCCTCCAGAAAGGCGGCTTCCTCAAGCTCCTTGGAGAATTGCTTGAAGAAGGTTCGCATAATGATCAGATTGAATGGATTCAGAATATGCGGCACGATCAGGACCAGCGGATTATCATAGAGACCGATGCCGCGTACCGTCAGGAAGTAAGGCACAATCGGCGCCTTAAAAATCATTGCAATGACGACAGCCAGCATAATGACTGAGCCCCAGCGGAACTCCGGCTTCGACAGTGGATAGGCGAACAAGGCCGTCATTAGAAGAGCCAGCACAGTGCCGATTAGCGTCGTGCTGAGCGTCAAAAAGAACGATTTCCACAAATCTGGACGGTCGACAATGTACTTCCAGGAGTCTAATGTAAATTGCTTCGGCCACAGCGTGACCAGGTTCATGTCTACGGCACTTTTGGAGCTCAAGGAAGTAGAAATTACTGACACAAGCGGTATGAGCGCTATGATAGAGAACAGGATGAGCAAGCCGGTAATGATTCCTACGAATACTTTTTCACCTCTTGATGCAAGCATATCTACCAGAGCCCCCCATCCGAAACCTTATTGGACAGCTTATTGAAGGTGTAGACCATAATAAATCCGATGACGGATTGGAACAATCCTACCGCTGTTGCGAAACTGTACTGCCCCTGCTGTATACCCGTCCGGAACACATACGTGTCCAGGATGTCCCCAACGTTGTAGGTCATCGGAGTCAGCAGGTTATAGACCTGGTCGAATCCGAGATCCAGGAAATTCCCAATATCGAGCAGGAATAGAACAAGCACGGTGGGCAGCAGAATCGGAAAGGTAATATGCCGGATCTGTCTGAATCTCGATGCACCGTCGATCATCGCCGATTCATAGAGCTGAGGGTCGATCGCACTGATCGCCGCCATGTAGACCACGGTTCCCCAGCCTGCATCCTTCCATATGGAGGCCAGTACGTAAACAGGCCTGAAGTATGCGCTTTCTTGCATGGCCAGAACAGGCTCGGCACCGAACCATCCAAGGATAATGTTGAACATGCCGCTTAATGAAAAGAAATCGAAGAGAATACCGCCCACGATAACCCAGGATAAGAAGTGTGGAATATACAGTGCGGTCTGAATTCCTTTCTTCAGTGCCGATTTCCGGATCTCATTGATCATTAGCGCCAGCAGCACAGGAATCGGAAAAACAATCGTAAGCTTGAACAGCCCCAGCAGCAGCGTGTTACTGAATACACGCAGGAAGTCAGGATGCTGCAACAGGGTTTCAAAATGCTTGAACCCTACCCAGGGACTATCAATAAACCCCCGGAACACGGAATAGTCTTTGAAGGCGATTACAGCGCCGGCCAGCGGAATGAATTTAAAAACGATGAGAAATATAATTCCCGGAATCGCCATCACATAAAGCGGCCAATATACCTTCATCTGATGAGATGCAATAGATTTCAAAGTTTTCCCCCCCAATATCTCATTGTTGAATTCGTTTACATTGTAACTATATTATTAGCAGGCACATCGCTCAATCAGTCATTTTTAAGTTCCTACCAGGTCATTTAATGGAACATCTGAGCAGCAACTGCATCAACAAGTCTTACACAATAAATCCGCCCGACTGTAAACCATGCCGGGCGGACCAATGGCGTTCCCTGCCTATTTCTTCACTTTTGCATACCATTCTCTGGCACGCTTAGTAACCTCTTCACCGCCTGACTTGTTCCATTTATCTACGAACTCGTCAAACTTACTGAGCGGGTATTGGCCAAGAATTATTTTGGAGGCGTACTCCACGTATAATGTACGGTTGTTAATGTCCGGAAAGCCGTCGTACACACTGGCCGGCATGCCGTCTCCAGCAATGACTTTGGCGTATTTCTGGGCTTCCTGCATGTTGCGGTTAACCTGATCAATCGCCCACATTCTATCTTCTGAAGCTGTACTCTTGTTGAGATCCATCATGAAATCAAGCGTGGATATTTTGGAATATGGATCAAGGATCAGGTTTTCCTGTGTACTCTTGTCATCCGGGAGTCTGGTTGCTTGGCCGTCTTTCACTGTATAATGCATGCCTTCTACACCCAGATACAAGTCCTTCCATACCTTCTCGTCATACATATTGTTCAGCAGCTTCAGGGTAGCCATCAGCTTCTTTTCATCCTTGTTGTTTTTCACTACCCACGCAGGAGGCGTGAATCTTTTCCAGGAGTAGAAGCCTTCATAACCCTCAACTTTAGGTACAGGCAGCACAGTGAAATTAGCTTTCACGCCGGTATTTTTATATAAATTTTCTAATGGCAAATATCCCGACTCCACCCAATGGAAGTAATTCCCCACTTTATCCGATTGAATCTTGCCGTCCCATTTGTCTTTGCTATTCAGAAGAGACTCCTTATCGATTAATCCCTCCTTATACAGCTTGTTCAGGAACTCCAGCGAGGCTTTCATATTCGGAGTTACCGCGGCATAGGTCAGCTCGCCGTTATAATTGTCCCAGTCCGGATAGCCTTCAAACATCGCTACTCCATACATCGCGAACAAATGGTCCATCCAGCGTGCCTGCTCCCGACCGCCTGTAGGAAGCTCATCCTTTTGCCCATTGCCGTTGGGGTCATTATCCCGGAAGGCTTCCAGCACTTTTACGTACTCTTCCTGGGTCGTAGGCATTTGCAAGCCAAGCTTGTCGAGCCAGTCCTGGCGGATCATGCCGGCATATCTTCCGTAGTCCACCATACCAGGGATATAGTAGATTTTGCCTTGGCCGGTAGGATCATTTGCCTTAACGATATCCCACATATCCTGCGGTATGGCATTCCATAAATTCGGTGCATATTTAGGCAACAGCTCTGTCAGATCGGCAAGCGCACCGTTTCTCGCCAAGCTGTCTTCAAGTCCTTGCTGCGGCAGGAACAAGTCCGGCATTTCGTTAGCGGCAATCTTCAGGTTCAGCTGATTAAGATAGTTCGTTCCCCCGTTCCATTCCACATACGGATGAATGACTCCTACGCCAAGCTTTTCCTTATAGAATTCGTACAGCTTGCTTCCCTTGGTAATCGGCTTGTAACCGATGTTTGTGCCCCAGACTTCAATATCGACAATCTCGTCCCCGCTGGCGGTCTGGTTCTGATTCTGATTTTGGCTGTGGTTCTGGTTAGCGGCTATAGAATCCCCGGAGTTGTTGTTATTGCCGCCACAACCGTTAACAATCGTGATGGCAAGGGCACTAGTCGCTAATAATAGGCCAATCTTTTTGAATTTCATGCTTTTCCCCCTTAATCGCCTGTTTTTTGAATCCGCTTACATCACAAATATAACGTCAGCTGCACTGCCGCTCAATCAGGCATTTTTAAGTATAAACAGGCTAAATTCAATAAATTAAAAGCCATCCCCAAAGGAATGACTAAGTGTGTTTAGCTGTTAGGCAGATTTTTACGGTACTCTCTCGGTTTACATCCTGCAAGCTTTTCGAACATCCGGGAAAAATGCTGCGCATCCAAATACCCGACCATCCGGCAGATCTCGTACACTTTCAAATCTGTATTTTCCAGCAGCTCCTTTGCCTTGTCGATTCTCATCTGTGTCAAAAAATTCAAATAATTATCGCCCGTCTTCCGTTTAAAAAGCTGGCTTAAATAATAGGGGCTGATAAAAAAGCGGGCTGCCAAATCGGCAAGGCTAATCTGTTCATTGAAATGCTTCGACACATACAGCTTAATTTCTGAGATGATATCCTTTTTTTGGGACAAATTATGCTCCACCTTGAAGTTGATAATTCCCCGGATGACCTGGATCATCCATTCCTCCAGATACTCAAGCGTCCTGAACCGTGAGAAGCCCTCCAAAGACAGAATATGTCTGCCTACCAGCTCATTCTGCTGCAGCTGCTGAAAAGACAGCTTGCGGATACTCGACAGAAGGATGTTTAAACATCTCAGCTGCAGGTCTGCCGGATTCATCCCCGATTCTGCTGCCATCCCCCGGAACATTTCGCGGATAACGGCTACGCATTCCTCTTCGTCCATGTTATCGAGCCCATCTTCCAGTCTGGTAATCAACTCTTCAGGGACGGGATGACTATGTTCAGTAATCTTTTTAATCTCGGTAAAGGAGATCACCGGGTTTCCTTCCTTAATTAGCTTGTAGCTAAGTGCATTTCGTGCTTCTTCAAAAGACTGGCAAATTCCCGTTCCCCGCTTATACACGGTACCTATGCCAACGCTGATCGACAGATTCAGCTTCTGGTACACCGCCTGTCTCAGTCCTTGGATCACATGGAGCAATCTCCCATATACAATGTTACTGTTATGTGCAATCACAATCGCAATTTGCGGGCCAAAATACCGGAACCGGTACACTTTATAGTAGTTCCTCAAGGTCTGATCTATATGCTGAAGCAGCGGCTGGAAGCCAATCTCCTTAAGCAGCTCGGTACTGCCTTCAATTTCGATGATTATAGAATTAAACCAGGTGCCTGCTGTGGGAATTTGAGCGCTATGAAGCAGTTCTTCCACCAGACTCGTATGCTCATTCCCAAGATCAAGAATGTCGCGTAAGGTCTCTTCCTGCATCCGGCTGTGAACTTCATGCTTTAACTCGTTTAACCGCTGTAATTTGCTCCTGTCAGCACGGATCGTCTCCATGACCCGGTTGACACTGTCGTGCAATTCCTCTTCCTCAACCGGCTTGTTGATGTAGAACTGCACGCCCAGCTTCATCCCTCTTCTGGCATATTCAAAATCTGCGTATCCGCTTAACAGAATAAATTTCGTCTGAATCTTGTTGTCTTCCAGCATTTTGATCATATCGAGACCATCTGCTACGGGCATGCGGATATCCGTTATTACAATATCTGGACGAAGCCTCTGTATCAATTCGAATCCTTCAAGCCCGTTATAAGCCTCACCGACAACCTTGCATTCCGGAAGATAGCGGCCGATGATTTTTTTAAGCCCTTCCACAATACCTTTTTCATCATCTATTAAAACAAGTCTCACTCCGAACCCCTCCTGTTCTCATTAAAATGGCCGCTGGCATCAAATCCTGGGATCAATATTTCAATTGTCACTCCTTGCGCACCCATTGGAACAATGGTTAAATAATACCTGTCTCCATAGTGAAGCTTTATGCGTTCCGCAATATTTTGCAGTCCCAGCCCTTTTTCTGTTGATCCGCCATTGCTTTCCAATTTGTATTTGTGCGAATCCGCCCCATCCAAAAGTGCGCGGAGCTCGGACTGCTTATCCAGACTCATACCAACCCCATTATCCGTAATCCGGAATAACATCTCTCCCTGTTCCGTCCAATTCCCCTCAATCACGATGTCCATTATACGACTGTAGTTCTCAAATCCATGGTTAATGCTGTTTTCAACTATGGGCTGAAATACCAGGGGGATAATACTGCATTCCAGCATCTCACCCGGAATCTTGATCTCAAGCTTGAACATATTGTCAAAACGGATGTTCTGAAGCTGCAGATAATTCGCTGTATACTCCAATTCATGCTTCACGGAATGCTGCTTGCCTTCTTTATTTAATACCAGCCGGAACATGCGTGCGAGAATTTTGATCATGTCTGCAGTTTCGTAATCATCCTTTATCAGCGCCTTCATCCGGATGGACTCTAACGTGTTATAGAGCATATGGGGATTGATCTGGTTCTGGAGAGCGATAAATTTGGCCTGGCGCTGTTTGATTTCCCCGATATATACGTCCTCTATTAAAGTACGGATGGTTGTAATCATTTTGTTGTAGCTGTGTACCAGGCTTCCGATTTCGTCATTAGCCTGCTCCTTCTCTATAGCCAAATATTGACCCACCTCAGCCTGCTTCATACTTCTACGGAGCGCCTTTATAGGCCTGGTAATCGTAAAGCTTAGACCAAACGAGAAGAGTGTAATGATCAGACAGCTCATCAAAATGACGATGACCGTCATGACCTTGATTTGATTAATTTTTTGCAGCAGCCTTGAGCGGGGAATATCCGTCCTAATGAATAACTCCCCTTGCGATGTGCTTCCCAATAAAACAATGTGGTCTTTGTCTCCTTTATCCTGGATATATTCCTCGCCTGACTCCAGCACTTGCGTCCAGGATAACTGTCCGCTGGCAGCATCGGAGTGGTAGACAATTTGCTGCTGGCGATTAGTGATAACTACACTTATGCCGTACTTGTCCCGCGCCAAAATGAACTCATGATCAAGCTGCAGCAGAGTAAACGGGTCCAGATCAATAAGCAGCATCCCCGCATATGCCCCGTCTGAGCTAAACAGCACTCTTCCCGCCGTTACAACCGCTCCCTCCCCTTTATCCTCGTAGTAGGAACGGTCATGTAACCCGGTAATAAAGAAGGTTTCATTAGAATCGCGGAGCCCTGTGTACCACTCTTGAGCCAATAATGCGTTTTCATTTACCTTATTGGTGGAAGTACTGAACTGATACACACTGTCATCTCTGCTGACCAGCATCACACTGCTCATCTCTGATTTGAGTAAGGCAACCCGCATCAGCAGCCGCTGCACAGCCAGTCTTTGATCAATAAGTTTGTCAAAAGGCAAATTTTCAGCTTCACCGAGGCTGTAAATAATGTCGTTATCTACCAACACTGATTTCGTAACCTCTTCATATTCTTTGAGAAATTCATTCAAAGTCGTCCTTATTTGCGACGTATACAGAGAGGCGAATTCTTGGGAAGAGTCCTCTAGCCCCTTAGCAGATTGCTGAAATATGAATGCGCTTACAGATAACAACGGAATAACGCATACCAATACATAACCCAGCATTAACTTATTTTGGAGCTTCATGTTTCTTATTCTCACAACAATTCTTCGTGTCCAGTGTTTTTGCTCCATAGCTAACCTACCTTCATCGTTATTCCATCTATATTACACGATCCATTTGCAGTCATATACATGCAAAATATACTATAAGGAAATTATAATTAAATAGGCATTTTTAATTTTTTTTAAGGACATTTACATGAATTTTGGCCTGTAGGCCCGAGCACTCACAAAAAAACGGACAAATGTATCTGCCCGTTTATTTCCCTTCTGTTTCATCACCGCTTCGCTTTATAAAACTCCTAAATTATTTTACCATACCTTTCTATTTGACCAACTTCCAACTTTGCGAGCTACTTTTTCACACAATCCATCCTCCAATCTTTTTATATTTTATGTAGCAAAACCAATTTAGTCACATTTTAAGATAAGGGAGGCGTGAGAGTTATAGCAAAGAGCCTACACTCAGGATCGAGTGCGGCTCTTGTTGGTGTTGCTTATTTTTTCCGATACTGGACTGCATCCCTGAAACCAATCGCTGATGCGCTCACAAAGCATCTTGATCTTTTGTCGTCTATGAGGCATCCCCCAACACCCCTCAACCCACATCCCTATACCTCAACCGGCGGATAGACCAGACAGACAGCAACACAATGTACACCCCGTTCATTATGAAGAACAGCAGATTCTCTGCAAGTGTCAGTCCGCGCTGAGTGAGTACGCCCATACCTATCGTCAGCAGTGAGTAAGGGAACAGCAGGCCCAGCTTCAGGACATACAGGCCCAGTCCGATAAAAACCGCACACAGGCTGATACCAATCGGTGTGGCAAAACTGCGGATGCGTATGGATAGCCCGAGCTGCAAGGCGGCAATGGTAATTGAAGCGACCCAGCCGCGGAAGGTCCAGAGGATGATTTCCATTGGAAAGGGCTCCATAATGGACAGCATCTGCCCGGCGGTCCAGTACAAGATTAGAAATGATACCTGCGCTCCAGCGATCAGTATGCCCACAATGGCCAGCTTGGCCAAAAAGATACTCGTTATCGGTACGGGCGCAGCCAGAATCATATTCCAGTTCCTGTTCACGTGCTCCAGCCGGCAGACAAAGGCGCAGCAGATCGCAATCAGAATCGGTAAAAAAAACTCTCCGTAAAATAAGCTCACCTGTGTCCACAAGCTATACCAGCCGTTCTGCAAGGCCTCCTGATTAAAATAAAAGTTAAAGCAGCCGATCAGCAGGCTGATCACCGGCAGGCTGGCCAGCACCAGCCCCATCCGGGAATGACGCAGCTTGGGCCATTCGGCAGCAACGCTTCTGAGCATTGTATTCCCTCCTTAAATCTCTTGTCTTGAGATATGAGTATTCCCGGCAGCATACAAAAGCAGCGTCAGTACTAGAGCAACACTCAACTGGACGAGAGGCATTGTCCCGGTAATATAGGTTCCGGAGGAAGCCTTATAGACATACGTGACCGGACTGAGGTCCAGATAATAGGACCAGACAATGACATGCCGGACAGCTGCAGGAAACAGGCTGGCGGTCGTCCCCAGGAACGCGCCCAGCATGCCAAGGCACAGGGCAAACGCCTGGTTCTTCACCGCCAGCGAAATCCATTGCTGCATCGCTGTAATCAGCAGATTGGCAGAAAGCGTACCCGCAGCGAATTGCAGCAGCAGTGCTACCGGAAGCGGGCCGTCCAGCTTGTGCAGCACGCCGAAGCCCACAATAAAAACGGCCTGGGCCAGAATGCCGTACAGCATCAGACTGCCCGCACAAATATATTTGGCGGCATAAATAGAGCTGCGTCCGACTGACGTAGTCAGCAGCATTTTCCAGGTGTCTCCTTTGTGCTCCATGTCACAAATTCTGGACACTACAATGGCCGAGAGAATCGGCAAAAACAGCCCGTTCATGGACGAGAGGCTGAAAATCAGCGCTTCCCAGGTGGCATTGGCTGCACTTCGCGAAATCGATATGCCCATGGACATCGATGCCCATCCCAACTCGGCGGCCAGAAAGAGCGTAAGCATCGCCCATACCTTTCTCCGGCGGATTTTATAATATTCCAAAGACAAGGCTTTCATCACAGGCTCCGCTCCTTTCCGGTGAGGTCAAGAAAGATATCCTCCAGGCTCTTTTTATACGCCTCGATCCGGCTTACTGAAATCCGGCTGGACACCAGAATTTCATTGATCCGGGCCACTTCAGAATCCTGCATGGCGCCGAACACCAGCAGCCGCTCTTGTATTCTGGGCCTGTATCCGTGCGCAGCCAGCACTTTGACCGCCATGGCGGGATCATGGGTCTGGAAGTGTATCGCCGCCTGGTTCTGCGCCTGAAGCGCGGCCATCGTTCCCTGGAACAGCAGCTTGCCCTCACTGATAATGCCAACGGAGGTAGCGATCTGTTCTATCTCAGACAGCAGGTGGCTGGACACCAGAATAGTCATACCGTACTGAGCAGGCAGCGACTGTATCAGCTCCCGGATCTCCCCAATTCCCGCCGGATCAAGACCGTTCGTAGGCTCGTCCAGAATCAGCAGGCTTGGAAAAGCCAGCAAAGCCATTGCCAGACCCAGGCGCTGCTTCATCCCCAGGGAATACTGCCGGGCGGGCTTGTGCTTGTGATTGTCGAGACGGACGATCTGCAGGACTTTATCGATATTCTTTGCAGGCAGGCTCCGCAGACGCTGCATCACCCGCAGGTTCTCAAGGCCTGTAAGATGTCCGTAATAGGAAGGCGATTCAATCAGTGAACCCGTCTGGTTCAGAATGGACTCTCGGTTGTTCCTAAGCTCTTTTCCAAATAGCTTCACCGACCCTTTTGTCGGTTGGATCAGGCCCAGCAGCATCTTAAGCGTTGTGGTTTTACCGGCTCCGTTCGGGCCGAGAAAGCCGAATATCTCTCCTTGTTGAACGGCCAGATTGATGTGATCCACTCTGGGCGTACCGCCATAGGATTTGGTCAAATGCTGTGTCTCAATGATTGGGTAAGCGTTCATTGGTTTCTCTTCAGCTCCGTTTCTGTCAAGTTGGCCTCTTGCCTCTAAATATAGAGGGCTTCCCTTGCTCCGGGCTGAAGATAACCTTACGCCTGCCTTAAATAAGGCCAATCCTATAAAAGTCTACCGCTTGATCATGTATACTAAATTACGGGTGATACACATTGAATATGATGAAGAATAAAAAAGTTATGATTGTCGAAGACGAACCCAAAATCCGCGAAATGATCGAGCTGTTCTTACGAAAAGAAGGCTTCTTTCGCATATACGCGGCTGGAGATTATAGGACCGCCCTCGCACTCTGCCGTCTGGAGAAGCCGGACGTCGCCATTCTGGATGTGATGCTGCCGGACGGAGACGGGTTCTCGCTGCTGTCTTCCATACGGACCTTCTCTGATATGCCGGTGCTTTTTCTGTCGGCACGCGGCGAAGATGAGGACCGGCTGCTGGGGCTGGGCCTGGGGGCCGACGATTACATCGTCAAGCCTTTTCTGCCCAGAGAGCTGATGCTGCGGCTGACGGCTGTGCTGAAACGGGTGTATGCCTCCCAAATACCGGAGCGGCTTCCTGTCTTCAGATTGGGTGAGCAGGTGGTGGATCTGGAGGGTGCAGTTGTGCAAAAAGAAGGCCGGGAGCTGCCGCTCACGGCCAAGGAACATGCCATTCTAATCAAGCTGTATGAGGATCGTGGCCGGATTGTAACCAGCGATGCGGTGTGCCAGGCTGTCTGGGGGGACGACAGCTATGGATATGAGAATACTTTAATGGTGCATATGCGGCGTATCCGCGAGAAGATTGAAGCAGACCCGTCCAAGCCGGCGTATTTGCTGACGGTCAGGGGACTCGGCTACAAGCTCATTGTGCAGGAGCCACGCTAATGGACAGCGCAGTCCGGATTTTACGCAAATTTGTGGGCTCCACCCTGATGGTCTCTTTGCTGCTGCTGCTGTTTAACCTAATTCTGCTGGGTTCCCTGATCTTCAAAGAAACGCATCAAGAGACCTCACCGGAGACGGTTGTGCGGGAAATTGCCGCCGGCCTAAAGACGGCTGCCGGCAAGCATGCGCTAGAGCCCGAGGCTGCAGCGCTGCTTCAACATCATCAGGCCTGGGCCATGCTGCTGAATCAGGAAGGCAAGGTACAGTGGAGTGAACAACTGCCGGCGGAGATTCCGCGTTCGTACAGCATCTTGGAGGTGGCGAAGTTCTCACGCTACTATTTACAGGGGTATCCCGTATATATCTGGGAGCATCCGGAAGGACTGCTGGTCGTGGGTTATCCCAAACATTCATATGAAAAATACCAGCTCGAATACTTGACGGATTGGCTGCAGTCACTTCCCTCAAGAGTGCTGCTCCTATTATTATGTAACGTTGTACTTGCTGTTGCCCTCTCGCTGTTCATTGGCACCCGGCTGATCCGCGGCATCCGTCCGCTGATCGACGGTATTCATGCTTTGGCGAAAGACAAGCCGGTGCGGGTAGAGACGGGAGGAATTTTCAGCGACTTATCCGAGAGCATCAATTTGGCTTCCGCTACGCTGCAGGCCAAGAACACTGCGCTTAAATCAAGGGATGAAGCACGCTCCAACTGGGTCGCCGGGATTTCCCATGATATCCGCACCCCCCTCTCGATGATCCTGGGCTACGCCAGCAATCTGGAGGAACAAGTCAATCTGACCGGGGAGCAAAGGCAGCAGGCCGCCATCATCCGCCGCCAGGGCGAACAGCTCCGTTCGCTGGTCAGCGACCTGAACCTCGTCTCTATGCTGGAGTATGACATGCAGCCCTTGCAGCTTAAGCCGGTCCGTTTATCCACTCTGGCCAGAACCGTGGCTTCTGACATCATCAACAACGGCTTGGATGAACGTTATCCTATAGACCTCAGCATCACCGACGAGAGCCTGCAAGTCATGGGCGATGAGAAATTGCTGTACCGTGCGGTAAGCAACCTGGTGCAGAACAGCGTTCAGCATAACCCGGACGGCTGCCGGATTGTCCTCAGAAGCTCGCGCGGTCCGGAAGACTGCTGCTATTCCTTATCCGTATCCGACACTGGGGCGGGAATTGCCCCAGAGCACTTGCCCGAGCTGGTTCTGCTGCCATATAGCGCAGGGCGGGTACACCCGGTCCGGCAGGGCCATGGACTGGGTCTCCCGATGGTCGCCCGCATCGCCGAAGCCCACAAGGGCAAGCTTATCCTGGAAAGCGGCACCGCCCAAGGACTGCATGCAACCCTGCAGTTTCCAGCTTGGCCAGCCGATTCCTCCGGCCCGGCGGGCCAGGGGCGTCACCGGCCTGGACCTATTGCACCTGGTGACGCTTAAATACACGCCCGACAAAGGGCAGGCATACTGAACATATCACCACATAAAGGACAATTCTCACGGTAATAATGCTCAAGGTTAAGCCGGGAAGGGGGTATGAAAAATATGAAGTATAATCCGCTGGAAAAACGGGCTGCACTGCCATGTACGGAAGCAGCATCAGAATATGATTCAGGATGCCGTTGGTTCCGCTCAGCCCCAGAAAGACAGGAAGCAATATGATTAGCACATCAATCACCAGCACCACAAATGCAGTTTTCATTTTTGCGGACAGAAGCAGGGTTACAGCGACCATCCCCAGCAAAACCAAATATAGGATGGACACACATACTACTGCAGCTTCCAGCATGGATAGATTATAGGGAACAGTAACATTCAAAATTTGCAGGGGCAGGTTCCAGCCCCCGGTCCCAAATGCATATAATTGAATGCCTACAGCCAATACAATATTTACGGTGAAGACAAGCAGTGCAAACAGAAAGGCCGCTGATATTTTGGCCTGGATCAATTTTGATTTCCCGTACCGGGTAGACAGGATGACACTGTCAGCACCCGATTGATATTCTCCTGCGAATACTGGAGCAACACAAATGCAGATGGCAATAATAGAAACAATCAGCAATTCAAAACACTGGAACAGGCTCTTCCAGCCGGCGTGATAGCCGTATTCATACGGAGTTTCAACCTGGCTGTTGTGGGTGTTCCAGAATTGCTTTTCCTGCTCTGAATATTTCCAGTCCGAATAGTCCATATCCAAATAACTCTTAACTTTGTCTGCGCGCGCCTGATAAAATCCCGCAGTATCCTTGTTGAGCCGCATATCTCTGAGTGCGGTAAGTCCGTTATCGGTGACCTGCGGCTTCACAAAAGCTTCGTCAATCATTTTAAAGTAAGCGAAATGCGGCAATACAGAACGGGCATAAATGTCATCCTTCAAATTCACCTGATCCCCGTCTTTCACCACATTCTCAGGATTAGAGAACAATGCCTGATAGGCTTTAATATCTTTGGCAACCCGTTCCTCAGTCAGCGTTCCTTCAAGCTCTTTAGCGTATTCTTTCTCAAGCCGGATTGCCGCCGTACCATTTACCTGACTGCCGTCACGCTCCAGCGCAATATAATTTTTGACAGGCATGATAAAGAACAGAAGGGTTAAGAACAAGCTGACCAGAACAACAACAATGTTCATTCTCTTTTTGGCAATTTTCATAAACTCATATTTGAATAAATTGTTCATTTCGTCCCCCTATATTCGGCAATGTCATTCTGAAAATGGTACAAGTACAAATCCTCAAGCGTAGGTATCTCGTTCATGGCGCCGTCCATCGGGAGCTCATCACTAAGAACACGAAGGATAACGGTATCATCGTCTCCGTGATGCAGATTGGCTACGCAAAAGGAACTGCTGATGGCAGGGGCCGCCTCCTTCGCAACCACACATCTCCACACCTTACCGTCCATTTCGTGCGCGATGTTGTCGGCTGGGCGGTTGATAATCAGCTTGCCGTCTTTGATCATTAGAACCGTGTCGGATATATATTCTATGTCGGATACAATATGAGTAGAAAGAATGACAATCTTGTCTTTGGAGAAGTTTGCAATTAAATTGCGGAAATGGACCCGCTCCTTCGGGTCAAGTCCGGCAGTAGGTTCGTCCAGGACCAAGATTCGGGGGTCGTTCAGAACAGCTTGCGCAATGCCCAGCCTCTGCTTCATCCCGCCGGAGAACGTACGGATTTTTTTCGCTGACACTTCAGTTAGACCGACCAACGCCAATAGCTCTTTGCTGCGGATTCTGGCCTTCTCCGGTGAAATACCTTTCAGTGCAGCGACGTAGAGCATAAATTCCCCGGCTGTGAAATCCGGATAATATCCAAAATCCTGCGGAAGATACCCGAGGAGGCTGCGATACTCTTCCCCTAAATCCGCGGCACGTTTTCCATCCAGATAAACATCGCCCGCAGTAGGATTC
Source organism: Paenibacillus riograndensis SBR5 (assembly GCF_000981585.1). Taxonomy (NCBI): domain Bacteria; kingdom Bacillati; phylum Bacillota; class Bacilli; order Caryophanales; family Paenibacillaceae; genus Paenibacillus; species Paenibacillus riograndensis. The sequence continues at coordinate 6,334,744 of NZ_LN831776.1, forward strand.
AGCACCCCGCAGACCATTCTCATTAAAGTTGTTTTTCCTGCCCCGTTCGCACCAAGCAAGCCATACACTCCCGGCTTCATCGTAATTGTCATTTGATCGACCGCAGTTTTGCGGCCAAATTGTTTGGTAAGTTTATTCAGCACTAATTCCATATCTCGTCCTCCCTCTCTGGTACTCTATCCGCATTGCCATTGCATACAAAAAAATCCGCCTGCCCGGTATTTATTCTACCGCTGGCAAGCAGACTGAACTTTAAGATTGAACCGTTTATTTATTTAGAAAATCCTAAGAAAGCAATAAGTTTTTCTATTATCTGTAGTGATTACCGCCTGACAGCTTTAACCGTGCTTGTTTACGCTGCAAATAGCGGGAACCCCCGGCAAATAGGACATATCCCAGAATTCCTCCCAGAAGGTTCAGGATAACATCGTCTATGTCTGCAGCCGCTCCAAGAAAATATTGCACAAATTCGATTGAAAAGCTTGCAAAAAAATCATTAATGCCGTTCTCCCAAAGGAACGCATCCGCGAAAATACACTGGGCAGCAAAAATCCGCAGGGGATAAACATGAGAATATTGGCAAAAATCTGCACCACCATTTTATCCGTTAACATGCCCCCCGGACTCATCTAACATGCGTAAAGGGAGCAGATTCAAGTGATGCTGCGCCGGATGAAATGCGTCTTGTCCCCATGCTGAAATTATGGTTGCATATAACACTATACAGCTGCATGCAGCGAGCAATACTATGCTCAACTGCCGGATTACACTTACCCGTCCCTTCAGCAAAAAGAATACCGGCAGATACAATATAATGACTGCTCCGATGAGAATGCCTCCTATAATAAAGTAACCCATTAAATCATCCATGGTGACCTCCTTGTGAAATAAGCGGCAGCTTTACACTAAATACGGTTTTTCCGTTTTCACTCTGCATGTCGATTTGTCCTTCATGCAGAGTTACAATTTCCTTGGCAATGGCAAGGCCTAGACCTGCACCTCCCGTGTTTGTTGAACGGGCATCATTCAGCCGGTAGAACTTATCAAATATTTGATTATGCTTATCCAGCGGTATCGTTGTTCCGGTATTCGTACAGGTAACGGCTGCCATATCCTTCTGAACTTTTGCCGACACCTCAATGGTGCTGTTATCATCACTGTAGGCAATTGCATTTTTGAGAATATTGTTAAAAACCCGCGCCAGCTTCTCGGAATCACCATACACGGTTATAGTATCTTCCACGTTAACAATCATCCTTTTTCCGGCAGGCGTGAGAGAGGGGTAAAATTCATCCGGCATTTGGATCAGCATATAGGAGAGATCAACGTTCTGTTTCTTAAGCTGGATCGTTTGCTGGTTATATCTTTCGACTTCAAAAAAATCATTGATCAGACGCTCCAGATGATATGCCTTTTCTAAGGTTATTTTCGTATAATTCTCTTTTTGCTCATTAGGCATATCAGGGGCTTCGTGAAGTAAACTCAAATAGCCAATGACAGAGGTAAGCGGCGTTTTTATATCATGAGCCAGATACATCACCAAATCTCTTTTATTTTGCTCCGACAGCTGTACCTCCAGCTCACGTTTTTGGAGGGTTTGCTTAACGAATACCAGCTTCTGCTCCATCGAGGACATCTCCGGCGACAGCTTAATGTCTGCTTCATCCGTAATTAAGGCATCAATTCCTGCATTGACTTCATTAAAATATTTGGTGAACCACGATAACGAAAAGTAGAAGAATATAAGAAAAAATGCCGATATGGCTATCAGCATGATGATCTCCCAATGATCCCGCAGCACACTTTCATAAATGGAAAGCGCATGATCATATTCGTAACCAAAAACATATTGCAACAGCCGGACCCCCGCCTCACCCAGCCGCCCCCGAACCAATGAATACAGTACATCCACCGCTATAAGAGCAAGGAGGATCAGGCTAAGCATTCGCACGAATACTTTCATTCTAAGCTTTGCATAATTCATATTGATCTGTTTATTACTTTTCAATTTTGTACCCCACCCCCCATATCGTCCGGATCCATTTCGGCTGATCTACCGAGTCATTCATTTTTTCCCGCAGATGCCTGATATGCACAGTGATGGTATTGTTATTTTTATTGTAATATTCGTTGCCCCATACCGCATGGAACAACTGTTCAGAGCTGATTACTTTACCCTTATTCTCACAAAGAACCCTTAAGATTGAGAATTCCGTAGGCGTGAGCGATAAAGGCTGCCCGTTCAGCCAACACTCATGCGTGTTCACATCCATAACCAGCCCCGAATAAGAGATGACCGCTTCATCTGGTGTTGGCATCGTCTGATATTTTTTATATCTGCGTAACTGCGCCTTCACCCGGGCAACCATTTCAAGCGGACGAAACGGTTTGGTCATATAATCATCAGCCCCCATAGTAAGGCCGGTAATCTTGTCGGTTTCTTCATCCTTGGCCGTAAGCATAATCACAGGAAAATGGTAGTTTTCCCGGATACGCCGGCACAGTGCAAAACCGTTCATATCCGGGAGCATAATATCCAGAATCGCTAAGTCCACCCTTGCGCTTTCAATATACTTCAGGGCATCCTGCGCGTTATAAAACTTCGTAACTTTGTAATTTTCATTTTTTAAGTAGATTTCGATTAGATCGGTGATGGCCTGCTCGTCATCCACCACCAGGATATTTTCAACCATGTGGTATCACCTGCCTTTATTGCATGAAATATAGCCATTGTAACAGAAAACCCCAGGAATTTATGTGGTATTTTTCTTGTTAAATTCTTAAGATTATCCTAAGATAACCTGAATTCCCCTTACAGCAGTGTTCCATAAAAACGAGGGTTATCCCAGTAGCCATGAAATGGCTTGGGACAACCCTCGTTGGATTGAATAGGATGGACTTCAGAACTTATGTGGTTGCTCCGCAAACGGACCGTTGTTCCAATTACTGCCGGGTCTGGATTTCATCCCAACTGCATTGTAGTCACACAAGTATCGTCCTTCTCAAACGTGGAAAGCTCGGACTCCGCCTGTTTGCCATCATGTTCAATGGTAACTTGATAGGTCCGGTCCCGGGGCAGCCACAGATCGATGAAGCCGTTGGGCTGGGATTTCACCGTTTTGTTGTCCATGATTACTGTGCCGTCCGAGTCTGTAACCGAGATGTTGAACTCTTCCCCTGTCATCTCGCCCTGGCAGCCGGTCAGGCTGTGGGTTGCGCATGGATGGGTTTGGTCCACGTAAGGCGCGATAGAGACAAAAAATTCATCGGCCGGCAATGCGTAGGCTGCCGACTTGCCATCGCTCTCCTTCACAATCAGCTGTGTGGATGAAATGGACGCGGACTCCGCTTTTTTGCTGCGGCTGCTGAAATCATGCACCAATTGCTTGAGGCCCGGCGTATCCATTGCAGCAGTTTGCACATCCCCCCCGACGGCTTGTGTATCCGTTTGCCCCGGCTCTTTCTTGTCTGCGTTCCCCGCGAACATGTATGCTCCTAAGGCAATAACAACTACCACCCCGGCAGCGGTTACCAGCATTTTATTCTTCATTTGGGAATCCTCCTCCTGTCTCATGTCCCTATTATAATCGAGTCAGCACAATTGTAGACAAGACGAAAGCGTGACAAATAGGCCAGGCAATCTTCATTCACCGTTCAACTCCACATAATTTCCTTAACCACAAAAAAACAGGGACCCTAAGGGTCCCTGCCACTAAAACTCAAAAGAAAACTTAGCCTTCCAGCTCGCGCCGCCGTCTTTGGTGGCATACAGGGTCGAGCTGTTCATATTGCGTACCGCCAGCCAGCCCTGATTCCGATCGGTGAAGGAGATCACGCCTTCGAAGCCCAGGACTGTCTTGGAGTTGCTCCACGTCCGGCCGTTGTTCTCAGTCATGCCGGTGCCGACCATCTGGGCTGCGGGCTGATAGCCGACCAGGAAGGCTGTGGTTTTGCCGACCACCTGCATATTTCCGGGACTGCCTGAAGCCGGCCCCTTCTCCTGTTTGGCTGGTCCGCTTCCGGGAGCAGGACCCCCGCCGGCTGTTGCCTGGGCGATGATCTGGGTCCAGCTGCCGCCTGCATCGGAGCTGCCATAAAGGGAGTACGAGGTCTGCGACATTCCCGAACCGCCATAGAGCACCGTATATACCTGAGAGGCGTTAACGTAGACCTGGGCGTATTGCGGATTTGGATAGGCCACCTTTTTCAGCTGCTTCCAGCTTGCCCCGCCATCAGTGGTTCTCATGATCTGGTAGCCGCTGCCCTGTGCAACCACGACCGCCCAGCCGCTGCTGCGGGTAGTGAAGTCCGCCCCGCGCGTATTGGCCGGAGTAGGAATCCGGGTCCAGGTGCTTCCGCCATCTTTTGTATAATAGGTAGAAGCGCGGTTATAGCCAAATCCGGTTGTACCGTCTACAAATTCTATACGTTCAAAGGTCACTGGACTCTGGCTTAGCCGCTTCCAGGTGGAACCTCCATCCGTGGTACGAATCAGATATTTGACCTGCCCCCCCTTCACAGAGGCGAGGGCCCAGCCATGCACATTATCCGGAAAATCAATCTGCTGAAAGCTCCACTGTCCCTGATAAATCTCCTGGAAGTGGCATCCGCCGTCCGAAGTCCCAATCACAAAGCCGTTGCCGGCCGCCCGTCCCGTATCTGCATTCAGAAAGTCCACGGTGGTAAAAGTAAGCGGGTCCGCCCCCTTAGCCGTCTGATTCTTCTGCAAATCCTGCAGAATTCCGTGATCTCCCGTACTGCAGGACGATGCCGGTACGGCGGGCGCTGCCGCCTGTGCCGGAGACACCGCAGTTCCCCAGCCCGCAAAGGCGAGCAGGCCCGCTGAGAGAATGGTTAGAGCTTTTTTCTGTAATTTTCTAGTAAAGTTCATCACGACACCTCCTAGTGAATATTTACCCTGCCCGGCAATCACGAAGCGGCGGCCGCTGTCGTCCCGGGTTTTATCCGGGCACTGAACCCGGTGACTGTTTTTTTCAATACAAAGGCCATTCCCAAGGTAAGCAGAATGCCCGCCGCATTCAGGACAAAATCGTACACAGGCAGTTCCAGGCTCCGCCGGAGATCCGCCAGTATTTTCAACACCCGTTCATGAATCAGGTAAATTTCCAGACTATGCGTGCCACAGAACGTAAGGAAGGGATACCGGGTCCATTTGCGCTCTGCCGCCCAGTGCAGCCCACCCGCCGTAAGCAGACATAAGGGCAAGGTAATCAGGATAAAAGGATACCACCACAGCCCATAGCTCCACACATATTCGCTCATATATTTCTGGCTTGCTGCCAGCAGCACTGCACCGGACAGAAGTATTCCCAGGTACAGCATCCCATTCACCCGCGGGACAGCCTGTTTCTGGTCGATCAGGTAACCTACCCACACGCCAACGAAGAATATCGGGATTCTTATCGTAAAGATCAGCAAATAAGACAGCGGTGTTCCAGATAGAACCACGCTTAGCAGAAGTCCAATCAGGCTAGCCACAGCAACCGTAACAAGCTTGTTCTTCTCCCTGAAAAAATACATAAACAGCGGCGTAAGCAAATACAGCACCAGCAGGGCGGGAACGTACCAGTCAAACCGGCTGTCCAGCCCAAGCCAGAAGCTAAGCGTAGTCAGATTCAGAAGCATGTCTGTAAAGGGCATCTCCCCCATCCCCCAATACAGCAGGCAAAAGATCAGCACCACCGGGAGGTACGTGGGCAGAATCCGCTGCAGCCTTCTTTGGTAGAACGTGAATGTGCCAGTATTTTTACGATAGGCGTAATACAGTCCCAAGCCCGACACCAGCAGGAAGATATCCACCCCGCCGTATCCATAGGCCTGCAAAGTGCCCAGCACCGGAACAGAGGAAAAATCGACCGTCGAATGGTACAGCATCACCCACAGAATCGCCAGTCCCATGAGCTGGGTGCGGTACGTGCTGATCGCTTTGTAATTAAGCTTGTTCATGGACAACCTCCGGAAGGGACGGCTGGCGGCGGGTAGAGGGTTTGACAGACATCAGGCTGGAGAGCTGCTTGTAATTCATCGCGAACAGCATACCCAGCGCAGCCTCCGCGAGAATAATCAGATCCCTGTTTGGGATCACCAGCGGAACCGCAACCACACCAATGACGGCAAGCGCCCAAGGCAGCGGGTGTTCCAAGTAACGTGCTAGGAAACGGTTAAGCCACAGCAGAACGTTCATGCCCGCATAGGTGCAGACCAGAACCAGCCCCCACATCCACACAATATACAGGCGTCCCAGACCCAGCCGGTCAAAAGCAAGGATCAGGAACAGATGGGTAAACAGAAATAAAAACGAATGTTTGCCGAAATACAGCATCAGATTGGAGGGAGAGTAGCTTTTTTTACTTCTGAAGAGGTAAAAGCCCCCGAACAGCACAAACAGAGACAGCAGCAGATATTGCACAGACATATTGTATTTCACAAAATCCGCCTCGCGCGCCCCTCCGAAACTAACGATAGCCAGCAGCACCCCGGCAGCCAGAGCCGCCATGAGGTTTACCCGGTTGCTGCACCGGTAGGCAAAGATTCCTGCAACAAACGCAAACATCCAAGGGAAATACGTAAACCCGACCGTTTCTGTGAACAATATAGACTTAAGAGGGAAGTCCGGCAGACGGTGGCCGATGAACGAATGTACCGCAAACACTAGCAGCGACAACAGGAGATATAAATAGAGTGGAGGTTTGAGATATTTCTCTATGAGGTATACACTAAGCACTCCGAGCGCGATGATCTGGGGAACGTCCATGATCCGAAACGCCTGGATCTCCGGCCTCCACATCAGATTATAGGAAAACCCGATGACCGCGAACAGTACATAGAAGCCAAGGAGTGATCTGAAACTGCGCCTTCTCACCTGCAGGGTGGTAGTCACACCTGAGACCGCAAAGAATAGTACAGGGGCCACACCGGCAACAATCTGGAACACCCGTTCATTGCCGTTAAAATAAAGCGGAATATGCGCCATGATCATCAAAATACAGCTAATTCCCTTAATCGCATCCAAGGAATAGTCATATTCCTTCATTCCCCTCACTTTCCTTTCCGTTCATATGGATTTCACTATATAAATTAAACCTGTGTTTTCTATGTATATAGATTATAAAATGAATCCTGCGGTCTCCCACCCCTCTAAAGTATAAGATTTCACATGAATTCTGCATCATTATGCAATTTACACCGCCCGGGCCATACAAACTACCCTTATTTATATAACTATTACCTAAGTTTATCAATCAACTAAGGTAGTAATTGAAATAACTAGTTTGTACCATTGTTCTTGCCTATTATTTCCTATAACCTATTGATAACTTATATGGAAGGAGGCTGCCGCCAAGCCATGCAAGCTTCGGATACGACTTCAGTGACAACTGCAGCGAAATCAGTTTCCGCTGCCTCCAGGACCCCGCGGCTCAAAGTCATCGATATGGTAAGAGGCATTACCATTCTGCTCGTCGTTGTGGGACATGCCGGTCTGACCCCGGTCGTCCTGAACGATATGTTCAGAGATTTCCGGCTCCCGCTGTTCTTTATCGTCTCCGGTTATCTGTTCAGCGCCTCCAAATATTTTGACAATTTTACCGCACTGCTTCGTACCCGTATCCTTACCCTCGTGGTTCCCTATCTTTCTGCCGGTTTCCTCTGCTACCTGCTCTGGCTCATTCTCCGCACCCTTGAACCCACTCACAATTCCGGTATTGCCTGGTATGAACCTATGCAGGCTATTGCGCTCGGCACCTATTCCGGGGGGCTGCTCCTGAATATTCCCATCTGGTTTCTGACCTGCCTGTTCGTGACCCAGATCATCTTTTGCCTCAGCATGCGTTATCTGAGCGGAGGCCCGCTGCTGCTGCAGCTTGCTGCCATGCTCGGCCTAAGCCTGTCCGGTTATGCTCTGAGCACCGTGGTCTTCCTGCCCTGGAACATCGACGTCGCGCTCGTCGCCCAACTCTTCGTGTTCATCGGTTACCAGCTCAAGCAGCGCCAAATGCTCCGTAAGATCCGCGTCTTCAACCTGGGCACCCTGGTATGGATGGCGCTTTTCCTCACAGCCGCCTACTTCAACAGCTATGTCGACATGAACAACAGAGAATACGGCAACCTATTTCTCTTCTACACCGCCGGAATCGCCGGAAGCCTGCTCGCCATCAAAATGACCCAGCTTCTCTCCACATCCAGATTCTTCGCCGCCACCCTCACCTACATCGGCCAAGAATCACTCGCCATCCTCATCTTCCACTACGGCATCTTCATCCTGCTGCTGAACTTCGTGGAACGCTACGTCTTCGACAGCTACCTGAGCTGGTTCCCGACTACAGTTATTGCGGTCGCAGGGTCGCTGCTGCTGAGTATGGTGGTGAAGCGGGTGCCGGGGCTCGGTTTTGTGCTGGGGAGGACAAGAAAGAAAGCTGCGCCTCGAAGGAGCTATATGGAGAGGGCCGCTTCCTAGTCTTAGCCAATTAAAGATTTACCTCCTTCTTCCCGATATAGTAAGTGATGCACTTGCTTATAGCAGAGACACAAGGAGGTTTTTTTTTGCAGGTCATGCAGAAGGAGTATCTGACTCCTCAATATATACGGCAATTCCAATGTACGGGGGCTGTTTGCGAAGACACTTGCTGCTCTTTATGGGAAATAACCATAGACCGATCAACCTATGAAAAATACAAGCAGATTCCTGATGCGAGCCTTCACGAAGAGATTAACAAGAATCTTGTGCGTAATAAAAAAAGCATAGAGTCATACGCTTCTTTTAAAATGAACCAAAAAACCGGCAACTGTTCTATGCTCTGTGACGGCCTCTGCACGATTCAAGCCAAGGTAGGAGAAACATTCCTCTCACAGACCTGCTCGACCTACCCGCGAATTCTGAATGAGGCCGATGAGATTGAAGTGTCTGCACTCTTGTCCTGTCCAGAGATCGCCCGCTTGGTGCTTCTCTCAGAAGACGCCATGAGCTTTACCCGGACTAATGAACTGCATACACCGAATCTGCGCATTAGTCAACTAGGCAGAGCCACCAACAAGAAAAAGCAATGTATTCAGAACTTGCGGGATATCACGCTGGAGGTTTTAAGCGATCGCCAGTTCTCTCTTCAGCACCGATTAATTATAATTGGAGTACTATTGGATAATACTGACGAGCTGCTGCGTTCGGGGGCATATGATCATGTTCTCTCTTTCGTGGATGAATTCAGAGGTGAGCTGGTTACTAACGAGGAGCTGCGCGATTATGACGTATTTCCCTCAAATGATCAGATCCAATTCCAGGTTCTGAACAATACCCTAATGGCGCACCTAAGTGAGTTTTTATGGAATGCCCGCTACAATGAATGCAAGAATGAATATCTCAAAGGCATACAGAGCAACGGGAGCAGCTTGAATGAATCGTTACATACTTACCGCAGTGTACGCGAAGAAATCTATGAACCCTACCTCCGGGAGAAGGAGTTCATTTTTGAGAACTATGCGATTAATCATGTGTACCAGAATTTCATGACCGATATCTATGCAGGCGGCAGCCTATTCGACTTCTTCGTGAAGCTCGTTGCAGATTATTCCTTCATTCGGCTTCACCTCATTGGAATGGCAGCGTACAGACAAGAGCTAAATGACGATATGGTCGTCAAGCTTATCCAGTCGTATACGAAAAACTACAAGTTCTCCAACAAATTCCTCAACGCAATACTGAAAGATATAAAAGATCAAGGATATTATACCCTCGGGGGAATGTCCTTATTGATAAAATAGCGACGATATACAAGTCGGGAGTGTTATTATCAGAATTTGAGTTAGCCAAAAAACGGAGGCCCTTAGGCCTCCGTTTCACTTTCCTGTTTCCCCACCAGCCGCCGCCGTTTCGATCCCCGCTTCACCCACAACCGATTCGCATCATCCCGATAGAACCAAATATGTACCCATCTCAAAGGCGTCCAGATTTCCTTAAAATAATAATTTGGCATGAGACCTCTCTCCTACCGAAACAAAATAGATTTAATCCTAATTATAGACCGGGATACCTAGTTTGTTTGTCGGTTTGTGGGAGGGGGGATGGGAAAATTATTAGTATATAGGCTAAACTACCTTTTATAATTGTTCAAGTTCATCCTATATAGTTGTATGGTCAAGTTAGATTGCAACCGTAATAATGGAATTCTAGCGGAACCAGCGCTTGATCTGCTGCAAGGCATCTTTAGCCTCAGGTCCGTTATATCCAAAAAGATTGCCAATCATCTTGGTATATTCGTTAAACGTCGTCTCCCGGCTGTACCGGTCACTCCACCAACGCTTGGCATTGTAGCCGGAGTCCGAGCCAACATACGTAAGTTCAATTCCGGAATGCTTATAGACATGATCGAAAAGTATCTTTGCCCGCCGCATATGAAAGTCCGAAGAAACAACAATGGCCGAAGTGAAGCCATGCTGCTTCATGATCGGAAGCGTCAGCTTGGCGTTTTGGTAAGTGCTTAGCGCCGCTTTTTCGGTCAGTATAGCATCTTTAGGGATTCCAAGAGCGAGGGCGGTTTGGAGCATGTCGCCGGAATTACTTGCTGATTCTTTGGCGTTAGACAAGAGAATATTTTGAGTGTAGCCTTCCTTATATAACTCTGCCCCCTTTTCACTCCTTCCCGCTCCACCGCTGAGAACGATGATAATGTCGGCTTGCCGTGGAGCTTGATGGATGAGAAGCAATCGGCCTGCACCGAAAAATAATATTATACTAAAAAAAATTAATGAATATAAAAAAAACATTGTAAATCTATATCTTCTTAACATTTTCTATTTCTCATTGAATATCTCGACTCCCAGTTCTTTCTCCACGGTAACTAAAGCAGATGCTATTACTTGATGCATATCATAGTATTTGTAAGTCCCTAACCTTCCGCCAAAGATAACATTCTGTTCACTATCCGCCAAAACTTTATATTGCCTATAGAGCTCATTATTTCGTTGATCATTAATTGGATAGTAGGGCTCACAACCATTTTTCCATTCAGACGGGAACTCTTTTGATATAACTGTTCCTTTTTGAGTACCAAATTCGAAATGCTTATGTTCTATAATTCTTGTATAGGGGGTTTCTCTATCCGTATAATTCACTACAGCATTACCTTGGTAGTTATCATTTTCTTTAATTACTTCAGTTTGGAAGTCTAAACTTCTATATTCTAGTAATCCAAATTTATAGTCGTAAAACTGATCGATCATGCCAGTAAATACTGTTTTACGAGCGAGGCCTTCAAGTTCTTTTCGATTGGAAAAAAAATCTGTATTTAATCTGACTTCGCAACCCTCTAGCATTTTTTCTATTATTAGATTGTAGCCTCCAATAGGGATACCTTGGAACTTATCATTAAAATAATTATTGTCATAGTTAAAGCGCACTGGAATTCTATTTATAATGAAAGATGGCAGATCCTTAGCTGCTCTTCCCCATTGCTTTTCTGTATAGCCCTTTATTAATTTTTGGTAGATATCAACTCCCACCAATGAAATCGCTTGTTCTTCCAGATTCCTCGGTTCTTTTATCCCAGCTTTTTTTTTCTGAAGCTCGATTTTCTCCTTGGCCTCTTGGGGTGTTATCACACCCCAAAGTTTATTAAAAGTATTCATATTAAAAGGCAGATTATAGATTTCTCCTCTGTAATTTGCAATTGGACTGTTAGTGTATCGATTAAACTCAACAAATTGATTTAAATAATTCCATATTCTTTCATCGCTAGTATGAAATATATGCGCACCGTACTTATGCACATTGATTCCTTCAATATTTTCTGTATAAATATTTCCACCTAAATGATCTCTTTTATCAATTATAAGACACTTTTTTTCACACTTAATTGCTTCGTGTGCAAATATTGCTCCAAAAAGGCCAGTTCCAACAATTAAATAGTCGTACATAACATCACCTTTTTCCTCTTTTAAGTTTAAGTATTACATCCCATATTAATTTATCTTTAAATAAGAATAACACTCCTAAATATAGAATAATGCCAATAATTATTTGCATGAAGGTTAAGTACATTGAATTATCAAATAAATTTCCTACAATTAATAGTATCCCACCCATTAAAATTGACACTGAACCATATTTAGAGATATTCCTCATCATATCTCTTACATTCAAATACTTATATAGAAATACAAATTGAATGCATGTAACTGTAAATTCAGCTATTAGTGTAGCAAAAGCAGTTGCTATACTAGCAAAATAATTAATTAAGATGATGTTTAAAGACAAGCTTAAAACCGCAGCTGCACTTACAGAAAAAATCATCTTTTTTTGTTGATTTGTTGGCAAAAGTATCTGCATTCCAAAAACATTTGATAAGCCTATAAAGAATATTATAGGGCTTAATATCAATATAAGAACTCCGACTTTATCGTAACCCGAACCGAAAAACCATGTCGTAAACCCTAATGATATTGTTGCCAATCCAAATACCATCGGCAACGTTAAAAAAACAACAATTTTAAGCACTAAAGTATTATAAGACTTAATCTTGTCCAGATTTCCACCTGCATATTCTGATGCGATTCTTGGTAACATAACCGTACTTATAGAAGTAATAAGTCCTAAAGTTACTTTTACAATTTTCAAAGCTTGATCATAATAAGCAACTTCTATTTCTGTAGACATCGTTCCTAAGATTACTCTATCTAAAATAATGTAAAGTTGAATAATAGCCTGTGGAACGAAAACAAGCATCATTGGCTTACAATGGGCTTTTATTAACTTTTTATTAATTTTTACTTTCTTTATATATTTTGCTGCTTGAGTCCATATAGCCAATTGACCAATTAAGTTAGATAGGGAAATGATAAGTATATAGTTAACTAGATCATTCTCATCTTTTATAAATGAAAATATTAAAACCACAGAAAGTAGTTTAATTATCATATTCCTCAAAACTGCTTTTTTCAATTCCTCAAGACCAATCAATAACCATGATATATCGAGCATAGCAGCGAATAACATAATCCATTGAAGGTAATATATGATTCTCATTTCATCAATATAAAAATAAACAAATAGAAAGTATGCTACTGAAATAATAATTGAACTCACAACTTGTATAACATATATTGACCAAAATTGTTTTGAGATATTGTTTACCCCACTATTTTTAACCGTAGCAATTTCTTTATTTCCATATAACGGTATTCCCAAGACTGCAAATAAAATGAATATCTGTATTATGGAAAATGAATATGCATTAATTCCAATACCCTCTGGGCCCAAAGCTCTTGAAACATATGGCATAGTAACAAATGGCAATATCAGAATCAGCAACTGATATATTGAATTAAATAAATAGTTAGAGATTAGCTTATTCATAAGTTTCCTTTTATATATTGCATTATAGTTTTTTTAATTCACCTGATTAATTAAACTCATTTATTTTAGAGAGTATATCATTATATCTACTAGCAAAATGATTTAAAGTAAAATTATTCTGATAACAGTTGAGATTATCTTCTTTCATTTGTATAAGTACATCTTTTTTACATTTTAGCTCCAATACAATAGACACCAATTCTTCTACATTTCCATTTTCAAACAAAGCTACACCATTTGTCATTGAGTTAACCGTTTTATTACCACCAGTGTTTGAAGCAACAACCGGGGTCCCAATTGATAAGACTTCTAATAGAATGAGGTCAAAATATGTATTCCTATTTGGCAGTACAAATATGTCTGAAGTATTAATAATACTTCCAGGATCATTCGTCCAACCTATATCAATAATATTACTACTATCCGATTCTATTTCTCCTGTTCCTCCAACTATAAAAATAATATTTTCATCGATTTCATAAACTTTTTTTGCCATTTCAACGAATAAGTCATAACCCTTAATGCGATTATGTCTACCAACATAAGAAATTATAAATTTATCTTCAGTGATATTGAATTGTTCTTTGAATTCATTTTTATTCAAATTATATGTTAGTTTGTCACAGCTCGTAAGATTAAAATAGATATTTTTGTTCTCCATTTTTTTATTGAATCCTTCAATAAAAGTCGAGAATATTTCCATTGATTCTTTTGAGGGGAAAATAAAGTGGTCACATTCTTCAAATGCCATCTCCTCAATTAATTTTATTTTCCGCTTATATTTTTCCAAAGTTAATCTAGTATTTCTGAATTTAAATTTTGCAGCTTCAACTAACTCTTCAGAGATACTTTCAGGCGTATGAGGTGTAAGTATTACATTGGCACGAATATTATATTTTTTAAGAATAAGGTAGTCCAGGACACTATGAACATGAACTACATCGTTTTCAGTGAATTCTATTAAATTTAGTTCATTCGCTATACTAGAGTCTCTATTATGAACGAATTTTTTCATTGATAGCATTTCAACCATAAAATCACTTTTCCCAATAATACTTCTTAGAAAATCAAATCTACTTTTACCACTAATCACATTCCCTAAATTTTTTTTTGAAATAATCCTAATTTTGTCCTCTTGAATATTGTTCAAACCTTTTTGCAAGTTAGCAATATAACCTGCTGGTCCACCCTTTCTTATGTCTAATTCACCAGAATATACAATATAATTCACAATACACTCACCCTTCATAATCTCTCAATTTTCCCCTATGGCATCATTCATTATTCTTTATTTTTTTATTTATGGAATAGAAAGAAAATAAAATAATAGTAATAGAAGGTATACGATGTAAATCTGCCATTATAGAACCCGCACAAAATGCAACCAAGGGTACTATGTATAACTTACTTTTATACTTATAAATAAATAAAATACCAATATTTATATAATATACGCAAACCCCTATAAGACCTAACTTATACATAATATCTAGATATGAGTTCTCCATTATTATATAATTGTTCCCCATACCAGTTGCTCCGAGTCCCTTTCCAAATAGAAGATGTGGAATAACCGACCTTAAATCATTAATATAGTACGCCCAATGTACAAACCTAGGATCAGTAAAATTTGTATCTCCTGAAATATTTTTATTGAATCTTGTTATAATTATATTCACTATATTAGGATATAGAAAAATTAAACTGATTAGCAAAATTATACTTATAACAGCAAACCTCACCTTAGAAAACTTATTCATTTGCACAAAATAGAATATTAGCAGTACTACCGAAATAAGGATACACCATCTTGATTGACTTAATAATATAAAAAGAAAATCAATAAAGATAAGGACGTATGATAACCATGTTTTCTTTCTAGTACTTGCAATTTTGATTGCAAGTATCATTACTAAAAAATACCCGAATACATTAGGATCATTATAAATTCCTAGTATTCTATTGTATTGAGAAAATACCACGAAATTTGTTTTGACAATATACGGATCACTAAATGTAAGATAATAACCTCTAACTAAGTTAGGTAAAAGGAACTGAATCGTACCCATTATATAGCAAATCAATAAAGCAATCTTAGGTAAAAAGTAACTGAAATTATACCTATCTGAAAATTGGACACAGTAGTAAAATAAAAAGGGTAATAATAATTGTCTTATTTCATTTATTGCATCACCCAAATTATATTGAGTATACGACAAATTTAAAAGTAAGATTAAAATGAGTAAATAATGTAAAAATATACTTGTAACCTTTACGCGTTTAAAATTCGCAAATATATATGTTATCAAATATAGAATTACAAGATATTCTAAACATTCAACAAAACTATTATTAAAGCCTATTTTTAAAAATGGAGTTAGAACTATAAAGTTAAATATTAAATAAAGCACTTTTTCATTTAGAATTAGTTGCTTTATGCCTTTGGTATGAGTTGCAATATTCGTCACACATCCTTTTCACTGAAAATTCACTACTAATCAAATTAGTAGCCTTAACACTTATTTTATTTAAATCAATATTACCGTTAATTAATTTTGGCAAAAGATCTAACCAATCAGATTCAGAATTAATAATAAAACCATTCACTTTATTTTGTATAACTTCGTATATTGCACCCACGTTATTGGCAACTACTGGTAATCCACAAGCCATTGCTTCTAGCATTACTAGTGGTAACCCTTCTTTTCTTGAAGGTAGCAGTAGAAAATCAAACTTTATTAACTCAGAGTTAATGTCAGATTTAGGTCCAATAAATTCCACACAATCATTAAGTTTAAGTTTATTAACTAATTCTAGTAAATGTATTTTTTCCTCACCTTCACCGATTACAGTAAATTTGTATTTATTTATTAAGAGTGGTTCAATACTCTTGAGGATGGGGATCAATAAATCTAACCCCTTCTGTTTATTCAACCTTCCTACAAAACCTATTTTTGTAACACCCTCGATTTTAACGTCTGTTTTTTTTACGTTTGGTATTTCAACTCCATTATAAATATGATTAATCGAAACATATCCATATTGCGCTTGAATATATTCTTTCAAAATTTTCGAGGTTGATATCCAATGATCAACGTTTTTAGCTAAGATAAGCTTGTCAAATAAACCTATTGAATCCCTATCTTGCATGTGTTGAGTCCTGAAATGTATACTGTTTCTTAAGAAAAGAGCAACATTTATACACGCTTTCCTAGAATGAGTATGAATAATATCAGGTTTAATTTCCCTAACAACTTTTCTATAAAATAAAATCCTTTTAAAACTAAACTTCCTTTGATTATCGTAATCTAATTCTATTAGGTTAACTGAATCTTGAAGAAAAAAGGATTCCATAAAACTCTTTTTGAATTTTTTAGGTATTGCAACAAAAACCTCGAAATTTGAACTATTATTTTTATAGAGATCAGATACTATACGTTCTACCCCCCCGATTGACGAAGGCTCTAATATATGTAATATTTTCAATTCATCACCACATATAATTTATTTGTTTTCATTTAATATCCTTCATTAATTCTTTACCAAACATATCAATATTTTCTCTATAATCTAATAAATTGTTGATTAACATATCACAAGTAGCATAATAGTTCAAAAAATTTTGCGTTCTATTCTCCACCACAATATTTAATCGGTCATAAATTTCTTCCCCTGATAAGTTATCGAGATCTTCTAAATCTATTCCTAAGTCATATTTTTTTAATATGTCAATTTGTGAATCCACACCTGACAAAATTATGTGAAGACCACCTTCTAAGTAATCTGCAAACTTAGTTGGGAACGCTACTTTGTTTGTTAGGTTAGTCTCTCTTAGTATAACACCGACATCACAAGCAGTTAACGCTAGAGGCACCTCATCAGACTTTAATGACTTTAATATAATCTTCTCTGAACCAATCATTCTATCTTTTATATATTCTATATTTGTTGAAAAGATGCAAACTCTAAATTTTTCATTGATTTTCAATATGCGTTCTAAAAATCCTAGAGTTTCATCTATCATTTGCCATTTAGAAATCCCTCCGGAATATACAAAAACTATTTCATCTTTTTTTATTCCAAGCTTCTTCCTCCATGCTTCTCTATGCATTAATCTTTCTTGCGAATTTTTAATTAATCCATAGTTACCGCATGGTATTTGGAAAAAAACATCATTCTCCAGATTATAATTTCCTATTAGATAATTTTTCAAAGCATCGGAGACGACCAATATACCATCGCACTTAACAATTATGTTCTTGGTCTCTTTCTTTATAATATAGACAATAACCTTAAATATACTTCTCTTCAATAATGTTCCATATTCACTTAATTCTTCATCGCAACCATGAACATCCATAAACAGCTTACATACATTTTCGCTTTTATACTTCAATAGAATATCATAAAAAAAAATGTGAAGTCCTGAAACAATAACTCTCTCAGGCTTATTCTCATTTAAATACACTCTCAATTCCTTTCTAAAGTTAAGTAAATCTTTTATAAAACTCCTTTTTCTAAAACCTACCTTAATTAGATATTCAAAATCTTCCGAATTATAGAAATCAGTTTTTTTAATACGCATTTCTCTTTGAAAAGAAATCACTTTTGTTTTAATACTAAATTCAGAATTAAGTACCTCTGCCCTTCTTTTTATCAACTTATATTCACCGCTAGATTGATAGATATTCCTTGTTGTTACTAATAACACTTCCATGTTTTAATCTCCTAATTCCCTAAAACATTTTGTTGTATTTTATAATTTCAATGTTAGTTCTTTTTTGTACCATTCCACAAATTTTAAAATCCCATCTAATATTGGAGTATTTGGCTTAAATCCCACATCATTAATAAGATCATTTACATCTGCATAAGTCTGATACACATCTCCAGGCTGCATAGGGTAGTATTCCTTAACAGCTTCTTTACCAACTGCTTTTTCAATTACTTCAATGAAGTCCATTAATTTTTCCGGTTTGTTATTTCCGATATTGTATATTTTATAAGGTGGTATCATAGTCAACGCAGGAGAATTGTCAACCAAACGTAGTATGCCGTCAATAATATCATCAATATAAGTAAAGTCTCGGTACATATCGCCGTTATTAAAAATCTTTATAGGTTCTCCTTCAATTATAGCTTTTGTAAAAGAAAAGTACGCCATATCAGGACGACCATAAGGTCCGTATACTGTGAAAAAACGTAATCCTGTAGTAGGAATACTAAATAAATGACTATATGTATGAGCCATTAATTCACTAGATTTTTTGGTAGCAGCATATAAACTAACTGGGCGATCCACCATATCATCGGTTGAAAAAGGAATTTTTTCATTGGCTCCATAAACAGAGCTAGACGATGCATATATAAGATGCTCTACATTATGATGCCTACACATTTCAAGTATATTTAAAAAACCTACTATGTTAGATTGAATATAGGTGTCCGGGTTTTCCAGACTATACCTAACCCCTGCTTGTGCTGCTAAATTAATTACAATATCTATTTCGGTATCCGTGAACATTTGCTCTAGATATTCTTTATCAATTAAATCAGCCTTATGGAAAACAAAGTTATCATATTTTTGCAACAAGCTCAGACGTTCGTATTTAAGATTTACATCGTAATATTCGTTGATATTATCAAATCCTATAACATTACAACCTAATCGTAATAATCTCAATGATAGGTGCATACCAATAAATCCTGCTGCTCCTGTAATTAAATATGTTTTTGTATTATCTATAGGTTTTAGTTGCATAGTTAAACCCCTACTCCATAGTATTTAAAGCCTTTTTCGAGCATTGTAGCTTTATTGTAAATATTTCTTAAATCAAAGAAAAACTCCCCACCATTTATGTCTCTTAGTTTATCAAAATCCAGATTTCTGAATTCATTCCATTCTGTAAGCAGGACAATTGCCTCTGTATCTTTTATAGCATCGTAGGTGTCTTCAGACCATTCAATAGCCTCTTCAATGTTTTTAAGCCTCCATGTTCCTTCCTTTTTCCCTTCAGGATCATATATTTTCAGTTTTGCACCCCGACTAACAAGTTCAGGTAAAATTATTAATGAAGGAGCATCTCTCATATCGTCCGTTTTAGGTTTGAAGGTTATACCTAGTACAGCAATAGTCTTACCATTAACATCCTCCATCGCACTCACAATCTTATCCACCATTCTCTTCTTTTGTCTTTCATTTGCTTGGACAGTAGTTTCAATAAGAGAGATTGGTTCACCCACATCTTGGGCAATCCGTGCTAATGCCATTGTGTCTTTAGGGAAGCAGCTCCCACCATATCCGGGCCCAGCGTGCAAAAACTTAGGAGAAATTCGCCCGTCTTGCCCCATAGCCTTTGCAACTTTTTGAACATCTGCTCCCACTTGTTCGCATACATTTGCAACTTCATTTATAAAGGTGATTTTCATTGCTAGAAACGCATTAGAGGCATACTTTATCATTTCAGCTGTCTCAATGTTCGTTTCAACAAATGGAGTCTCATTAATATATAGAACTCTATATACCTCTTTCATCACTTCAAAAGCACGATCACTTTCTGCACCAATTACTACACGATCTGGATGAGTGAAGTCTTGAACTGCTGATCCTTCTCTCAGAAACTCAGGATTTGAAACAACATCAAATGCATATTCCAATCCTCTGCTTATAAGAGTCTCTTGAATCATCGCTTTAACTTTTTGTCCGGTTCCAATAGGTACTGTTGATTTATCTACAATAACCTTATATCCATTCATGTACTCTGCTATACTCTTGGCAACAGCTAGGACATATTGAAGATCTGCGCTACCATCATCTGCTGGCGGAGTACCGACAGCTATAAATATTACATCATTATTCTCAACTGCTTCTTTTATATTTGTAGTGAAATCAAGACGCTTATTTTTGTAATTCTTCTTAACTACATTTTCAAGGCCAGGCTCATAAATAGGAATAATCCCTTGCTTCAAATTATTAATCTTGGTTTCATCAATATCTACACATGTTATCGTATGCCCAAAATCAGAAAGAATCGCTCCTGATACTAGACCTACATATCCCGTTCCTACTACAGCAATTTTGGACATTTCATACACTCCATATCATTATTGATAATTACAGATTTGTTCAATTTTATCCATGTATGCCTTTATGACTATCTTTCTATCAAATTCTTTCTCCACTTTTAATCGTGCGTTTATCCCCATCTGCTTTTTGTCACCATAAGATAGTTGGAGGAAACTCTCGATTTTCTCAACTAAATCATCTGTATTTCTAGCTCCAAAAGTATATCCATTACTTCCCACATCGATAGTTTCTCTGCAACCAGGAATATCAGAAGCAATTAAAACACGACCAGTGGCTGCTGTCTCCAGCAAGACATTTGATAAACCTTCTCCACCATGAGAAGCTTGAATAATGCAATGTGATTGTTCTATAAAAGGCTTTACATCCGATTGATATCCTAAATAGCGTATGTTTCCTTGCTTACTGTATTCTGCAATCATTTCATTGTAGTGTGGGTGAGTTGTTTCAATAAAACCTATAACATTAAAGATCGTCTCAGGATACTTCTCTTTAATTTTCTTGGAAGCTTCCAAATATTGATCAATTCCCTTGTCCTGCATAATTCTCCCGATGAAAATAAAGGTTACATTATTCCCTTCTGGGGGGAAAGGCTTTAAATCAAAATCGTTCAAATTAACTCCTGAACCAGGAATTAGCTCATGATTACTTTTTATAACTCCGCTTTTTAATAATGTGTTCTGATCTTCAGTATTCTGAAAGAAAACACAATAAGATCGTTTTAAACTTACTTTGTAAAGCAACGATAGAAATTGTTTCAGCAGAGGATTATGCCCAAATCCACTTCCTAATCCAGTAATATTATTGATACAAGGAATATTCAATAATCTGCAGGCTAATCCACCATAAAGATTTGGTTTAATTGTATAGGTAAGTACTACGTCAGGTTTTATTTCCTTTATGACTTTTATGTAATGCAATATTAATTTGAAATCAGCAAATGGATTAGTCCCCCTTCTATCCACCTTTGTTTCCACAAACTTACATCCCCAGCCAACCATTGTATCTACTTTTTCATCAGCAGGAAGTGAAATGTACACCTCATAGTCTTGCCTTAATAACTCTTGTATAAGTTCTTTTCTAAAATTATATATAACAAATCCATGGTTACCGAGTAACAAAACTTTCTTCTTCATTAATATTCTCCGCCTAGTTACATACTTATTTTTATAGATTCTTCAAAATCAGTAACACAATAATCAAAAGGTGGTATCAATTCTTGATCATAAGATTTGTTTCCAAATACCTTATTAATCAAGTTGATTCTTCCAGACATAATTTTCAGTAATGGATTGAAAAATTTCACCAATCTAATTCTCCTATTCATTGTTGAAGCCATTACTCTGATAATATCTGTTGTGCAAATATATTGTTTATTCTGTGGAAAGAAAATTCCTGTGACTTCTTTATCAATCACTACTCTAAAAAATTCGCAAAGATTATCTATAAAAATCATGCTTCTTTCATTTTGAATATCCGGAAAGACAGGTAATTTTTCAGCCAGCAATCTAAGTCTAGGGAAATTACCTTTACAATTTGGTCCATACACCATTGGTATTCTTACGGAAACCGCCATGAACTGTGCATTAGTTAATTTCTGGATCGCAACATCAGCTTCTAGTTTACTTTTCCCGTAGAAATCTACTGGATTAGGGATTGTATTTTTAGAGACAACCTTAGTCTCACCAATCTTACCGTCCGAACCATATATAATCATGCTACTCATAAAAATAAATTGCTTAACCTTCTGCTGCTTAGCTTTATTTGCAACCTCAATGGCCAAGTCGCGATTAATTCTATAGTACTCTGACTCCTTACTCGGATCAGCAGATACATGGGCTATCCCGGCTACATGCAACACCACATCATAAATCGAAAAATCATGTTTCTTCCATTCTTCGCCTCTAACAGAAATCTCTTCTACTTCATATTGCTCTGGCCATTGCTGCAACCATTTAATAAAACTAGTGCCTATATAACTCCCTTTTCCAGTTATTAATATTTTTCGTTTATCCATCTTATAAAGTAACTCCTTTGGTGTTCGATGTCACATCTTGATCGTCTGCACCTTCTCTAACACCATCTGACTTTAGAACGCTTAATACGGTTCTTACAAAAACCTTTAAATCAAAAATAAAGGTAATGTTTACAGTATATTCACCATCCAGTTTGGCCTTCTCTTCAATAGGCAATTCATCTCTTCCATTAATCTGTGCCCATCCGGTCAAACCGGGCTTAATATCATTCGCTCTGTACTTATCACGTTCAGCTATCAGATCATACTGATTCCATAATGCTGGACGTGGTCCAATGATACTCATTTCGCCTTTAAGTATATTTATAATCTGAGGAAGTTCATCCAAGCTTGTTTTCCTTAGAAATTTGCCGACTGAAGTGATGAAAAAGTCAGGATCTTGCAGTAAATGAGTCGGCATATCACTTGGTGTATCCGTACGCATGGTCCTAAACTTCAAAATATAAAATTCACTCTTGTTCTTCCCTAGCCGCTTTTGTTTGAATAGTACTGGTCCTTTTGAAGTGAGCTTGATTACCACTGCGATAATCAAGAAAAAAGGCCATAACAGGAATATTCCGATTAGAGCCATCATAAAATCTGCGATTTGTTTTATTACGATATAATGTCTCATTTGTTCACCTAATCCTTATGAACTCTTTACTATGCAATCCCATCACTTACCAGATGAAGTGATGGGATTTTCAGTAATTAATCAAAGGTAACTATTGTGACTCATCCCCCAAGCTTCGACAATCCTAGCTGAACCGAGTCATTAAATGCTTTTCTATACTCAGCGATGATTGCTGTGCTGTAACCATTATTGTTTAGTTTTTGTTCAGCATCAGCTACTATACTATTAAAGCTGGAAGTAAATGAGGCGAGTTGTTCCTTACCTTTGGCTTTTAGTGCATTCCTTGTGGCATCATCTGTTGCTGCAAAGTATTCAAGAGCAAGACCGCCGAGTGAGGATTGGGCTTCGGATTTCAATGCATTCAACCTATCTTCAGTTTCACTGGTGATAGCCTCATAAGATACCTTACCATTGGAAGATCCACCGCCTGTGGCTCCTCCCGCAGCACCGGGTGCAGCCGAAGCAACTGGTGTGGATGTCGCATTTGGCTTAGAGGTAGCTGTAGGATTCGCTGTTGCTCCTGGAGCAGAGACATTACCTTGGCCTGTTCCATTAGCACTCCCAGGCGATTGCTCTTGATAAGATTTGGAAGCAGCTGTAATGGTCTTATTTTTTTGATCCCAGCTAATGGAATTCCCTACAGATTCCGATAAAAAGCGAAGGGGGACGTATAACGATCCATTCAGTAAATAGCTGCCTTGACCGGAAGGAACAGCCTTAGCGGAACCACTAAATACGTAGCTGGCTTTTACTTTTCCGAGTACGATGTTTTTGCTTGCAGTAGCTGCGCCACTCCCATTTCCGGCATTCATTAAGTACTCCTTGATCACTACCAATTCAGAACTGCTTGGTTCAGCCACTGTAACTTTTACATTCTTGGCGTCCCAGCTCACACTCTTCTGCAAGGCGTAGGACATAAAGCGCAGAGGTACATAAGTTGTATTGTTATACATAAATACATATTGTCCGGCAGGCGGCTGTATGGTCACTCCGTCAAAGACCATCTTCACGTTCATAGTGGGAACTTTGATCGAATCCGTAACTGTAGATGCTGATGCAGACAATGGAGCGGATGCAGTTAGTGGAGCTATCCCAATCAACATCAGCAGCATCAATGCTACAGCGGGAAATTTCGCTTTAGACACAATCATTCACTTCCTTCCTTTTGAGCTTGTTGTTCATTTTTCAATTGTTCTTCTTTGGCATTGGCTTCTTCTGAAGCAAGAATCTCGTCACGTGTTTTCCCTTGACTAACACCATATTTTTTAGCGACCTGTGAAAGCTCATTATATTGTTCTTCTGAAACCTTACTAAGAATAATACTGCGGGCTTCTCGTTTCTCTTCTACTGTTAAGCCACCTTTGGCTAACTCTTGAAGCCGTTTGATATCTGAGAGGCTTAGTTGGCCCATTACAATTGCAGCCACATCTGCCTTATCTTTAACCGTTACACTTTCTTGAATCTCCTTTGCTTTATCGGTTGAAACCTGGGCGGTGTAACCGTTTTTAGCAGGTCCTTTATCAGTAGCGGAAGCACTTGTTGGATTCTTTGTACTAGCAGCCGTTTGTCCATCATTATCCGCCTTTTTATCACCGGCACCCTCTGAAGCCGGAGTACTCGAAGGTGATACCGCGGTTGTTGGCTCTACATTCGATGTTGGCTCTACTTTCGATCCTGGTGCTGCTGAGGCCGTTGGCTCCGCAGTTGCGTCCCCCGCAGCTACAGGAGGTTCAACAATTTCTCCTTGGGTTGCATTACTGGTAGTCTCGTCTGCTTCTACGTTGAAGCCGTCAGCCATCGAACTCATTAACTTATCTACTGCATAGTTGGCAGCGAACAGGCCCGCAACTCCTAACACGACAATCACCGACAGCGTCCAGAACAATACTTTCTTCCATCTTTTGTTGAACACTTCAGGTACCTCCATAGGAATGAATTAGCTAATCGCAGCTTGAGCTACCGGCTGCATCGGCACAATCTGGTTAATGACTTCACGAATAGCGTCTCCGTCTTCGGATAATACACGTTCCAGGCGTTTGAACTCCAGCTCCAGCTGATTCTGGCTAAGGACGTTGGGTCTGCCGATGAAGATCCGGTTATGCCGGGTGGAACCCAGATTCTCCTCGGCTGTCAGCAGTTCTTCGTACAGCTTCTCACCTTCCCGTATTCCGGAGAAGGTAATCTCAATATCCTTGTAAGGCTCATAGCCGGACAAGGTAATCAGGTCCTCGGCTAAGGTCAGAATCCTCACTGGTTGGCCCATATCCAGTACAAAGACTTCTCCGCCATTTGCGAATGATCCGGATTGGATGACCAGCTGGACCGCTTCCGGAATCGTCATAAAATAGCGTACCATCTCGGGATGGGTTACGGTAACCGGTCCGCCCGCAGCGATCTGCTGTTTGAAGGCGGGAATGACGCTTCCCCGGCTGCCCAAGACATTCCCGAAACGTACTGCTGAGAATTTGGTTGGGCTGGAGGTATTGAGGCTCTGGACATACATTTCTGCGATACGTTTGGTGGCTCCCATCACACTGGTTGGATTTACGGCTTTGTCAGAGGAGATCAACACGAACCGTTCCGCTCCATATTTGTCAGCACAGTCAGCTACATTGCGGGTCCCGAAGACATTGTTCTTAATGGCCTCGGAGGGATTACGTTCCATCAGAGGAACGTGCTTATGCGCTGCCGCATGAAAGACTACATGCGGGCTGTGACTCTGGAATACTTCCATCATCCGCGTGCGGTCCTGAACATCCGCAATTACGGTAACAATGTTCAGATCCGGGAAGCTCTTGCGCAATTCCATCTCTATCGTGTAAATGCTATTTTCGCCGTGTCCGAGAATTAACAGCTTGTCTGGGGCAAAAGGGGAGATCTGACGGCATAGCTCAGAGCCAATCGAACCTCCGGCTCCGGTGACTAATACCGTCTTGTTATGTACATACCCGAGAATGCTGTTCATGTCAGCCACAATCGGTTCGCGTCCGAGCAAATCTTCTACGCTGACATCACGCAGCTTTTTTACCGAAATTTTGCCGGCAATCAAGTCATTAAGTGCAGGAATGATCTTCAGCTTGGCCCCGGTGGCCTTCGCCAGGTTAATAATCTCAGAGATTTCCGTTCGGGATACAGAAGGCATAGCGATAATAATCTCATGAATTTCGAGTTCCTTCACAAGCCGGGGAATATCATAACGGTTGCCGAGAACGGGTACCCCCAAGATAGACAGATGGTATTTATCTGCACTGTCATCAATGAAGCCAACAATTCGCGTATGCGCAAACGATGGACCCATCATTTCCCGGGCGATCAGTATTCCGCAGTCACCGGCACCCACAATCAGGGTATGAGTCTCTGTATCCTTGGAGTTAATACGATCATTGCGGAACACTCTCCAGCAGAAGCGGACTCCGCCCACCAGGAGCAGGATCGTTTCCATCGCGCGCACCTCAATGCTGAGGGGGACCCGTTCCGGCAAAATGATAAATGCCGCCACAAAGGAAAGAACAGCTCCTACAACGATCGCTTTGAATACAGAAATGATCTCATCAATGCTGGCATACTGCCATAATCTGCGGTACAAGCCAAAATAGATCAGACTGCCTCCAAAGGTTACTGTCGCAATAAGACCGAACACCAGCATCTGAAGCGTATATTCGTCAGGTATGCCCTTGGAAAACCGGAACATATAAGAAGTCACGATACTGAACCAGATGATCGCAAGGTCAATGAGGAATAATAAATAAACTCTGGTTTTCGCTGTCATTTTCAGTGCCTCCAAAAATAACATTTTTCTCTAAACAACTTAATTCCCGTAGTAGTAGTAATAATAACCTTCACTGGCTTTGCGCTTCACATTGTTCAGTACGACTCCCAGCATCTTCGCACCAACACGGTCAAGGTTAGCCTTGGCCTTGGCTGCGATATCCCGCTTCACTTTGCCATAGCTGACCACCATAATGACTCCGTCACTCTTGGAGGCGATAATTTGTGCATCTGTGACAGCCAAAAGGGGCGGAGTATCGAACAAAATCATATCGTAGCGCTGGCGCAGCTCCTGCAGCACAGCACTCATCCGGTTGGAGGCCATCATTTCTGCCGGATTTGGGGGAATTGGACCTGAAGTCATGATGGAGAGATTAGCTACACCTGAATCCTGAACGACATCCTCCAGATCAGCCTGCTGCGACAGCAGCGAAGACAGTCCAGCACGGTTGCTTAACGAAAATGTTTTGTGAGCTGTAGGCTTGCGCAAATCCCCATCAATCAGCAAAACTTTTTTGTCCGCTTGGGCATAAGCTGCCGCAAGGTTGGCCGTAACCGTAGACTTTCCTTCTTCAGGGCCGGAGGAGGTAACCATAATGATCTGGATCTGCTCGTCTACGGAAGAGAAATCAATGTTCGTCCGCAGAGCGCGAAAAGCTTCCGATACAGGCGAACGCGGATTGGTCACGGTAATGAGATGGCGTTGTTTACTTGGCTGCTGTGACATGTTCGAGTTCTCCTGCCTTTCTGGTCAGCTTCTGGGCCTGTAATTCTGTGGACTTCGTTTCCTCTTGCCCCAGTCTGGTGATCATGGCGATCGTAGGCAGACCCAGATATTTCTCGATATCCTCTTCGGTCTTCAAGGTGTCATCCAGGTATTCCAGCAGGAAGGCGATGCCCAGACCAATCATCAATGAAACGATAAAAGCAATTGCCAGATTCATTACAACGTTAGGCTCAACAGGTCCCGGCGCAACCGGCGGATCAACCTTAGCCTCATTCAGGATGGATACGTTCTGCACATTGAACAGGGACGGAATCTCCTGCTTGAACACAAGTGAAATGGCATTCACGATTTCTGCAGCTCTCTGGTACGAATTATCTCGAACGACAAGTGTCATCACCTGCGTATTATTTACAGAACTCACATTAACCTTCTTGAGCAGATCTTCCGCAGTAAGATTGAATTGCGGATAGTTCTTGGCTACGACATCCAGAATAGCGGGTGTTTTGATAATTTCCTTGTACGTATTAATTAACTGAATATTGGTATTGATCTGATTAAGGTCAAGCTGTGCCACAGTAGACTGTGTAGGCGTCTGATTAACGATAATCTTGGTGGAGGCTTCATACACCGGATTCTTAATATATAGGCTGTATACTCCGGCAAGAATACAAACCGCAACCACAATGCTTACAATCATCCACAGTCTCTTCCTGACGATCTGGAAATAATCGCGAAGATCCAATTCTTGTGCTGACAAGTGAATTTCCCTCCAAGCTGTTTCTGTAATATTCATCCTATACACAGTGAACTCGTGAATCTTGAATATGAGTTCGCAAGTTCAATGTATATAAGCTAAAAAAGTGCCTCCTCTCACCGAGACGAGAGGAGGCTCTCCACTTGCTTATAATAAAAACTTTTACTTGAAGTTGATGGTACGGTAGATGATTACAGCTGCTTCTGCACGGGTTGCTGTGTTGTTCGGGTTGAACTTGCCGGCATTGCCGATAACAAGGTTATGGCTAGCTGCAAAGGCTACTCCATCTTTCAGGGAAGCGGCGATTTTCGCAGCATCCGCGAATTTAGTCAACGACGAAGCATCTCCTGCAGTTGCTTGCGGGTTAACAGTCTTAACCGCACGGGCAATCATCGTTGCCATTTCAGCACGGGTGATGGTTGCGTTTGGATCGAACTGGGAAGCACTGCGGCCCGTAACGATGCCCTTCTCAGCAGCAACGGCTACATAAGGAGCGTACCAGGCTGTGGAGGCAACATCGCCGAAGCTTTCAGTAGCTGTGCTGTTCTCCAGGTTCAGCGCACGGATCAGCATCTTGGAGAATTCAGCGCGGGTAACATTGCTCTTCGGAGCGAACTTGCTTGCGCCAACACCTTCAATTGCGCCTTTAGCGGCTACAACTTGAATTTGTCTTCCAGCCCATGCTTGTACGCTTGCAACGTCGTTGAAGTTCACTTTGTTCTCAACGACTGCATAAGTTGAGAAGGTATCGCGCGGTTCAACGATATAGTCACCATCAACTACGCCGCCATGGAATTCGAGAGTTTTGTAGACCACCTTCGACACGGAGAGCAATTCCTTATCCAGGCCTGTTGTATTAGCCAAAGGAAGCTTAATAGTCAATGGCTGTTTGAAGGTTGATGTCTTCACGCCGCCTACTGTCAGATCGAAACTGTACACTTTCGAAGCCAGCTTCAGGCTTGTCAGAGAAGTTACTGTTGCGTCATCTTCATTCGTAACTGTCAGTGTTACTGCATCACTGAACTGGGATACCGGAATTGTAACTGTCAGCCCGTTGAAAGTTACTGCGATATTAGCAATGCCTTTTGCTTTGGCGGCTTCAATGATCACTTTGGACAGTGGAACTTCTATTACCTTAGCGTTGACAGTCCCCAAGTTCAGAGTAAGGGTAAGACCAGTCTTGCCAGGGTTCGCGGCCAGCAATGCGTCAAATGCCTTGATCACATCAGCGTCAACCAGCTTCAGGGTTGCTTTGTCGCCGACAATGCTAACCAATTTGGAAACATCATAGATTCCAGGAGTAGCAGTTGGGTTAGTGACTACTACAGCAGTGCCGCCACCGCCGCCACCACTACCACTACCACTTCCAGGGTTAGTAGTAGTCAACGGATAAGCACGAAGATAGGCCGAAGCAAGTGATTGTGCTGCTTTTCTGGAAGATTTAATTTCTGTATTCACATTAACGAAGGTCTGTACGAGATCATCAGCAGAAATGTTCAAATTAGCAAATGCTTGACTAACAGTTAACGCGCCAGTACCAATCTTACGATCGAGAACCTTGTAGACAGCATCCTTCACCAGAGTCTTCTGGTAAACAGGATCAGCAAGGTTGACCAGGTCTGCGCCGGATTTGTTTGCCAGCAAAGTGCGAAGTTCTGCTTCCACGCCGTTAGTAGCGAAGAAGAAATCCAGAATGTCGTCGAAGCTGAGATTTGGAACTTTGGCCTGGTCTGCAATAGAGTTGAACAAAGCAACGTTGGCCTCATCATAACGGATACCCTTAAGCACATCGAAATCATTTGCATACACATCGTATACTACACTGGAAACGCTTTTGAACAATTTCAAAGAAGTAGCTTTTTCTGTATCAGTCAGTTTAATATTCTTAAGAACCGGATGGAAGATTTCCTCGAACTTCGGTTGACTAAGTACAGCAACTTCATCTGAATAGTTTTTCAAATATGTTGCTTCTGTTACGGTCAAGTTTTTGTAAATAGTCGTAATCTTGTCCTTAACGGTCTGATGGCCAACTTCAGCCGCTGCAGCGGTTCCAACCAGTCCAAGATGTTGAGCCAGACCAGTACTGCTGAACGGAAAACCTGCAAAGGATGCTGCTGTCATGCTTGCTGCTAATGTTGATACTGCTAACTTTTTCTTCAAAGACACTTTTCATCCACCTCTTTGTATGTATTTATATTTCTAGTACTACTCTAGCATAGATAGAGCCGAAACCCTATGACTACACTACTCTGATAAAAAATAACAATAAACCAGTAATACCCATTCTACCATCAATAGGACGCGAGGTCACCCTTTACGAGAAAAAAATCCGAACAATCTATGAAGTTTTTTGTGAGATTGTAGATAATCTGCTCGAATAATCTCTTCATTATTAACGATTCTTAGCGCATTTTGACGAAAAAGATCGGATGCTGTCGTTCCTAATTCTTTGGTCAAAACCCCGTATGCCTCACTCAGACCAAAAGGACGATACTGATTGTCATGGGCGTCCGAGGCAATCACATGTACAGCATTCCTGCGGCACAGGTCCAGTGACAGCTTCTGCAGCTTGCTTCCGAATGTTCCGGCCAGGCTCTGGGCAGTAAGCTGGCCCAGTGCGCCCAGCTCTATTAATCTTGTCAACTTGGAAGGATCGACAGCTACCTCGGCATTGCGCTCCGGATGGGCAATTACGGGCACAAAGCCTTGAATCAGCAGTTCATGGCAGGTCTCTTCCATTGAACGCGGTACCCGGGAAGAAGGCATTTCCAGCAAAATATACCGTGAACCTGCAAGCGTCAGAAGCTGGCCCTGCTCCAGATCATTCAGCAGATCACTATAAATGCGGATTTCCTGGCCGGGAAGCACCTGCAGCGGAAGACCGGCCTGCCGGAGTCTCTGATTCAGCTGCTCCACAGCTTGTCCTATATTCGGAGCGGGGTTCAAATAGACTCCGTTGGCATGATGAGGTGTGGCGACAACAGCGGAAATTCCATCCTTCCCGGCAGCCTGAGCCATAGCAAGAGCCGCGTCCCAATCGGCAGCCCCGTCGTCCATGAAGGGTAGAATGTGACTATGGATATCTATCATATGCTTTTTATCGGTCCCTCTCTAGCGTATATTTATAGATTTTCTAAAAAAAATACAACCATTTCGCTAGGAAATGATTGCTAAATTTTTAAATAGTATGCCCTGCTAGGCTTCCAGCTCGAACAGCTTCCGGGTGACCTCGGCAAGGCTCCTGTCAATCTCTTGAATCTCCTCATTCCGGCATACCCCGTTACGCTGATCAAGCAGACGGTCGATGTTGACACGCAAGCTCTCAATCTCCTGCTCAACCGCATCGGACTTGTAGAGACGCAGCATTTCGGCAAGCGAATGCCTGTGCTGATAGACCAGCTTGCTGCCCAGCGGCGTAACCTCAGAGATTCTGCGGACCGAGCCGTTCTCGTATACATACACCATGGTGAGGCCTTGATATATTCGATTTACCGTTCCGGTTCCCTTGTAGGTGACGAACAGCTTGCGGATTGCGTTATTCAGATGCGGGTTCACAATTCGGCAGGACAAGGTACATACGTAGATGCTGCCTCTTTGCTGGAAGGACAAATGAACCTCCTCGCCTCCCGCTTCCTCCAGGACGATTTCCTGTTCCCCGCCGCCCAGAATTTTCACCCGGTGGCTGATAAAGCAGGTATCGGCTGTAAGCAGAAACTGTTTCATTTGAAATTCCGTCATTTGCAAAGTCGCCTTCACATATTCTGTTGCCAATCTCTGAGCCATGACCATCCCTCAATTCTTTGTAACAGCCTTTAGCATGATTATACAATGAAGAGCAGCAGGTTTTCTCATCAGGGGGAACAGGATATAGACCGATAATTCATCTTATAACGGGAGAAAAGGATAAGAGCTGCGGAATACATATGTATTCCTCACTATTCTGTGAGTAATACGCGCTGATCCTATGGAATACGCATCACCGGGTTACCATTTAAGCTTCGGAAGGATCTTCCGGCTGCGCTTTATTTCCAGCATCTTCAATCTCCGGCTCTAGGACCGGCTCTTCTTCGGAAGCTTGATTATAACGCTCAATCAGCTCCCATAATTCATCTCTGCCGAGACCGATCTCGGAGGAAAAGGAAATGAAGTTATCGCCCGGCAGCACGCCCAGCTCCTGCTTCATAATCTTGATGTGCTTCGGCCAGCGGGTTTTGGGAATCTTGTCCGCTTTGGTAGCCACAACACACAGGGGCAGATCGTAATGCTTCAGCCAGTCGAACATCATCTTGTCATTGCCCGTAGGCGGGTGGCGGAGATCCACAATGAGCAGGACCAGCTTCAGAGTATCGCGCTCGGCCAGATATTTCTCGACCATTTTGCCCCAGGAGGCGCGTTGGGTTTTGGACACCTTCGCATAGCCGTAGCCCGGGAAGTCGACAAAATACATGCTTTCATTGACCCGGTAATAGTTCATATGCTGCGTTTTGCCCGGTGTGGAGCTGGTACGGGCCAGATTCTTGCGGTTGATCATCCGGTTGATCAGAGAAGACTTCCCGACGTTGGAGCGCCCTGCCAGAGCAATCTCCGGCAAGGCGTCAACAGGGTATTGATCAGGGCCTACGGCGCTGATGATGAATTCGGCATTGTTAACTTTCATAGGACTTCCTTTCTAATGCACACTACTCGGCGCTTCACTGCTGATTTCGTTATGATGTTCGACCAGTGCATGCTTCAGCACCTGATCCATATGGGAAACCGGCACGAACTCCACATCGCTGCGGACGCTCTCCGGGATGTCCTTCAAGTCGCGCTCGTTGTCCTTTGGCAGCAGGATTTTTTTGTATCCGGCCCGGTGGGCGGCAAGCGACTTCTCCTTCAGTCCGCCAATCGGCAGGACCCGGCCGCGCAGCGTTATCTCGCCGGTCATCGCCACATCCTTCGAGACATAACGTTTCGTAAGTGCAGAGATCAGCGCAGTTGCAATCGTAATTCCTGCAGACGGTCCGTCCTTTGGAATGGCGCCTTCGGGAATGTGGATGTGAATATCGTTCTTTTCATAAAAATCGGGTGCCAGTCCCAGTTCCTCGGCCTTCGAACGGGTATAGCTGAAGGCGGCCTGTGCCGATTCCTTCATCACGTCGCCCAGTTGACCCGTCAGGATCAGCTTGCCGGTTCCCTGGACCACTGTCACTTCGATGAGCAGCGTATCGCCGCCCACTTCCGTCCAGGCCAGTCCGGTAACTGTGCCGATCTGATCCTCCAGCTCCGCCATTCCGTAGCGGTACTTCGAAGCGCCAAGGTAATCCTTGACCTCAGCGGGAAGGATACTTACCTGCTCCTTCTCGCCCGATACGATAATCTTCGCGGCCTTGCGGCACAGCGCCGCGATCTGCTGTTCCAGATTGCGCACCCCGGATTCCCGGGTATACTCGCGGACAATTTTGAGCAGGGTATCGTCTTCAATGGACAGCTGCCCTTCCTCCAGCCCGTGGTTCTTGCGCTGCTTCGGCAGCAGGTAGCGGCTGGCAATCTGCAGCTTCTCCAGCTCCGTATAGCCGGGAATGAACAGCATCTCCATCCGGTCCAACAGGGGACGCGGAATGTTATGCACGGTATTTGCCGTTGTCACGAACATGACGTTCGAGAGGTCAAACGGCAGCTCGACGAAATGGTCGCTGAACGTGTTGTTCTGTTCGGGGTCCAGCACTTCCAGCAGCGCAGCCGACGGGTCGCCCCGGAAATCCGCCGCCATCTTGTCGATCTCATCCAGCAGGAACACCGGATTGATGCTCCCTGCGGTCTTCATCCCCTGGATGATCCGGCCGGGCATAGCACCTACATAGGTGCGGCGGTGGCCGCGGATCTCAGCTTCGTCACGCACGCCGCCCAGCGAGATACGCACGAACTTGCGGTTCAGCGAACGGGCGATGGAGCGCGCGAGCGAGGTTTTGCCGACGCCCGGAGGACCTACCAGACAGAGAATCGGCCCCTTCAGCTTCTTGACCAGCTTCTGCACTGCAAGATACTCCAGCACACGCTCCTTGGGCTTCTCCAGACCATAATGGTCCGCATCCAGCACCTGCTCTGCCTTCAGGATATCCAGGTCATCTTCGGTAGACTCGGTCCACGGCAGACTCAGCAGCATATCGACATAATTGCGGATCACGCCGCCTTCAGCCGAGCTTGCCGGCATTTTTTCGAGCCGGTCGATCTCTTTCTCAATCTTTTCCTTTACGCGTTCAGGCAGTTCCTTCTCTTCCATCAGGGTGCGCAGCTCATCGGCTTCGCCGGCCCGGCCTTCCTTGTCGCCAAGCTCCTTCTGGATCGCTTTCATTTGCTCACGGAGATAATACTCTTTCTGCGTCTTCTCCATCTGCTTCTTCACCCGCTGGTTGATCTTGCGTTCGAGTTCCAGCACCTCACGCTCATTGTTGAGGATATCCAGCAGCTTCTCCAGACGTTTGCTGACATCGATGGTCTCCAGGATCTCCTGCTTATCCTTGATCTTCAGCGCCAAATGGCTCGTAATGACGTCGGCCAGCCGGCCCGGCTCCTCGATATCCGATACGGCGGCGAGCGTTTCGGGAGTGACTTTTTTGGAGAGGCTGATGTAATGCTCGAACTGGTTCAGCACGGTGCGCATCAAGGCATCGCTCTGCTGGTCCACATCCTCTTCCTCAGGCAGCACACGCGCCATCACCTCGTAATACTCCTCGTTGTCCGTATAGTTAATAATTTCGGCCCGTTCCACGCCTTCCACAAGCACACGGATCGTTCCGTTGGGAAGCTTGAGCATCTGACGCACATTGGCGACCGTGCCGACCCGAAAAATATCTTCTTGTCCCGGCTCCTCGATATTCACTTCCGACTGGGAGCAGAGGAGAATCAGGTTATCTTCAACCATAGCTTTTTCCAGCGCCCGAACTGACTTCTCGCGTCCCACATCCAGGTGAAGAACCATGCTGGGATATACAAGAAGACCTCTAAGCGGCAATAAAGGAAAACGACGACCTTTGGATTTGCTTTGTATCATCGCTTTCGCACCTCCCATGGTTCTCAAGTAGTGTCATATGCTTCATTCTAACAAAAGCGGCTTCAAAACACCAACAGGCCAAGCCCTCCTGCTGCTTTCAGTCCATATAATCCGCTCTGCCAGACCTGTTTTATTATTCGCTGCTTATTCCCGGAATATGTCTGCACGCTCCTAATGCAAAAACAGGCCTCCGAGACACAACCAAATGGTGTGCCGGAAGCCTGCCGGGATATTACAGCTGCTGATCATAAAAGGAAACGTGGAGCAGCAGATGGCTAAGCGCCTTCAAGCTTGAATCAACCCGTTGCGCTGTCGCCGCTGGCATCCGCTTTCAGCAGCGAAGGAGCCGCCGAGAAGGTCTCGCCGGATACGGCCGGCAGGCGCACATCTGCAGTTTCAGCGCCGAACAGATGCCGGAACACTTCCTCCACCGTTTCCATCGGAATCACCTGCAGCGGGGCCAGATCGGCGAACAGCGACTGCCAGTTCTCTTTGGGAATCAATACCGTGGTGGCCCCTGCCTGGAAGGCTGCCTCCACTTTGGCAATTACGCCGCCTACCGGCTTCACCCGTCCGTGAATGCCGATCTCTCCGGTAATGGCTACGGTGTTATCCACCGGCAGATGCCGGATGGCAGAGACGATGGCCACCGCCATTGCCACCCCGGCGGAAGGGCCGTCTATCGGCGTTCCCCCCGGGAAGTTCACATGCAGATCATAGCGGTCCGGCTCCAGGTTCATGGCCCGGAGGACTGTCAGCACATTTTCGAGCGAGCCTTTGGCCATGCTCTTGCGCCGAATCGTTCGCGAGCCGCCGCGGGTCTCTTCTTCGTCCACCACTCCGGTCACATTAAGCCTTCCCTGCCCGCTTTTGGCAGGTGCGGCAGAAACCTCAAT
The DNA here is from genome assembly GCF_000981585.1 of Paenibacillus riograndensis SBR5. NCBI lineage: Bacteria > Bacillati > Bacillota > Bacilli > Caryophanales > Paenibacillaceae > Paenibacillus > Paenibacillus riograndensis. The sequence goes on from NZ_LN831776.1 coordinate 6,371,020, forward strand.
CTCAAGCAGCGTCCCCATGCCCGGACCATATACGGCCAGTCCATTGACCAGGCCAATCTGCGGGGAAGACGGAATCTTGCGCTCAGTGCGCATGGGCAGCTGGCTGCTGCTGGCTACCCACTCGACTTCAGCTGCACTCAGGGTATCCCGTCCTTCAGTTAATGCAAGTCCCGCTGCCAATTGGATCATGTTGACTGCCTCGCGGCCATTGGTAGCGTATTGCTGCACCACTTCAATGGCTTCGGGACTGGGCTTCAGCCCGATCTTCTGGACCGCATCGCGCCCGATGACGGCAATCTCCTCCGGCAGCAGCGGCCGGAAATAGATTTCCATACAGCGGGAACGCAGTGCCGGTGAAATTTCCTCCGGCGAACGCGTGGTGGCACCCACCAGCCGGAAATCGGCCGGCAGGCCATTTTGAAAAATATCGTGAATATACGCAGGTGTATTGCTGTCCTCGGAGTTGTAGTACGCACTCTCCAGCAGCACTTTACGGTCCTCCAGCACCTTCAGCAGCTTATTCATCTGAATCGGATGCAGCTCTCCAATCTCGTCCAGAAAAAGAATGCCGCCATGCGCCTTGGTTACCGCCCCCGGCTTCGGCTGCGGCACACCGGCCACGCCCATTGCCCCTGCTCCCTGATAGATCGGGTCATGCACGGAGCCAATCAGCGGATCGGCAATGCCGCGTTCGTCAAAACGGGCGGTGGTGGCATCAATCTCCGTAAATTTCGCATCGCTTTTGAAGGGGGAGAGCCCATTTTTTTTGGCTTCCTCCATTACCACGCGCGCAGCCGCCGTCTTGCCGACACCAGGCGGCCCGTAAATAATGACATGCTGCGGGTTGGCACTGCACAGTGCCGCTTTCAGGGCGCGCAGCCCGTCCTTTTGCCCCACGATATCTCCAATGGAAGCCGGACGCGTCTTCTCAGACAGCGGCTTGGTCAGGGAGATCATCCGCATTTTGCGCAGCTTGTCCAGCTCCTTGCGCGACTCCCGGTCCACCGCCGTTTTATTGGTCTTCTGTCCCCGCAGCAGATTCCAAAAATAAACGCCGATGACCAGCGCGAAAAAGAGCTGCACGATCATCAGCAATATACTTAATTCCATAGGTCATCCTCCTGTTCGCTTCAGTCTACCTGTCCTGTATTTGGCTACTACTAGGTAGTATAGCCTTTTCGGTCATTCGTAAACGCCTGCATACAGAATTATGCAAACGGAAATACTTAGCAGACAGAGTCATCGTTATGACTGAGCTGAATCAGGCGGATACACCTCAAGGGGGGCTGGGGGGCTGTCCGGTAAATGATAAAATAAAACGCCCCGCTCTCCTGCCGGTTATCCGGCGGGAGGACGGGACGTCCGCTTAAGATCTTATAATAGCTTACAGAACTCCGGATTCCGCTTCACTCTCGGGAATTATTGCTCTGTGTTGCCTGATTGCACCGCCGGTGCCAGCCCTGCATGCTTGCGGCCCGGAATTTCGCCGGTGGCTTCAAAATGAACAACGATCGCATCAATCTCCTTCTTCAGCTCGGAGACAAGTTCGGCTTCAGGCACCTTGCGGATCATCTGGCCGTAACGGAACAGCAGACCTTCCCCGCGCGCACCGGCAATACCTATGTCGGCTTCACGCGCCTCACCCGGGCCGTTAACCGCGCAGCCCAGCACGGATACCTTGATCGGCACCTTCAGGTTAGAGATATACTCTTCCACTTCATTAGCGATGGAGAAGAGGTCAATATCCAGCCGTCCGCAGGTCGGGCAGGAAATCAGCGTAGGCGCGTTAGAAATCAGACCGAAGGTCTTCAGCAGCTCACGGGCCACCTTTACCTCTTCCACCGGATCCGCACTGAGCGAGATCCGCACGGTGCTGCCGATGCCCATCGAGAGCAGCGCACCGATCCCGGCCGAGCTCTTCACTGTACCGGCAAACAGCGTGCCGGATTCGGTAATCCCCAGGTGCAGCGGGTAGGGAATCACTTCCGCGGCCTTGCGGTAGGCTTCGATGGCCATAGGGACATCAGAGGCTTTGAGGGATACGATGATATCATGGAAATCGAGTTCTTCCAAAATTCCGATATGGTACAGAGCGCTCTCTACCATGGCTTCCGGGGTCGGATAGCCGTATTTCTCCAGGAGATGGCTCTCCAGAGAACCGGCATTGACGCCGATACGGATCGGAATGCCTTTTTCCTTACAGGCTTTGACGACTGCTTCCACCTTGTCCCGGCGCCCAATATTGCCCGGATTGATGCGCACCTTGTCGATGCCGTTCTCTATCGCCAGCAAAGCCAGCTTATAATTAAAATGAATATCCGCCACCAGCGGAATATGAATCCGCGCCTTAATCTCCTTAATAGCTGCTGCCGCTTCTTCATTGTTGACCGTCACGCGTACAAGCTGACAGCCCGCTTCTTCCAGCCGCAGGATCTCGGCTACCGTTGCTTCGACATCAGCTGTTTTGGTTGTACACATGCTTTGAATAGCAACCTCGTTGTTTCCCCCAATAATAACCCCGCCAACATTGACGGGACGGGTCTGGTGTCTCAAGAACATGGTTTTCTCCCCCATAACGATCAAAGCTCCACCCTCCCCGCGCCATACAGGCGGTTGTAAGGTGGAGACAATGACTTGTATTGTTAATGACTGTATGGTGAAGGAAAGGGCTCTTAGGCGCTTTCCTCTTTTTTCTTGTCTTTCTTCAGGCTAAGTTCAGGCAGGGACTTCTCCTGCACCACCTGTTCCGTAATGACACAGTCTTTGATGTCATCACGTGAAGGCACCTCATACATTACATCGAGCATAATGCTCTCAATAATGGCACGCAAGCCACGGGCACCCGTGTTGCGTTTGATGGCTTCCTTGGCAATGGCCTCAAGAGCGAGCGGCTCAAACTTCAGCGCTACATTGTCCATTTCCAGCAGCTTGATATACTGCTTGGTGAGTGCATTCTTCGGTTCCGACAGAATCCGGACCAGCGTATTCTCATCAAGCGGCTCCAGTGTCGAGATGACCGGCAAACGGCCGACAAACTCGGGGATCAGACCGAACTTGAGCAGGTCTTCCGGCAATACCATGGACAGATATTCGCCAGTCTTCAGGTCCTTCTGTCCTTCTACTGCCGCATTGAAACCGATGACCTTTTTGCCGATACGGCGTTTGATCATTTGTTCCAGGCCGTCAAAAGCCCCGCCGACGATAAACAGAATATTCGTGGTGTCGATCTGAATGAATTCCTGATGCGGATGCTTGCGTCCGCCTTGTGGAGGTACAGAAGCTACAGTGCCTTCAAGAATCTTCAGCAGAGCCTGCTGCACGCCTTCACCGGAAACGTCACGTGTAATGGACGGATTCTCGGATTTGCGGGCTACTTTGTCAATTTCATCAATATAGATAATGCCGCGTTCTGCTTTTTCCACATCATAATCAGCAGCCTGAATCAGCTTCAGCAGGATGTTCTCTACATCCTCACCCACATACCCCGCTTCCGTAAGGGAAGTGGCATCTGCGATGGCAAAAGGAACGTTAATAATCTTCGCCATGGTCTGCGCCAAGAGTGTTTTACCGGAGCCGGTTGGACCGAGAAGCAGAATGTTGCTCTTCGTCAGCTCCACATCTTCGATCTTGCTCTGGCTGTTGACACGTTTGTAGTGATTGTATACGGCTACGGAAAGCGATTTCTTCGCTTGCTCCTGGCCGATGACGTATTGATCAAGGATGTCGCGGATTTCCTTCGGCTTCGGAATATCCTTCAGATCCAGCTCTTCCTCATGGCCGAGCTCCTCTTCCACGATTTCCGTGCACAGCTCGATGCATTCATCACATATATAAACGCCAGGTCCTGCTACAAGCTTGCGAACCTGCTCTTGGGATTTGCCGCAAAAGGAACATTTCAGCTGCCCTTTTTCATCATTAAATTTAAACATCTTACCACCCCTTTAAGATTTGATCGGTGAAGAGAGCACCTGGTCAATCAGCCCGTATTCCTTCGCTTCTTCCGCGCTCATGAAGTTATCGCGGTCTGTGTCCCGTTCGATTTTTTCAAGGGGCTGACCTGTGCGATCTACATATATTTGATTCAGCTTCTGTCTCGTTTTCAGAATCCAGTCGGTATGAATCCAGATATCGGATGCCTGCCCCTGAACGCCGCCGAGCGGTTGGTGAATCATCACTTCACTGTTGGCGAGTGCGTATCTTTTGCCTGGAGCCCCTGCCGTAAGCAACAGCGATCCCATGCTTGCCGCCATGCCCACACAGATCGTCGAGACATCCGGCTTGATGTATTGCATCGTATCATATATACCCATGCCGGCTGTCACAGAACCACCGGGCGAGTTGAGGTACAGGTGAATGTCTTTTTCGGGGTCATCTGCTGCCAGGAACAGCAATTGGGCAATGACCAGATTGGCGACATCATCGTCAATCGCACTGCTTAGGAAGATGATGCGATCCTTGAGCAATCTGGAATAGATATCGTATGACCGTTCTCCCCGACTTGTTGATTCTACAACCATTGGTACCAGACTCATGCCACCAACCTCTTTTCTCTGTACAGATTAGTCTTTCCGTTTCAGAAATATTTTAACACGTTCAAGGCGCGATGTCATTTTTTCACTTCTGCACCGTATCGCATTGTACATGTGCCTGCCATTATAGCGCAAATCCCATGATAATGCCAATCACTCTGACTGTGACTATGTATCGTATTCGTTCTCCGTCGATAAAAAATAAGGCACGTAAAGAAATTACGTGCCTTATCTATGTTTATGGAGGCCGCCTATCTGGCCGTTCTAGATGGAGTCCAGCCTCCGAAAAGGATTATTCAGCGCTTGCTTCTTCTGGTGCAGCTTCTTCTTGTGTAGCTGGAGCTTCAACTTCTACACTGTTCTCCACGAGGAAATCAATGGTCTTGCGCAGCGAAATTTCATCGTTCAAGCTGCTCAGGGAACCGTTGGCTGCCAGAATGCTGCGGATTTCTTCAGGAGTACGTTTGAAGGATTCAGCCATAGAAGCGAGTTCTGCATTCACTTCTTCTTCGGAAACCTCAATGTTCTCTGCCTTTGCGATAACTTCCAGAACCAGATTGTTGCGGACGCGTTTTTCAGCATCGCCCTTCATCTGAAGCTCCAGATCTTCACGGGTCTGGCCGGAGAAGCTCAGGAACATATCCATGTTCATACCCTGCTGGCGCAGACGGTTATCGAAATCACGAACCATGTTGGCTACTTCACTTGCGATCATGGCATCAGGAATTTCAACTTCGGCATTAGCTGCCGCTGCGTCAACTACCGCAGTTTCACGTGCGCCTTTGAGTTCTTCCTGCTTGCGGGATTCGAGCTGTGCTTTCAGATCTGCTTTGTATTCTTCAAGCGTATCGAATTCACTTACATCCTTCGCAAATTCGTCGTCCAGCTCAGGAAGCTGTTTGCGTTTGATTTCGTGTACTTTTACTTTGAATACTGCCGCTTTGCCGGCAAGGTTCTCAGCATGGTAAGCCTCTGGGAAAGTCACTTCAACATCCTTGAAGTCTCCTGTAGACATGCCCACAACCTGCTCTTCAAAACCTGGAATGAAGGAATTGCTTCCCAGCTCCAGGGAGTGGCGTTCTGCCTGGCCGCCTTCGAATTGCACGCCATCCACAGATCCGTCAAAGTCAATCACAGCAATGTCGCCGTTAGCTGCGGGCTCGTCATCAACCACAACAAGCTCAGCATGACGCTCCTGCAGACGCTTCAATTCAGCGTTCAGCTCATCTTCCGTAATTTCAGCCTTCTGAGCCGGAACTTCGAGACCTTTGTACTGGCCCAGTACCACTTCAGGCTTAACGGTTACCTTAGCTTTGAAGATGAATGGCTGGCCTTTGGCAAATTGCTCAATATCCACTTCAGGACGGTCTACAGGGAAGATATCGGTTTCTTCAACCGCTTCACCGTAAGCTTCCGGAAGAAGAATGTCGATGGCATCCTGGTACAGGCTTTCCACACCAAAACGGGATTCAAAAATCGGCCGCGGCACTTTGCCTTTGCGGAAACCAGGCACGTTGGCTTTCTTCACTACTTTATTAAAAGCTTTGTCGAGCGCTGCAGCTACGCGTTCTGCTCCTACTTCGACTTCTAGAACTCCAAGGTTCTTCTCTATTTTTTCCCAGGTTGCTTTCATATTATACTTTTCCCTCCAAAAATAGGTTACATGTTTTCTTTAAAAAAATTCACGTAATTCACGCACAGAATAACCATTATATTATATACAACATTACTTCATTTATCAAGTAGAGAACTCTTTACAAATCCTTTGAGAGAGCGGTAAGCCCCCTCGAATTGAAAGCGCATGCTGCCCGTGATTCCGTACATGGCCCGCGTTTCCTCTTCCTGCCGCGTTCCGTTCAGGCTCTCGGACACCATCTGGTGCAGCGCACCGGCCCAGATATCCAGCTGCTCGTCCTCTCCCTCCAGAAGCTTGCGGTACTCCGCTGAGCCGTAGACCGACATCATGAACTGACCCCACAGCTCCTGTGCAAAATAATACAGCGTCGGCTCATGCACTTCCGCCTGTTCGGCCACCCGCTCCAGCACCTGGCCCACCTGCGGCGGAAATTCTTCATTCGTCAGCGGCACCTTCTCAATCTCGACATCTGCGACTTCCCCTCCGCGCTTAAGTCCGATGGTGCCCTGCGCTCCCCGGCGGCGGAGTGTCTGCAGCGTGCGGAACTGCAAAAGCGGGTGAACCGCTGCCTGCTCCAGCCAGCCTATAAGCGCCTCGTCAACTTGTCCCCCTTCCAGATAGGACAGCTGCTCAAGCGCGAGTATCGTCGACTCTGATAAAGGCTCGTTCATGACCTTCTTCAGCAGCTTGTCAGGATAATCCGCATCCTCTTCAAGCTTCGACTTGGCCAAAATCCGGGCCATGTCCTCTTCCTTCAGATCCTGCTCACTCCCGGAGGGTTCCCTGTCTCCCTCCGCGTCACGGGATGCATAGGGGAAGGCAGCCTCCAGCCAGTCCAGCAGCGACTGCCATTCCTGATAGTGCCGCTCGTCCTGGCCCTGGCATTGCAGCAAAAACCGCAGCAGTTCCATCGCTTCCCCGTAACGTTCACTCTCCAGCATTACCGTTAACTGGATCTGGTAGTAATCCAGCGTCTTCGGAAACAGCACGATATTCTCTTTGGCGGGGGAATTCGAATGATTAATGAGGGCACCTCCTTTTCTCCGAACCATGATCAATTGTAGATTATAGCATATCCCACTGCGGTTTCAAAAAAACAGGTTGAAAAAGTTATCTACATATGGTAACATAATTTTTGCTTGCTTTTCAGTAATGCTCTTATGTCCCGGTAGCTCAGCTGGATAGAGCATGCGCCTTCTAAGCGCACGGTCGGGGGTTCGAATCCCTCCCGGGACGTCACCTGACAGCCTCCCTTCGGGGAGGCTGTTTGTGCGTCCGGGGGATGAGAACCCGGGGGCGGGTTCGTTGGAGCATTCGCTTCGGGAGCTTCCGCTTCGCAATCAGCCGCTTGCCGGCTGCATCCCTCCCGGGACGTCACCTGGCAGCCTCCCTTCGGGGAGGCTGTTTGTGCGTCCGGGGGATGAGAACCCGGGCGCGGGTTCGTTGGAGCATTCGCTTCGGGAGCTTCCGCTTCGCAATCAGCCGCTTGCCGGCTGCATCCCTCCCGGGACGTCACCTGGCAGCCTCCCTTCGGGGAGGCTGTTTGTGCGTCCGGGGGATGAGAACCCGGGGGCGGGTTCGTTGGAGCATTCGCTTCGGGAGGGCCCGCTTCGCAATCAGCCGCTTGCGGGCTGCATCCCTCCCGGGACGTCACCTGGCAGCCTCCCTTCGGGGAGGCTGTTTGTGCGTCCGGGGGATGAGAACCCGGGCGCGGGTTCGTTGGAGCATTCGCTTCGGGAGGGCCCGCTTCGCAATCAGCCGTAGGCTGCATCCCTCCCGGGACGTCACCTGACAGCCTCCCCTCGGGGAGGCTGTTTGTCGTCGGAGGCAACAAGACGCTGATCAATGGGTTATAAACAATTCTATTGCATTCTCTGCAATAGAATCGTTCAAATTGACGCTCGATGCGCATTCTATTGTATTTCATACAGTAGAAATTACCGATTCGGCTTCAAAATGGACGAAACGTATTTTTCTATTGCAGATAATACAGCAGAAATGAAACAAGCCGGATTTTTAGCTCAAACAATTGCAGAAAAGAGTCAATTTCATAATTCAGTTTGCTGAATAGCAAGACTCGGCCAAAATCTAAGGTCATTTTTTAAAAAATCAGGCCACTTGCTGGGAGTTGCGTAACCGCTGGTTTAACTTGTCTAGCGCAAACTTGCTGAGATTGTAAGCTAGTGTACTGAGCTGGAAATCAACTCTTGCCCGGACGCCGCGGTGACGCGTACGTTTCATGCCAAAATACTCTTTAAGATATGCAAAAACTCGCTCCACTGCCGTACGCTTCTTGTACAGCTCTGTAAAGCTCTCGCTACCTCTTGCGGGATAGGTGTGCTTGCGTAAATCCGTTTGTATGCGGATTTTAAACACCTTTTGGCAGCCGGAACCGGAAAGTGGACAGTCTTTGCACTGGCTCGGCTGGGTATACTTCAGCGTTTCGTACTTGGCATCAAAACTGTCGTAGCGGTAGGTATGCCCCTGTGAGCATACGGGATTGTAGTCCGAGTTCATTCCCTTGGGCGGCTCTTTGTGGTGAATCATTGGAATCGTAGGATAGGCGCCTAACGAATGAATCAACTGGTAGATGGCTGCGCTGTCGTACCCTTTGTCTCCCAAGACATGCTTTACGTTTAACCTAGGAAACTTCAGGAGCAGGCCTTTGAGAAGGATAACCGCCATGCGCTGGTCATTCAAATTCGCCGAACTCCATAAGCCACTAAGAATATACTGACAGTCCGCATCGACCAGCAGATTTGCCTTGAACCCGTAATAACTGGTAAGTCTACCTTTCGCATTTTTCTTGTCACAACGCGCGGCATGCCGGGGTAATGCTGCAAGCAATTCATCGTACGTGTAGGGCAGCATCTGTTCAATGGTTTTCTCAAACGGTCCTAGGCTCTCTTCATAAGCTTCCCGTTCCTTGCGCCGACGTTCCTTTTCTTCAGCAGAAGGACGTCCAGGCGGGTAGACGGGTTTTTTGGGCCGCTCGTCCACAGGCTCGGACTCGGGCTCGGTGAGTTCTAGCTGCAGCTGCTGAGCCACCGGAGCATCACTTGGCTTTTTAGCACGGCGGGCCGCGCGGCGTTTGGATGCAGCTTCGCTAAATAGGCTATCCCAAGCCTCAACGATAGAGGAATCCAAAGCGAGATGCATACCCGTAACGAACTCTTCCTCCAGGGCGGACAGCACCAGAGTATCCTGAAGGTCCTCGAGCATGCCCGTTTGCTCAAGCACATGAATCAAACGGGAGTACGAGGCTTCGCTCGGGATGCGGTTGGAACCGGTGAACCGGCACTGCACCCGAAATTCCTCGCTGAATCGAAGTCGCCGGACCAACGCGGATACAAACTCGATGCCCTCCATTTTTGCGATGAGCAGCGAGTAGATCATCGCGGGTACGTTTAGTTCTTCCGGCCGCCCACGGTTGTTCTTTTTTCCAAGCGCGTGCAAGACCGGAGCGAGATTTAAGTGTTCAAAGATCTGACTGTATTTATCTTCCGGTCGCATCAGCAACAAATCCTCAAAGGAAAACAGCTCTTCTTGCCGAATAGAATACATGGGGATTACCTCTTTTCATTCTCGGATGTTGGTTTGGTCACCTATATCTTCGAGATTTGGGGAGGTACTCCCTTTTCTATGCTCAAAAAAACCAATCCTAGCAAGGGTTTTGAATTATGAAATTGTCTCGAAAATGCAATAGATTCGCCTTCCGGGCGGCTACAAGGCAATGCCGAGAGCATGCGCCCTTCCATGCGCAATAGATCCACTAGAGAACTGTCGAAATTTGTAGCATGTATGGAATTCTTTCATTTTAGTATTATCAACAATTTTAAGCAATTGTATATTTTCCGTAAACTAAACCGGGTGCCGCCCCTTTATCAAGGACGGCACCCGGTTCAAGAAAAACAGATAACTTCAGCTGTTCAGCGTCCCCGGCGACGTCCGAGCCACAGCGGGAAGCGGAACATAAAATTGATCAGCAGCACTACAAACACCAGCACAGCCGCAGATTTGTCGGCAATCTGCCGCGCATCCTCCACGATGGCCTCAGACTGCACATACCACAGATGCACTGCCAGCGTCTCACCCGGCGAGAACAGATTGAAATCCCACATCTCTCCCGAGGTGCTGAGACCCGCCGTCAGAATAATAACAGCCGACTCGCCGAAGGCGCGTCCGGCCACAAGACAGACACCCGTCACAATCGCCGGCATGGCTACCGGCAACACCACCTTGCGGATGACATGGAACTTGGTCATCCCGAGGGCATAGCCGGCCTCACGGATCTCTCCGGGAACGGCGCGCACCGCTTCTTCCGTGACCCGGGCCAGCATAGGCAGGTTGAGCAGCGCCAGGCTGACTCCCCCGCCGAGAATGGTCAGTCCCACGTTGAAGTATTCGGCGAAGATGGCGAGGCCGAGCAGCCCGAATACAATAGAAGGAACCGAGGACAACGACTCTACGCAGATGCGCAGCGCGCCGGTAAAGCGGTTGTCCGGCGCATATTCCGCCATATAAATCCCGGCTCCGATACCGATCGGAATCGAAATCAGCAGAGAGATGAACAGAATATAGAAGGAGTTGAACAGCACCGGGCCAATGCCGCCTCCGGCATCGATTTCCTCCGGCTGCTTGATCAGGAAGTCCGGTCTCAGCGAAGGCAGACCTTTGCTCAGAATGGTGAAGAGCAGCCAGAAAATCAGCAGCATGACCAGAGCGCCCAAAGTGTAAAAAGCGATGTTTGCGATTTTATTGTTCCGCTGGGAACGGGCCGTATGGCGGGTACGGGTGAAATTCATGCCGCATCCCTCCTTTTCCGGCCTAATATGCGGATGATGAGGATCAGCACAAACGAAATTAACAGCAGCAGAAAGGCCATCATATGCAGCGCATAGTTCCAGGTGGAGTCAAATTCGACATTGGAGATTTGCATCACGATGTTGCTGGTCAGCACCGAAGATGGTGTGAACAGTGACTTGGCCAGCTGCGGCGTGTTGCCGATCACCATGACCACGGCCATCGTCTCGCCGACTGCACGGGTCATGCCCAGAATAACTGCAGAGATAATGCCTCTGCTGGCCGCGGGCAGAACAACACGCATAATAACCTGCAGGCGGGTGGAGCCGAGGGCATAGGCTGCATCGCGGTATTTGCGCGGAACGGCAACGATGGCATCATCGCTGATCCGGCAAATGGTCGGGAGCACCATCAAGGCAAGCACAAGCGCAGCAGCAAGCAGGCCATCCCCGAGCCCCTCACCGCTGACTCTGCGCAGAAAAGGCAATAACACGGTCAGCCCCAGATAGCCGTATACAATAGAAGGAATGCCGACCAGCAAATCGAGCACCGGCCGGATAAAGCTAGTGAGCCATTTCGGAGCGATCTCCGCACAGAGCACAGCCATTCCCACCGAGACTGGCACCGCGATGAGCAGCGTCAGGGCTGTCAGCGATAATGTATTTACAATAAAGGCAGCGGCGCCAAAGGCTTCCTCTTCCGGGCTCCAGTTGAACGAGAAGAAGAAATCCAGCGGCGAGATGTTGTCGAATAGAAGCAGCGCCGTTTTGCCGATGAATACAATGACAAGTCCAAGCACCAGACAAAGTGCAAGGATGCTGAACAGAAAATAATAACGAAACATGGTGTTGCTGAACAAGTGCCTGTTGTGGCGTTTGGCGCTTATGCCGCCTTCTGCAAGGCTGCCCTTCTGTGCCCTCGATGCCAGGTTCTGGACCGGTGCCCCCATACTTTCCCTCCTGTAAGCGGCCACCCCCGCATGATATCGGAGCTGGCCGCTGTTACCGTTCAATATATGTTTATGATCCCTAGAGACTTACACTTAACCCTTCATTGCAGCAATCGGAATGAATTTAAGCTTCTTCAAAGAACCGTTCTGGAACTTTTTGCTCTGCACATAATCAATGAATTCCTTGGTTGCGCCGGTAGGCTGGCCTTTAGTCATGTAGTAGCCGTAAGCCCAAATCTTGTACGAACCGTTAATGACATTATCTGTAGTTGCTGCCACACCGTTGAATTTCACAGCCTTGATGTCGCTGCCGCTTACATAGACAAGGTCAATGTAGCCGATGGCGTTAGGAGTTGTAGCAACAGCTGTTTTCATGTCACCGCTTGAGCCGGTTTCCTTGTAATTCTTCTCTTTCTTCACGATATCTCCGCCAGCCAGGGCCTTGGCCTGGTAGTTGACACGGGTACCGGAACCGAAGGCGCGGGTAACTACTACAATGCTGGCATCCGATCCGCCGACTTCTTTCCAGTTGGTGATTTTACCGGAGTAAATACCTTGCAGCTGTTCTGTGGTCAGGTTGTCTACACCTACATTTTTGTTGACGATGGTGGCAAAAGGAATAACGGCTACCTTGTTGGCCACTTGTCCGTCAAAAGCTTTGAAACCGGGAACGTCGATGCTGGCATCCCAGTCGCATGCGCCGATGTCGGCAATGCCCTTCTTCACAGCCTGCGGTCCGGTTACAGAACCTTTACCGGAAGCGGCGATTTTGACTTTCGGGTGCAGCTTCTGGAATTCCTTGGCGGCCTGCAGGGTCAGCGGAAGCAGTGCAGTCGATCCGTTGACGGTAATTTTACCTTTTAGAGAGTCAGCTGCGGCCGCGATTCCGGCAAAAGATGCAGTTACTGCGATGACAGCGGTCAATGCTGTGACTGTTAATTTTTTGAAAACCTTCATGAATAATTTCTCCTCTCGGCGATTGCGCCGTTATATTGTGTAGGTTATGCCTTAGTCGGTTGATCTCGAGAGCTGGAGAGCTTTGCCGCTCTGAATTGCCAGCACCTTGCCGTCGCTGATAACAGCGAGCTTGCTGCCGTCTTTCGATACCGCTACTTCCGAAACATCTTCGGTGGAGTGGAACAGCACAGTTTTACCGCCGCTGCCGTCGATGGAATAGACAGATGTGCTTCCGTCTGCCGCGATACCGGAAACGATCAAGCCTGAAGCTATACCAGTAACCCATGTTGGTTCAACGTCAAGGGCGATGCTGCTGATGGTGCCGTCCGTCCCAATGGATTTTAGCGTATTGGCTGCATTGCCGTCCGGATCAGCGCTCAGGTACACCACGCTGCCATTCGCCAGAATTTCCGGATACAGCTTGTTGTCCAGTGCTGTGGTCAGGGCTGCAGGCTTCGCATCTTTGGCGGCAAGGTCCAGCTTATAGATCTGCTCCCCAGCTTTGCTGAAGTCTACGGTAAGTGAATCTTCGGTGCTGTCGGCATCATTTTTAGCCACGCCTGTTACGTTCACAATGTACACGGCACTTTTGGCATCGGAAGACAGACGCAGCTCTGATTTGTTCTCTACCTTGTCTTCAAGCACTGCTTTGACGACTCCGGTCTCCACGGAGATTTGAGCAATCTTCTCCTGCTTGTCCCCCTGGATGAAGTAGATTGTCTTGCCGTCCGCCGACCAGACCAGATCTGTTTTCACGCTGGTGTCGGTCCCGAGGGAAGAGATGGCTCCACTGGCGAGATTGATCAGCTTGAGCTGGCCTGTCTCATCGGTGAACGCGCCCCATTTCTGATCGGTAGAAACCGCGAAATCCGATGCGCTGCTATTGGAAGAGAAAATTTCATAATCGCCAGGGTAAGCGTTGAATTTGAAAAGCTGGGCGGTTTCGGAATCGCTTTTGTTCGCAATGATGCTTCCGTCTGCATTCCAATGAAGGGTATCGAACTGCCCTTCCGGACGGGCAAAGCTCAGAATGGTCTGGTCTTCAGCCTGTAGTTCTCCGCCAAGGGCAGTAACCAGCTTGGTCAGCTCTACGTAGGCCTTGCCATTATAAATTACAGGAGCAACGGTGAACTGCTGTGCCGCACCATCCACTTGATAACCTTTTGCACCTGCCTTAATGATTACATTATGTAGTCCTTTGCTGTCGTTCAGTTCAAAACCGCTGCTGCTTAAGATCAGCTTGGCTCCAAGCTCACCGGCCACCTGATTCAGCGAATACAGCTTGTAACCGCCGCTGTTAATGGTACTGAGTGCAACCGGCGTTCCGTTCACAGACCAGGTCATGCTGCTTTCCTTGACTGATGCAGTATTTACGGCGGCTGCATTAGCGCTGCTGCTTGTTGCCGCAATACTTCCCGCTCCTCCTGCAACGAGAATTGCTGAAGCTAAAGCCGCGCTGAACCATTTACTATTTCTCAATTAGACTCACCCTTTTCCTATAGGTAACTGCTAATGCTATTTTCATCTACGAATGTCAATTCTGTTCGAGAGGAATGTTATGGAAATATTAACTGATGATGAATGGCGTACAGCTTGCATCAAAAAAAGACCGCCCCTGAAATATCAGAGTCGGCCTCAAGGTAAATTGTAGATGAAAAGAGGGCTAGAATTGCGGAAAATAACGGAGGAATGTTAATTCTCAATCCACGTAACGATAATTTCGGCACTGCCTGGATTCGAATCCGAACGGGTGCCAATAATAGAATAGGAGTAGGCGTTTGGAACTTTGCCGTTAATAATCATGTTGTTCCTGTCGACAATCTGCGTCCCGCGTTTCAGAGCCTTGTCGTTTACATACTTCTGATAGGTGCTCCCGAGTGCATCCATGCTCTCCTGCGTTTCATAGACCAGCATGGAGGATTTCTTTCCGTCCACCGCCTTACCTTCCGTTAACGTAATCCCCGCACCGGCTGGAATCGGCAAATCCCCGGGAAGATATTGCGGCTTGTCCACATTCTCTTCTGCCAAAGTGCGGAAATGACTACCGTCTGCTTCTCCTCCGGGATTGCCGCATGCACTAAGCCCCACGGCTGCCGCAAGCACCAGCAGGGGAAGCGCAACCTTCTTGTCGGCCATCTTTCTAACTCCTCCTCCATGGTCTGTATTACAATCAGAACACTTGTTCATACCCATAATTACCCTGTACTTCCACGGATTAAAACCCGATTTGCTAAAATTTTAAAAAAATCTTTACTTATATAAACTAAACTTAAAAATATACAAACAGGGAAACGTGGCGGAAGAAAAGTTTGGAAATGTAGGAGCGGTAGCGTCCGCCTTTGTCTGCGGATTTCCACCGCGAACAGCGGTACAAATCAAGAAATCTGCAGACAACAGTGGCCGGAAGTCCAAACATTCTCTGGAGTTACGACCAATCCCGAAATAGAAAAATCACAAGTTTAATCTATATAGTCGTCATTACCGAAAAAGCGGTTTACAACTGCAAGGAATTGATCTAATATAATGAGTGAGTACTCACTCATAATTATGGAATCGAGGAGATTGACATGAATCAGGGACATCCTGTGATTGCTGTAACCCATGTCCGCCGCGCATTTGGCACAAAGGAGGTACTGAAGGATATTTCACTCCAGGTGGAGCAGGCAGAGACTTTCGGTATCCTTGGCCCTTCCGGCTCAGGGAAAACTACACTTGTAAAGCTGCTGACCGGGATTGATGAAGCGACCTCAGGCCAGGTGGAGGTGCTGGGTGTTCAAATGCCTAAACTCTCCATGCTGCAGCAAATCGGCTATATGGCACAGTCGGATGCACTTTACAGCGAGCTTAGCGCCAAAGAAAATCTGGAGTTCTTTGCGTCCCTGTATGGTCTTAGAGATGGAAACCGCACCCGCCGGATCGCTGATGTGATGGAGGTAGTTAACCTGCAGGAGCATCTGCGCAAGCGTGTGGACCAATATTCCGGGGGAATGAAGCGGCGGCTGTCGCTGGCCATCGCTCTCTTGCATGAACCTCCGCTGCTCATTCTTGACGAACCCACCGTTGGCATCGATCCGGTGCTGCGCAAGTCGATCTGGAAGGAGCTGCGGACACTAAACGGGAAAGGAACCACCATCGTCCTGACGACCCACGTGATGGATGAAGCGGAGAAATGTGACCGCCTGGCCATGATCCGGGACGGGCAGCTGCTGGCCGTGGACACCCCTGCTGATCTGCTTAAGAACACTGGTGCAGCTTCGATGGAGGAGGCTTTTCTATATTATGGAGGTGCCCGGCGATGAGAGTACGCGCGATTACCCTGCGAATCCTGCAGCAATTCATTCACGATAAAAGAACGATGGCGCTGATGTTCATTGCCCCGCTTCTCGTACTCAGCCTGATGAGTCTGGTGTTCAATGGAGATGCCTATGAGCCGAAGATCGGCGTCTCCGGCGGAGCCGTCCCCTTCACCCGTGCGCTTGAAGCGCAGAACGCCACTGTTATAGCTTACGAGTCAGCGGACGAGGGTAAAGCAGCCCTTCAAGAGAGTGAGCTGGATGCGCTGATTACACTGAACGGAACGACTCCCGAAGTGATGCTTGAGGGCAGCAATCCGACTGCAAACCGCGCGGTGCTGCTGGCCTTGACTGCCGCAACCCGGAACCTGCAATCTGCTGGCGGAGAAGGCCAGATCCAGCCGAAGATCAGCTATCTGTACGGCGCGGAGGATATGAAGACTATTGACCGCTTCGGGCCGATTATGATCGGGGTGTTTGTCTTTTTCTTTGTTTTCCTGATTGCCGGTGTTTCCTTCCTGCGGGAGCGGACCACCGGAACCCTGGAGCGCCTGCTCTCCACCCCGCTGAAGCGCTGGGAGATTGTGCTCGGCTATGTGTGCGGCTTCGGGATATTCACCGTGTTCCAGGCGCTGCTGATTTCCTGGTTCTCCATCCAGGTGCTCGGCATTATGATGGCCGGAAGCTTTGGCTACGTGCTGCTGATGACCCTGCTGCTCTCCATGTCGGCGCTGACGCTGGGCACACTGCTCTCGGCATATGCCTCCAATGAGCTGCAGATGATCCAGTTCATTCCGCTGGTTATCGTGCCCCAGATCTTTTTGAGCGGGCTGTTCCCGCTGGATACCCTTCCTTTGTGGCTGCAGCGTGTCGGTCTGGCAACCCCGATCTACTATGGCTCCGAAGCGCTGATGAATATTATGATCCGCGGCAAAGGCTGGAGCGCCATCGCACTGGATGTCTATGCGCTGATCGGCTTCTCCCTGCTGTTCATGCTGCTGAATGTGCTGGCTCTGCGCAAGCACCGTAAAATGTAAACATCAGGCACCCTATGGTAAACTATATAAAGCGAACTTGAAAAAGTAACAAAGGGAGGAGGGATGGAGGAGAAGTTTGGAACTGGAGGAGCGGTAGCGTCCGCCTTTATCTGCGGATTTCCACCACGAACAGCGGTAACAATCAAGAAATCTGCAGACAACAGCGGCCGGAAGTCCAAACATTCTCCGGAGTCCCGACGAAGTCCCTTATGTAAAGAGCTTAAGTTCACTCTATATACAAGGAAGGAAAAGATTTGGGAGGACAAGTAGATGGAGAAGAATAATGCGGATGGGCAGCAGGGGCAAGAGGAGTGGATCTCCGAACTGCTGGCCATCAGCGAAGAAGAAAAAATGACGCCCAAACAGCTGGCCATTCTCCAGGCGGGAATTGAGGTTTTTTCCGAAAAGGGGTACGCTGCTGCCGCCACCAGTGAAATCGCCCAGAGGGCGGGAGTGGCAGAAGGTACAATATTCCGCTACTACAAGACCAAAAAGGACCTGCTGCTGTCGATCGTCAGCCCGGCGATGACCAAGATGATCGCGCCTTTCGTGCTGCGCAATTTTGACGGGGTGCTGGATGTTCCTTTTGACAGCTATGAAGCGTTCATGCGGGCCTTTATGGTGAACCGTCTGGAATTCGCCCGGAAGAACTTCAAAATTCTGAGGATCTTCGTGCAGGAAATCCCCTTCCAGCCAGCGCTCCGGGAACAATTCATTGAAAATGTTATTGGCAAGGTGCTGGAGCGGGTAACTGCGATCACTGAACATTTCAAAGCAAAGGGCGAGGTTATCGATGCGCCCACGCCTTCGATTATACGCTTCACCATCTCCTCTGTAATCGGGTATCTGCTGGCGCGGCTGCTGCTGCTGCCGGATAAGGACTGGGACGATGCAGCGGAAATCAACCTGACTCTAGACTTTATGCTGCATGGAATTGCAGGTCCGGCACTGCGGCGGGAGGAGTAAAGGGAGCAGCGGGAGTTTTGCATTTTCCTAAGGGAGAAGGCGGACTGCCGCTGCTTTTATAATATGAAAGGAATAAGAACTGTACCTGCACAGAAAATTCTGTAAAAATATAATCCTCTCAAAATCCCTCTATGCTATAATGATAAAAATCATAGCGGATTTCAATATTATACATATGGAGGGTTTTTAAATGAGAATCATGAGACTGGCAGCAGCTTTTCTTGCTACGTCCCTACTGGTAGTCATTCTGCCTTGGATTGCCAAGGCGGATGTATCGAATTCAGATGCTACGCTGATATACTTTTATCAGGGAGCCGGGGCCCTTTCGCCTGCATTTTCCCCGGAAATTACAGAATACACAGTACATATGCGCAGTTCGGAACTCGGCTATTATACTGCAGCCATTCCGTCCAATGCAGACGCGGCTCTGGCCTATTCGATGAATGGAGGCCCTTGGACCCCCATTGGCAACTACGCCTCGACCGGATATCTTCCAACCCAGCGCGGTAACAATACCTTTCAGTTCAAAGTTACTTCATCCGATAACTCCACAAGCAAAATCTACACCGTTCAAGTCTATTATCCGCAGACGAATGATGCAAACCTTTGGGATTTGAGCGTAAGTTCGGGCAGCATCAGTCCTGCCTTTAACCCTTCAACTACCGCATACACCCTAAACGTTCCTTATACAACAAGCAGTCTGGATGTAAATGCATTAGCGAATGATCTTGCAGCTGCTGTTAGTATTGCCGGGAGCAGTGCCCAAGGCGGTATCTCTTCTTCTGTCCCGCTTAATGTGGGAAGCAATATGGTTTATATCGCGGTCAAATCATATAACGCTTCAGTCACCCAAACCTATAGGATTACCGTCACCCGTGCTTTGCCCTCAACCAATGCCGATTTAAGCGCCTTGTCGGTCCCCGGGAATAGCCTCTCTTCTGCTTTTCAATCCGGTGTGACGAGTTATGCCTTACAGGATGTTGGTTATGACACCGGCACGATCGCCGTAACCCCTACCGCTTCCGACTCAACAGCAGCAATAAGCATTCAAAACAGCCAAGGCGGCTACGATCCTATACCCAGCGGCTCTCTTAGTGCTCCCCTGTCATTAAGCCCGGGAGACAATACTATTGTGATTAAGGTAACCGCCCAGGACGGAATCACCGAGAAGCTCTACAGCCTGAGTGTGTACCGGAAAAGCGACAATGCGTTCCTGTCCCAGCTCGCTGTCCTGCCGGGCGGTCTGAATGAGAGCTTCGACAGCCATGTGTTCACTTATACTCTGGCAGATATCACCACAGACAGCCTGACGGTAACGCCAACGCTGGCGGATACTAAGGGTTCGGTGCAGATCAGCGTTAATAACGGGAGTTATGCACCTGTATCTAATGGGCAGGACGCCACTGTGCCGCTGGCCGCCGGAACCCACACCATTCATGTAAAAGTGTCCGCCGAGGACACCGGCTATACCAACGTATACCATCTTACGGTTAAAAGAGTACAGGATAGCACACTCTCTCCTGTCTCCGGCACTTTTGACAAATATGCCTTGAATACAGCAGCAGGCCATTACCATGATGTTGCAACCGTGCTTAACCTGAACGGCAACCTGCTGACCGGCCTGAAGCTGGGGACGGCAGTTCTGGACAATGCCGCCTATACTTTGTCCGGCAGCACCTTAGCTCTTCACAAGGAATACTTGTCCACCCTGGCGGTAGGCGAGCATGAATTTGAGCTGGTCATGGATGCGGGCAGCCATCCACTGTTCACGGTGGCGGTGAAGGACACGACACCGCCGGTTCTGGCCGCGCCAACCGCCGGAGATGCGGCGGTTACGCTCACTTGGACCCCGGTCAGCGGGGCGACCGGGTACAAGGTCTTCGCCAGTACGGTGCCGGGGACCTACGGAACCGCACTGGCGACCCTGGGCGCGGCTGCCGATAGCTATTCGGCAGCCGGCCTCACGAACGGGACGACGTATTACTTCGTCGTCAAGGCCGTGAACGGAGGCGGCGACAGCGCAGCCTCCGCCGAAGTCAGCGCCACACCGCAGGTTCCTGCGCCGGGTGCGCCGGTTGTCCAGGCCGTGACCGCAGGCAACGGTCA
Organism: Paenibacillus riograndensis SBR5; assembly: GCF_000981585.1. Taxonomy (NCBI): domain Bacteria; kingdom Bacillati; phylum Bacillota; class Bacilli; order Caryophanales; family Paenibacillaceae; genus Paenibacillus; species Paenibacillus riograndensis. The sequence continues at coordinate 6,391,296 of NZ_LN831776.1, forward strand.
GGTGCACCTGGTATGGGCTCCGGTGAGCGGAGCCACCGGATATAACGTCTATACAAGCACAACCTCCGGCGAGTACGGAGCCGCTGCCGGTACGGTTGCCGCTGCGGTCTACAGCTACGATGCTGTAGGCCTGACTAACGGGACGACCTATTATTTCGTCGTCAAAGCCGTGAACGGAGGCGGCGACAGCGCGGCCTCCGCCGAAGTCAGCGCCACCCCTCAGGTTCCTGCGCCGGGTGCACCGGTGCTGCAGACCGCCGTTCCCGGCAATGGAACGGTGAGCCTGAACTGGGAACCGGCAGCCGGTGCCTCGGGATATACCGTCTACCAAAGTACGGTGCCGGGAAATTATGATCAACCAGCAGGTACAGTTGCCGGATCGGTATACAGCTATAACGCAGCAGGCCTGATCAATGGAACCACGTATTATTTTACTGTCAAAGCGGCTAATCCTGGCGGCGGCAGCGCTCTATCCAATGAAGTCAGCGCCACGCCAAGGACGGTTCCCGCCGCACCGGCTATTCTCAGCACTACTGCGGGGGACGGCCAAGTGACCGTTGCCTTCGCGGCTCCTGCGGACAACGGCGGAAGTTCTGTTACCTCCTATGAAATTACAGCATCACCCGGAGGCAGTGTTACCACGGCCTCTGCCAGCCCGGTTACAGTAACCGGGTTGGTGAACGGAACAGCCTATACTTTTACTGTAAAAGCCAAAAACGGAGCAGGTACGGGTCCCGCATCTGGTCCTTCCAACGCGGTAATTCCTATGGCACCGGCCAGTGGTGAAGGATATCCTGCAGAACCCGCACCGCCGGTGATTTCAAGGGTCCCGGCGGCTCCGGCAAAAGAGGACCCGGCCCCGGAAGTATTGACATATGTGAACGGCAAAATCGAAGATTTGGGCGCTATGTCCACGGTACTGGCCGATAACAGACGGCACTCCATCGTCACACTGGACCAGGGCAAACTCGACCGGATATTGGCGGAACATCAACCCGGCGCCAAGATCTCGGTTGAATTCAATAACCTTTCGGAAGTACAGACGGTAGAGCTTAACGGACTGCTGCTCCAGCATTTACAGCAAAAGCAGGCGGCTATATCCGTCCATACTCCCAAAGCCGCGTATACCATTCCCTTACAGTTAATCCGTTGGGATACGGCAGCCGGACAGCCCGGAACAAACGCATCCGCAGCGGATGTGCGCATTCAGATTGAAATTGCAGCTCCGGATGCAAGCCTGGCCGGCACCGCCCGCACCGCTGCGGCCGAAGGCGGGGTCACATTCCTTGCCGGGCCGCTCGATTTCTCGGTAAAAATCGTTAGCGGCAGTCAAACCTCCGGCCTGGCCGGTTTCAGCGCTTATGTGCAACGGAGCTTTTCTCTCCCAGCCGGAACCGATACAAGCCGTGCTACCGGTATTGTGATGGAGCCGGACGGAACCGTGCGTCATGTTCCCACCAGATTTGTATTGCAAAATGGGGAATATGCTGCGGTCATCAGCAGTCTAACCAATAGCACCTATGCTATTGTCTCCCATCCTGTGGAGTTCAAGGATATGGCTGGACATTGGGCACAAGCTGCCGTAGATGACCTGGGGACAAGATTGGTTGTAAACGGAAGCGGGAACGGACTTTTCTTGCCCGACCGCGGGATCACCCGCGCCGAATTTGCGGCGGTTCTGGTACGTGGACTTGGCCTGCAAGCCACCGGCGGCACTTCTCCATTCACGGATGTGAGCAGCTCTGACTGGTACAGCAGCGCAGTCCAAACCGCCTCCCGCCACCAGCTGATCACGGGCTTCGAAGACGGCAGCTTCCGGCCCGATGATGCCATCACCCGGGAGCAGGCGGTGACTATGCTTGCACAGGCGATGCAGCTTACCGGACTTGCTTCGGAAGTCAGCAGCCCCCCCGCTGATCTTATGAAGAAATTTACGGATGCGGATCAGGCTTCCGCCTGGGCGCTGGACAGCATTGCGGCCAGCCTGCAGGCAGGGCTCATCACCGGCCGCAGCGGAACCGGGCTTGCTCCCCAGTCGCATGTGACAAGAGCCGAAGTGGCCGTCTTGCTGCAAAGACTGCTGCAGAAATCCGGACTCATCTGATAAGGATTCTTCCTGCTCACCCCGCCTTCAGCCATCCCCTATCCGCAGATATGCGGTGTGGAGGTGGCTTTTTTATTCCCGCTTTGTAGGCGTACGCATGTTCTGCTAATATGGGTACTATACGAACTTAGGACTTAAGGAAATGTATAAGGAAGTGATCAGCGTTGAGTTTTTATGTGCCGGAACGGGTAATCCGGCTGCTGTGCGGCAAGGCTGCTTTTGAACGGGGCTCCGAGGATTACGAAGCGGGAAAAGTCCGGCTGGCTGCGGTAGAAAATTATGAAGGATTGGAATATTCCAAATATCAGGCGACCGTCTACGGGCGGGAACCTTACGATATCACGCTTACGATAGACAGCGACGGGGATGTTAACGGGAAATGCTCCTGTCCGGCGTACCGTAACGGGGGACCGTTCTGCAAGCATATTGCCGCCGTTCTGGTGGCTATTCTGTACGAGGAAGACGGAGACGGGCCATTATCGGCACAAGGGACAACTGCCGGCCGGAACAAGCCTGAGGTCTTTACCGGAAAGACGGGCGTACTGTTCCCCCGCGATTTACCGGACAGGAACACGTCTGGGGCCACTGCCGGTCCAAGCAGCCGCCATCTGGTAAGCAGCATGCTGGGGTTGTTCGAGAACCCGCGCCAACGCCCCAGCGGTGCAGGAGCTTACGTAGACATAAGAACGCCGCTGCAGGTGGAAGTCATCTGCAGACCCTTTTCCTATAACTTTGGCAGCCGGCTGCTCGGCATTGAACTGAAGGTTGGCCCGAAACGCCTCTACATCGTCCAGAAAATAAGAGCGTTCCTGGAACGTGTCCACCGTGGGGAGCCCTTTGAATTCTCCAAGCATTTCGTCTATGATCCTGCCCTCCACAGCTTCACGAAGGAAGATAATGCGGTGCTGCTGAAGCTGATTGAGATTCTTCTGAACGAACGGGTGTACCGTGACAACATCGGCCCCTACTCGTCATATTCAATAAACCTGGGCGGGGAGCGGCTGCTGGCCATTCCGCCTTTTTTCTGGGAATCTCTTCTCCCTGCGCTCGCCGCATCCCCTTCTGTCTATTTGCAGATTGGCGACACGCTCACCCCAGGCATTCAGATTGCCGACGAGCTGCTGCCGCTGAGTTTCCAGTTTGATCAGGCTGATAGTGACGGCTACCACCTGGACATTCAGGGGCTGGCGCAGATTACGGTCATGGAGGATTACGGGCTCGTGCTGTCTGAAGGCAGGCTGATGAAGCTGCCGGTACAGGAATGCAGGCGTCTCTCGGAGCTGAAGAAGATGCTGGCCAAATCCAGAACCAGCGGGATCGATATCGCGCCGGGTCAGATGGAGCCTTTTATGGATAAGGTGATTCCCGGCCTCAAAAAGCTGGGACAGGTTCATATCGCCGATTCAATCGCTGACCGGATTGTGCAGACGCAGCTGCAAGCCCGGCTCTATCTGGACCGGGTAAGGGACCGGCTGCTGGCCGGACTGGAATTCCAGTATGGGACCATTGTGATCAATCCGCTGGACGAGCAGGCGCGTGAACGCGGGCACGAAGTCATTCTGATGCGGGACGGTGAAGCCGAGCGGCGGATTCTGGAGCTGATGGCGCATGAATCTTTTGCCAGAACGGAAAGCGGCTATATCATGAGCGATGAAGAAGGGGAATACGACTTCCTGTATCATACGATTCCATTGCTGGAGCCTTTGCTGCAGGTCTATGCCACCACTGCCGTCAAGGAGAGGCTGGTAACCGGCATGTATACCCCCAAAGCCAGCTTAACCTGGAATGAAAAAACCGACTGGCTTGATTTCAAATTTGCCATGGACGGCATTCCGGAGTCAGAAATTGTGCTGGTGCTGAAGTCCCTGCAGGAAAAGCGCAAATACTACCGCCTGCCGGATGGAGCGCTGCTGCCGCTGGAAACCGCCGAGCTTCAGGAAATCATCGCTCTGATGAACGAGCTGGGGGTCCATGCTGCGGATATCAAAAGCCCGGAATTCTCCCTGCCTTTGGTCAGGGGACTGCATATGAACGCTGAAGCTGGCAAAGGGGGGACCGATGCTGTCAGCATTGGCCGTTCCTTCCGCCGGCTGCTGGCCAATATGCATAGTCCGGAGAATCTGGATTTTCCCGTGCCGGAGACACTCGCCCCCGTGCTGCGGGATTACCAGCAGTATGGCTTCCAGTGGATGAAAACCCTGGCCCATTACCGCTTCGGCGGCATCCTGGCAGACGATATGGGGCTGGGCAAAACGCTGCAAAGCATCGCCTTTTTGCTCTCCGAGCTGGAGGATATCCGCCAGACCGGACAACCTGCGTTAATTGTTGCCCCCGCCTCCCTGCTCTACAATTGGCAGAACGAGCTGAAGCGCTTCGCGCCGCAGATCAGTGCAGCTATCGTAGACGGAAACCTGGCTGTGCGCAGCAAAACCGTGCGGAATGCCGCAGGCTGTGATGTCCTCATTACCTCCTATCCGCTGCTGCGCCGGGATGTGGAGCTGTATGTCAAACGTTCTTTCCATACCCTCATTCTGGACGAAGCGCAGATGATCAAGAACCATGCTACCCAGACCGCGCAGGCGGTAAAAGCACTCCAGGCACGCTACCGCTTCGCCCTTACCGGCACGCCGGTGGAAAATGCGCTGGAGGATCTTTGGTCGATTTACGGCGTCGTATTCCCCGGACTGTTCCCGGGCAAAAAAGCCTTCCACGATCTGCCCAGAGAAACCGTGGCCAAGCGGATCCGGCCGTTTCTGCTGCGCCGCCTGAAAAGCGATGTGCTCAAAGAGCTGCCGGATAAGATTGAAACTCTTCAGGCCTCTGAGCTGCTGCCGGAACAGAAGAAGCTGTACGTTGCCTATCTTGCCAGACTGCGGAAGGAGGCGCTGAAGCATCTGGACAGCGACGGCTTCGGCAAAGGACGGATTAAGGTGCTCGCCGGGCTTACCCGCCTGCGCCAGCTGTGCTGCCATCCTGCGCTTTTTGTTGACGGCTATGCCGGAGGCTCCGGCAAATTCGAGCAATTGCTGGAGATCATCGGGGAATGCCGCAGCTCCGGCAAACGGGTGCTGATTTTCTCGCAATTCACCGAGATGCTTGGCATGATCAGCCGCGAGCTCGGGTTACTGGCGGTTCCGCATTTCTATCTGGATGGCCATACCCCCTCCTTCAAACGGGTGGAGCTCTGCGGACGGTTCAACGAAGGGGAGCGGGACCTGTTCCTGATCTCGCTCAAAGCCGGGGGAACGGGGCTGAATCTGACCGGAGCAGACACCGTTATCCTCTATGACCTGTGGTGGAATCCGGCCGTTGAACAGCAGGCTGCCGACCGCGCACACCGGATTGGACAAAAAAAGGTGGTCCAGGTGATCCGGCTGATTGCCCAAGGTACGGTAGAAGATAAGATGTACGAACTGCAGCAGAAGAAAAAGAACCTGATTGATGAAGTTATAGAGCCGGGCCAGGAAGCCTTGTCAGCCTTAAGCGAACAGGATATCCGCGAGATTCTGATGATTTGACCCTGTGAAGATAGACAAGGGACAGCAAAAGTATATACTCACCCCCTTGGCCTCACTGGACAACTCAGCCGTTATAATAGCACAAAGAACAGGGATCTCCTTAGCCTAAGTCCAGAGAGATCCCTGTTACTATTTGATCTGTGAAAGCAAAAAGCCGCTTTTCCTATAGTTATGCATCCTGACTAGTGTTCTCGTGCTCGACTACCCGGTGCGCATCCACCAGCTGACCGGATGATTGTTTGCCCCACAATGAGATGCCTACGGCTTCCGCCGCTGCAGGACCGGTTGCAAATATAAATTCAAAGCCGTCCAAATCAGCAAAATAATTCCTGGTCACTACTTCATTAGGGGCGATATGAAGCACTTCATTGACATACAGCGTTCTTGTCGCGTCAAGCACATAACCCTGAATCGTCACGGAGACAGCATCCACTGTATTCCGGCATAACACTTTTACCGTCAACAGCTGTGTGGGTCTGACCCCGAGCACCGCATTGTTTTCTATCGGTCCCGTTGATAATATAGCCATCTTGTCCCATTCCTCCTTTTCACCTGCATTTCCAATCTATGAAGCTCAGACTCTAGCTCGTGGAACCTTGATCGCACACTATACTAATATTCGAGCGCACTGTTAACGGTGTGGACAGAAGACAGGCTTCAATCACCAATATCATCAGGGGTGCATAAAGTGTATTCATAGATCGTTTTACGGAAGAAGGGAGTACCATGCCCCCTCCTGGTAAAGGAAAGAACACTGGTGCAAGAAAAAAAACAGCCAATTCCAAAACGCAAATCCCTAAAGGTCTGGAGTATACAGTAGCTGCTCTGCTGTTAACCGGCAAGCTAAGAGTCGATTCTGTCCAAATGTACAGAGACGCTTCCCTCTTCGTCAGTTTGGTTGGTAAATATAAATCTTTGAGCGATTTAAATTCAAACAGCAACGTGGATAAACTGGTCAGCTTTCTCGACGAGAACAGCAACCTGACCTTGAACGAAATCATGACCGCCCTGAAGAAAAAAGCCGACAGTTCCTAAAAGCCCGGGAGAAAACAAATGAAAAGGGAGGCGCGTTGACAGATGGACAGCTTTGACGGAGAGGAATTTGCCGGGGGGATTCTGCTCGTAATTGTAATTGCCCTGCTGATTTACGGTTCGACAGACATTAAGAATCTGACGGGTGCGCCAACCGCAGATTAATCGGTTAATCTGCAACAACCCTATTGCTTTCTGCCAAAAATTCGCTATACTAATAAAAATCAATCTACATTCGATGAACGGGAAAGTAGTGACCTTGGACCCTAGTCCCCAGCGAGCCGGGAGAGTGTGAGCCGGTACAGATCCAGTCATGAAGCGCACCCGGGAGATGGACTTCTGAACTGACAGTAGGAAGCCCCGGCTGAAGGCCGTTAACCTGTGAGGTGGCCGAACCCTGTGTTCGGCAACGAGAGTGGTACCGCGAGCGCTTATGTCCTCGTCTCTTTTAGAGACGGGGTTTTTTGTGTTTACCGGGACGCTTGTATGGGCGGCTGTGCTGTATTTTTAAGGAGGAGTATACAATGTTAAGCCAATGGATCAAAAACCAGCTGGAACAATGTGCAGCTAACGTAATCAACAGCCTCGGCGAGGCCTCTGCAGAACCCGCTACAGTCTTATTGGAGCAGCCCCCGAATGCCGATTTCGGTGATTACTCCAGTAATATCGCAATGCAATTGGCCAAAAAACTGCGCAAAACCCCCATGGCCGTCGCCGGGCTGATCACCGCAGAATTTCAGCGGATAGGAGCTGCAGGCGGGATTGTGCAGCGGATCGAAATTGCCAATCCGGGGTTCATCAATCTGTACATCAATTGGCAGGAATGGGCCGGACAGACCTTTAAGCTGCCTCCGGGCAGCGGGGAAAAAGTCATCATCGAGCATACAAGCGTGAACCCAAACAAATCGCTTCATATCGGGCATCTGAGAAACTCCTGCATTGGGGATGCGCTTGTACGGATTTTGCGGAAAACAGGGCACAACGTTGAAGTCCACAATTATGTGGATGATCTCGGCAACCAGCTGGCGGATACGGTGGTCGGCCTGCTTCGTGTACCGCTGGCCGGGGAGCATGTCCGCTTCGGGGATTACTGCTGGGATATTTATGCCGCGGTTAACAAGAAATATGCCGAGCAGCCTGAGATGATCCGTCAACGGACAGAAATTCTCCATGAACTTGAGGAGGGGCACGGCAATACAGCCTGGCTCGGCCAGCTCGCCGCTGAACGGATCGTTAGAGAGCATGTCGCGGAAATGAGAAGCTTCGGCATAGAGTACGATCTGCTGGTCTGGGAGAGCAGTATTGTACAAGCGGGATTCTGGTCCTCTGCTTCCGGTCTGCTTAAAGAGACCGACATGTTTGTCCAGGAGACGGAAGGCAAGCTGGCAGGCTGCTGGATACTAAAACAACCGGCGGCTGAAGGGATGGAGAACGGCTCGGAGGATCATCAGAAGGACAAGGTGCTGGTGCGTTCGAACGGGATTTTGACCTACACTGCTAAGGATATCGCCTATCATCTCTGGAAATTCGGACTGCTGGATAAAGATTTCACCTACAGCGAATTTAACGCAGGCCTGTGGACCACCGGGTTGACCGGAGCACCGAAATCCTTCGGTAAGGCTGACAGAGTGGTCAATGTCATCGATTACCGGCAGGAGTATCCGCAGGCCATGGTAAAGCAGGCATTGGAGGTCCTTGGTTTCACTGCGCAGGCAGAGAAGCTGCATCATGTCAGCTATGGTGTAGTTTCACTCAGTCCGGCTTCTGCTGCCGGGCTTGGCATTGATACCTCGGATGGCAAAAGCTCCTACGCCATGTCCGGCCGTCAGGGGATCGGCGTCAAGGTGGCGGATCTCGTCCAGCTTATGGAAAGCAGCATCGAAGCCGCCCGCTCCGACGTTACCGGCCTCTCCAGCCGGCTCATCGCCACCGCCGCAATCCGTTACTACCTGCTGCGTTTCAATCTGGGCACGGAGATTGTGTTCGACTTCAAGCAGGCTACAGAGATTTCCGGCAATACCGGGGTCTATCTGATGTACACCTACGCGCGTGCCGGCCGTGTGCTCAGCAAAGCGGAGGACCCGGCCGAGCTAACAGCAGTCCCCCGGTTCCCGGCACAGCTGGACACCGCCGAGCTGGCTCTATTGAGACAGCTGAGCACCTGGGAGGATACCCTATACACGGCGGGCCGCGAACTGACGCCAAATACCATTTGCAGCTACGCTCATACCCTGGCATCGCTGTTCAATAACTTTTATTCCTCCTGTCCGATTCTCAAGGGAGAGGAGAGTTCCATCCGCTTCCGCCTCTGGCTCACCTTGCGCTTCCAGAGCACTCTCGGCGAGGTCTTGGAGCTGCTCGGACTGCCGAAGCCGGAGCGGATGTAGCTTGTTCTTCTCACTTGTAAAGCGATACAGAAGCAGATGCACAACCTGTCTCTTGAGGTAGAACTATTAATGCTTGCATAAGTACTTATATTGATGCTTGCATAAATACTTTTATTTTTACTTTATTAAATAAAATGTGGTATATTTGAGTCAGAAAAGCCGTACAATGCAAAAAGAGTCGTGCGGCTAACACGACTCCCTTGCAATAGCCGCTTTTAAGGGCGGAGGCTCAGACAGGTACTACCCACAGAAATAGGCCGCAATCCTGGACAGAGGGCGGCCTATTTCTTTTGTGCGACTTGTTTTGCTATAACTGTCTTGCGGCAGGAAAAGCAAGAATGCGAAAGCATTTAACTTTGTATCCGAAGATCGGAATGATGGAACCATGTATCCCGAAACGGTCTCGATAATACTCCTGCATGCTCTATCCGGACAGCGTATAGAGTATGAAGCCAGGTGAAGGCGGCAGAAGGAAAGCTGGAGCCACTCGGTCGAGAAGGTATGCCAACTGATATGCCGGACGGCTGAAAAACAGGCTATGGTGAGAATGTCCCACCGGACTGACGAACTGCCGAATGTACGGGTCTAGAGTAGGACCATCGGGAAACCAATGGGCTAGCGTAGGCTAGGTGGACGGCGAAAAGTACGATATAGAAGATAGGAACCTCGCTATACCGGACAACGGCGGTATCCCTCCACAGGCTCAAAGGCAGCACCTAAGGCTTGAATGTATAGCTAGGGCACAAGGAACAAGGAAAGCAAGGAACGTCGGAACAAAGTCTGTCAACTTAGACGGCTGCTATAAGGCATACGCCGAAATGCACTTATCCTTGTGAGAGTAGGGGAACAACCAATGAAATGCCTGTAATGGGCATGAAGGAACAGCCCCGAGTCTTCTTGAAAACGAATTCAATTTTCCAAAATGAACGGCAAAGATCGGGTAAGAATGTGGGGAATATCTTTCTCTCTAAAAAAAAAAAAAAAAAAGAGAGAGGGGGATACCACAATGTCGGCACTACGATACTGGGACTACTACAACATGACCGGAACCTTCACGGAGCTGTACGAAAGAGCCAAAAATAAGGGGAAATTCTCGAAACTCAACGACATTGTTACATCTCGGGAAAACATCCTCCTGGCTTATCGAACCATCAAATCCAATAAAGGTTCCCGCACAGCCGGAACAGACGGCAAAACCATTGAGGATATCAAAGTCGAAACTGATGAAGCAATTGTAAATCTTATCAGACAAAAGCTGTTGAATTATAGACCAAAAAAGGTAAGACGTGTTTTCATCCCGAAACCAAACGGCAAACAAAGACCTCTAGGCATACCTTGTATTTTAGATCGGATTGTCCAGCAATGTTTCAAACAAGTGCTTGAACCCATTGCTGAAGCCCACTTCTATAAACACAGCTACGGTTTTAGACCTATGCGAGCTACTCATCACGCTATTGCACGGGTGCAGCACTTAATCAACTTTAACCGTCTCCACTATATTGTGGATATTGACATCAAGGGCTTTTTCGACAATGTAAATCACACTAGACTGATAAAACAGTTATGGAACATGGGGATTCGTGACAGGAAGGTTCTTCGGATTATCAGCAAAATGCTGAAAGCCGAAATTGAGGGTGAAGGCAGACCCACCAAAGGAACTCCGCAAGGGGGAATTCTGTCTCCCTTGCTCTCCAACATCGTTCTAAACGACTTGGATCAATGGGTTGCCGGACAATGGGCGGACTTTACGACCACGCACAAGTATGACAGAGATGATAATAAGTACATGGCCCTCAAGAAAAGCCATTTGAAAGAAGGCTACATCGTCCGATATGCTGATGACTTCAAAATCTTGTGTCGAGATTGGAAGACAGCCCAAAAGTGGTACCATGCCGTCAGATCCTACCTTCAAGAGCGTCTGAAATTGGACATCTCGCCAGAAAAATCGCAGATTCTGAATCTTCGAAAGAGATGCTCCGAATTTCTCGGATTTACGATCCGAGCCGCAAAAAAGGGGCATAAGCGAGTCACCCACACAGGGATCAACAACAAAAAGAAGCAGCAAATCAAGAAGGAAGCGAAGAAGCGGATTCGAAAGATCCGCCAATCGCCTACCGCTCAAAACGCCCTTCTGTTCAACAGCTATGTCTTAGCTCTACATAATTACTTTAACCGAGCGACACATGTAAGTCTCGAATTCTCCCGTCTTGCCCGAGAACTGCGCGTGTTCTTCTACAATCGTCTGAAACAAGTCGGCAAATATGAGCATCCCAGCAACCCACCACCGGTTTACCACAAATTTTATAGCTCTAACTACAAAACATTCAAAATCGCCAATGTTTATCTCTTCCCCTTGGCCAATGTTAAGATGAATATTGCAATGAATATTAATCAGAGCATAACCCCATTTACAGAAGAAGGGCGAAAGTTGATAATCGAAAGAATGAAACCGGACATTCAATGGGAAGTAGCAAAGCTTATGAAGTCCAGACTACCTGATCGTAGTCTTGAGTATATGGACAATCGTCTTAGCAGATACAGCATGAAAATGGGCAAATGCGAGATAACAGGTTTGTTTTTGCACGCAGAAAATGTACATTGTCATCATTATCTGCCGACCCATTTAAAAGGAAACGACCAGTTTAAAAACCTTCGCATCCTCCATAGAGATGTCCATAAATTAATCCATGCCTCCGCAAAACATACGATCATGGAACTACGTAAACGTCTGAACTTAACCGACAAAATGATCATGACGATAAACCAGTACCGCAAAAGGTGTAATTTGGAACTTATTGATTAACAATTATAAGAAGATGGAACGCCGTATGCGGTGAAAGTCGCACGTACGGTGTGGAGGAGGGGAAAAGGTAGCGATCACATCAAAGCCTTACCTATTCCTATTGTGGAAAGACAGGATTAACACAACCAGAGTCGCAAATGAAATCATTAGCGTCAATGCTTGGTATACTTCCACAGGCATCACCTCCCCTCCGGGAGATTAGCCAGCCGCCCTTGCAAGCCTTCTATTGTCCAGTTATTATATCATGGCTTTAAGCCGCATGGATAGATGTACCATATGTACATTCTGCTTCCAATCAACTCACATTGCGAAGTATTCCTCCCGATGCCTATGCTCCAACGCCCCCCTTTCAGGTGTTCTCATCCTCCGGACGCACAAACAGCCTTCCCGAAGGAAGGCTGTTTTGTGACGTCCCGGAAGGGATTCGAACCCCTGACCGTGCGCTTAGAAGGCGCATGCTCTATCCAGCTGAGCTACCGGGACACATGTGAAAAATAGAAGACTCATAAAGCATATGTATTAATGCAACGTTATTTATTATAACGTATTCGGCAAATTTTTCAAGGGGCTGCTCAAAAATTTGCCTGTCCGCCCCACTCCGGCATTTCTGCCCCCGGAGCGGAAGCAGAGGAAGTCCAGGCCCCCCTTCCTCCAGCTTCCGCCGCCGGGGCAGATCCGGCAGCGCTCCTGCCGTTCATTAACCTGCCCGTTAGGGCAGCTTATGAAAATGCGCCTCCAGCTGTTTTTTCAAATCTCCAAAAATGAGCAGCTCCTGCTGGAACTTCGAACGTTCGTCCTCCGGAGTCATAATGGCGCTTCCCGTGAACGCGCTGACCGTCACATCCTGAAACGCATCATGCAAATTGTTGTCAAACCAGTCTGTGGCAGTATCGGCATCATTCGTCAGAATGCGCACAATTTCATAACCTTCCTCGCGCTGGTCCTCAACAATGTACACCAAAAGTGCGGAATCGCCTACAGCCCCGGGCAATACGCCAACTTCTGCGCATGGTGCCCCGTCAAATTCGGTCATTCTGCGGATTTTGGCGTCTTTAATGTAATACACTGGTCATCATCCCTCCTGGCAAATTTCCCTCTCCCTTAGTGTTCGGATAAGGACATACATTTTATGCCTTCCTTCGGCATATATCTGTATTACTTGGCAAAAAAGAAAGGACAACAATCGCACAAAAGAGAGGATGAAGCATCATGTGCGGAATAACCGGATTTATCCAGTGGCGCGGCGACCTCACACAGCACTCGCAACTGCTCGTAAAAATGACTGAAACCCTGGAGACCCGCGGACCGGATGCGGCTGGAACGTGGATCTCCGGCCCCTGCGCCTTCGGACACCGGAGACTTAGCGTCATCGATCCTGAGAACGGGGCACAGCCGATGATCGCCCGCCATGACGACAAGGTGTACGCAATTGTGTATAACGGTGAATTATATAATGCCCCTGAGCTCAAAGTTGAACTCCAGCAGCGCGGGCATTATTTTCTCACGGAATGCGATACGGAGGTTCTGCTCCATGCCTATATCGAATGGGGACCGGATTGTACGGAAAAGCTGAACGGCATTTTTGCGTTTGCCGTCTGGGACAGCTTGCGCGATCAGGTGTTTTTGGCACGGGACCGTCTTGGCGTGAAGCCGCTGTTCTACAGCCAGGTGGACGACGTATTTGTCTTTGGCTCTGAGCCCAAAGCGCTGCTGCAGCATCCCAAGGTGAAGCCGAATGTCGGACCGGAAGGCCTGGCGGAAGTTTTCATCATCGGTCCGGCCCGTACACCGGGACATGGGGTATATAAAGATATATTCGAGCTTCGTCCAGGTCATGCCATGATTTATAGCCGGAATGGAATCCGCAAGTATGCTTATTGGGAGCTGGAGAGCTACAATCACACCGACAACGTGGATGAAACGGCGGCCAAGGTCCGGGACCTGCTGCAGGATACACTGGAGCGCCAGCTGGTGTCGGATGTTCCGGTCTGCTCGCTGCTCTCCGGGGGCCTGGATTCCAGCGCGCTGACCGCACTCGCCGTGGACTATTACAACCGTACCGGCCAGGGCCAGGTCAACACCTATTCCGTCGATTATATCGATAACGACAAACATTTCAAAAGCCATTCCTTCCAGCCCGGCGCAGACGGCCCCTGGATTAAGCGGATGGTCGATGAGCTGAAGACGAATCACCATTATGTGGCGTTCGATACCCCCGAGCTGGTAACGGCGCTGGATAACGCCCTCTACTCCCGCGATTTGCCGGGGATGACCGATGTGGATTCTTCGCTGTATTTGTTTTGCCGGGAGATCAAAAAGAACGCCACGGTCGCTATTTCCGGTGAAGCGGCTGATGAGATTTTTGGCGGATATCCCTGGTTCCACCGTGAGGAAATGCTGTCTTCCGGCACCTTCCCCTGGTCAGTCGCTCCCAAAATGCGCGCAGAGCTGCTGTCCCCGGAAATCCGGGAATGGATTCGCCCGCTGGAGTATTTGGGTGACCGGTACAGCGACGCGGTAGCAGAGGTGCCAAAGCTTGACGGCGAGACCGGCAAACAGGCGCAAATGCGCGTGATGTCCTACCTGAACATTACCCGGTTTATGCCTACCCTGCTGGACCGCAAAGACCGGATGAGCATGGGGGTTGGCCTGGAGGTCCGCGTGCCTTACTGCGACCACCGGCTGGTGCAATATGTCTTCAACATTCCCTGGGAAATTAAAACCGTAGGCAACCGGGAAAAAGGCATCCTCCGCAAAGCGCTGGAAGGCATTCTGCCGGACGATGTGCTCTACCGCAAAAAAAGCCCGTACCCCAAAACGCATAATCCAGCCTACTTAAACGCAGTACGGACACAGATGCTTAACATCCTGGATGATTCATCGTCGCCGATTCTTCCATTAATAGACGCCGCCAAAATCCGTGAGATCGCCGCATCCCCGGAATCGTCCAGCAATCTGCCCTGGTTCGGTCAGCTGATGTCCGGCCCGCAGCTGTTTGCTTACCTGGCCCAAGTTAACCTATGGCTGCGCAAATATAACGTTTCAATCGGGTAAAATAGCGCTGGGCAGATTCCTGCTACTACCTGCCCTTTACTCCTAAAAAACTCAAGCCAAAGAACAGGTCACGCGAGGGAGACCTGTTCTTTGGCTTTCTGCATGCTGTCTATACCGTCCGGCAGCTTAAAAGTTGAAATTATCCGGGTCCGGGCCGAAGCGGTGATTCTGATTCAGATCCTCAAGCACCTTGACGTCCTCATCGCTGAGCGTGAAATCGAAGAATCCGGCATTTTCCACAATGCGTTCGGCGTGCACGGATTTCGGAATCGTGATGACGCCCTGCTGCAGATCCCAGCGGAGCACGATTTGCGCCGGGGTTTTGCCGTATTTACCAGCCAGCTCTTTCAGCACCGGCAGATCCAGATTGCCCTGCATCAGCGGGCTCCAGGCTTCTACCTGAATGTCATGTGCCTTCGCATACTTCAGCAGCTCGCGCTGGGTCAGCAGCGGGTGGAACTCAACCTGATCCACGGCTGGCACCACTCCGGTATCATCGATGATATCCTGCAGATGATGCGGCTGGAAGTTGCTCACGCCAATGGATTTGACGAGCCCCTCCTTTTGCAGATGCACCAGTGCCTTCCAGGATTCACGGTACTTGCCGGCCACCGGCCAATGGATCAGATACAGATCAAGAACATCCAGTCCAAGCTTCTTGCGGCTGACCTCAAAAGCCTTCAGTGCCGACTCATAACCCTGATCCCCGTTCCACAGCTTGGTCGTAATGAACAATTCTTCCCGGGGCACACCGGATTCACGGATAGCCTGTCCGACACCCTCTTCATTCTTGTATCCGGCAGCCGTATCAATACTGCGGTAGCCTGTCTCCAATGCCGTCTTCACAGCATGAATCACTTCGTCGCCTTCCTTCGCCTGCCACACGCCAAGCCCCAGCCAAGGCATGGTTGCCCCATCGTTTAACGTAGGTCCTCCAGTAAATGGTCCGTTCAATTGACTCATCGTTTTCCCTCCAAGCCATAGGTTAAATTCATCACTCTTCCTTAACCGAAAAAGATGCATAAGAAGCACATAACAATGCTTTTAGTATAGCAAAACGTTGACAACTTACCAAAATTCTATAAAAGCAGGCGTTAGCTGGTCTGTTAATCACAGTGCACCGGCTTTTTTTGCTTTAAGGTGTAACTTGTATCTTTATTTTTCGTGTAAGAAGGGCCTGAAGGAGGTGGAGAGGATTGTATGAAGACAATGAACTTATGGCTCGGGTGCAAGCTGGAGATAAAGGGGCGTACGAAGAGCTTGTCCTGAAGCACAGACTTAAGGCTATCGCATTTGCAAACAGCTTCGTGTGTGATTTATATACCGCCGAGGATATTGTGCAGGAATGCTTCGTAAAAGTGTATATCCATAGAGAAACCTATCAGCCCAGCCATGCTTTTAATACGTATTTATTCACCATTATCCGCAACAGCTGCATTGATTACTTAAGATCTAGACAAGCCTCGCGGTCCTTCAGCTCAGAAGCAGTCCCTGAGCTCAGCGACCACACTACACCCGAAGAAATCCTGGCCAGCCGCGAGAACACCAAACTTATTTATGAGGTACTGGACGATTTGCAGATCGATTATAAAACAGCTTTGTATCTGTATGCTGTAGCCGATTTCAGTTATAAGGATATTGCCAGCATTATGAAAAAGTCAGTACCCCAAATCAAAATCCTGCTCTACAGAGCACGCAAAAAATTCAAACTTCAGTATAAGGAGCTGATGGTGAATGAGGAGTGAAAAGGATTTTTTAGCCGGTATGTGGAGAAACATTGAACTTGCGGAAGCAGAACAATTGCAAAAAAAACAAGCAAGAGAACGGAATCGGAGATTGCTGAAAAAAAACATCATCATGTACACCGCTTTGCTTGTAACATTTGTGCTGCTAATCCTCTGGCTCCCCTCAAACCCCGGATTTATAACGTGCATTTGCGGAGCTTATCTGCTGCTTGGTTACATATTGGACGACTTCTCATATAAAATCTTCATCAAATAAGGGAGGAACAACCTTGAAACCTGAAATTATCATAGATCATCTATCTAAAAATTTTGGAAAAAGAGAAGCGCTACGGGATGTTTCACTACATATTCAACCCGGCATGTTCGGACTCCTTGGCAGAAACGGCGCCGGAAAAACGACCTTGATGAGGGTACTCGCGACCCTGCTTCATAAATCAGGCGGATCGGTTACGGTATGCGGCATTCCCATTGAACAATCAAAGGAAGTCAGGAAGCTCATCGGATATTTGCCTCAGGATTTCTCCATCTATCCCGGTATGACTGTGTACGCGGCCATGAATTATCTGGGAATATTATCAGAGTTACCCAAAGCGGCAAGGAAAGAACGGATATTCGCTCTCTTAAAACGGGTCAACCTCGAAGATTGCCTGAACCTCAAGGTAAAAGCATTATCGGGAGGAATGAAACGCCGGCTAGGCATTGCACAGGCCATTCTGCATGATCCCCAAATCTTGATTGTGGATGAACCTACCGCCGGGCTTGACCCCGAAGAGCGGATAAGGTTCCGCGATTTACTCTGTGAAATAGCAGAGAATAGAATCGTTATCCTGTCTACCCATATTGTAGAGGACATTGAAAAGACCTGTCAGAACATTGCTGTTCTGGACAAGGGCCAAATCATTTATCAGGGAGCACTGCAGCATTTCATCGGAAATGAACGTGGTCTGGAAGAAGCTTATATGAAACAGATGGGAGAACATCAACGATGAAGCTATTTCTCACAGAATGCCGGCAAACCTCCAAAAGCATGATCTACTTTGTGTTTATTGGCGTCATGCTCCTGTTCTACTTCACCCAACTGAGTGATTTTGCAGGAAGTGATATCGCTGAAATGCAGAACCCGTCCGGGTACAACAGCCAAAATCCTCTAATGAAGCCTCCGCCGGATGCTGATAATTACGGGTCCCGGGAAGCAGAAATTCCGGAACAGGTTATGCCGGCAGCCCTAAATCAATTGCTAAGCGAATATGCAAATAATCAATACACCACCTATCCGGTCGGCTTCTATAAGAATGTGAAGTTAAGTCAGAAGCAACAGGAGAAAGTGGCTGCGATCGTAAAAGACATCACAGGACAACGTCCGGAAGATCTGATGAATAAGCAGGACAAGTTTCCCATTCTGATCACTTACGAATCGTTTAAAGTCAAAATGGCCGAGCTCGATACCCTGCTGGGAGGAGGATCAAAATACGAAGAAAGCAGACTTCAAGAGTATGGAAACACCCCTGTTACTTACGAAGAAAAACTGGCGGAATACCATAATTTTATTCAAGTTGACCAGGTAACCGGTGCCTACGCCCGACTATTTTGTGATTATATGGGCATCGTAATCTCTTTATTTTCTGTTTTTGTACCCGTGGCCTTCTTAATCAGAGACCGAAAAGCCGGGGTCAAGGAGCTGCTTTATTCCCGCAAATACAGTTCAGCAGGCTTTATTCTGGCGAGGTATTTTGCACTGGTAACGATGCTGCTGCTTCCCGTCCTGTTATTGTCGCTCATTCCGCTGACTCAGCTGGCTCTGTATGGGAGCAGACACCATATCACAGTCGATTTATGGGCTTTTGCCAAATACATTTTGGCCTGGCTGCTCCCCACGCTGATGACAACCACAGCGGTAGCATTTGTATTGACAACGCTGACCGATACCCCCATTGCCATAGCGGTGCAGCTATTTTGGAGCTATACGGATTTACTCTCAGGCAGCTCCTATATTTACGGTGGACACTACGGTACACAGTTAGCTATCCGCCACAATACGTTGGACAATTTGCAGGCCATGCTGGATGGATTACCCGCCCTCATATTGAACAGAAGCCTTTATGTGCTGTTTTCGCTGCTTCTGGTAGGTATAACCATTGTGCTGTATGAGCTTAAGAGAAGGGGGAAGCTGGATGTCTATGGCCATTTTCACCAAATATTCAGAAATCGCAAAAGCCCAATTAAAGCTGACACTCTGGGTTAATTTTTTGCTGGCCTTGGCGCTTGCCCTGGGAACCCCCGTCCTGTTTGGCATACAATATCTTGACAGCAGGGCCTCCAGCTTCGTATTGGAACGTTTTCTCACGTTTACAGGAATTATTTTATGTACTCCCTTGTTTTTCCCGGAGCAGGACAATGCTGTAAAAGAATTAATCGGGTCTAAATACACCCCGTTTACAGGGGTACTCCTGATTAGGCTTATGTTAGCTCTGACGGTCCTGCTATGCCTCGTAAGCAGCTTTATTGGAGTAATGCTGTTGAACCATTGCCAGTTCGCAGCCGGGCCGTTTATCCTTGGCACCTTTGCCACTGCCCTGTTTTTGGGCTCCCTCGGGTTCCTGGCCTACTCGTTGTCGGACAACCTGGTCGCGGGGTACATGCTGCCGACAGTGTATTATATCCTGAATATGTTTTCGGGTGAGAAGCTGGGGAATTTCTACTTATTTTCGCTGTCCAAGGAGAGTATGAATGAGAAATATTGGCTCTTGGGCGGGGCTCTAGTCTTGTTTGCCGTCGGTACAGCCTACAGGGCCATTGTGAGGCAGGTAAGATAGCGTAAGAGGAACATCAAATGGATTCATCCGCTGATTTCCACAAAGAAAAAACAAGCAGCCCCTGACCCAAAAACACAGAGCAGCGCTTCTCAGTAAACGTGAGTAGCGCTGCTCTGCTGTTTTTTCCGTTTTTTAAAGGTCTATTTCCCGATCAGCTTGAAATCATCGAAATGAAACTCCGGGGATACAATGCAGGAGACCAGCACCGGTTCTTCCCCAAGCGGCCGGGCAGCCTGCCATACCCCTGGCGGAATCACAACCTGCGGCTGCTGGCCGGCAGCAACATCCAGGCCGAGAATCACCTCGGTCACGTTCTCCGGCTTGTCGCCGGTGCCCCCAAGGCTCAGAACAATCGGGCTGCCGGAATGCCACAGCCAGATTTCGGAGGAGAGCACCGTGTGCCACTCCGAGGCTTCATCCGCATGCAGCAAAAAATAAATGGAAGAGGCCGAGGCTCTTGGCCCGGAATAGCTCTCCCCCAGCGTTTCCTGCGGGATTTCAAAGGGAGCGTTCCACAGCCGTTTGTACCAGCCGCCTTCCACGTGAGGCTGCAGCCCCAGCGCTTCTACCAGCGGCGAAATTTCTTTTTGCGTCACCATATTCTCTCCTTAAAGTTTTGCGCAGCAAAACTGGCATCGTAAGCATAAGCTTAAGTTATGCGCGCAAAACTTGCGTTGTCAGCATTTGCTTAAGTTTTGCGCGGCAAAACTGCTTCGTAAGCATTACGCTTCGTTTTGCTTTTACTTTAACGGAATGTGCCGCAATTGTAAAATCTCCAGCCTACTTGCTTTCCTTGCTGGCCTTGAATACCTCAGCCATGGCGCCCAGCGTGCCCAGGGTTTCAACAGCGCTGGTAGGCAGGAACACCTTGTTGGCCGCGCCTTTGGAGATTTCGGTCAGTGCGTCAAAGGATTGATAGGCCAGCACCCGTTCATCCAGCCCTGCACTGCCGATCAGTTCAATCCGCGATTTCTCGGCTTCCGCTACCGCCTGGATCGCTTTGGCCTGCCCAAGCGCTTCCAGCTCCTGTGCCTGCCGCAAGCCTTCCGCCTGCCGGATGCGCGCTTCCTTGTCACCTTCCGCCTTGAGGATCTTACTCTGCTTGTCACCTTCAGCACGCAGGATCATATCCTGCTTGGCGGCTTCCGCCTCCAGCACAATCGCACGCTTGCTGCGCTCGGCCTTCATCTGCTTATCCATCGCTTCCTGGATATCAAGCGGCGGCTTGATATCGATCACCTCAACGCGCTCTATCCGCACGCCCCACTTCTCCGTCGCCTCATCCAGCGCCAGGCGGATATCCGAGGAAATCTTTTCCCGGCCGGACAAGGTTTCATCCAGCTCCAGCTTACCGATAATCTGCCGCATGGTGGCTGTGGAGATGTTGCGCACCCCGTATACATAATCGGAAATGCCGTAGGTTGCTTCTTCCGGTCCCACTACCTGATAGAAAATAATCGTATCAATCTGCACCTGCACATTATCCTTGGTAATCACGGTCTGCGGCGGCACATTAGCCTGCTGTATCCGCAAATCATGGTACGTGCGCACCTGGTCGATGATCGGAATGAGAACATTCAGACCGGGTGTGAGCAGCCGGTGGAATTTACCAAGACGCTCTACAACCCCTACCCGCTGCTGCGGTACGATTTTGACGGTCAGTGCCACAAATACGACAACAACAAAAACGATTATCCCAATAATAGCCCATTGCATCAGTACATATCCCCCCATCGTACTACTTCAATAATTGTGGAGCTTCTTCCGACCACTTTGACCACTTCATCCTTGCCCAGCGACTCTATCGAGGTTGCGCTCCAAGTATCGCCGCCTACCTTAACCTGGCCATACCGTCCCGGCTCAATCGGTGCTACGACCAACCCCTGCCTGCCGACAATATCCGTGCCTGTATCCTGGAACCCCCTCGAACTGCGGAATCTCGCCACAAGCGGCTTTGAGAAAATCGTCAACACCAGGGCAACCAGCGAGCCTGCCAAAACCTGCAGCAGTATCGCATCCGGCAGCAAAAGCGAAACCAGACAAGCCGCCAGAGCGCCAATGCTTAACCAGAGCAGATAAAACGTAAGCGTCATCATTTCAACGACAAACAGGACACCGGCTGCAATTAACCAAAACACCCAGACCACCATCGGTGAACCCACCACCTTCCGCTATATACTACTATAACGAAAAAAACGGCATGACGTTGCATAAGTTTTTTTGGAAATCCGGATACAGTACGGCATAGCCATTATATTTCAGCTAAAAATCCACACAAAAAGCTCGCAGAGAAGGCATCGCCTCATGCTGCAAGCTTATTCATCATCCTATCCGCTATTGCATCTCAAGTTCGGCTTCACTCCAATGAAGCTGGACACCATGCTCTGTTAAAAGCTGCTGATACGCCTTTAGATGGGCTTCAGACTCGTACACCCCGCGGGGCAGGACACGCCGCGTGCAGGCGTAGGAGGCAAGCAGCCCGGCAGCCTCACCGATGTTCCATTCAGTCGGGTGCAAGCGGTAGCACCCGTTCGCAATCTGGGTCATCGAAATATTTTTGCAGGCCGGAAGCAGGTTCGTGATACGTACAGGGATCAGCGAACCCAGCGGAATTTCATACGGGTGATTCGGAATGTAGAATGTGCGCTGGGACACTGTGGTAGGATGAAGATCCAGATGATAGCTGCCGACACCGACACTGTCTTCGTAGCGCATAGGGCCTAACGCGCCGCGCAGCTCTTTGCTTACATCCTGTTCGGTAACGGTATAGAGCCCCCGGATTCTTCTTGCTTCACGGATGTAGGGGGACTTCGCAAGCCCGTCCTCTGTCCCGAGCACGTCCCCGCGCAGCCTCACCCCTGGGTATCCCTTCCCGCCGTCCAGGCGCGGAGCCTCCGTCTGAAGCCAGTAGACGAGGGACAGCGTCAGCTGTCTGGCCCCTTTCAGATGCGACTCCCGTTCTGCAGGAGATACCCCGATCAGCGGACCGGCGTAATAATCGTTCAGCGCCCAGTTCAGCAGGGTTACTTCGCCGTCATTCAGCGGCTGGCTCCAGATGGAAGGATCGACAATCCGCCGGTAATCCCAGAGGGACATAATTCCCTCTTCATTGGGAAACATGGTGAACTGCTTCAGCTTGGTTGTGTCACTTGCATCGGAGGCGTACCAGCTGAGGATCGGGTACCGGGAAAAGGAGGGAACATACTGCCGCCAATAGTCATAATCCTCAGGGCGGTCTATCGTGAAATCGCCGTCCGGCACATAATCGACAGCAGCCACATGCGTAATCGACTGCATATCGAGCGGGTCCGCTTGTTCCAGCGCATGCGGCTCCCCGGTCTCCTTCTGTGATTCGGCACCACACACATGCTCTGCACCGGCGAGCGGCAGCAAATCCCCGCATTCCGTTGCATCCAGGTAATATGCGCCATGCAGCTTGATTTCAGCCCCGCTCTCCTTATGCAGGACCGTCACCTCCGTCACTTCATCTCCCGCCGTCTCCGCATGGACAGGCACCGTATGATACAGCACTTTAATCCGCCCCGTATTTATATAGGGAGCCAGCATTTCGTGCAGAACGCTTAACGCAACCTTCGGCTCATGGGCAAGCCGGCTGACCCAGCCGTTTCCGGGATTGAGCAGCGGATTATTCCTGGCAGATTCCGTAAGCGGATAATTCCGCCGGTAATAATCTCTCACCCTGCTGCGGAACTCCCGGTAAGATGCCGTGCAGCCGGAGCTCTCGATCCAGCGGTGCTCATCCGGCGGAACCGCCTGTGAGGTAAGCTGGCCTCCGAGCCAATCGGTTTCCTCGGTCATAATTACGCGCATCCCCGCTTTGGCTGCGGCGAGAGCCGCCGCCGTTCCGCCAAGCCCGCCGCCGATGATGATCACATCGCTTTGTCTTCTGCGCTCAAAGGTCATGCTGTGTCCTCCTTCCTGGAGCCGGCCGGCAGCTGCCCGAAGCGTTCCAGCGCGAGCTTGGCCGCCCCAAAGCAACCGGCCCGGTTCCCGAGTTCAGCCGCCGCAAGGAGCTCTGATAGACCTTCATCCTGCAGCTTGTTCTTCAGCAGCGGCCACCATATTTCCCGTTCATGGATAACCCCTCCGCCAATGATGATGCGTGCCGGATCAAATGTGACGCTGATATTGCCAAGCACAACCGCCAAATCTGCTGCGAAGCGTTCCAGCACCTGCAATGCGCCCGAATCCCCCGCCCGCGCATCGGCCATCAGCTCCGATCCATGTCCATAGGTCCGGCCTGTCAGCTCCAGCCCGAGCCGCAGCAGGGCGGAACCCGAGACATACTGCTCCACACAGCCCTGCTTGCCGCAATTGCAGGGGAGGCCGCCGGGAACCAGAACACTGTGTCCGAATTCTCCGCCGTTCCAATGGATGCCGCGGCCAAGAATACCGTGTATCATATAAGCCCCGCCTACACCGGTGCCCAGCGTGAGCATAACCAGGTCCTGATGTCCGCGCCCTGCTCCCAGCCACGCTTCACCCAGCAGCGCGGCATTGGCATCATTGTCGGCGGCAGCCTGGAGCCTGAAGGCATCGGCTGCCCACTCGGCAAGGTGAAGCCCCTGCCAGCCCTGCAGATTATCGGTGGCATACACCACCTGTCCCGTATCCGTATTCACTCTCCCCGCCGAAGCTATGCCGATTGCCTGAACCAAGGGGCAGACCTCCAGCAGCTCGCGGACCAGCGCTTCCAGCTTGCCCAATATTGCTTCCCTGCCCTGCCGGGCGTCCGTATCGCGCCTGGCTTCTGCCCACACAGCTCCAGTTTCGTCAATGACCAGTCCTTTGACGGCTGTACCCCCGATATCCACTCCGATGACTTGCCTCATCCCTCTCCCTCCTTTACCGCTATCGCTTCCCTTAATAGATTCGGTCAATGACAGCCCGTGCTGTCAGTTCCTTCATGTTTTTCGTCTCATCCGCATGTCTCCGCTCCAGCCCTTTACAGATCAGGTCAATAATGAACAGCTGGGAGATTTTCGCGCCCATGGACCCTCCTTCAAGAGGCGACTCCTTCCCGGCTGTCAGGAGAACGATATCTGCAATGGACGCTATGGGAGACTTGGCATAATTGGTCATGGCAATAACCTTTGCCCCGTTCTGCTTTGCTTTCATCAGCATATCATTGGTATCCAGTGTGCTTCCGGAGACGCTGATGCCGAAGGCGACATCCCCTTCGCCCATCGTTACAGCCATCATCGATTGGATGTGGCTGTCCGCAATCGCCTCAACCCGTCTTCCAATCCGCAGTAAGCGGTTTTTAGCATCCAGTGCAGTAATGGCTGATGAGCCCACTCCAAAAAACTGCATGTGGTGCGCCGCATCGATTTGATTAATGGCCTCTTCCAGCTGTTCACGGTCCAGCATACCGAGACTTGACTGGAGAATGTTGACCATCGACTCGTACAGAAGCGTCGCATCATCCGCGTCTCCGCCATCTCTTCCAGAAGGGGCCTGCTGCTTCGGCAGCCCTTGGGCAAGCATCAGCTTAAAATCCTGGTATCCCTTGAATCCGATTTTGCGGCAGAAACGCATAACCGTCGTCTCGCCTGTACCGGCAAAGTCCGCGAGCTCTGTTACAGAAAGGTAGATCAGGTTATCCGGGTGCTCAAGAACACATTTGGCCACCTTTTGCTCCGATTTGGTCATGGAGGGATAATACGTATTAATCCGGTCTGTCATTTCCATTGTTCATTTCCACCCTTCTTATTGCTGCCGCAAACCGCCCTGTAATCAACTGGGGTCTTGTTATGGCTGAACCCACCACTGCTGCATACGCACCCAAATCCATGGCCTTCCGGACCTGGTCCGGCTCAATCATCCTGCCTTCAGCCATAACAGGGATCGATAAGCGCTCAACCGCTTTTTGCAGCAGTTCAAAGTTAGGGCCCTCCTGTTGAAGGGAGTATGGTGTATAGCCCGAGAGTGTTGTTGAGACGCAGCTGACCCCCAGGGCTTCTGCATGGATAGCCTCCTCCAGAATCGAAATATCGCCCATTGAAGCTGTGCCGTTCCGGTTCAGAAAAGCAACCATTTGCTCCAGCGTACAGTCCTCCGGTCTCTTTTGCCCAGTCGCATCCAACGCAATCATATCGGCTCCTGCCTCAAGCAGTTCTTCTATTTCTCTTAGCGTCGGGGTGATGTACACCGCCGAACCCGGATAATCTCTCTTTACAATGCCGATAACAGGCAGTGAAACCGCGCTCTTGATGGCGCGGACATCCGCGGCACCGTTAGCCCGGATGCCAACCGCGCCCCCTTCCTCAGCAGCGGCTGCCATACGTGCCATCATTTCGGCACCATACAGCGGTTCACCCGGAAGTGCCTGACAGGATACGATCAGTCCGTGATGCAACTTCTGTATTATCGTATTCAGGGTCCCCACCCTCTCTCTTGTAGTCTACTTTTCCTTCTATTCTCCAGAAGGCACAAAACGGACGGACAATCCCACCTCAAACATCCGGTTCCACGGCATGTAGCAGTCTGTAATCTCTACCCTTCCCTCCGGGCCGTCAATTCTAACAGCCAACTCCTGACGCAGCCGTTGTTCAACCATGGACGCTACGCTCCCGCGCTGCCCGTCGAGCAGATATTTGCCGAAACCCATATCCTGGATCGGACCATCGCTGAGTTCGCCCCGGACAACCGAGCAGTAGCAGACATCTTCGGCATAACGGAGGCCGAGAAAATCCAAATGCTCCTGTGTACGTCCGTAATGCAGGTATATCATTGCTTGAGAAATGACTGTACCGAGCGTGTTGGAGCTTGTATTCCAGCCCGCATAACCGGCCAGCTTAAACAAAATATTTTTCTCCCGCAGCATCTTCACCAGCTTCTGGTCCCCGCCATTGGCGTATCCGACATCGGCTACGGCGACCGGCTTTCCCTTATGGTTCAAGATATAATTCCCGTATTCCACAATTTCCATCAGGTTCCGGTACACATCATAGCTGAAAAAGGAGCCCTGCTGCGAGGCCGCTTCGATCATTGTCTCACCCGGCGTATTGACCAGAAGCACAAGATCGGCCTCCCCGGCACTGGAGGCAATCAGGCCGCCCGCGGCTGTAATCTGGTACTTCAGCGTCTCATAGAAAAAACGGTCCTCGAACAGCGGGGTGACAAACGCCCCCTGTACCGATGACAGCCGCGGATAAATAAGCGGCACTGTTCCTGTGGCCTTATTGATCATCCGTGCCAGCAGGGTGCATCCCACCTCATCGGCGCCAGGGTACATATAAGCTCTAAGCTCCAGGTCAAGCTCAGTAATCCGTGAACGTACCTTCTGCTGGTCTTTGGCCGTATGTCCAAAGGGAGCCGAGTCATCCTGCGGAAAGATCATGAACCCGATAATGCCTTCCTTCACCAGCTCCAGCACCAGCTTGTTCGCTTCGATATTGATGCTCCGCCGGCCCAGATAATCATCCAGTATTTCCCGGGGCAGGCGGTCTTCAATTTCTGCAAGCTCCTGAAGTTCCTCGTCTGATGCCGCTCCCAGCTCCTTGCGGTGGCTGATGAAGCCTTTGCGAAAAATTTCCCGTCCCCAGTCGGCATAGTAATCCGGTTCTTCGTCCGAAAGTGAATACTGCGGGCAGCGCATAATGAGCTGAAAGGCATAAATGACCAGCTTCGGGTGCCTGCGTTTGAGGGCGCGCAGCTTATCCAGCCTTGCAGCCAGCTCCTCCAGCTTCAAGCTGTGCAATCTGGAAGGAATAATCCCTCCATATAGCAGCGTATCCAAAGCAACCACTGCTCCATCCGCCTGACAGCAGGCTTCCTCGAACCATGTCCACAACCCGTCTACATCTCCGGGACGTTTTTTCAGTCCCATCAGCTGCATCGGGGGACGCAGCACCTCAAATTCTGTTCCCCTGGCCAAAAGAGGGGGAAACCCGTAATTGCAGGGCCGCTCATCCAGCGGCACAAAAGCGATTGTGTATGACTTCGACATGAATACCCGCCATCCTCTCAATCAGTATGCGCCATCTAACCTTTGATGGCGCCTGCGATTCCTTCCATATAATATCTCTGTGTGAACAGAAAAACGACAATAATTGGCGTAACCGATATCATAGTTCCCGCGGCAATCCAGCCAAAGTTATAGGAGAACTGGCCGTTCAGGTACGTGAGCGCTGCAGCCAGCGGATATTTTCCCGGGTCTTCAAGTACAACAATCGGCCACAGGAAGTTATTCCAGAACGCCATAACCTCAAGCAGCCCAATCACGGCAATCCCCGGCTTGACGAGCGGCAGGACGAGCTGCCAGAAGATGCGCAGCTCTGAAGCGCCATCCATTTTCCCCGAATCGCGGATATCGGACGGAACCCCCAGAAAGGTCTGGCGCATCAGAAAGATATTGAATACCGAGACGGCGGCCGGAAGCACCACGCCCAGAAATGAATTTCCCAGCTGAAAGGCCTGGATGGTCAAATAATGCACGATCATCGCTGTCGAGGACGGAATAATCATAGTGGCTATCAGCAGTGAGAAGACGATATTCCGGCCTTTGAAGTGAAAAACAGCCAGCGGATATGCCGTCAGGCTGGACAGCAATATATTAAATACTACCCCAAGCGCCGTAATAATGACTGTGTTCGAGATATACCGCGGGAAGGACATGAACTTCCAGACCTGCACGTAGTTGTCAAAGTCGATGAACGTCGGCAGGATGGCCGGCGGGCTTGAGAACACATTCCTGCCGGGCATCAGCGATACGCTTAGCAGCCAGAGAAAAGGTCCCATCATGAACAGGGCTAACAGAATTAACAGAATGTAGATGATCGTATAGCGGATTCCTGTGATCAGCTGTTTGGTTGATCTGCTGGTTGGGTTCAATATGAGTTCACCCCGCCTTTCCGATTGAGCCGGAATACCAGAACGCTTAGCGCCCCTACAAGAACACTGACTATCAGGCCAAGGGCCGACGCATATCCGAAGTTGAACTGTTCCAGCCCCTTTTGAAAAATATACACGCTTGAGGTAAGAGTGGAGGTTCCCGGTCCGCCCTTTGTCAGAATGTACACCTCATCAAATACCCGGATTGCCCCCATAACCGAGATCAGTGTACAGAACAGGATATGGGGTCTCAGCAGGGGAATAGTGACATGAATGATAAGCTTCAGGAAGTTCGCCCCGTCCACTCTGGCCGCTTCATACAGATCAGAGGGAACACCCTGAAGACCTGCCAGGTAGAGCATCATATAATAACCGAGGCCTTTCCACATGGTGATAAACATCAGAACATACAGGGCAGTGGTGCTGGTTGACAGCCATGATACCTGTCCGCTGATGATTCCCGCCTGTATAAGCAGATAATTAACCACCCCGTTATTGCCCAGCAGCCAGCTCCAAATCAGGGCCACCGCCACCATCGAAGTCACGACCGGAATGTAATAAGCTGTCCGGAACATCTTCACGCCCGGAATGCGGCTGTTTACAAGGATAGCCATGAGGATGGAAATCACCTGAATAACCGGAACAATCAAGACATACACCAGCGAATTCCATAACGAAATGATAAAATTGTGATCCTGAAAGGCTCTGGTGAAATTCTCAAAACCCACATAGTGCGTTTCGGTAATGACCGAATAATCGGTTAATGAAAGCGGAATTCCGTAAATGATCGGCCAGAATGTAAAAGCAGCGAGAAACAAAAGACCCGGCGTCATAAACGCCCAAGCGCTGAAAGACTCGGAACGAAACCAGCTCTTCATTCAATCTTCCTCCCTTCCGCTCTTTTCTAAAAGAGGGGAGGAGCAGCGCCTCCCCGAATCGCAACCGGATTATGAACCCTGGCTTATGATTCTGTTCACTTCCTTCTCCACGGCATCCAGTGTCTGCTTGATGTCCGCCCCGTTTAGCAATATTTCCTGGAATCCGCGGGCAATGGCGGAGTTGATATCGGATGCGTTTGGAACTCCGACCATATAATCGGTAGCTTTATCCAGGCTTTGCGAAGAAACAACCTTCGCCTCAGCTTCAAGAGTGCCGTCGGATTCCGTGAAGAAAGGATCTTGGATCGATGCTTTAGAGGACGGCAGTGTGTTGGCAACCTTGGAGAAGGCAGTCTGATTATCCGCATTGGTCACGAACGCGGCGAATTCCACCGCCTGCTCCGGATTTTTCGACTTTTGCGGCACAACCAGGTCCATGGAATTGGAGAGGCGCAGGTTGGCTTTGCCTGTTGGAAGCTGAACCGCAATCGTATTTGCATACACATCCGGCGCCGAGGTTTTGATAAAATTGATAAACGTTGGTCCTGACAGCTGGAAAGCTACCTGTTGACCGGAAAAATACTGGATCTGCTTTTTGAAATCCGCATCCTCCTTCAGAACCACGCCTTCTTTCATCAAATCGCGCATTTGGGAGATCATTGCCTCAGCTTCAGGCGTATTGAAGGCCGCTGCCGTTTTGTCCTCATTCAGAATGGAGATTCCATCTATCGGGAACAGCTTGGATACAAGCTGCTGCGCATAACCGGCCGCACCGGTCTGCTTATGAATCTGACGGGCCCACTCGATCAGCTCTTCCCGGGTTTTCGGCGGATTGGCCGGATCCAGGCCTGCCTTCTCCACGAGCTTTTTATTCATGAATAAGACTTCCGTACCTGTATACCATGGAAGAGAATAAGCTTTGCCGTCAATAACAGTAGAGTTATAAATCCCTTCAAAGTAAGAATTCCTCTCTTCATCCGTTAGATATTCCGTCAAATTCAGTAAAGCACCCTTGCTCCCCAATTGGCTGGCAAATTCTGTATTGAGATTTACTACATCGGGACTTTTGCCGCTGGCTGTACTTGTCAGCAGCCTTTGTGAGATGGCATCGTAGGGATAGTCCTTCCATTCAACCGTTACACCAGGGTGGCTTTCCTCGTATTTCGCGATCAGATCATTGAAATAATCATTAAAGGTAGGCTGCAGGGCAATCGTCCAAAATTCCAGCGTAACAGGTTCCGCTTGGGGACTATCCGTCTGTTCAGCAGGTGCACCGGTGGCATTTGCAGTGTTGGCCGGAGCAGCCGGATTCCCATTTTCTCCACACCCGGCAAGCAGCATCGACAACGCCAATACAACGAACAGCGACAGAATAAAGAACGGTCTGTTTGTCCTCACACAAAATCCCCCTTAATAGTGGTGTAAGACGAGAGTTATGCCAATGTCAGATTCCCTAACTTAACCCTCTCTTTCTTAGGAGTATAGCAGGCTTTGCCATAAAAATGAATATTTTTTTCTAAAATAAAATAAAAAAAGAAATTTTTCTCCATTTTGTCCGCAAAAAAGCTTGCAGAGAAAAGCGATGCCTTCCCTGCAAGCTTGTGTCAAACAATCTGAATCTGTACGGCAACCCATGATTACAATAAATGCGGCTTAAAAAGGTGTACCCCTCCCAAATTGATTATATCTTGATCGGGGGAGTCTGGTTATGTGACGGACTGAGGAGCTTCACCGAACCACAGAGGGTCTGACCTTATTCACAGATTTAGAACTAATGCGGTACCCGCTTTTAGTCCAGCTGCCATAGGGCCGGTGTTACCGCCGGTTCCCAACCCTCCAGCGAAGTATGCGATTGCAGACAGATGTACGTTTTGCCGCTGTAGCTTACTTTATCGCCTGTTGTATAGGCCACTCCTGCGGCCCAGGCGGATGCGCCGGGCGTGGCCGACGGATTGACTGTAGCGGTTGGCACGGGTGTTGCCGTCTGTACAGGCGTTGATGTTGGTTTCACCGTAGCCGTCGGCGTTGGCGTTGGCGTGGTATTGCCGCAGCTGCCGATCGCCTTCCAGGCCCCGAAGGCCCCGCTCAGGTCAGGGCGTTCCCCCTGTGTCCACCACTGGGCTTCATACAGCACACCTTCATAGGAGGCCTGCTGGCCCTTGGTATATACGGCTGTTGCGCTCCAAGCCTCTGCCGAACATTGTCCCGGTGTTGCCGTCGGCGTTACAGTAGATGTAGGCGTTGGGGTTGGTTTCACTGTAGCCGTTGGCGTCGGCGTCGGTGTAGCCGTTGGTTTCACTGTGGCCGTTGGCGTTGCTGTTGGTTTCACTGTAGCTGTTGGCGTTGGTGTCGGTGTAGCCGTCGGTTTCACTGTGGCTGTTGGCGTTGGTGTCGGCTTCGCGGTAGCCGTTGCCGTGGCTGACGGTGTCGGGGTTGGGGTCACACCTCCATACAGCTTGTCGTATTCCTTCTGCGACGAGCTGCCGTTCAGGATAAAACGCTGCGGACCGCCGGAGAAATTCAGCTTCATCATGCCCTGCAGCTCAAGTGTCGCACCATTTGCTATGGCTTGCGACGCCGTT
Source organism: Paenibacillus riograndensis SBR5 (assembly GCF_000981585.1). NCBI lineage: Bacteria > Bacillati > Bacillota > Bacilli > Caryophanales > Paenibacillaceae > Paenibacillus > Paenibacillus riograndensis. The sequence continues at coordinate 6,423,068 of NZ_LN831776.1, forward strand.
CCGGTCAGCCGGTAGCGGTTGAAATCCCAGGCTGTCGAGATTTGCTCCACAGCTCCCGCTCCCCAGGCTGAGGTCAGCGCAGTTGTGGTCGGCAGATCAAATTCAAGCTTCCAGCCCCCGGGAATCTCCGCTCCAGTATTGTTGGTTATTTTCAGCGAATAGGTGTAGTTCGGGTGATCGTAGGTGCCGCCGAAGGAAATGCTGAAATTTTTGGGTGAAGGCAATACCGGCTTGACGGGGCCGCCCGGTTGCCCAGCCGTTTTCAACTGTTCGTAGGCATAGTCGGTCAGCGAGCTGCCGTATGTGTATGTGCCGTCCGCCTGCTGGGAATAGTCTCCCGTCAGCTCCCAGAGCATCATCCCGCCGAGGCCTTTTTCCTTTATATAGTTCAGCTTGTAGCCCAGCGATTCCTTATCCTCATAAGTCAGGAACACCTTCTTGTCTGCGTTGTACAGATACGGTGTTTTGGTTACAGGGTCAAAAAACCGCTGATTGGCCGGATCTTTCAGCAGATTCAGGATATGCCAGACGGGGTTAGCCCCGGAAGGCTTCTCCGGAGCAGGATCATTCCAGATGCCGTAAATTCCGTCTGCTCCCCCGCCCGTAGTCGGAGCAGTACCATAGAGGCCCGTGTTATTAATTCCGCCACTGACATTTTTCCAGCCCCGCGAGTAGTAAGGAACCCCAATGACGATTTTTTCAGGCGGAAGTGTACCGAGATAGTACCGGACTGCCCAGTCCGTGTTCAGCACCGGCGTACCCAGTGCAGCCGTTTCCGTGTCGCGGGAATCCGGGTAGAGGGCGGATTGCGGCCCCACATAGCCGTTCCACGCGCCGTGGAAATCATAGGTCATGAGATTTGCCCAATCCAAATAGGAATTCGCTTCACCAAGCTTCATCCCGCCGAGAACCCACGAAGAAGCCGTCGCAGCGATAGTCAGGTCATATTTCTGGTTATCCTGCGCACCCGCGAGATCCAGCTTTTCACGCAGCTTTTTCATCAGAAGCACATAGTTGTCATAATTGACCGCACGCAAAGGCTCGGCCATGGAGGAGTCTATCGGGTTGCCGGAAAGTGCGGTGCCGGACGGATATTCCCAGTCAATATCTACCCCGTTGAACTGATATGTGCGCAGAAAATCCACCACGCTGTTGGCAAAGGTCTCCCGGCCTGCCGCCGAATTCGCCATATTGTAAAAACCGCCTGAGGCGGCCCAGCCGCCGACGGAAATCAGGGTGCGCACATCCGGGTAGAGCCGTTTGTATTTGATCAGCTGATTAAAATGCCCTTTGAACGGCACATCGGTAAGCTGGCCGGAATAGTCTTTTTCAATCGCCGCTGTACGGTCCATGAAGTCAATTTTGTTCTGGGCATTCACTTTGGCAAAAGCATAGTTAATGTGTGTGATTTTGCTCCAAGGAATTTTACTCACCGTATAAAAGCCTTTGTTCTCCTGATCCCCCCATTCAGGGAAATAGGCAACAATCTTGCGGGGATGGTCCGCAGCAGGCGGTGGTGCCTCAGCAGCAGCTCCGGCCGCGACTGCTACCAGCCTAGCGCTGCTTCCTGGCCCTGGATAGAAGGGCAAGAGAAGGGTCAGCCCCATCAATACCGCCAGCAGAGAAGGTAATGTTACACGCCTTGACTTCAATCGTTTCATCTTGCATTCCTCCACTTTCAGATCATGTTATTGCCATAAAGTGCAGAAACGGCGTTCGCTTGCGCAAATCCTGTACCGTTAAAATAGACCCGGAAGGGAGGTTGCTGCCGGAACGCCGTTGTATGATGCCTGCCCTATTGTTCTAGTTCAGCTGCCATAGGGCCGGTGTTACCGCCGGTTCCCAGCCCTCCAGCGAGGTATGAGATTGCAGGCAGGTGTACGTTTTGCCGCTGTAGCTTACTTTATCGCCTGCTGTATAGGCCACTCCTGCGGCCCAGGCGGATGCGCCGGGCGTGGCAGACGGATTGACTGTAGCGGTTGGCACGGGTGTTGCCGTCTGTACAGGCGTTGATGTTGGTTTCACCGTAGCCGTCGGCGTTGGCGTTGGCGTGGTGTTGCCGCAGCTGCCGATCGCCTTCCAGGCCCCGAAGGCCCCGCTCAGATCAGGGCGTTCCCCCTGTGTCCACCACTGGGCTTCATACAGCACACCTCCATAGGAGGCCTGCTGCCCCTTGGTATATACGGCTGTTGCGCTCCAAGCCTCCGCCGAACATTGTCCCGGTGTTGCCGTCGGCGTCACAGTAGATGTAGGCGTTGGGGTTGGTTTCACTGTAGCCGTTGGCGTCGGCGTCGGTGTAGCCGTCGGTTTCACTGTGGCCGTTGGCGTTGCTGTTGGTTTCACTGTAGCTGTCGGCGTAGGGGTCGGCACTACTCCGCCGCCCAGATCGGTGTTCAGCTTGGTTTGCAGCGTTTTGTTGCGGTCGCCGCTGGTCTCCCAGAACATCGCTCCTGCTAGGCCTTTGGTTTTGATGTAGCTGGTTTTGTAGCCGATGGACTCCGCGTCATCATAGCTGATGAATGTTTGTGTAGTCGGATTATAGAGATATGGAACTTTCGCGGTGTTGTTCCAATAGCGCGTATAGCCGTTTTTGTTGATATAGTTGGCTTCGAGATCCCAGAAATCATAATTTCCCTTTTCCCAAGTGCCTGTGGACGAAATACCGGCTGACACCTGATATTGCCCGTTTCCTGTACCCGGCGCACCGCCCCAGCCGCGCCCATAGAACGGCAGGCCCAAGACGAGCTTGTTCGCCGGGACCCCGTTTGCCAGATAGCTTGTGACAGCCTTGTCGATATTGAAATTCTCCGGATCGGTCAGACCTGACGAGGCTGCCGCCGGGTCATAGTAGAGCGGAGAATTGTGTCCGGTAGTCGTGTTCCAGCTGCCATTGAAGTCATAGGTCATAATGTTGATCCAGTCAACAATGGCCGCAATCCCGCTGAGATTGTTATTCTGAACGTAGGCAGGGCTTGCTCCGGAGGCAATGGTCAGCAGATAGGTTTTGCCGTCAGCGGTTCCGGCGGCATTCAGCTTTTCACGGATTTTCTGCAGCAGCAGCACATAATTCTGCTTATCCTCCGGACGGTAGCTGTTTCCTGCCAGCCCTCCGCTGACCGGGTATTCCCAGTCCAGATCGACACCATCCATATGATATTTGCGGATGAAATCGACTGCGGAATTCGCGAATACTTCACGGGTCGCTGCTGTAGCGGCAACATCCGAGAAACGGTTTGACCAGGTCCAGCCGCCAATGGATATCACCGTTTTGAGATTCGGGTTCTTTTCTTTCAGTTTCCAGAGCTGCTTCAGGTTGCCTTTAATCGGATCATCCCACTTGTCATCCCCAAAGCTTTTCTGGGCATCAATCCAGGGATCACCCAGCACAACCGTTCCATTCGGAACGCTGATCGTTTGGCCTTGCTCATTTTGGCAGGTCCAGGTGACCGGATTCGGTCCGGTCGGGTCAGGATTGCCGTGAACCCCGTTCCAGCATATATCGGCAAACGCGTAGTTGATCACATTCATTTTACCGGGATCGATATCCGTTACGTTGTAGGACCGCCCGTAGGCCGCCCAGGAAGCATAATAACCGACGAGCTTGTAACCCGCAGCCGCATTTGCAGTTTTGACACTGGTGCCTATCGTTGAAAAGAGTGCGATTACAAGAGCAACGGCCATGCCAAGCGCAAAGGTTTTTCGAAATCTGCTGTTTTTCGACTTCATTTTCATTTACCTCCTCGGTTCAATGCATAGCTTACAGTACTGCTTTACAGGCAAAGCTCCCCAAAGTCACCTCCTGGTTCGGATTCACCTTCATCCAGTGTCTCTATCAGATTCACGAGATCAGGATGGTAGATTAAGCACACAAAAAAGCGCACGAAAAATAATCTGTGCCCTTACTGGTATTGCTGTTCACGGGTTGCAATCTCGGTAATGTTGTCCGGGCACCTGCTTATACCTGCATAACGGTTGGGGGGATGGTGTGCATGGAGTGGGAGAATTCATAACGAAAGAAGGATGAAGGCAATCTTATTGTCATATAAAGCACCTGATTAATCTAGGGAGAAATTTCCATAGTCGGGGGATAATATCATCTAATTTCCAAATTATGTACCAAAAAAAGGCTACACTGTCCCTCACTTGGGCAGCATAGCCTTCATTCATTTTAAGTCAAGGTTGCTTTTACTGATTCTGCTGATTCTGCTGCGCCGCAAGCTTCCCGGTTAAGAGCATAAGCGCCTTGCCCCGGTGGCTGATCGCCTGCTTCTCTTCCAGCGTCAGCTCGGCCATGGTTTTTTCATACTCTGCCAGGTAAAAGAGGGGATCATAGCCGAAGCCGCCTGCCCCCGCCTGCTCGGAGGTGATCCAGCCTTCCACGGTTCCCTCAGCCGTCAATTCTGTGCCCGTCACTGGGTCGTACAAAGATAAAGCACAGACAAAGCGGGCTGTACTTAGCAGCGGCTGGCCGGTGTCTTCCCCCTGCTTCAGCTTCTCCAGCTCGTTCAGCAGCTTCAGATTATTCTCCATATCGTCCGCGCCCTCACCCGCATAACGGGCCGAGTAGACCCCCGGTTTTCCATCCAGGGCATCGACACAGAGACCGGAGTCATCCGCCAGAACGGGGAAGCCGAGAGCGTCCCCGACCGTTTTTGACTTTTTCAGCGCATTCTCGGCAAAAGTCGTTCCATCCTCCACCACATCGGGCAGACCGGGATAATCGAACATGCTTTTAACGGTCAGGCCAAGCGGTGCAAACGCATGCTGGAACTCGCGCACCTTGCCTTTATTCTTCGTCGCTACAATCAGAACACCGCTGCCGGACTCCATACTACACCTCTTGGCCGGTTTGGCCTGCAGGAATTTTGAGCGCGATGGCTCCCAGCACTTCCTTCTGCACAGCGATCAGCTCATAAATCCCCTTCTCGCCCAGGCCCAGCAGCTGATCCAGCTCCTGACGGGTGAACGGACGCTCTTCGCCGGTGCCCTGGACCTCTACAAAAGCCCCGCCGCCGGTCATCACCACATTCATATCGACCTTCGCCTTGGAATCCTCTTCATAGTTCAGATCGAGCAGTGTCTCATCGCCGACAACCCCCACGCTGATCGCCGCCAGATAATCTGTAATCGGAAACACGCTCAGCTTATGCTGCAGCGCAATTTTGTTAACCGCAAAAGCCATGGCTACAAAAGCGCCCGTAATCGAAGCCGTCCGGGTCCCGCCGTCTGCCTGAATGACATCGCAGTCCAGCGTAATGCTGCGCTCGCCGAGAGCATGCAGGTTCACTACGGAACGCAGCGCCCGGCCGATCAGCCGCTGTATTTCCATCGTGCGTCCGGTCAGCTTGCCGCGTGCCGCTTCCCGCTGGTTGCGCGTCTGTGTGGCACGGGGAAGCATGGAGTACTCAGCTGTGACCCAGCCTTTGCCCTGTCCTTTCAGGAACGGAGGAACCTTCTCATCCACAGTTGCCGTACAAACAACCTTGGTGTCCCCCATCTCAATGATTACAGAACCTTCAGCATATTTATTGGTTTGGGTAGTTATTGTCAGCGGCCTAAGCTGATCTGCATGGCGCCCGTTTGATCTCATCTTTTCTGCCTCCTACATCTTTAGCTCTAAGTTTGTTGTGAATTCCGCCTGGCCTTGTGCACGTATGTTTACGGGTAATAAAGCCCCTGCATCAACATTTCGCCCTCTTATATTCTAAGCAGAAAGGGATGCCGTCCTCGACTGCTCAGGACGGCATCACCATTTAAGTTCAGCTATAAGATTTGGAAGAGCCTGCACGATAGCTTAGTGCCTTGTTCCCGCAGCACAGATACCTGCAACGCTTACGGCAAACAGCCGGTTCAGGAGAGTTCGTTCTCCTTCAGGCAGCCGTTTCTTGTTAGCAAGCTTTATTCTACCAAAGAGCAGGCATAAAAGCATCTTTTGACCCTGCTTTCGATTCTACAGCGGGAGCACGTTCACATATTCCGGCGCCGAAACCGGTTGTCCGTAATCTACATTATTGGTGCCGGTTACGGTCTTTTGCCCGTTCATGCGGATTTGCACCAGTGCATCGTCCGAGTTCTGGGCAACGGTAAGCACGACCGATTCCAGCATTTCCGCCGGTACGCCCTTGCCGTCGGCGAACATATCATCGTTGAGGGAAACCGTGACCACTCCGTTCTGGCCCGCTTCCACGGAATCCAGCACAGTTTCCTGGGTCATCACCATCTCCAGCCCCTTCTCTGATTCCGGTCCGGCAATCAGCTCATTCAGCGCCGCTTTCAGCGTATCCTGCCCTGCGGGTACAAAGCGGGTAACAGGTACATAATACTGATGAGTGCCGTCAGACGTTGCTGCGGAAAAATATACGGTAACCGCGCTTGAATTCATCAGCAGCGGGCCGTGTTTCGGCAGATTGATTCCCAGAGCGCGTGTTAACGGGCGGTCCAGCGGTGTGTCCTGCAGCGGCATCTCCGTAAGCTTCTTGCCATCCACCCACAGCTGTACTCCCTGAATCCCGTCCTGGCCGGTGAGTGTCCAGGTGATCGCTTCAAGGATTTTGCGCTCATCTGCGGGTTCGTAATCGTTAAACTTGGAATTGAACTCAACCACAGCCAGTTTATCCTTGTCTACGGTGATATTCTTTACCTCGGTACCGGCAGGAAGCACACCCTTGAAGCCTTCCGGCAATGCCGAAGCATATTGTCCCTTACTGACGAGCGCAGCAAGCGAATCCTTCAGCATGGCGGTGTTATCGCCTTCCGGCAAGCTTAGGGACACCGGTGCGAGCAGGCCGTTGCCATCCTCCAGGAAAACGGTTGTCCGTTCCCCGGCTGCAGCCGCAGGCGCTGTATCCGTGCTCACCCCTGCCGCAAGATCGGCCTCATCCAGCGCTACAGGCCCGAGTACCCCTGTATCCGGCGTTCCCTCGCCGCTGACCTGCAGCATCTGCGCTTCGACCTCACTGGGAGGCGGGTCTACCGATGCCGACTCCGAACCGAACAGGCCGCAGCCGGACAAGGTTAATGGAACTGCGAGCAGGCAAGCCGCGGACAGCCCGCGGATTGGTTTCATATGCTTCATGAATGATTACCCCTTTCAACGCTTGAGATCAGTTGTACTGCTATGTATACGAGCCCTCTGCTCAAAAAATAACAACAGCTTATCCTAAATTGCCGGTTTCTGGACAATTACTGCGCAGACAGAGTACAATTTTCTAAACCAATCAAACTAAGACATAAATTACGGGGTGACTGAACATGGCTGATGCTAATGCAAAAATACCTTACAGTCTAAACAGCAAAAAGGTCGCGGAAGCAACCACATTCTGGCTGCATAAACGCGGAGTAACCTTGGAAGAAATCGCCGAGCTGGTGCTGCTGCTGCAGAAGAAATACTATCCGGGTCTGACCATGGAAGAATGTGTGCATAACGTAGAAATGGTACTGAGCAAACGCGAGGTGCAGAATGCTGTGCTGACCGGCATCCAGCTGGATGTGCTGGCCGAAGAGGGCAAGCTGCTCTCCCCTCTGCAGGAGATGATTGAAAACGACGAAAGCTTATACGGCGTAGATGAAATTCTGGCTTTTTCGATTGTGAACGTATACGGAAGCATCGGCTTCACCAACTATGGTTATGTGGACAAGCTGAAGCCCGGTGTGCTGGAGCGGCTGAACGACAAAAGCACCGGCCAAATCCATACCTATCTGGACGATATTGTCGGGGCTGTAGCTGCCGCCGCCAGCTCCCGCATCGCACACCGGAAGCAGGCCGAGCGCGAACAGGAGCTGGGCCAGCCGCATGCGCCCGAAGATCTTGAGGCAGCCTCCCGGAAGGCGGCAACGGACAAGCTGCAGCCCGAGTGAAGCGGGCAAGTTTTGCCGGATGGGTCAGCTAATCCGGGAGGAATCTCGGGTGGATGTTCGGGTAGAATCGGGTAGATGCTCGGCAGAATATCGCGTAGATGTTCGGCGGAATACCGGGTAGATGCCCGGCGGAATATCGCGTAGGTGCTCGCGGAATACCGGGTAGATGCCCGGCAGAATATCGCGTAGATGCTCGGCGGAATATCGCGTAGATGTTCGGCGGATTACCGGGTAGATACTCGGCAGAATATCGCGTAGATGCTCGGCGGATTACCGGGTAGATGCCCGGCAAAATATCGCGTAGATGCTCGGCGGAATACCGGGTAGATACTCGGCGGAATTTAGCACAGCCCCCCCCTTTTTTTACCGGCCTGCAGAAATAGGTTTACGTTTTTCCGTACCCTGGGTTGTGTGAGTAAGAACGTTTGGAATAATAGATTGGAAAGAGGGTGAAACACCAGGATGACTTATTCGTTTGTAATCAGCCCGGTGTCCGTACAGGATTTTGAGAGCGAAGATGAGCTGATCGAGCGCTGCAAGGAATGGAATCTTTTGTCCAGTACAGCTACCCGGGTAAAAACTTATCTGTACAAGCGGCAAGGGCTCACGCTGCCTTGTGAAATTGTCGGATACGTGGATCCGCAGACCGTTGTGATTCAGTTTGAGAATAAGCAGCAGCACTGCATTCATCCCGCTTATCTAAAAGAAATGCAGACCGCCGCCTTCGGCTCAAGGGCAGGCGCAGCTTCCGATGCGGTGAAGACGGAGGACTCCGGGACCTCTCCTGAAGAGGTTATCGCGGAAGACAGGGATGCCGACGCTGCAGATGCAGCACCCGGAGCTGAAGGGGACGAAAACGTCCAGGCCGCAGCCGAAACATCTGCAGGCACTGGGGCAGCTGCAGCAGTAGCTGGGGCAGGGGCGGGTGCTGAGGCAGATGCAGCAACTGTCGCTGGAGCTGGTGCTGCTGTTGCCGGGGCAGGTGCTGCTGTTGCCGGGGCAGGTGCTGCTGTTGCCGGGGCAGGTGCTGCTGTTGCCGGGGCAGGTGCTGCCGAGGTAGATGCGACAGTTGCTGGGGCAGCACCTGCCGATGAAACGCCGGAGGCTCCGAAGAAGCCTGCTAAATCCAAAAAGAAGCCGGCCCTTGTCCTGCCGGACGAGAAACTCCAGATGACAGCCACTGTCAAAGAGTTCACAACCGTGCCCAATCATTTCTCGGATAACGACGACGAGGTAATTATTTATGACGTGGTGACCGTGGAGGGACAAGATCTTGCCATCGAGGAGGTCTGGTCCAGCCACAGCGCCACGCTGAAAAAGCTGGAGCTGGCCGTCGGCGATACTCTCTCCTTCGAGGCAAAGATCGTCGCCAAAAAGCTTACCCAGCATCCGGTCAAATACAAAATCAACAACCCGTCCAAGATAAAAAAAGTGGACTAGCCGTCTATATGCAGTACGAACCAGCCCCGGGCGCTTCAACCAGCCCGGGGTTCTTCAACAACGGTATTTTTGCCGTTGTTTCGGAGCAAACCCGTCTCGCGGGCTCCAGCAACGGCACTTTTGCCGTTATTTCGGGGCGAACCCATCTCGCGGGCTTCAACAACGGCATTTTTGCCGTTGTTTCGGAGCAAACTCGCCTCGCGGGCTCCAGTAACGGCATTTTTGCCGTTGTTTCGGAGCAAACCCGTCTCGCGGGCTCCAGCAACGGCACTTTTGCCGTTGTTTTGAAGCAAACCCGCCGGCGGCGCTTCAGTAACGGCACTTTTGCCGTTGTTGGTATACACCGTTCACCACGGCAGTGCAGCCGTCTTGGATTTCATTCTAGCGTTTGCCTAAAGAACGACTCTCCATGAACCCCACGGCAACTTTAAGTGGAAAAAGGATAACTAATTTGCTTGCTCACCCTTTTTTTCGGTAGTGTCAAGAAGTTTGTGTAAGAGTAGAGTATCTCTTTGGATTGTATCTTTTTAGGGTGTAGGGGGGTTGTGGGTGCGGGGGTACCCCCGCACCCACAACCCTGCAAACGCTCTACTCTGCGGCCTGTGGTTCGGCCATCGAATAGCGTTCGTCAAATAACTTGCTGAGTTCCTTTTTCACCGTATCCATCCCAAACCCAGGCACCACTCGGTCCGCAAACCGTTCATTGTAGGCCGTTGCTTCCAAATATACGATTTTCTCAGCTGCATCCATGTTCGTGAGACTGTTCATGGGCTTGAGTCGCTTCCGAATTTCCTTGTTCATTCGCTCGATCGGGTTCGACGTGTAGATCGCTTTGTGGATTTCCACAGGGTACTTGTAGAATGTCAGCAGCGTGGACAACTGTTCTTCCCATGAGGCTATTTCCTTCGGGTACAGCTTGCTCCACTTGGCTTTCACGGTATCGAATGCGGCCCGGGCTACCTCCTCATCCGGCGCGGTGTATACCGTCTTCAGGGCTTCAATGACGTCAGTCTTGTGTTCGACCCGGATTTTGGGAAACGTGGCCCGTACCTTGTGCACCACGCAATGCTGCACATCCGCTTTGGGGTACATTTCTTTAAAGGCGGCATCCAGGCCCGGGAGTCCGTCAAATACACCCAGAAGCACTTCCTGCGCTCCGCGGTTGTACAGATCTTTGAGGACCTCCCGCCAGCCGTTTGAACTCTCTTGACCACCGACGTAGAACCCAAGGATTTGACGATGTCCCTCTTCGTCGATGCCCATCGCAAAATAGATGACTTCCCCACTGACGGTCCCGCGTCTGAGCTTCACGTACAGCCCGTCCAGGTAAATCACAGCGTAGCGTTTGGCGAGCGGACGGGACTGCCAGTTCTGAATATCCTCCAGCACCGTAGCCGTAATGTTGCTCACGGTCGCTGCGGAATAATGACTGCCGAACATACTTTCAATGAAACGGGCCACGTCCCGTGTACCCATGCCGCTTTTGTACATCTGGATGACCGCCTCTTCCAGCCAGCCGTCTCTGCGTTGGTAGGGCTCGAACACTTGGGTCTGGTAGTACCCTTTACGGTCTCTAGGCACCTCCAGATCCTCCAAATGACCGTATTTGGTATGCAGATCCCGCTTGTAATATCCATTGCGGCTGTTACGTACACCCACTTGCTCATTCTCCATGAAGTACTGAATCTCAGCCCTCATGATGGATTCCAGGTGGTCTTTGACAAACGTAGTGACAAGATTTTCAAATAGATTATTCAGCATATTTTCGGGTACAATAGTCATCGAGTAGGGTTCCTTTCTTGGTGGTTTCGCAATCCCGAGAATACCCTACTTTTTTGTTGCCTGCTAGGCTCCAAATCTTGGTACACAACTTACTTTACGCCATCTTTTTTTCAGCAGATGAAGTGGAAAAAGGTACACTAATTCAGCTCATTTCGCCTTTGGACGAGGAATTTATCCCCATTAAGTTTACTTATTCCATCTAATTCTCAGAATTTTTGAATTCCGGGAAAAATAAGCTCCCTTTTTTCCAACTAGCGCTTGCAAAACGGCCGGTGAGCAAGCGCTAGTTGGAATGAGGAGATCTAGACTGATCCCTCAACTTCATAATTTCCAAGATTCGGGACTTCACCGGTTCAACAACGGCACTTTTGCCGAACAATCTAGTCTGCGGGACTTCATCAACGGCATTTCTGCCGTTGTTTCGGAGCGAATCCGCCTCGTGGGCTTCATCAACGCACTTTTGCCGTTGTTGATCCAAAAAAGCCAGGCTGCGCATACATGGTTCCCCCCGTATACGCAGCCTAGCTTCTATTCCCGGGTTCCCCCGTATACGCAGCCTAGCCTCTATTCCCGGGTTCCCCTGTATACGCAGCCTAGCCTCTATTCTCGGGTTCCCCCCGTATACGCAGCCTAGCTTCTATTCCCGGGTTCCCCCGTATACGCGGCCTGGCCTCTATTCCCGGGTTCCCCCGTATACGCAGCCTAGCTTCTATTCCCGGGTTCCCCCGTATACGCGGCCTGGCCTCTATTCCCGGGTTCCCCCGTATACGCAACCTAGCCTCTATTCTCGGGTTCCCCCGTATACGCAGCCTAGCCTCTATTCCCGGGTTCCCCTGTATACCCGGCCTGGCCTCTATTCATCTGCTGCCGGGCGGGCAGCCTGCGTAACTGCCGCGAACATCGTCACCCCGCCGGGCTCCGGCCCGGTGACTTCCGCCCGCTCCCGGCGCACCAGCTCGGCCAGATGCGCCAGCGCCTCGCTCATCGCGAACCGCATCTGGTGCGCGCTGGACACGCGGCTGCGGAACAGCGCTTCGCATACCGCGAAGCCGCTGAGCGGGCCGCCCGCGAGCAGAGCGGCTGCCTGCTCCAGCCGCTCTTCGTGATGGCGCAGCAGGCTGTCCGCCCGCTCCGTGAAGCCCGTGAACGGTTCCCGGTGTCCCGGGAACGCACGGGTCACCCGGAGGCTGCGCAGCTCGCGCAGCCCCTCCAGGAAGGTGCGCAGCGGCTGCGGATCGCTGCCCGGCTGCAGGCTGACGTTGGGCGAGATCTGCGGCAGCACGGCATCGCCGCAGAGAATCAGCCCGCTGCCGCCGTGATAAAAGGACAAATGCCCCGGCGCATGTCCGCCGGTTACCAGCGGCTTCCATTTGCGGTTGCCCATGATGAACGGCTCTGCCGCGTTGATATAGGCTACCTCCGGCTGCGGGGTGACCTGGGGCAGGAAGCTCTCCAGATGCTCCCTGATTCCCTGTACCCAGTCCTCCGGCATGCCGTAGCGGAGGAAGAACAGCGGCAGCGCTTCATTCAGCATCCCTTCCGCTCCCCAGGTCAGCCGGGCTTCTTCGTGGGCCCGTTCCGACATCCAGACCTTGCCGCCGCTGCGGGCCTGCAGCCAGCCAGCAAGACCGTAGTGGTCCGGATGATGATGCGTCACCACGATATCCCGGATTGTGCTCCAGGAACAGTCCAGCTCCTGAAGCACAGCTTCCCATGCCGCTTCCGCCTCAGGCGTGTGCGGCCCGGGGTCAATCACCGTAAGCTGTCCGTTCCGGTCAGGCAGAATATAGCTGTTCACCTGGCGCAGCGGCGGAGCCATCGGAACTGAGAACTGGATAATGCCGCCTTCCCATGTGGTCATGTTTGTCTTTGGCATCATGCCGTCGCCGCCTCCCCTGAATCTTCTCCCCGATACCATCCTAGGGACGCACGCCCGTAAAGATCATCCGCCGCGAATTCTCCGCCTCATACTCATCTTCCTCATAGCTGCCGTGCACGGCCTCCAGCTGAAGGCCTGCAGCGGCAATCATCTCGCGGAATTTCTCCAGCGGGTACAGCTTGACCCGCTCATGATATTTGCGGGGGGCACCCCCTGACTTTGAGGTCAGGATGATGTCCTTCTTGATATAGCCATCCTCAATCCGCCGCGACTCATCAATCAGGTTGTCCCCGTCCTCACGGACTGAGTGCGGAACCAGATGGCGGATCACATGGGCCGGATTCAAAAAATCAACAATGAATTTGCCGCCCGGCACCAGCATACGGTGAATTTCCCGCAGCACCTTCACCTGCTCCTCATCCTCTTCAAAATATCCAAACGAAGTAAACAAATTCACCACAGCCGCAAAACCGCCTTCAAGCGGCAGCCTGCGCATATCCGAACGTATCCAGGTGACCGTTTCGGCCCCGGCCTGCGCCCGTGCTTCACGGAGCAGCGCATCCGACAAATCCACACCCGTAACCTCATAGCCCGCTTCCGCAAGCGCCAGGGAATGGCGGCCCATGCCGCAGCATAAATCCAGCACTTTGGCGCCTTGCGGCAGCTTCAGCCAGCCGATCATTTTCTCCACCTCGCGCCGTGCCCCGCCGAAATCCCTGTGCCTGTATACAATTAAATAATCCTCGCCAAAGCTCTCCTCATACCACTCGCCCATATTCCTCTCCTCCCGCAGCAGCACCTGCACAAGCTTTTTCTATGTATGCTAATGCGTGTATTCAAACCTTAATTCTCCCAAATCCGCGGCTATGCTCCTGCTTTTCCTCCTAATATCGGGGCTTGAATACATCGCCTAATGTAACGCAATTGTACCGCCTTTTAGGGGTAAACTCAAAAAAGAGTCGCCATTTCGCCATACTTCCCGCGTCACGGCAACTCTTTAGCCACTTCTAGTTCAGTTGAACTTTAGATTTTCATACGGGTCTGTGACTGATTATGCTTCCGGTGCGGGCTTTCCTATGAAAAGCTTTCAGGCATACGCTTCCGCTCTTACAGTTCCGACTTCCCTCCAGTTCATCTTACCTGGCTCTGCCGCTGCAAATAGACTCTCGCTTCATAAGGCCTGAGCTTCAGACTCTGCAGGTCTTCCTCTTTATTCGGCGTGTAATTGGAAATCAGCAGCTCCAGCTTCTCCGGCTGAAAATCCTCCGGCAGCTCAAATACCGGCTCCCGCTCAAAAAAATTCAGGATTACCAGCAGCCGCTCCTCCTCCAGCGTGCGGGTATACGCATAAATTTCCGGATGCTCTTTCAGCAGCAGGGTATAGTCGCCGTAGACAATGACCTGATGTTTTTTTCGCAGCTCAATCAGCTTCTTGTAGTAATGATAGATCGAATCCGGGTCCCTCACCGCGCTCGCTGCATTGATCTCCCTGGAATTGGAGTTCACACGGATCCATGGCACGCCTGTTGTAAATCCGCCGTTCTCCCCATCGTCCCACTGCATCGGCGTGCGGGCATTGTCCCGGCTTTTTTTGTGGATCGCGGCCATGATGTCGGCTTCGGGAACGCCATTCGTACGTTTTTCTTCATAATAATTCAGCGTCTCCACATCCCGGTAATCATCAATCGACTCAAAACCCGCATTCGTCATCCCGAGCTCCTCACCCTGATAGATATAAGGCGTTCCCTCCAGCATGTGAATGAAGGTAGCCAGCATTTTGGCCGAGGGGATGCGGTAATACAGATCGTTGCCGAACCGTGATACCGAGCGCGGCTGGTCATGGTTGCACAAATAGTTGGCGTTCCAGCCTTTCCCGTGCAGGACCGTCTGCCAATTGCTGATAATCTTCTTAAGCTCCAGGAGGCTCCAGGGTACCGTATCCCATTTTCCCCCGCCGGGAGCTGCGCAATCCAGATTCATATGCTCGAATTGAAAGGTCATATTCAGCTCGCGGCGTCCATCCCCGACATAATCCAGGGCCTGCTCCGGGCCCAGACCCGAGGTTTCGCCGACCGTCATGATATCGTAAAAGTAGAGCACCTGATCGTTCAGGTTGCGCAGCAGCGTGTGCACATGCTCCAGATTGGAGAACATATCATACGCCCGCACCGTTGCCGTTCCATGGGGATTCAAGGCGTCGGGATATCCGCCTTTTTTCACAATATGGGCGATTGCATCAAACCGGAAGCCGTCGACCCCTTTTTTCAGCCACCACTGCACCATTTCATGCAGCTTGTCAATCACGGCGGGGTTTTCCCAGTTCAGATCCGGCTGGAATTTAGAATAGAGATGCAGATAATATTCATCCGTCTTGGGATCAAGCTCCCAGACCGAACCGCTGAAATAGGACTCCCAGTTATTCGGCGGACCGCCGTTTTTGCCTTTTCTCCAGATGTAATAATCCCGTTTGGGATTATCCTTCGAGCTTCTGGATTCAATAAACCAGGGATGCTGATGGGACGTATGGTTCAGCACCAGATCCATCATCAGCTTCATCCCGCGCGAGTGCAGCTCCCGCAGCAGCCGGTCAAAATCATCCATCGTCCCGAATTCCTTCATAATGTCGCAATAATCACTGATATCATAGCCGTTGTCATGATTTGGAGATTTATAAATCGGGCAGATCCAGATCACATCCACGCCCAGATCTTGCAAATAATCCAGCTTGGACATAATCCCGCGCAGATCTCCAATCCCGTCACCGTTACTATCCATGAAACTGATCGGATAAATCTGGTATACGACACTTTCCTTCCACCATTTTGGATTCACAAGGACTCCCTCCGCTTCTGCATTTCAGACATATTAGTATATCTTAACCACACTGGCGGAAGAGAATAACAAATTTTGATAAATCCTTGCTTCACATGCGTTACTCAGCAGCAACAGCGAATCCTCCAATTGTTCAAAAGGAATCAGGCCCGCCGTCCAATTTCATCTATATAGAGTGAACTTAAGATATTTACATTAGGGACTTCGTCGGGATTACGGAGAATGTTTGGACTTCCGGCCGCTGCCCATCTGCAGATTTCTTGATTTGTACCGCTGTTCTCGGTGGAAATCCGCAGACAAAGGCGGACGCATTCGCTCCGTAAGTATCCAAACTTCCCCTCCATCCCCTTTCCCTTTTGTTAGTTTTTCAAGTTCGCTCTATATAGAACACATTTTCCGGCTCAGACCCACCCTTTTTTCAAAGCCAATCCCTGTTCCGCAAATACCGGAGGCCGTATCCGCCCGAAAAGCAGACTTTTTCGCAAAATAAGGGCTTCTGTCCGCTTCTGTCCGCTTCACTCACCTAATAGGGTCTAACCCTCCCGCACCGTCCATATCATGTCTGAAGCTCCCAGGATATCCGCATGTTTCGGCATTGCATAATCTCCCATGCAACAAATCAGAACCACCCGTCCAACGGGTGGTTTGCTCTTGGGGTATAACCCCTTGTTGCCAAACTGCGCCTAAAGACGCTAGCCTGACAATAAATCGTTCAGGCTCAGTGTTGTTGTCCCTTTCACTTACCAGTTAAACTGGTTTACTTCTTCTTGCTACTGTTTCTACTGAACGGGTCTTCGTATTCTTTCACACTCAATTTATCAATCGCTTGGTCATGTGCTTCTTGTTCACGTATATATTTTGCTACTGTGGCTTCATTTAGGCCTACCGTGCTGACGTAGTATCCCTCCGCCCAAAATTTGCGATTGCCATACTTATACTTTAAGCTGGCATGCTTCTCAAATATCATCAGGGAGCTCTTCCCCTTCAGATAGCCCATAAACGAGGATACTGAGATTTTGGGTGGGATCACTACGAGCATATGTACATGATCTGGCATCATGTGACCTTCGATAATATCAACTCCCTTGTATTTACATAAACGTTTGAAGATTTCGATCAAGTCTTTTCTCACTTGATTATAGATCTCTTTCCGTCTATACTTCGGGGTGAATACAATGTGGTATTTGCACATCCACTTTGTGTGAGCCAAACTGTAGCTCTTGTTTGCCATCTAAGACCATTCCTTTCCAATTGAGCCTGAACATCTCAATTTTATCGGAATGGTCTTGGTGGTCAAACCCTACATCCCTCCACCCGCATAGCGGGTGGTTTTTTGTTTCGCGCGTTTCACGCACTCAACTGGCTAAAGCCTAAACAAAAAAACAGCTCCCGCTTAAATAGCCAGGGGCTGTTTGACACATGATTATGAATGTTGTTCCTAAACCACATTTTGTGCCCGCTGCTGCTCTTCCATCAGCCACTGCACCAGCATATACTCAGGAACCGTGCCTTTGTGGGACTCGGCATATTCGCGGACCCGCACCAGCAGACGCCCTGCGGTGTCAGGTGTGATTGCCAGGCCCAACTGCTCCAGCACATGCGCCACGCCGCCGGTGCCGGAATGCTTGCCCAGTACAAAACGGTGGCTCCGGCCTACCTCCGAGGGATCAAAGGTCTGATAGGTAGCTCTCTCCTTCATCAGCCCATCCACGTGGATTCCCGACTCATGGGTAAAAGCCAGCTGGCCCACGATCGGCTTGGCATCGCCCACGCTGCGGCCGGAAGCGGCAATCACCTTGTCCGCCAAACCTTTGAGCAGATCAAATCTTACGCTGCTATCCCCGCCGTAAAGGTGGTGCCAGGCCATCACTACTTCCTCCATGGCTGCGTTGCCGGTGCGTTCTCCGATCCCGGCAACCGTGGTGCTGGCCCAGGCAGCGCCTGCAGCAATGCCGCTCAGCGTATTTGCACATGCCAGGCCAAAATCGTTATGGCAGTGCACCTCCAGCTCGACATCACCGGGAACTTCACCGAGCAGCGTGCTTACCCGCTCGGCAATCTGTCCCGGATGATGCGCCGACACAGTATCCGCATACCGGAACCTGCAGATGCCTTCCCGGTGCAGCGAATTCACCAGCCGGATCAGAAAACCCATATCGGCCCTTGATGAATCCTCCATGCCCACCGATACCGTCATGCCCAGCGAAAGGGCGTACTCCGCCGCACCCAGCAGTTTGTTCAGTCCCTCATCCGTTGAGAGCCCCAGCTTGCCTTGCAGCTGAATCTCCGAAACAGGAATGGACACATGGCTCCAGTTGACTCCCGTCGCCCGCGCCTTGTCGATATCCCCCGGCAGCGAGCGGTTCCAGGTCATCAGCTTCATCGGGAGATTCAATTCGGCAATCGCCGCAATATCCTCCTGCTCCCGCGTACCCATAGCAGGAATCCCTACCTCTGCTTGCTCCACTCCGCACTCCGACAGCAACTTTGCGATTTCCAGCTTTTCCGTCCTCGTGAATGATACTCCAGCCGCCTGTTCGCCATCCCGCAGTGTCGTGTCACATAGCTTGAGACTTTTCACGGTGTACCTCCTTCTCCGCAGCAAGCGCATTTCGGATTACGGGAAATATGGACGCTGTAACAGGCGAAGTCGAGTGAGCTGAAGCGATGCATTACGCCCGCATAAGTTGTCCCTACCCCTGTAATCCATTTTACGGCTTCCAGCGCAGCCAGACAACCCGCAATTCCGGAGGTGGCTCCCAGAACTGGAAACCCAAGCGGCTCCCACAGGGGTGCCACATCCGGGTACAGGCATTCCAGGCAGGGGGTTACACCGGGAACAACCGTCGTGAGGGAAATCTCAAAACCATACATAGCAGCTTCCACCATAGGCGTTCCGGTATCTACACACAGACGGTTCAGCGCATATCGCTCGGGAAAGTCATAACGGGCGTCAATCACAATATCAGCGTCCTGCACCCAGGGCCGGGCAAGAGGAATTTCAATTCTGGCATTGTGGCCCTCAATTTCGACATGCGGGTTCAGACGCTTCAGCTGGGCAATCGCTGTACTCATGCGTTCCATCCCCAGGTGATCTGTATCCATCAGAATCTGCCGGTTCAGATCAGGCGGGACAACAATCCCTTCATGGGCCAAAATAAGCCTGCCGACACCCGCCGCAGCCAGATACAACGCAGCCGTTCCTCCCAGCCCGCCAATTCCGGCCACCATCACCGTCGCTTCCTTCAGCGCCCTTTGCCCTTCTTCTCCGAGCAGCTTAAGCTGCCGGGCATACCGTTCCAGTTCCAAACCTCCGGCAAGCTGCTCCATCCCCGTTACCCCCTGTGACTGATCATTAATTTGCGCCTTTATCCTTCAAGGCTGAGCAACCCGTGGCATGCGGTCATTTCCTTATATTTCTCCAAAAAAGCCAGCCCCTCCTCGACGCATTCCACCCCGTAGCGGATGGTCTTCTCCTCTGAAGTGAACGGGAAAGGGGCACCGGCCCGCAGGCTCTTCAGCACCAAAATCACGCGCCCGGTATACAGCAGCCCCCGTCCAAAACCCTCCACATTAATCTCAGCGGTGCTTTGCACCATCGCTCCGCTCTTCTCTTCCATGACTCCGGCGATAGCCTGGAACAAAATCGGAACCTGCTGGCGGACCTTCGGAGATACGGCACAGTTGAAGTCCGATTTATTCTTGTCCTCGGCGGAAGCCAGGAACAGCTTGGCGATCTTCTCCTGCGGAGACAGCGAAGCATGCCGTCCGAAGAAATCCGCCGTATCGAGCAGATTACACAAACGGCGGACAAAAGCATCCGCCGTACCCTGATCCAGCTCCTTTACAACTTTGCGGCGGGGCTTCACCGCCGCCCCCTCCCGGGCAGGCCCGGCTTGAACTGCCATCTTTCCATCAGCCAATGGTTCCATCCGCTTCCTCCCCTTTCACCGTGTCTTCTTCTTCCGCACGCAGCACTTTGGCCAGCCACATCGGCGGCTTGCCCTGAAGCATCTCAACCAGACGTTTCACCTGCTCATCAATCGGGCTGCCGAATGGAACCTTAACCGGCATAATCCTGCGGCGTGTCACCCGCGCGGCGGCTGAAGCGCCTATCTGCATGATGAAGATCAGCGTGCAATCTTCTACCGCCGTCAGGCGGCAGTCAATTTTACCGGCTTCATCCTGATTCAGAACAGCCGGCAGCTTGCGCAGCTCTACCAGTTCACCGCCATTTTTGGTCACATTATATACAGCGAACATTGGGCTTTGCCCGAAATGGGCATTCACACGGCTTCCATCATCTGTGGCGAACGCTACTTTCACGGTGCCCAGCCTCCCTCTGCATTAACAAATTCCCTGCCTTGTTGCTCCACTCCATAGCGCCTCTGTATCCTACGGAGACAGACATATATGCGCCCAGCTCATTCCATACCGGGAACCCGGCCGGCATAAATGCAGCAGCAATCCGCTGCGCTCCGGCGATGCCATGCGAATTGCTGATCCACAGATCAGCCCCCTTGCCCAGCACTTCGGCATCATCCAGATCCCCTATCCACACCTCGCGCTCCATCCCTGCAACCAGCGGTGTTTCATAGGAGGCAATCAGCGCCTTCTGCTCCACCCCCAGCTCCTCAAGCCAACCCGAGACCGAGCAGAGATGATCCGGCTCCAGTGCCGCGATGGCAGACATCCCCGCAAACTGGAAATGCGCGTCAAGCATGCTGTCGAGCAGATTCTCGCGCTGCCAGCAATAACGCAGCGGTACCGGCTCTCCGCTGATCTGATGCAGAAAATGCAGCAGCTCGTCGGAAGCCTTCAGCCCCATCGCATGCGTAAATACCTTATAGGGGGTGCCCAGCGCATTATGAAGTCTTCTTGCCGGACGCTCCATGCTACCGCCGATGGCGATCGTAAGCCCGGACTGCAGGCTCTGCAGCATGGAATCCAGCGGCACACCGCCCCGGGTCAGCGGGGAGAACCCGGTCAGCAAATGTCCTGACAAGGAGGTCGAGATATCCGGCAGCGCGATCACCTCGAACCCGAAGGAAGAAATCATCTCCTTCAGCTCCATCACATCGGCAGGTGTCAAAAAAGATCCGGGCAGCAGCGTAATCTGCCGGGTATTCACACTTCTCGAACCCCGGTGGCCCACCTGCTGGATCATTTCATCGATCATCGACTCCACCGCTGCGCTGAAGCCCGATTCCAGCGAGCCCCGGAAGTCCGGCAGCACCACGGAAAAGGCAAGCCCCCCGCGCATATTCCGCTCCCGCTTGTAGGACTTGAGCATGCTCTGGTAATCCACCCCGGCGACATCGGTCAGTTCCGTTCCGATGATCCCGATGATATCGGGGCGGTGCTTGCTAAGCACCAGATTAAGGGCCTCCTCCAGATTGCGGTTGGCATCGAAGATCACGTCCATCTCCTGCAGGGCGGAGGTCTGTACAGCAATCGGCTCACGGAAATGCCGGGTCAGCAGCGCCTTGGGAAAAGCGGAACAGCCCTGTGAGCCGTGCAGCAGAGGCATGGCACGGTAGCAGCCCTGCAGGGCCAGTACGGCGCCGAGCGACTGGCCGGTCTTGATCGGATTGACCGAAGCCGGCTTCCTTCTCCGGTTAACGGTCATAGGGAGGCGCCTCCTTATCCCACGGAGCCGGGCCGGCAGCCAGCTTCCAAATCGGATTAGCCAGCGAATAGGTCAGTTCCTTGGCGAGCCGCAGAAGTCCTTCATAGCCCGCATATGCCTTATGCCGCTCCTGGTTGATATCAATGAACGGAATCTGTTCCTTCATCGCAACATACATATTGCGGCCGCCCGCGATCATAATATCCGCTTTGCGTTCCCGCACCGTCTTGAGGATGCGGCCGGCACCGCCCTCGGGAATATATTCGGTATCGTCACCTACACGGTCAGCGATCCGCCGGACATCATCCTCTGTGCTTTTGTTTGTTCCAACGCCCACCACCTGAACGCCCAGCTCCTTCAATGCTGAAATGACCGACCAGCTTTTGACGCCGCCGGTATAGAGCACCGCTTTCTTTCCTTTCAGAATTTTGCGGTAAGGACGCAGCTCCTGGCTGAGCCGGGCTTCTTCACGCTCGGTTAGCCGGTCTACCCGGCGCTCCATATCCCGGTCATTCATCAGATAGGCCATTTGCCGCAGCGAATACGTCGTCTCCTTGGCCCCGTAAAAAGAGCCTTCGAAATAGGGGATGCCGTATCTGGACTCCATTTCCCTGGCGAGTCCAAGCAAGGCCCGGCTGCAGACAACCATGTTCACCTTGGCGCGGTGCGCCCAGGTGACCTCCTTGTAGCGGGCATCTCCTGTTATCCGTGAGGTTACTGAAATACCGGCACTGTTCATCAGCTTCTCGATATCCCACATCTCGCCGGCAATATTGTATTCGCCGATAAGATTGATCCCCATGGGCATATCGGGGGAGGGCTCCCCCGTACCAATGACATACTGGAGCAGCGCATCCCCGGCCAGCCGGTTGCCGAGATTTTTGCTTCCGACAAATCCGGGGCTGTTCACCGGGATGACCGGAATACCGAGCCGCTCCGCAGCCGTCTTGCAGACGGCATCCATGTCTTCACCGGTCAGGGCAGTCACACAGGTTGAATAGACAAATATTGCCGGAGGCGCAAAGCGCCCGGCAATATAGTCAATACTGTCCTTCAGTTTCTTTTCTCCGCCAAAAATAATATCAGAATCGGTCAGATCCGTAGCAAAGCCATATTGGGACAGGGAAGGCCCGCTGGACAGGGTCCCCCTGCTCTCCCAGCTGTTCCCGGCACAGGCAATCGGACCATGGACAAGATGCGCAGCGTCCATAATCGGCAGCAGTGTAACTTGGGCTCCGTCGAAGGAGCAGCCTCCAGCCGCTTCGCCCGGTTTGGGCCGTGGACAGGGCCGTACTTTCGGGGCCAGGCTCCCGCAAGCCCCGGAATCAAATTCGTCTTTTCGAACAGGGTCCATCGGCTCTTCATCTCCTTCGCTAAAGTTGCTTGCTTCACGCAAACCTCGCGCTGCTCAGGCGGCCATATCACCGCACCAAATCATAGTTAAAGCCGGAGTTGTTGCGGTCAAGCTCATCAAGGACCGTATTCACGAGCAAGCTCAACAGGTTCAGCGTGCCCTGATAGCCGATGATCGGATAACGGTGCATATGATGACGGTCCAGAATCGGGAAGCCTACGCGAACCAGGGGCACGCCCGCATCTTTGGCGGCAAATTTCAGATGCGAGCTGCCGATCGCCAGGTCAACCGGATCGTTGATCAGCAGCGAACGCATATGCCACAGGTCATTGCCGATGTACAGAGCCGCTTCGGAACCGTAAGGACTGGAAGCCAGAAGCGCTTCTGCTTCGTCCTTGAATTTCACTTCATTAAAATCGACATCGCCATTGGAGCAGACGATATGAACCGGCTCCATGCCAATCTCCAGGCAGAATCCGATAAGTCCGATCAACAGGTCCGGATCGCCTACGAGCGCAACCCGTTTGCCGTGCAGATAAGGATGGCTGTCCGTCAGGGCATCCACTACGCGGCCGCGTTCTTCCATAAGAGAAGCCGGAACGGGAAGGCCTGTCAGCTCACTGACGGCATCCAGCAGCTTATCCGTGCCAGTAATCCCCAGCGGTGTGGACAATGCAGTGAGCTGCTGGTTCCAGGTGCCGCTGATGAAATCCTGTGTTTTCTTCAATGTGTATTTCTGCAGTGACAATGTACCGAGAGCATTGGCTGCCAGAGGCACATCAGCGAGCTTCGTGCCGCCGTAGTAATATTCATACTCGCCTGTGGCCGGAGAGTCATAGTTGCCGCTGTGATCTCCCAGAAGCGTATATTTGGTATCGAAGGCCTCGAGTATTTTGCGGATTTCAGCAAAGTTGCCGGTGTAAGGCTCAAACCCAAGCATCACATTCAGCTTCTCGCCCGCCTCTTCGCCGCTTCCAGGGTTAGCCTGAACCCCTGAGCGTTCATACAGGTAGCTCAAAATGCCTTTCAGCATGGAATCATAACCTGTAATATGCGAACCGACAAAGCTTGGCGTGTTGCAGAAGGCTACCGGGAAATCTTCTGTAATGGCTCCCTTGATCCGGGCATTGCCGATAAAAGAAGACAGGTCATCGCCGATGACTTCAGCCATGCAGGTAGTACAGAGAGCAATCATCTCCGGCTTATACAATGCGATGCTGTTCTCCAGGCCGTCGATCAGATTGTTCATCCCGCCGAATACCGCCGCGTCCTCGGTCATCGAAGAAGAGACGGCAGGCGTAGGCTCTTTGAAGTGCCGGCTGAGATGACTGCGGAAATAAGAGTTGCAGCCCTGTGAGCCATGAACGAACGGCAGGGTTTTCTCGAAGCCAAGCGCAGCCATCACTGAACCCAGCGGCTGGCAGGCTTTATGAGGGTTGATGACCACAGCTTTGCGGTCAAAGTTTTTTTGCATATATTCTGCGGATTTGGAGTAGGCGAGTGCTTCTGCTGTATCCTGTTCGCTGCAGGGTGCTTCAAACTGCTTTTTGTTTGCCCGCTGCTGAACGTAGCGTTCTTCGGAGAATAATGAGTTGTAGTCTGGAATTTCCAGTCTGTCCCTGCTCATACGCCCGCCCCCTCTTTCTGCGCTTTTTCCTTCTTGCGGATCAGATTCCATACCGGACTGTTTACGGTCATATCCATGTCCTTGGCGAAAATTTTGAACCCGTCAAAGCCGTGATACGGTCCGCTGTAGTCCCAGGAATGCATCTGGCGGAACGGAACGCCCATCTTGTGGTACACATATTTTTCCTTGACGCCCGAGCCTACCAGATCGACATTCAGCTTCTGGGCCAGCTCTTCCAGCTCATAAGCGGTAGGGTCATCCATAATGATGGTTCCTTCCTTCATCATCGGGAAGGTTTTTTCATAGTCGTCCTTATGGGCAAATTCATATCCAGAAGCTACGATATCCATGCCCAGATCCTCATAAGCGCCGATTGTATGGCGGGAACGCAGGCCCCCGATCATCAGCAGAACCTTTTTATTCTCCAGACGCGGTTTGTATTTATTAATAATGGCATCCATTGCCGGTTTGTGTTTCGCAATCATTTTCTCACAGTTCTGCTGGATCGTTGCATCGAACCGCGCTGCGATGGCGCGCAGGCTCTCATAAGTCTTGGACGGTCCGAAAAAGTTGTATTCCATCCAAGGAATATCGTAAGCCTTCTCCATATGCTCCACCATGTAGTTCATGGAGCGGTGGCAGTGAATCAGATTCAGCTTCGCCTTATGGGCAATTTCCAGCTCGTTCAGGGTACCGTCGCCGGACCACTGGGCAATGACGCGAAGGCCCATTTCTTCCAGCAGAATACGGGAAGCCCATGCATCGCCGCCGATATTATAGTCGCCGATAATATTGACATCATAAGGGCCGGTTTCAGCCAGTTCGGCTTTGCCCAGCACGAAATCGCGGATGGCATCATTGGCGATGTGGTGGCCCAGCGACTGGCTGACGCCGCGGAATCCTTCGCAGCGGACCGGCACAATCGGCATATCCAGCTCTTTGGCCATTTTTTTAGATACCGCTTCAATATCATCGCCGATCAGACCGACCGGGCATTCGGATTGTACAGAGATCCCTTTGGCGAGGGGGAACATTTCCGTGATCTCGCGTATAATCACTTCCAGCTTTTTGTCACCGCCGAAAACAATGTCCGTTTCCTGGAAATCACTCGTAATCTGCATAGCCGTAAAATTATCGATCCCCAGCGTGCCGTTGGCATAGTTGCGGCGTGTGCCCCAGCTGTACTGTCCGCAGCCGATAGGACCGTGGCTGATATGAACCATATCCTTGATCGGGCCCCATACCACACCTTTGGAGCCCGCAAAGGAGCAGCCGCGCGGCGTCATTACGCCGGGACGGGACTTAATATTAGACTTCAGGGCACAGGTGCCGCAGGATTGGGCTTCTTCGGTATTGATCTGGAAATGCTTCTCGCGGTCCTTCTTCGCTTTTTTGGGGTAGGCTTCCAGAACCTCTTCTACTATTTTCTTATTCTCTTCGATATTCAGTCCCATTCGTTGCCCCTCCTTTTCATGGTGCAGGATGCTTAAGCCGCCTGCGTGGCCTTAAGACCACTGAAAGGTCATCCGGTGAAGGCCGTCTCTCCACTCCCGTTCACCGGATGACCGGGTAATCACGGCTTGCCGTCTTATTGGCCGGAAGCCTGCAGCTTTTTGAGTGCAGCTTCTTCATCCTCGATGATGCCGAATTCCATCAGCAGCTCTTCCAGTTCTTCCATTGAAATCGGGGTAGGGATGGTCAGCATTTTGTTGTTGAGGATTTTTTCAGCCAGAATTTCATATTCTTTGGCTTGTTGATGGGCAGGGTTATATTGGGCTACCGTCATTCTGCGCAGCTCGGCATGCTGAACGATGTTGTCGCGGGGAACGAAGTGAATCATTTGCGTGTTCAGACGGCGGGCCAGCTCCATGATCAGCTCGTCTTCACGGTCGGTATTGCGGCTGTTGCAGATCAGTCCGCCCAGTCTCACGCCGCCGCTGGTAGCATATTTCAGGATACCGCGTGCAATGTTGTTGGCCGCGTACATCGCCATCATTTCACCGGAACATACGATATAGATCTCTTGGGCTTTGCCTTCACGGATCGGCATGGCGAAACCGCCGCATACAACGTCGCCCAATACGTCATAGGATACGAAGTCCAGATCCTGATAGGCGCCTTCCTGCTCCAGGAAGTTGATGGCAGTAATGATACCGCGCCCTGCGCAGCCTACACCCGGTTCTGGTCCGCCGCACTCTACGTTGATAATGTCGCCAAAGCCGGTCTGCAGCACATCCTCCAGTTCCAAATCCTCTACCGAGCCCAGTTCGGCTGCCAGCTCCAGGACCGAGTTCTGTGCCTTGGTGTTCAGAATCA
This sequence comes from Paenibacillus riograndensis SBR5, assembly GCF_000981585.1. Lineage (NCBI taxonomy): Bacteria > Bacillati > Bacillota > Bacilli > Caryophanales > Paenibacillaceae > Paenibacillus > Paenibacillus riograndensis. Next base: position 6,449,784 of record NZ_LN831776.1, read on the forward strand.
GGCGGGTGGAGTCTGCCTTCGGGTCACAGCCTACGATCATAATTCTTTGTTTGAATTTGGTTGCGAGCTGGGCCAAAGTGTTTTGGGAGGTTGTGGATTTACCGATACCGCCTTTACCGTAGAAAGCTATTTGTCTCATCATTCATCATCCCTTCGAAATGTTTATATTTTCAAAATAAGAGCTGTACTTCACACTTTCGAGAATCGCTTCCTGTATTCCGCCTTTGCGGACGAGCGGCAGGACCCCGGCTTTGTTCAGGCTGGCACGGGGGCTGTCACCGATACCGGAGCAGAGAAGAATGCGGCAATCACTTACAATAGAGATAATTTCTTGGAGCGTGGCGGCTTTGTCGCCGTTGCAGTCTGCTGTGCCGTGGCAGTACGCCTGTATTTTGCGGACACCGAGCAGCTGAACCTCCGCACCATCGGTATCGTAAACCAGGAATTCCGTGGCATGCCCGAAATGCTGATTGACCTTGTCGCCGCCTCTGGTAGCCACCGCGACCCTGATCTTCGGTGCATTCTCCCGCAACAATCTCGCCTCCTTCGCTTGGACCCGTTCGCGGATCTTCACATCCAGCTCTCCTTGAAACAATGCTCTGGCTTCTGCGTTGATCACCGGATCAGCCTCCATCGCTTCCAGCGGGAAGTCCCGGTTGCGGTCCTGGCCCAGCAGCCCGATGGCGTCAGCCCGGCATTGCCGGCAGTGGCGCATCACCTTCATGCCGCCCTGTCCAAGAAGCTCCTGCAGATTGTGCAGTTCCTTCGGACGGGGCGCTTTGCGCCCGTCCTTCTCATACTGGCTGCCCGGAGCGATAATCAGCGGTGTTACGTTGTGCAGTGTGGCCCCGAGTTCTTTTACTCTTTTGGACACTGCGGGTAAATGATGATCGTTGACCCCAGGAATCATAATCGAATTCACTTTGACGAGAATCCCCAGCTTCGCCAGCAGTTCAAGCCCCCTCAGTTGGCGGCTGATCAGCAGTTCGGCGGCAGCTTTTCCTTCATAACGCACACCCTCGTCGAACACCCAGGGATAAATCGCTTGACCGACATCAGCATCGATAGCGTTGATCGTAATGGTGACATGGCGGATGCCAAGCTCCACAATCTCATCGATATGCCGGTACAGCGTTAACCCGTTGGTGCTAAGGCAAAGGGAGACATCGGGCACATTCTTTTTCACCCGGGCGAAGGTGTCGAACGTCTGCTCCGGATTCGCCAGCGGATCGCCGGGGCCGGCAATGCCCACTACCGACAGCTGCATCAGCTGGGCGGCTACCCCTTTCACTTTGCGTTCTGCCTGCTCCGGGGTTAGCACCTCACTGACCACACCAGGCCTGCTCTCATTCACGCAGTCAAACTTGCGGTTGCAGTAATGGCACTGGATGTTGCAGGCGGGAGCTACCGGGATGTGCATCCTGGCATAAAACCGATGGGCTTCCTCGCTGTAGCAAGGGTGGCGGCTGATCTCCTCCTCTGCTTCACTTGATATACACGGCGACGGCAGCATCATTTCCCACCTCCTAAAAGTGACCTGATTAATAGAGTTTCTTTGTGCGGAACAATTAAACGAATGTTATGTTTCATAACAAAAATTCGCTTGGCCGCTTTAATTAGTCTCATCATATTTTCATTCCTGTACATCGTCAATTGTATTCAGACTTAAAAAGCCCTGAATTTCCTTATGTTTGCAGTTTCGTCATATCATATGTAAAGTTTTCTTACCTATACGTATCATGTTTCCGTTTCCATTGCAGCCATTTTCTATTGATATTTGTTCTCACAGGCATTGACAACGGCTCTTAAGTCGTATATGATACTTTTAAGTCAACCATGTAACCAATAAAATTTAATATATCCCGTGAAGGGGAGTAGCTGTTAGATAAAATCGTCAATACGAGAACGTGAGGATGTTCTCCGGTTTTATCGGCAATGAACAATTGTTAGCGAGACCTTTACCAATCAGGTTAGACCTTTATTCCAAAGGGTGATCTGTTTGGTAAAGGTCTTTTTTATATATATTTGGTAAAAATATTGGTATATCAGGAATTTTGTACCGTATTTACATTCAATTGAGGAGGAAGCAGCAATGGATTGGGGATTATTATTAGAATACGGATGGGTATTACTCGTTCTCGTAGCACTGGAAGGGTTGCTCGCCGCAGATAACGCACTGGTACTGGCAATCATGGTGAAACATCTTCCTGATGAGGAACGTAAAAAAGCTTTGTTCTATGGTTTGGCCGGGGCGTTTGTGTTCCGCTTCGGTTCGCTTTTCGTCATCTCATATCTGGTGGACATCTGGCAGGTACAAGCCATTGGCGCCATCTATCTCCTGTTCATCGCGGGGAATCACATCTTCCGGAAAGTGCTGTTTAAGAAGCCTGTTACTGAAGAGGCTGCGGAAAGCGGCACTGAGGAAGCCGTACAAAAAAAGAAATCCAGCTTCTGGTTTACAGTACTTAAGGTTGAAGTAGCGGATATTGCGTTTGCCGTTGACTCTATCCTCGCGGCCGTTGCGCTTGCCGTAGCGCTTCCGCCAAGCGGAATGGGCAAGATCGGCGGCCTTGACGGCGGCCAGTTCCTCGTTATTTTTGCCGGCGGCTTCATTGGACTGGTCATTATGCGGTTTGCGGCCTCATTTTTCGTCAAGCTGCTCCACTCCCGTCCAGGTCTTGAAGTTGCTGCATTCTTCATCGTTGGCTGGGTCGGCGTTAAGCTGGCTGTCATCACCCTGGCTCATCCGTCACTGGGTGTCCTGTCCGAGGACTTCGCCCACAGCACCTGGTGGAAAGCTACCTTCTATGTCGTGCTTGTCATTATTGCAGCCACCGGCTGGTTCATGAGCAGCCATAAAACGGAAGAGAATGTCGGTGAAAACCCTGTCCGTGAAGTGGATAAGCAGCTGGGCAAATAAATAGCAGCTGTTCATAGCCAGCCACATAAAAAGCCTGCTCCCCGCCTAATGGCGGGAGGCAGGCTTTGCTATTGCTCATAGTGTGGAGAATGCACTATGCATATGCTTTTTGAGAACGTACGCCTCCAGGCTACATACGCTGCCGCTGGCCAATGTTCTGGTCAACTTTGCCCTGCAGCTCCACCAGCTTCATCAGAACGGTGGCAACGCCAGCTTTAGTTACATTTTGCTGCGGATTGAATTTGCCGTTGTCTCCCTGCATAAGCCCCAACTTCACAGCCAGCGCTACCGCACCTTTGTTTTTAATAGAGGCACTGTCACTAAAGCTGCTCACCGCCGTGTCATTTTCCAGGAAAACAGAGATTTTGCTGTATTGCAAAAAGGAGGCCAGCTGCACAGCGAGCTGTTCACGGCTAAGCTTATTGTCCGGCTGCAGCACAGTATCCTTGCTGATCCATTCGTGATTTGCGGCGAAGCTGACAGCCTTATAATATTCACTGTCCGGATTAACCCCGGCTACGGGCTTCTGTTCTGTTCCATTCGTGTACCCTTGGTAGCTGGATGTGGATGCTGCGGCAATATAGGTAAACCAATCCCCCACAGTGATTTCCTGATCCGGATTGATTTTGCCGTCAGCATCAGGGACAAGCACACCATACTTCACCAGCTCAGTTAATGCCTGCTCGGCTGGATGGCCTTTTAGGTCCACTGCCGCAGGAGTGCCCGCATTCTGACCGGAATAGGCGTTCACTTTCACCCATTTCCCCGTAGCGGCATCCAGTACTTCGTACTGGTTCTGTTCGTTGACCGGCAGCGGACTGTAGACCAGCTTCACTTGCGGTTCTACATACCCAATATTGTTATATCCGCCTATGCGGTTGTATTGCAGCTTCATGGCATAGCGGTCCTTGTAGCTCTGCATTGCCTCGCTTTGGGATATTGCCGGGGTTGGCTGCCCTTGTATCGTTGTGAAATCCGGATTCGCTGCAGAATAGCTTTCCAGCCTGCCGTAAATATCCATTGCCAGCGTTACACCTGTATCACTTACCGGGATACCGTTATAATAGCGCACAAATTGAAAACGGAAGCCCTTGCCGTCCGGAAGCACACTCCATGTTCCACCATGCTCAGCCAGCTTAAGAACACTGCTGGCCTGATCATACAAACGGTTGACAAGTAATATGGCTTGCTGCTTGGCTTCGGCCTGGGTCAGCTTCTTTCCTCCGGCAGGAGCTGGCTGTGGCTTCACATCCTTGCTGCCGGTAAATTGCTCCAGCTGATACTGGTAGATTTGGCCGGTTGCCGCATCCACCTCTGCGTAAGAGCTGGCTGGAAACGCGGCCATGCGTGTGTTGCTGTTATCCCTCCAGGACAGCCTCCAGACTTTTTGCTTCGTATTCGGGTAGCCAGTGCCCAACGATTGATTGTCCGGCTTGCGTTCTGCCGGAATGGCTACAACCTGCTGCACAAGCTTGGCAGCTTCTGCAGCGGTAATCTCTTTGCCGGTACCGGCCGCTTGAAACCGTTCCTTGGCCTGGGGCACAGCTTCATATGTTATCGGTAAGGCGGAGGCTTCAGCCCCTTCGTTGTCTATACTTTTACCGGTCTGGGCATTTATTGAATACAGCGATTGTTCCTGTGGACGCCAGCCCAGCACCCACTTCTCTATGGTGTTGTCCTTATACACCGGAATATAGTACAGGCCTACGGCAAAACCGTCCGTAAACTTCTTCTGCGCCGATTCCAAAGAAATAGCAGGTTTGGCGGATGGATACTCCGGCCCGGGGGCCGTCTTGCTGAATTGGAGAACATCGCCGTTGCCGTTTACAGTGACCGAGAGTACATCCGAAGCTGAAGGCAGGCCGTTCTTCAGGAGCTTGAAGTAGAAATTGTATTGTACCGTCCCGAAAAGGCTCCCTCCTACCGGATTCATGGCCTCATTATCCGACAGCTGAATATCATCAGGCCCCAGGGAAGGCGCCGCTTTGGCAATAAACTTCCGGGCCTGCTCCAGCGCATCGGCACGCGTCAATTTGGGAGGATAATAGGCATCCTGCTGCAAAAATGGATACGTGATATAAGTATTGATTAAATCCCCGGTAAGCGCGTCAACCTGGGTCGAAAACCCATAGCTTGTGCCGCCAATCTCATAACTCCACGAAATATTCCAGATCATCTGATTGCTGCTGGGCGGCCAGGAATTGTCCTCTCCCAGACGGACACCGGATACCGTTGCATCCTTCAGAACCGGGAACAGCTCTCTGGTCTTGGCAACGGCTTGATCCTCTGTGATTTTAGCTTTGGAAGGATCGGGGGTGACTGCGGCTTGTCCGCCAGCATCCATAACTGAAGGCACAGCAACCGCAGAGGCAGAGCTTGACTCGGCCGCTGCCAGTCCGCCAGGCAGCAGCAGGGTGAGAGCTACTGTAGAGATCAGCGCGGCTTTGACCGTGTGATGAACGAATGGGGAACTGTTTTTCGTATGTTCATGTCTATCCAAAAAATTCATCCTCCTCAATATGATTCCATTAATCTTCTAAGTATAAAGATTCAAGCTTATTTTTTCCATATTTTATTTACGACAGGAAACTACAGATGCACGGAACAAAAACGGCTGTGCCGTCCTCCACGGGACAGCGCAGCCGTCTTGGTTCTAGCGTTACCTGGAGAACGACTCCCCATGAATCCTACGGCAACTCTTTAAGTGGAAAAAGGTTAACTAATTTGCCGAAGTACCCTACCCTCGGGCAGATGAAGTGGAAAAAGGTACACTAATTCAGCTCATTTCGCCATTGGACCGGAAATGTAGCCCAATTAGGTTCCATTTTTCCACTTAACTCTCAGGATTTCTTAATTTCCGGAAAAATAAGTTCCCTTTTTCCAACTAGCACCTGCGAAGAAGCCGGTAAGTAAGCGTTAGTTGAAATTAGGATATTTAGACCGGCTCCCCCTTACTCGGCCTTCGCCGCCCCAGCAACGGTATTTCTGCTGTTATTTCTGGGCTAACCGGCCTTCGGCACTCCAACAACGGTATTTCTGCCGTTGTTTCTGGGCAAGCTGGCCTTCGGCTTACGGCCGCAGGGATCCCCACCGCTCCAAAATCAACGGGGGCGTTCTGAACACGAATCGCCCTATTCCTTCACGCTCTATCCGCAGCCGTTGCGGACAGGAGAGCCGCTATTGATAGAAGATTCGTTTATTCCGCAGGACGGACTGAGAGGCCTTTATTTGTCCCTTTCCCCTTTATTTCAGGCTACATCGAACAATATAACGGCTCCTGAGTCCGTAACTGCTGAAAAAGTAAGATTTTTGGAAAAATAAGGGTTCCTCAGTCCGCTTCCGTCCGCGAATGGAGTCTAATCCTCCTGTAGAGCCCCATCCTCCTGCATCGCTTATATCCTCGGAGGCTTCCACGGTATCTACACTTTTTTACATTGAATAATTTCCTATACAACAAAAAAAGACCTCATCCGTCGATTCCGACAGAGAGGCCAGTTGCGGGAGCAGCGCCCCAGTTCGCTTGATTAACGCCGCCATTTCATAAATTTGTAATCCATAACATCCACCAGCAGGAACAGTACAAAACCGACCAGGCTGAACAGCATAATGCCTGCATACATCTCCGGATAGTCCAGCCGCAGCCAGGCATCCATGATGAAAAAGCCCATCCCGTGCTCCGTGCCGTAAATTTCGGTGAAAAACAAAACAGATATCGCGGTTCCGAGCGAGATACGGATCGTGCTGAGTATGACTGACAATGCCCCAGGCAGGGTCACATTCCAGAATTTCTGTCCTGTGCTTGCGCCGATACTGGTCAGGACATCATACGTGCTCTCGGGGATCGCCTTAACCCCGTCGCGCACGGAAATGATGACCTGGAACAGCAGAATCAGCATAATCATCAGCACTTTGGAGGTTTCCCCCAGACCGAAGAAGAGCATAACCACCGGCAGCAGCGCAATCTTCGGAATCGGATAGGTGAGGTATACTACCGGGTCCAACAGCCGGTTCCACAGCGGAGAACGGCCCATCAAGAGACCAATCAGCAGACCGATCAGCAAGGCCAGAAGCACGCCTTCGAAGATCCGCAGCAGGCTGTATCCGACATTCAGGGCCACATCCTTGGCCCCCAGCTGGAACATGGCCTCATAGACTGCTCCGGGGCTGGGCAGAATCGGATGATGCATCAGCAGATAGGCAATGTACCAGACCAGGTTCATGCCCAAAAAGACAAACAACAGCCGCAGCAAGTGTGGAAAACGCCGTTTTTTCACCATTTCGCAAGCATTACCTTTCTGATCCGTTTGCTCTGCTCAAAAAACTCATCACTGTCCCGCTTCTCCGCATGTTTCATGGCAAAGACAGATGCGTTGTCGAGGACTTCAGGGGTATCCTCTTTGGCTGATGGCATCACAACGATTTTTTGCCCCAGCAGAATCGCCTCTTCCACATCATGGGTGACAAACAGCGCAGCAGCCGGATGTGTCAGCCAATTATCCAGGAAAATCTGCTGGAGCGCTTCGCGGGTAATGGCATCCAGCGCGGAGAACGGCTCATCCAGCAGCAGGATCGCCGGCTGAATGGCAAAAGCCCGGGCGATCGCCACCCGCTGCTGCTGCCCTCCGCTCAGGGAGAGCGGGTAGCGGCCGGCGAGCTCAGCAATCCCCATTGACTGCAGCCAATGGGTAATTTCCGCTTCCATGGCTTCCCTGTTCCCTCCAGCCGGGCGGGTAATCTTCATAGCCACCCGGATGTTATCGCGGACTGTTTTCCAGGGCAGCAATCCGTAATTCTGCGGAACCAGCCCGATCAGCGTTCCCTGGTCATGCACGGATTTCCCGTTGAACAGCAGTTCACCCCCATAATCCGGCAGAAGACCTGCCACCGCGCGCAGCAGCGTGGATTTCCCGCTGCCGGAGGGCCCGATAATCGTGTATATGCCATGCTCGGGCAAGGTTAAATCGACCTGCCCGAGAGCCTTTTGTCCGCTTTTATATTCCACTTGAAGTGCTTTGATGCTCAGTCCGCTATTTCTTAAACTGGACATCGGAGATCACTTCTTCGGCCGGTATATTTTTGGTCAGTAGGCCTTTTTCCCGGGCCCAGGCAAATGCCGCTTCCACTTCTTTCACGTCCACCTGATTCGCCGGCAGATACTCCGGCACTGTAATCTGATCCTTCAGGGTATCCGGGTAGCCGACCTCCTTGATAATCAGATCGATATATTCGGATTGGTCGTGTGATTTCATATAAGCTACCGCTTCATCATAGGCGGCATACATATCCTGAATAGCCTGCCCTTTGGCGTCTATTACGCTTTGCGGAAAGGCCAGCACAAACGGATTTATTCCGGCAGTCTTGGTAGAGCTGAGCACGCGCAGGCCTGCAGCTTTGCCCATAGTGACATAAGGCTCAGGCAATACAGCCGCATCCGCTTTTTGGTTTTTCAGCAGTTCCAGACGGGTTGGAATTTGCGGCACCTCGGTCACCTTTATGTCCTCTTCGGTCAGACCTGCCTGCTTCAGCATCATTGCCACCGTATATTGGGTTGAAGTGTTTTTGGACAGAATCACCGTCTTGCCCTTAAGGTCCTTCACCTCTTGGACTCCGTCATTTCCGGTCAGCAGATCGAACTCGCCAGTGGTAGTACTGGTGATCTTGACATCCAGCCCCGCTTCATTGTAAATCGAAATTGCGACCAAATCCGCGCTGATTCCATCCACCTTGCCGGCCTGGAAGGCCACATCACGGTCTTTGGCGCTTTTGAACGTCTGAATCTCCAGATTCACGTTATGCTCTTTGTCGAAGCCCTGCTCGTGGGCAATAATGAATGGAATCGCATCAATCGAAGGTAAAAGTCCCAGTGTCAGTGCCGCCGCTTCAGCGGGTGCATCACTTGCAGCCGGTGCGTCTCCAGCAGCATTTCCTGTAGCAGGCGCGCCTGCATTATTCGTATTTGAGCCGCAGCCCACCGCCACCATACTAATCGCAGCGACCAGCATAAACAGCATCATTAGGTGTTTCCAGTTTCTTCTCTCCATGGTTCTCGAGTAGCCTCCATCTTCTTGTTGATTGGGTTCTGAGCTTTTTTCCTCCTGGGGGTCCGCCTGCAATATACATCCGCATATGCGAATTTATTCACATAAGGACATGCAAGAAGGGACGCCGTCCTCAGAAACAGAGGCCCCGCTTCCGGCCTTCCTGACAAATCTGTTTTTGCGGGACTTATGTACGCTGCCTGTCCCCCGAAAAGCTCAAGTAATGCAATTCTACACCCATTGCTCTATTTTGTATATTTATAAATTGAAATAATTTGCCGGATTTCTCCACGGCAAAAAGCTTTCCCCTGCCTGTCCAGGCCGGGAAAAGCTGCAGATTCTCAAGGCTGTTCCTTTATTTAGAGCAGATCGAACTTCACCTCAGCCATTTTTGCCGGAGGCATTGCTCCGGGATCTCCATCCCAAAAACCTATTTCAAGAACAGCAGCTATGCGTTCCTTGTCCTGCACGCCAAAAGCGTTCATTTGCTTCCGGTCATATATCCAGTCATTCATCGTCCGCCTTACCCCCAGCCTGCGCTCGCAGGCAAGCAATTGGAAGTTCTGCAGCAGGCAGCAGACCGCAGCGAAATCCTCATCCCGCTTGTACGGGTCACTCTCTTCCTTCATGACCACAATAAGGTATGCCGGAGCAGGTTCCTGCAGGCCGGACAGCCTGCCGCTGCCGCCATTGTCGGCATAGATGAATCTCCAAGGCTCTCTCAGCCCGTCATTCGGCGCCCATACCGCATCATTCAGCAGCTCCAGCACCAGCTGCCGGGGTACAGGCTGTCCGGAAAAGAAGCCGGAGCCGCGCAGCTCCGGGCGGAAATCGAATAATGTCATATGATCCCTCCTATTTCAGGCTCTATATAGAGTGAACTTAAGATATTTACATTAGGGACTTCGTCGGGACTCCGGTGAATGTTTGGACTTCCGGCCGCTGTTGTCTGCAGATTTCTTGATTGGTACCGCTGTTCGCGGTGGAAATCCGCAGACAAAGGCGGACGCATTCGCTCCTACAGTTCCAAACTTCCCCTCCATCCCTTTATCCTTTTGTTAGTTTTTCAAGTTCAATCTATATAGCTCCCGGCATACACGGTCCATTTCTTCTCGGCCGGTGTCCTTGACCGGCCCCGCGGGGTCTTATTGTAATACCCCAGATGAAGAATGCCTACAAACCGCTCATTCTCACGGATGCCGAGACGTTCATAAAAGCCCTCGCTCTGCATCATCGGCTCCGTATCCCATAGCATGCCCACCTGGCGCTCCCAGCCCAGCAGCTGGAAATTCTGCAGGATGCTGCAGACTGCCGCATAATTCCGGTCGCTTGCCTGCCGGTCAGGACCTGTGCCTGCAATAACGACCACATGGCCGGGAATATCGGCAAATCTTTTTTTGAACAGCTCGATCATCTTGCCCGGCATCCATTTGCCCAGCCTGCTTCCGGCCATATGCTCCATCATGTAGTCAGCCAGCCGCCCACGCGACTCGGGGGTGCCGGCATAAATACAGCGCCAGACGGCATCTTCGGCATTAGGATACAAGCCTGCTGCCTGCTGCAGCAGTTCGGCCACCAGCTCCCGCGCGACAGGCGTCTGATTAAAGCTGCGGATCGTCCGCCGTCCTCTGATCAATTCAGCCAGACTCATGATTCCCACGCTCCCAGGTTCATCTTTTGGCGGTTCCCTCGGATATTCTCACTTCCATCTCCGCGCTGTAATCCTTAAGGAAACTGCCAATAATCTTCAATTCTCCGGCTGAGTATTTGCTCAAAAAACGGTTAAGCCGCTCTGCTTCATTCGCATGAATCCGTTCATGGAGATCAAATATCTTCTTCCCTTGCGGGGTCAGCCGGAAATAACTTTCTTTTTTGTTATCATTCAATTGCATTCGCTCCACGAGTCCATCCGCGAGCAGTTTGCCGCCGATCTTGGTGATGCTGGCTTTGGACAGCTCCATCTTCCCGGCAATAGCTGTGCTGTTGATGGGCTCATGGCGCCCGATACAATCGATCACATGCACAGCAGTAATATTGTGCGGAAAGTTCCCGATCCGCTCCCTTTCGGCGATGCTGAGAAAATGATCAATTTCTGTATCCGAAAAAGATTCATAGACGTGCAGAAATCGGATGAACTGTTCATACACCTGCTGTTTGACCGCATCTGCAGATTCCATAGGTTATGGCGCTCCATTCACTAATCAGTTTTTTGTTAACCAGTAAACTATATTGGTATCTTATCATCATTGATAATGGTTATCAACCATAATGTTTCTTTTCGAAGAAGGGTCCTGTTTCTTAACTGCCTGGCTGTGCAATCCAACAAAGTATTGTATTTAAAATATTACCTTGACAGTCATAGTAATATGTCGTATTATACAGATGCGGGGGGGGTGATTAATATGAGCGAAAACAAAATTACATCCGACCTGCTGCGCGGACATACCGATACGATGATTTTACGGCTCTTATCCGAAGCTGACCGCTACGGGTACGAGATTGTCAAGCTGATTGCCGAGCGTTCGGACGGTGAGTACGAATTAAAGGAAGCCACGATGTACTCCAGCGTCCGGCGGCTTGAGGCGGACGGAGATATCGAATGGTATTGGGGCGATGAATCTCAGGGTGGACGGCGTAAATATTTTAGGATTACCGAAAAGGGCAAGGCGGCTTATGCCCGCAACAAAAGCAACTGGGAATACGCAAAGCGTGTGCTCGAAAACTTATTATAGGGAGAGTTGATATTATGTACGAGAAATTGACCAGCTATTTGAATGGTGTTTTTGCACCCTACGACGGGGTGAAAAGCGCCACCGAACTAAAGGCCGATCTGCTCTCCGATTTGCAGGAGCGCTTTCGTGAACTCAAAGCCGAGGGCAAGGACGATGAAACAGCGTTTGAGATGACCATCAGCAGCATCGGAGATATCGAGCAGACGGTACAGGAGGTCGCCAATCTCTCCCGTTCGCTGGAACGGCAGGTGGTGACAAACTTCAGCTCAAGTAACCTGTCAAAGAGCGACTTCGCCGGCGTTACCGCCCACAAGGGAAAATTTGAAGGGAGCGCGTTGCTTGGCTCTGACTTTTCGGGTGCGGACCTGACGGGCAGCTCGTTCAAGGCCAGCGATGTGCGTGAAGCCCATTTTGACGGCGCAAATCTGACAGACTGCAACTTCTTTGCTCTTGATCTGGCGGGTGCAAGCTTCCGTCAATCCATCCTTGTGCGTACCAATTTCAGCAAGTCGTGGCTGGCCGGGGCTAATTTCATTGATGCAAAGCTGACCGACGTCAACCTAACCATGTGCGACCTGAGCAAAACGATCTTTGAGAACTGTATTTTCGACGGCGTGGACTTTAAGTCTTCCAACCTGACGGGTCTGTGCCTGGACGGAATGACCTTTCTCGGCGTTAAGTTTGACAAGGCGGCGCTGAACGAGGTTTCGTTTAAAGGTGCAACGCTGAAAAATGTGTCTTTCCCGACGTCTAACCTGTCCAAGAAGTATTACCGCGCCATCAAAACCGTCTGCTTCGACGGCGCGATGATGGATAAACTGACCTACGCCGCACTCAAGGGCATGGAAGCAGACTTGTCAAAAGTTACAGTTATTTAAGGGAGGGAAAAGAAAATGCAAACCAAATCAATTCAAGTAAAAGGATTGCAAAAGTCCTACAGGCAGCTACAGGTCCTGAAGGGTGTAGACTTTGAGGTGGAAAAGGGCAGTATTTTCGCCCTGCTCGGCTCCAACGGCGCGGGCAAGACAACGGTCGTCAAAATCCTCTCTACGCTGCTCAAACCAGACAGCGGAACCGTCAGCGTAAACGGATTCGACGTTGCAGCGAAACCCGGCGATGTGCGGCAGTCGATCAGTCTGACCGGGCAGTTTGCCGCCGTGGATGAGATTTTGACCGGGCGGGAAAACCTGATCATGATTGCCAGGCTGCGGCATCTTGATCATCCGCGTCAAGTTGCGGACGATTTGCTGAGACGCTTTGGCTTAACGGACGCTGCCGACCGCAAGGCATCTGTTTATTCGGGCGGTATGCGCCGCAGGCTTGATATCGCCATGAGCCTTGTAGGAAAACCGCAGCTTATTTTCCTCGATGAGCCAACCACCGGGCTTGACCCCGAGGCACGCATTGAGGCTTGGAAGATTGTAAAGGAGCTTGCGGACGGCGGCACTACGGTATTCCTGACCACGCAGTATTTAGAGGAAGCCGAGCAGCTTGCCGACCGGATTGCCATTCTGCACGAGGGCAGGATTATCGCCAGCGGCACGCTCGCAGAACTGAAAAAGCTGTTTCCATCTGCAAAGGTGGAGTATGTTGAAAAACAACCGACACTGGAAGAAATTTTCCTCGCAATCATCGGCAAAAAGGAGGCCGTTTAAATGGAAACAACAAAAAGCCATTTTTTCAGCGACATGAGTGTGATGCTAGGACGTTCCATGCGCCATATTTTGCGAAGCATGGACACCATCGTCACGGTCTGCATCACACCGATTGCGTTGATGCTGCTGTTCGTCTATGTGCTCGGCGGAGCCATCCAAACCGATACGGATAACTATGTGAACTACCTGTTGCCCGGGATCCTGCTGATTGCCATTGCAAGCGGTATATCCTATACGGCTTACCGCCTGTTTTTGGATAAGCAACGGGGCATCATTGAGCGGTTCCACTCCATGCCGATTGCACGTTCCACCGTGCTGTGGGGGCATGTGCTGACCTCGGTGGTATCCAACGTCATTTCTGTTGTCGTCATCATTCTCGTAGCGCTCATTATGGGCTTTCGCTCGTCGGCGGGGGTACTCTCCTGGCTTGCCGTAGCCGGTATACTCGTGCTGTTCACGCTGGCTTTGACTTGGGTCGCGGCGATTGCCGGACTATCCGCAAAATCGGTGGAAGGTGCAAGCGCGTTTTCCTATCCGCTTATCTTCCTGCCGTTTATCAGCTCGGCATTTGTGCCGACCGAGTCGATGCCGTCTGCCGTCCGTATTTTTGCCGAAAACCAGCCGGTGACCTCAATCGTGGAAGCTATTCGTGCGCTGCTGTCAGGGCAGCCGGTGGGCAATGATATATGGGCCGCTCTCGCCTGGTGCATCGGGATTTCACTCGTAGCCTATTGCTTTGCTATGAGAGTGTATAAAAAGCGGGTGTGATCAACTGACATGTACATCATAGGTTGGATGGATGCGTCGCAGTGTCGCCGCGTGATGCATCCAGTCTTGCCCCTCTTCTCCAAGCAAAGGCTAATTAACCGGCTACATGTATTTACCGTAGTCCTTAATTGTCACTTTTACTCGGCACTCCACTTCAACCCCGGGATATACTTTTCGCCAATTGAGACTTTTCCATGCCTTATAGCTAAGGCTGTTTCTTACATATTGTCCGATGCCAATGCTGTCCACATTGTTCTGCTGCAGCTGCCTTACCACTTCCTGGGCCTTGTCGCTGATATATTCAGCGATATCCGCTTCCAATTTATGGCGGTCTTTACTCTGTGAAAGATCCTCATGTCCGGTATATTCAAGCACCGAGCCATGGATGGAATTAGCAATAATAAACTTGAAGCGGTTGTCTCCGAGATGCTGCACACTCACCTTGCGCTTATTCAGCATAGAGCTGAGCATGACCATCTCTTTTCTGCCATTTCTTTCACCTAAATTCACCGACAATTCTCCTTGGTTGATATTCCCCCGGAGCAGGGCAAAGATAATTCCATCTTTGGCCGGAATTTTCGTCACAAAGCGGTCATCCTGAAATAAAGCAATCCCGGAAATGCCAGCCCTGTCCCCCCCATCCTTTACGATAGGAGCAATCGGATCGATTCCATCATCGTAATATTCCCTGGTGAACTCATACAGTGTAGTTGGTGGAATGATGTTGGAAGAGCTCTCTTTTTTCAGTAAATGATTAACATAGGTGCCTGTATCCTTATTGGGTTTAAACGTTTTGGACAGCAATTTACCAGCATCTCCATCCACTACGGTAACTTGAACCCCAAGAGCAATGGAAGGGTCGCGTATAAGCGTATCGACATGATCCGCAAGCCCTTCCTTGGCCAGACTTAATCCGAACAGAACACTTCTTAACTGACCGCTGACCAGGAGGAGATCAATTTGGTTGGATAACTGCACCCTCGCTTCTTTGAGGCTGTCGGTTACTGCCGTCAGCAGATGCCTGTGTTCCGACGATTCTGGATCAATTACCGGAACGGAGAGGGTCGCTTTCAGTTGGTCATTCTCCGCCAGGTCGTAACTGGCGGTTTGCATCATTCCCAGCTTTTCAAGGATTCTCTGATCGCTGTTACAGCCGGTCAGCAGCAGCATCATCAGGAGAACAGCAGACAACCGCTTATACACGGGATACCCTCCTTCCCTGAAGGAGCAGCAGCGCAATTATTAGTACAGGCAGACCAAAAGCAATCCCGATGGCAGCGTATCCCAGATGGAGAATCCAGTTATTCACCTGATCCAAGGTCTTCGGGATATAGGAGATGCAGTAGGCGATGGCCGTCAACAAAAACACCATGACCGGAATTTTTAACTTGGGAATTATTCTTCTCATTGCCTCCATAGCCCCCCACCAATACATTGCCGCTGTGATCAGAATCAAAAAGAGGAAAAACCCGTAGAGCATATTTTCCAGACGCTCGACAAATGGAAACTGGATATAACCCAGCAGGTCCAATAGTGGAAACAGCAGCTTTTTTAACTGTCCAAAGCTAAAAAAACCGAAACAGACTATGGATAAACTAATGTAAATCACAGATAAATAAGCATTTCCTGCATAAATGGCAGCCAGCGATTTTTTGCTTTTATCCATATAAGGAAACAGAAGGATCGATAACTCGTAGCCCAAGTAAACAGTATATAGATCGAAGGCTCCTTTGATCTGGTCATGGCCTCCCTGCAAAATAAAGGGTGTCAGGCGTACCCATCTGAAGGATGGGAGAAACCATAATAAGAGAAAATACATCCAGAAAGTCAGCCAAAAGAAGATGGTTGCCGCTTTGGATATCGTAAAGATCCCTTTAATGAGCAGCAGAAAAAGCAGGACATCCACAGCGAGCTTGAATAACATCGGATTGGTCGTAGGAAAAGCAATCATTTGAAATAAAAGCACATATTTTTTACCGATCATGCAGCCGAAGATCAGCCAGACAGCACACAATCCAAGATAGACAGGATACAGTATAACCTTAGGAATGGACCGTTCCATAATTTCAAAAACCGGCTTCCCGTCTCCCAGCCGGTACACCAGCGTGATCAAATAAATATTGAAAGACGTCAGCAGCAGACCCGGCAGGAGAACCAGCCATCCGTTTGTCCCGAAATAGTCAGCCAGCTGGCGCGGCAGAGAGAAGACAACGATACCGATTTGAGTCATATACACCAGGATCGCAACATGAAAGGGGCTTAGTTTCTCCATCATAAAATTTCTGACGCCTACTTTCTTTTGTTCTGCCTGATTGGATTAGGCGATTGGGTCTGAGAGGGCCGCTTGGTTAAAAAGGTGAACGGTGCACGGATAAAATTATCCTTCCAATCCCCTAGCGCCATTGGCGCAACCGGGATTAAATAAGAGGAACCCAGGCTTGTCAGGCTGGAAATATGCGTTACAATCAGGGCAACTCCCATGGATATCCCCATATTTCCCCAGATACCAGCCAGCATAATAATGCCAAAGCGAACCAGCCGGATTGAGGCGCTCATCATATAGCTGGGAATGACAAAAGAGGCGATCGCAGAAGAGGCTACAGCAATAATCAGGACATTACTGGTCAACCCCGCCTGAACAGCCGCTTGTCCAATGACAATCCCGCCTACAATCCCGATGGTTTGTCCAATTTTGGTCGGAAGACGCGCACCTGCTTCCCGCAGCAGCTCAATCATAGTTTCCATAAGCAGCGCCTCGTAAACCGGTGGGAAAGGCACTCTGTTCCGCGATTCAGCCAGTGTCCGGAGCAGCGCTTCGGGGATCATTTCATAATGAAAGGTAGTCACGGATACATAAAATGCTGTGAACGAAATCGTAATCAGCAAAGCGAGGTATCTTAACAGCCGGAGTGCCGTTCCCAAAGCCCAGCGCTGATAGTAATCATCCGGTGAGGAGAAAAATTCAAAAAAAGCGGAAGGTGCGGCAAATGCGGTCGGACTGTTGTCAATCAGTGTGATAATCCGGCCGGCTGTCAGCTTAGATACAGCCACATCGGGCCTTTCTGTAGTCAGAAATTGTGGGAAAACCGAATTAGGACGGTCCTCCAGAAACTGGGTCAGCATCCCTCCATCATTAACAGCATCTATCTCGATCCGTTTAATCCGTTTCTCCAGTTCCCCGACATATTTCATATTGGCGATATCTTTAATATAAAGGACATACACGCTGGTCTTGGTGATTTCTCCAACTGAATACTCCTTAATTTTCAGATGCGAGCTTTTGATTCTTTGGCGTATCAGCGAAATATTTGTCATGGCGGATTCCACAAAAGCGTCATGGGGACCGGCAATAATGGTTTCAGTTTCGGATTGCTGTACAGTCCGCGTTTTCGGGCCATAGATATCGAGCAAATAAATATTTTTATCGTGAAAAATGGCGACGCTGCCCGCCAGGATTCCCTCAATCACTGTTTTAGAATCTGTTACCCGTGTAAATTGTGACTGTTGGAATAACTGCTCAACCTCATCAAGCTGAACCTGGGCAAAGGGTGCCAGAATCTCATCTGTAAACATTTTTTGATCCACAATGCTGGGGAAGTAGACAATGTCAGTCCGTATTTCCGGAAAGGACCGGAAGATCAAATCCGCGCATTGGTCAAATTCTTCAAGAACATGCCGCAGCATAGAAGCACTTTGTGGGTTGGCATCCATAAGATTAACCCGCCTTTACCATAAGTTTTTGGTAGTATTCCCAGATTCCCCTTGGTTATTAGTCAGTATCTGCCTGTCAGTCATCTGTCTCGAATTTGGCATACCCTGCCACTTCCAGCAGGCTGCGAATTCATCATTTTAACAATTCTTGTCCACCTTGATCTGTGCTATAATAAATCAAAATTACACCGATGAAGTCCCCCTCTCCCGCATCCATCATCCATCGATAATTTATTTAATAGCTGAGGAGCTGTGACGATGAGTGACCCCGTTCTTCAACAGATACTGACTGCTTTAACTGGCGTACAGACGGATTTAAACGAGATGAGAACTGAGTTCAGTGAGATGAAATCAGAGATTAGCGGCATGAAATCAGAGATCAGTGGCATGAAATCAGAGATCAGTGAGATAAGAACTGAGATCAACGAGATGAAAACCGAAATTGCCAGCATCAAGGAGGATACCCGGCTGATTCCGTTGATTCAGCAAGCTGTATCGGAAGTGAACGCTGAGGTTATTGCTACCCGTGACACCATCGGGCGCATTGAGGAAACGCTGCGCGGACATGACGTAACACTTGATTTGCTGTCCAGACGATCCATCGATCAGGAAGCTGCTTTGAAGCGGATTAAATAATCTTTCTGCATATCCTATCCATGAGGCTGCCTTCGTAGCCAGCCGCTTTTTTTGGGGACAAGCCGGTTTGGTCCACCTTCCCGGCGCTACTCTTGAACGGCACTGCGGAGATCCAAACAGCGTCCTCCCCCAGGAGACATATATCTTCCGCCCAGAAACAAACTCCTTTATCTACGCAAATAGTTCACATATTTCTGTCTTTTTCAGGCGGACACACCTTTTAAAATCATTTTATTGTGTTATAATGAAAGCGTAACCAAAGGAGCTGTGAACAATAGATTTCATCGCCCAAGGAGGATGGAAGAAATGCTGGCAGGACTGAAGGAACTTAAGAATTGGGTAGCGGGAATGTGGCAGCCGTGGATGACCTCAGAGGAAGAGGACTACTGGAAAATCGAATATTCGGCAGAGCGCCATCTGCACACTCCGCCAACACCTAGCCCGCTCACCTATCAGGAAGAAGCACGCATCAAATCAGTGAAATACCACTAACCAACTACTAACGAGATCAATTACTCTTATAATATCTTGAGCATAAAGCCGCGTAAGCCGGAGAAATTCCGGTCTACGCGGTTTTTTTAACTACTATGTAGACCTGAATTAGGAACAGCCCCCGGGTGAACTCCCCCAACAAAAAACCTCCCTTCATCCCAAAGGATAAAAGAAGGCATAAACGCGTCGCTTCAGAAGCAAGGAGCTAGATTTTTAGCTCCCCAAGCTTAATCAGCTCGACAACCGCTTGCGAACGGCCTTTGACGTTTAGTTTTTGCATGACGTTGGAGATGTGGTTGCGGACGGTTTTCTCGCTGATGAATAACAATCCGGCAATATCCCGTGTTGTTTTGTCCTGCACAAGAAGCTCGAATACTTCGCGCTCACGGTGCGTCAAGAGAAATTTACTGTGATGTTCGTTCCCTTTCAATGGTGTCACCCCTCCTTGCCCTGGGTTTGTTTGGTATAACAAGGTAAAGGGATACAGTCAAAACCATATTATGTTTCAGGGAGATCAATGGTGCGATCACAGCTTTAAAATGGGCGGTGCACTTTTCTAACATAAAACAACCCTAGATGCCTAAGCGCTCCAGACAGTAAACAAGCAGAAACGGCTGCGCTTCCCTTCGCATCAGGAAGCCCACCCGTTATAGGTTACATATACCGGTCCGTCACGCCCTTGCGGTCACGCCGGTTTGGTCCGGTAATGCTGTTGCAGCTTTAGTGTAGTTTATGAAATGGATTCCATAGCAAGTTTTTTATTCGGAGGGCCGCCGGCGTGCAATGTGCTAAAATAAAAGCACTATATCTCTGATCCCAGGAGGCAGCGCCAATGGCCAACATCAAAGAAATTGCCCGCATTGCCGGGGTTTCCGTAACGACTGTATCACGTGTGCTGAACAATCATCCTTATGTAAGCAAGGACAAAAGAACTGCTGTGCTGCAAACCATAGAGCAGCTGAATTATACACGCAATATGAACGCTGTCCATCTGATCACTGGCCGTACCGGGGCGGTGGCGGTGATTTTGCCGTACATCAGTTCTTTTTATTTCTCGGTGGTGATGGACGGGCTGGCTCAGGCAGCGCTGGCCGCGCAGTACCGGCTGATTCTGTGCCAGACCAACTATGTCCCTGAAGAAGAGCTAAAGGTACTGGACATGCTGCGCAACAAGGAGATTGACGGGGTAATCATTGTTTCCACCGCTCTGAAGCCGGAAGTCATCGAATCCTATACAATTTACGGACCGGTTGTAACCTGCCAGAATAGCGGAGAGCGCCAATTCTCTTCTGTATATATTGAGCATTATGCCGCTTTCCGCCATGGCCTGGAGTATCTGTACGGCAAGGGACACCGCAGAATCGGTTATTGCGAAGGCCGTCAGAACGGCAGCAGTGCCTCCATCCGCCAGAACGCTTTCCAGGACTTCCTTGCTGAAAAAGAGCTGCTCTTTGATCCGGAATGGATGATTTTTGACTGTATGCGTGAAGAGGATGGTGCGGAAGTGGCCCGGCGGCTGCTGGATAACCCGGATAGGTCAGGCCGGCCTGAGGCCATGATGATCTCAGGGGATCATATCGCCGCAGGCCTGATAATCGAAGCCCGCAAACACGGCCTAAAAATCCCGGAGGACCTCGCGGTGATGGGATTTGACAACCAGCCGATCGGACGGCTGCTCGGGATCACGACGATCGACAATCAGCTCTATCAGATGGGCGAAGCCGCCTTCGGGATCATACATGAGCAGATTAACGGCAGCAGCCTTCCGGTTACGCGCAAGCTGGATTACCGGATTATCGAGCGGTCCACGGTATAAGGGCGGAAGTTCGCAGTCTTGGAGCATCGCTGGCGGGTAATTAACCGCATCGTTTACATATGCGGACTACTGTAACCGAGAAATCGGCCACGGGGACAAAAAATGCGGTCAGCTGTGCTTCCTCCCAGAATGCGATGCTCTGAGTGGGATGCTCTGACTTTGAGCGATTTTGGTTACTTTAGTGATTCATTTACTTGAGTAACTTGAGTGACTTGGGTGACTACGTGCGACTTCGATTGCATTTTCTGCAACAGATCTGCTCACAAACGGGGGTTAATTTCGATTCTGCTGCACTATGTGCAATAGATCTCGCCAAAAAGAGTGATTTAAGACTGTTTCTCTGAAATCTGCTGTACAAACTGCAATAGAAGCTTTTGGAAGCGCCGAAATAAGTTATTCTATTGCATAAACTGCAATGAGCTCTCAGGCATAGCTGTCTTTGAACACTTCATTAACTACTCCTGTCTGCCGCGGCCCCATGGTCTTCAACGCCTCCTCCTCCTCCTCTTCCCTCTTCTCATAAATTCAGTTTAGCTATTTCGTACTCCGTTCCACTTACACTTGAACTTACAAATGTAAACAACAGACTGTCTCCACCTTCGATTCGTGAATTCGCTATGAGATAATTCTCCACCGAAGCCAAACCAGGGAGGAGTTTTCTATGGCGAGAGAAGAGACTCAAATGAATGGGAGTCGCGCGCCGCACTTCCAAGCAAGTGGAGAAAAAAGCGAGTTACTCAGCTGTCCTCACATTAGGATCGACGACGCCGTTTGCTGATTCTTCAACAATATGCTTATTCCCTACAAGCCTTAGGTCTGGGAAAAAGACTAGACTTGAGCTGGTTCTGATCTGGATGGAGCAATTGCTATACTTCAAAATGAATGTATTAAAACCCCACCTGCGGTTATATTCGTGGGACTTTTACCCATGCAACGGTTGTTGGCACAATAGAATACAAAGCATAAATCAAATTTCGGAGGCAGTTAAAATGAATGACGAGTTACAACGCACGTTAAGTGAGATCATTGAATCAGGCTCACAATCTAACCCCGCCGTGAATGCACTTATTAGTGATTACGCTAAATTTCATGCTGTACTCGCTATGGTGGGCGGATGCTTGGTACTCATATTCGCATGGCTTAGTATAATTTTTTGGACAAAATTTAAAAGGTCGCCTAAAGTCAGCAGTTTAAAATGGGGCTTTGAAAGAAAAGCCTGCTTTGTTTTCGGATTTTTGAGTAGTAGCGTTGCATTATTTATGGTTTTGATTGTTGTAGCCAATCTGACAAACACGTTGAATCCTTTGCATGGATTTTCATTGCTTGATTTTTCGTTTAAAATCTCCTCTGGAGAACCATATAAGGACGAATTACGTTATGCGTTTACTGAATGGATACAATCAGGTAATGAAAATATCCCGTCTATTATTCAGGAAAGGTTTAATAAGCGCATTGAGTTTCATACTACAAAAGCCATTGTTAGTGGAATATTGTTGATACTATTTGCGGGACTTAGTGTGTATATTTGGAACGCATTGGTAAGAAGGGCTAAATCAAATGATTCAAAATGGAGATTTAAAGAAAAAACCTGCTTTGTTTTTGGTAGTGCCACGGTTGTTCTTGCTTTGTTAATGATGGTAATCGTAATGGCAAATACACAAGCAGCATTTGCACCTAAAACATTGTCTATGATCAATTTGTTTAACAGCTGAATGCTCTGGTCTCAAGGCGAGCCTCCGCTCTGTTAATGCGCGAAACAATAAGATACGCTCTGTGACTTCGGAACAGCCAAAGGGCGTATCTTTTTATATTGTTTTAACAACACCCGCAACACTTTCTTTTCACTCACTACAGTCTACTTCCCTCTTCATTTAACACTTAACGTTGCACACTCATACCCACATCACGCACTTACACTTACATATTCACTTTCACTTACGCATGCGCACTGCCTACGTTTATGTTCACACTTCCATTTCTCTTCACCCTCTGCTTCATATCCCTCTTCTCTTCTCTTCTCTGCTTCCTCCGTTGCTACTTTTCTTCCCTCCTTCACCTTCCTCCGGTCACATATCCCTCTTTCTGCTTCAAGTCTAAGATTCCCTCCGCTTGTTTCGTTTGGCCCTCTTTGTGTAATGCTTTGGCCCAGTGATATGTCAGTGATGTAAATCACATTTTTATATTGACAGTCTACGGGCAGGCAATTATGATAAATCCAGCAATAGTGATAACGATTATCATTTGCATATATAAAAAGGGGTGTTCTTGGTGAAGTTTAGTTATACGTTTCCTGCGGGCCTGCTTGCGGCCTCCATTCTGTTCGCCGGCTGCGGCAATGACAATAACAGCAATAATATTGGAAATAATTCAGGAAATGAAGCAGCCGCCACTGCAGGCGCTGTAACTAATACCGCGGCTCCTGATGCTTCTGCTCCGGCGGCCGACTTCACCGCTGCCATTGAGCAATATCGCGCTTATGTTATTGAACAATGCGACGAGTTTGTGAAGCAGACAGAAGCTTTTACCACTGCCGTCAAGACCGGCAAGCTCGAAGATGCCAAAGCTCTATACGCTCCAGCCCGCATGTATTACGAACGGATCGAACCGATCGCTGAGGCGCTTGGAGATCTGGACCCGAATATCGATGCCCGTGAAAATGATGTGGACCCGGCTGAATGGCGCGGCTTCCATAAAATTGAGCAAGCCCTCTGGCAGAAAAACTCTACAGACGGGGTGACCGGGACAGCCGATCAGCTGCTTAAGGATGCGCAGTTGCTTCGCGCCAAGGTCGAAACCGTGGACATCGACGAAAGCCTGCTTGTTACCGGGGCCGTTGAGCTGCTGAACGAGGTTTCTTCTTCTAAGGTAACGGGCGAGGAAGAGCGTTACTCCCATACGGACCTGTATGATTTTGTGGCCAATGTGGAAGGGGCGCAGAAGATTTACGAGCTGCTGAAGCCTGAGCTGACCAAAAAAGATCCTTCGCTTGCGCAAACGATCGGCGAACGGTTCGATGCGCTGCTGGCCGAGCTGGCGCCTTTTAAATCCGGGGACGGCTACGTTTCCTACGAAACGCTGAAGGAAGATGAAGTGCGTAAACTAAGCCAGAATCTGGATGCTTTGGCGGAGCCCCTGTCCAATATGGGTACTATTCTAGGAGTGTGACCGCATGAAACCTACAGATAACAAAGATGTCAAAGGGGCACCCATCTTCAATAAAAAACTAAGCCGCCGCGAGATGCTGCGGCTTACCGGCGCCTCCGGGCTCGGACTGCTGCTGGGCGGCGGCGGCGTTGGCGGCATCTTGGCAGCACGTGAAGCCACCGGCCGGGCAGCATCCGCTCCGCAAGTCTCCAGTGCGGATGTCATCCCGTTCTACGGGAGCCATCAGGCCGGAATTCTGACTCCTGCGCAGAACTTCCTGTGCTTTGCTGCGTTTGATTTGACGACCACTAAGCTGGCTGATGTCCAAAAGCTGCTCCAGTCATGGACTGCTGCAGCTGCTGCCCTCACCTCCGGGAGCCTGATCGGCAGCGCCAATGACAATCCCAATCTGCCTCCTACCGATACCGGAGAGGCCGACGGGCTTACACCTTCCAAATGTACGCTTACTTTTGGCGCGGGGCCTGCTATGTTCGACGGGCGTTTCGGACTCGCTGCCAAACGCCCGTCCACTCTTGCTGAGCTCCCGCCATTTGCGGGGGACAGTCTGGAGCCGCAGTGGTGCGGCGGTGATTTGTGCGTCCAGGCGTGCGCGGACGATATGCAGGTGGCATTCCACGCCATACGGAATCTCGCCCGCATCGCCAGAGGGACAGCGGTATTGCGCTGGACACAGGAAGGCTTCCAGCGCACAGGCAATGCCGATCCCAAAGGCGGCACTCCGCGCAATCTGCTTGGCTTCAAGGATGGTACAGGCAACCCTGATGTGACTGACGATGCCGAAATGCGCGAGGTGGTCTGGTGCGGCAGCGAAAGCCCTGCCTGGATGCAGGGCGGCACCTACATGGCTGTACGCCGTGTGCGGCTGCGTATTGAAGTGTGGGACCGCTCCACGTTAAGCGACCAGGAGGCCACCTTCGGCCGCCACCGCCAAAGCGGCGCACCCATTGGAGCCACAGACGAATTCGCCAAGCTCAACCTCGATGCGGCGGACGCGGAAGGCAAACCCGTCATCCCGCCGGATTCCCACTCGGCACTTGCCCATGGAGACGGCACGGTCAAAATGCTGCGCCGCTCCTACTCCTTTTCCAGCGGAATGGATCTTACCACCGGGCAGTTAGATGCGGGTCTGCTGTTCATCAGCTTCCAGAAGGATCTGGTGAAGCAGTTCGTGAGCATCCAGAAGCGCCTCTCCAAAAGCGACCGGCTGAATGAATATATGGTGCATACCGGGAGTGCGGTTTTTGCCTGCTTCCCGGGCGTGCGCGAAGGCGGCTATATCGGGGAAACTCTGCTCGGCTGAGCGTAACAAAAACAGATAAACGGAGGTTCGCAGCAGTGAAGGAACGGGTACACACATCTACAGAAGCACACAAGTCCTATTCCCGGCCTGCCCGGCTCCCATGGAAAGGGATGATCCCGATGCTGGCAGCTATACAGAATAAGGAAACAGCCGTCCGGGAAGTCCAGCGGCGGGACAACCGTCCAGGTCTGACTGTGACGGAAACCCGCAGGTTGGATACACAAGTGAGACGGCGCACGGATAAGCCGGGGACGCCTAGGTTAATACAGGCAGCCGTATTGCTTGGCTGCCTGTTCCTGCTGCTGCTCGGCAGGCCGGCAGCGGCAGCCCCGGCGGCGGAACCGCCGCTGGACGAGCTGCTGCCGCCGGTCGGCAGCGCGCTCGTCGAAGCCGGCCAAAGCCGCTGGGACGCGGCCGCCGCCGATCTTGACGCGTTCGCCGCGCTGTGGCGCAGCGCGAACGCAGGAACGCCGGACCCGGCACTCGCCGGTCCGGCTGCCGCCGTAGACGCCGCGCTTCTGGAAGCGGCGGACGCCCTTGAGGCGGGCGGCGGCACGCCCGCCAAAACTGCACTGTCCACGCTAGCCAGAAGCGTGGACGCCTATGTGAGCGCCGCCTCCGGCACGGGCGGCGCGGACGCTGGCGCCGCCGGCCGCGAGGCGGCGGCGAAGCTGCTGCCCGCTGCCGAACGCGTGCGGGAGGCGGCGCGCAGCGGGGACTTTGCGGCGGCCGCGGAAGCGTACCGCGCAGTCGTCAACGGCTGGACGCCGGCGGAGCGCGGCATCCGGGCCGATAATCCAGCAGTCTACGGCCTGCTGGAGACGAAGATGAGCCTGCTGCGCATCTCGCTGCAGGCAGAGCCGGTGCGCGAAGAAGCAGCGCTCACGGAGGCGGAAGCGCTGTACACCCTTCTGGCCGGCTATAGTGAAGGCAAAGCCGTCGACACCGGCGGAGCCTCCGCTGAACCGGCATCCATTGAAGGGCTGATCGGTTACCTGAAGCAGGCTTCTGCTGCAGCAACTGCCGGCGACAGTGCCGGAGCAGCGGGGATTATGGAGCAGTTCATCGCCGCTTGGCCTTCAGCTGAAGGCAAGGTGCAGATCGCTTCGCCCAAAGTGTATGCCAATATTGAAAACGAGAGCGCAGCGGTCACCGGAGATCTTCTCTCCAATCCGCCCAAGCTGGAGCAGGCGCTGGCGGCCATGGACAACATGCTGTCGGAGCTGGCACCACTGGCGGGAGAAACTAGCTACACCGCCTGGGATGCCGCATTGATTCTGCTCCGTGAAGGTCTGGAGGCCATTCTTGTGCTCGCCGCCCTTCTTTCTTATCTTAAGCGGGACGGTACGCCCAAAACGCAGCGCTGGATCTGGTCCGGTGCCGCAGCCGGACTCCTGGTAAGCATCCTGCTGGCGGTTATCTTAAGTCTAACCATCTCCAAAGCGGCTTCCGGCAGCGCACGGGAGCTGATCGAAGGCATTACCGGGCTCGTTGCCGTGGTAATGATGCTCACAATCGGACGCTGGCTGCATGGCAAATCCAATACCGCTGCCTGGAACAATTATGTAGGAGTACAGGTTGACGGGGCATTGGCCAAAGGCAATCTATGGTCCCTGTTCCTGGTAGCAGCCCTGGCTATTTTGCGTGAAGGTGCGGAAACGACCATTTTCTATGTGGGGATGGCCCCTTCCATTGCCGTCACGCAGCTGCTGCTTGGCATTGGGGGCGCTCTGGTGGTACTGGTCATTCTCGGGTATGCCATTATCGCCTTGAGTGCAAAGTTGCCGATCGCCGTTTTCTTCCGCATAGCCACCGTGCTGATCTACTATCTGGTGTTCCGCTTCCTCGGCGAGAGCATCCACTCCCTCCAGGTAGCGGGCAGAGTTCCGGCACATGCGGAGAACGGCCTGCCTTCCATCGGTTGGCTCGGTTTATACCCAACCTGGGAAACGCTGGTGCCCCAGCTCATCATACTGGCCTTCATTTGCTGGGAGCTTCTGCGCAGCAGAACAGCGGCCGGCAAGTCACGGACAGTGGAATAGCGGCTGTATTACTGAAAATGGCACCCCTTCCTAGCATAATTGTATTTGATACAACTAAAACGCCCAATTTTCATGCCGAAACCAACTTAATTGCACTTGGTACAGTTAGATTAGCAGCGATTCTGTAAACGAGGGGCTTTAGCTATTTTTAGCTGCACAGAATACATTTAACGCAAGAATTATCGGTTCTGCAGGTCCCTTTAACTGCAGTAAATACAGCTAACCCGGGAACGGGTTGAACTTTTCAGAATCCTCTTCCCATATCCCCCCTCCATGGAGCCAGCAGCTTGCGGACAACAAATCCTCTCCCTGCGGTCCAGGGAGGTTTTTTGCTGTTCTGGCGGACACCAGCGCTGTATTCCGGTTAAAAACATGTTCAAAAGACCATTTTACTAAGCAGATAAGGACAGCCCGAGTGCTTGAATATCTATACCCTAAATGGATGGCTAAATAGCAAGGCAAAATCCCTCTTGCAACCTCAGGGGTTTTGCCTTATTCTATTCATGAAAATAATTTTCTTGTATGCTAGTATAATAATAAAAATAATTTCATTACACTGAAGAAAAGAAGGTGGAGCGATGTCTCCTATTCTGTATGCTTTGGAGCATGAGAAATCCAAGCTGTCACAGATGGAGCGCAAGCTGGCGGAGCGGATTCTGGCCTCTCCCGGAGAAATAGTCCATATGGGCATCACGGAGCTGGCAGAACAGTGCGGCATCAGCCCTGCTACGATTACAAGGTTCTGCAAGGTTCTGCATTTCAAAGGATTCCCGGATTTCAAGGTCAAGCTGGCGGCGGAGATTGCCCACAGTGACGGCTCTCCTGAGGGCAGCGGGTCCTCTTATCAGGATATTGTCGCAGGCAATCCGCTTTCGGTAATTGTGGAAGCGATGCAGGCCAATCATCTCGCTTCCATCCGTGATACCACTTCCCTCCTCGACCTTGAACGGCTGCAGAGCGCTATTGATGTATTATGCCGGGCCCGGCGGGTGGATATGTACGGGATGGCCACCTCTTCGATCGTGGCCCAGGATTTTTATCAGAAGCTGATCCGCATTGGCGTGAACTGCACCGCTTTTGCTGATTCCCATATGCAGATTACGTCCGCTTCTTCGCTCCAGGAGGGTGACGTGGCGTTCGCGGTCTCTTATTCCGGCGAAACCCCGGAAACAATTGACGCCTTAAGCTGTGCCGCCGCGAGCGGGGCGGCTACCATCTCGCTCACCTCTTACGGCAGCAGTTCACTGGCTACTCTGGCCGACATCCCGTTGTTCTCTTCCTCTCTTGAGCAGGGGATGCGGCGGGGAGACATGGCTTCACGGATCGCCCAACTGCATATCATCGATATTTTGTTCACCGGAATGGTCAGCACACGGTTTGGAGATTTCATTCCCAAGCTGGAGCAGTCTTATTTGAATGTCCAACATTACCGTCACAAACGGGGAGGTCAATCGTAATGAATATTTTGAAGTTTACAAGCGATGAAGATTTCGCGCAAACCGGTGCCAATCTGATTGTAAGCCTGCTGCAGAGCAATCCCAAAGCTGTGCTGGGCCTTGCTACAGGAAGCTCGCCGGTTGGCGTCTATGCCAAGCTGGTGGAAATGCATGCCAAAGGCATCGTCAGCTTCGCCAAGGCATCGTCCTACAATCTTGATGAATACGTCGGATTGCCTGTGGATCACCCGCAGAGCTACCGCAGCTTCATGAATGAACACCTGTTCAATCACATTGATATCGATCTGGCCAAAACCCATGTGCCGAACGGCAACGCGGCTGATCTTGAAGCGGAATGCCTTGCCTATGATAAGCTGCTGGAGGAAGGCGGTCCGGTGGATCTGCAAATTCTGGGGATCGGCAGCAATGGTCATATCGGCTTCAATGAGCCGGATGCCAGCCTCACCAGCGGCACGCATGTCGTTGACCTGCTGCCGGAGACACTGGAAGCCAATGCACGCTTCTTCGACAGCCGGGAAGATGTTCCCCGGCAGGCGGTGACCATGGGGATTGGCGGTATTCTCAAGGCGCGGCAAATTGTTTTGCTGGTGCGCGGCGAAGAGAAAGCGGAGGCAGTAAAAAATGCGCTTGAAGGGCCGATCACGACTCAGTGTCCGGCTTCCCTGCTACAGAGCCATCCCAATGTCGTTGTATTGCTCGATGAAGGAGCGGCAAAATGGCTAAAATAACGACAGGCCGGCTGTTGTTCGGGAATGTGCTGACACCGGCAGGAATTATCCGGGAGGGCGTAATTGCTGTATCGGAAGAGGCCATTCATTATGCCGGGGAAGCCGCTTGGCTGCCGGAAGCTTACACCCAGTGGCCCGCAGGCAATGAGAAAACCGGCGGCGGCCTGCTTATTCCGGGATTTGTTGATGTGCATGTGCATGGCGGAGACGGCTTCGATTTCATGTATGCGGATGCGGAGGCGCTAACGGCGATTACCCGGTATCATGCTTCGCAGGGTACAACCACTATGCTGGCCACCACCATGACAGCGGGCAAAAAGGATATTGACCGGGTGCTCTCAGAAGTTCACGCCTTCCGTTCTGCCCCCATGCCTTATGCCCAGCTGGCGGGCGTACATTTGGAAGGCCCGTTCATCAGTCCCAAATGGTCAGGAGCGCAAAACCCCGAGCATATTGTTCCTGCCAATATGGAATGGCTGGAGCAGTGGGAAACCTTGTATCCGGGATTAATCCGGCAGGTAACCATCGCTCCGGAAGGAGAAGGGGCGCTTAGGGCCGTCACCTGGCTCCGGAAGCACGGAGTCACTGCAGCGCTTGGACATACGAACGCTTCCTTTGAAGAGGTTATCGCCGCAGCCGATGCCGGACTGAATCAGGCTGTGCATATGTTCAATGCCATGACCCCGCTCCATCACCGCAAGCCCGGAGCCGCGGGCGCCATCCTGTTCGATGAGCGCATCCGTGCGGAGATTATTGCCGACGGGATTCATGTGCATCCGGCAGCCATCTCTGTGCTCGCCCGCCTCAAAAAGGAAGGCAATCTGCTGTTGATTACAGATGCCATGTCGGCGACCGGTCTCAGTGACGGCGAATATACCATCGGGGATCTTCCCGTTCTGGTCCGTGACGGTGTCGCCCGGCTGAAGGAGAATCCGGAAGCTCTCGCGGGCAGCACGCTGACCATGATCCGCGGGTTCCGCTATCTGGTTCAGGAGGTCGGCCTGACTCTGGAGGAAGCCTCCAGAGCCGCAAGCCTGACACCGGCTCAAGCTCTTGGCCTTGAGCGGACCATCGGGACCTTGGAAGCCGGTAAACGCGGCGATATCCTGCTGCTGGATAACGAGCTGAACCTGCAAGAAGTCTGGATCAACGGACGTAAAACCGCTGATCCCCAAATGTCCTGATTTACCAAGACAGCCCCGCACCCGGTATAAGATGCCGGGAGGGGGCTGTTTTTTAGTACTAATTGATTGGAATAATCTTTCCCTTAGATAAGAATACTTAACAGAAGTTCAGGAATTGTTTTTATTGCTGCGCTGTCTGAGACAATCCTTTGGATGAAGATCAATATCCGCTGCGGGTCGGGAAGATACGCTGCACCATTGTGCCGAATTCTCTCGCAAAACCTCTTAACGGATGGCCTGCACGGAATTCCTGGGCGTAAAAGTTAGCCCGGTCCACGAAATCCGGATTGGCGGATACATAGACATTATCGATGTTTTTATCGTACTTTTTGACCTCGGCAGCAATTTTGTCCTTCATGTCCCGGGTGACGGTATCATTGGCAAGCGTGTTTACACCATTCGCATTCGTTCCGTTTACCGCCCCAGTACCCACACCGTTAGTTCCATGCGTGCCAGTTGTTCCATGTGTGCCAGTTGTTCCATGTGTGCTGTATGGGGTGATCGAGCGTGTGCCTGCCGCCGTTCCCATACCTCTATCGATATCCCGCTTCAGGACCCGGCCGTCGGTCATGTTGCTTCGGGACATGATTCCGTTGCCGCCATTACCTGTAAAAGCCCCCGGATTGGCCAATCCGGTTCCACCCACAGTCCCTCTTCCGGTGGACAGGCTTCCTGGAATGCCAGTCATCGAACCGCCTACCCCCGTCATTCCAGGCACGCCGTTTCTGGAACCCCGCGTACCGTCCCTGCCTGTGATTCCTGTCGCTGTGCGTCCCAAAGTTCTTCCATCGCCGGCCACTATTCCAGATGGCCCTCCCGTGCCGTTGTATCTGTTAATTCTCGTGGTATTTCCGTTGCTTTTGGCATGGACTCCGCCTGAGGCCTCATCCAAAACTACGGCAACATATGCACTCCTGCCTGCCACTACCACATTCGCCGAGCGAACCTCCGGCATGGCTGCAATCCGGTCAGCCAGCTCCTGGCTCATTTCCATTTTATCGAAGGTATTGGTTCTAGCTCCCTGTACGGAGTTAACACCCAGCCTTCCGTCATGGGTTCCCCGCACGTTTTGGGTTTGAACCTTATTATCGCTTGCCGTGTTATTGGTTCCGCAGCCTGTGATGCTTACCACACCCAGAAGCAGCGCAGCGGAAACCGACATGCTGATCTTCGATCGCAACATGAACTCATCCTCCATCCTCAAAATTGTTAGTTGTGCCGCGTAACAATGATTAGGATGGCCCCCATCTTGCCGGGCTATCCTGAAAGGATTTGGCATGCCGCCCTTTCATCGTCACGTGTAAGGGCAGTCCTGCGTATCTTATAAACAGCAGGCCCTGCTTCTGCAAAAGGCGCCAATGTTTCTCCGCAAGGTAAAGTCAGGAGGGATGACCTTGAAGGTTTTATTTACATTTTATGTGCCCAGCGGCGGAGTCGAGACATTGAACAAGCTGCGGTGTGAAAGTCTGCTGCGCAGCGGCATCGAGTGTCATGTGCTGTATTTGATGTCAGGGTCAATCAGCCAGAGCCCGGCAAGCTTCCCTGTATTTATCGCCCCCACAGATGCCGATATCAAAGCGGTGCTGGACACCCATAACTATGATGCCATTATTGTAACCTCGGATTATTTGCTGCTGGAGCGTCTGCGCCGTCTGGGGTACAGCCGAATCCTGATCTACGAATCCCAAGGCCTGGGAACACGCACGCACGCGAAGCTTCTGATCACGGAGGCAGTGCCTTTTTTACGTTCATACTGTAATGCTGTATTGATACCGCCCACAGATCACCTGCTGGAGCTGTTCATTTCAATTTGCCCGTGGCTCCAGCGGTATGTTATTCCTAATATTGTGGATGTCCAGTCCTTCCGGTACATTCCCGGTGCAGCACCATGTGATCCGGTGATCGCCTGGGTGGGGCGCCTGGAGACGAATAAGAATTGGAGCGAATATCTGAAAGTTGCCCATTTAATCCGCCGCAGCAAGCCGGATCTGCATCTCTGGATGTTTCATGATCCAAACCTTGCAACCAGCGAGCAAAAGCAGTTGTTTCATGAAGAGCTCCATGCACTCGAACTGCACGACCGGCTGA
The DNA here is from genome assembly GCF_000981585.1 of Paenibacillus riograndensis SBR5. Lineage (NCBI taxonomy): Bacteria > Bacillati > Bacillota > Bacilli > Caryophanales > Paenibacillaceae > Paenibacillus > Paenibacillus riograndensis. The sequence continues at coordinate 6,482,516 of NZ_LN831776.1, forward strand.
ATGTTTTCACCAATATTCCCAATCATGTCATGCCGGTGTATTACTCCTCCATAGCCGCTTCAGGGGGATTCCTCCTGTCTTCCTCAATCACCGAGGGCTTTGGGTATGCGGTTGCTGAGGCCGTCTGCTGTACCTGCCCGGTGCTGAGCACGGATTCCGACGGGGTGCGGTCTTTCATCATCCATAATGTGACCGGAAAATTCTATCCGCTGGGCAATGTAGAAGCCGCCGTCAATGAAGGGCTTGAGCTTATGGATAATCTGCCGCTCCGGGACTCTATCCGCGAGCAGGGCCGCCTCCATATGGTCTCCAGTTTCGGTTCCGAGAAATATGCCCAATCCTTCCGGGAAATGTTGAACTCTTTCGCCATTTTCTAAATACAAAAGAACCCTCAATCCCACACGGTCACGTGGATTTGAAGGTTCTTTGGGCTGGATGGAGCGCTGTTTCAACCCCGCTTGGATACAATATCATACAGCTCTGCCTGGAAAATATTATAGCTCTTCTCCCAGGTAAACCGCAGGGAGTCGGCTGCTCCATTAATGGACAGACGTTCGCGCTGCTCCATATTCCGGATGAGCGTTACCACATCTTCAGCCAGCCGGTTTTCATAACGGTACGACATCAGGCAGTTGACGCCATGGACACAGTATTCGAGATTGCCCCCGGAATAGACAGTGACGAGTGCCGCCCCGCAGCGCATCGCCTCAAGACCTGGGAGCGAACCACTGTCATAGGTGCTGGAGCTGACAAAAATATCACTTTCATTATAGTGGTAACAAAGCTCTTCATCACTTGAAGGGGTACGCAGACGGTAATGCCCGTCTTCAAAAAGAGACTGCAGCCATGAGGATTCCGCATATTCACGCGGTGGAGTGATCAGACAGATTTCGGCCTCCGGCTGCTGCCCTTTAATCAGATCCAGCTGCTGCAGCAGATACTCCTGTTCCCGGTGCCCCGAAAAACCGCCCTCCGGCTTGCGGACAATGGCAGACACTATAAGCTTTTTGTTCGCTTCGCGGATATGCATATTATAAAAGTCAGAGCTGAGGCCAACCGGCACAATTCTGCCTTTGATTCCATGATTAATGCGGACAATGCTCTGCTGCCAGCGGGAAAGCACCAGCAAATTCGGTGTTAGATGATAGGAAGCAAACGACTGGTTGTTGTCCGGCAGGAACGTGGGCTCATAGCAGAGTGCGAGCCGGATGTGTATCCCCTTGCCTTGTTCGCTGGCCCGCTGCGATACAGGAACAGTCGTGAAGTAGTTGGAGACAATGACATCGCCCGCCGGAAAATCATCCTCCGAAATCACGGTATCGCCAGCAAAAATAACCGGACATCGCATGGGGTATTCGACAATGCCGTGGGAGGGCATCAGAACGGTCACTTCATGCCCTCCATCCGCGAGACGATTAGCCAGCTCGGCCAGCATCCTCTGCGCGCCCCCTCTGGTCAGCGTCAGAACGGGCAAGGTTATTCTCATTTTCTTCTCTCCTTTCGGAGCAGCCGTACAAGCGACTTGTGATGCAGTTCCTGTACTTGCTTAATCTCCCGCTTCTGCGCCTCACTATGGATAATGGAGCCCATCTCCTGATGCACCCGGTAATCCAGCAGCGGATCTTCAATGTAGGACCATTCATAATAAGCCAGGATGCGCAGCCATAAATCATAGTCCTGGGTATACAGCAATTTCTCATTAAACAATCCGACCTTCTTGAAAACGTTCATATCCACCATCACAGTGCTTCCATTCACCGGACAGCCCGTCATCAGGGTTTCGATCAGCTCCGCTTTGCTGTGAAACGGCACACTGATCCTTCCGGAAGAACGCTCTCCCAGCTCATTGATATAGTAATAAGCCGTATGATTAAAGGAGGTCTGTGTAGCAAGCATAACTGCGATTTGCCGGCCGATTTTATCGGGATGGAAACAGTCATCGGCGCTTAACCAGGCAAAATATGCCCCGCTGGCCGAGGTTATTCCCAGGTTAAGAGCTGAAGCAGTACCGCCGTTTGCTTTGCGGAGCACTTTGATCCGCCCGCTGTAAGGCAACAGCTTTTCCGTGTGAAGGGTCGATCCGTCGTCCACAACGATAATTTCTATATCCGGGTAGCTCTGCGCAAGTACGCTTTCGATGGCAAGATGCACGTATGAACAATTGTAAAAAGGGATAATCACCGAAACCCTGGTTCCATAGTTCATGCGCTCACCTCCTTCCCGGATGGATTAGTTATACGGTTTTGCAGGCCAGCAAGGCGTCCAGTGGCGCATGATTCGGTCCGAACGCTTCCCGGAAGGAAGGGTTCTCCGCGTGATGAAAGTCTTTCAGCACAGTTACCGCATAGCCCAGCCCCAAAAAATCTTCCGGTTCCCAGCCGCTCCGGTGTTTTTGATAGTACTCTCCTTGCAGATGGTAATGATCCGTTCCTTCTTGGGGAAAAAAACCGCGTGGGGTAAAAACAACCACGCGGCCCGCAGCGATGACCTCCGCTTTCCGCAAAAGCTCCTTGCCTTCGCTCATGGTGAAATGCTCCAAAGAGTCAATCAGTGTCACTGCCGAGAAGGTGCCCGGCAGAAACAGCTTATCGATATGTCTCGCATCAGCATGCACCGGAATGATATGGGACGCTGTATACTTGCGGTGCAGGAGATAGGGTCTGTGAATATCCAGGCCAATCACAACCGATGCCTCATAGCGTTCAAGCAACGTACCGGTTCCGCTGCCCACATCGAGTATCGTTTCTGCGAATTTCAGATGCTCCAGCAGAACCGGAAGGAAGTCCTTTACTTTAATTTCCCGGTACATAGATTCTAGCCTCCCACATCTACCAGATTGCTGCTCAGCCGCCCATGGAAGCAATTAAACTGCGGAGCATGGGGGTGTAACGGGCGTTGGTCGCCGCAGCTTCAGCCATAATGGCATCATAATGCTTGAGTGTACCCATTCCGTCATGCCGCCGGTAGGCAGTCAGGGACTGATTGAGCATCACAGGCGGATATCCGTTCAGAATCGCCCGGAACCACAGGTCATAATCATGGGTATAGGGCAGCGACTCATCGAAAAGCCCAATGGCGGCGAACAGCTCCCGCTTGAACATGACGGTGCAGCCATTAATCGGATTGCCCTGCAGAAAACAGCGCAAATAGTCAAGATGGCTTGGAAATACCGCCGCCGCATTAAGCTCGGTCAGTTGTGTGCTTTCATTTATATAGTTGAAGTTGGTGTAGGTGATCAGCAGGCGGTTCTGATCCATGAACAGCACTTGATTGTTTATTTTGTCGCGGTAGAACATATCATCCGAGCTGAGCCAGACCACATAATCACCTGTGGCATGACGGATTCCGTGATTCAGTGCGGACGCGGTTCCTCCATTAGCCTTCCCCAGATAGTGAATGTGCGGGAGGTATGGCGTAATCCGGTCTGTGTGCATAGTGGAGCCATCGTCGACAACGATGATCTCATATGGCTGCCAGGATTGGTTCAAGGCGCTTTGCAGCGCCTGCTCGATATAAGGGCAATTGTAAAAAGGAATCACCACGGATACTCTCGGTCTCATAAAGCACCTCCTTCTCTGCTTGCCCGGTAATAGTCCATAATATCCGCAAGTGAACGGGACAGCTCAATCAGCGGGCTCCAGCCGAGACAGGCGGCATTGTCCTCGGGGGATGCGGATAATTCCTCCTGATTAACTAATGCGCCGGACAACGCTGCCGGAACGGCAGCTGCGGATGCAGCGGCTTCCTGCTCCGCAGCCGTGTCCACCGGCCCCCAATCCATCGCCACCGGGGCAGCCGCATGGGCCAGCAATTGCCCGGCAACTGCGCCAAGCCCCCGCAGGGTGCCGGAATCAATACGGTAGACCTTCCCCGGCTCTCCACTGCGCAGAATACAGTCATAGGCTCTGACCGCATCCCGCACATCAAGGAAGTCCCTGAGGGCAAACCGTGAGGAAAGCCTAAACGGCGGAAGGGTTTCAGAAGTGCCTGCAGCGGCCTCACTGCGTACAATATGCTGTGCCAGCAGGGAACAGAAGCCTGTAGACGGCCCGGGCCCGATCAGATTGCAGGGTTCCGCAAGCAGCACCGGCTGCTTGAACAATGTGCACCAGGCCAGAGATACCAGTTCCTCCAGGGTTTTGCTCAGACTGTACGGATGAGGCGGTCCTTCCGCCAGGCCCGGCTTGAACTTAAGCCGGGAGCCGGCCACCAGAATACGGCGGGCCGGCCGGGTACGCAATCCCTCCAGCAAGTAGAGCGTAGACATGACGTTCGTTTCCATGTAGAGCAGCGGGTCCTGCCAGGATTCCGGGACTGAGTTTTTGCCGGCGAGATGCAGCACTTCTTCCGGCTCTACCTCCTCAATCATCGACTGTACCGCCCGGCGGTCGCTCAAATCACAGACCTGCTGCTTCACACCTGCGGGAAAAATGCCGGAAGCTGCTGCAGCACTCCGCACCACGGCGGTCACTTCCGCACCTGCTGCATGAAAGTAAGCTACGGCATGCCTTCCGGTAAATCCGGAAGCCCCGGTAATCAGAATTCTCCGCGTCTTCATATCGACATCGCCGGCTGCTTCATCCAGGCCGCCAGTTCTGCCAGCATCACGGGGTACGGAGGCAGCTGCACCTGAACATCCGCTCTCGTGCTGACCAGTGTGCGGTCCTGAATATGCGCAGACTCGGGAATGATTTCTACATCCTCTTTGTTGAAGGCTGCCTGCATGTGCCGGAGCAGCTCATATTTGCTGACCGGCTGCGGATGGGCCAGATGGATCAGCCCGGAGATTTCCGGTTCCAGCAGACCGTCTATAGCTTTGGCCAGCTCCAGTGTGGTTACCCCGTTCCACATCACCCGCCGGTATCCGGATACCGGCCCCCGCTGGGCCAGGAACCATTCCATCAGCCCGATGCCCGAAGGGCGGATTTCCGGGCCAATGATAGAGGTTCGGATCGTCAGGTGCCCGGGCTCCCGCACTTCTCCAAGACTTTTGGTGATCGCATACACAGATGTGCCGTCAGGCGTATCGTCTTCCGTATAACCGCCGCGTGTTCCTTCGAACACGCAGTCGGTACTGATATGGATGAGCCGGGCATGCACACCGTCCGCCGCGCGGCGGAGCCGGTGGGGCAGGAATCCGTTCACATGGTAGGCGCCGATCCGGTCACGCTCGGCAAATTGATTCAGCACACCCAGCGCATTGATGATGCAATGGGGAGAGACAATTTCGACCAGCTTTTCAACTCCGGCAATATCATCAGCATCTATATACAGCCCGCCAAGATCACTCTTATCCCGGGTTGTATGGAAGACGTGATGCTTGCCTTGACGGCGGAAATAATCCGCCAGCATATGACCCGCCATACCGTTTCCGCCGAGGATAAGCAGCTTCATTGGAGGAACCCTCCCCGGATCAGGATGTCCTTGATCTCCCTCTGGTCCATCAGGTTATTCTCGGAGCTGAAGCTGTTGAAGGAAACATGCGGATATTTGCTGTAACGGGCTTTGAGTTCAGGCATATCCAGCGTAGGCAGAATGACCAGATACTGCTCATCGTAGACAACCGTCGTCTGGCTTTCGAAATCACTCATCAGAATTTCATGGATTTTTTCGCCAGGGCGGATACCTGCTTCAATAATGCTCACATCCCGTCTGCCTGAAGCCTCAATCAGCACTTCGGCGAGATCCACGATCCGGCAGGTTGGCATGGTCATTACAAAGATTTCACCACCGAGGCTGACCTCAGAGGCCTTGAACAGCAAGGTGATGGCATCGCGCAGGGTGAAGAAGAAGCGGGTCATTTTCATATCTGTAATCCGCACCTGTCCCTTGTCCTTGATCTGCTTCATGAACAGATGGACCACACTGCCGTTCGTTCCCAGCACATTCCCGCCGCGCACCGTGACGAACCGGGTGTTGGAGCCCAGCAGGTTGGCGTAGACGAACAGCTTTTCCCCGATCGCTTTGGTCATCCCGTAGAAATTGGAGGGATTGGCCGCTTTGTCGGTGGAGATGTAAATCGCTTTTTCCACATTGCAGGCAATGGCTGCTTCAATGACGTTCTGGGTGCCGACCACGTTGGTCTTGAGCGCTTCATACGGCTGGTCTTCGCAGACCGGAACATGCTTGAGGGCCGCCAGATGAAAGACATAATCGATGCCCCGGCATGCCGCCACCAAAGCGTCCTTGTCACGGATATCGCCAATGATGAAGCTGAGGCGGGAATCCTCATATTCGCGGCTCATGGCCACTTGAGCAGACTCGCTGCGGGAGAATATGACAATCTCTTTCGGGTTCTGCGGCAAAAGCTGCCGGATGAGTTCATGCCCCCAGGAACCGGTTCCGCCTGTAACCAAAATCCTTTTATTATTGAACATGCAGGTTCCCTCCAAGCAAAAATTTGACTACCTTAACAGAGACATCCGGGGTCAAATAGCCTTCCGGCGCCTCCCATTCGGGACTCAGTGACGTCATCAGCCGGGTACAGCGCAATATGCTCTCCTGCTCCACTCCTGAAACTACATTGCTTCCGCAGTCCACCGTTTCCGGACGTTCTGTGGTCCGGCGGATGGTTACTGTCGGCACTCCCATCAGGCAGCATTCCTCCTGAACGGTTCCGCTGTCGGTGATTGCGCACAGGGCATACTGCTCCAAATGGACAAAATCAAAAAATCCAAAAGGCTCATGAAACTCCACCAGCGGGTTCATCTCCAGCTTGAATTGCTCCGCCAGCTTGGAACGCGTACGGGGATGGATGCTGCAGATCAGGCGTAGGCCAAAATGCTCTGCCACCAGGTTCAACCCGGACATAATCTGCCGGAGCGATTCGGGATCATCCACATTTTCAGCCCGGTGGGCAGTAACCAGAAAGTACTGTCCTGCCATAAGGTTCAGCCGGTCCAGAATATCGCTGGCTCCGATCTGCCGGTTATAATGCTTAATCACTTCATGAATCGGATTCCCGGTTAAAACAATGCGCTGGCTAGGAAATCCTTCGCTGAGCAGATGCCGCTTGCTCTGCTGGGTATAGGGCATATTTATGGTGGAAACAGCGTCTATGACACGGCGGTTTTTCTCCTCCGGCACTTTCAAATCGTAGCAGCGGTTTCCCGCTTCCATGTGCACCACAGGAATGCCCATCCGCTCGGCAAGGATAGCGCACAGCGCACTGTTCGTATCCCCCAGCAGCAGAATCCGGTCGGGCTGCTCCTGGAGCAGAATGCTCTCCAGGCTCCCGAACATGGCAGCAAGCTGCCCGCCAAGCCCGGCCTGCTTATCCTGAAGCACATAATCCGGTGCCCTCAGCCCCAGCTCAGCGAAGAAAATCCCGCTGAGGCTGGCGGTGAAGTTCTGTCCCGTATGCACCAGCACATGCTGCTCCGCATGCTCATCGAGCAGCGGAATAATGACACTTAAGCGGATGATCTCGGGCCGTGTGCCCAAAATCGTCATGATCTTCATGGGTTCACTCCCCTTTGGGTGTTGGCCTGCCGCAGGATTGTGCGGCGGGCTGGTGTTAAGCCACGGCGCGCCAGAGTTGGCCGGTCGCCGGGTACGTCTGGCGTGCGGGTGGCCCGATAAAACGGCATTTCTGCCGTTGTTAGAGGTTACTTTTACGTGAGTGGCAGATTTAACGGCAGTTTTGCCGTTGTTGAGTACGACTGGTGCGGGAGCGACGGATTTAACGGCAGTTCTGCCGTTGTTGAGTGCGACTGGTGCGGGAGCGGCGGATTTAACGGCAGTTTTGCCGTTGTTAGGGTACGACTGGTGCGGGAGCGGCGGATTTAACAGCATTTTTGCCGTTGTTGGGTGCGACTGGTGCGGGAGCGACGGATTTAACGGCAGTTTTGCCGTTGTTGAGTACGACTGGTGCGGACGTGGCGGATTTAACGGCATTTTTGCCGTTGTTGAGTACGACTGGTGCGGACGTGGCGGATTTAACGGCATTTTTGCTGTTGTTGGGTGCGACTGGTGCGGACGTGGCGGATTTAACGGCATTTTTGCCGTTGTTTCGGATGCGAGTGGGAAAAAGTATAGTTATTTCTCCCGAAAATAAACAATATTGAGATTTAGGTGGAAAAAGTAAACTTAATTAGGCAATTTTTGTCCGTTAGATGCAAAATGGGCTGAAATAGTGATACTTTTTCCACTTAGTTTGGGTAACGCAGGGCTATCGAGCAAATTAGTGATACTTTTTCCACTTCACCCAACCAAGGCGCATCGTGAGGATGCATCATTCCTTATACAAACTTCTTAACAATCTGAGCCTGGCGCGCCGGTGGCGGAGCTAATGAAACTTCGGCCGGATTAGTGATACTTTTTCCACTTCACCCAACCAAGGCGCATCGAAAGGATACGTCGTTCCTTATACAAACTTCTTAACAACCTGAGCCCGGCGCGCCGATGGCGGAATTAATGAAACTTCGGCCGGATTAGTGATACTTTTTCCACTTCACCCAACCATGGCGCATCGTGAGGATGCGTACGTTCCTTATACAAACTTCTTAACAACCTAAGCCTGGCGCGCCGATGGCGGAGCTAATGAAACTTCGGCCGGATTAGTGGTACTTTTTCCACTTCACCCAACCAAGGCGTATCGAGAGGATGCGTACGTTGCTTATACAAACTTCTTAACAACCTAAGCCTGGCGCGCCGATGGCGGAGCTAATGAAACTTAGGCCTATGTTGCCTGCATGCTGGCGCGCTGGTGGCGGAGTTAACATTACTTTGGTGGTGTTGGTCATTTGGCGCGTTGATGGCGGAATTAATTGTACTCCAGACGGTATTGCGTGCATCTAGGCACCTGTCGCCGAAATAGCGAACTTCAAACGGTGCTGCCTGCATGCTGTATCGCGCCGGTGGCGGAACTAACGAACTTCAGACGGTGTTGCGTGCATCTGCGCCCGGTGGCGGAGATAACGGCTTTGGCCGTTATTGAGCGGCACGGCGCGGCTTCGGGCGGCTGCGCACTTGCACCGCGCAGCTGCTTGAAGGGCACGCCTCCCCGGCGGCGTGCCTAGGCCGCTTTGCGCCGCCGCTTCGCTTTGCGGCGGGCATGGCCCGCGCGGCGGTGCTTGCCGCCGCTGCTCCTCCGGCGCGCGCTGCCTGCGGCGCGCCGCTTGCGGCCGGGGCGCGGACGGCTGCGCGCCCGGGATGCGGCGCGGCGGAGCTTGCCGCGCCGAAGCTTGCCGCGCCGAAGCCGTGCTGCGCGGCTTGCGTGTTTTCGCCGCTGCGGCTCCGGCTCCGGCGGCGGGACGGCCTCCGGCTGCGGCTCCAGCTGCAGCGGCGGGGCGGGCTCGCTGCTGTCCGAAGCTTCGGCAGCAGCGGGGGGCTCCGGTGCGCTGACAGGTTCCGGCAGCGCGGGGCAGTAGCGGAGATGCCACTTCTCCGCAAGGCCGAGCAGGCGCGCGCGGTAGGCCGCCGGCCCATAGACGGCGTCGACGCGCTCCCGCGCCTGGCTGCCGACGACGGCTGCCAGCCCCGGCTCCGCCAGCAGGCCGTTCACCCGCTGTGCCAGCTGGTCGATGTCTCCCACCGGAGCAAGCAGCTCACCGCAGCCGGCGGCATGGAGAATTTCGTACAAGCCGCCGGATGCATAAGCCACTACCGGTTTACCGAAGGCCAGGCCTTCCAGCGCAGTCATACCGAAGCCCTCGCGGATCAGGCTGGGAACCACCAGCATATCCATGGCGCAATAGACCTCCGGAAGACTTTCTTCATAGCCTACAAATTTGAAATGTGAGGTCAGGCCTTCCAGCTTCACCTTGCGGACGCAGCGGTCATAGTAGCTTTTATCTCCGGGTGTGCCGACGACCATGAACTTTGCTTCGGGATGCTCCTTTGATACAAGCACAGCCATTTTTACGAAATGCTCCAGTCCCTTTTCTTTATTAATAAATGAAGAAATATAACCGATAAGCGGCTCTTTGGGGGCAACCCGCAAATCACGGCGGCGTTCGCTCCGCAGCTTGCTCCAGGCTTCGAACATCATCTCCGAATCATTCCACGACGGGGGAAGCAGGGTTACCTTCTCCGCGCGGATATCCTCGGGAAAGCAAGACGCCGCCGTATGGGAGATGGCCAGAATCTCATCGCTGTTCTTGTGGATCAGCTCCGTGCTGATTGATGTGAAATCGTTGTCCGTGATGGTCTCCGAGATCTTCCACACCACGGGGATGCCCAGTGATTTCGCCGCCATCGCCGGCAAAGCATGAACACAGGTGCTGGAGATAATAAACGCCGGGCGCAGGGCAGCAAGCCACTCTACCAGCTCGCAATACTCAAGTTTCTCCTGAAATTTGCGGATATCCGGCTCCAGCCCGGCATAGGGTGTGTACATCCCGTAGACCAGAGGAATGGTCAGCAGCTGTACATTCAGTCCATTATTACGCGCCTGCCGGGTCAGCTTGCCTTCCTGGGGTGCCACGAGAACGCAGTTGAAGTAGGGTGACAGCTCCCGGCTGAAGAACAGCAGCAGCTTCTCCGCCCCTGTAATGCTGCGTGTATTGGATACATGGGAAAAGAGCACGATTGTCGCTTTGTCGGCCATGGTGTGTCGGCGCTCCTTGGCGGGGCTGTGGAGCAGCCATTCACCTCCCTAAAAGTTTTACGGAGCATTGCTGCTTGAAATAACTTCGCAGTAAAACTTGCTTCGGAAGCAGCTGCTTTATTTTACCGGGCAAATTTTACCGTTCATGTCCTGCTGTAAACCCGCATTGCTTAAGCTGAAATTTTGGGCATCACGGCGGTTATAGCGTGGGATTCTGCTGGCGAACGCCAATGCCCGGTACTCCAGTAGTATATTGAGAGGGAACAGATGCCGGCACGACACCTGTCCCCCGGATATACGCACATTTCCCATGCGCTCCGTACTGCTTAGCCATAAATTATGGTCAACAGCTTATGCAGGCGTCTGGTATACGTGTGATCCTTAAGCGTCCGTTCAAAAGCGCGCAAAGCCATCGCGCGGCGTTCCTCTTCATGAGTGAGGTAATAGCGGATTTTATCCATCATTTCGCGCGGGGTGGTGAATGTATCGATCTCTTCACCTACGGTATAAAAAGTACCCATATCATCTCTTGCGTCACACAGCTGCAGGGTTCCGCTGGCCGCAATTTCAAAGGTGCGCGGGTTCGGCGAAACCGCAGGAATCAATAAAGTGTTGTTATTCGCTGCTTCGTCGATGTGGGATCGATGGAGATTAATGACGATTTTGGAGCCGCTGTAGGTAACTGCTGTCTCCTGCGGCGTCATCCATTTGCCGATCTCAATACGTTCCCCATAGAGCGGCGCCTCCGGCAGCCGATCCCACCAGATACCGTTGATGATTGTGTTATAGCTCATCAGCTCCGGCATAATCTCACGGAAGAAGTGAACTCTGTTCCAATAGGCCGAACCAATAAAGCTGATATCCCGGCTGACCGGCGAACGTCCGGTTGTCGGGCGGTAATGCTCCCTGTGGGCAGCAAAGGGCAGATAATGCACCTCCGGGCATCCCAAGCCCCGGTAGAATTCCACACAATTCTGTTCCAGCGTGAACACATAATCGTAGTGGGCTACGATTTTTACCGTGAAGTCCGTATAGTAAGGATCGTCCGTAAGCCAAATGGCTGTCTTGATGCCCTTACTGCGCAGGACGGCCACTTGGTCAAGCGGCAGATCCATTCCATCCAAAACCAGCACTAGATCAGGGCGCTGCGCACCCACAAGCTCCACCAGATTCTGCCGCACATCGGTAATCGTGACCTGAGTGGTCAATTTTTGCAGCGCATAGAGGACCGCATCATCGAGCGGCGAGTACGGATAACCTTTACCCGATGCCACATACATTACATGGATATTGCGAACCGGAAGCGGCTCCTCCGGCCGGCCATCCAGAATGGCGAGTCTTCCCCGCAGGTAGCCTTCATCGTACCCTACCTTGAAGCCGGACAGGCGGCCTCGGAGCTTCTCTTCTTCCGCCGGTGTCCGTGGCAGCGGCGGTGCAGGTATTACAAAATTATTATTCATTGGTTATTCGCTCCTTTAATCCGTATTGAATATCATACTTGTGCTGTCAGAACATTCAGCAAGTGAGGCAGCCGGGAAATGAAAGTATGATGGCGGAGGGTCGTCCGCAGTCCCTGAAGTGCGATCTGCCGGCGGTCCTTCTCATGATTCAGATAGTAGTCAATTTTGAACTTCAGCTCGTCGGAGTTTTCAAAGGTATCCAAATCCTTGCCCGGGCGGTAATAATTGCCCAGATCCTCGCGGACATCCGTCAGCTGCATGGTCCCGCAGGCACTGATTTCATAGGTTCGCGGATTAATAGAGCGGGAGGGAAGCTGAAAAGAGTTCCGGTTGTCCTGCCCGCCCTCCCATGGACGGTGAATATTAATGACCAGTTTGGCACCGCTGTAATAATTTGCGGTCTCCTCCGGAGGAATAAAGCCGTCTTTGATAAAAGGTGACAGCTCCTCATAGGTGGACAGCCGTTCCCAGAACCCTCCGGCGATCAGCACCTTCTTGCCTTGGAGAAACGGAGCCAGCCCGTCAAACAATTCTGTCCGGTTGCGGAAGGCATTGCCGATAAAAACAACATCAAATTGATACTGCGGACCAGTGCGGCGCGGGTAGAACATCTGCGGATTCACACAGAGCGGAAGGTAATGTACAGAGTTCACTCCCAGGTCATGGTAGAACTCCACACATCCCAGTTCATGTGTAAAGACATGGTCATAATGCTTGCAAATTACCGATGTATCCTCAGTAAAATAAGGATCATCCACAAACCAGATTGCTGTAGGAATACCCAGTTTTCGTATTTCCGTGATCTGCTCCAGATGATTGTCGGGGAACACATGCAGTCCGTTCATGACCAGCACAGCTCCCGGCGACTCGCGGGCAGCTGTCTCCAGCATGGTCTCCGGAGAGCTGATGACCAGTTCGCTGACAAGCTGCCCCAGCGCTTCCGTTACTCCCGCATCAATCGCTTGAAATCCCTGCGGCACATACATCAGCTTGAGCGGCCGGCATGCCCCCACCTCCGGGGAATTCAGGCGTCTCACGGCTTCACACAGGCCGAGGCGGTAGCCTTCCTGATAACCGTCACGGTAATCCGGTGGATGCACTTTTCTCTTTTTTGATTTCACGGCTTTCACCCTGCCCCGTTATATTCTCAAGACAGTATAACTATATGCGGAGTCAGCATCCGCCTCATGGACATCTGTCTGTATTCTGCCGAAATTGGCATATGCCCCCTGTCTATTGCCCAAGCTGCCCGAACCTTTGCAGACGGGTTCCACTCGGGCTACAATTATGGAAGCATATGCGAGACTATTAAGAAGTTTGGGAGAGTGGGATAATGTATGCTATGGATAACGCCATGCTCTACATCCGTAATGCAGAGCTGCTGCGTGAACGGGTTCCTTCTTTTCAGGCCTATCCGTTTGATCTACCGGTGATCCGCAGCTTTAACCGGCTGGACTTTCAGAACCGGGTTACATTCCTTGTGGGGGAGAACGGGACGGGGAAATCCACGCTGCTGGAAGGCATTGCTGCAGCCTGGGGCTTCAATCCGGAAGGCGGAACGCTGAATTTCTCATTTAATACCCGCTCCTCGCATTCCAGCCTGCATGAGTACCTGCGGCTTACCAAAGGGGTGAGACGCCCCAAGGACGGCTTCTTTCTGCGTGCGGAGAGCTATTATAATGTGGCTTCTTATATTGACCAGCTGGATGAGGAGCCGGGAGAACAGTTTCAGATCCCTATGATCAAAGATTCCTACGGGGGCAAGTCACTGCATGAGCAGTCGCACGGGGAATCGTTTTTTGCCGCCTTTGTCCACCGCTTTGGCGGGCAAGGCCTCTATATTCTCGACGAGCCGGAAGCAGCCCTCTCCCCGCTGCGGCAGATGTCGCTGCTGGTGCGTATGCACGAGCTGGCGGAGCAGCACTCGCAATTTATCATCGCAACCCACTCACCGATTCTGATGTCCTATCCCGGGGCGGATATATACCTGCTGGAGGGCGAGGGCATCCGGCCTGTCCCTCTGGAAGAAACGGAGCATTACACCGTAACCAAAGCATTTATGAACGACCGTGCGGGAATGCTGCGCGAGCTGCTGGGAGACGGCTGAAAAGGATAGCGGGGAGTGAAGGAGGGACAATGGGCCGCCGACTGGCGGAAAGAGTTGTATACATTTCCCGCGCTGCGGCCCAGACGGCAGATTGCTGCACAGAATGCAGCATTTCTCGTGCTACGGCCACTTCAGACGGCGGATTGCTGCACGGAATGCAGCATTTCTCGCGCTACGGCCACTTCAGACGGCGGATTGTTGCACGGAATGCAGCATTTCTCGCGCTACGGCCACTTCAGACGCCAGATTGTTGTAAAACGTACAGCATTTCATCACTCACTCTCTCAGCACACAAAAAGACACCTGCACAGGTAACGCCTCGCCTGTACACGTGTCTTTTGACATTCTGCATAATATTCTAGTGATCTCTCCTGGTAATATCCCCGGGCTCGTCAGTCTGACATTCAATATACTCGTTGATCAGCATGTCCAGCTTCACCGATTGGCTGAGCACTTTAGGGTGGCTGATCCCCAGCTCCAAGGCCAGGGAGTGCAGCTCTTTCCGGGCTTGTTCAATACGTGCCTGATGTTGTTTATCTCCCATATTGGCCGCTTTTCCCGGCAACGGATTGTACCAGCCGCACAAGCTTGTGGACTGCCCAGCCGAACATCACCACAGCCATCATATCGAAGCTGACGTTGAACAGAAACAAGTGCTTCCCGATATCGGCCCTGCCATCCCCCATAATCGGTACCAGGAAGGAAAATAGCCCAATCAGACCCAGCAGCATCAGCAGTTCCCCGGCAATCCGCCCGCGCAGATCCCGGCTGCGGAAATATTCGAACAGGACGCCGGCATAATAGAGCAGATAGAATATAGCCAGAAAGCCCAGCGAATGCGGCAGCACTTCTCTTTTGAACTGGCTCCAGGTGCTATACGCATAGGATAATGCTTTTTCGGGCTTGCCTTCGGACTTCTCATAGTTTCCAAGGTAATAAGGACGCAGGTCCATGCTGTTCCGGGCAGCAAATTTCATGCCGTCTACCAGCCGCGAGGGATGTTTAATATAGTAGAAGAGCACATCCTTATGGGACACCCGGTCATAGAAATCCGCCTGAAGCGACGGATCATCCTGCTTGATCGCCGTACCGGACTGGAAATAGTTCGTGCCCGCAAGCACTTCCAGCTTCTCCGGCAAACCCAGCTCGCGCAAGTCTCCCCGCACATCCGGCGATTCGTTCAAAATCCCGAAAAACACCGTCTGATACAAGTTGATATGCTTCAGCTCTTTGGGCGCAGCCACATACATAATCACCGAAACAAGACATACCGCTACCGCGAACCGCATGGCCAGCTTGCGCCAGTTTCCCGTTCCGTTCAGTGTCATCAGCCGCAGGAAGATCAGGGAAAAGGCAAGGCCCACCGGGGCATTCTGGATTTTGGAGCAGACAAGAAACAATACAGCGATAAAAAACAGCGTAAGCCCTTTGGTTGTCGGCCGCTCCTGTCCTGCCAGCCTGAGTCCCAGTGCAAAAGTAAGCAACATGGATACCATCGATACCGGCTCGCCAAACAGTGAATTGAAGTAGGCCAGATACCCGATATCGTAAAATACGATAAGCATTCCTGCGCCGAGCAGCAGTCCCGTAATATAGGAGCGGCTGCCGCCCAGCTTGACGATCATCCAGGTCGCCGCCAGCAGCAATAGCGCATACACTGCCGCCAGCAGGCGGATATCAAAATAACTGCCGTGCACCAGCCCGGCCAGCAGTCTCGGCACTAGCACCAGCAGAATTTGCGAGGACGGATAGAAGCCCAGGAACAAATCCCCATAGGCAAATCTCGAATGGCTGAAGCTGAAAAAGCGGTCGGCATAGCTTTCTGCGGCATTATAGTAATCCAGCCCCACTGTATTCATCATCCGCTTGAAATCGCCATTATCGGCCACGCCGACGAACGGCTGTACAAACAGCAAATAGATGATTAGGCCGCAGCCTGCAAGGGCAATCAGATTTTCTGCTTTGAACCAACGTTTCATATCTTCCCCCTACCGCTGCGGAAGCAGCTTCACGTATTCATCCGATAAGCCCATCAGCTTCAGGATATATTCATAGTCGCTCTGATATTTATCGATATCGGCTACCGGCTGGAGCGTATCCAGCGACACCGCCTCGCCATCTGCGAAACCCTTGCCCGGCACGAACATAATCTCATTGTTGAAAAAAGAGCCTGTTGGTGAATAATAGCGCATGCCCACCACGTTGCGGTCAATATTAAGCAGATCATGCCCAAAGGCCGTGAACCCTTCCTGCTTCAGCGATACCCCCAGCAGATTGGCAAGGGTCGGCAAAATATCCAACTGCCCCCCGGTCTGCTTGACAACCTTGCCCTGGGCCATGCCAGGCACATGCATAATCAGCGGTATATTGAAGCGGCTGATCCGCGAATCGTAAGGGATTCCGAGCGCTTCCTCCACCTGCTCCGGGGGAACATCCTTGGGCTGCAGCCCAAAATGATCACCGTACAGCACCAGGACCGTATTGTCCCAGAGTCCATTCTGCTTCAGCCCGTCAATCAGGGTGCCGATAGCATAGTCTGTATAATTGATAGCAGTCAGATAGTCACCAAGCATCGTATTCTGCAAAGAGTCCGGCAGGGTGATTCTTTTGAAGGCATCGGGGATTTTGAAGGGATGATGGCTGGAAGCTGTCACCAGCTGGGCATAAAATGGCGTCCCCTTGGACTGCAGTGCTGCCAGTTTCTCCACAGCCGTAATATACAGCTGTTCGTCGGAAGCGCCAAAGGCATTGAAATGGTCATTTTTGAAATCGCCTTTTTCATAATAGCCATTGAAACCCAGCGCCGGATACAGCTCATTGCGGTTCCAGAAGCCCACCTTGTTCACATGAAAAGTGTACGCCTCATAGCCTTTATCCCGCAAAAGACGCGGCAGACTTGGCAGCACCCGGTCTCCGAAGCCTGTCGACATCGCCAGCGTTGCAATCGGATAAATGGAGGTATTGCTCATAAACTCCGCATCCGAGGTGTTGCCTGCTCCGATCTGCTGATAGACATGCGGGAAATAAAAACCCTCGCCGGCCAGGCTGTTCAGCACGGGTGTCAGCTCCTGTCCGTCCAGCGACTGATGCAGCGGAAAGTTCTGAAAAGCCTCCATCTGAATCACGATTACATTTTTCCCCTGCTGCGAACCGAAATAATCCGGCATCGTCCCCGCAGGCTTGCCGCTGTAAGGATAAGTGGCCTCCAGCGCGTCAATCTTGGCAATTGTCTCCCGGATGTCTCCGGTGCCGATGAGGCCGTTGTCCTCCTGGGATTTCATCGCTGCGAACACCTCATAGTTCAGAAACCCGGCGCTCTCCGCCTGCACCAGCTCATTGGTAACCCCGCGTGCCGCATGAACAGAGTAAGCCGATAATGCGCCGCCGCCGATAATGGACACAAGGATGACGATCCACTGCACTCTCCGTGCTCCAGGTGAGACATAGCGGCGCAGCGGATGTGATACCCCTCTTTTCCATCTGCGGAACAGCCTGTAGACGCCTGCAATCACCAGATCCGCAAAAAACAGATAATCAATGCTCTGGATTGTAGATTCTACACTCTCTTTCACCTGAAACACCTGATTCAGCTCATAAAAGGCCAGGTAGGTTGGAACGGAGCCGAAATGGTTGAAATAGACACTCGCCGCAAACAGCAGCAGCGATAGCAGGCCGTTAAAAGTCCAATACACCCCTGTCCTGATCCGCGCCGGAATGACCAGTGCCAGAATTCCCATCAGCAGCAGCACGGGCGCCAAATCTGCGGCAATCCATTCCCAGGCAATCCGGTCAAAAAACAGCCCCCGCAGCAGCAGTAGCTTCAGCCAAACCAGCCCGGCCACAATATAGAATGGTCCCCCTACCCGCACAGGTTTGTTCTCGTTCATAACTTCTCCTCTGTACCTTGTAGTTGATTTGTTAACCCAATTCTCTTTTTCTGTAAAATCTCAGATTTCTCTAGTATAACAATACTTTACAGGGTTATCAAAAAGGACGCAGCCCAGTATAGGCATACGTCCTTTTATCGTATCTATTTACAACTATTCCTTTCACCATTAAGGAGTGGTGATCTGCCTAACCATGGCGTAAAACACCCCTTCATCATTATACGCGGCGTAGATACGAGAGTCTCCTGAAGGGCTCTCAAACAAAATATTCCCTATCATTTTATTGACAACAGTGTAATCCTCCAGCCGGATGCCGAATAACTCATCAGCAATAACAGCAGCCGAACTCTGCAGCTTAGCGTTATCCATAGTGAGTATCTTCGTGTCCTGTTCTCCATGAATTTTAGAATCATATGACTCTTCGATATGCAGGGAGTTGTCTTGTACATGCAGGATTTCATGTGTGGCATAATCCATTATCACTGTGGAAGGCCCATTTTCATCCTCTCCATATTTTAAAATGATGACATCCCACTTCGCAGCCAAGCCCCGGGTAATCTGATACAAGTGATCTTCACGCTCACCTCTAAGAAGCTTAAGCGCCCTATCCGATTTCTGTATCACTTCTTCACTTACCTCATTTCTGTTCAGATTGATCGTCGCCCCGGCGTAGATACCGTTTTCGTAGTCTATCCGTCCTTCCTTGCCGAGGAGAACATCGTGGGTCCGGACTTCTCGATTCGATACCAGGCTGTATTGGCTGGATCTCTCAAGTCCGGTAACCGTAAAATTCCCTTCGTAACCATTATCCCGCAGATTCACAACCGCTTCATTGATAAGCTGGGGATCGATTTCCTTAAGGGGATAAAAAACATTCATATTCCACTCCGTTACTTGTCCGATCTCAGTATTGATTCTAAGGGTACTGGTATATTCCCCGTCTTCAAAAACGATCCTGACCTCATTTATTCTCTCCATCCGCTCCAAACTCACAACAGGAAGCTTCTTTCCAAGCTGCTCCTGCATGATGCGCTCGGCTGTCTTGCGGAGCCCTGCATCGGTGAGGTCGGGGGTCTTCACCTCATGATAGAACATGCCCGCCTGTCTGCCTTCCCCCAGAAGCCCTTTCTGCTGCAGGAGCGCTCCCGTCCCGGCCAGCAGCAGAATAATCGCAGCTACTATGAAGCTTAACCGGAGTTTGTTACCTGTCCGTTCCAGTCCCGGTGCGCCGCTTCGTACTTGCATAATAACTTTATCCGCAGCCGCTTCCGTGAACCTTGATTCCCGGAATGGACCGTTCCGCGCTTCTTCATACCACTTCGGCTCCCGCTCCTTCATGACTCCATCCCCCTTAATTTCTCCTGGACTTTATGCCTCGCGCGGTGCAGCCTGGATTTGACGGTTCCCGGAGAGAGCCCGGTCAGTCCCGCGATTTCCTGAATGGACAGCTCTGCCTTCAAATCCAACACCAGCACTTCGCGGAACTTGTCAGGAAGCTGCAGGATGATGCTCCAAATCTCGTCTGTCCGGCAGTTGCCGAGATACTCCATCTCCGCAGAGCGGGCTGTACCCGGAAGTTCATCAGGCCAGCTGTTCCTGACAGGTTCATTATTACGGATGGCCTGTACACCACCCCAGAATCCCGACCGGAAGAACCGCGACTTGCGGTAAGAGAATACGGTATTCCTGGCAATGGTGAACAGCCATGCCTTAAAGGAAGAGGAGCCCCGGTAGGTTCCGATCCGGTAAAAGCATTTAATAAACACCTCCTGTGCCAGGTCATCCGCGATATCGGCGCTTTTGGTGAGATAGTAGATATAATGCCATACATCATTTCCGTAAAAGCCCATGATCTGCCTAAGCTGTTCTTCGCTCATGGCCGCCGCATGCGCCAGGTCCTGCAGTTCGGTTCCCCATCCCAGTTCCAAAATCTTCACCTCACTGTATATGACCTCAACTCTGTCCATGCGGTTCCCGGAATCGCAAAAAAAAGCAGAGGGCCCGTTCCCTCTGCTAGTTACAATCGTTAGTTGATATCCTGTGTTGCATTCCCGTGATCTGAAAATTTCCACCTGCAAATTATAACGGCAGCCTTGCAAGTAGGTCAATGCCATGAGTAAGCGGGGTGCGCATCCGCCGCCTCCATGCAATCAATGATCAGGCAAGCGGGGTCTGCGCCAGCAGCCTTTTAATGGAGCGGTTGGCTTCATGCAGCACTGTGTCCTTGTCTACCGTCTTCAGCAGCCCTTTATCCATGAGAATTTCACCGTCGGCGATCGTTGTTTCCACGTCGGCCCGGGTTGCCGAATAGACAATGCGGGAGATCGGATCTACATCGAAGGATGGGAAGGTATGGAAGTTGTAGAGATTCAGGATAGCCAGGTCTGCTTTTTTGCCAACCTCTATGCTGCCGATCTGATCCTCCATACCCACAGCCTTGGCTCCGCCGATGGTCGCCATCCGGAAGACACTTCTTGCATCCATCGTGGTCGGCCCATGCTGCGGCTTCTGAATCATGGCGGCCAGCCGCATTTCATTGAACATATCCAGGTTGTTGTTGCACGGCGCCCCGTCTGCGCCCAGGCTGAGATGTATGTGGTCATGGAGCATACCCGGTGTATTTGCGATACCGGAAGCCAGCTTCAGATTGGAGCCCGGGCAATGGCTGACATGAACCCCGCGGTCACGCAGGATACGCCGTTCCTCATCATCCAGCCAGACGCAATGCGCCAGAATCAGGCGTTCGTTCGCCAGCCCCAGATGATCCAGATAGACAATGTTCCGCATCCCGGTCATAGCCTGAACGATCTCAATTTCCCCCAGGTTCTCGGAAGCATGGGTATGTACCCTGACTCCGTAGCGCTCCGACAGGTCACGCACCTCCCGCAGCAGCGGCTCCGTGCAGGAGATTACAAAACGCGGCGAAAACGCATATTGAATCCGGCCGTTTCCATACCCGTTCCATTTTTCCAGCAGGTCCACGCTCTCCTGGAGCGAAGCTGCTGTCTCCTCCTGCAGAGCCGCAGGCGCATCCGCATTCTTCTGGTCCATCATCACCTTGCCGGACAAAGCGCGGATACCGCTCTTGGCGAGCGCCTGAAACGCAAAATCCGTATGATGCACTGTCTCCATATCCACAATTGTCGTGGTACCGCTGGAAATCAGCTCGCCGATACCCAGCATAGCGGAATAATACAGCGACTCCTCGTCATGTGCCGCTTCAAGCGGCCAAATCCGCTTGCGCAGCCAGTCCATCAGCTCCAGGTCATCCCCCTTGCCCCGGAACAGCGTCTGGCAGAGATGAATATGAGTCTGCACAAAACCGGGAATGACAGTACGGTTCCTGGCATCGATCACCCGCTCATCCCCCTGCGCAACGAGGCCGCTGCCGATCTCGGCAATCAGGTTGTCCCTGATACGGATATCGCCATAGATGATTTCCTCCTGCTTGTTCATTGTGATAATCTCTGCGTTCCGGATCAGGATATTTTCCATCTTCATCGTCCCCCTTGTCTTGTGCATCCATAACCGCCTTAACACAAAAAGGCCACAAAAATATGCCTGGGCATATTTTCGTAGCCAGAAATTTACGGTTCCCGGTAGAGACCCTTAAACCAATTATTAAGGATATACGAAAAAAAGGATTATTCAATTGCTTACTGAATAACCCTATCATAAACGAATGACAAGTTACATGTCAATAAAAGTTATATAAAATAACATATTTATTATTTCAAATATATTTCGATAAAAAACAACGCTTTTCGCCGAATGAATGTCATGTTTCATTACAATATATCATTTAGCAAGCATCCTCTGTTATCTCATAAGGGACCCCCGTTAACGGTTAACTGGCTTGTCCATTGTTTCCGCCGGCTGTGAGCACTTTCTCGAAAACCGAAAAGTTCGCTGTGCGTCCGGGAAAATCCACTACACCTCTGTATTCATATCCCAGCGAGGGATATAGTGCCAGCGCTCTTGCATTTTTGGCGTAGGTATCCAGCCGGATACTGGTATAGCCGCGGCTCCGGGCATGTTCTTCGGCAAAAGCAATCAGCTTGCGCGCAATCCCTTTGCCCTGCACTTCAGGATGAACGGCCAGCCGGTGCATCATAAGATGCGGCCCCTGCCCCTCTGCCCAGTCAATGGCATCGTACTGCTCCGCCTGTTCCTCATCCAGCACAATAATACCGGCGATAGCTCCCTGCTCTTCGTAGGCATACAACGTGCCATTATCCACATCCTCCGAGATGACCTCCTGGTTCGGGTAGCTCTCATTCCACTGGTCGCTTCCGCCGGCCTGCATGACCTGTACACATTTGGCAATCAGCTCCATGATCGCGCCAATTTCATCTCTACGGGCATTACGTATCTTATCTCCACTCATGGACATCCCTGCTTCCTATCGACATTTGAACCTGGTAGAGATTCTGTTAAGAAGTCTACCATATCCGGGAGCGGTACCGATAGTGTGGAAGCATCCGTGCCAAAGCTCTATAAAGGCGGTGTGCGGTAAACGGCATGCCACCTCTATAGAGCAACCTTATCCTATGGCTCCGGGCATCTCAGCCCAGCTCCAGCTTATGCCCGTCCTCGAAGCCCTTGGCGAAACCCGCGTCGAACCCCACGTTGTATGCTTCGGTGTAGCCCTGCTGAAAGGCGTCTCCCGGCGGCGTTTCCGGAGGGACGCCCAGATCCGGGGGGAGCTGCACCACCTGTGCAACGGGCGGAACCTCAACCGCCGCTACTACTTCAATCGGCGGTTGAACTACCTGCACCGGCGGTTGAACTACCTGCACCGGCGGTTGAATGACCTGCACTCTGCGGACAAGCCGGCGGCGAAGTCTTCTTTTTCTCCGCGGCAGGAGGCCTCTCTTGGTCTTGCCGGTACGGAGCGCCAATCCCCTGCCCGTTTTGCGTGAAGGCCCTTTGCGGATTCTGGCTTTGCGCGACAGCAGCAATGTACGTCTGCGGGTTCTGCTGCCTAAGCTTACCTTTCCCAGCTTCTTTTTCTTCATCCTTCTCCTCCTCCTGAACTCCAAGTACTTCTTGCGGTACCGCCTGCGCAAGCCGGACTCAGCCATGGCGCAGCAGGATTTCCCCGTTTCGGCTGATGCAGCGAAATACCGGACATCATCCGGCACATCGAGCTCTGATATTGGCTTAGAATCCGGATATTGTCGCTCAGCTTGCGGGCTGTCAGCTCCGATTGCCCCGTAACCTCGGCGATACTCTCCAAGATGGCCGCAAGCGCAGCCTGGCTGCGGGCAATGGAGCGGATCATCTCCAGCTTGACGGCGTGTTCAGAGAGCAGCCCGCCGCTCATTTGCTGTCTTCCCCGAAGTCGAAGCCCTCGCCGGACATGCCGCCAAAGCCTTCTCCGCCTTCTTCACCGCTGCCCAGCACCGCTTTTAAATTGCTGTACAACCCATTTTCCAGCTTGGTCAGCCCTTCGACCATTTCCACGATCACTTCGTGAATGGAGATGGGTCCCTTAAGCTGCTCTTCATGGGAGTCGAACGCTTTAGCGTGGATATGATGCTGTGTCCACTGCTTCACTTTTTCCGCTTCCACCGCCTTGGCCTCAAGAATCATTGCGATGTTCCACTGGATAGTAGCGGACGACTCCAGCATTTGCAGATAAGCCTTTTCTCTGCTCATCTTCCACCTCCTGCTCTGTAAGCGCTACTCTTCTTCCTGGCCGTTCAATTCCTTGATAACCCTGCCCACCCCTTCAGCCATTGCCTCTTCCAGATCAGCAATCGCGTTAAGGTAGGCAATAATATTTTTGTTGACCTGACCCGTGCTTTCCACCAGCCCGCTGAATCCGCCAAAATCAGGCTCTACATCCGGCAGATCATGGACAATTTGCGACATACGGACGGCTACGTGGCGTTCGGCGTCGAGAATCCGTGCCATCTGTTCGTGCGTATGGGCCATGTGCTGCAGGACTTTCGTTATTTTATTCTGCACCTTCATGTCTCCTTTGCTCAAACGCCCTGCTACAGCATATGCGGCAGAAGCCCTAGCGGTGCTGGGCTTTACAGGAAGTTGCGGAGTGGCAGCGGGTTAAATTGCAGTTCCAAAGCAATAGCCTAGCCCGACTCGGCCAAACCTCACTGCAAGATGTCACGTACTGGAATAAACTTATATCAGGGATGCGCTGAGCAGCAATTAAACCGTATGTAATGCAACGGGAGAGGGAGGCTATGAAGGATTGACAAGGTGAAGATGCCGAGATTATGCTGGGGATGGATTTGTACTTTTTTTCCATTTTAATACTTGAAGCCGGTACTATCGGATTGGGGGCACTCTATTGAAACTCAAGAGCACCCGCCTGGATCTGCGGCCTTTAACACTGGCCCAGCTATCCTTGGCGGGATTGAATTATGCCGGACTGGAGCGGGATTTTGGCTTGAACATCAGTGGAACTGTACTGGATGATGAAATGCTGTATGCCATGCAGGTCAGACACTCCAAAGTGCTTCAGGACCCGCTCAACTACCCATGGCTGACCAACTGGGCGGTCATTCAGCGGGAAGAACAGCGGCTAATCGGCTTCATCATCCTCAAGGGCCGCCCGAATGATCAGGGCGAGGTTATCGTAGGTTACACAATCAATGAAGGCCACCGCCGACAAGGATATGCTACAGAGGCATTGCAATGCATCTGCGGCTGGATTTTCAGCGATCCGCAGGCGCTCTGGGTCATCGCCGATACCGAAAAAGACAATGCCGCCTCGCACAAAGTCCTTAAACACCTCGGCGCACAAAAGCACCGGGAGGCCGGAGAGCTGATCTGGTGGCGGATTGCCCGGCCGGACAGCCAGACTCCGGCAGGAACCGTGGTCTGATACGCGCTGCGCCAGCTGCAATGGTGAACCGCAGGCAAGTGAGGTGCAAATCAGGCGCACCGTTGTTGAGGGGCGCGCGGGGCGGGGGAAACAACGGTAGTTTTGCCGTTGGTGAGGGGCCGCGGGCGCGGGGCGGGGGAAACAACGGCAGTTTTACCGTTGTTGAGGGGCCGCTGGGTGATCAGAGGTATTTTTACCTCTCATTTCGCCAACTAAGCCATTTACCACTGGATCAAAGGTATTTTTACCTCTCATTATCCCAATTAACCCATTTACCACCAAATCAGAGGTATTTTTACCTCTCATTTTCCCAAATAGCCCATTTACCACCGGATCAGAGGTATTTTTACCTCTCATTTTCCCAACTATATAGAGTGAACTTAAGATATTTCCATAAGGGACTTCGTCGGGACTACGGGGAATGTTTGGAACTTCCGGCCGCCGCCCATCTGCAGATTTCTTGATTGTTACCGCTGTTCGCGGTGGAAATCCGCAGACAAAGGCGGACGCATTCGCTCCGTAAGTATCCAAACCTCCCCTCCATCCCTTTTGTTACTTTTTCAAGTTCGCTTTATATAGCCATCTTTACCACTAGATCGAAGGTATTTTCACCTCTCGATTCATCCAATAATCTGTTTACGGGATGGCCGGATTCCACCTCAAGCGTATGCCGGGTGAAACAACGGCACTTTTGCCGTTGTTAAGAGACCGCTGATGGCGCTCACGCTGCAGACCAAAAAACACGCGCCTCACGGCAGCGTGTTTTTCAGCTTTTCTCCGGCTTCGTACAGGGATTGGAATGTTCCGGCGTCGCTCCACCATTCCTTGAGCACATCATAGCTAAGCCTGCGGTTAGAGGCGTAAATGTTGTTCACGTCAGTGATCTCAAGCTCGCCTCTTTGGGAAGGAGATACGCGCCGGATA
Organism: Paenibacillus riograndensis SBR5; assembly: GCF_000981585.1. Taxonomy (NCBI): domain Bacteria; kingdom Bacillati; phylum Bacillota; class Bacilli; order Caryophanales; family Paenibacillaceae; genus Paenibacillus; species Paenibacillus riograndensis. The sequence goes on from NZ_LN831776.1 coordinate 6,508,296, forward strand.
ATATCGAATACAGCCTCATCGTACATATAAATGCCGGTTACGCAATATTTTGTCTTCGGATGCTCAGGCTTCTCTTCGATATAGGCAATCAAGCCGGTATCCTGACTGTCGAACACGGGAACACCATATCTCCGCGCATCTTCCACCGGTTTCAGCAAGACTTTGGCTGTCCCCGGAGGCTGCTGCAGATACTTTTTCACATAAGGCTCCAGATCATCCATAAAAAGATTGTCACCAAGCAATACGACAAACCGCTCACCCGGGAGAATGAACCCTTTTGCCAGCTCCAGCGCTTCCGCAATGCCTCCGGCGGCCTCCTGAATTTTGTAAGTCAGAGAAACGCCAAACTCTGCCCCGCTGCCTAAAAAATCCGTATACTGCCCCGCGGACTGCTTGCTGATGACCAGGAGAATATCGGTTATACCCCCCCGGCGCAACCGGTCTATACCGTAACACACCATAGGATATTTGCCGACCGGAAGCAAATGTTTGTTCATAAGCCGGGTCAGCGGATATAGTCTTGATCCTGTTCCGCCCGCCAGTATGACTCCTTTCACTTACTTTCCTCCTTTTTATCTGTGTCTTAAGCCTTTGGGTCAACGTTTCAGATGAACTCTGCCGGATCTGCGTGCCATTTATCCATAAAAATCCTGCGATTGCGTTCCACCAGCTCCTGCAGCCGTGAGGAGTAAACCTCCTTAAAGCTGGCACTTCCTTCATGATGCACCAGGCAATTCCCGGCAATAAGCAGACGGTAGCCCCGCAGCCGGGCGCGGTAACAGTAATCATCGTCTTCATAGTGTCCCGGCGAATACCGCTCATCCAGAAAGCCGATGGTGTCCAACAGTTCTCTTTTAAATAAAAAGCATAATCCAACCAGACGCTGGGTTCCGATCCATTCAGACGGTCCACGAAGACCCAGCCTCTCTGCCTCGGCGTGAAAACCCGAAATATCTGTATAAGGTACGCTTATCTGCTGACGCCCGCTGGCATAGTTCGTTACAGGTCCTACGATGCCGATGTCCGGCGCACTGTACAGGGCGTTTTTCAAATGGGTAAGCCAGCCTTGCGAGACAATTACGTCATTGTTCAGCAGCAGCAGTTCATCGCCCGAGGCCAGTTGCATACCCAGATTGCAAGCCGCAGGGAATCCCCGGTTCTGGGGAAGAGAAATAAAGGTCAGCTTGTTCTCACGGCAAAAAGCGTCTGTTCCATCGGTCGAAGCATTGTCGATCACAATTATTTCATAGGGTAATTCAGTGTATGCCCTGACCGCTTCCACACAGGAACTGAGCAAGCTAAGCTTGTTATAGGTTGGGATAATGATACTGGTCATTGTCATATGCCGTTCCTCCAGGCTGCCAATTGCCGCCGCTGCTCCTGCCGGATTTCAGCGGAGATTATGCCTCCGGCGTTACGGTGCATAAGCACCCTGAACAGCGCTTCCGCATGATCTCCGGCGATCAGTTGCTCCATAGCATTGCCGGCTCCTGTGTTCCCCTGGCGTAGTCGGTTATGCTTGATGACGTCCACCTTCCCCGCTTTCTCCACTCTCAGCTGCCCTATGATTGAGAGAGCCTGCGCTTTGGGCGGTACCGTCAGCTCACGGTAGCCGATCCGCTCCAGAGCCCGCCGCGACAGGGCATGGGGGACAGCAGTCATCGAGCTGACCCCCAGGTCGTTTCTGCCCAGAACACTGTTCAGATATAGTTTGCAGCGTGTGACATCATCACTTAAGGCGAACGGAGGCAGCAGCGCATCCAGGTCATTCAGTGCGACATCCACACCACCGTCCACAGCCGAAGCAAAAACAGCCAGCTGTGAAGCCGGAATGACCATGTCCCCATCCAGGAACAACAGGATGTCGCCCCGGCTGAGCTTGGCCCCAAGCGCCCGCCCTACATCATGCCCCGCAGATTCCGGGCAATGCACCACTGTGGCCTGCTTGAAGTTCCGGACAAGGCCATAGCTGTTATCGGTGCAGCCGTTCAGCACAAGGATGATCTCGGCCGGATTCAGGCGCTGTACCTGCTTCAGCAGCCCCGGCAGCGTGCGCTCCTCATTGCGCGCCGAGATAATTACCGACAGCGAGCCGTGAAGCTTCGGCAGCGAAAGCTCTGCTTCGCGGGAGGCGGAAGCAGAAGCCCTCTCCTCCAGGCGCGCGGCATTGCCTGCCGCTTGCCGGGAGGCAGGGCTGCCGGCGGCGGCGCTCCGCCGGACTGCGGTACGGGCGGCGGCACCAGCTTGGGCCGCCCTCCGCTTGCCGGCGGTGCCGCCCGTCCCCGTCCGGCGGGCAGGCGCAGCTGCCGCCGTCTTGACCATGGCGGCGGCAGCTCTGCCATGGCCCGGTGAGGGCGCTCCCTTGCGGGAGGCAAGTGAAGCCCGCCGCGCTTTGGCTTCAAGGCGGCGGATGGAAGATGTATAAGCCTTAGGCCGGGAGCTGGCCCCAGGATCGAGCATTGCTGCAACTGCTGTCATCTCACCATCTCCCTTCGCCGGTTGCCATCATTGAAGCCCGCTCTTTCGCCTCTTCGCTGAAGCACCATGCCTGCCGCGTCCAGATGATCCGTGAGGATCACCTCACGCAAGGGATCTGCGCCCGCCTGCTTGGGGCGGACAGCATTCAGTCTGCCTACAGGCACCTTGTGCACCGCCTTCACAAGCAGGCCGTCAAGCACAGCCTGTGCATGTGCGAGCGGAGGCCTGGACAGCAGGCCGCTTCCTAGCGCGGCAAGCGCTTTACGGCTGAGCGCATGGGGGACTGCCGTCAGCGAGCAGCCTTTTAGATCAGAGCGGCCAAGCATAATGTTGAGTGCATGCTTGGAGAGCACTACCGGATGCGGGAACTTACTCCGGACCGGACCGGAATAATCATTTAGAGCCACATCTGTACCATGGCTGACTGCAGCCACAAAGGGACGCAGCTGTGAAGCGGGGATCACAAGATCCCCGTCGGTGAAGAGCAAAACCTCTCCCTTAGCCGCTTCTGCTCCAATACTGCGGCCCACATCATGTCCGAGCGGCTGCTCGAAGAGAATAACACGCGCCCCCTGTGACAACGCAATGTCTGCTGTATTATCGAGAGAGCCGTTAACCACAACAATAACCTCACAGCGGGGATGAACTCCCCTTGCTCCGGCAATCACCTTGGCAATCGTTCCCGCTTCATTCATAGCAGGAATGATTACCGACACGTAAGGCTCAGGGTGATTGGCCGCAGGGCGCGGCGCGGCAGGGCGCACCGGCCGGGAGATTCTCCGCGTTGGTTGCAAAGCCCGCCGCCCCGTGCGGCGGGCAGATGTACGTCTATGCTTCAAGCTCATCCACCTTCCTTGCAGGGCATGGTCTCCGGGCTGAGGGTTACATCACAGTCTATGTAATCCGCTGTCCCGGGTAACGGCAAATGTCTCCCTGCGCGCAGAAATTTGGACAAAAGCCCGACGCCGCCTCCGTAATACAAAATCTCCCTAACGGGTAAATACTAACTCACAGCTTACGATTGCAGAAATTCCCCACCGTTCCAATATCAAGGGAGCACGCTGGAGGCCCGGGTTGTTGTACAATAGGCAAGATTAGCGTCTTTTGGCTTGCTTAAAGCCTACTAAGTTGTGCAGCGTGTACAACTTTCGCCCATAAGCTAGGGTTAGGAAAGGCATGGTTGAGCGTGCGGTTTTGCGCGGGTTCCTCTGCGGACTCAATGAGCCCCCTCACGATCTATCCTCGGCTGATGCGGACAGGAAATCCTTTATTTTGCCGAATCAGACGGTTCAGGGGGTTATGCAGACTGAGATTCCGCTATTTGTCCTTTCCCCCCTCATTCTAGGCTCAAAAGGGCGATATAACGGCTCCGAAACAACCAGCAAAACAGGATTTTTCGCAAAATTAGGTCTTCTCTGTCCGCTTCACTCTACTAACGGAGTCCACTCCTCTTGCACCGCCTGTATCATCTGAAGCTCATGCTCCCAAGATATCCGCATTTTTGGGCATTGCATAATTTCCTGCACAAAAAACAAGGACGCAGCCGTTGGCTGCGCCCTGTTAAAAATTTTACATTATTCTCTTCCCGGCCCCGCTCTTAATCAAACGCCCGATGATCCTTGGCTGGCTTCACCAATGGGGAGCCGAGGGCAATCCATGATAACACTCCATAAAAATGCGAGGTCTCGCGCAGCCTCACCACCTCAATGACTGCTTCTCCACCGCCCCTGCTCTTCAGCGAGGCATGGAAGAACGGCTGATTGGTCATGGCAACAAGCACATAGCCGGTATGGCCAAAGCTTTCATCAAAAGTCACTGTAACCTCTACACTCTCCGCATCCCCGTTGAACATGAACGCTGTCATGCCGAACTGCTGCAGAACCTGCCGGTTACCTGAACTCTGTACCGGACTGAACGACAGGTGCTCCGCATTTACCGATCCGGGCGTCAGATGATCACCGATTATTGCCCCAGGAGCAATATGATAGCTCTGTACGCTGTCTTCTTCCAGATGACGGGATTGAATGGCGAATGAAGTGATTTTGGAGGCGTCCACCGCCTCATCCTGAAGCTCTATGTTTCCAACTGCGCTTTCAGCCAGCTGCCTGGTTCCTACACTGCCGAACGCAAGCTTCTCCCCGGTAATGCTGCCATCCGGCAGCAGGTCTGCACTGTGGATTTCCTCCGCCAGATGCTCAAGCTTGATGATACCGGGGCTCAAATGACGTTCCTCCAGCGCTTCATCCGCAATATGCCCGCCGTGGACGCTGTTCAGCTGAAGGTGCTGCGGGCCTACCGCATCTGCCGCCAGCTTGGCATCGCTGATGCTGCCATCCGGCAGCAGGTCTGGACTTAGGATTTCCTCCGCCAAATGCTCAAGCTTGATGATACCGGGGCTCAAATGGCGTTCTTCCAGCGCTTTATCCGCAATATGCCCGCCGTGGACGCTCTGCAGCTGGAGGTGCTGCGGGCCTACCGCGTCTGCCGCCAGCTTGGCATCGCTGATGCTGCCATCCGGCAGCAGCTCGGAGGTCAGCACACTCTCGGACAGATGAGCAAGCTGGATGCTGCCAGAGCGGATATGGCGGCCATCCACCGCCCCCGGAGCCAAATGACCTCCGTATACACTGCCCGGGGCCAGTTGATAGGACCCTACTGCCTCTGCCGCCAGCTTGCTGCCGTCAATACTGCCGTCCGGCAGCAGCTCTGGAGTCAGTGTATCCTTTGCCAGATGTGACAGCCGGATACTGCCAGAGCGGATATGGCGGCCGTCCACCGCTTCTGGAACCAGATGGCCTCCATATATACTGCCGGGAGCCAGATGCTGCGGACCCACCGACCCTACCGCCAGCTTGCTGCCGTCAATACTGCCGTCCGGCAACAGCTCTGGAGTCAGTGTGTTCTCGGACAGATGCTCCAGATGAATGCTGCCGGGGCGGATATGGCGACTGTCCACCGCTTCAGGAGCCAGATGCCCGCTCTCAATGCTCTGCGGCTGCAGATGCTCCGGACCCACCGCACCGTTCGCCAGCTTGCTGCCATCGATACTGCCGTCCGGTATCAGCTCTGGAGTCAGTGTGTTCTCAGCCAGATGCTCTAGATGGATGCTGCCGGGGCGGATATGGCGGCCGTCCACCGCTTCTGGAACCAGATGTCCTCCATATATACTGCCGGGAACCAGATGCTGCGGACCCACCGACCCTACCGCCAGCTTGCTGCCGTCAATACTGCCGTCCGGCAGCAGCTCAGCGCTGCGGACTTCTTCCGCCAGATGCTCAAGCTTGATGATGCCGGGGCCCAAATGACGATCTTCCAGCGTTCCATCTGCCAAATGCCCGCCCTGGACACTTTGCGGCTGCAGATGCTGCGGGCCCACTGCTCCTGATGCCAGCTTGCTGCCGCCAATACTGCCATCCGGCAGTAGCTCTGGAGTCAGTGTGTTCTCAGCCAGATGTGACAGCCGGATACTGCCTGAGCGGATATGGCGGCCGTCCACCGCTTCTGGAACCAGATGTCCTCCATATACACTGCCGGGAGCCAGATGCTCCGGACCCACCGCGCCGGCCGCCAGCTTGCTGCCGCCAATGCTGCCATCCGGCAGCAGCTCAGGAGTCAGTGCGTTCTCGGACAGGTGCACTAGATGGATGCTGCCGGGACGGATATGGTAGCTGTCGACTGCTTCAGGAGCCAGATGACCACCATCTACACTGCCGGAGGCCAGATGCTCCGGACCCACCGCTCCGTCCGCCAGCTTGCTGCCATCAATGCTGCCGTCCGGCAGCAGTTCCGCGCTGCGGACTTCTTCCGCCAGATGCTCAAGCTTGATGATGCCGGGGCCCAAATGGCGATCTTCCAGCGCTCCATCTACCAGATGACCGCCCTCGATGCTCTGCGGCTGCAGATGCTCCGGACCCACCGACCCTGCCGCCAGCTTGCTGCCATCAATGCTGCCGTCCGGCAGCAGTTCCGCGCTGCGGACTTCTTCCGCCAGATGCTCAAGCTTGATGATGCCGGGGCTCAAATGGCGATCTTCCAGCGCTCCATCTACCAGATGACCGCCCTCGATGCTCTGCGGCTGCAGATGCTCCGGACCCACCGCGCCTGCCGCCAGCTTACTGCCGTCAATACTGCCATCCGGCAGCAGCTCCGCGCTGCGGACTTTTTCTGCCAGATGCTCAAGCTTAATGATGCCGGGGCTCAAATGGCGGTCTTCCAGCGCTCCATCTACCAGATGACCGCCCTCGATGCTCTGCGGCTGCAGATGCTCCGGACCCACCGCTCCGTCCGCCAGCTTGCTGCCATCAATGCTGCCGTCCGGCAGCAGCTCCGCACTGCGGACTTCTTTCGCCAGATGCTCAAGCTTGATGATGCCGGGGCTCAAATGGCGATCTTCCAGCGCTCCATCTGCCAGGTGACCACCCTCGATGCTCTGCGGTTGCAGATGCTCCGGACCCACCGCTCCGTCCGCCAGCTTGCTGCCATCAATGCTGCCGTCCGGCAGCAGCTCCGGAGTCAGCGTACCCTCTGCCAGATGCTCCAGATGAATACTGCCGGGGCAGATATGGCGGCTGTTCACTGCTTCAGGGGCCAGGTGGCCGCCATATACGCTTTCGGTGGCCAGATGCTGCGGGCCTACAGCCCCGGCTGCCAGCTTGCTGCCATCAATGCTGCCGTCCGGCAGCAGCTCCGCACTGCGGATTTCTTCTGCCAGATGCTCAAGCTTGATGATGCCGGGGCCCAAATGGCGGTCTTCCAGCGTTTTATCTGCGAGATGACTGCCGTAGATGCTCTGCGGCTGCAGGTGATGGGTACCCACCACACCAGCCGCCAGCTTGCTTGCTCCAATGCTGCCGTCCGGCAGAAGGTCTGCGCTGTGGACTTCCTCCGCCAGATGCGCAAGCCTGATGATACCGGAGCTCAAATGACGTTCCTCCAGCGTTCCATCCGCAAGATGTCCGCCCTGGATACTTTGCGCTTGCAGATGCTGCGGGCCCACTGCGCCCTCTGCCAGCTTGCTGCCGTCGATGCTGCCGTCCGGCAGCAGGTCTGCGCTGTGGACTTCCTCAGCTAAATGCTCAAGCTTGATGATACCGGAGCTCAAATGACGCTCCTCCAGTGCTCCGTCCGCAAGATGTCCGCCCTTGATGCTCTCCGCCTGCAGATGCTGTGAACCCACTGCCCCTTCTGCCAGCTTGCTTCCTTCGATGCTGCCGTCCGGCAGCAGCTCTGCGCTGTGGACTTCCTCGGCCAAATGCTCAAGCTTGATGATACCGGGGGTCAAATGACGCTCCTCCAGCGTTCCATCCGCAAGATGTCCGCCCTTGATGCTCTCCGCCTGCAGATGCTGTGAACCCACTGCTCCTTCTGCCAGCTTGCTTCCTTCGATGCTGCCGTCCGGCAGCAGCTCTGCGCTTTTCGTCCCGGAAGCCAGATGGCTTAACTGGATGCTGCCGGGACGGATATGGCGGCTGTCTACCGCATCCGCTGCCAAATGTCCTCCATAGACGCTGCCGGAAGCCAGCTGAAAAGAACCTACCGCACCAGCCGCCAGCTTGCTTCCTCCAATACTGCCATCCGGCAGCAGCGCTGCACTGCGGGCTTCATCCCCCAGATGCTCAAGCTTGATCAGACCGGGACGCAAATGCCGTTCCTGCAGGATTCCGTCTACAAGATGTTCACCATAAACGCTTTCTTGCTGCAGATGGAGCGAGCTCACCGCGCCTGCTGCCAGCTTCACGCCGTCGATACTGCCATCCGGCAGCAGTTCCGGGGTCAGCGTGTCTTTGGCCAAATGTTCAAACTGGATGCTGCCGGAGCGAATATGGCGGCTGTCTACCGAATCTGTGGTCAAATGATCTGCATATACGGTGCCGGGGGCCAAATGGAAAGGCCCGACGGAGCCCTCGGCCAGCTTCATACTGCTGATGCTTCCATCCGGCAGGATGTCTGCACTGCGCGTTTCTTCCGCCAGATGCGCCAGAGTGATCTCTCCGGCCCGAATATGCTGTCCTTCCACCGCCTCCGGCTGCAGATGCCCGGCTCCCACACTGCCGGGAGCCAAATGCGTGGCCTCTACAGCACCCGGTACCAGCTTCTCTCCGCCAATACTGGCGTCCGGCAGAATTTGGCTGCTGCGGACTTCCTCAGCCAGATGGGCCAAGGTAATGCTGCCTTCCCCAATATGCCGCCCTTCCACCGAAGCTTCGGCCAAGTGGCCGTTTTCTACACTTTTCTGCGCAAGGTGGCGGGAGGAAACAGCTCCTTCGATCAGCTTGGCTCCGGAGATACTGCCATCCTGAATCTGAATGGAAGAGACCGAACTTGGGTTAATATGCCCATTGCCGATGGACATGGGCCGAATATGTGCCCCGCCCACACTTCCCGGGGCAAGATGTCTGCCCTGCACTGCAGCGTCGATGATCGAACCAGACCCGACCGCCCCCGCTGCCAAGTGCTCGGCTTGAACGGACGATGCTGCCAGTTTGGCGGATTCTACGCTTCCATCCGCCAGCTTTGCCGTCGTAACCGACAGGTCCCCCAGCTTATCGGTGGACACACTTTCCGGCGACAGCTTTAATGAAGTTACTGCATAATCAGACAGGTGATGCGGCTGTACAATTGCGGCGGAGAGATGAATTTCCTTCACAGCACCTGTACCCAGCTTTTCACTCACTACCGAACCCGGCTGCAGTGCAGAAGAGGTGACACTGTTGTCTCCAAGATGCCTGCGTTCCACAGCACCCGGTGCCAAATGTTCGGCATCCACCACGGCGCGCTGCAATACACGCCCGCTGACGCTGGCATCGGCCAGATTTTTTTCCTCCACCGTACAAAAAGCAATATGCTCCCCGCTAACCGCCTCCCGCGCAATAGCATTGGCACTAACCGCACCGGGAGCCAGTTTGGCGGCAGTAATGCTGCCATCCGCCAATTTATCCGGGGTAATACTTTGCGGACGGAGATGCTCTCCTGCCACGGAGGCACTTGCCAGCTGTTCACCCGTAACAGCTCCGTCGGCCAGATGGGCTGTAAGCACTGCCTCCTCCTGCAATTGGATTGAACCGACCGATTTCGCTGCCAAATGGGAATGCTCAATAGACTCGCGCTGCAGGTGGACGGAAGTAACGGCCTGCATGGCAATCTGAGGCCCGCGTACAGCAGACTTGGCGATATGCCGTGTCGTGACGGCTTCATCAGCCAGCTTATGCGAGAGAATGCTTTGATCGGCGATTTTGGAGGAGGTGACCGCCTGCTCCACAAGCTGGGCTGTCCCTACCGCCCCTTCTGCAAGCTTTACAAAAGAAATGCTGCGGTCCGCCAAATGACGGCTGGCAATTTCACCGTCAGCAATATGGATGCCGTTCACACTTTCCGGGCTTAAGTGCTGCCCGCGTATCACCTCTTTGCCAATCTGGCGTGAACCTACCGCACCGTCGGCAAGATGCCCGCTTTCGATAACACCAAGCTGAAGCTGCTCTTTGCCGATCAGCCGGCCGGCCAGCTGTTCCGGTCCAATCGCACCCGGAGCCAGATGCGCCGCTGTAATTGCGCTGTTGCTGATATGGCGGCTCTCAATTACGGCCTCCCCCAGCTTGGCGCCGCTGATTTCACCGTCGGCAATTTTATCGCCCGATACCGCTTCGTCAGCCAACTTGGAACGGTCAATGCTTCCATTCGCCAGATGCCGGCTGACGATGCTGCTGCTCAGGATTTTCTCGCCTGTCACCGCCCCATCCTCCAGCAGCTCCGCTGTGATGATGCAGTCGCTGAGGTGGCGGCTGGTAATGGCCTGGTCGGCGATTTGGCCTCCGCCGATGATCCGGTCTGCCAGCTTCTCCGGACCGATGCTGCCGTTTTTCAGCTTTTCACCGCTAATGGAATGGTCCAGCAGCTTGCCGCCGCTGATGCTTCCTTCCGCCAAATGCTCGCCCGTTACGGATTCAGGGGCCAGCTTGGAGGATGTTATTGCCTTGTCCGCGATATTAATGCTCTGCACAGCATAGTCCTGCAGCCAGGGCGTGCCGATGATGCCGAATTTCAGCTTGGACCCGTCAATGGTGCGGGGCGCAATTTTTCTTCCGGTAACGGCACCATCGGACAAATCGTCCGTATATACAGGCTGGAGGCGTTCCTTTTCGACCACTGGCGGCACAATCTCAGGGATTGGCGGCAAAGGTTCATCATCCTCAGCGTCAATTTCCTCCACCTGTTCCTGAAGCTCTTGCTGATCAAGTACGGGAGATTGTACGAATTCCGCCGCCTCAAGCGTATCCACCCCGCTCACCTTCAGAGTTGAACTCCCGGCATCCGGCGTTTCGCTGCCGGGTTCGCTGCCGGAGGTGTCTGCCACCTCCTGTACCTTGGGACTGCTTCCCAGCAAACTGAGTTCCCTCATATTCGGATTATCCACAATATAGAGCGGTTTTTTGGAACTGCGGTGCTGATTTCTTCTGGAGCCCTTCACAAGCAGTCTCCTCCTTCCATCTATTGTTTCTCCTAGGCATCATATGCAGCGCATTGGGCGGATGACACCTTTTTGCGCGCCAAGCTTGACAATTCTGCTTCCGCTGCCTGTGGAAACAGAATACGCAGTTTCTTTCAAAAAAGGGCATCTGCCACCGCGCATTCGTCCAACCCTAAAAGGCAAGTACACACATACAATGACACAGGAAGAGGAGCAGCCGGAACAATAGAAGATAACAGGAGGAACAAACATGGGGCAAAAGCTCGTGGGAATACTGTTAAATGCCGCTATGCACCGGGGCGTTCCCCGGCTAAAAACGGGACAGGAATCGCTGGAGAGCTATGAGGAAGCCGCCGCCGCATACGGATTAACCCCCTGCTTCCTGAAGCTGTCCGACATCGATACGAGATCCGGCTACAGCATTGCCTACGTAAAAGGGCCTAATGGCTACAGGAGTGCCGTAATTCCGACACCGGACGTCATTCATAACCGGGCCATCTACGATCCGGGGAGCCGTGGAGTTGAAAGACTCCTTCGCAGCGGCGTTCAGGTATATAATACATGCAACCGCTATGGAAAAGACCAGATCCATGGGTTGCTTGAGCAGAATGAAGGGCTGCGCGGCCTTTTGCCAGTCACCTCAGCCGGGCTCTCCGGACTGAAGGAAATGATGGACAGCTATTCTGATCTTATCCTGAAGCCCTGCCGGGGGAGCATCGGGCAGGGTGTAATGCGCCTCTCGCGGAATAGTCCCGGGCACTGGACCTGGAGCTATCTGCCCGGCGGCTCCAACAGCTGGGCCAGTACAGCCGTCTACCAGGATGCCTTGCCCAGAGCCCTGCGGGCGCGCCTGGCATCTGCTCCTTACCTGGTCCAGGAACGTATCCCGCTGGCCGAGCTTGGGGGCCGGCCGTTTGATCTTCGCGTCACCGTTCAGCGGGGCTGGGGCGGAGAGTGGCAGGTCACCGGACTGTTCGCCAAACGGGCAGCACCCGGCGGCTTCGTCTCCAACATTGCCCGCGGCGGAGAGGCGCTTGACCCCACCTTTGCACTGGAGCAGGCATTCTCCGGTGCCGCAGCGGCAGGTATCCGCATGTCCGTTCTAGCGCACAGCCTCAGTGTTGCACGTGAACTGGAGAAAAGTCTCCCCGGCCTTTCGGACATCGGGCTGGACATGGGCATCACCGGAAAAGGCCGCATCTATTTCATCGAGTGCAACGGACGGGATCAGCGCTACGGCTTCCGCAAAGCCGGACTGACCGGCACCTGGAAGGAAAGCTACCGGAAGCCTATGGCATATGCAAGATACCTGCTTGACCGTCCTGCACGGCATAACAGTTATTGATTTGTCTCCTATTCTATGTCAATATAATGCAGAGCGGGCGGTCCCGGACACGGGACCGTGCTGCTGCATGATGGAAGGGAGATAATCATGGTAAAACAATTGCTGCGGCTGATGACCGAGTTGTCCTCGCACAGATGGCTTTCCCGGTTGATGGGGGCTTTTTCCCATAGCAGACTCAGCCGTTTTTTAATCCCGGCATTTATTCGGATTTATCATATTCCCGCTTCTGAGGCGGAGAAGCATTCCGGGGAATACCTTACACTCAATGAATTTTTCAGCCGCCGCCTAAAACCCGGCATGCGTCCTATTGCCAGCCACGAGAATGCGGTAGCCAGCCCGGTGGATGCGCTGATTACCGCCATGGGCGAGATTCACTCCGGAACGATAATGAATGTAAAAGGACAGGACTATGAACTGGAAGATCTTTTGAACCATTCCCCGCACCTGGAGCTGTACAAAAAAGGCTTTTTCTTCGTGCTCTACTTAAGTCCAACGGATTATCACCGGATTCACTCCCCGCTTACCGGGCGCAAGGTCGAAAGTGAGCATATCCGCGGACGGGCCTATCCGGTCAATGAGTTCGGCATGAGACACATGAAAGGTGTGCTCAGCCGCAATGAACGGCTGATTACTTATATCGCCGGAGCCAACGGTGAAGCCGCCGTGGTAAAAGTCGGCGCGATGAATGTCAGCAGCATCCATTACGCGGATGAAACGGCTGATGCCTGGCAGATCGGCGACGATCTCGCTTATTTCGAATTCGGCTCCACCGTAGTACTGCTCCTGGAGAACGGCAGCTTCACCGCGCGTCCGGGGCTGACCAGCGGAACCAAGGTGAAGATGGGCGAGCTGCTGGGCACGCTGCAGCGTCCGGTGTAGAATAATCAAAGGCGGCAAGTCTCCCAAGGCCTGGAGATCTGCCGCCTTTTTAAATGACACCTATACCCATAGAATTATTCCGTCACCTTGCTCTGATTCGCCACCTCGCGGGCCTTCTCCTGCACCTCTTCCGGCTCGCCGAGATAAAAGCGGCTGATCGGCTTCACATCATCATCCAGCTTATAGACCAGAGGGACTCCGGTCGGCACATTCAGGTCCAGCAGCGCCTTCTCGTCAATGTCCTCCATGAATTTGATCAGCGCCCGCAGCGTGTTGCCATGCGCCGAGATCAGCACCCGCTCCTTCTTGCGGATCAGCGGCACAATGCGGTTGCCCCAGAAATCACCGACACGGTGTACGGTATCCTCCAGGCTTTCGCCGCGCGGAATATCGCCGGGCCGGACCTCCTTGTAGCGGATGTCGTTTCTGGCATAACGCGGATCATCCGGATCCAGCATCGGAGGCCGGACGGACAGGCTGCGCCGCCAGATATGCAGCTGCTCTTCGCCGTATTTTACCGCAGTCTCGCTCTTGCTCAGACCCTGCAGCGCTCCGTAATGACGCTCGTTCAGCTTCCAGGATTTCTGTACCGGAATCCACAGCAGGTCCATTTCATCCAGCACATAATTCAAGGTCTTGATCGAACGCTTCAGCACAGAAGCAAAGGCCAAATCGAAAGTATAGCCGGCCTCCCTCAACAGCTTGCCCGCCGCTTTAGCTTCCTCTACCCCTTTCTCCGTCAGATCGGGGTCGCTCCAGCCTGTGAACAGATTTTGGCGGTTGTACTCGCTCTCTCCATGGCGTATCAATACGATTTCGTACATACTCTCTCCTCCTGCCCATAGTTTCATAATCTATATAATCCTACACCCATCATAGGCCTGCTGACCGGGTTCTTCAAGGCCTTGCTTCGGCGGCTCTCCGGTTTCTTTACCGGTCCAAAAATCGTCCCCCAGCCTGCCGCTTTTACCGCCTGTTGCCGTTCCCGCTACGATCCGTGTGCTGACAGCCGCCGCAGCACCGCGTCCCGCAGCACCCGCGCATGATTGTGCCGCTCATCCTTCGCTGCATACAGCAGTGTCACCGGGCTTTCCCTGGCCCAGTCGCACAGCCGCTCCATTTCGCCCGCCGCCGGCTCCGACTGCAGCTCCTCCTCATACAACACCGCAAACTCCGCAAATTTGTCGGGTTTATGAGCGAACCACTTCCGCAATTCGGGTGACGGCGCGGCCTCCCGCATCCAGTCGTCGAGCTGTGCGGATTCCTTGGACACCCCGCGCGGCCACAGGCGGTCAACCAGCACCCTTCTGCCGTCCGCTGCCTCCGGCGGGGCGTAGATACGTTTGATCCGGAGCATATCCGTACCTGCATCTGCACGCATATCCCCTGAGCCTGTACTTGTCACTTCGCCCGAGCTTGCATCAGTCTTCAATGCCCCTTGACCCGCCTCTACCGCATCTGATCCGTTACTTGACACATAACTTGCTCCTCTCCCGTTTCTTCGGCGCATATGCCGCGCAGCCGTATATTGGAGCCGAATAAGCCCCTGGTTCCGGTTACCTTACAGGATGGATGGCCGGGACCGTATGCTGTTTGGAATGATTGCTCCGCGTGTTCGGATTCGGCATAACTTCCGGAAGGAAGGCAGCGGCCCAAACCGAGTTCGTTGACCTTCCATCTGCTTCCCCCCGCTCGTCTGTATTTCACCGGATAATCTTCCTTGTGAATAAGAGTACGCCTGCTTTTATTATAAATAAGCCGCTATCCAATTTGTAGCGAGGTGCTAAGCCGGTCAGACGGTTGTCGTGTTCATGCAGCAACCAACAAATTCCGAAGATCCGGCTCATTCTCCGCCAATAAAATATTCATTGTTCTTCCCCGGGCTGTCTACATGTATCCTCTTATTATGGACCGCGGGGGCAGCAGTTATTAACCGCGCCCGGTTTACGCCCTGGCAGCTATATTACCAATAAGCAACATGCATAAAGCGCGCCGTTATATCAAAAAACCGGAAGCCCTCCGGCCCCGGTCTTTTCTTATACCCATTGGACCAGTCTATGTCCCATGGCCCAGCATTCCTAATTCACTCAGAACCAATGATCGGGAGTCATCACGCCGCTGTGCTTCAAGCGTCTCCAGCGGTTGCGGAAAATCCCGCTCCCTCCGCCTTTGCAGTCGGTATTGCAGATCCGTCGTCTTATCATTTTGTTCATTCTCCCCTTCCAGGCAGCAGTTCACATCGTATGTAAACAGGTTGCAACGTATTTACCCCGGCTGGAAAAAACTGAAACAACCGGGAAATCAGCGGATTTCGGACGGACTTTTCCCGGTGTGCTGCTTAAATTGGCGGCTGAAAAAGAAAATATCGCGGTAGCCCAGCGCATCCGCCACCTCGGTCACGTTCATTCCGGCGTACAGCAGCAGATGCTGTGCCCGCTCAATCCGGGTGCGGATCACATAAGACTGCACGGAAGATCCGGTAATCTCCTTGAATTTGATTGAAAAATAACGCGGCGACAGCCCTGCGCGCGCCGCCAGATCCTCCACCCGGTGCATCGCTCCGGGATGCTGGCTGACATAGTTGGCTACCTCATGGATGACCTCTGCGAGCTGGTTGCTTACATGGCGTTCCACCGGCATCACCTGGTCCTCACGCAGCAGATGAATCATCAGCTGTTTCAGAATGAGCTGGCCTTCCTCCTGTGCCGCGAAAGTCTTCACCAGGAACAGGCGGACATACCGGGCCAGCAAATGCTCGAACTCCACCGTTTCCGACAGCACGCGGTAAGGCTCGGGAATGTCTGTCACATCCTCAGCAACATCAAAGTGAATATATGTAAGCACAAGCGGCTTTTGCGGATTATGGGTCGCACTCGTATGATCTCCGGGACGGAACAGGAAGCAGCTCCCCTGGCCCACCTGATAAGGCACCCCTCTGCGCACAACCGTGCCTTCCCCGCTCCAGACATAGAACAAATCATAATTTTGCAGCGGCTTCTCTCTTTTTTGCCATTTCCAGCCCGGTTCGCAGACAATCTTCGCCAGAGCCGGCAGGATCACAAAAGAGGACGGCGATGCATGCAGCATAATGTTCCCCCCTAAAAGTTTGTGAGCTTTACTTCCTGCATATGCTTCGTACAAACTCGCATCGGAAGCATCTTCTAAAGTTTTGCGGAATTCTGCTTCTTCGTGCTTGCTTTGCAGCAAAACCCGCTTCGGAAGCCTCCCCAATATTCGGTACAAAATACAACAGACACCCATGCCGCCCGTTCACGGCATTTCCATACTTCTCATAATACCTTGTCATGTCCTATTTTGCACATCCTTCCACGCCAGCAGAAGACGATTGACCCCGATTTCCAGCTGTCCGCTATCCAAATGGGCAAAAGAAAAGCAGGCGGCCGGCGCACCCGGCACGACCCGGTACAGCGAAGCGTCCCGGAAATCCGTGCCGCGCTTAAGCGCCGCCGCCCGGAAGGCGGCGAATTCCTCACTGCTGCGCCGCCAGTGCGCGTAGATATGCAGACCCGCATCGCCGGGCAGCGGCTCAAACAGCAGACCGAGCCGCTCCGACAGCAGGGAGCGGAAGATGCGGGCACGCTCGCCATAGATGCGCGTCATCCGCCGCAGGTGACGGCCGTAGCCGCCGGTATGCATGAAGCGCGCCAGCGCGCGCTGCTCCAATTGGCCTCCCGGCAGCGGCTCATACAGCGCTTTGGCGGCGGTTACCGGCTTGATCAGCCATGGCGGCAGTACGGCATAGCCCAGCCTTAAGCCGGAGAACATGCTGTTCGAGAACGAGCCGATGTAGATGACCCGCTCCTCGTGGTCAAGCGCCTTCAGCGGCTCTATGGGCCGCCCGCCCCAGCGGAACTCGCTGTCATAATCGTCCTCCACGATCAGCGCTTCCTGCCGGCGCGCCCACTCCAGCAGACGGCGCCGCCGGTCCAGCGGCAGCACCGCGCCAGTGGGGAACTGGCGGCTTGGCGTAACGAACAGCAGCCGGGCCGCCCAATCCTGCGGCACCAGCCCGCTTTCGTCTACCCGGCCAAGCAGCAGCTCTCCCCCGGAAATCTCCACCGCTCTGCGGATGCCGTGAAATCCGGGGTCCTCCACAACAGCAGGGCTTCCGGGCTCCAGCAGCAGCTGTGCCAGAAGGACAATGCCCTGCATCGAGCCGCTGAACAGCACGATGTGCTCCGCTTCTGCCCGGATGCCCCGGGTCACGCGGAGATGGGCGGCAATGGCCCGCCGCAGGCCTTCTTCCCCTTGAGGCGGGCAATAACCCTCCAGCAGCCCGCCGCTTTTGCCTCCGGCGTATTTCAGCGCACTCCGCCACTCGGCGTAAGGAAAATGCTCCATCAGCATTCCCCTGCTCCGAAAGCTGACAAATGCCCCATCCGCCGGTTCATATATGGAGACATGCCGGTGCATCAGCCGGTTTCCCCAGCTGGAGAGCGGTATCCCGGAGTAAGGCGCTCCCGGTAAAGAAGCAGCGGAGGCCGCATCAGAAGCATTAGAAGCAACAGGTGCGCGTACATTACCTATAATTCCAGTTTGCACCGCATAATAACCGGCTTTACCAGAGCCGGCGGATTCTTGGACTGGCAGGGTTCCCTCAGTCTGTGAATCACCGGCAGTATTAGCGGGGGAGCCCGGTATTCCCGCTTCAGCACAGTCAGCACTATCCGCCGGCTCCATCATCCCTGCTTCATCAAAGGCTGCATCAGCAGGTTTCCCCGCAGGAGCAGGCTCTTTTAACATATCCGCTGCATCATCACCTTCAGCCCATTGGGCTGCCCCCTTCCGCTCCCCCTCCGCCGGATAAAAACTGTCATCCGCGACAAAGGTGCCCCGGCCGGTCTCTGTCCGGATGTAGCCGTCAGCCAGCAGCATATCGTAAACCTGGGATGCCGAACCCCGCGACATTGCGTACAACTCCGCCAGCTTCCGTGTCGACGGCAGTCTTGTCCCGCCCGGCAGAGTCCCGCCAAGGATCGCTGCGCGCAGCGCATGGTACAGAGCCAGATATTTGTAGCGGTGCACCGCCAGGTACTGGTCATATGGCAACGTGAAATTCATGTCCCTACCTCTTCATATCAAAGTGGACTAATAAAATTAATGTAAACCGGTCCTTTTTTATTGTCAATTCTTCCTCTATTCTAAGGAAACCGTTTAATCCGGAGCATAGGACTCCGCAACCCATGAGAAAAGGAAGTGCGTTATGCGCAGAAAAGAATTTCAGGTAGAGCAGGAAGAGGAGCTGATCGAGTTCCTGGGCGGAATGAGCTTTGGTTTTCTCGGTACCAGCGATGAGCAGGGGCTGCCGCGTGTGACGCCGCTGAATTTTGTATATATAGAGGGAAACTTCTATTTCCACGGCAGCCATGCCGGAGGCAAAATGAAGAGCATCCGCCACAATCAGCAGGTATGCTTCACTGTTGCCGACGAATATGCGCTCATTCCCTCCTATTTCAGCGATCCCGAGCTGGCCTGCCCCGCCACCGCCTATTTCAAAAGCGTAACCGCTTATGGACAGGCTGAGCTTGTAGAGGATGCTGCCGAAAAAGCAGCCGTGCTTACACATTTTATGCAAAAACTCCAGCCGGAAGGCGGTTTTGCCCCGATTGATGCCGAAGATCCCAGATACCGTTCACGGCTGAAGGGTGTCGCAGTAGTGCGAATCGTTCCGGAAGAAATCACGGCCAAGTTCAAATTCGGCCAGAATCTGAAGGAAGAGGAGCGGACCGCCGTTACACAGGGACTGAAGGACAGAAACGGGGCACGTGACGCCGAAACCATTGCCATGATGGAAAAATACTGCCCCTATCACTCCAGTGTAGATTGAACTTGAACCGCCCAAACCCGATAACTCTCACGTTCAGTTTATATAGTGGAAAAAGTATCACTAATCAAGCTCATTCCGCTTATGAAGCAGTCTATGTTGGAAAAAGTACCACTAATTTCGCTGAAAATGGCTATATGAGGTAAATATACACGAATTAGGTGTACAAATTCCAACTAAAACCTCCTGGAGCCAGAAATTCAGCTCATTAGTTTTACTTTTTCCACTTATTAGCTTTAGTTCCTGACTGCGGATGCCGGTGGCATCTTTTCCCGATTTGTTTCCTACGATGAGATAAGGTGCGGGAGAATCCGCAGCAAATTTTCTAAAAGGTTCAGCAAAAAACGTCTTTCATCAGTGACGGCGGAGTATCCCGGTGATATAATGTTAGGCAATGTTAACGTATATCCCAGAAGAATACCGGAAGGATGAAACTGATGAATCCATTGGCTGGACAATTGAATGACAGCATCAAGGCAGGCAATGAACATGTGTACGATATGCTCTCCAATCTGGGCAAAGCGCTGTATTATCCCAAGGAGGGCATTCTGAGCCAATCCGCCGAA
This sequence comes from Paenibacillus riograndensis SBR5, assembly GCF_000981585.1. Lineage (NCBI taxonomy): Bacteria > Bacillati > Bacillota > Bacilli > Caryophanales > Paenibacillaceae > Paenibacillus > Paenibacillus riograndensis. The sequence goes on from NZ_LN831776.1 coordinate 6,527,873, forward strand.
GCGGCTGCTCACGCTAAGAAATACAACGCAACCATCGGTATTGCCACCGAACATGGTGTACCTATGCACCTCGGCGTTATTCAGGATAAGCTCTCCGCTTACAGTCCCAAGGATTTGTACGGCTATGCTCCGCCGGCAGGCAAGCCGGAGCTGCGCACCCTGTGGCGGGAAAAAATGCTTCGCGAAACGCCGTCGCTTGAAGGCAAGTCCTTCGGCAACCCTATCGCTACCAATGCCCTGACCCATGGGCTAAGCATCGTTGCCGATCTGTTCGCCGATCAGGGGGATGCCGTCATCTATCCGGACAAAAACTGGGAGAATTACGAGCTGACCTTCGGCGTCCGCCGTCTCAGCGACACCGTGAACTATCCGCTCTTCACGGAAGATATGAGCTTCAACAGCGAAGGGCTGCTGGATGCCCTGCTGGCCCAGAAGGAGCGCGGCAAAGCCATTGTGCTGCTTAACTTCCCGAATAACCCTACGGGCTATACCCCCGGCATCAAGGAAGGCGAAGCGATTGTTGCCGCTATTCTGCGCGCAGCGGAAGAAGGCATCAATGTTGTGGTGGTCAGCGATGATGCTTATTTCGGGCTCTTTTTCGAGGATTCACTGAAGGAATCCCTGTTTGGCCGTCTGGCTAATCTGCATCCGCGCGTGCTAGCCGTGAAGATTGACGGAGCGACCAAAGAAGAGTTCGTCTGGGGCTTCCGCGTCGGCTTCATCACCTATGCTTCCGACAGCAAGGAAGTGCTCGCTGCCCTGGAGCAGAAGACAATGGGGATTATCCGCGCCACCATCTCCAGCGGACCGCATCCCTCACAGACCTTTGTGCTCGATGCGCTCAAATCGCCGGAATTTGCCGAACAGAAGGAAGAGAAGTTCCAGATTATGAAGGGCCGTGCCAACAAAGTGAAGGCACTGCTGGACAGCGGCAAATACGGCGATGAGGTATGGACCTATTATCCGTTCAACTCCGGGTACTTTATGTGCCTGAAGCTGCACACCGTTCCGGCTGACGCCCTGCGTCTGCACCTGATCCATAACTATGGTCTGGGGACCATTGCCCTGGGTGAGACCGATCTGCGCGTGGCCTTCTCCTGTATTGAAGAAGATCAGCTAGAGGATCTGTTCGATATGGTCTATGCGGGAATCCGCGATCTGGAAAAAGCCTAATCACAAGCTGTAAGTTAAATGTCAGCCCCGGCCGTGCCGGGGCTGCTTTTTTTTGCGGGCCGTTATGGCATTGGCCTATACACGTTGTTCCCTCCGCACATACAATACGGTGTACTCAAGTACAATAACTCACACGCGAAAGGGGAATGAACATGAGCGAAGAAGTTAGAGGCGGATACGGATACCCTGGATTTACAAGCACTGGTGCAATTCTGGTTCTCTTTATCCTGCTGGTTATCATCAGCCGTTCACTCTTTGTCTAACCGGGAATGATCATCCCGGGAGGGGGCTCCGGCTCTCTCCCACTTGCCCGCGTTTTACAGCATTCCCTGTTTCTTGCCTCCGTTCCAAACAGGAATTTCTTCAATTCCAGAAATAGGTCTAAATAAGCTTCAACTATCAGAAAAAGACGCCTGACGGAGCTATTCTCCGCTCAAGGCGTCTTTTTTTCAGATATCGTCGTCGTCCTGCGCCGATTTGCGGGAGGCCCTGCTTTTGAAGAGATAGGCCAGCAGCGCGCCGGCAAGAAAGGTCCCGATGACCGGCAGCGGCCGCCCGGCGATCCCGGTCAGAAGAGGCAGAGCGGTCAGCATAGCCAGCAGCAAATGTGCCCGGAAGATGAACTGAATCGTACTGCTTGCCTTGCTGCCCTCCGGCAGCGGGTAGACAGTCAGCCAGAACGATTCGCTATGCAGCTTGCGCAGCGCCGATAGCTGTACGCCCATGACCAGCACGAAGAACAAATAGATACCGGAGCCGATGTAGCTCTCCCGGTTCCACCAGACCAGCAGCAGCGCCAGGAGGAAAATCCGGATCACGATACCGAAGATGTCGCCCCGGGCGAAGCTTTTGGTCAGCAGGAAGCGGTAAGCAGTGCTGCGCCGCCAGGCGATGCCCGCGCCCCACTTGGACAAGTAGCGGCGGGGATAGACCCGCTGCTCCCGTCCGGGCACATCCACGAACCAGCCGAGGATCATCAGCGCTCTTGCCCCCTGATTGCGCTCGGTGGCGATCAGCCGTTCCCAGGGAACGGAGAGCCGTGCCGGAACAGCTAGCGCCGCCACATAGGCTGCTGCCAGAATAACAATAAAGATCAGTGCCCGGAGCGCCGGCTGCCAGAGCCATGCGGCAATCATCAGGCCGGAGACTGCCCAGCGGAGCAGGCTGTAGCCCATGGAAGCCGGACGGGACAGCATGGCAAGCTCCCGCCACAGGCCAAAGCTTGCCAATATTTTCACCAGAATCAGCACAGCCAATGTGGCAAACAGCATTTGATGAGAATCATCCGTCCGTATGTACAGCGGCCAGAGTGTAATCAGCACGAAAGCCAGACGCAGAATTTTCCACACATTTCCGGCGGTCCAGGCGGGAGCGAAATATTCCTTCATCCGGTGGCCCTGCGGAAGCAGAAAGATCGTATCCGGGCTCTGCAGATAGGTCCGGAAGCTGCTATGCGCCGCTGCAGGCAGCAGCAGCACCAGCATGATCCAGCGGATGGGAATGCCCTCAGGGACATCGCGGAGCAGCGAGGTATACCAGGCCGAGAAGATAATCAGCACCAGCAGGAAAACCATCGCGATACCGCTCTGAATGATATAACCTACATAAGGAGTGAGGCCTCCCATGAACCGGCTGCGCCGCTGCCGGCGCAGCTCCTTCAAATCCATATCATTTCCCTCCTTGCACCAGTTCGTAGAACAGCTGCTCCAGATTCAGTCCCTGCAGTCCGGCAGCCGCGCTCATCTCGGCCAGCGTACCCTGCGCGATCACCTTCCCGCGGTGCAGGACAATGAACCTGTCACAGTAATTCTCAATGGTGGAGAGAATATGGGAGCTTAACAGAATCGAAGCCCCGGTATTCTTCAGCTCCAGCATGAAATCAAGCAGGGAGCGGATGCCCAAAGGGTCCAGCCCCAAAAATGGCTCGTCGATCACATACAGCGCCGGACGCGCCACGAAAGCGCACATAATCATGACCTTCTGCTTCATCCCTTTGGACAAATGCGAGGACAGTGTATCCATCTTATCATCCATATTAAAAAGTGCGGCCAGCCGGCTGCTGCGGGATTCATAATCGCTCTGCTCCACGCCGTAAGCCCTGGCGGTAAATTCCACATGCTCGCGTACTGTCATTTCCTCATACAGCAGCGGGGACTCCGGCACAAAGGACAGTGCGCCGTGATAGGCTTCCGGGTCGCTGCTCCGGGTTTTGCCCTGGACCGTGATCTCGCCTTTATGCGGCGACATCAGGCCCAGAATATGCTTCATGGTCGTGCTTTTGCCTGCTCCGTTCAATCCGATCAGCCCGACCATTTCTCCAGGCTGTACCTCAAGGCCGATATCGTGAAGCACCGGCTTGTTCAGGCTGTAGCCTCCGCTTAAGCCCGTAATTTGCAATACGGGGGCAGTACTCATTGACCTTCACCTCTCGGGGTTTTGTCTTTCAACCACTTTGGTGCTCCTTTGTTCTTGCGGTTCTTCTCGCGCTCCGCACTGCTGGTGCGCGCTTTGCCTGCGGGAGCGCCGCCGCGTGCTCCTGCGGCGGGACCCGCGCTGCGGCGCTGCTGGCCGCGCCGCGCATCAAAGCCCGCTGCCGCTCCCGGCTGCGCTGCAGAAGCCCCGGCCGGGGAGGCTGGGCCTCCCGCTGCCGCGGTCCGCACCTGCGGCTTGCCGCTGCGCGCCGCAGGTTCACTCCCGCCGCTGCTATCGCGGCGGCTAGAACCTGTCCCGCCGCTGGACCCGCTGCGGGCCTCCTCGGCGGTCAGTGCCTTGCCGCCGACCATTTCCCTCTCCTCCAGCCGGATGTCCAGCTCCTTAGCGAACTTGCGCATAATGAACGTCTGCTGCTCCGTGACAATCGTCACGGACAGTCCGCGCCGTCCCATGCGCCCTGTTCGCCCGGCCCGGTGCACATAATGCTCTGAGTCGAAAGCCGGATCGAAGCTGACGACCAGCGTCAGATTCTCGATATCGAGGCCCCGGGCCGCCACATCACTGGCCACCAGCACGCGGAAGCGCCCGTCGCGGAAGCGGGCCAGCACATTGCTGCGCGTCACCTTATCGGCATCTCCGTAGAGCGCTGCTGCCGTAAGCCCCAGATAGTTCAGCTTGGCGGTCACCTCAGCGATGTCGTCGGTGGCATTGACGAACACAATCGCCCGCTCCGGATTGTAATGACGGATCACCCGGCGCAGCATATCTATCTTGTTCCGTTCCTCGGTCACCACGTAGTGATGCTCAAGACTCTGGGCGGTCATGATCCCCGGATCAATGCCAATCTCTGCCGGATTCTTCATCTCGCGTGCTGCCAGCGCCTTCGTCTCCGGCCCGATGGTCGCCGACAGCATGACCAGTTGCCGGGTGCGCAGCGCGCTGCTGACAATCTTCGCCACCTCGCCCGCACCGCTGAGCTGGAACATCTGGTCCGCTTCATCGATGACAATCGTGGTCACCTCATGCATCTTCAGCTTGCGCAGCCCGATCAGCTCCCGGATACGGCCGGGAGTGCCCACTACAAGCTGCGGATGCTCGCGCAGCTTATCGATCTGCCGCTTGATCGCCGCGCCGCCGATCAGGCCTAACACCTTGATGCCGCGATGGGCGCCATAACGCTCCGCCTCGCGGAGAATCTGCATTGCCAGCTCCTGCGTAGGGGCCAGCACCAGCTTCTGCACCACCTTCTGCTCCGGATTAATCCCCTGGAGCAGCGGCAGCAGGTAAGCCAGCGTCTTGCCGGTTCCTGTCTGGGATGCGGCAAGCACGTCTCTTCCCTCCAGCAGCAGCGGAATGGTCTCCTTCTGAACAGGGGATGGATCTTGAATGCCGAATTCCGACAATCGGGCAACGAAGTCTTCCTGGATGCCGATGGCCGCAAAAGAAGCTTTATTCATAATTGTAGTTCATCCTTTTCCCTTAAGATAATATGTTTATTATATGCCAAAAAGGCCTCTCCACCAAATGGAAGGCCGTTTGATCGTGTTAAGCCGTGATAGAAAGATACTTTGTCCTTGATCTGCCGGCTATTTCCGGTTCATCAGGTTATAGGTAAGCTTATCCGCGAGCCGGGGGAACAGACCATACAGGCGGATGCCAACCGCCGCGAAGCCCGGAAGATCGATCTCCTCTTTGCCTTTATCGATCAGCTTGACAATTTTCTTGGATACATGCTCAGGCGTCATCATCATCCGGGCTACACTCTTTTCATAGCTGCCGGAGGGGTCGGCCGTACGGAAAAATTCCGTCGCAATCGGTCCGGGATTGACTGCCGAGACAATGATCCCCTGTCTGCGCAGCTCCTGGCGCAGCGCATTCGTGAAGCCCAGCACAGCATGTTTGGTTGCGGTATAAGCAACGGATCGGGCCGTGCCGATTTTGCCGGCCATAGATGCCACATTAACAATCTGCCCGCTTCCCCGTTCCAGCATATGCGGGACTACGGCTTTTGTACACCGGACTATGCCCATGTAGTTCACGTCCATCATATCATCGAACTCCCGGGACTCCATGTCGGTAAAAGCGGCAAACTTCCCATATCCGGCGTTATTCAGAAGAACATCGATTCTGCCGTATACCCTGAGAATGTCCGCAAAGGTGTTCTGTACCTGCTCTTCATCGGTAACATCGCAGGCATACAGTCCAAAAACGCCCGGAATACCAGCCGCAGTGTCTTTCAGCTTATCCTCTGAACGGGCCAGCAGGATAGGGATAGCTCCACGCTTGCCGAGCATCTGTGCTGTCAGCGCTCCAATCCCGCTTGAAGCTCCAGTAATTACAACGACTTTGTCTTGTAGTGCCATGAATTCATTCTCAGCTCCCGATGTCCGCCTAAGAGATCATTACCTGAATATCGAGCTCTCCGATACCTTCCATTAAAAGCGGAATGCTCAGCGCTTTGCGCGGCAGCACCGCCATCCCCTCTGTCTTCACCAGCTTGGGCGGAGTAATATCCACCGATACCCCCTGATTGGACAAAATGGTGCTGGCGTTGCCGCTGATCATGTTGCCCAGCTCCGAAATGGCGCTCTGGCCCATCTCGTCCATCTCCGTAATCACATAGCCGCCCATCATGGCGGATACGATCTTAAGCGCTACCTGTTCAGCAATTCCGAAGATAATATCCCCGCTCAGTTGACCAGTCATCCCCACTTGTATCCATATATGACTATCAATCAGTTCGATATCCTTAATCCCCAAATTACCGGTGGATGGCGAGACCTGTATCACCTGTTCAATTACAATTCTTGCAGATTCTAAAAACGGATTAATTACTTCTGCTTTCATGAAAGTGCTGTCCCCCCTCTACCAGGCTTTAGTCTTGTACCAAAAGTCCCAGGCAATAATGATTTATTATACTTCATATATCGGTATTATTCACCAAAAATTAATGGTCTTTCCGAAGGAATTCTGAAGATAGTTACTGGGGTAACATTGCCCTGCCGGAGGTTATCTCCTATAATTTAATCAAATGCCAACATCCGGCGTAAGATAGATGTAGACCCTGTTGCGTCATCCTGGCCAAAAACGGCCCCGGCGCGGTGTTATTCACTGACTTTGCAGGAACCCCGAACCACCCGAATATCCTGATTAGTTTTCTGGCCCCACATCGTGGAGCGTTACTTCACGGCTTATCCCGAACACTCGGCAGTCACCGAGGGCACAATGTAATTCCCTGGTCGGAGGCGGACTACGGAGTCCTGTGACAAGCATGTTTTTATTAAATAATCCTACACACAAATCGGCGGCATCCATCAGCAGGCCAAAAGGGGGTAAGTCCATGAATATCAGTCAGCTTGAAACGCTGATTACCATCTCCAAAACCATGAGCTTCCGCAAAGCGGGCGAACTGCTCAACCTGACCCAGCCGGCGGTTTCGGCCCAGATCAAAAGCCTTGAGGAGGAGTTCAAAACACAGCTTGTTGACCGCAACCAGCCGGTTACACTGACAGACAGGGGACAGGTATTCCTCACGCACGCTGAACAGATTGTAGGTCTTGTCGAAGAGCTTAAGCAGCGCCTTGCGGACCTGGATGAAAATCCGCAGGGGCATATTATTCTCGGGACAACCACCTCAATCGCCATTCAGATTCTGCCACGGATTCTTTCTTATTTTCAGGACCAGTTCCCGCATATCAAAACTTCGATTTCTTCCATGTCTTCGTCCCAGATATATCAGCATGTGGAGAACGGCCTGGTCGATGTCGGCATCGGCTACTTAATCGGACGCAGTCCGGGAATGACTACCTCAGTGCTCTATTACGACACCTTCGAATTAGTGGTCTCCCCCCGCCATCCCCTCGCACAGGTCAAATCGGCCGGAATTGAAGCGCTGCGCAATACCCCGCTGATCCTGCTCTCGCCAGACACCGTCGGCCGGAGATTCGCTGATGAGGTATTCGCAAAGCACGGCATCCAGCCGCAGGTAATCATGGAACTGACCAGCAGCGAGGAAGTCAAGCGGATGGTGGAGCTGGATCTCGGTGCGGCGGTGATTTCCAAACAGTCGGTGACCGCCGAGGTGCGCAGCGGCACCCTTAAGATCGTCCCGATTATCGAGCTTGAGGTCACCCATCCTGTAGGCGTCATTACGAAATCAGGCAAATACGTCAACTCTGCCATGCGGCAGTTTCTAAGCGATCTCAAGGGCATGCCGGAAACCCACTTCATCGGCTCAGAATAAATAAGGAGATGATCAACCCATGAAATTCGACCTGCATACCCATCATTTCCGCTGCGGCCATGCTGACGGAACGATCAGGGACTATATTGAGGCCGGCATTGCCGCCGGTCTTACAGTCATCGGTATTTCCGACCATACGCCATACTTCGGAAGTGAGTCCGAGCAGGCTTTTCCCCGTATTGCCATGGCCAAATCCGAGCTCGCCCGCTATGTGGAGGAAGTGCTGGCCCTGCAAAAAGAATACGCAGGCACCATCGATGTGCTGCTGGGGATCGAGTCAGACTACTTCCCCGAATATGCAGAGCTGTACCGCCGGACATTATCGGCCTATCCGTTTGATTACATCATCGGCTCGGTGCATAATGTGGGCGGTGTGAGCATCTTCAATAAAAGCCGCTGGAAAAACCTTGATCTTCAAGGGAAGATCGCCAGCAAAGCTGAGTATTACCGGCTGATTACCGCTTCCGCCCGCAGCGGCATGTTCCAGATTCTCGGCCACATTGATGCCATGAAGGGCAATTATCCGCAGTTCTCGGATATCCCGGCTACGGCCGAAATCGACGAGTGTCTGCGCGTTATCGGAGAATGCGGCATTGCAATCGAAATCAACACCTCCGGAGGCACCAAGCTCTGCGGAGGCTGGTATCCTTCGGATGACATCCTGGAGCGGGCGCTGCATTATGGTGTGGAGGTCACCTTCGGCTCCGATGCCCATGTCCCTTCCCGGGTCGCTGACCAGCGGGAGGCTGTAGCGGCACGCCTGAAGGAGATCGGATTTACCCGCTGGGTCTACTTCAAGCAGACCCAGCAAATCTCCGTACCTATTCAATAAATCAACTTAGGCGATCTACAATCGCAAGCAGAAAAATGCACCCCTGCCTTCTCGGTTACGGACGATTGGTTCCGTCACCATGATTCGTTGGGGTGCATTTATTTAGGTTCAGTCTTTCAGATTATCGCAGGTAAAGCCCTGCCGCTTCAGCGTATGCTGAGCGTCTCCATACTGCGGATTGAGTGTATAAAAATGGGCGATTGTGCTGCTCCAGTCCCGCTCCGTCAGCCCCTGCTCCTTCAGAGAGGCCCGGTGCGCCAGATTGTAGGCTTCAATCAGGCTCTTCACCTCCGGATTGTACTGTTCCTCATGCAGGACAGCTTCAAGAGGGAGTCTTGGCTTCTTCGGCAATTCCTCAGCAGGGTATCCGACGCATAGCCCCACAACCGGGAATACATACTCCGGCAGCTGCAGAAGCTCGATGACCTCCGCCGTGTGGCGGCGCACTCCGCCAATCGGGATGATGCCCAGCCCCAGCGACTCCGCTGCCGCAATGGCATTGGATAAAGCAATCCCCACATCTGTAGCGCCGACGAGCAGCGCATCGACATCCTTGGCGGCCTCAAAAGGCTGCCCCTCCAGTTCACCTGCCACCTTGGCCCGGTAAAAATCCATGCAGAATACCAGAAATACCGGCGCTTGCGCCACATGCTTCTGGTTTCCGCTCAACACCGAAAGCCGCTGCCGGCGTTCCTCGCTGCGTACGGCGATGACCGATACCTGCTGTCCATTCACCCAGGACGGGGCTGCCTGGGCCGCTTTAATAATAGTCTTCAGCTTCTCCGGCTCCACGGGTTCCTGGCGGTATTGCCGGAAGGAGCGGTGATTCATTAATGTACGGATCACTTCATTCAAAGAATAATAACCTCCTGACCGCTGTCTTGTAATACAACTATCATATCCTACTGCCTGCGGGGCCGCCAGTCCCCGGCGAGACAGCATTATAAGCATAGGCTGGTGCAAAAAGGGATCTGCAAAAAAAATGGACCCGAAGCATCGGGTCCCAACAGCATTTATATTTTTAAAAGGGGGTCATGTACTTAGTTTAACCGGACACTGTTAGAGTTTCATAACGGCATTATTTCAATTGTGTAACAATGTGAATACTTTCATTACATCGGACGGGCTGCCCGGCATGGGGAGGACCCGCTCCAGGGTGAGCCCGTTTTTGATCATGACGCGCTCAGACCTGAGATTGTCACCCCGGCAGCGTCCCTCAGCCCTGAGAAGCCCCAGCTCCTGAAAGCTGTAATCCAGCAGCAGCCCGACAGCCTCCGTTGCCAGTCCCCGGCCCCACCATAGCGGATTCAGCAGATATCCCAGCACAGCCTTGTTCTCATAACGGTTCCAGTTCTGCAGAGAGACTGTTCCGATCAGCTCCTGCTGTTCCAGCGCATAAATTCCGGCATGAAGTGCGCAGGGGTCGACAGCATGAAGCATCCGGGCTGCCAGCTTATCCAGATAAGCATGCGGTGAGCTTGCACCCTGACGGAGCAGAATATGCGGCTGCACCAGCGGATGGGCAAGCAGCGTCTTGAGCACCCCGGACTCGGTGGCCGGCATCGTTCTGAGCTCAACTTTTTGGCCTTGCCGTGCCAGGGATAATACCGTATCGTAAGTGCTCATACGCTTCTCCTTCTCTTTGGCAGATATAATGGAATCTCCCCGGCTGCCAGCCATAACGGGGCCATCGTTCTTATGCCCGGCGCAGGGTAAAAATGGTCAGTTCAGGCCTGCACATCAACCGGAATGGCATATAGGTTTCGCCGAACCCCCTGTTGACATACACCGGCATCCTCTTTTTGTCCGTATAATACAACCCGCTTATGTATTTATTCGATCCATATGGAGTGTATGCCGCGCCCACAAAGGGCAGGCGGATCTGCCCGCCATGACTGTGACCGGACAGCTGCAGATGGAAGGGATACGCTTCTACCGTATCGGCATAATCCGGCTCATGCATCATCAGCAGCGTGAACATGCCCTCAGGAACATCCTTCAGCGCCGCCTGGGGGTCAGGCTTGCCGTGCAGCATGTCGTCGAGTCCCGTTACTGCGATGGAAGCTCCTCCCTGCTTCACCAGATAGGACTGGTTCCGCAGCACGCGAAATCCGGCTTCATTCAGCAGACGGGTGAGCAGCTCCGTATTCTTGTAATCATGGTTGCCCAGGATCGCATATTTGCCAAGCGGTGCGCTCAGCCCGGCCAGAACCGGTACGGACTCCGTCAGATCCTCGGCATAGCTGTCCACTATATCTCCGGTGAAGCAGATGATGTCCGGCTGTGCCTCCTTGATATGCCCGGCCAGGCGCTTCAAATCATGGACATCCTTGTTGAAGCCCAGATGCACATCGCTGAAGTGTACCAGCCGGGTGCCTGCAAAGGCGGATGGGAGCTCCTTGAAGGACAGCTCCAGCCGGGTAATGTCCAGCCAGTTCGGCTCTCCCTTCCAGGCGTAGCCGCTGGTGAGCAGCCCTGCGCCGAATAATGCAGCTGCCCCCCGGGTCAGGAACTGGCGGCGGGTGATTTTGCGGCCGCTTCCGGTCTGCGGGGGCGGAGTGCTGTACCGGTAGCTGCCTTCTGCGGCAGCTGCCGGGAGATCGGGAGAAACCCCGGACGATTTTTTATTCATAGGGAGGTTCTCCTTTCTTGCAGGATTGTTATCGGGGAATGAAGACTATTGGGCGGGCTTGGATGAATCGGAGCGTTCCTCACACTCTCTCACACTCTTCTGACTGCACCTCGTCCTTCGCTTCCTCTATCTTCTCATCAACCTCTGTTTCGATATTAACATCAATTTCGGCTTCAACCTCCTCTTCTGAGCCCGGTCCCAGAATCTTACGGAACAAACCCAGCATAGAAAGTGCATAGGCGACGGTAATGAAGCTGAAGCTGATCTGCATAATAACCACAAGACGCGAGGTACTGTCCACCGGGGCTACATCCCCGTACCCGACCGTTGTAAAGGTGGCTACACTGAAATAGAGGAAGGTTATCAGCTGGCTGAGCAGATCTTCGCCGAGCCCTTTTCCATCAAAGGAGGACTGTCCAAACAGCTTATATATCGATGTATATACGACAGTGAAAAAAATAATGCAGGAGAATGCCGCAATACTGATACGCACCAGCGTCTGCTGCAGCCTGACCTCTTTGCTGTTCGATTCCTTGATTTCATGAAAGATAAACAGTACGTAGAACAGCATCGAAGCCAGGGCAAAAATAAGAATGAGTCCGCGCAGTCCCCTGTCTCCCGGCAGGATGGCACCGAGATCAATCCAGTTCAGCAGATCTTCCACCGAGATCAGGGCATAGATCAGAATGGGGGCGAGAAGCACTCCTTTTCCCATCCAGCTCAGCTTCATCCGGTACAGCCACAACGAGAGCAGCACAATTACAGCTATATTGAGGGTCCACATCCACCAAGTCATGGGCATACTCTCCTGTTCCCCGGTTGCTAAATACAGTCTATTCGGACCGGCCCGCTACAGTAATGCGGCATTCTTCTTCCGGTGTGCTGCTGTAGGCGCGGGCGATGCCTTTGCTCTCTGCATCTTTCCTGGGAACCCGGCGCAGCTTGAAGGTCACCTCGACGTTCCCGGTGAATGGAAAAGGATCAAGCAGCAGCGTGGACTCATCCTGCCATTCCGCCATAATCTGACGGCCGGAGGTGAAGCTGAAATCCTCACTGCCCGAGAAACCGTCACGGAACCAGGGATGCTCTTCCGACTTGGGGCTTCCCGGCTCACTTAAGCCCAGGTACAGCGAGAGGTCGTCGCAGAACTGCAGCAATCTCGCATCATAATACAATTCGCCCTCTGCGAGCGGGTTGCTGTTCTCCAGATGACGGTGGATACGGGCCCGGCGGTCCTCCTCATGCTTCAGGTAGGCGGTCAGCTCCGGACAATCCTCGCCGGATATCTCAATCAGCCGCTCATAATGCGAACTGCACAGCAGTGCGCCATACGGCGTATCCGCCTCAATCTCATCCAGTCCGCGTCTGTAAAAGGTCAGCTTTGGCACAAGCGGAAAGTCTATAAAAGTGTACGGCGCCCCCTCCGCGTCATTCCAGAACGGAGTCTCATCGAGATCGATCCAGCCCCGGTCATGCTGACTGACCGCCCGCAGCACCTCCGCCCGGCGCCCTTCTGCCGGAACATGCTGCTCCTTGAACCGTTCGGCAAATTTACCCGCCAATAGCCCGTGCTCATGCTGCCTCATCATTATTAAATATCCGTCCTGTTCACGACAAATCACAATTAATCCCCCCTGGTATATCCACAGCCTGGATATGCATCGGCTATGAAGATTATAACATATGTACCCATATTTGTTGGAATCTTGACGCCTTGCCCTCATTGTATGTAAAGCTATTCCCTCCTGAATGGACTGTTTAACCTGAATGGACTGTTTTAAAATGTACCCGTTTTTCCGTTGGAAAGAAACAGTCTGCGTACAGGGAAGTAGAGGGAAACCACCCTGGCCCAGACAGACACAAAAGCCCTGCCGCTGCCGGCAGGGCTTTCTTTTTTATTGATGTTGTTACACACCCAGCCAGCGCTTGAACATATGCTTGGTGGTCTGTTTGTTGATCTCGGCAATGGACGTGGTGAGCGGAATGCCTTTCGGGCAGGCGCGCACGCAGTTCTGCGAGTTGCCGCAGCCGTCAATGCCCCCGTCTTCCATCAGCGCATCCAGGCGCTCATCGGCATTCATCTCGCCTGTAGGATGGGCGTTGAACAGACGGACCTGTGAAATGGCCGCCGGGCCGATGAAATTAGTTTTTTCATTGACGTTAGGGCAGGCTTCCAGGCAGACGCCGCAGGTCATGCACTTGGACAGCTCATACGCCCATTGACGCTTCTTCTCCGCCATGCGCGGACCAGGACCGAGGTCGTAGGTGCCGTCGATCGGAATCCACGCCTTGACCCGTTTGAGCGCACCAAACATCCGGCTGCGGTCAATCACCAGGTCACGCACCACCGGGAAGGTTCTCATCGGCTCGATGCGCACCGGCTGCTCCAGATTATCGATCAGGGCGGCGCAGGCCTGGCGAGGCTTGCCGTTGATGACCATTGAGCAGGCCCCGCACACTTCCTCCAGACAGTTGGATTCCCAGCAGACCGGAACCGTACTGTCGCCCTTGGCATTAACCGGGTTGCGCTGAATCTCCATCAAAGCGCTGATCACGTTCATCCCCGGACGGTATGCAAGCTCGAACTCTTCCGTATAAGGGGCCGTGTCCGGTTCGTCCTGGCGGGTAATCACAAATTTTACGTTTTTGGGAGCTGCAGCAGTTTCCGCCATATCTGTTACCTCCTAAAAGTTTTATGGTACACTGACCGAACATTTAATTGTACTTTGTACAGCTAAGACAGCTGATTTTTGCTCATTTCAACATATAGTTGCAATTTATGCAGTTACATTTCGGGCAACACTCTCTAAACGAACAATTCTCCAAAAATAATTGTACAAAATACAGCTAACTCTCTTTAAGAGCGCTTGGAAGTCCGTTTAATTGCATGAAATACAATTAACATTGGCCTCCCGCTTACTGATCGATGTTCACCCATAGTTATGCTTATCGAACGCTGCCTCACCGTTCAACGATCAATCCTTCGAGTAATCCCGCACCCGTGGAGGAATCAGCGACACATCCACTTCTTCGTAAGAGATTTGCGGGCCGTCCGCCGTCCATGCGGCCTTGGTGGTCTTCAGGAACTCCTCGTCATTGCGGGCGGGGAATTCCGGCTTGTAGTGCGCGCCGCGGCTCTCGTTGCGCAGCAGCGCGCCCAGGGTCATGGCCTCGGACAACTCCAGCATGTTCCACAGCTGGCGGGTGAAGGCCACACCCTGGTTGTTCCAGCGCGACGTATCGTTCATGTTGATCCGGCGGTAGCGTTCCTTCAACTCTTTAATTTTGCCGATGGTGGCGGTAAGCTTGGTATTCTCGCGCACCACCGTCATGTTGGCGGTCATCCATTCGCCCAGCTCTTTATGGATGACATAGGCATTCTCTGTGCCTGACATCGCCAGCAAAGACTCGTATTTATCGGTTTGTGTCTTATGGAAGCTGTCAAAGACGGTAGAGGAAATGTCCTGTACCGATTTCTTCAGCCCCTTAATATATTCAACAGCCTTCGGCCCAGAGACCATGCCGCCGTAGATCGCCGATACAAGCGAGTTCGCGCCCAGCCGGTTCGCGCCGTGATATTGGTATTCGCATTCCCCTGCCGCGAACAGCCCGGGAATATTGGTCATTTGGTTGTAGTCGACCCACATGCCGCCCATGGAGTAATGCACAGCCGGGAAGATTTTCATCGGAATTTTGCGGGGATCATCGCCCATGAATTTCTCATAGATTTCGATAATGCCGCCTAGCTTGACGTCCAGCTCTTTCGGGTCCTTGTGGGAGAGATCCAGGTATACCATGTTCTCGCCGTTAATGCCCAGCCCCTGGTCGACACATACATTAAAAATCTCCCGGGTTGCAATATCGCGCGGCACCAGATTCCCGTAAGAAGGATATTTCTCCTCCAGGAAGTACCACGGCTTGCCGTCCTTGTAGGTCCAGATGCGTCCGCCTTCACCGCGCGCCGATTCCGACATCAGCCGCAGCTTGTCATCGCCGGGAATGGCTGTGGGGTGGATCTGAATGAATTCGCCGTTGGCGTAATATACACCCTGCTGATATACAGCGCTGGCAGCGGTTCCGGTGTTGATGACCGAGTTCGTTGTTTTGCCAAAAATAATGCCGGGCCCGCCGCTCGCCAGAATCACCGCATCCGCCGGGAACGTCTGAATCTCCATCGTCTTGAGATTCTGGGCACTGATGCCGCGGCATACACGCTCATCGTCCAGGATCACCGAGAGGAATTCCCAGTTCTCGCTTTTGGTGACCATGCCTTCGGCTTCCCAGCGGCGTACCTGCTCATCCAGCGCATACAGCAGCTGCTGGCCGGTCGTCGCACCTGCAAAAGCTGTCCGGTGGCGCTTCGTGCCGCCGAACCGGCGGAAGTCAAGCAGCCCCTCCGGCGTGCGGTTGAACATGACGCCCATCCGGTCCATCAGATGGATGATGCCCGGTGCGGCCTCGCACATCGCCTTCACCGGAGGCTGGTTGGCAAGGAAATCGCCGCCGTACACAGTATCGTCGAAATGCTCCCAGGGCGAGTCTCCCTCGCCTTTGGTGTTCACCGCTCCGTTGATGCCGCCTTGCGCGCAGACCGAATGCGATCTTTTGACAGGAACAAGGGAGAATAGATGCACATGCGCGCCGGATTCTGCCGCCTTGATGGTAGCCATCAGGCCGGCCAGCCCCCCGCCCACGATAATGATATCGGCTGATGCCATGATTGTTCCCTCCTAAATTGTTTTGCAGAAACTGCTGCTTGTATATTGCATCATAACGTCGTCCGAAGTTGGACGCGCTTTCTAAGCTTAAATCAGACTGCGAAGCGACTGTACAGCCGAAGCCGCAGCCTGGAATTCACTGTCACGGAAAGTAACCAGCGAGAACAGAAACATGAAGCTGACAATTACGAACAGGCCCAGACAGATGACGGAGGATACTCTTTGGGAACGAGGCCCCACCGTAATTCCCCAGCTGATCAGGAACGACCAGAGACCGTTTGCAAAGTGGAAGCAGGCGGCCAGGACCCCAATGATATACACCATCAGCAGCAGCGGCTGGGTTACAATGTTATGCATAACGCCGCCGAGCTCTTCGTGCTTCACATTGCCGAGCGCCACCTGAACGCGGGTATCGTACAAATGCCAGACGATGAAGATGAAGGTGATCACTCCGCTAATCCGCTGCAGCGTATACCGCCAGTTCCGTTCAAGGTTGAAGCGGTTCAGGTTTGGTTTGGACTGATAGGCGATGTACAACCCGTAGACTCCGTGATAGAGTAGCGGAAGCCATATGCCGAACAATTCCAGGAAGAAGACGAGCGGCAGGCTGTTCAGCCACAGCACACTGTCCGTAAAACCGGAAGCGCCTCCCTCTACTGCCGAGAAATTCGTCAGCATGTGCTCCAGGAAAAAGAACCCGAGCGGGATCACGCCAAGCAAGGAATGAATCTTTCTGGAATAAAATCCTCTCATGCAAAGTGTCCCCTTTCCGATATAAAACAGCGTTTTCATTAATGAGCATACACTGCCGGGAGTACAGTTGAAACAGGGGGTAAGGGGCTTAGGGAAGCCCGCAAAATGTCTATTTTCACCGTAATTCATTATTTTCCCGGACTTTGCTGCAACATTCACAATATGTGAATATCTTGTGTCACTTTTCATGTTACTCCTTTTTCACTTATAAGGGAATTGCAATCTAATTATTAAACGTTATACAATAAACGCATAAGAATATTTTTAATGTGATAATAATTCTCATTTAGTAGGCGAAAATAAGAGTAAAAGCTCTATTTATCCTTACTGGGAAAGGCTATCCCATTATAACGGCTATGCTATTTATCACTTTATCGAATATGGTAACACTTCAAGGAGGATGGCTTATGTTTGATGATTTGGATATTTTTGCCGCTGTCGTGGAGCATTCCAGCCTGAACCGGGCTTCGCGCCAGCTCAATTTGTCCCAGCCTGCCCTCTCCCGCAAGATCTCCAAGCTGGAGGAGCGGCTCGGCGTTGCGCTGTTCAACCGCTTCGGCAAGCGGCTGGAGCTGACGGAGGTGGGCCGCCTTACTTATACCTATGCACTGGAGCAGCGGCAGCAGCGCTCCAAGTTCCTGGAAGCGTTGTCGAAGTTCAAGGAAGGGGAACCCCAGCTGGTAACGCTCGGCGCCAGCCTTACCACGCTCCAGACCACACTGCCGCCGCTTGTAAATGCCTATATGGAGAAATACCCGGCGGCCGAGCTGAAGCTGATTACCGGCAAGACGCATGAGATTGTCTCCGCGGTCAGCGAGGGCAGGGCCGATCTCGGGATCATCGCATCGGCCACCCAGGAGCCGGGTCTGCGCTGCATCCCGCTGTTCGAGGATCAGCTGCGGCTGGTGGTTTCCGAGCATCACCCGCTGACCCTGTCTGCGAAGCTGACGATGAGCGACCTCTCCCGGCTGCCGATGATCCTCTTTTCCAAGGGCACCTGGTACCGCCGCATGACCGACGAGCTGTTCCAGCGCAGCGGAGTCGATCCCGACGTGAGGATGGAGATCGACTCCTTCGAGGCCATCGTCCGGCTGCTGCCGACGATCAAGGCTGCGGCGCTGCTGCCGAAGTCTTACCTTCGCCCCGAGCTGCTGAATGGCGGCGGCCTGGTCTCGCTGCATATTAAGGAGCTGGAGCAGACCCAGCGGACGACCTGCCTGATCTACCCTAGCAGCGGCGGCCTGAGTACAGCCGCACGCTGCCTGGTGCAGGTCACTGAGGAAGTGTTCCTGCCGGGACGGGAATAGCGGTCGCTGGACATCCGAATCCTCCAGTTTTCCCAGCATTGTAATTTCCTAAACAACAAATAAACACCCGGATGCGCCCGGGTGTTTATTTGCGTTAATATTGTATCACCTAGCCAGCAGGAAGCCAGCTACTCCACATTCACCGCTTCGTCCTCGAATTCCACAATGCTCTCATTGGAACCGATGACCACCATAATATCGCCCTGATGCACATGATCATGCGCAGTGGGGGCAACAATTACGCCGTCTTCGCGGTTCAGGGCAATGATGCTGCAGCCATATTTGGCCCGTGTGTTGAGCTCAGAGAGGCTTTTGCCGTCCATACAGGCAGGCACAGTCAGCTCGACCACCTTGTAATCTTTGGAAAGCTCGATATAATCCAGCAGGTTCGGCGTGGTCAACTGATGAGCTACACGGACCCCCATATCCCGTTCAGGAAAAATCACACGGTCCACACCCAGCTTGGAAAGCGCCCGGCCGTGAAGGATCGAAATCGCTTTGGCCACCACCTGCTTCACGCCCAGCTCTTTTAAAAGAATCGCCGCCAGGATGCTGCGCTCCATATTGTCTCCGATTGCAACTATGCCGCAATCAAAATTGCGCACACCCAGGGAGCGCATGATCCCCTCATCCGTGGCATCCGCCATGACCGTATGCGTCAGCTGGCCGCTCATTTCCTCCACCCGTTCCTCCACATGGTCAATGCCAAGCACTTCATAGCCCATGGCCATCAGCTCAAGGGCAAGACTTGAGCCAAAGCGGCCGAGTCCGATGATGACAAACTGCTGTGCTTTCATAATATCAATAACCCCTTATCCAATTATCATTTTGCCTTCCGGATATTTATATAATTGCTTACCCTGTTTCGGGCCAATTGCATACGCCAGGGTGAGCAGCCCAAGCCGTCCGGCGAACATAGTAAGGCAGATCAGGATTTTGCCGGCCTGGCTCAGCTCCGGCGTAAGTCCCATACTGAGGCCCACCGTAGCAAAAGCCGAGGTCGTCTCGAACAAAATCATCAGAAAGGCCCGATCCTCCGTGGTGGACAGCGCCATGGACACGGCCACAATCAGCAGCAGTGCCAGCAGGGTAACTGTCAACGCCTTGAATACACGTTCCTGTGCAAGACGGTAACGGAACAAGACGATATCCTCGCGTCCGCGGAGCATCGAGATAACCGCACCGATCATCAGAGTGAAGGTCGTAGTCTTGATACCGCCGCCAGTTGAGCCGGGCGAAGCGCCGATGAACATCAGAATCACTATAAAAAATTGCGAGGCCTGGCGGAGTCCGGCAATATCCACTGTATTCGCCCCGGCTGTACGCGGAGTAACGGACTGAAAGAACGCGGCCCAGATTTTGCCGCCGAAGTTGAGCGGACCCAGCGTGCGGGTGTTGGTGAATTCAAAAACAAAGATAACAACCGTTCCGATCACAATCAGCGCCGCTGTCATTGACAGAACCACCTTGCTATGCAGTGACAATCTGCGGGTACGGCGGCGGTAGTCTACGAGATCCGACATCACGATAAAGCCAATGCCCCCGGAAACTATCAGAAACATGACCACAATGTTCACAATAGGGTCGCTGACATATCCAGTCAGGCTGCGATAGTCCCCGAAGATATCGAACCCGGCATTATTGAACATCGACACCGCATGAAAAATACCAAAATAGACCGCACGCCCAAACGGCATATCAAATGCCCAGCGCATCGAAAGTATAACAGCCGCCCCTGCCTCAATGACAAGTGAATAAATCAGCACCTTGCGGATCAGCCGCACAATGCCTTCCATTGAGCTCTGATTCATGGCTTCCTGGAGAATCAGCCGGTCACGCAGGGAGATCCTGCGTTTCAGTACAAGTGCAAACAGGGTGGCCATCGTCATAAAACCCAGGCCGCCGACTTGAATAAGCACCATAATCACAGTTTGTCCGAACACGGTAAAATACGTCCCTGTATCCACCACCACCAGCCCGGTAACGCAAGTTGCAGAAGTTGCAGTAAACAACGCATCGATAAAGTTGAGTGATTCTCCCGACGTGCTCGACACGGGAAGCATCAGAAGCAAGGTCCCGATCAGAATAACGGCTGCAAAGCCCAGCACCAGAATCTGCGGCGGGGACAGCTTCAGAAATCTAAAATTGTTAATCTTGGGTAACGGTGAAGCCAACCTTCTCATCCTCCCGCTGGTTGCGTAAGAAACATACAAATTATAAACGTTATTCCCTAACTTCACAAAGGTTCATTTTATTACGGCTGGTTTCCGTTATGGATTGAACTTTAACTGATCAGCCTTTTGAGGTATGCTGTATTCTTGCAGGCCAAAATATTCCCAGCCCCTCCTGGTACAAAAGAATGAAGCCGGAAGGACAAAATAAGCATAAGCCCGGCCATTTCCACGTAAAAGGATAATACGGCATTTTTTTGTAACCGGCCTGCCGCTAATATTATAATGGAAAGAACAGGCTTATTACATAACAAGGAGGCGTTACATGAATTCCGTCGGCCAGCCCCTACAGCAGCGGCCCCTTTCGACCAGGCTCATTCTTGCGGGTATCATCGGTCTTATTGTGTTCATTATGTTCCAGATCGCTCCCCAGCTCTTAGGGGGCCCGGGTGATTCTGACACCACACCTATCAGCAAAAATGAGGCCCGTGAGCAAGCCGCCGCATTCGCAGCCCAGCAGCTTGGCCATCCGGATTCCACAGGGGAGGAATGGGCTGTAAGCTACAGGACCGATTCTTCCTTCTACGGCTATATGTCCCGGGAGAAGCTTCTGGATCAATATTCCAAAGCGAAGCTGGATCAGCGCTATCCGTTCGATGTCTTTCATGCCGTACTCTACGCTTCCGGTGAAGTGAACCCGATTCTATCGGTTGATCTTAATATGTACACCGGTAAGGTTGTGGGATTCAGCCGCGGGGAAGACACAAGCTCCAGCGCTGAAACAGGGAATCACGGCAGCTCTGCCCTGCCTGGTACTGTAAGCACGGCCGGTGAACCGGAGCTTTCGCTTGAACAGAAAAAGGAGCTTGCCCGCCCGTGGCTTCAATTATGGGAAGTGAATCCCGCCAAGCTGCAGATCCAGTCGGGCACAGATCCTGACGGTCTGGTCTATACAGACAGCTCTGTCAAGATTGGAGAGTCGCAGCTGCAGTACAAATTCAAATTCCAGCAGGAACAGGTCTCGTATTTCCGGGCAGGCTTCACCGCCCCTGCCTGGCATACCAGTTATGTCGAGGATCAGACCGCCCTCGCCAGGTGGCTGACCGGGGTCGGCTATGGCGTGCCTACGCTGGCGCTGGGCATTCTGGCTCTGATCTACAGCATTCTGCGCAGAGGGCATACCTCGTTCAAGCGGGGCATCTTCCTCAGCTCCGCCCATTTTGTAATTATGATGGTCAGCACCTACAACATGCTGCCGGAAGCCAGCGGGGACAGCCTGGAGAGCCGCATCACAAGCCTCGTCATGCTCATATTCTATATTTTTTACAGTCTGCTGATGTCGCTGATGCTCTACTTCTCCCTTGTTGGCGGCAACGGCCTGTGGCGCAAGGAAGAGGGACTGAACCCCTGGCCGCGCGCCAAGGAGCCGGGTTACGGGCGTTATGTGCTGGACAGCATGCGCGCCGGGTATGTCTGGGCTTTTATTCTGCTCGGCGTACAGACGCTTATGTTCATTATCCTGTCCTACACCCTGCATAACTGGTCCACCACGGATGCCAGCCAGTCACCGTACAATATGAGATATGCCTGGCTGCTGCCCATCGTCGCCTGGCTTGCCGGGTTGTCCGAGGAGGCCGTATACCGCCTGTTCGGCATCCGGATGGTCAAGAAGATCGTCCGCAGCACCTTCCTGGCTTCGCTGATCACCACCCTGATCTGGGCTTTTGGACATACGCTGTACCCGATCTATCCCATCAGCTCGCGTCCGATTGAGCTGACGGTGATCGGCTTGCTGTTCAGCTATATTTTCCTGCGCTACGGCTTTATCGCCGCCATGTTCAGCCACGTGGTGTTTGACAGCATCCTGATGGGCGCCACACTGATCTTCATGAAGGAATCCGTGAATGTCGGCGCAGGCATTGTCACCATCGTCCTGCCGTTCATCGTAGGCTATATCGTGTACCGGTTCAATCCCCCGCGCAAGATGGAGCCGGCAGAGCCTGTCAGCCCCATAACCTAACTGAAGACTGACTGCAAACGGCTGAGCGCCTTTTCATGGGCAGCTCAGCCGTTTGCGTGTGCAGCGCCGTGCTGGGTGATTTTTTTCAGAGCCATTGATATGCTCACGAATATCTCTCACGCCTTCAAAACAGAGGGCGAGTAAAATACGTCTGCATGCATATGCTGAATTTTGTCCCAATTGACGGGATTAGCCGTGTCTGGAGAGCGGTGCTCCAGAATGGCCTGATACAGGGCAGTTTTTTGTTCCAAATGGGCAACGTGCCGTTTGGCTTCTTCGAGTTTAACGAGCGCCGCTTCTTTATGTTCCATCATGAGTGCGCTGCGTTGCGGAATGGTCGAATCCCCTTCGAGACAGAGATCAACGTATTTTTTGATGACTTCAATCGGCATTCCGGATTGCTTGAGGCATTTGACACCATGCAGCCAGTTGATTGATTCTTCGTCGAACAGCCGGATATTATTCTCATTCCGCTGTACGCTTGGCACCAGCCCTTTATCGGTGTAAAAGCGTACAGCGTGCTCGGTAAGTCCCGTTATCAGGGCAGCTTCTTTAACCGTATGCATGTTTGATCCTCCTTGAAAAAAATTATAAGACCGCTTGACTTCGTGTTACACGAAGGAGATAAGCTCATTGTAATGCAAATCGGATGGAAGCGGAATAACCGCTTCAGTGCCCGGTTCCCGGGCTGCGCACCGATTGCTGTTATACATTTGAACACAGGGAGGAATTATAATGCAAACCGTAACATTGAACAATGGTGTAAAAATGCCGATCATCGGCTTTGGTGTCTACCAGGTTCCGGATGCTGAAGAATGCGAGAACGCCGTGTATGAAGCGTTGATGGCTGGTTACCGCCTGATCGATACCGCTGCCGGTTACCTCAACGAGGAAGCGGTAGGACGTGCGATCAAGCGCAGCGGCGTGCCGCGTGAGGAGCTGTTCATCACAACCAAGCTTTGGGTTCAGGATGCCGGCTACGAGAGTGCCAAGCTGGCGTTTGCTAAATCCTTGAAGAAACTGCAGCTCGACTATCTCGATCTATACCTTATTCACCAGCCGTTCGGCGATTACTACGGCGCTTGGCGTGCGATGGAAGACCTGTACCGCGAAGGCAAGATCAAGGCGATCGGTGTCAGCAACTTCCTGCCCGACCGTCTGATGGACCTCATCGTGCATAACGAAATCGTGCCTGCCGTCAACCAGATCGAAACGCACCCGTTCTACCAGCAGACGGAGAGCGCTGCTTTTATGAAAGAGCAGGGAGTTCAACACCAGTCTTGGGCCCCGTTCGCTGAAGGACGTAATAACATGTTCGGCAACGAAGTGCTGGCCTCGATCGCAGAAAAATACAACAAGTCCATCGCCCAGGTCATATTGCGCTGGCTTGTTCAGCGTGAGGTCGTTGTAATTCCAAAATCAGTGAGAAAAGAGCGGATCGTCGAAAACTTCAACATTTTCGATTTTGAGTTGAGCGCGGACGATATCGAACAAATCTCCGCCCTCGATACGCGGGAAAGTCTTTTCTTATCCTACCATGATCCGAAATTCGCCAAGATGCTGGGCACCTTGAGAGTCGATCTGTAAACCTTGATCGAACCGCAAACTCATCTATTTGATTACAGCTGCCGCTTCACGAAGGGAACGATATACAAGAAGAGACTGGCCCTCAGGCCAGTCTCTTCTTGTATAAAACTATAATACTTTATAATGACGGCCCTTCATCCTTCAGGGCATCCAGAATCTGCCCAGCCAGCTTGTCGCCGATCGACAGCGGACGGAAGTCCTCGATGCTGGCCTCCTTGATTTTTTTGAGCGAGCCAAAATGCTTCAGCAGCAGCTTCCGGCGCTTGTCGCCGATGCCCGGAATGGAGTCGAGCTTCGAGGTTACCATCGATTTGCCGCGCTGCTCGCGGTGGAATGTAATCGCAAACCGGTGAACCTCATCCTGAATGCGCTGCAGCAGATAAAACTCCTGGCTGTCCCGGGCAAGCTGCACCGGCTCGGCGGAATCACCGACCAGCAGCTGCGCCGTTCTGTGCTTGTCGTCCTTCACCAGGCCGCAGACCGGGATGTACAGCCCCAGCTCATTCTGCAAAATGTCAATGGCGGAAGAAATTTGCCCCTTCCCTCCATCGACCACAATCAGATCCGGCTGCGGCAGGTTCTCCTTCAGCACGCGTTCATAGCGGCGGCGGATCACCTCGCGCATGGTTTCGTAGTCATCCGGTCCCTGTACCGAGCGGACCTTGTATTTGCGGTATTCCTTGCGTGCAGGCTTGCCGTCAATGAACACAACCATCGCGGATACCGGATTGGTTCCCTGGATATTCGAGTTGTCAAATGCTTCAATCCGGCTAAGCGATTCCAGGCCCAAGCTCTGGCCCAGGCTGATCGCTGCGCCGGAGGTGCGCTCCTCGTCCCGCTCGATCAGGCGAAACTTCTCGTCCAGCGCCACCCGGCCGTTCTGGCAGGCCATTCCGACCATCTGCTTCTTCAGCCCGCGCTGCGGCACCAGCACCTTGACGCCCAGCCACTCCTGCAGGGCCGCCGCGCCGCCGGCTGCGTCCACGGTGCCTTCAGCGGCTGCCTCAGCCGCAGCGGCTTCACCCGCATCCGCTTGCGCTGCAGCCTCCAACGCCGCTTCTCCGCCGGCCGCCTCAGCCTCACCGCTGACTGCCAGCTGCGGTTTGCCTGATTTATCCGTGCCTTCAAGCACAGTATCCGGCAGCAGAATTTCTTGCGGCAGGGCAGGGTTCTCGCTGTAGTACTGTGCCACATAAGAGATGAAATCGCTGTACGCTTCCCCGTAGAAAGGGAACACGGAGGAGTGCCGCTGGATCATTTTCCCCTGCCGCATGTACAGAATCTGCACACACATCCAGCCCTTGTCCACGGCATAGCCGAATACATCGCGGTCTTTGGTATCAGCCGTGTTAATCTTCTGCTTCTCCATCAGGGCATCGATGTGGATGATCTGGTCGCGCAGCTCCTTGGCCCGCTCGAAATACAGCTCCTCTGCAGCCTCCTGCATCTTTTGCTGCAGATCCTTCTTGACTGCCTCATGGCCGCCTCCGAGAAAACCGGCAATGTTCTGCGTAATCTCCTCATAATCGGACTTGGGCACCTCCTTCTCGCAGGGCGCCAGACACTGGCCCATATGATAATACAGGCAGACTTCCTTCGGCATCACGCCGCATTTGCGCAGCGGATACATCCGGTCGAGCAGCTTCTTGGTCTGATGCGCCGCATAAGCATTTGGATATGGACCGAAATACTTCGCTTTATCCTTAATCACCCGGCGCGTAACCTCCAGACGCGGATGAGCTTCATTCGTAATTTTCAAATACGGAAACGTCTTGTCATCCTTCAAAAGCACATTATAACGCGGCATATGCTTTTTAATCAGGTTGCACTCCAGAATGAGCGCCTCCATATTGCTGGACGTGACGATATATTCAAAGTCGGTAATATTGGCGACGAGCCTCTGGGTCTTACCGTTATGGCTGCCCGTAAAATAAGAGCGGACCCGGTTCTTCAGCACCTTGGCCTTGCCCACATAAATAATAGTGCCCTCTTCATTTTTCATCAGATAGCACCCGGGCAGGTCGGGCAGCAAAGCCAGTTTGTTGCGGATATTATCCATATAATCCATGCGTTCTCCCCCACCTGTAACAACACCGTGATAACTTAATTTTAAATATAAGAAGCCATGGGTTCAACCCCATAGCGTAGAAAATAAAGTACTGTTGGCTAAGAAACGTTCATTCTTCCAAAAGGCGCAACGGATTGCGCCTGACACACAAAGCGCCTTCGGATAAACCGAAGGCGCTTTGGCGGCAGGGCATATGCCCGGATACTACAGCATCATTTTACTGATGTTTTGCTACAATATTCTTAAGGGAATCCTTGGAGTTAAGTCCAACAACTTTGTCCACAGGCTGGCCGTCTTTGAAGAAGATCAGGGTAGGAATGCTCATAACTCCAAAACGGGAAGCTGTTTCCGGATTTTCATCAACGTTCAGCTTGGCAATTTTCACATCGTCTCCCAGTTCAGTGGACAGTTCCTCCAGAATGGGGGCAAGCATTTTACAAGGGCCGCACCAAGGTGCCCAGAAATCTACAACAACAGTACCTTGACCTTCAACTTCACCCACAAAGGATTGGTCAGACACGTTCACGATAGCCATGATATAGTTCCTCCTTTAAGTTGTACGAAGCTTCCATCCGCTTCTATAACCCATAAGCCTAGTGTGGCGAATTCACTCCGAAATTATAACGGGATAAAATGTTTCATGTAATATGATAACCAGATTACCATTTACCGACACATCCACAGTATAACATATTAACAGTGATTTTGTATAATGTTTTAGGAAATTAAATTGCACAAAATCAAATACTTCCTCCACAGTCTCTTCTTTACAAGGCCGCAGGGAGTTCGTATACTTGAAGAAAGCGCATTAATTGTCAATGACTTCTCTCACACGTCTAACTGTAACCCACTAATTGCAGTCATGCAACTGCAAGGAGGAAAAAAGATGGATGTCAACGCGCACACACGCGACCCGCGGGAGCATGTCAACGAGGAGCCGCGCAATGACCTTGGCGATTTGCTCGCCGGCTTCTTCGGCATGACGGGCTTTATGACCGTCGTTTTCTTCGGCATGGTGATTATCAAGTTTTTATCCGAGTAACTCTTCACCACATGCTTTTCAGCTGGGCAGCAGCAAAATCCGGCCCTTCCATTTAAGGAAGGAGCCGGATTTTGCTGCTTTAGCACTTTTATCTTACCGTTCCCCGCTGGTTCTCGCCATAAAGCGGAATGACATCCACAAACGGAGCAATCCGGTCCATCAGCCGTTGGCCTTTGTAGATCTCTTCGCCGTCCTTGCTCGTAATGCTCAGATGCTTCTCCAGACCGTCCAAAGGATAATTCGAAGTGTAAAAGGTCGGCTTGCGGTTCATCCGGTGGTTCAGAATCGCCCCCAGCACATGGTCGCGGGCCCATGGATTCAGGTTCTCCGCCCCGATATCGTCAAAGATCAGCAGATCACAGTTCTTCATTGTGTCGACCATTTCTTTCAGCTTCTGATTGTCCATCATGATCAACTTAAGCTCCTCGATGAAATCAGGCATGTAGACGATGACGCCGCTGTATCCGGCAATCGCCAGTTCATGCAGCATATAGCACATCAAAAAGGTTTTGCCTGTTCCAAAAGAGCCCTGCAGGTATATCCCCCGCGAGGTCAGCCCGTTCTCCTTCGCCCCTGCAATATAATCAAATATACGATTCACGGCTGAGACCCGGCGTGGGTCCTTACCCATAATGTCAATTTCATCGTAGCCGCCATTCAGCACACGCTCATCCACATAAAAGCTGCGGATGCGCTTGCGGATACTGTCCTGATTATCCTGGGCAATCTTAAGATTGCAGGCCGTCTTCCGCTCGTACAGATCTGCCATACCGCCTACAGTCTCTACGGTAAGCTTGCTGTAGTGGCCCTGAAAGTCATTCGGGCACTTCTCCAGGCCCGGACAATTGGCACAGTGGCGGCTTTCTTCCACATATTGATACAGGCGGCTCAAGTGAAGCCGCAGCCGCGATTCGTCCAGCTCGGGATGCTCCGCCTGAAGCTGCTTCACCAGAGGATGGTTCAGCAGGTTCTGCTCAAGATCACGGGAGCGCTGGCGGAGCGCGGAATTATTCATCGAACGCAGCACTTCGCCCATAGACTCCATAGCCGCACCTCGCTTTCATTACGGCGTCTTGGATACGCCTTTTTTCTTACTGGCCTTGATTTCAGCGGCCTTCTTCATCATCGCCGCGAACTCTTCCTCCGACACGGTTCCGGCGCTGCCGTCATCCAGCACAATCGGGATCTCCGCTTTGCCGGAACGGCCGCCGGTCTTGCTGTAGCTGCGCTGGCGCGTCCCGGTTGAGCCTGAAGCCCCTGCCGCTGCACCTTTGCCTTTGACCTTGGTCTGGTCCCGGATATAACGCACAGCCTTCTCGTACGTGTTCACCTGCTTCACCAGCATGTTCGAGGCAATCGCCTCCACGAAGTTGCGGTTCATCCGCTGATCGCCAGCGGAAGCCACCATGGTCATCAGATAATGAATGAGTACATTAATCACTTCGCCGCTCAGCTTATAATTGAGATCAATCTTCTCAAATGTATCCATCAGCTGCGTTGGCACGGCCCCCGGAAAAAAGGTCTGCAGCAGCCGTGTATAAGGCTCATTGCGCAGCATCATATTATATTGGTGAATGTCGCATTTGGACAAAAATTGCGGCGGCACTTCCACATAATATTCCATTTCGACCGGCTGCTCCATCGGCGGTGTGGAATCATCGCCTTCCACGGAGGCGGCAGAGCGCAGGGCTACCACTTTTGCCGCCGCAATCTCCCGCTTCTCCTGGCGTTTCATATCCTGCCGGAAATGCTGGCTTGCTTTGTACTGCAGCGTATCCAGAATCACTTCACCTTCCTGTGTGAACACTCCGTCTTCATCCAGCAGGCGGGACATATCCTGCGGGCTAAGCTCATATTTGTGGGCCACATAATTGATCATCCCCATCTGGGCATGGTCAAAGCGCAGCTTCTCGACATGGACACGGTTGGCGGATTCACGCGGAAAGCGCAGGATAATATCACTGTAGCCGATCGCCGGTTCCCCGGTTTCCCGCATGCCGGGTTGCTTGACTGTCGCCACCTCAGCCAGAGCCTGCTCCAGCTCATAGTCAATCACATGGGTATTGAGTTGAAAAATATCATAAAAGGGCAGGGAAATGTTCTCTTTGCCGATCGACCGGCGGCTCCATTCCTCCGGCTCCCGGTTCCAGAACTGCTCACGCAGCGACAGCACGGCGAATTTGCCGATCTTGTCACGCAGCAGCAACGTCAAATGCTGGGTTGCAAAAAAATCAGCCGGCGACAGCGGCGGCAGCAGTTCGTATTCGTACATATAATCATCGGTTTCCGCTACAAAAATCCGGCAGGTCTGCAGCAGCCCCACCGCCTCCAGCAGGGAAGCCTGATCCACTATATATTTGCGGCCTTTCTCATTCGGCTCCACGCCCAGCGTCATGAACAGACGCCGCTGCTGCTCCACCGGAGAATAGCCGATTGCTTCAGCCGGAATATGCTCGAACAGCAGCCGGTACAGGCTGATGGCAAAGGCGCCCACCATCGGCTGATAGACCGAGCCCAGCATACGTGCATCTACACTGCTTAGACCGAATTCGCGGGAAACGCAGTACCGATGATGTTCGGTGAAATGATGCAGGTTACTCATACGCATCTGCGGATTACCTCCCTCTTTTTCTACACGAATCCATTTAGATTTCTATTCTATCACAAAACCCCGGCCCGGAAATGTAAAAAAAAGTCCAAATTCAGCGTATATCCCCTTGATATCGACAGCTTGTTCCCCCTTGCTGGCGTTAGCGGAAAATCCGAAAATCCTCTTCGATTCCAAGAAAAAAACGGCCTCGCCATCCTTGGATAAGGACAGCAGCCGTTCGTATGCACGCGAAACTCTTTATTAGAACATTTTGTAGCCGCCGAGCCGCAGCTTCTGGATCGTCCAGCCGCTGAGCACCGCTCCGGCGAGACCGGCAACCCCGGTGAGATAATCCACGAGATGAAAGGTCGACAGATGCTCCCACAGGCTCATGGCGCTCCGGTCCCAGATCGAATAGACGACCACAGGCAGAATCACAATAACGAACAGATAGGCAGGGAACCAGGTGGTCTTCATTAACATGTTAAGGATAAAGCCAATGCCAAACATCATGACAAAGAACAACACGGCCAGAACAAATACAGGAATAAACCCCATCGTACTGCCATCCCCTCTCTCTATAAAGAACCGCACAGCAAACCTTAATTAATAGTAAGTTTACTAGAAAAAATGTAACGAAGCAATGAACATTATCGGCAATTCCGGGTATCCGCCCCATAAGAGCAGGGGTGTGCGTTTGCTCTTGCCTGCCTGCATGCGATACAATGCAGATAGATCAAACGGATTGTACATATATCCATATGCTAAGGAGTGAGAATACATGAACGAAGCCGCGTTGACACTGGAGGGCTGGTATGCCCTGCACGACTTCCGTTCTCTGAACTGGACAGCCTGGACGGCCGCCGATGATGAAGAACGCGCTGTCGCCCTGGAAGAACTGCACGCCTTCATGCAGGAATGGGGCCCGGTGGAGGAAGCCAAGGAAGGAAGCACTGCAGTGTACTCCATTGTCGGCCAGAAGGCTGATTTCGTGATGATGTTTCTGCGGGAAAGCCTGGAAGCGCTGAACCAGCTTGAAACCGCCTTTAACAAAATCGCTTTTGCCCAGTATACCACCAAGTCTTATTCCTATGTCAGCATCGTTGAACTCAGCAACTATGCGGCTGGCGGAAGCGCCGGAGACGGCAGCGACCCGATGCAGAACCCGCACGTAGCCGCCCGCTTGAAGCCTGTTCTCCCGCAAACGAAGCATATTTGCTTCTATCCGATGAACAAAAAACGCGAGCTTGCGGACAACTGGTATATGCTCGATATGGAGAAGCGCCGGGAGCTGATGTATTCGCACGGGTTAATCGGACGCGGATATGCCGGCAAAGTGAAGCAGATCATCACCGGCTCTGTCGGCTTCGATGACTGGGAGTGGGGCGTCACCCTCTTTGCCGATGACGCGCTCCAATTCAAGAAGCTGGTCTATGAGATGCGCTTTGACGAAGTCAGTGCCCGCTACGGCGAATTTGGCCCGTTCTATGTCGGAAATCTGCTGACACCGGATACCTTTGAAGAACTGCTGAAGCTGTAGCAGCGCAAAATACCGATAAGTCATAAAGGGAAGGCTCCCTGTCTGAGGGGCCTTCCCTTTATTTGAGTTTCTGTTATAGATGATTCATCACATTCAGTTTCACATCATGATGGTTGTACTGTATATTCTATCCATATTCAAAGTGACGTGGTATAATCGCATAAGCAATGGAAGGCTTACAAGGGCGGTCGGCTAAGCTCCCGGAAGGGAGGTGAGGCCATGGAGGTTTATCAAGCGTTGTCATTGATGTTCATGTTCGGCATGTTCATTATTGCTCTGCTGAACTACCTCAATAGGAATAGGTAAGGCTTTGATGTGATCGCTACCTTTTCCCCTCCTCCACACCGTACGTGCGACTTTCACCGCATACGGCGTTCCATCTTCTTATAATTGTTAATCAATAAGTTCCAAATTACACCTTTTGCGGTACTGGTTTATCGTCATGATCATTTTGTCGGTTAAGTTCAGACGTTTACGTAGTTCCATGATCGTATGTTTTGCGGAGGCATGGATTAATTTATGGACATCTCTATGGAGGATGCGAAGGTTTTTAAACTGGTCGTTTCCTTTTAAATGGGTCGGCAGATAATGATGACAATGTACATTTTCTGCGTGCAAAAACAAACCTGTTATCTCGCATTTGCCCATTTTCATGCTGTATCTGCTAAGACGATTGTCCATATACTCAAGACTACGATCAGGTAGTCTGGACTTCATAAGCTTTGCTACTTCCCATTGAATGTCCGGTTTCATTCTTTCGATTATCAACTTTCGCCCTTCTTCTGTAAATGGGGTTATGCTCTGATTAATATTCATTGCAATATTCATCTTAACATTGGCCAAGGGGAAGAGATAAACATTGGCGATTTTGAATGTTTTGTAGTTAGAGCTATAAAATTTGTGGTAAACCGGTGGTGGGTTGCTGGGATGCTCATATTTGCCGACTTGTTTCAGACGATTGTAGAAGAACACGCGCAGTTCTCGGGCAAGACGGGAGAATTCGAGACTTACATGTGTCGCTCGGTTAAAGTAATTATGTAGAGCTAAGACATAGCTGTTGAACAGAAGGGCGTTTTGAGCGGTAGGCGATTGGCGGATCTTTCGAATCCGCTTCTTCGCTTCCTTCTTGATTTGCTGCTTCTTTTTGTTGTTGATCCCTGTGTGGGTGACTCGCTTATGCCCCTTTTTTGCGGCTCGGATCGTAAATCCGAGAAATTCGGAGCATCTCTTTCGAAGATTCAGAATCTGCGATTTTTCTGGCGAGATGTCCAATTTCAGACGCTCTTGAAGGTATGATCTGACGGCATGGTACCACTTTTGGGCTGTCTTCCAATCTCGACACAAGATTTTGAAGTCATCAGCATATCGGACGATGTAGCCTTCTTTCAAATGGCTTTTCTTGAGGGCCATGTACTTATTATCATCTCTGTCATACTTGTGCGTGGTCGTAAAGTCCGCCCATTGTCCGGCAACCCATTGATCCAAGTCGTTTAGAACGATGTTGGAGAGCAAGGGAGACAGAATTCCCCCTTGCGGAGTTCCTTTGGTGGGTCTGCCTTCACCCTCAATTTCGGCTTTCAGCATTTTGCTGATAATCCGAAGAACCTTCCTGTCACGAATCCCCATGTTCCATAACTGTTTTATCAGTCTAGTGTGATTTACATTGTCGAAAAAGCCCTTGATGTCAATATCCACAATATAGTGGAGACGGTTAAAGTTGATTAAGTGCTGCACCCGTGCAATAGCGTGATGAGTAGCTCGCATAGGTCTAAAACCGTAGCTGTGTTTATAGAAGCGGGCTTCAGCAATGGGTTCAAGCACTTGTTTGAAACATTGCTGGACAATCCGATCTAAAATACAAGGTATGCCTAGAGGTCTTTGTTTGCCGTTTGGTTTCGGGATGAAAACACGTCTTACCTTTTTTGGTCTATAATTCAACAGCTTTTGTCTGATAAGATTTACAATTGCTTCATCAGTTTCGACTTTGATATCCTCAATGGTTTTGCCGTCTGTTCCGGCTGTGCGGGAACCTTTATTGGATTTGATGGTTCGATAAGCCAGGAGGATGTTTTCCCGAGATGTAACAATGTCGTTGAGTTTCGAGAATTTCCCCTTATTTTTGGCTCTTTCGTACAGCTCCGTGAAGGTTCCGGTCATGTTGTAGTAGTCCCAGTATCGTAGTGCCGACATTGTGGTATCCCCCTCTCTCTTTTTTTTTTTTTTTTTTAGAGAGAAAGATATTCCCCACATTCTTACCCGATCTTTGCCGTTCATTTTGGAAAATTGAATTCGTTTTCAAGAAGACTCGGGGCTGTTCCTTCATGCCCATTACAGGCATTTCATTGGTCGTTCCCCTACTCTCACAAGGATAAGTGCATTTCGGCGTATGCCTTATAGCAGCCGTCTAAGTTGACAGACTTTGTTCCGACGTTCCTTGCTTTCCTTGTTCCTTGTGCCCTAGCTATACATTCAAGCCTTAGGTGCTGCCTTTGAGCCTGTGGAGGGATACCGCCGTTGTCCGGTATAGCGAGGTTCCTATCTTCTATATCGTACTTTTCGCCGTCCACCTAGCCTACGCTAGCCCATTGGTTTCCCGATGGTCCTACTCTAGACCCGTACATTCGGCAGTTCGTCAGTCCGGTGGGACATTCTCACCATAGCCTGTTTTTCAGCCGTCCGGCATATCAGTTGGCATACCTTCTCGACCGAGTGGCTCCAGCTTTCCTTCTGCCGCCTTCACCTGGCTTCATACTCTATACGCTGTCCGGATAGAGCATGCAGGAGTATTATCGAGACCGTTTCGGGATACATGGTTCCATCATTCCGATCTTCGGATACAAAGTTAAATGCTTTCGCATTCTTGCTTTTCCTGCCGCAAGACAGTTATAGCAAAACAAGTCGCACAAAAGAAATAGACCGCCCTGGTCAAAGGAGACGGTCTATTTCCTGACTACTTTCCCGAAAGCCGCCGCCCTTAAAAGCGGCTATTGCAAACAGGGAGTCGTGTTGGTAGCACGGCTCACTTTGCATTGTACGTCTTATCTGCCTTCACTATACCACAAGTGGATTTAATAAATAAATATATCCCACTCCAAATTAATCATCTGACAGATTCCTGCCGTCATCCTCTTCACCGGCATCGCCATCTTCACGCAAGCCCTCCAGGTATTCCGCCGTCGCCCGGTCGCGGGCCCGGCTCTTGTCCTTCAGGCGTTCAATTGCCGGCAGAATGAGGATATCAATCTCCTTCTGGACATTGTAGGCGAGATCGTAACGGCCCTGATCCTCCAGATAAGTCCCGGCCTCAATCAGTCCGTTATACCGGTCCAGCTCCTCACGCGTCAGCAGTCCGCGAACTTGTACGCTGCAGTGGCGCATCCTAGAGGAATCTTCCTTTCTTCAGTACCAGCGGAATGCCGCCGATGATGAACAGATAACGCATGTCCACAACCTTCTTCAGCTGCGCCGCGGTCCAGCCCTTATATTTCTTGTCGCCCACTACAGCGATGCCTTGGCCTTTGCCCAGGGAAGCTACAGTGCCTTTGTTGCTGAAGGCAAATTTCTTCGGCTGCTGGCTGCGGATTGCGGCCACCAGATTATGGGCGCAGCATTCCCCCTGCTGCATGGCAATTTGTGCCGTCGGGGGATATGGGCGTCCTTCCGGATTAATCATCAGGGAGCCGTCGCCGATAATAAAGATATTCTCATGTCCCGGTGCACGCAGATATTCATCCACCTTCACCCGGCCGCGCATAGCTTCAAAACCCGCTGCTTCGATCAGACGGTTGCCGCGGATGCCGCCGGTCCAGACGATGGTTGAAGCCTTGATCTCTTCACCCGTCGCAAGGATAACTCCGCCCGGCAGGCATTCCTTGATCGCTACACCGATCTTGAAGGTCACGCCCTTCTTCGTCAGCACAGTCATGGCATGCTCTACCAATTCAGGGGCGAAGCCCGGCAGTGCCGTCGGAGCAGCCTCCACGTTGTAGATATTGACCATGCTTGGATCTACATCGAATTCCTTGCACAGCGCCGGAATACGGTCTGCCAGCTCCGCCACAAATTCAATGCCGCTGAAGCCTGCGCCGCCGACAACAAAATTAATATGTTCCTGTGCATTATTTTCATTCTTGTATTTGGCGAATTGATACTCAATATGCTCACGGATCAGCCGCACGGAATTAATGCTGCGGATCGTCAGAGCGTACTTGTCCAGTCCCGGAATTCCGAAGGTTTCGGGTTCCCCGCCCAGGGCGATTACAAGATAGTCATAAGATAGCGTGCCATCTTCCAGAATCACCTTTTTTTGCTGGGTGCGGATTTCCTGCACGGAAGATTTTACGAGATCAATTTTGAATTCATCAATTAATTTTGAAATAGATACGCGGGTATGCTCGATGCTGTCTGTACCTGCAGCAGGCATATGCAGATGGGTTGTGAAATAGTGATACTCATGGCGGTTAACCAGTGTCACATCAGCTTCATTGTAGTTCAAAGCTTTCTGCAGCCGCTGCGCGGTCAAAATACCTCCATATCCCGCGCCTAGGATGACGATTTTAGGAATACTGCTCATGTTCCGGCTCCTTCCAACAGGTGAATCTGTCTATGTGTTATTTTTTGTAAAAAAATTCGGTTTCTTTTGTGAATTTATACACTTAAATTCAGAAGAATTTCCAATAAAACTTAAAGGATTTCCAAAATAGCCATATCCATTGTAAACCTTAGTATCGTTTTAATCAAATATAATCATACAACAAAATGTCACAATATTCTGCGGAAATCAAGCCTTTGCAGGTCAGCTCCACAATGTTTATAATGTTAGATAAGCCAATATGGCAATTTGAAACTATCAACTCGGAGGTGTAATATTACGTGACACTAGAGCAATCCGTTCCTATGAGCGATCTGCTGATCATAGGAGGCGGTCCGGCCGGGATGTTTGCCGCTTTTTACGGCGGAATGCGCCAGGCATCGGTAACCCTTATTGAGAGTATGCCCCAACTCGGGGGGCAGCTTGCTGCTCTTTATCCAGAAAAATATATTTACGACGTGGCCGGGTTTCCAAAAGTCACCGGTCAGGAGCTGGTAGATAACCTTTCCCGCCAAATGGAGCTGTTTCAGTCCGATATCCGGCTGGAGGAGAAGGTCGTTTCGCTTAAAAAACAGGACGAACGCCATTTCGTCATTACTACCGATAAAGCGGAATATCACAGCAAAGCCGTGATCATTACTGCAGGCGTAGGCGCTTTTGAACCCCGCCGTCTGGAGCTTCCCGAAGCGGCGCGTTTCGAAAAAGCCAACCTGCATTATTTTGTCAGCGATCTTAATGCATTTAAGGGCAAAAAGGTGCTGATCAGCGGCGGCGGCGACTCTGCTGTGGATTGGGCACTGATGCTTGAACCGATTGCTGAGCAGGTTACTCTGATTCACCGCAGGGATAAGTTCCGCGCCCATGAGCACAGTGTGGAGAACCTGATGGCATCCAAGGTCAATGTCATTACGCCTTCGGAGATTACCGGGCTTCACGGCGAAGAATTTATTACCAAGGTTACCTTGTCCCACATCAAAACCAAAGAAACACAGGAGCTGGAAGTGGACAGTGTTATCGTTAACTTTGGCTTCGTGTCCTCGCTGGGGCCGATTGCCGAATGGGGCATCGATATTGAGAGCAACTCGATTGTGGTAGACTCCCGCATGGAGACCAGCATTCCGGGGATCTTCGCCGCTGGTGATATTACCACGTATCCGGGTAAGCTGAAGCTTATCGCTGTTGGATTCGGAGAAGCGCCTACCGCAGTGAACAACGCCAAGGTCTATATTGATCCCGAAGCCAAGCTGTCTCCCGGACACAGCAGCAATCTCAAGCTGTAGCCGGACATTCACCTCTGTTATTCTACAAATAAAAGGGTATCCTTTCAGGTTGATTGCACTTCAACTTGAAAAGATACCCTATTTGTGCCGCTTGCGGTTGAATGATTGATCTGCTGCAAAGGTATGCTCCGGGCTTCTAGTGCAGAACCGCATGAACTGGAGAGTGTAAGTTCCGTTTGCGAATTTCAGCGAGCAGCAGAGCGATGAAATCATGCTCTAATTGCAGTTCTATTGCTCTATGGTAAGAGTCCAAGAGCATCTCATCCGACAATTCAACCATAACGTTCACCTACCTTTCCTTTATTTGAATCTGAATCTATCATAGCAAACTATTATTTTTCGAACAAGCGTTCCCACTATCCACAAGCAACTGTGGAGATCCTGTGCATAATATGTTAGTAAAGGCCGAGAAGTCATTCACCGCACAGTGGACTATGGGGATAACAGTTATACACAGGATGAATCCGCCGATATTTTGCCTGAAATATTTTTACATTGTTCATAATTCCGTGGAATTTTTTATCATATATTACCTCAAGGATTACACAACTAAACGCAATTCTATCTCATTATTATATTTATCGTCAATTCTTAAAAATTTTTTAATTACTTCGGGCGGGTATTGACCTCCAAAATCCAGATCTTTCCCCGGCGGTCCACAGCATAATCAAAACCAAGCACACCAATGCCCGGAAAATGCCGTTCCAGCACCTCTATGCAGATCAGGGTCAGGCTCCGCATCTCCGCTTTTTTGGCAGAGGTCCTGATCCGCGGCAATGATATTCTCAGTCCCTCACGGCAGCTTAGCATCGTTCCGCCCTTGCAGAGATTCGTCACGAACAGTCCCGGACGCGCCACTCTTCCGACCATAGAACGAAATTCCCAGTGTGCTCCGTTCTTCGCCACCTTGACCCGGTAATCGATAGGACGTCCGCCAATCTGGGCCAGTGAGATGCCCTGCTGCATCAGATATTTCCGTTTGGCCTTAAATAAGTCGAGTGCGCGCTTCATGGAGGAGAAATCCCGGTACATTCTTGTGCTGTGCATATGTGTGAAGCCGTATCCCCGGCTGTTCCGGAACACTTTGATCACCCCAAAACCGCCACCGCCAACAACAGGTTTGATTACAACCGTTCCGTATTTCCTCAGCATCCCTAACAACCCAGCAGCGCTATATTCCATCGTTCTCGGAATGTAACCGGCAACCCGCGGATCGCTGAGCAGCGCCTCGGTTTTCAGCCACTTGCTGGCCAGTTGTCTTCCCGCCATTGTTCAACCTCTCCTTTCACATTCCCAGCCTACCCTATACTTTACTCAGAAAAGGCCCCCCCCTCCTGTATGATTGTCCGTATGAGCAGGTGCGCACAGCAAAAAAGGGCATATAGCCGCCAGGCCTTATGTCCTATCTAACCTATATGGGAGAGTAGCAGGGCTGCTGCAAATTCTGACAAGCCTCTTCTACGGCAATCGACAGCAACCGCCGGTAGGGGAACCGCTCGCAGAGTCTGTCGGATTCTCTGGTCATGCGGCGTTGCCCCTCAGCCACTTTTTGCTGGAAAATCCTTAAAATTCATTGTATTATGACCTGGAGAGGAGGACTCTTCATGGCAGAGCTTTTTGAAGTGCTGTACTGGGTGGCAATGGTTGGAATGACCGTCGTTCTGGCAGGAATCACCGTTCTTGTCTGCGCATTAGGCTTCAAATTCATCAAAGACCGGCGCCGGGTCCTCGGCACGGGCTGCATCGCCTTTTCTCTGGGCGCCGCCGCACTGGTCGTATTTATGATTAATTTCAAGTTTATTATTCCTGCTTAATTAAAAGTTTCGCTCTTTGCAACGCCCTGTCACAGAGTTTTCTGTACAGGGTTTTTATTATACTCTATGAAAAAAAGAAGCGATGGCTTGTGCAAATGGACAGGTTGATTTGCTGATATTGCCTTATCTCTATAATCATTTCCGCCTCCCTCTCTGCAGCACGGGGGTCCGCCAATAGTTACTTTATTATTTGCACTATCATATTTCAGAGCTGAGTTCAGTCCAAAATAATCAGTCATGCTTTTAACCGACAAATAAAGAGAGCCGTCATACTTCAAAGCTTTTACAGAGCCCCAACGGCATTTCCTGTTAAAAAAATATTAAGCAATAACCGCGATTCCAAGCTTCTTTTTCATATAGGTTTGAATATGCGAATATTCTGGCATATGCAACTATCCCTTCGAGTGTTTTCTCCAAATACTTGTCCATAGAAACGGAACACCGAACACAGGATCATTCTCTGCACATTCCTTCATCATACGAATCTCCACCAGTTCAAAATATCCGCCAAAGATTTCGCGTAACTTCTCTTGGCTGTAAGCTTGTCCGCCGTGCATGCTGCGATCCCGGTAGACATCCCAGTCGCTTATTTCCATGGCTCCTCCCATTTCCGTAAACCCGGGAGCAAAACAAGTTAATCCAAAATATCCCCCGTCCTTCAGCGCATGATGGATCATCTCAATATATCCGATACGCCGATGGGGCCACAGGTGGTGCAGGCAGCCTGCATCATAGACCAGATCATATTCGGACCGGGGAGACAGATCGAAAACTGATCCAAGCGTAAAGTTCACCGTGGCATTCTTTTCAGCTGCCCGCTCTTTTGCCCAAGTAATAGCTTCTTCTGAAAGATCTACCGCATCCACATCAAAGCCATGGTGCGCCGCATAAATCGCATTCCTTCCCGGACCGCAGCCCAGCTCCAGCATTCGCCCTCCCTGTAGTGCTCCTGCTTCTACAAAAGAGACTAAATTCTCATCCGGCTTATCTGCAAAAAAGGGAACTCCCTTCGTTCGGTCACCATAAAATTTATTCCAAAACGGGGCGGGCTCCCTCATCAGCGAATCCAGCATGCTGAGCAAATTCTCCATGCTTTTAATCGTTTCCGGCATTTTGGGCATCTCCTAAAATAGATTGTTTGCAATCGGGCAGACAGCATTTTTTTGAAATATTCGCTGTTTAATTTTTATCAAGGGAGACTGGTTGTTCTTTAGATTATTACTCTTTCATTATACCAGTCCAACTAAAAACTGGAAACGGAGTTTAGCTTGCCCCAACGTACAAAAAAGCCTCCAGGTACATTCACCTGAAGACTTCGGTACAGCAGCCGGTTATATGAATAAGAAAAGTAATGGCTCTCAGACACTCTAACCTTAAGTGGAATTTCTCCACTAAATTATAGCATTCTGTTAGCTCAGTAGCATTTAGTGGGATTTTCTCCACTTATTTCGGAGGAACTTAGCTGATACCGCCTAAATGGGCCATTTTAGTTGTACTTATTCCACCTAATGAGGGCACAGCAGTCAAAAGTCTCGGATTAGTGGGAGAAATTCCACTTAACTCTATAGCTTAGTTCAGTTTCAGCGCCACCATCCGAGTAATTCCGCTACACCAAAATGTTTAGCCTCAATCCCTCAATCCGCAGCGCTGAGCCACGAATCCTTCGCTTATATCCGTCTGTATCAATCATCGGCTACAGCTAGAGAGCAGCAAATACATTCAGCCGGGGTTTAGCAAGGCTCAGCCGCAGGCTTGCCGGCATCGTCCTTCGTACGGAAGCTTGAGCCGCAGCCGCAGGTAGCGGTAGCGTTCGGATTATTGATGGTGAAACCGCCGGTCATGCCGGATTCCTCGAAGTCGATCTCGAGGCCGTTCAGGTAACGGATATCATCTTTGCTAACGACAACCTTCATGCCCTGCACATCCATATAGACGTCCTGGTCAGTTTCGTTGTCGTCGAAGCCCATAGCGTAGGAGAAACCGCTGCAGCCGCCTTCAGTTACACCAAGACGAAGGAACATATTCGGGATTTCCTGTTCAGCCAGCATGGTCTTGAGTTGTCCTGCTGCTGCTTCACTGATTGTAATCATAGTCTCTAACCTCCTGAAAAATTATTCTGTATTCTACAGCCTGCCCGGCCAAAAGTAACTGTCTATATAAAAATAAGTATACTCCACTATTCCCCTGCCCTCAAGTCCAAACTGCACCTGAGCGGCACAGTTAAACATGCAAATCCATCTTCTCTCAGCGGTTGCTCCCCCCTTGTGAGAGGTTTATAATAGGTAAAGCGATATGCGAAAATTCGGAAAATTGTCACGCAGTCAGCTAACATCGCAGCTTTTTGTAATGGACGGCTACTCCCTAAGTTTGTTTCGGGAATGATTCTGCGATGCGCTTGCTTCGCCAAAACCTTCAGGAGGAAATTATATGTCTACTCTTATAACACCCCAGACCGATGCCAGAATGGCGAACATTATCGACAAGGTTCGCGGCGGAGAAAGATTAAATTTGGAAGATGGCGTTTATTTATATGGAAGCAACGATTTGCTAACCATCGGCCAGTTGGCAAATGAGGTGAATCAGCGGAAGAACGGCAACAAGGTATATTTTATCGAAAATATGAGCCTATATTTCACCAATGTCTGCGAAGCACACTGCGCATTCTGCAATTTCCGCAAAGATGACGGTGAAGAAGGCGCCTATACCCTTTCCGGTCAGGAAATGGTGCAATATGTCGAACAGCACATCCATCCCGGAGTGCGCGAGTTCCATATTGTCGGCGGCCATAATGATAAGGTGCCCTTTCAATATTATGTTGATTCGCTCAAGGCCTTGAACGAAGCGTTCCCTCAGGTGACTTTGAAGGCGTACACAGCGGCGGAGATTGACTTCTTTACACGGATTAGCGGACTGAGCATC
Source organism: Paenibacillus riograndensis SBR5 (assembly GCF_000981585.1). Lineage (NCBI taxonomy): Bacteria > Bacillati > Bacillota > Bacilli > Caryophanales > Paenibacillaceae > Paenibacillus > Paenibacillus riograndensis. The sequence continues at coordinate 6,569,586 of NZ_LN831776.1, forward strand.
CGCGAAGTGCTGGAGGAGCTGCGTGCTGCCGGACTTCAGTCTCTTACTGGCGGCGGGGCAGAAATTCTGTCCGACCAATACCGGAAAAAAATGCGTGTCAACAAAGCCAATGTAGAGGAATATCTGGAAGTTCACCGGACCGCACACCAGCTTGGGATGAAGACTCATACCACAATGCTGTACGGATCGATTGAATCGCATGAGGACCGCGTGCGCCATATGCTGCAGATCCGCGACCTGCAGGATGAAACGAACGGTTTCATGGTGTTCATCCCATTGTCTATGCAGCCCAAAAACAAGAATGCCGGCATTATGCGCCGCAACTCGGCTTATGAGGATCTCAAAACAATTGCGATCAGCCGTTTAATGCTGGATAATTTCGACCATATTAAGGCCTACTTCATTAATATCGGGCCACAGCTTACCCAGGTCGCACTCAGCTTCGGCGCCTCGGATGTACATGGTACGATTCTGAAGGAACGCATCAGCCATGCGGCCGGAGCCCTGACTCCAGAGGGACTGACCCGTGAAGAGCTAATCTGGCTGGTAAAAGGTGCCGGAAAGATTCCGGTAGAGCGGGACACGTTTTATAACGAAATTAAGGTATACGAATAACTGCAAGCCGGCGTTCCTCCGGCAGCTGCTGCAATGACCATAACTGAGCCATATTCGAAAGGACGATGTCATGAGAACATTACTCGTCTTGGGCGGCGGCTACGGCGGCCTTGCCCTCATTCAAAAATTACTCGACAACCATCTGCCCCACGATGTGGAAATTGTTTTAGTGGACCGTATGCCTTACCAGGGAATCAAGACAGAATACTACGCACTCGCTGCGGGCACCGTCACCGATTATCACTTGCGCATCCAGTTTCCGGTGCACCCGCGTCTTACTGTACGTTACGGCGAGGTAGGCTCCATCGATCTGGAGAGCCGGATGATCTTTTTGAAGACGGGAGAGCCCATGTCTTACGACATATTGGCCATTGCTCTCGGCTGTACGGATAATTATCATAATGTTCCAGGCGCAGAAGAGCATACCTGCAGCATTCAGAGCTTCTCCAGTACACGCGAGACTTACCGGCGCCTGAATGATGTGAGGCCTTACGGAACTGTCAATATTGTAGGCGGAGGACTTAGCGGAGTGGAGATTGCTGCAGAGCTGCGGGAAAGCCGGCCGGATCTAAACATCTCTATTCTGGACCGTGGAGAACGTGTGCTGTCCTCTTTTCCGGCAAAGCTGTCGCAGTATGTGGAAGAGTGGTTCAGTGAGCACCATGTGGAGACACTGGGTCATATCTCCGTATCCCATGTCGAAAAAGATGCCATCTTCAATGGCACCCAGGCTATTCCCGGTGATGTGACCGTATGGACCGCCGGCATCCAGCCGGTGGAGGTCGTGCAGCAGCTTGAGCTGCCGAAAGACCGGGGCGGACGAATTATTGTAGAGCCTTACTACAATGTGGCGGATTATCCCGAGGTCTATGTGATCGGGGACTGTGCCAGCCTTCCCTTCGCGCCAAGCGCGCAGGCGGCCGGAGCGCAGGGTGAACAGGTGGCGCAGATCATGCAAGCCCTGTGGCGTGATGAAACGCCGAAGCTGCACAAAATCAAGCTGAAGGGCACCCTTGGCTCTCTGGGCAAAAATGCCGGTTTTGGCTTGATGGGCCGCCGCTCTGTCATGGGGCGGGTTCCCCGCTTGCTGAAAAGCGGTGTGCTCTGGATGTCCAAACGGCATTTTGGCTAAAATATGAGCCTGGGACTAATCGATCTCAAGATTGTCCCAGGCTTCTTGTTCTTTTATTGCAGCCTCTATGGCCGCTTCAAGCTCTTCCGGTGTTTCCGCTTCAATGATCTCACCGTCAAGCATGGCGAACGGCTGCAGATAGCATTGTCCGCAATTGTTCAGACAGCCATATTCAATGACATCGTATTCGGGATTGAGTTCCAGCTTGCGCTTGAGCGGTTCTGTGCCGTGTCCGATATTGCTGGCACAAAATTCAATAAGTGGTCTCATGATGTTCTCCTTATTCTGTGTGAACCATTTTATTTTTTAACTTTTTGTACTATAATAAGCATACGAAAGGAGTGATTGAGAAATGAGTGAGAATCTGCAAAGCACCACCATGTATGATGAAGTACTGGAAGTGCTCGATAAACTTCGTCCGTTCCTGCAGCGCGATGGCGGCGACGTCGAACTGATCGATGTAGAAGACGGCATTGTTAAGCTGAAGCTTATGGGTGCCTGCGGCAGCTGCCCAAGCTCCACGATCACGCTTAAAGCCGGGATCGAACGCGCCCTCCTTGAAGAAGTAGAAGGCGTAGAAGAAGTTATTCAAGTATTCTAATCCCGTTGTATAACAATCCCGGCCTCGGATGAAGAAGGCCGGGATTTTTTCTATTATAGTGGATTTCACATTCGGGATCAACCTAGTGTGCGGGTGCAGCCGCCGGAATAAATCTGAATCTGCAAAAAGACCAGAAGTGCTCCGTTGCCTTCATGGCTAACGGATACCTCTGGTCTTTAATTTATAAATGTTCAGCTCAAGAAATCAACTTAGAATGCCGGAATGATCGAGCCTTGGTATTCTTTTTCAATAAAGGCTTTGGCTTCCGGGGAAGTCAGAGCTGCAGCCAGCTTCTGAATGGCATCGGAGTCCTTGTTGTCAGGACGCGCTACCAGCAGATTGGCGTAAGGAGAATCGGTTCCTTCGATGAACAATGCGTCCTTGGTTGGAACCAGCTTCGCTTCCAGGGCATAGTTGGTGTTGATCAGGGCAAGATCTACTTCATCCAGCTGGCGGGGCAGCATAGCGGCTTCAAGCTCTACAATTTTGAGATTCTTCGGATTCTCCGTGATATCGGCTGTAGTTGAGGTAATATTCGTATCGTCCTTCAGCTTAATCAGGCCATTTTTGGCCAGGAGGATCAGCGCGCGGCCACCGTTGGTGGCATCGTTCGGAATCGCTACTTTTGCACCGTCAGCCAGCTCGTCGATCGATTTAATTTTTTTGGAGTAAGCACCGAAAGGTTCTACGTGAACCGCTGTTACGGATACGAGGCTCGTGCCGTTTTGCTTATTCTGATCATCCAGATAAGGCTTGTGCTGGAAGAAGTTCGCATCCAGTTCTTTCTCGGCCAGCTGCGTATTCGGCAGAATGTAGTCGGTAAATTCCTTGATTTCCAGCTTGATGCCCTGTTTCTCCAGAAGCGGAGCAATAGCCTTCAGAATTTCTGCATGCGGTTTTGGCGATGCGCCAACTACCAGGGTTACCGGTTCTGCAGAAGGTTCAGTGGTGGGCTCTGCGGAAGCATCCGCAGCCGGAGCGTTCGTAGCCGCAGAATTTGCAGCGTTATTGGTTTTATTGTTGTTGCCGCAAGCTGCCAGCACCAATACCAAGGTCAAACTGAAGAATGTGAGCAATACTTTTTTCATTTGTAAATCCCCCTCCATCTCATTATTTTTGTATGAATAAGGCTCTATATGAAACTGCCTTATTTCCGGGTAAAATGTTGTACCAGCCGGTCGCCGGCCATTTGCAGCAGCTGCACCAGAATAACCATCAGTGCCACGGAGATAATCATAACTTCCTTCTCATAACGGTAATACCCGTAACGGATAGCCAGGTCCCCCAGGCCTCCGCCGCCGATCATTCCTGACATCGCTGTGTAAGAGACCAAGGTAACAATCGTAATCGTCACTCCGGCCAGCAGGCCTGGACGGGCCTCGGGCAGAAGCACACGCCAAACGATTTGGCCTGTAGAGGCTCCCATTCCCTGCGCCGCTTCGATCACACCCCGGTCAACCTCACGCAGTGCCGTCTCCACCAGTCTGGCAAAAAACGGAGCCGCGCCGATCACCAGCGCCGGAATCGTCCCCAATACGCCAATTGAAGTCCCCATAATGGACTTGCTCAGAGGAATCAAGGCGACCATCAGGATGATAAAAGGCACAGACCGCAGAATATTTACAACGAATGATAATACCGAGTAAATTGACCTGATTATAAAGTGATTTGATCTGCCCCATAAATATAACACAATTCCGAGTGGTAAACCAAGAATAATTGTGAAAATTCCGGAATAAGCCAACATTCGAAGGGTAGCTATACCCGCATCCAGCATTTCTTCCCAGTTAATCTCGTTAAAGTTCAAGCCGCCCATCAGGCGAACACCTCCACATCAAGACCTTGTGCCGCCAGTTCGGCAAGGGTCGCCTCGACGGCTTGCGCGCTTCCTTCAAAGCGAACAAGCAATTGGCCGTAAGGCACATCTTTGATCGTTGAAATCGTCCCCTGGAGGATGGCAAAGTCTACACCTGTTCCACGAACCACATGGGATAAGGTAGATTCATATGTCTTTTGTCCAAGAAAAGTGATTTTGACGGATTTGCTGTACTTATCATGCACTGCCTCCAGGGCAACACGGAGCGGCCCTTCATGCTGGTTCTCACTGCGGATGAAATCTTTCGTCACTTCATGTTGGGGCTTCAGGAATACATCTGCCACTTCCCCCTGCTCCACAATTCCCCCGCCATGGATCACCGCTACCCGGTCGCAAATGCTCTGAATCACATGCATTTCGTGGGTAATGAGCACAATGGTCAGATGAAACTTCCGGTTAATGTCCAGCAGCAGCCGGAGAATGGAGTCGGTTGTCTGCGGGTCCAGCGCCGAGGTGGCTTCATCGCAGAGCAGCACATCGGGGTCGCTGGCCAGCGCCCGTGCTACACCGACACGCTGCTTTTGACCGCCGGAGAGCTGCGCCGGATATTTGCGGCTGTGCTCTTCCAGTCCCACAAGCGCAAGCAGTTCCAGCACCTTGCGTTCAATCTGCGCCTTCGGCGTACCAGCCAGGCGGAGCGGAAAAGCAATGTTGTCGTACACCGTTGCAGAAGACAGCAGATTAAAATGCTGAAAGATCATGCCGATCTTGCGCCGCTGTTCCTGCAGCTGTCCCTGGCTCAGTGAGGTTAATTCCACTCCATCCACCCAAACTTCGCCTTCGGTAGGGCGCTCCAGCAGATTGATGCAGCGGATCAGTGTGCTTTTGCCGGCGCCGGAGTGGCCAATCACCCCAAAGATCTCACCCTTTTTAATCGACAGGTTAAGACCCGAAAGCGCCATTGCAGCCTTGCTGCCTTTTCCGTATACTTTGGTCAAACCTTTCAGCTCTATCAAACTAGTAATCCTCCCCCAAGTAACCCTTATAAAAACTAAAAAGACCTCCTACGATCGATTGCAGATCGCAAGAGGCCCCGTGATTGTATTAACCCTGCCTTCTCATCTGCCAACGACCGTAACCTGTACGGCATTGTAGGAATTAGCACCATGACATTTGTACAGAATACCATGTAACGCATTCCATACAAATCGGTTGCCGGGCTTCATCGGGCCTATCCCTCCGCCGCTCTCGATAAGAGTTGATTATGAAGTTAGCTGCCGAAGCATGTAAGATGCTAATGCAAGCTCAAGTATAGTAATTTTCAGGTTTTTTGTCAAAGGGAACTTTTTACTGGGGATGATGGCCTCTCTTTAGGTTTGCCGCAATTTTGCCCTTGTGCCACTGCTCATTGCTGTACCTGAAGGAAGCTGCCAAGGATTTGCAGACCATTTCCAGACTCTGCTTCAAATCCTCCAGATGGCTGTCCAGATCCTCCAGATGAATTTTGTCATGGAGGCCCTGATGCCGCTGCCACAGATCATCCTGCATTTCGGCGTTCATGTAATGAATCTCGGCGTTGCGGCGTTTGCGCAGATTTTCGAGCGGTTCACGGTAGGCGTTCTTGATCGTCTCCAGTTCGCCGGCGAAGGCTGTATGCTTCTCATGCAGCTGAAACTGGCGCAGTACAGTGAAATAGGAGAAATGGACTTTGACTTTGCTGGTATTCAGGTCATACAGACTGTTAAGAACCGTACCCAGCTTGTCCAGCAGTGAGAATACACGAATGAAGCCATTTTTATAAAAATAAACATAACGCGCATATTCCCCCTGCTCCTTGGGAGACATATCATCCATATAACCCGCTACAACGGATTTGCGGAAAAAAGCAGCCGCGAACCAGCTTTGCTCCAGCTCGTCCAAGGAAGAGATCAGCCCGCGCGTCCAGATTTCCAGCTTGCGGGATTCATGATCCGGGTCTTCATGGGTGTTCATCTCCCTGCGCAGCATGGATGCCACCTTCGCCATATTGTCCATGGCTTCAGCCAGCATACCGCTGTTCTCGCGGGGCGGTTCTCCGAGTAATATCCGCAGCATCCTGCATCCTCCTCAGTGTGGGAAATAGCTGTTCCAGTTGCGGTCGACCCGCTGGACAATATCCTCGCGCGGAACCAGTTCCTCGGGGTAATCCCGCTTCATCCGGGCATCGATCACAAGGGGCAGCTTATAGCCGATATGATGGCTTTTGATCTCGTATTCGGCGTAGATATCACTGGCCGGATCGAACCTCGTGAACACCGTCCACAGGAATGAAGTTTGCGTGCGCACCGTATCCGGGGCATTATCCACTACAAACACCAGCGGCCAGGCTGTTTCCTGTGCACGCAGAGCTGCGATTAGCCGGGAAGGAAGCTCAGGATCTTCTTCATAGGATGCACCGGAAACAGCCAAACATCCCCGGCAGTAAGGAATTGCCTCTGTAATGCCCGGTAGAAGACCTTCCGTGTAAGCTGAGGGCAGCTCACGCACCGGATTCCCCACACCCAGCATGATGGCTTTGCTGCCAGGGTTCATCGCATTGGGCGAATGATCTTGCTCGTCCGGGGCAGCATTTCCGTACACCAGGAAATCCGAGGCGGGATTGAAGCGCTCCAGCACACTTTCCAGCAGCTTGGGGAACTCCGCCAGCTCCACGGGTTCATTGGTCAGCAGCAGGAATTTGGTCAGTGACAGCTGGCCTTCCCCCAGGATACGGTAGGCGGACACCACCGCTTCTCTGGGATAACTCTCCCTTACTACGGCAGACACCAGTGAATGAGGGCCGCATTCGGAGTATTCCCACAACGCTTTGACGGAAGGCATCAACAGCGGGTATACGGGGGCCAGCAGCCGCTGTATGTATTCCCTGAGATAATAATCCTCCTGGCGCGGCTTGCCGATGATCGTTGCCGGAAAGATCGCATCCTTGCGGTGCCAGATACGCTGCACATGCATAACAGGGAAATGGAGGGGTGCGGAATAAAATCCGTAGTGATCCCCGAACGGCCCTTCCGCCCGCCGCTCATGGGGGGCAATCAGGCCCCGGATGGCAAATTCCGCTTCAGCGGGTATCTGGTGCCCGCCCATCGGGTCCTTGACCATCTGCAGCTTGCCGCCCAGCACAAGCGATGCCAGCAGCAGCTCCGGCAGACGTTCCTGCACAGGAGCTGCTGCAGCGGCTATCAATGCCGGAGGCCCGCCGAGAAAAACGGACACGGGCAGCGGCTCGCCGAGCTGCTCCGCCTCCCGGTGATGAAAGCCGCCTCCCTTATGCTTCTGCCAATAGACCCCCGCCTTGCTGTCATCATATATCTGAACACGGTATATTCCAAGATTATGGTTCTGCGGATGAGTGATGCTCTCGGTATAGACCAGCGGCAAGGTCAGAGAAGGCCCCCCTTCCTCCTGCCAGCCGGTGATGCGCGGCAGTTCCTTCAGCGGCTCGGTGCTGCGGCAGACCCCAAGAACAGGCGCTTCTCCCTGCGGCACATTCCGGGTCCCGACCTTGAGCAGGTCCAGCAGCAGCCGCTTCTCCTTCCAGAGCCCGGATGCTGTTGGCGGCAGCAATGTTTCCATGGCGCCCATGAGGGTCTTTACCAGCTGCTCGGGGCGGGTCCCGAAGGCCTGGTTGGCCCGGCGCACCGTTCCGAACAGATTCGTCGCCACCGGAAACGGCGTGTCTTTTACATTCGTGAAGAGCAGAGCCGGCCCCTCCTCCCGCACCACACGCCGATGAATCTCCGCAAGCTCCAAATAAGGGTCCACCGGAGCATCAATTACGGCAAGATCCTTATCCTTGCGGAGCTGTTCAATCCATTGACGCAAATTACCATATCCCAATCTCGTTCCTCCTCAAACAGGGCACTATCCCACAAAAGTTTGATGAGCGCAGACTATTTATTCGCTCTTTCCAGCTGCCATACGCGCACACTCATATAACACAGAACACCGAAAAGCCCGGCGATCAGGAGAATATGTGCCAGTGCGGCAAATATGTACAGCCTTTCGTTATATAGGGTATGAACAACAGCCGCACCGCTGAGTACCTGAAGCAGACACAGCACAACTGCTGCAATGCCAAGGGCTCTCAGCTCAGGCTGCGCTTTATGTTTCCAGAAGGCCAGATGTCCAAGGCACGCAATCAGGAGAAACAGCAGCGCCGCCGCAACCCTGTGCGTAAAAACAATGGTTACTCCGCCTGACAGCTCAGGGAACCACTCCCCGTTACAGAGCGGCCACCCGGAGCAGCCTCCCTGGGAGTCTGTATGGCTGACATACGCCCCAATATAAACCACTATATAAGAATATAACGCAGCCGCCCACGTTAAGTTGCGGAAGCCCCTGCTGACCCCCCGGTCCGCCACAGGGGGAGCATCCCCCCATGCATGCCTGCGTTTCGTCCCCAGGGCAAGCATCAGCGAGCTGGCGAAAGCGATCAGCGAAAAGCCCATATGCAGCGCCATCACCGCAGCCGACTGCGGCCGGATCACCGCGAGTGCCCCCATTCCTCCCTGCACTACCACGAATAAAAGCGTCAGCAGGGCAAACACCTGCAGATCTCTCCGCTCACGGGCATAACGCCAAAAGGCAAACATTGAAGCAAGGGACAGCAGACCGGCAAGACCGCTGAACAGACGATGGGTATACTCAATGAGGGAGCCTATTGTATAGGCAGGAATAAGCTTTCCGTGACACAGCGGCCATTCATTGCCGCACTCCAGCCCGGAACCTGTTTTGGTGACCACGGCTCCGCCGAGCAGAGCCATAAACATAATTAGACAAGTGATGTAGCTGAGCCATTTCAATTGATTCATCGTCAATGAGATCACCCGCAATTTTTATAGGAATGATTAGGAATTAGTACGTGGTTGTAAGCCTTTGCAGCACCCGGTTTAGAAAAAAACCGCTTCTGCTCGGGTAGGGCAAAGCGGTGCAATGTGATTACTTGTGTATGGTCAGATAAACTTCGAGCGCCCTGTCCAGAAACCCCTCGATCTCCTCACGGGATTTGCGCAGCTTGTTCACGAATCTCACGAGCTCGCGGCCATCGCTATACGCAACAAAGCTGGGAATGCCGAGAATATTCTGTTCCTGGCTGACATCGCCTACAGCGTCAACATCCACTTCAACCAGTGTGAGGCGGTCCGTATATTTCTGCTCTACATCAGGCATGAACGGATCAATGAACTTGCAGTCGGAGCACCAGTCGGCTTTGAACACGGCCACGGTCAGACGGGGCGATTGAATCGCCACCTGAAATTCCGCAGGCGAAGTAATTTTATCCATAAATTGAACAGTCCCTTCTGATATAAGAGTAAGCTGTTTGTTGGTTTTTCTTTAAGTGAATCAAATTGTCAGGAATAAGTCAAATAAAAAAGACAGAATAAGACAATGATCACAGATTTATTGCTCAGAACGAACGCGTTCAGGCTGCAGCTTCATGAGCGGACCCAGCAGCTTCTGCAACGGCCGTGGATAACCGGCGATTTCCTGACGGCTCAGCACTCCCAGAACAATGAGTAGCACAAGGTAGACGATAACCACCGCCGCCCCTACAACGAGGCAAGTGATCAGGAAGGCCAGGCGCACAGGCATCATATGGGTAAGCAGCTGTCCCGCCTCGTTCAGTCCGTAGCCAATCCCTCCGGCGGCCAATACGGCAACTGCGAAGCCGCCCCAGCGTTTGCCGAGAATCTCGAAAGGAACGATCGTCTTGAGCATTCTCAGGTTAAGCAGGGTAATCACAATGAAGCACAGCGCCGTGGCAGCAATAATGCCGTAAATCCCGAACAAGCGGCTGAGCAGGAAGTTGGAGCCGAATTTGACCAGCAGACCCGCCAGCACGTAATACATGGAGATCCGCGCTTTGCCCATCCCCAGCAGAATGGAGTTGGTCGTCATCATCGTAATCTGGAATATCGTCCCAAGGGTCAGCATGGCTACAATGCCGCTGCCGTCCAGGCTGCTGAACAGCAGGCCGTTCACGGAATACGCCGCTACAACGAGTGAAAGAACAATAGGCGTCCCCGTCAAAATTGAAATCCGCAGCGCCAGCGTGATCTGCCGCTTCAGGTGCGCCTCTTCGCGTCTTGCATAAGCGGCGGAAATGACCGGAATCAGCGAGGTGCTGAGTGCGATGGACAGCACCGGCGGAATTCCGGCTACACTCTGCGCCCGGCTGCCAAAGATCCCCAGGGCCTGAGTAGCGGCTTCCCGCCCGATCTGCCCGCTGAGCAGCGGAACAATGAATGAGGTATCAATGAAGTTCACGACCGGAACCGTAACGGAAGAGAGCACAATCGGTATGGACAGCTTAAAGATATCCTTATAGATTTTCAGCAGCGGAATCCGGGCTTGACTGGAATCATACAGGGCTTTCTGCTCCTCGCTGCGGCGGAGCTTCACCGCATAATACAGCATCACGCCAAAAGCCCCGATGCTGCCTAGAACGCTGCCGAAGGAGGCGCCGGCAGCCATCCAGGTATTGCTGTACCCTTGGCGCAGCAGAATAAAGGCAAGCAGGATCGCCGTGGATACCCGGGCAATCTGCTCAATGATCTGTGAGATGCCGCCAGCCATCATATTGTTGCGTCCCTGGAAATAACCGCGCATCATCGCGATCATCGGAAAGAGCAGCAGCGCCGGGGCAATCGCCCGGATCGCCAGCGTGCTCTCAGGCACCTTGCTATACTCTGCATAGTAGGGAGCCGCTATGTACAGGATTGTACTCATCAGCACACCAACCACCGCAGCAAAAATAAGCGCCGCGCGGTATACCTGCTGCGCCTCATGCGGCCGGTTCAGGGCATAACGCTCAGACACCATTTTGCTGAGCGTACTCGGAATACCTGCTGTAGCCAGCGGCAGCAGCATCAAATACACGTTGTTGGCCTGCGTAAACGATGCATTCCCGATGTCATTGAATAAATGCTCCAGCGGCACCCGCTGGGCAAGACCAAGCACGCGGGCCACGAGCGCCGCCGCGGCCAGGATAAGCGTGCCTTTGACAAAAGACTCTTTCTTGGTGGACAAACTGTTTCGCCTTCTTCGCTGTTAAATTAATACCGGCCAATCCAGATAAAGAAGAGGACGACCATGGCAATTTGCAGCACGATTTTGACGACCGTGCTGCTGAATAAGCCAAGCAGTGAGCCAAAGCTCACCTTCAAGGCTTTGCCGGGCTTGGAGCCGGCGATCAGCTCACCGGCAAATGCCCCGACAAAAGGACCGATCAGCAGGCCAAACGCTGAGATAAGGAGCGGGCCCAAAATCAGGCCAATCGTGCTGCCGATCACCGAAGCGCGGGAGCCGCCGAACTTTTTGACGCCCCAGGCCCCGACCACATAATCCGCCACAAACAGCACAACCACGATCAGCGTCTGGGTGATCCAGAATCCCGCACCAAACGGATCAAAGGAAAAGAACCAGCCGTATACGAAAAAAGCCAGATAAATCGCCAGTGCGCCCGGCAGTATGGGATACACTGCTCCGGCAAGCCCCACGGCGAACAAAGCAATAATCAGAACCCACCCCAGAATCGCCAATTCCTTCAACTCCTAAAATCTGTTATTTTCCGGATGATCTTCCGGCCTGGGCTTCTACTTCGAGTTCAGCTTCGGCCAAAATATACTTTTGGATTACTTCTGCAATGCCGTCGTCATTGTTCGTGGCGACGACGGCGTCCGCTTCCTGCTTCACAACCTCCTGGGCGTTGCCCATGGCGACACCGAAGCCGGACTGCTGGATCGCGGCCAGATCATTCAGACTGTCCCCTACAGCGACAACCTGGGACATCTCTAAGCCCAGAAGCTTGCAGACCTCCCGGATACCCGAAGCCTTGTTGATGCCCAGCGGATTAATCTCCAGATTGGTTGGTGAAGAATTCGTAATTTCGAGTCCGCCCAGATCTTGGAGCCGCATCAGCAGCTTATGGCGGATGTCATCGTCCTCTGTGGAATACCCGAACTTAAGCCACTCCCGGCCTTCGATATCCCCATCCCAATTGTCGCGGTTATAAACCTCATCTACTGAACACGCCCAGAACCAAGTCCCGTATTCTTCGGCGATCTCATGCATGGTCTTGACCAGCGTCACATCCAAAAGGGAGCGGCGGTACAGCTCACTCGGCGTACGCCACACCTCACTGCCGTTGACCATAATCATCGGAGTTTCAAGTCCCAGTTGCTCAGCATAAGGCATGGCACCGCGGGAGGTGCGTCCGGTGGACAGGCAGACATGAACGCCCGCATCCATCGCTTTTTTAATCCATTCCACCGTTTTGGGGGTAATCTGTTGTTCATCATTCAGCAGGGTTCCATCCATATCCAATGCTAGCAGGCGGTATTTGGCAATCATTTGCCACCCCTCCATTCTTCTTGTAGGCCCTCTCTATGCAAAGAGCAGCTGTGTATTTGTATTGCCGGCTTTTCCGTCTTCCCGACTATTATATCAGTTGTTTGTTGTCGCTGTATTTTCGGAATCCTTCCCTGCGTCAGCGCCGTCTTTGGCACCTTCTGTCTTCAAGCTTTTCTTAGGCACGCCATCCAGGCCATACTCCCAATCGTAAGCGTCAAAAATCTTACGGGCCACCGGCGCCGCACTGTTGGAGCCAAATCCCCCTTCAGGGATAACCACGGCTACAGCCAGCTTCGGATTCTCACGCGGGGCAAAGGCAATGAAGACCCCGTTATCGCGCAGGTCGCCTTTGGCCGATTGCTGTGATGTCCCTGTTTTGCGGGCAAAATCATAAGGGAAATCAGAAAATGCAGTTACATCACTGCTCATGCCCTTTTTGATTTCTCTCCAGAAGGACTTGTCAAAGGTCGTGACTTCATCAATAACCTCACGTCCAAAGGTCTTAACCACCTTACCGTCCGGGTCCGTGATTTTGCTGACCAGCTGCGGTTTGATCCGTACACCTTCATTGGCAAGGGTCGAGGCATACTGTGCAAGCTGCAGCGTAGTGTAGCTTCCCTGCTGTCCGAACGATGCATAGACCAGCGCCGCCTGGGCACTCCCGGCTGCTTTTGTATTCGTATAGTTGATTTGTCCCAGGAACTCTCTGGGAAGTCCGCTTTGCGTCGACACGCCAAGGCCGAATTCCTTCATATATTTATCCCAGACCCCAATACCTTTGTCGCCATATTTCTCGTACAGCTTCTTGCCGACCATATCCACCATGAAGACGTTGGAGGATTTCTCAATCGCCCTGGAGGGGTCCATGGAACCGTACACGTGCCCGGAGGCATTGCGGACCGAGGATTTATCATTTTTCCCGAAAAAGGCAATCCCTTTATCCTGATAGGTAGTAGAAGTGGAGAAAAAGCCTTCGTTCAGTCCGATAAGCACACTCAAGGGTTTGATGGTCGAACCCATCAGCAGCACCGATTGAAGTCCATGGCCCGACACCCCGGAGGATATCGGATTGATGGTTCCGTTCTGATAGTTATCAATAATGCTGTTCCAGACATCGGTAGGCAGTGAGCCTTTCGTCCAGACATTTGTATCATAGTCAGGCATGCTGGCCATAGCGACGACATTCCCGGTGTCGACTTCCATCGCTACAGCGTAGCCTGTTACGGCATCAGGATGTGTTTTCCCCTGCACGGAATGGGAATGCAGCCAGCTAATCTGCTCTGTAATAGCCTGCTCTGTCTTAAGCTGGATGTTTTTATTGATGGTCATCCAGACGTCATTTCCCTTTACAGGAGGGACCATATTCTCGATTTTTTCGGCCATATTCTGCGGATTGACGGAGATTACCTGATAGCCGTTTTTGCCGCGGAGTTCCCGCTGATACTGCAGCTCCAGACCGTCGAAGCCGACAAACTCATCATCCTTGTAAGTCAACCCAGGGTCATTGTCGATCTTTTTCATTGCATTTTGAATGTTTTTGTAAATATCCAGACTGCCTGCGGACTTGAAAGGTTTGATATAACCAACAGTCTGCACCGCGACCGTATCCTTATTATAATGGCGGTTGCTCTCCTCGACGACTTCAAGGCCCGGGTATTCCTCTTTATGCTCCATGAAATAAGCCACTTCTTTGGGGGTAAGGCCAGCCTTGATCCGCCGGGCCATAAAGCCGGAATATTTCTTGAACTTGAGGTCCAGGGAGTTAATTACATCATTAACCGTCAGTTTTTCGCCATTCGGATCGCCATACTTATTGAAATTCTCAACCAGATTGTTAGCCAGCGCGTAGACATTTGCCCGGGCCTCCGGAGTAAATGAAGTTTCACCTGTTTTCTTATCTGTAGACTTGGCTATATATTCTTTGGTAAGCGTGATATACAGGGATTGCACAGAGCTGGAATACGCAATTTCCTCGCCTCCGGCGGCGCGGATCGATCCCCTTATGGCTGCAAGCGGCACATTTTTGGTATCACGGCTGGTCTCAACCTCTTTTAAATTGGGGCCTTCCACAAACTGAACAACGGCAAGACGGATAATGATAACGCAGAAAATGACAAACGTGCTGAAGAAAAACACGTTGAGGCGCAGGCCAAGCGAGCTCTTGCTGTCCTTCCCGTCCGGGGGAGAGGCCTGCTTACGGAAAACACTCACAGTTTTTTCACTCCTCTACATCTTAAAATAAACCATTTATTTCAATGTTGACTCCGTGGCAGGGGATACGTTCTTTCGGGGGACTCCATTCAGTCCGTATTCCCAGTCATAGGCATCAAATATTTTGCGGGCTACCGGGGCGGCACTATTCGATCCAAAACCGCCCTCCGGAATCACTACAGCTACAGCCAGCTTGGGATGCTCACGGGGCGCGAAAGCGATAAACACACCGTTGTCACGCGTCACTCCGTACGCATCCATTTCGGAAGTGCCGGTCTTGCGGGCAAAATCATAAGGAAATCCGTCAAATGCCTTGACGGCAGTATTCATCCCTTTTTTGATCTCCTTCCAGTAGGAGGGATCGAACGAAATTGTGCTTAGCACCTCACGGTGAAACTCTTTGACGGTCTTGCCTTCCGCATCGGTAATTCTGCTGACCAGCTGCGGCTTGATCCGCTCTCCCTCATTGGCGAGAGTTGCTGTGTACTGGGCCAGCTGCAGCGCTGTATATTTGCCTTTCTGGCCGAAGGAGGCGTAGACCATGGCTGCCTGGGTGCTGCCGGCCGCTTTGGTATCCATATAATCACCCAGTCCGGCACTTTCATTAGGCAGGCCGCTTTGTGTGGATACGCCCAGCCCAAAAGCCTTCAAATATTGATCCCACACCTCCGGTGCCTTGCTCTTATATTTCTTGTACAGGGGATCCCCGATCATATCGATCATAAACGCGTTGGATGATTCCTGAATCGCTTTAGCCGGATCCAGCGGTCCCAGCACATGGCCTGAGGAATTTTTTACAGAAGCATTGTCGTCTTTGCCGAAATAAGCGATCCCTACATCGTTATAAGTATCGCCGGTAGAGAACAAGCCTTCATTTAATCCAATCAACACACTTAACGGTTTGACCGTGGACCCCAAATAGATCACTGACTTCAGGCCATTCCCTGAAATCCCGGAGGTAGTATCTCTGATCGTTCCGTTCAAATAATTGTTCGCAATTTTTTCATACACCTCAGGCTCAACTTTATCTGTTGTCCAGACATTCGTGTCATAATCAGGCATACTGGCCATGGCCACTACGTTTCCAGTGTCCACTTCCATGGCAACAGCGTAGCCGGTCAGGGCATCGGGATGAAGTTTCCCCAGCACCGGATTGGTGTGCAGCCAGCGGATCTGATCCATAATCGCCTGTTCGGTCTTCATCTGTACGTTCTTGTTGATCGTCATCCAGATGTCGTTCCCCTTGACCGGAGGTACGGATTCAATAATTTCTTCGGCCATATTCTGCGGATTTACAGAAATGGTCTGGTAGCCGTTTTTCCCGCGCAGCTCCCGCTGGTATTGCTGTTCAAGGCCATATGCACCTACAAATTCTTCCTCTTTATACGCTAAGCCGGGATCGGCATTATTTTGCTTCATCGCACTGCGGATATTTTTGTAAAGATCCAAACTGTCTAAGGATTTAAAAGGTCTGATATAACCTACCGTCTGTACAGCCACCGTGTCCTTGTCATAATGTCGTGCAGCCTCCTCCACAATCGAAAGGCCGGGATACTGCTCCTTATGCTCCAGAAAATGAGCCACTTCCTTGGGCGTAAGTCCTGTCTTGATTTTGCGCGGATAGTAGCCAAGCGTTTTTTTGAAATTGAGATCAAGCAGTGTTGTAATTTCTTCTCCTGTCAGCTTTTTGCCGGACGGATCGCCATATTGATTGAAGACAGACTCCAGTCTTGCTGCCAGGGAAGCAGTGTTCGCTTTGGCCTTGTCGGTAAATTCATATTCATTGGTTGTCTTATTCCTATAGGTCTCGGTATAGTCCTTAGTTAACGTGATGTACAGGGATTGGACAGAAGTGTTATACGCGATGTTCTCCCCGCCGGCAGCATGAATTATCCCCCGGATCGCGGAGAGCGGGACAGTTTTGGTCTCCTGATTCTCTTCAATTTCTGTCAAAGCCTCAGCCTCGACGAACTGCAGTGACGCAAGACGGACAATAATGACACAAAAAATAAAAAACGTGCCGAAGAAAAACAAATTGATGCGCACACTGGATGTGCTTCGGCCATGACTTGAATCGGGGCTTCTGCCCGGGAAACCAAACCATTTCACGGCGGATTCTCTCCTTAGCTAAAGCAAATATTGCCTGGTCGGAACGTATTCTTCAAGGCTGCTTGGTATGCCTTGTTATTGTACCATATATCCCAAGGCTGACGCTCCCTTCTCAGAGCACATCTTCTTTAATGTGGGTTTTCTCAAAATCCTTGCTGTCGAACCAGTCCCCGCTGCTGGCCCATGTCGAATCCAGCGGTATCCAGGCCTGCCTGTCCGGCAGGTACACCTCATTCCAGGCATGAGGGCCATGCCCGCCTTGACCATCGTACCCCTGGCCTGTGACTACGCGCACCTGAAGTCCCTGCGAACGGGCCATCACGGCATAGAGGCGGGCATAATCTATGCACACGCCAAGCCGGGTATCGAAGGTATCCTGGGGCGTCTGCTCATGCCAGATCCGGTTCTGCTCATAGTTCTCTGCTTTGCCGTAATCATAGGCAATCCGTGAGCCTATCCAGTCGTACAGCCGTCTGGCCTTGTCCTCTTCCCCCTTGGCTTGTCCGGCGATATCGGCCGCAGCTCCCACAATATCGGGCGAAATTTCATGATCAATCACTTCATATTTCCGCCGCAAAATATCGTTCATCTCATCGGCCACCGCTTGGGTCAGCACCGGCAGCTTGCTGCGCACCTCTTCACCGGCAAGCGGCTCGAACACCGCAGCCGCGCTCTGGCTGTAAATCGGGGAGGACTCTACATACCGGCTGAAGCCGCTGTCCGGATTCAGACCGACGCCAATGTACAGGGCAAGCACCAGGATAAGCCCGCGCACAAGCCCAATCACACCGCCGATCAGCGCACCGCTGAGACGGCTGGTTGGCGTAGGCTTCCGGTCCGCTGCCCTGGCCCGGAAGCGGGGCAGCCGGAACGGCAGGAGCATGAACAGCAGTCCAAGCAGAAGCCGGATCAGGCTGTAAGAGATCAACAGAAGCAGCAGAAAACGCACAAAGGGCGATCCCGCTAAAACCGAGACGGCAGTGTAATATAATTGCTGCCAGCCGCTGAGCGTTGTGTCCGGCAGTGCAATTCCTTCAGCCCAGGCTGCTGCGGCCGGAGACAGATACATCGCCGCCGGAATGCCCATGGCGAGCGCCAGAATGGTAAGCACTCCGTTCCCGAGCATCCCGAATAATCCCCCTGCCGCCCTTGTGAAGCCTCTGCTCCAGCCCTGAAGCAGCGAGAAAAGGACAACCACCACCAGCAGGATGGAGATCATATTGGCATTACTGAGGCTGTCTATCCATCCGTTAAGCATGTTTGTCCCTCCTTTCCTGTGTATGCAGATTCAAACGGGCTGCAAATATCCGCCTGAATCTCACTGGTTCTTCCGGGCTTCGTCTATGAACGTTTTGGTCGTGTCCGTAATGCTCCATTTCCCGAGGCTCACCCCGCGGAAAGTCACTTCAACCTTGTCCTCTCCAGCCGCACCCTTCAGCTCAAGATTAGGTGTTGTAATCGTAAAGGAGCCGTCGCCCCCGGAGGTATATGTAGCTTCCTGCGCTTCCTTCAGCATGACTTCCTGCGCTTCTTTCTTCAGCGTACTTACCGTTCCATCTGTCACCTTATTCACAGCGTTGCCAATTTGATCAAGTGTAACCCCGCTGTAGATGAACAGGCCCACAACAATAACAATTACAATCGCCCATTTCAGCACCGTTTTAACCAGGTTAATTACCGCAAACAGCAGGACAAGCGCAATAACGATAACCAGCCAATTCTCTCTAATAAATTGTGACCACACTGCCGGATCCATCAATTTCACAACACCCCTATCGCCAAATTTCGTCACTGCAGGGCGCATGCCCCCGGAACATTTCATAATTAATAATTATTATACATGAATAACCTTTATAATTCATGGCCTGAGTGGCCTCCTGCAAAGGCCCTCAATAAAATGGTATAAGCCTGCCTGACCCCACGTAAAGTACAAGTAGGTCATTATCGGGAGCAACAGATAAAAAGAGCCGGGTTAGCCGTCATTTTACTGAAACGCACCCGGTTCAGCGAAATCCGAAGGATTGTTTATGGCATGAACCTTTAATTATTTATCCTGTGAAAAAAGTGCCTGTGCGCGCCTTACCGGTGCAAAAGACGGGCCCCTGTGGAGGTGCTTTCCTTGAAAACCGCGCTGTGGCTATACCTGTTTCTCTTTCTGGCCTTCTTCGACCTGCATGCCCAGTACCCCATCCTAACACCTTTTGCGATCTCTCTGGGGGCGGGGCCGGCTTTCATCGGGTGGATGATGGGCATGTACTCGCTGACGCATCTTCCCGGAAATCTGCTGGCCGGTGTGCTGGTCGACCGCAATGGCAGCCGCCGCTATATTGTCTTCGCACTCACGGCGGCCGGAGCCATTCTGCTGATGCAGGCTCACGCACAGCTTCCCTGGCATCTGCTGCTGCTGCGCGCAGCCAGCGGATTTGTGCTGGCCTTTCTCTCCCCGGCCTGCATGGCACTGCTGGCTTCGCTCTCCTCCGATTCAGCGACCCAGGGCAAATATATGTCCGGCCATGGGATCGTCCATACGCTGGCCTCTGTCGTCTCTCCGGCGGCCGGCGCCTTTATTGTGGCGAAAGCCGGCTACTCCGGCACGTTCACCACACTTGGCTGGCTGCTGATCCTCACAGGTGTGATGGCATTATTCAGCGTGCCGAAGCAGGTGCAGAGCATGTCTGCTGCCAAGCCTGCGCTGCCGCTGCACTCCCCCGCACAAGCTGCGGACCGTGAGAACCCCCGGGTCTCCCGCCGCTATTACCTTCTGCCCTTCTTCGTTTCCTGCTCCCAAGGCGTGCTGTTCTTTGAGCTGCCTCTGTCACAGGGCAGCGAAGGAATGATCTCAACCGGCATCCTGCTGTCACTGCTTAGCTTGGGGGCGCTGGTGACGCTCAGCCTCCTTTTTCTGAACAGGTTTGCTCCGGGAATAAGAATCGCTGCGGCGCTCCTCGCCATGGCACTTTGCTTTTTCACTCTGGCCGCCTTCCGCCATATTCCTGCCGGAGTGGTTCTCTTCCTGCTTGGTGCTGCCAAGGGGGTGCTGTTTCCGGCAATGGCTTCTCTCTTCATCAGTCTTGGGGGGCCGGGGCGCATGGGCCGCACTTTCTCGCTGCAATCGATTGCCATGTCTCTGGGCGCCTTTGCCGGTCCCGTAGCAGCAGGGCAGCTGCGGGATTTCGTCTCTCCGTACTTCATCGCCTTTGTGCTGCTCATGACCGCCATTCTGCTGCTCCCGCCCAGAGGCTCGGGCAAGCCTGCTTACCACCCGGAATGGAACAGCCCGGCGGCCTGAAGGCCAACAGCCGTTCACTGGCAGCTTTAATCCAACAAACATAATATACACTGTAGTCACCCCTCAGCCGAAAGCGTGGTGAATTCTCGATGGGCGAATATTGCGGTCCGGGCCCGAACCCCGCTCCTGTTGCTCCTGCATTCTGGACTTCAACAGGTACAATTCTGGTGCTCTTCATTCTGCTGGTTATCATCCTCAGTGCGGGAATATTCTAGGTTTTGTCCGCATTTGCCGAATTGACAACTCCCCGACAATCACCCGGTTCAGCAGCCGGGTGATTGTTTCTTTTTACGACATTTCCCGGGGAATGAAAATCCAGTATGCCTTTTCGCTGTTAAATATGACGACTCTTAGGTAAAATATCGACATAGACACATTACACCGGGGGAGGTTGACAGAAAATGTCCATAACCATCATTGTCGAAGGTAAAAACGACCGCAGCAGATTACGGAGAATCCTTGCTCCAGAGGTCGACATCCAGTGTACGTTCGGCACGCTGAATACGCTCAAGCTGGAGACACTGCGGCGCAAAATAGGAGATGGGGAAGTCTACCTCTACATGGATAATGACAGCTCGGGCAAAAAAATCCGCGGCATTCTGCGCGACGCTTTTCCGGATGCCGTGCATATTTATACCCGGAAAGGCTATGCCGGAGTGGAAGGCACCCCGGATGAATACAGCATCACCCAACTGGAGAAAGCCGGGCTGGAGGAGTTCATTATTTATCCTGAGCCTTTACCTTACTTGGAGTCGTAGCATTCATTCTGACGCTCCAACACACATCAGTAGAACAAAGCAGCAATCCGGCCTTCCCAAGCGGGCCGTTGGGCCAAAGCAGGCCGACGGGCCCAATCAGAGGTAAAAGTACCTCTCATTCCTCCATAAGCGGGACGACGGGCCAAATGAGAGGTAAAAGTACCTCTCATTCCGCCGAAAGCGGGCTGCCGCGCCAAATGAGAGGTAAAAGTACCTCTCATTCCGCCATAAGCGGGCCGACGGGCCAAATCAGAGGTAAAAGTACCTCTCATTCCTCCATAAGCGGGCCGCTGCACCAAATGAGAGGTAAAAGTACCTCTCATTCCTCCATAAGCGGGCCGCCGCACCAAATGAGAGGTAAAAGTACCTCTCATTCCTCCATAAGCGGGCCGCCGCACCAAATGAGAGGTAAAAGTACCTCTCATTCCTCCATAAGCGGGCCGCCGCACCAAATGAGAGGTAAAAGTACCTCTCATTCCTCCATAAGCGGGCCGCCGGGCCAAATCAGAGGTAAAAGTACCTCTCATTCCGCCGAAAGCGGGCTGCCGCGCCAAATGAGAGGTAAAAGTACCTCTCATTCCGCCATAAGCGGGCCGCCGGGCCAAATCAGAGGTAAAAGTACCTCTCATTCCACCATAAGCGGGCCGCCGCTTTAACAACGGCAATTCTACCGCTGTTTCCGCACAATCCGGCCTTCAACGCTTCAACAACGGCATTTCTACCGTTGTTCCCCGGCAATCCGCCCAGCCAGGTGAAACATTCCTTCTCACACTTCACCCGGCTAGACCAGCAACTAATCCAAGTGGAAAAAGTAAACTTAATTCCCTCCATCCCGCCTCCCCGCAAACGTTAAGTGGAAAAAGGACAACTAATCTGCCCCATTCGCACGCTTACCCGCGAATTTGTTCATATTAAGTGTACTTTTTCCCACTATTCCCCCTTCAAGGGTCTTTTTGGTTTCATTTAAGTATACTAATTCCACTTTACCTTACCCCGGGTTTCTCCGCACAATAGGAAATCTCCGTTTCCAACAAAAAAAACGCCTAATCCGTATCTTGCATCACATGCAAGAATTCGAACAAGGCGCTATTTTCTTACATATTATGATTCGCGGGCCAATTTCTTCAGCGCACCGGCCAAAAATTCCGGGGTCACGTTCTCCGTATCTCCGGCATCATACAATCCCCGCAGCCGGTTGTTCCGGTCCACCAGACCGATTAGGTTGGCATGGGCAAAGTTATCCTTGTTGTCCCCGTAAATCAAGACCTTGAAGGAATCAGCCGCCAGCGTACGGACCTGCTCCTGATCCCCCCGCAGAAAATACCAGCCGCTGTAGTCCGCATGAAAGCGGTCCGCAAACGCCTTAATCGCTTCACGCGTATCATTCAAGGGGTCAAACGAAATGGAGACGAATTCCACATCCTTGCCGAAGCTGCCGTCTTTTTTCAGCAGATCCTGTGTCTGCGACAGCATAAAGGTAGTGATGGGGCAGACATCCGGGCATTCCGTGAAGAAGAAATAGACGAGTCTGGGCTTTCCTTCCGTATCCGCCAGCGTGATTGGCCTGCCATCCACGTTTTCAAGCGAGAAGTCCTGCACCTCTCCGATTACAGGCAGTTTGTCATTTCCTTTGTTCCAATAACCGAATGCCAGATAAACCGCCAAACCCAAGGCGACCAGCAGCATCAGCCACGTCCATTTGTAGCGCTTCAAGGTCTGCACAGGACACTCTCCCCCTTAACCGTGAATCGTATTCAGTACAAGCACAATCAGACTGACTGTCAGGTAATTAATGGAGAAAAAGAAATTCTGTTTCGCCCAAGCGTCGTCATCCTTCGCTCTGAATCCCTTTAAAGTCAGGTACAGCCAGGCAAGCGACAATCCCGCAGAAATAACCAGGTAAAAGATGCCTGCGTAATCATAAACATACATCAATACCGGAATGGGCAGCAGCAGCGCTACATAAGGAATCATTTGAAACTTCGTGCGCCGCGTGCCCTTGACTACCGGCAGCAGCGGAAAACCCGCTGCGCGGTACTCTTCCTTGCGGCGGATGCCGAGCGCCCAGAAATGCGGCGGCTGCCACAGGAACAACATCGCGAACAGCAGCCAGGCCCCCAGGTCAACTGCCCCGGTAACAGCCACATAACCGATAACCGGAGGCATCGCGCCCGAGATGGCCCCTACCGATGTACTCCACGTAGATGTTCTTTTGAGCCAAAGGGTGTACACTACTACATATACAAACATGCCGACGATGCCGAAGATTCCGGCAAGCACGCCGCAAAATGCAAACAGCACAGCAAGACCGGCTATGCCAAGGCCTATGGCGTAGATCAGCACCGTTTGCGGCTTCAGTCTACCCGTTGGCAGACCGCGTTCGCGTGTTCTTTCCATTTTCATATCCAGATCACGGTCGAAATAGTTATTGAACACACAGGCAGAAGCCATGACCAGCATCGTTCCGAGCAGGGTCAGGATCAACCGTCCATACTGCACATCCCAGCCTGACGCCACCCAGTATCCCGCAAAAGCTGCGATCAGATTCGAACGGATAATACCGGGCTTAGTTACCGTAATAAAATCGCGCCAGCCGGCACCTTCTTTGGGTGATTTGGCAGACAAAGCTGCGGAATCCGAAGAAGCTTGATATCTCAATTGATTGTCCACGATTAGTGTTCCTCCTTCTAAGGGACTTCTACGTTCCGCCGGAGCATAAAATCGGAATTAACGTTCTCAGTTGAGAATATTATTCACTCTGCTGTTAACTTTATCATATCAAACCCGAAAAGAGTTTGACAATCATCGGCCAATATGTTCATCAATTTGACAATTGCGTGACAATATTTATTTTATCCCCCCCTAAATAACTGGACGTCAAATTGGGTAGTTATTAATAGAGAACTTCCGTACAAAGGAGATCTGACCAAATGGATACCGCTACACATTTCGTTATGGGCCTGGGACTCGCTGGACTGTCCTTCGTCGATCCCGTCGTTGCCTCCCAGCCGACTTTGGCCGGGGCTGTCATGGTCGCCACCGTACTGGCCTCTCAAGCACCCGATGCCGATACCGCACTGCGTTTGAAGGACAACGCGCTGTATATCCGCAACCATCGGGGAATCACACATTCACTGCCGTTCTTACTGTTGTGGCCTGCCCTGATCACTTTGGTTATTGGACCGGTCTTCGGGTTCACAGAGCTACATGATCTGAGCCATATCGCCCTGTGGAGCTTCATCGGCGTGGCTGTTCATGTATTCACCGATCTGTTCAATACTTATGGCACGCAGGCCGCGCGTCCGTTTACGGAGAAATGGATCGCCTGGAACATTATCCACATCTTTGATCCGTTTATATTTGGCAGCCATGTAGCGGCCATCATTCTCTGGATCAGCGGGTTCGTTCCGCCGGCTCCGTTATTCATTACCCTGTATGCCTGCATCGCGCTTTATTATATTTGGCGGACACTGGTGCACGCCCGGCTGACAAGGAAACTCAAGACCAAGGATATCCATCATAGCCCCGGTGAACGCTATTTTGTCATTCCGACCATATCACCTGCACGCTGGAATGTGGTCAAAGCCAAGCCCGACGGCAGTTATATTATCGGCCTGCTGAACAGCGGACGGCTTGAATGGTTCAAGCATGCGGTATGCTCCACTCACCCCGCCGTTGAACATTCCAAAAGCCATCCCGATATTAAAGCCTTTCTGTACTTTACCTCCTACGCGGTAGCCGAGGTCGAGGAACTTCCCTCCGGTTATATTGTACGCTGGGGGGATGTCCGTTATTTACACCGCAAGCAATTCCCGTTTGTTGCAGTACTGGTTATGGACAGCCAATATCATCCACTTAACACCTATGTGGGCTGGCTAAGCAGCGAGAAGCTGGATGAACGGTTCGCCATCGATCCGGGTTCCATGTAGCTTTAGGTTTTGCAGGCGGGGCGTCCGTTTCGGCGGACGCTTTTTGTTGTTTGAACCGGAAACCTTCACAATGATGAAAACTCATCCCTTGACGCCCGCCGGCGCATAGGGCACAATCACCATAAAGCGTTTTCACTTTAACACAAGCCGAAACATAAGGATGATTTGTGTCGTGGAACATATAAATATAAAATCCCGCTGTGCAGAAAATACGCAGCGGGAAAATTGAAAATCGTTCAGTTCATCAAATAAACAAAGGAAAGAAGGCTGACGTTTATGGGTAAAGGCTTATCCCTCTGGTTCGCAGTTTCTTCCATTCTCCTCCTGACTGCAGCCTCCATCTCCATAAGTACTAATATTTGGCTGGCGCTGCTGTTGGGGGTCTTGTGCATTTTGAATATTGGCTGGGGCTTCATCCTCAAAGCCAGACTGAGACGCAAGGCGGAGGCCAAGACGCACCAGTCTTCCTAGCGCAGCGGCAGGAATCCCATCTTCTCTTTGACACCAGCGAGCGTCTGGGCGGCGACTCCGCGGGCGCGTTCTGCTCCTTCAGCGAGAATATCGCTCAGGGCGCCGGAGCTGCGGATCTCCCGGTATTTCTGCTGGAGAGGCTCAAGCGCAGCCACCAGAACCTCGCCCAGATCCTTTTTGAAGCCGCCATACATTTGACCCTCATACCGGTCGGCAATCTGCTGCAGGGTCATTCCGGAGCATTCAGCATAGATACTCATCAGGTTGCTGATCTCAGGCTTATTCGCCGGATCAAAGATAACCTCACGGCCTGAGTCGGTTGTGGCGCGGCTTATTTTTTTGCGGATCACATCAGGCGGGTCCAGCAGGGCGATATAGCTGCCCGGATTCGGGTTGCTTTTGCTCATCTTCTTGGTACCGTCATCCAGGGACATAATCCGTGCACCGACTTCAGGAATGTAAGGCTCCGGAACCGTGAAGAAATCACCAAAACGGTGGTTGAAGCGTCCTGCCAAATCACGCGTCAGCTCCAGATGCTGCTTCTGGTCTTCCCCCACCGGGACCAGATCGGCATTGTAGACCAGTATATCGGCAGCCATCAGCGAAGGATACACGAACAAACCTGCACCTACGGAATCTTTGCCTGAAGATTTGTCCTTGAACTGGGTCATCCGTTCCAGCTCCCCCATCGCTGTAAGGGTGGTCATAATCCAGCCCAGTTCCGCATGCTGCTGTACGTGCGATTGCATATAGACATTGGAAATTTTGGGATCGATTCCAGCCGCAAGATACAGCGCCGCCACAGATTCTGAATTTTCACGCAGCGCGGCAGGGTCCTGTGAGACGGTGATGGCATGCAGATCAACAACCATAAAGTAGCATTCATGCTCCTCTTGCAGTTTGACGAAATTTTTGATCGCACCGATGTAATTCCCCAGGGTCAGTGAACCGCTGGGCTGGATGCCGGACAACACTTTTTTAGCCATAATATTCCCTCCGGTTTATGTTTGTACTTGAACCGCAGCACGCAAAAAGGCCCCACATCCGCAAGGGACGTGAGACCGTGGTGCCACCCTTATTCGCCGTGCGCAGCCTCTTCCCGGAGGTCTGCCGCAACAGCCTTGACTTCCGTTAACGGGGAAGAGCCGGCCGGTCTACTTAAGCCTGAAGCTTGTTCGAGCACGGCGCTCATGGGTCCATTCAGCCTGGAGTGAACCGCCGGTTCGCATCAACCACCGGCTTTCTGAAGGTGCTTCTCCCGCCTACTTGTCCCTGTCATCGCATTGTCATTTTCATGAATGCATTCATCATAGTGCGAACCGGAGAAGTTGTCAAATGACTAACCACAAGTACATAAATCTGGTATGATAAGGGTATCCGTGTCTATCCGATTACAGCTAATCAAAGGAGCATACTTCTCATGAAACAGGTGACCAAAGGGCAGTGGGGCGGTTATGATACTTATATTTTGCATAGCCGTGAGCTGGAAGTCACGCTTTTGCCGCGACTGGGTAACAACGTTATTTCATTGTGGGACCGTAAGCAAAACCGTGAAATTCTTCGCAAGCCGGAAGAGAGCGACCTCTCCTATTACCTTCAGAAGCCTTATCATTTCGGCATGCCGCTCCTGATTCCGCCCGGCCGCATCCGCCAGGGGCAATTTCAGTTCGAAGGCAGGACCTATCAGTTCGAGCAGAATACAGCGGGAGGCCACCACATTCACGGCCTGCACCGGACACAAGCCTGGTGCGTCAGTGATATTGAAGAAGACGAGGAAGGCTGCGCGGTGACTACTGAATTCAATACCGCAGATGATCCCCGCTGGATGGAGCAGTTCCCCGTTCCTCTGAAGCTCGAGATGACGTTCCGGCTGCAGGATAACCGTTTCAGGCAAACCCTAAAGATTACCCATCAGGGAACAGCCCGTGTCCCTTTTGGAATCGGCTATCATACCTGGTTTATGATTGATGGCGAGCCCGGGCGCTGGAAGCTTCAGCTTCCCGCCGAAAATGTCTATGAATTGAACGATGAACTACTGACAAGCGGCAATCTCCTGCCTCTCGGTGAGCTGGAGACCCTGAATCAGGGCTTAGGACTTCAGGGAATCAATCTGGACACTGTGCTGCGCATAGGTGATCAGCAGCCCGCCGAGGCAGTGCTGGCAAGGGATGACGGCTACGTCCTGCGCTATTCGGCCGACCAGGAATACTTCCGCCACTGGGTGGTGTACACCAATGGAACGGCAGACCAATATCTGTGCATTGAGCCCTATACTTGGCTTCCCGACGGGCCCAACCTCGGCAAAGATGATGCTTTTACAGGCATCATTACCTTGGAGCCCCGGCAGACCCTTGCGGTCTCAAGCAGTCTAGAGGTAGTCAGTCCCGAACTATAAATTTCATATAATTACCACCCTTAAAATCTCCTGAACCCGTGCATGAATTTCTCTCCCAGCGCCCATACTATCTTCACAACGGGCGAAGGAGGTGAACAAACATGGGTCAAGCAGGTCAACAAGGTCGCGGTAGCCGTTCCAATAACCTGGTCGTTCCACAAGCGACTGCAGCGCTGCAGCAGTTGAAATATGAAGCAGCACAGGAGCTTGGAGTAACAATCCCAGCTGACGGTTATTATGGGAACTATACTTCCCGCGAAACCGGTTCTTTGGGAGGATACATCACCAAACGTCTGGTGCAACTGGCAGAGCAGCAACTGTCTGGTCGTTCGCAGTAACAGCCTTATCATAAGTATCCCGCCAGGCTGAATGCCTGATGCGGACCTGTTTAACAGCCCTCCCGCGCTTCTCGCCGAAGTGCAGGAGGGCTTTTGTTTATGCACATCTATATGTATAACTCAACCGTAAAATTGATCGGGCTTGTCGGATTGGACATTTCGTGGATAGCGGATCATCAGATTAGCCATATTGTAATTGGATTCCAGTGTGGCATCCACCACTACCATCCCCTGGCGGACGGCAAATTCATAGCTGATTTCACCGTGCGTCCAGCGCCGCTTGTATTTCAGGCTCTCCAGAGCCATAAGCCGGAAAGAAGATTGCTGTACGGTATTCAGCCCTTCCTGTTCTGCAGCGAACGTTCCGCTTCGGCCGGCCAGGGGATTGTGGCGTATTCCGAACTTGCCTATGACGTTATTTCTGATTTGTACAAAGACTGTGCCGGAAGACAGCCCTGACAGTTCCTCCTGCAGTTCCTTAAATACCAGGTCAATCTGTCTTGCCAGTGAAAGTTGTTCCGTTCTTAACATGTGTATCCTCCTAAAAGTTTTGAAAATAGGTGTAAGTGAGTCAAAACTCCTTGTTTCATTTTCCTACAAAATCTGCTTCTTAGCAGCCTTTATATAAGGCTTTAGGCTCATTATAGGCCACTAAGTACAAGCCTTCAACATAATTCAACATAAATGGGTGTTTATCCCTATATATGCGTAATTTGCGTTATTTTATTGTATATAACCTTCTACCAATCGTCTTATTTCGACAGCATTCCAGCATAAAAAAAGACCCCTTTACAGGGGCCTTGCGCATTAATACAAGGTTCTCAAGCCTTCACGGTTGCCTGGGAAAAGATGAACTGTCTTGGTTCTGACAAACTTTTCAGGCCGAAGGCTCCGTCAATTTCATAAATTCGTTGATATCGGCGATGATCAAATCGGCTGCGCCCTGCCAGAAATCCGGCTGAGTCAGATCAACACCAAGGTGCTTCTGCACCAGGTCCTCAAGCGTCATGATGCCCGTGTCGCGCAGCAGGCTGTCATACTTATCGGCAAAGGAAGTCCCTTCTTGAAGCGCGATCTTGTACAGTCCTGTACTGAACATGTAACCAACGGTATAAGGGAAGTTATAGAATGGGACATCCGTAATATAAAAATGCAGCTTGGACGCCCAGAAATGCGGATGGTATTCGGAAAGAATCCCGCAGAAGGCTTCCTTCTGCGCTTCAACCATCAGTGCCGACAACTCTTCGGCATTTACAAGCCCCTGCTTCCGCTTCTCATAAAAACGGGTTTCGAACAAAAAGCGGGCGTGGATATTCATGAAGAAGGCTACACTGTTCTGGATTTTTGCTTCGAGCAGGGCAATCTTCTCCCCGCTGCTTGCAGCAGCCTTCACCTGGGCATCAGCCACAATGACCTCTGCAAAGGTTGAAGCAGTCTCCGCGACATTCATAGCATAGTTTTGATTGAATACCGGGAGATCCTCCAGCAGATAGGAATGATAGGCATGGCCAAGCTCATGCGCCAGCGTTGACACATTGGACGGGGTACCGCTGTAAGTCATAAAAATGCGTGATTCCTTGCTCTCCGGAAAAGATACGCAGAATCCGCCGGGGCGTTTGCCTGGACGGTCTTCGACTTCGATCCAATTGCTGTCGAAAGCATGTTCAGCAAAATCCGCCAGCTTCGGACTGAAATTGCGGAATTGTGCCACAATGTCTTTTGCTGCCTGATCATAGGGGATTTTGCCGGAGGACTCGCCTACGGGAGCCTCCACATCCACCCAGGACAGCGATTCCAGTCCAAGCAGCTTGGCTTTGCGGCTCAAGTAGGAGACCAGCGCCGGCTTGGCTTTGGTGATGACATCCCACATCGTATCCAGCGATTTATGCGACATACGGTTAATGGCCAGCGGCTCCTTCAGCACATCCTCCCAGCCGCGGCCTTTGTACAGATTCAGACGGAACCCGGCAAGATGATTGAGGGTATCCGCACAATAGTCCGCAGCGCTGCCCCAGGCTTCTTCCCATTTGCCGAACATCGCCTCCCGGACCTTGGGATCGGGATCGTCAAGCTTATTGAAGGCCTGTCCGGCAGAGAGCAGCCTGGTCCCCTCTTCATCCTCATAAGGAATCTGTATGGACCCGACAATCGTTTCGTAATGCTCGCTCCAGCCATGGTAGCCGTCAACGGCCAGCGCAAGCGCAAATGCCTCCAGCTCAGGACTCATTTTTTCCCGGGCTAGATCACGGCTCTCGCTAAGCACGAACTTCAGGGGGGCAATCTCTGGGCGGGCCATCCACTCCTGCCATACCTCATCAGAGGTTTGGCGCAGCACATCATCGAACTTGGAGCTGACTCCCTCGAAATCTGCCCGCAGGCCTGCAACCTTGGAGGATAACCGTACGGCTCCCTTGTCCTGCTGGTTCTGGGCACCCAGACATCCGGCGAACTCGGATGCCTGTACCAGCCGGCCGGAACAGCTCTGCAGCAGCGCTATTACATCATCCAGTTGCCTGGTGGACTCGATATTCGCCGGTGATGCAGCCGCCGCAACCTGCTGATCCAATACCCCAATGTCCGTTTCCAGCTGCTTCAAAAAATGCTCGAATTCCGCCGAGGCTGAGCCTCCCGGAAATATAGAATCCAGATCCCAGGTCAATGATAAAGGCTGTTTCATTGTATCTCACCTTTCCTATGTTTACATTTGGTTTTTGTGTTTGGTCTGCGGCCATGGTAAAGTGAATTACAAAAGCTGCACATTTACAAGGAGGTCATCTCATGAAGCCACTGCAAATCTCGCCGGAGACGGCGGTTACCCTAGCCAAACAACTCGGCGTTCCGCTGGAACACTTGATGCATATGCCTCAACATATTTTGCTGCAAAAGATTGCAGAATTATCCAAGAAACAGAGTCAGGACACCACCGACAGCAGCTCAGCGGCTGAGGCGCCCGAGAAGGGCGAGCAATGATTCCATTCAGCCACACCTGGCCTTATGACATTTTATTGGAAGACCTCTATGTGCAGTATTGTCCGTTCTGCGACAAGGAGAACGTTATTCTGCCCATGAAACCGAAAGAGCTGCAGAACGTCCGCGAAGGTAAAAAAAAGCTGCTGGTCTTCCCCTGCTGCAAAACGAGTCTGACCGTTATCGACACGGATGCAGACTACCTGCTGTTTGACCGGGCTGTCCGCTGATATTGCGGCACAGGCACTGCATTTGTGTTCCTTTTTACGCATGTCTGATAAGCACACCAGGACAAAGATCCTGGTGTGCTTTGCCTTATGTACCGGAAGGCAGCCCGTCTTCCTCCGGCTCGCCTCCGTTCATCTGTTCCCTTAAAAGCGCCCACTGCTCCCGGGCTGCCCGGATCATTGCGGCATCCATGATCTTCTGATCATTGATCAGGCGTGAAAACCACTTCACTGCGTTGGAAAATTCGCCGATCCGGCGGTTCAGCTCACCAATCAGATACATTAGACGGGCATCGTTTCCGCCAATGCCATCGTTTTCGTAGACCTTGATGTACATGTCGAGCGAATAGCGCAGGAAACGCTGCTCTTGCTCGATATCCCCTTGATACCGGTACATCCAGGCAATATGATGCAAAAGACTGGCGATAATCCGGTCCTTGTCTTTGATGCTCTGGGCACAGAGCAGCGCCAGCTTGTAGGTCTCAAGTGCAATCTCCCAGCTGCGCTTATCTCCGAAATCCCTGGGAACCCAGCGGCTTCCCACCTGCTCGCGGAATGATTTGCGCTGCCAGTCCGCCAGCTTGTCCGCAGAATTCTCGGTGGAGGCGAAGCCGCAGCTCGGGCAGACGCGCACGACGTAATAATCGGGATTCTCGTTCTTGTAATAGGAGCAGAAGTCCGCATCGCGCCGGACAGCCTTTTTGAGGCTGGGACGGACTCTTGAGGTTGTAAATTCTTGTTCACAATTACAGCAGATCACCTTAATAGTGTACAGCGGTATTAATTCTGGCAATGCCCTCATCCTTTCACGATCAACTACGCGTTACTCCTGGGGCATGTTGACAAAATGGTGCGCAGGGCCCGCAAGACGGCTTAACACAAACGCACGCAGCGGCTCCTCCACACCCGTTTCCTCCAGCGCCTCATTCATGCACTCCAGCCATTCCTCCGCACGTTCCGGTGTAATAGGGATATGCATATGTCTTGCTCTCATCATCGGATGTCCATGCAGCTCTGAGTAGAGCGCCGGTCCGCCAAAAAACTGACTCAGGAATTGATACTGTTTCTCCATTACAGGAGTAATATCTGCCGGAAACAGGGGGCCGAGCCGCGGATGAAGCTGCACCTTGGCGTAAAAGGACTCAACCAGCCGGTGAACCCCTTCCGCGCCTCCCAGATTGTCGTAAATGCTGTCGTTTGGATTCATCGGTGATTACCAGCTTTCCTCCGTATTAATGTAACGTCCTTTTTATTATACCAAAATATAAGCTTCACGGTTATCCTGCTTCAGGCACCCTATCGTAACGGATAT